>NZ_MCVI01000035.1:0-3173 GCF_002873135.1 Shewanella sp. 10N.286.48.A6
GGTCTCAATTTCTGCTTCAAACATGCTCACTTATGCTTATAAGCTCCGCGTGTTTTCATTGAACTTGAAACAATGGCTTGCTCTAATATGCTTAAAAACTAAATTATAAAACACCAATGACTTAAGTTAAGTCATTGGTGTTGGCGTTTTAGTGACGGAAGTGACGCATGCCAGTAAATACCATGGCAATGCCGTGCTCATCTGCCGCTGCAATGATTTCTTCATCACGGATTGAACCGCCTGGCTGAATGATGCAGCTGATACCAGCCGCAGCTGCTGCATCGATACCGTCACGGAATGGGAAGAAGGCATCTGATGCCATCACTGACCCTTCAACCACTAAACCTTCGTCTGCCGCTTTAATGCCTGCAACTTTTGCTGAGTAAACGCGGCTCATTTGGCCTGCGCCGACGCCGATAGTCATGCCATCTTTTGCGTAAACAATCGCGTTAGATTTAACGAACTTAGCCACTTTCCAGCAGAACATTAAGTCAGTTAGCTGCTCGGCGGTTGGTTGCACTTTTGATACCACTTTAACGTCAGCCACATCAACCATGCCTTGGTCGCGGTCTTGAACTAATAAGCCGCCGTTAACACGTTTGAAATCTTGAGTAGTGGTTTTAGTATTCCACTGACCACATTCGAGTAATCGCACGTTGGCTTTAGCGGCAACGATGTCGCGTGCTGCCGCACTAACTTTAGGGGCAATGATCACTTCAACAAATTGACGATCAACAATGGCTTTCGCGGTGTCAGCATCTAATTCTTGGTTAAAGGCGATGATGCCACCAAAAGCTGATGTTGGGTCAGTTTTGAATGCGCGATCGTAAGCTTCAAGGATCGTGTTACCTAAGGCCACACCACAAGGGTTAGCATGTTTTACGATGACACAAGCTGGGCCTTCAAATTCTTTCACACACTCTAGCGCAGCATCAGTATCTGCAATGTTGTTGTATGACAGGGCTTTACCTTGCAATTGTGTTGCACTTGCAACCGATGCTTCATCAATGTTGCTATCAACATAGAAAGCCGCTTTTTGATGGCTGT
Source organism: Shewanella sp. 10N.286.48.A6 (assembly GCF_002873135.1). GTDB lineage: Bacteria > Pseudomonadota > Gammaproteobacteria > Enterobacterales > Shewanellaceae > Shewanella. The sequence goes on from NZ_MCVI01000035.1 coordinate 1,048, forward strand.
TTTCGCCGTAGCGTAAATCTTGTTTTTTGATCAGCTGAGTATTGAACGTGCGTGGGAAGCTAGAATCTTCGTGGCACTCATCTTTACTGTGTGCAGGCACCATAGTGCCGAAGTAGTTAGCAATCATACCGTCGTAAGCGGCAGTGTGTTCGAATGCGGCAATGGCTAAATCAAAACGTGTTTCTAAGGTGGTGCTGCCGTTGTTTGCTTGCATCTCTGTAATCACGCGATCGTAGTCACTGGCGTTAACAACAATAGTGGTGTCTTTATGGTTTTTCGCAGTAGAACGTACCATGGTCGGGCCACCGATATCGATGTTCTCAACGGCGTCAGCTAACGTACAACCTTCTTTTGCCACAGTAGAAGCAAATGGGTAAAGGTTAACCGCAACTAAATCGATGGGTTTAATGGCATTTTGTTCCATTACGATTTCATCAATACCGCGACGGGCTAAGATGCCGCCGTGTACTTTTGGATGCAATGTTTTAACACGACCATCCATGATTTCAGGGTGACCGGTATAGTCAGATACTTCAGTGACAGGAATATTATTGTCAGCAAGTAATTTGGCTGTTCCGCCTGTAGAAAGTAGTTCTACGCCTTGCTCGTGAAGTGCTTTAGCAAACTCAAGCATTCCAGTTTTATCAGATACACTTAGCAGTGCGCGACGAATAGGTCTGACAGTATTCATGTAGGTACAGTGTCCACTATTTATTTTAAGGAAGTTTGGCAAAACAGAGCAGACATCGACATGGCTCTGCTTTGCAAAATTCCCTTAATGTTTTTACTTGTTAGGGGGTTGCTGCCTATAGACAGGGCGCGCGCATTTTATCGCAAAAGCACCATATAGGGTGTTTTTTCTGCGCGATTTCACAATATTGAAATAAGAACAAAGTTACTCACAAAATTTTATTCTATAAAAGCCTTGACCTTGGATTTAACTCTAAGGTTTATAGTAATACTTATACTCGTAATGATTATCTGTGTATTGCATCAGAATGTTTATCTTACTCATGGTGAATTTATGTATCGAATAGGTGAAGTCGCGGCGCTGTTTAATGTTAAAGCTGACACGCTGCGGTTTTATGAAAAACACGGTTTATTAGCGCCCTCTAGCCGCTCTGATGCGGGCTATCGACTTTATAATGAGGATGATACTGCCAAGTTAGGTTTTATTATTCGCGCCAAAGCGGTGGGCTTTAGTTTGAATGACATTGCCGAGTTGTTATCCATTGAATTAGATAAATCCAACTGGGCATGTGCCGATGTAAAAGGGCTGGTGGACTCAAAGCTTAAACAAGTACAAGACAAGATGGCCGAGCTCGCCAATTTTGCTAACTCATTGGGCAAATTATCAGCGGCCTGTTGCGGCGGCCCTGAAAGCGCTGAACATTGCTCAATTTTAGAAGCATTAGAGTCAACAGATAAAGAATTAAATCCAAAAGCTGAACAGCAACGTCATACAGCAAAGCAGCCTCAAGGTTAGGAGCGCATTATGTTATTAAGCAATTTTTTAGAGTTATTTTTAGAGTCCGCTCCGTGGCTATTATTAGGCTTAGTGTTGGCCGGTTTGTTGAAAGTGTTTGTGCCCATGGCATGGATGCAAAAACAACTTGGTGGTCATGGGTTAAAAACTGTAGTTAAAGCAGCAGTGATTGGCGCACCATTACCTTTATGCTCATGCGGGGTTATTCCTGCCGCAGTCGGTTTGCGTCGCTCTGGCGCATCAAAAGCGGCTACAACCTCATTTTTAGTATCAACGCCTGAAACTGGGGTGGATTCGGTTACGGTATCTTATGTGTTGTTAGGGCCATTTATGGCCATTGTGCGTCCGATAGCGGCGATCACCAGCGCCATTGTGGCGGGTTTATTAGTCGGTCGTGATGATGACGATGGTAAGGTCGTCAGCGCAGTTAAAGACGATGCTGCTACTAATACAGCTACTAATACAGCAACTAATACCGCAACTACAACAGCGATGACGATGAAGCCTGCTGCTAATGCATCAGTGATGCAGCCAATGAGTGCCGCTGTTGTAAAATCAGTGCCAGTCGCTAAAGCCAGTAGTTGTTGTGCGAGTAAATCTGAATCCGTTAAGGCTGAGGCGTCGAGTTGTTGTGCGAGCA
>NZ_MCVI01000035.1:3964-100299 GCF_002873135.1 Shewanella sp. 10N.286.48.A6
GAATCCGTTAAGGCTGAGGCTACAAGTTGCTGTTCAAGCAAGTCAGAGGCCGCTAAAGAAGAGAAAAGTGGATGTTGTTCAAGTGAGACAACGTCTGCTGCCAGTGAAGAAAGCTGCTGTGCATCAACCCAAGACATGGCGACCGAGCTTAAACAAGAAACTATTCTGTCTCGTATCTTCACTGGACTTAAGTATGCCGCAACCGATTTAGTGCGAGATACGACGTTGTGGTTATTAGTCGGATTATTCTTTGCTGCGTTAGTACAAACCTATGTGCCGACTGACTTTTTAGCAAAATGGGGTGATGGCATTCTCGCTATGCTAGTCATGGTGTTAATTTCAGTGCCTATGTATATCTGCGCCACCGCATCAACACCGATAGCGGCAGGCTTGTTGTTAGCAGGGGTATCACCGGGGGCAGTTCTGGTATTCATGATGGCAGGGCCTGCGACTAATATCGCGACTTTAGGTGTGGTAGCGAAAGAGTTAGGAAAGCGCGCCTTGTTTGGTTACCTGGGCGGGGTATTAGGTGTGGCTTTGGTTGCAGGGATATTGGTTAACTATCTTGTGGCTGAGTTTGGCTTTGTAGTGATGCCGCAAATTGGTGAACACCATGAATTACTCCCTCACTGGTTAGTGCTAAGTTCTGGCATTGTGTTAGCGGTACTAATGGCAAAAGTCGTTTGGGATAAACTGCCTAAAATGAACATAAAACGAGATTGTTGTTCATAAGCTTTGATTGTCCCTTATAAACCACAAAGGCCCTTGAAGGGCCTTTTTTATGTGAGTTATTGCCATTTATAGAGGGCTTGGCCGTAAGAACATCTTAAAGCGCTATTTATATCGGTTTAATGGTCAAATCTAGTCGATATATAAGAAGAAAATAATTAATAATTTAACATTTTTAGCACTCATAAAATTACGAGCTAGATACATTTTGATGCAAACGTTATTAAAAACACGTATTTAATTGTTTGTTAAATAAGCTGGTTATTATATAAGGAAGTGTTTAATAAGATCTGGATCAAATAATTATCATAAAGAGTTATTTTAATATTTTTTACGGCATTGCGTGTGACGGTTATCACCCTTCGACTTTGTAGAAAAGATTATATTCAAGGTCGGTTTATACCTAATAAGTAGTAATAAGCTACTAGGAGTGATGATGAAACATTTAACGAAACGCAAATTAGCATTCGTTATCGCAGCAGCAATGGGGATTGCGGGTTGTGCTGACGATGGAAAAGATGGACAAGATGGCGCACCAGGTGAACCTGGTGAACCAAGTAACCCACCAGTAGTAGAAGCTTCTGAAGTGACCAATGTAGAATTTATTTCTCATATGGTTGAAGAAGGACAAGTAACACTTGAGTTTGAAATCACTGATGAAGAAGGCTTATTAATTAATGGCCTTGAAAATGCTGCAGTATATTTGGCAGCAAAAACTGAAGATGGCATTCAGCGTTCACGCGATGGTTCTGTTGGTGGCAGTGCATCTGCAAGTGACGAAGGCGCAACGCTAACTATGCTTGACGATGGTCGATATGAGTTTGTAGCGCCTATGGCTGCTGTTCAAGCTGATACTGAAGGACTCATTCGCTTACAAGTAGGTGGCGGAGATAGCATCGCTTCTTCACCATATATTATTGTGAATAAGCCTGAAATGACACACACAACAACGACTGAAACTTGTCAGTCTTGTCATGTCGATTTTGCTACTTCACCTGTCTATCATAAACACCCTGCTAAGTATACAGCTATTGATTTAGAAGGTAATTCAGACCTTCTAGGTGCATGTATGGTTTGTCATAACAACGTTGCACGTGATGTTGATTCTGAAGGGAACTCTCTAGATACTGGTGGTTATGCTAAAAATACCATGCAAAAAATTGGTCATATTAATCATGTGACTCGAACTGAAGATGGCGAAGAAGTATTAGGTTTTGAAAAAGATTTCGCTGTAACTAACTGTTATACCTGCCATGCAGAGCCTGTGATGAACACAAGTCTTGCTGGTAACGGTTGTAGCGATTGTCACTCGACTGATATGTCAGAGTCAGCGGCTTTATTATCAGCTAATAGTGATTTTGATGCCCGTGAATTCCATGTTAAATCAGAAAAAATTGGAATCGATGAGCGTCAAACCATTCGTGAAGGCTACTTCACTACGTTATCGGTGCCTTACTATGAAGAAGTTGATTTCACCATTTACGATCGCTACGGTGTAATTAAAAGTGAAGAGACTGAAGGTTTCTGTACTGATTTAGAGTTGTTTACCACTGATGAAACACCAGTTAAGCAAATTATAAAAGATTTGTATGATGATGGAACATTAGTTTATACCGGTGCGTACTTGCATGGATATTATAATGAGTCTTTGGTTGGTCGTCCTGCTGATAGCTATGGTAAAGTTGATCGTGAAGACGGTACTCGCAGTCTTTGTTTCGAGGTTATTGACTCAGATGCTGGAGCCAATAACTTAATGGCCAGCTCTCGTCTAACTTTTGCTGATGGCACGTGGTCTGATTATGATGGTGAAAATGGTGTGTCTTTCACTTCATACTCAACCAATGTTACTTGGAGCGGTACTGAACTAGGTACTGAAGAGTTTGACTACGATCGTCGTCATGCAGTAACTGCTGACAGCTGTACTACTTGTCATAACAACGACACTAACTTCCATAAAAATGGTAGTTACGCTGAAGGTGGTTTAGATTGTGTTGCTTGTCATAACAATGGACAAGATCGCAGCTCAGGTAATTCTGCCCCAGGCTTTGGCCCAATGGTTCATAGTAAGCATTGGGGCGTTGGTAGTAATGCTGGTGAAGATGATGCGAATGCTGCAGCAAGAAGCTTAAACGCTGAAAACTGTGTATCTTGTCACGCTGAAGGTATCTCACTAGCTGAAATTCCTAACCAGTATATGCTGTCAAAAGCGTTTAACGAAGGTACTGCTGGCGTAATGACAAGCCCGATTATGGCTAACTGTTTTGCTTGTCATAATGATGCAGCTGCTCAAAACCATATGGAACAAAATGGCGGTGAGCTAAATACACCGACTACAGCTGATTGGTTTACTGAAGGCACGGCTGAATCTTGTGCAACGTGTCACGATACTGGTAAATCATTTGGTATCGAGAAGTTCCATAACTTCGAACGTTAATGATTCATTATCGACATTATTGCCCTGCAAGGTTATGTTGATAACAATGATTTAATCGTGAGAGATTAAAAACAAAAGAGCCACTATGACTAGTGGCTCTTTTTTTACGTTTGTGTTGCAAAATTAATGCAATTTAGCGCAACAAATAAGTCATTTTAAAGACGCTTTTAATATTATTGACTAAAAATAATATTCAACTTTTCCGCTAAGCGAATGCCTGCTTGCTGCATTCTTAGCTCCACAGTTGGGGTGTGGTCGAAAATATATTGGAAGCGCAAATCAGGTTGATCATCACGATTTTTTTCTAACTCATACGCGGCATCACGCAAGGCTTTGGATTCATCCGCCCACACATAATAGTTTTGGCCTTGCCAGTCGCTGATATCTTTTGCTGAAATACGACTGATAAATTTAGTGTATTCGGTATAGCTTAATTTTTGATGCTCAATCAGCTTGCTATCCCACACTGAATGCAAATTAGTGTCGTCGCCAAACCACTTCAATTTAACTGAATTACCGCCGCGATCATGGCTGTGACCTACGTGTAATGGCTGATGAATATCGCCGACAAAGTGCACATAAAAAGCCAATGCTTGCCATTTTTCTTGTTCAGAAGTCGTGGCATTTTTTAGCACTTGTTCATACTTTTCAAGACGTTCAATAATATCGCCTTTCGGGTTTCTGGTGACTGTGTCCCAGGTTTTGCCATCGTCAATTGACACATAATGCCAAGGCGATGAGTGATACCAATTTTTGTCTGAACGGATCTCATCTGCCCAAGTCGACATCTGGGCAAGAGACTCACCTTTTGTCAGTTGATTAATCTTTTCTTGAGCGGTTTTGGATAAATTATTTTGGGCAATTTCACCAATAATACGGTGACCTAATTGGCCAAATGCCTGTGCTTGCTGACTAGTAAAAACGGATACAGCCAGTGTGGCACTGATTAAGAATATAGCAGGTTTCATTATTATTATTCCATTGGCATTTAAGTAGCTTGGACCTAGTAAACCACTTAAATGAGGTTAGACAGCGAATGATGAACGTCACTTTTTAGATTAATTTTTTGTGACTAAAGAGCCTACTTTGCGGCTGTTATTCATGCTTTGTTGTGGATGTTGCGCGAAGTTGACGGTCGCAGTTTAAGTTTTGTTGGTAAATAGTTCAAGAATGACATGATTTTGAAACAAATTGGTTATAAACTAGCGCCTGAAGTTTTTACTCTACAAACTTCTTTATAAAGCTAGATTAACTAGTACATAAATAAATATAAAAATATTTCAGGGGTCTGAAAATGTTAAACAATAAAATCAGTCGCTTAGCGCTAGCGACATGCTTTGCTATGGGCGTTGCTCTACCAGCTATGGCAGCAGATACAGCATCAAACATCCGCGGTCAGATTGTTGGCCCACAAGGTAATGCAGTAACAGATGCAACAATTACCATCATCCATGAACCAACTGGCACAGTCACTGAAGTGGTAGTAGGTGCTGATGGTAACTTCACTGCACGCGGTCTTCGTGTTGGTGGTCCATATATCATCAAAGTAGATTCAGAAAAATTTGCTGATGATGTCGAACAAAATTTATATTTAAACGTCGGTGAAACATTACGTTTCAACCGTACTTTACAATCTGCTGCTGATATTGAACGTATCGGTGTTGTCGGTAATGCGAGTTATTACCGTAGTGCGGGTGGTAACAGTGAATTTGGCGCGAAAGACATTGCTAATTCTCCAGGTATTAACCGTGATTTAAAAGACGTATTGCGTCAAAACCCAATGGCTGTTGTCGGTACTGATGGCGTCTCAATGAGCGTTGCGGGTATTAACCCACGTTTTAACACTTTTGTTGTTGATGGCGTATCGCAAAATGATGATTTTGGTCTTAACTCAAACGGTTACCCAACTCAGCGCTCTCCAATCTCAATTGATGCGGTTGAAAGCGTTGCATTAAATACCTCACCTTTTACAGCAAGAACTGGTGGTTTCTCTGGTGCGCAAGTCAATGCGGTAACCAAGTCAGGTACTAATGAATTAGATGGTACTGTTTTTTGGGAAACCACTAACGACAGCATGGCTGGCGATGGTAAAGACCAAGAAAATGGCGACAAGTTAAAGCAAGATTTTGAAGAAACAACCTTTGGTGGCACTGTTGGCTTCCCGCTAATTAAAGACAAATTATTCTTCTTTGGTTCTTACGAAAACTATGATGCACCTCAGGCTGCAGAATGGGGACCAGCAGGCGCAGGCTTTGCTAATGACTCCAATGTAACGAGTGCTGATCTAGATCGTATTAATGCGATTGCCAGTGATGTTTATGGTTTAGGCAATATTGGTAGTTATGATGCTTCTCCTGAAGAAAGTGACGAAAAAATATTAGCTAAAATTGATTGGAACATTAACGATGATCATCGTGCATCTTTTACTTACCAAAATACTGTAGGTAACAGAACTAGCCAAGTTTCGGACGATGAAAGCTCGCTTAATTTATCCAGTTATTGGTATAACAAAGAAGAAAAGTTAGAGTCGTACGCTGGTACAGTTTACAGCTACTGGACTGATGATTTTACCACTGAAATTAAAGTGGCTTATAAAGATACCACTTCTAACTCTAACCCTGTAACTAGCACTGGCATTGGTCAAGTAAATGTTCGTACTGACGCTGGCGATGTTAACTTTGGTACAGAGCGTTCACGTCAAGCAAATGAATTAAACAACCAGAATCTAGAATTACGTTTTGTTGGTGATTATTATTTAGATGAGCACAACATTGGTTTTGGTTTCCAGTTTAACAATGTGGAAGTCTTTAACCTGTTCGCTCAAGATACTATGGGTTCATGGGATTTTGATTCAATTGATGATTTTGAAAATGGCATTGTTGACCGTTTCCGTTACCAAAATGCGCAATCAGGAAATTCAAATGACGTCGCTGCTAGTTTCAATATGGAAACATTAGCGTTATTTGTTGAAGATACTTGGGAAATTAATGAAGATCTAGAAATGACTTATGGTGTGCGTTACGAAACCATCAGCATGTCAGACTCTCCTGCACTGAACGAAAACTTTGTTGAGCGTTACGGTTTTGCCAACAATGAAACCATGGACGGCAAAGACATCTGGTTACCACGTCTTGGCTTAACATATGTATTATCTGACGATGTGACATTACGTGGTGGTGTAGGCCGCTTCAGTGGTGGTTACCCAACAGTTTGGATGTCTAACAGCTTCTCAAACGATGGTAACAGCTTATTAAGCTACAACGATGGTTGGGATACTTCTTGGGGCACACCTGATTTTGCTAATGTACCAAACGGCGCACAAGATGGCTTAGTGGGCGGCGATGGTAACACTAACTCATTAGACCCGAACTTTGAGCTTCCTTCAGATTGGCGTGCAAGCATTGGTTTTGACAGTACTTGGGACTTCGGTGCACTAGGTCAAGATTGGTTCTTTGGTGGTGAATTTTTATATATCCAAAAAGAAAATGATGTTGCTTGGGTAGATTTAGCTCGTCGTGAAGTGAAAACGGATGATACTGGTCGTGTTATTTATGAGCCTTTCGATCCTTTAGATCCGACAAATGAAGATTATGAACGTTACGACTTGATGCTAACTAATGCTGAAGAAGATGGTACCAGTCAGACATTAAGTTTCACCTTAGCTAAAAACTGGGACATGGGTTTAAATATGCGTCTTGGTTACGCATTTAACTCAGTTGATGAAGGTAACCAAGGTTCATCTTCAACAGCGACCTCTAACTACCAGTACACCATGGTTGGCGCTGATCGTAATGGCACAACAATGGGACCTGGTTATTATGAAACGCCACATCGTTTCACTATGAGCTTAGGTTATGATGTTGAATTTGTTGCAGGCTATAACTCAAGCTTTAACATGTTCTATGAAGCACGTGAAGGCCGCCCAATGACTTGGGTACTAGGTTCGCACAATGACCGTGGTTTCGGTGACCAAGGTGCATTTGCTTACTCTGATTCTTACTTACCTTATATTCCTACTGGCGCAGATGATGCGAACGTAGAATACTCAGGTGGGTTAACCTATGAAGAGTTTAAAGCGGCAGTTGATGAAATTGGCTTAGGTAAATATGCTGGTGGTATTGCTGGTAAAGCATCTGATAATCAACCTTGGGTACATCAGTTAGATTTCCGTTTCACGCAAGAATTACCTGGTTTCACAGAGAAACATAAAGGTATTTTATACTTTGACGTGAAAAACGTACTTAACCTAGTAAATGATGATTGGGGCGTAGTTGAATACCAATCATTCGGTAGCAAAATCTTAGTAGACCATAGCTATGATGCTGACACAGGTGTTTACACTTACTCAGTACCTTACGGTCAAGATGGTATCGAAACCGCTAACAACAATACTTATGATATTAATAAGTCTGCTTGGCAGTTAAAAGTTGGTGTTAAATACAAGTTCTAAATTGAGCTAATTTAACCTAAAAATACCGAGCTTATGCTCGGTATTTTTTTGTCTGAAATTCACTGGTTAATCAGCCTATTTAATCATGCTAGACTGCTCTAATAGCTATTAATTTTATGGTAATAATACATGTCGTTAAAAGAGTTAATGCACTGGAAGCTATTGAGCTTTAATGAACTCAGCCTTGATGAGCTGTATGAGCTATTAAAACTCAGAGTCGATGTGTTTGTGGTGGAGCAAAACTGCCCTTATCCCGAGCTTGATGATAAAGACCGATTACCGCAAACCAAGCATTTGTTAGGAATGAATCAGCAAGGTGAACTCATTGCGTATACGCGAATTTTAGCGGCAGGTGTCAGTTATGATGAAGCCAGTATTGGCCGAGTGATTGTGGCAGAAAAGGGCCGTGGCCATGGTATTGCACATGACTTAATGATGCGCTCAATTAATGTTGTTAAAACTCAGTGGCCGCAAACCAGCATCCAAATAGGCGCGCAACAACATCTCAGCGATTTTTATCAGCAGCAGGGCTTTATCTTAAATTCAGAAATGTATCTTGAAGACGGCATACCGCATATCGATATGCTACTTAATTTACAAAATAACTAGTCATTTAAGACTGCTATAGGAACAGTTTATTTAGTTTGTATTAGCGTATTTATATTATCAGTATTAAGGAAAAATAATGTCAGATTTTATCATCAATAATACCCGTATCGTATGCGTTGCTCAGTTTGTTGCTAAAGAAGGTAAACGTGATTTACTGGTTGAAGCTCTTGCTAAGCTGATCCCAGCGACTCGCCGAGAATTAGGCTGTATTCGCTACGAGTTAAATATCAGTTTAGATGATGATAGCAAAGTGGCCTTTGTGGAAAAATTTGCCGACAGAGCAGTATTTGATAAACATAATGCGACTGATTACATTCAAAATTATTTCCACAATGTTATGCCTGAGCTTGTTGAGTCACATAAGGTTGAAGTGTTCAATGAAGTGATTGCTTAAGCATTAAACTGATGAGAAAAATGAAAAAAAGAGTGCGAGTGCACTCTTTAAATTATTTCGATTATACGATGATAGCTTTGTTAATCGCTAAGTTTAATGGGGCTTAGGTAATTCCCTTAAGGTTAAATTAGGGTGTAAATTTAACTCACCTTCATGGTCAATAATGGCGATGTCATCTTGCTGAGAAATTACAGCCAGAGGGCCTTCTGGCATGCTTCTCACAAAAAGCAATCTGTAACCAAAGCGGTTTAAATCGTATAGGGCAACTTTTTGATCTGCAGTCAGCAACTCCCAATGCTCTTCATGAGAACGAGGGGGTTCACGTCTTTCACTGAGCTGATATGCGACTTGATTCATAAATCAATTGGCCTGAATAATTATTTTTATTAATCGACTATAAACAAGCAAAATGATCAATTCAAACGTTTTATTGCAAAAAATAGAATGAAAAACAATCTTAACGAGTGTTTTTAATACAAAAACTGTCATTGATAGGGATTTAGAGGTTATTTAGATGATTCACTATATTGAACCGGTTTATCGACCACCATCAGAGTGGAAGTCGCTGATATTGCAGGTGACCAATGGTTGTAGCTGGAACCAATGTTCCTTTTGCGATATGTATACCCAAGAGCAAAAAAAATTTCGCGCCCACAAAGTCGATGCTATTGAGCAAGATATTCTCAGCGCTGCCGCTTCAGGGGTACCAATCTCTAGAGTATTTCTAGCTGATGGTGATGCAATGACGTTGCCGTTTAAGCGCTTAAAAGAAATCTGCCAGCTGATTAATAAACATTTACCCAGTGTCACTCGCATTAGTAGTTATTGCTTACCGCGTAATTTAACTAACAAAACCGTTGAACAGTTGGCGGAGCTTAAAGCCTTAGGCTTGTCTTTACTTTATATCGGCTGTGAAAGTGGTGACGATGAAGTGTTAACCCGTATCCAAAAAGGCGAAACCTTTGAATCCTCTTTAGCTGCTTTAAGCAAAATAAAGCAAGCCGGGATCAAGTCATCAGTGATGATTTTAATGGGGCTAGGGGGTAAGGCGCTTTCTATTCAGCACGCTAAGGCATCTGCAGAGTTGATGAATCAAGCTCAGCCTGAGTATTTATCTACCTTGGTGGTGACATTGCCATTGGGGACCGAGAGAATGGATCAGGCATTTGATGGTGATTTTGTGTTGCCCGATCAACTGGGGCTGTTGACCGAAATGCAAACTTTGTTATCGGGCCTTGCACTGGAGAAAACTATTTTTCGTTCTGATCATGCCTCAAACTATTTAGTGCTGAAAGGCGTTTTAGGCAAAGATAAGCCGCAATTACTGGCTCAAGTAGAACAAGCGATTAAAGGCAGTATTCCGTTACGCCAAGAATGGCAGCGGGGCTTGTAATTAACAGTGCCAATTGTGGTATCACAATTGGCACAGAGCTTATCGAGTATGTTTTTAAGGCTTATTGCTATTGACTCTATTCTTCGGCTACCGCCGTCATTAAGGCATTTTTGAAATCATTGACCCAGTGACGATAAACCGTTTTAACATCACCCCAATTGAATACTTGGGTGTTTTGACGCCATTGATCAAAGCCCACACCGCGATCAGCCGCTTTGGCTAACACTTCACCGCTTTGTCCATCTTTAAGTACCGCCAATAACACCATTGAGCCTGAGTTTTGGGTATAAGTTTTTCCCATGGAATTATAGCTTCTGCGGGATTTTTCAATTGGCGCGCTTAAGCGGATATCGGTTACAGCGGTTTCAATCACTAAGGTGTTAGGACCTTTTTCTGTGACTAACTCAAAGGGCTGCTCACTATTGAACACATCGCTAACGGTTTTACTAAATTGCAGCGCCATTTTATCAAGGGACTCTTGGGGTAAGTCGTAGGTGGCATTAGGCCCTTCAGTTTGTTTATTAATTCGAGGCGCTCGATAACCTTCAGGATGATCATTGGTGACTTGGGTCGGTTCAAAGTACAGTTTGGTATATTGGCGCCAATTTACATCGGGTCTTGCGTACGATAAGGCCAGTCTGGAGTTATCGACTTTAACTAAACCTTCTTTGGTTATTTCAGCGTCCGGTCCTTGTTGCAGGCTGGCAGGCCCCGATGCACAGCCCATGAGAGTGAATGCTATCAAGCAAATTAAGGGGCTAGCAGTTAAATAAGTCTTGCGCATATAATCAATCCATTAATGTATATTGTGCTAATAAATATGGCAGCTATCACTGCAGAGTCAATAATAGATTTAGCGCTCAGAGTCAGTGTTTGAATTATGGCTTTTGGTTAAACAAGACTAAAAATAGAAGGTTTATGAGCATGAGTTCAAACATGGATATTCGAGTCGATGATTTGTCTGGCGTTGAGGTGGCGGCACTATTAAATGAACACTTGCAGGACATGTACGCCACGTCGCCAGCAGAAAGTGTCCATGCGCTAGATTTAACCAAACTGCGCCAAGATGATATTACCTTTTGGACTGTGTGGGAAAATCAGCAGCTACTTGGCTGCGGCGCAATTAAACAATTAACTGCCAGCCACGGTGAAATAAAGTCGATGCGGGTTGCTAATGCACATCGCGGTAAAGGTGTTGCTAAGCACTTACTGCAACATATGCTAGCGTTTGCTAAATGTCAGGGTTATGAGAAGTTAAGCCTAGAAACCGGCTCAATGGATTTTTTTAAACCCGCAAGGCAATTGTATCAAAGCTTTGGTTTTGACATTGGCGATAAGTTTGCTGATTATGATAATGACCCTAGCAGCCTATTTATGCATAAAACCTTAACGGCCTGAGTGGTATTGAGCTGACGAAGAGGCAGGTTATGCCTCATCTTGAAAGATATCTTCAATGGTTAGCCCAAAAAGGCGCGCCGCTTTAAATGCCAATGGCAAACTTGGATCAAACTTTCCTTTCTCAATAGCATTAATAGTCTGTCTGGAAACGCTCAGTAACTCTGCCAGTTGTGCTTGGGTTAAGTCCCGTTCTGCGCGAAGTACTTTTAATCTGTTTTTCATCGGTACTTCCTATTGCCTAAAATTATCCCCACCATGTAGGTCAAACTCATGATGATGACTAAGTGAGATATCTCTGCATGAGCATTAATCAGCCCTGTAGTGTCGAGCGTTGAATAACTGATGCCCACAATTAATCCGACGCCTAAACTCAGCCCCATGGCGTTAAGCTGAATTTTTTGTTGTAGTTCATCAAGGGAAGCTAGGTGTTTTTTATTAGCGAAAATCATCCCGATACCGACCAAAAAATTAAATCCAATCGCAGCGGCGGTAATGATGTCATGTTGCGACCAAATAAACATTGGACCAAAAGTCGATATCGCGAGTGTGATGACCCATGCAGCGGTCCATTTGGCTAAACGATTGCTGTTGACGTTATTGCACTTTTTCCAATCATTTTCTGTTGAGTTAGGTGTATTCATAAATCATTCCTTTCAAGTTAGCTTGTCTTTAAGTAAAGTAAACTTGACCTAACTATGTGACTAAAAATTACTCATGTCAAGTTTTGATGACATTTAGTAAGCAAATGGTGACTTTTACTGATGACTATAACGGTGACAATATAAAGCTGAATTCAGCCAGTTATTATATAAACTGGCTGAGAATACTTAGATATTTTACGTTGAAATAACGATTGTTTACTTAGCTTTTAGCATTCGCCTGAAGACATATTTTACGGGCTAAGCTACTGCTGCAAATGTATTTCTCTTACAGGACATGGAATGGTTATATCAGCTGATTTAAGCGCTTTGATTATGGCTAAATTCGCTTGGTACTTGTCTTCAAAATAGCTATTGGTTGGCACCCAATAACGCACACCGATTTCCATCCCGATACTGTTGAAATCATTAATGCCCACTTGTGGAGTGCGCGTTTGGCTGACGCCTCCATGGCTCATGACAGCATCTGAAATCAATTTAATCACTTGCTGGGGATCGGTTTGATAATCAATATTAAATTGAGTGTCGACTAACTTATATTCATGAGAGTTATGCAGTATTTCACCGACAATATGTTTATTAGGGATACTGATTAACTCGCCTTCTTCATTGGTTAATATGGTTAAGCCGAGCTGAATTTGTTTTACCACTCCAGCCACACCTTTAATTTCAATGGTGTTACCAATAACAAAAGGTCGGGTAACAATAATGGTGACCCCAGCAGCATAGTTGGCCAGCATCCCCTGAAGTGCTAAACCTGCACCTAATGATGCGGCACCAATTGCGGCCACCATTGGGGTGACGCTAATACCGAGTTTCCCTAGCGAAATGATCGCCACCATCGCAATGATGCAAATCCTCACCAGATTGGAGACAAAATTGCCCAAGGTGACATCAATATCGTGCTTTTCGAATTGGCTAACAACGAAGTTCGATACTTTATTCGCTATCCAGATACCGATAAGTAAGATGATGACAGCGCCAACAATTTGAAAGCTGTATTGCACAATAAATTCAGTAAGAAGGTCGTAGACATTCTGTATTTGCTGCAGTTCTTGATCTAAGCTTGTTTCATTCATGATGATGTTCTTATTTTTGACGAATTAACAGAGAAATAATGCGTGATATTCCAATGGTAATAAAGTCATTTTTGCAATTAATTAACACTTATTGCTGTCGCTACTTTATTGTTGAAGCCTCTGTTATTGCGAATAATTAAGTCTGTATTAATCCGTGAGGTGCATCATGATTCTAATCCAATGTAATAAAGTCGAATCACAGATTCGAGTATAGTGAGTTGGCTATTTTTAATTTAAGACCTTATTAGCAAAAATGCCCAAACAATTTGTCATTTCAAATAAGGGCTTATCACTTAATTCAGGAAAATAACATGAAAGCGCTTTTATTTGCAGTTAGTGTACTTTTTATGGCTTCAGCACAGGCGAATGTGTTTGTCGTGAATGATAAAATTGAGCCAATTACCTTAGAAGATCAATTTGAACAACCGCTAGTGGTTAATGAACAAACTCAAGTGGTTTTGTTTAGTCGCGGCATGAAAGGTGGCGAGTTCATTCAAGCGGCATTAGAAGCTACAACGACTGAGCAGCAACCTGCAAACTTGGTGTATATTGCTGATATCAGCGGTATGCCATCATTGATTGCTCGCTTTGTGGCTATCCCCCAAATGAAGGATTTACCGTTTGCTATGGGGTTAGATCGTGAAGGCGATGCAACTGCAAACTGGCCTACTGAAGAAGATATGGCCACTATGGTGACCCTAGATAAGTTAACCGTTGTTAGCATCGAGAACTTTGATTCAAACGAAACCTTAATCAAAGCACTTAGCGCCGTAAAATAACTGCTCTCGCTAAACAGATGGTTTACATGAGCCAACAAAAAGGACGCTTCAAGCGTCCTTTTTTGATCGCCAATATTGGCGATTAATACGCAATAGCCATTACTGCTTTTGCAGCATGGTAAAAATTTCTTCTTTTAAATGCAGCTTCTTTGATTTTAGTATTTTCAGCTCTGGGGTGCTATCGCTACTGTAATGTTGCTCATGATGTTTTATCTGCTCATCTAGCTGATTATGTTCATCAAAAATCTTTGAGAAATGGGCATTTGAGGTTTTAAGTTTACTGATTAGCTCACGGTACTCTGGAAACATCGACTTACTCCTTTTATCTAATGTTAACTACAAATTAGCGCTACTTGGCTGTAGGTAATGTGACCGGGATCAATAATTAATTGATTGCCCCAAAAACTTTTTAATCAACTAAAATTGGCTATTTAGCCTTTGCTGATTTATGGTGCTGTAAATTAGTGATGGCAGTTACATTTGTAATTTTTAATCATCACTCGAATGTTTAATAACAGAATTTATGTGACCCAGTTAACCTTCATAGCGTGGCTTGTGGGTTACAGTCGTCACAATTAGAATGATATCTTCAAATATGAAAGGGGTTTTCAATATGGCCGACGTATTTCACCTAGGATTAACCAAGCAAATGCTTGATGGCGCAACCTTAGCGATTGTTCCAGGGGATCCTGAGCGCGTTAAGCGCATCGCCGAATTAATGGAAAATGCGACTTTTTTAGCAAGTCACCGTGAATACACCAGCTATCTTGCTTATATTGATGGCAAAGCGGTTGTCGTATGTTCAACAGGTATTGGCGGACCATCAACATCTATCGCAGTAGAAGAGTTAGCACAACTAGGTGTGACGACTTTCTTACGCGTTGGTACCACTGGCGCGATTCAACCACATGTAAATGTCGGTGATGTTATTGTCACGCAAGCTTCAGTGCGCTTAGATGGCGCCAGTTTACACTTTGCCCCACTTGAGTTTCCAGCGGCTGCTAACTTTGACTGTACTACCGCTATGGTGGCAGCATGTCGTGACGCAGGCAAAGAGCCACATGTGGGTATCACAGCATCATCTGATACATTCTACCCAGGCCAAGAACGTTACGATACGGTCTCAGGACGTGTAACCAGCCGCTTTGTGGGCTCAATGCAAGAGTGGCAAGCTATGGGCGTACTGAATTACGAAATGGAGTCAGCAACGCTATTTACTATGTGTGCAACACAAGGCTGGCGCGCAGCGTGTGTTGCTGGGGTTATCGTTAATCGTACCCAGCAAGAAATTCCTGATGAAGCCATGATGAAGAAAACCGAAGGCAGCGCGGTTGCAATTGTGGTTGCAGCTGCGAAAAAACTATTAGCTTAATATATTTAACTAATTGAATATAAAGGTGCTTAGGCACCTTTTTTATTGCCTTCTTTTTATTGATTTATCCGATTTTTATACAGTTACTGCTAAGCTTTAGCAATGAAATATGATTGCAATATCATCAATATCCTGTATTGTTGACATAATATGTCGTGATATTAACGACCAATATATGGGTTAAAGAGTGCCCATATCCTGTGCTTGAGATAGCACCACTATTACCACTGTGTAGTAGTTATCAATTTAAAGTTATCAGCTCTATAAAACCTTATCCAAGTTCGGGTTTTATAGCTTAAAGGAACATATGATAACGTTTTTACAGGGGGGTATATGGAATTTTCTAATCCAACCAGTATCTGGTTAATCGTCGGTATAGGGCTGATGTTGTCGGAAATTATTGTTCCCGGTGGCATCGTCATTTTATTAGGTGCAGCCTGTGTCATTGTGGCCGCAGCCTTATTTACCGGTATCGTCGATGGCACCGCGCAAAGCTTCACTTTATGGTTTATCACCTCAATGGTTCTATTGCTTAGTTTTCGCCATATCACCCAAAAAATGATTGGTGGTGACAAGCATGTGGATAATACCGATGAGGAAATGGATTTATATAATCAAGTTGTCACAGTTAAAGCTGATATTGGCCCGGGTGAAAAAACCGGTCGGGTGTTGTTTTCTGGTACTGAGTGGTCAGCACTAGGGGATGGCACTGAAATAAAAGCAGGCACTAAAGTGCGAATTATTTGCCGAGATAATATTGCCTTAGTGGTTGAGCCATATGCAGAAACTGAGTTAATGGGCGAAAGCTTCACTGATAAACAAGATTAGTCACAAAATAGCAGAATTAGGTTTTATTGATTTGGTCACCACACAGAGTGCCAACTGAGTAAAGGAATTAAGTCATGTATAGGGGGCTACGCTACCTGAACATGTTTTGCAAAAGGAAGGGGACATATGTTTGAACTAACCATAGCCATTTTATTTATATTTTTTATCTTATATAAATTGATGTTGATTGTACCGATGCGAGAGGTCAATGTGATTGAGCGCTTAGGTAAATTTAGAACCGTATTACAACCAGGGTTTCACTTTTTAGTGCCATTTGTTGATCGGGTAGCTTATCGCCACGATACTCGTGAAGAAGTACTAGATGTACCACCACAAAGTTGTATTTCAAAAGATAACACCCAGCTGGAAGTTGATGGATTGGTCTACCTTAAAGTGATGGATGGCAAGTTAGCCAGTTACGGTATCGAAAATTACCGTAAAGCTGCGGTTAACCTCGCGCAAACCACCATGCGTTCAGAAATTGGTAAATTGACCCTATCGCAAACCTTTTCAGAGCGTGACAGTTTGAACGAGTCTATTGTTCGTGAAATTGACAAAGCGTCAGATCCTTGGGGTATTAAAGTGCTTCGCTATGAGATTAAAAATATCTCCCCATCAATACACGTGATCCACACCCTTGAAAAACAGATGGAAGCTGAGCGTAGAAAACGGGCTGAAATCACTTTAGCCAATGCTGAAAAAGACGCCATGATTAATATCTCTCAAGGTGAGCGCCAAGAGGCCATTAACCTCTCAGAAGGGCAAAAGCGAAAACGCATTAATGAAGCGATTGGCTCTGGCCAAGAAATTACCATTATTGCCAAAGCGAAAGCTGAAGGCATGGATATGATTTGCACCGCACTGGCTAACCAAGGTGGTAACGATGCGATGAATATGATGCTGAAAGAGCAGTTTATTAGCCAAGTGGGTGACATTTTAACTGAAACACAAGTCTCAGTGGTGCCTGCTGAAATGGCCAAGTTAGAAGGCTTCTTTGAAGGGATGGAGCAAGTGACCCATGCCGTAACTAACAGCCCAGTAAAAGGAGCACGCTAATGTTGAATGGAATTGATACCGATTTAATTGTTATGGGTATTTGGGGGGTGATTTTTGTTATTTTTGTGCTGAAATTATTCCAATCTATCCGCTTAGTACCCACTAAGTCAGCTTACATTGTTGAGCGACTAGGTAAATATCACAGCACCTTAGATGCCGGTTTTCATGCTTTAGTGCCTTTTGTTGATAAAGTGGCCTATATCCATGACCTAAAAGAAGAAACTATCGATGTGCCACCGCAAGAGTGTTTTTCTAGCGATGAAGTTAACGTTGAAGTAGACGGCGTCATTTATATCTCGATTACCGATCCCGTTAAAGCCAGTTACGGCATAACGGATTATCGTTATGCAGCGATTCAATTAGCGCAAACTACCACACGTTCAGTCATTGGTACCTTAGATTTAGACCGCACGTTTGAAGAGCGCGACATTATCTCGGCCAAGGTCGTACAAGTGCTGGACGAAGCTGGCGCGATTTGGGGGATTCGAGTGCATCGTTATGAAATTAAAAACATTACCCCACCAGAAACCGTTAAAAATGCCATGGAAATGCAGGTTAATGCTGAGCGTGAGCGCCGTGCATTATTAGCCCAAAGTGAAGGTGACAAGCAGAGTAAAATTAACCGCTCAGAAGGTGTGATGGCTGAAACCATTAACCGCTCAGAGGGTGAAATGCAGCGCCGTATCAATGAGGCTGAAGGTAAAGGCGAAGAGATTTTAACGCTTGCTAAAGCCACTGCAGAATCCATTGAGCGCTTGGCGGTAGTGATCTCTAAACCCGGCGGTCAGAGTGCCTTAAGACTGCAGTTAGGTGAACAATACCTCAAACAGCTTGATGGCTTAAAAGATAAAGATAACCGTGTGGTGTTACCCGGCAATATGATTAATTTTGATTATTGGATGGATAGCATGGGTCTGGAAGATAATAAGAAAGCCAAATAATTGTTTAGTGGTAAAATTTAATTAAAAGAGGCTAAGTTTAGCCTCTTTTTTTATGTATTTAACATTATGTATTTAGCAAAAGTATTTAACGACGGACTGAAGCTGAACGCGTAGTAAATTTTGCGATTTAACTGAGACAAGTATATTGTTTTAACAGTGCTTTAATTTAATAAGCCGGTTATTGATAGCTCAAGGAGTCAGAGTGAAAGCGAGAATTTTGCATTGTGTCGATGACCCTAATATGGGCGGCGTTAATTTTGCGTTGCACAGTTTGTGTGGCTCTGACATCCTCACTTTGGCATTTGAATTTGACATTCGTCAGCTGGATTTTAGCCGTTGGCAGAATACGACATTGGACGCTGATATTGTCTGTTTTCATGGCGCCTCAAACTGGCGCAAACTGCTAAATATTGCATGGCTCAGATTGCGTCATCCTAAGATCATATTTATCCTGCAAGAACATCACTACAGCGAACAATTTGTTCGCCATCAAATTGCACATCCGCAACGTTTCTATTTCATGCTGAAATTAAGCTATCGGTTAATGAATAAAGTGGTGTCCATTTCACCCTCACAGCAGCGATGGATGCTAGCTAATAAGCTATTACCTGCAGACAAAATCGCTCAGTTAGGGCAGGGCCGAGACTTAAGCTGTTTTATCGCCAACAAAAGCCACTCCCCAAAAAACGCTAATCATAGGGTTCCTGTGTTAGCCGCCTATGGCCGATTTCATCCACAAAAAGGCTTTGATTTATTACTCAAAGCCATGCATCAGGTTAAGTCACCGTGTCGATTATTGTTAGCCGGTGAAGGTGAGCAATTACCTTTGCTACAACAGTTAGTTTCTCAGCTTGATAATATAAAGCTGGTGGGCAAGGTTGACGATGTGCCTCGCTTTTTAGACCAATGTGACGGGGTAATTATTCCATCACGCTGGGAGCCTTTTGGTTTAGTATTTATTGAATCTATGGCAATGAGTAAAGCCATTATCTCAACCGATGTGGATGGTTTGGGGGATCAAATTCGTCAGCATCAACTGCAAAACATGGGTAATATCGTTGAGGCTAAGGTTAGCGGCCAAGATGATAAGCAATTTGTTAACTCACTGGCCGATGCTATTGAGCGTTACTTATCGAGTATGCACTCATCAAGCGCTCTATTATCAAGCCATGTGCCTGCTTACGTTCATGAGCAAGTCGACAATCATGGTCAAAAACAGCAGCATGCCCAAATCGAGGATTGGCGTACTCAGCAATGGCTGCAGCTTCAACAAGCATGGAAAAGCTTATTTGTGCAGCTATTGGAAGATAAGCGTGGTTGAGTGTTAAATGGTTAATGTGATTGCTTGTATAGAGTGATCGCTTTTGACAGCTTACCTGAGGTACAGGAAAATCTTTAGTGTAGTCAGTTGGCCAAATTTACTAATCCACTAAAACATAACCTTTTTATGGAAATAGACTCCATTGAACCATTCTAACTGATAGCAGGGAATTGACAGGTTTTGACACTGTTTAGCTATGGTAGTTCTGTATACAGTCGGAAATTGCTCGCCAAGCACTACTGCTTTTAGAGCTTCTGATATATCAATAAGTTGTCCTTCCCCAGTGGTATAATCGCCAGTAGAGATAATGACGATCCGATATTCATGTTCATCAACATAATCTTGATCTTTAGTGAATAGCAATCGTTGGGAGTCTACTTCAAAGTATTCATTTATCAAAGGTGTAAGGTCTGGTTCTAGAATACGCTGATCGTACTTAAAATTTGACTCATAAATATCTTTAGATGTAACAGCCTCTAGAAGGTTTGAGCTAGCTACTGCCCCATTTTGATCTAAATACTCAATGTCACCATGAAAGAGTTGAAAGTCTGATGCAGAAAACTCTCTTAACTTCTCTGTAAGAATGGTTTTATCTATCGCTAAGCAAATTCCTTTATGACTTTCTCCATATTGGGACCACATGCGTGGTTTAGTACAACCTAGTTTAATTTGATTTTGTGTTTGATGATGTTTACAAAATGACAGAAAACCCGCTCTTTCCAATTTATAATTGATAGTTTGGCTTAAGCGTTCAATGTTTTTCTTTTCTATAGTATGTTGTGAATCTCCCCCTAGAGGCATGACGCCACGGATTTCACTGAGCCTTCTTCGATAATCCTGGGGATCATTTGTCGAACGAAATCCTCCGAACCTTAAAGTACTATTTTCTAATATATGCTCAATGGCAGTTTCTTTTTTTGTATAGTGGAACACTAGCTCAGGATTGTTTAGAAACCTCTCTGCTTCTATATTCTCATGCGACTTCAATCGCCTCATTTGTGTCACCTATATCACTGTAATTCTTATATTGATAACAGAGTACATCCATAAGAGAAAACAGGTCAAATTGTTCTGGTTCACATCCTCTTTGATTAAGGACTAAACTAAAATGGGGCAAAAACATTTTAAGGCCACCAATTCTATACTTCATTTATATTGACTCAGTTACAGCAGACCATGACTTCTGTTTAACCAATTGCCTGCCGCTGGGATGTTCAGGATGAACGGAATGTCGCGATCACATGGATGTGAAAGAGCGACCTTTTATGCAGATACAACTGCGAGACGCTGCACTCTTTATATAAATCAAAAGGTCCATGTAAGCTCTGCTAAAACAAATAACATCCATGTTAAACGGCCAGTTCGGCACCCATGCCTCTCGCTCAGAGCGTTTCACACTGTGAAACTTCGCCATGTTTTGGAAGGTCTTGAACGCATCTACACTGGGATTATTATCTCTTCGATTTAACGGTATTCGTGAAAATTTAAAGAGCTAAAAGGCTCAATTTGAATTGAGGACGTTGAAGAAAATAGCGTGATGCTCACATGGATGTGAGCATAGCTTTCGCGGTGCATGGATGCACCATCGGAAGCGTTAGCATTTTCACTCTTTATAATAAACAGGGTCCGAAGTTAGCAACAAACGAAGTCCAAAGCTGGATCAATCCCCATCGAAAATCATGCGCTTTTCAGCATTTTTCGTTAGGGGCGGCAGGGTGATCCAAGAGGGTATTGCTGTTGATACCCTTTTGGTCAGGTGTGGGTGGACAACCCACGACGTTAATCCAAACGGAGTTTGGAACAATACAGATCAAACCATTCTCAATCCCAAAAAATCACAAAGTCTCAAATTCATAATGCGTTGCAGAATGCATTTTAGTATTGAGTTACAATCTTGTCTCAATCATAAAGCATTGTATTTAAAGGATAATAAAAGTTGGCATCCACTATGCAGTATCCCCAATACATCCTGATAACGAAATAGCGAGATGCCAATATGCAAACATTAAACACAACAATAGTTAACGTGAAACCACTTCACTCTCAAATCATCAATATTCTTGGTTTAAGCAGTATTGCTATTGGTACTAGCATGGCTTTGTTCAGTGCTAATACCAATGCCGCTGAGCCATTCAATGCCTGTCCTACCGAAGCATTTATTATTCAAACGCCAGCAGGCATTCCAAAAACCTTTGGGGTTGAACTTGGCACAGGTAGTTACACAGTTTTGTCTGCTGATATGGGCTTAAACAAATCACTTAATGGTGTCGGTTTCAGCTACATGGATAACTACTTATACGGTTGGGATTATGAGCACAGTACAGTAGGTAAAGTGGGCGAAGATTACCAAGTTGAACCACTAACTATCGTTAAAGACAGCTCAGCTGCTGCAGCGGGTAACTTCTATGTTGGTGATGTCGCCATCAATGAAAACGTGTGGTATGGCTACCGTAAAAACCAAGGCTTATTTACTGTGCCGTTAGATGGTAATGATCACCCAATGAACATTGTCCCTGGTAGTAAAGCCAATGCCACTTACAACGTAACAGATTTTGCCTTTCATCCAAGCAACGGCTTTTTATACGCAGTGACTAACGGCAGCACAGGCAAATTACTCAAGATTGACCCCGCAACAGGTGCCGCTGAAACCTTAGCAACCGTTATTACTAAAAGCAGTGGTAGCTTTACCTTTGGAGCGCAGTTTTTTGACCCTAATGGCAACCTTTATTTAAGTAACAACGGCGATGGCAATGTGTATAAGGTCAACGTTGAAAGTGATAACCCTACCGCAGAGTTGTTTTCATACGGGCCGTCATCTTCTTCAAATGATGGTGCTCGTTGTGCATTAGCAGAAGTGCCAGTGGGAGACAATGTTGATTTTGGTGATGCGCCAGACAGTTACGGTACCCTAATTGATTCAAATGGTGCCCGCCATAATATGGTTGCCGGCATGTCATTAGGCAGTGTTATTGATAATGAATCCGACGGTTATCCTGCGCCGTTATCTGATGATGAAAGTGATGGTATTGATGATGAAGATGGTATCAGCATGCCAACCGGTTTTGAAGTGGGTGAAGAGGCGGTGTTATTAATCACAGTAGAAGGGGATGGTGCTTATATTAACGGCTGGATTGATTGGGGCCAAGATGGTCAGTTTGATAGTGAAGACCAAGTGATTATTGCCCGCTCAGTGAGTAGCGGCACATCAACTGTGACGATTAACGTACCTAATTGGGCTAAAACTGGCGCAACCTGGTCACGTTTTCGTTTGAGCTCAGAGGCCAGCTTATTACCAACCGGTGGTGTCAGTGATGGTGAAGTGGAAGATTATCCTATCACTGTCACTGAAACCGGCATCACTATCAGCTATTACCCCTCATCGTCAGAATACACCACGTTAGCTTATGAGGATTTATACCCTTTTCAAGGTGACTTTGATATGAACGATGTGGTGATGCAGTTACGTATTAGCCAATACAGTAAAAATGACATGGTTCGTCGCGTGGGCTTTGATGCGCAATTAGTGGCAATGGGCGCTTGGTATCACAATGGCTTTGCGGTGCAATTACATGATATTGGCCGCGGCAATGTGCAAGAGTCAGCCATTGAGTGGAGCGCCCAAGGGGTTAAGCAGACCAGCTCACCACTTGAAGACGGGCAAACCAATGCGGTGCTGTTATTTACTGAAGACTTATGGCAACACGTCAGTGCGGGTAATGGCTGTCAATATTTCAGAACTGAACCGGGTTGCGGCACCCAATACCGCGCAACATGGCAAATGACAGTGCCGTTTGTTGATGCGGTACATGTTGATGATATGCCTGAGTTCCCCTATGACCCATTCATTTTTGCCACTCCAGGTACGGATCATAGCCTAGCGGCTAAGAATATTACTGATGGTAAAAACCCAGGACGTAAATTAGAGATCCATCTGAAAAACAAAGCACCAACCGATAAATTTGATACGCGATTTTTAGGGATGCATGACGATGCTTCAACGGCATCACAAGGGCACTATTTCCAAGACCAAAATGGTATGAGTTGGGCAATTGAGGTGCCTGATACATGGCAGCACCCTGCAGAGCTACAACGTGTTGATGCCGCTTATGTTGAGTTTATTGAGTTTGCTGCAGATGCCAGCGGTGAGACCAAACCTTATTGGTATTTGACCGCCACTGACTCGCTACTGTTTAAGGATTAACCCTGACAGTAATTAGTGTGAATTTAATCAATCAATTTAAGCAAGAAATGGAATTTTAAGGTGAATATTATGAATACATTAACTCAAACTCAAGTGGCAGCAAATACGTTATTAACAGCGAAGAATGCCATTAACACAGGCATGAAAACAGGCATTAACACGGCTTGTAACACAGGCACTAAAATAGGGACTAAAAGAGCCACTAGCCTAGCCATGGCTCTATCATTAAGCTTTTTAACAGCCTGTGGCGGCGGTGGTGGCGATGATAGCTCGCCTGCACCAGCAACGACGCCTGCGGTGACAACACCTGCGACATCAACACCAGATACCACGACAGAGACAACACCAGAGACAACGACACCTGAGACGCCAACGGAACCTGAAACACCTACAGAGCCAGAAACGCCGCCAGCAACCTCAATTGATGACTTGGTGGTTGATGCCGATTTTGATCTACAAGCGGCGTTTACTTTGAGTATTGATGTGCAGCTAGCATCAAGTAAGCGTGGTTACTTTTCATTGTGTGACGATTATCAGCAAAATGGCACCCAAGTGAGCGTGAACTTTGAATCTTGCTTATTACGTGGCGCCCTTGATGAAGGCGCATTGTCTGAAGAGTTATTGGTGGCCAACCATCTACGAGCATTAATGGCAGTGGTATGGTTTTATGATGGCAGTGAGCCTATCTATCAGCAGTGGAGTCATAGCTTAACCAATGACCCACAAGTCTTAGTGATTAACTAATATTCAAATAATCAATCGTATTTCAATCTTATGCCTTGTTAGCCAGATACTGCTGACAAGGCATTTTTATTTTTGATTAACAGCCTGCTTAAATGCGCGAGTTATTGGATAGCGATATTTTCTCAGTTGTCATTGTGAGCTGACTTAACTGATAATAGCGCCATTAACAGATTAAAAGAGCGCACCATGAGCATTGAAAGAATTGAAACTAAAACCCGTATGAGCCGGATTGTCAAACATAACGGCACCATCTATTTATGTGGCCAAGTTTGCCAAGATGCCACTAAAGACATCACCGAACAAACCCAAACCATGTTGGACAAAGTGGAAGCCTTATTACTGCAGGCGGGCAGTGATAAAAAGCATATGTTATCGGCAACCATTTACGTAAAAGATATGGCTTACTTTGCTGAAATGAACGCGGTATGGGATGCCTGGGTC
This sequence comes from Shewanella sp. 10N.286.48.A6, assembly GCF_002873135.1. GTDB lineage: Bacteria > Pseudomonadota > Gammaproteobacteria > Enterobacterales > Shewanellaceae > Shewanella. The sequence goes on from NZ_MCVI01000035.1 coordinate 28,793, forward strand.
ATTGAAGGTTACGCCCCTGCTCGAGCTTGTGTTGCCGCTAAAATGGCCCGTGAGGCATTATTGGTTGAAATCTCGGTAGTGGCCGCTGAGATTGCTTAAATTGCTACGCAGTGGTTTTAGTTCAGCCCGCTACTTAGCTCACAAGTCATCACAATAAAATCCCCATAAAGAATCCGTTACAGTTCCTAGTCGCAGCCGCCTAGGAACTGGTATACTTCCAGCTTGATTTTTGGGAGGACCAATGGACGTATCATCATTATTAGACGGCCTAAACGCAAAGCAGCGTGAAGCAGTGGGCGCACCGCTTTCAAGCATGTTAGTTTTAGCTGGAGCAGGCAGTGGTAAAACTCGGGTATTAACCCATCGTATTGCTTGGCTTATGCAGGTCGAACAACAAAGTCCATACTCTATCCTTGCGGTCACCTTTACCAATAAAGCCGCGGCAGAAATGCGTGAGCGGGTTGAGAAAGTGGTTGGCAGTAACATGGGCCGTATGTGGATTGGTACTTTCCACGGTTTAGCCCATCGTTTGCTGCGCACTCACTTTAAAGATGCCAATTTACCCCAAAGCTTCCAAATTATTGATTCTGACGATCAGTTACGTTTATTAAAACGTATTCTTAAAAGTCTCAATTTAGATGACAAGCAATATCCGCCGCGTCAGTGCCAAGGTTACATTAATGGCAAAAAAGACCAAGGCTTACGCCCAAAGCATATCGATGCGGGTGGCTTTCCTATTGAGCAAAATTTATTAAACATCTATAAAATTTATCAAGAATCTTGCGACCGAGCTGGCCTTGTTGATTTTGCTGAAATTTTATTGCGCGCCCATGAATTATGGCTCAATAAACCCCATGTATTAGCCCATTATCAAGAACGCTTTAAGCATATCTTGGTGGACGAATTCCAAGATACCAACGCCATTCAATATGCGTGGATCCGAGTGCTGGCAGGCAAAGAAGCCAATGTGATGATTGTTGGCGATGACGATCAATCTATTTACGGCTGGCGCGGTGCCCAAGTTGAGAATCTACATAAATTCTTAACCGATTTCCCAGGTTCCACCACGGTTAAGCTGGAGCAAAACTATCGCTCCACAGCCAATATCCTTAATGCGTCCAATGATCTAATTGCCAACAACCCTGAGCGTTTAGGTAAAAAACTGTGGACTGAAGACGATGCGGGTGAGCCTATTGCGGTTTATTGCGCCTTTAATGAAATGGATGAAGCGCGCTTTATTGTTGGCAAAATGGCTGAGTGGCAAAATAACGGCGGCAAGTTAGAAGAGTGTGCCATTTTATACCGCTCCAATGCCCAGTCGCGAGTATTAGAAGAAGCCTTACTCCATAAAGGGCTAGCTTACCGAATTTACGGTGGCCTGCGTTTCTTCGAGCGCCAAGAGATTAAAGATGCCATGGGTTATATGCGTCTTATCAATAATCAAAATGATGATGCTGCTTTTGAACGGGTGGTTAACACCCCAACTCGTGGTATTGGTAACCGTACCCTTGATATCATTCGCTCAACCGCACGTCAGCAAGAAATGACTATGTGGCAGGCAAGCTTGCGCTTAATTGAAGAAAAAGTCCTTACTGGCCGCGCTGCCAATGCCGTGAATGGCTTTATGGATTTAGTGATTGGCATGCGCACTGATACTGCCGATATGAGTCTATATGGTATGGCCGACAAGGTCATTGACCGTTCAGGGCTACGGGCTATGTACGAAGCCGAAAAAGGCGAAAAAGCCCAATCACGAGTCGAAAACTTAAATGAGCTGGTCACCGCTGCCCGCAGTTTTGAAATGCCAGAAGAACTTGAAGATATGGGCGAGCTAAATGCCTTTTTATCTCACGCAGCATTAGAAGCGGGCGAAGGCCAAGCAGACAAGTTTACCGATGCCGTGCAGCTAATGACCTTGCATTCAGCTAAAGGCTTGGAGTTCCCAGTGGTGTTTATGGCTGGGGTTGAGGAAGGTATTTTTCCAAGTAAAATGGCATTAGATGAAGGTGATCGTTTAGATGAAGAACGCCGTCTTTGTTATGTAGGCATGACCCGTGCGATGCAAAAACTGTATATCAGTTATGCTGAGTCACGCCGCATTTATGGCCGTGAGGACTATGCCAGTCCATCGCGTTTTATTGGTGAAATCCCCAGCCAGTATGTTGAAGAAATTCGCATGAAAGCGTCAGTGTCAGCGCCTAAAATGAGCAGCCGTTTTAATGTGCCAAGACAATCTATTGCCAATGACAGTGGCTTTAAAGTGGGTCAAAAAGTAAAACACTTTAAATTTGGCCAAGGCATAGTCACAGATTTTGAAGGCACAGCAGATAAAGCGCGTGTTCAAGTCAGTTTTACAGACTTTGGTAGCAAATGGTTACTGGTTTCATTAGCAAAACTTGAAGCGTGTTAGGGTAATTTTTTACTAGAGCGGACATAATTCTAAGCTAAATAATAAAGTCACTCGTGGGTTATGCGAGATGACAAATAAGAAGTGATACAACTTCAACTGCAGGAGTGAAGTAAACCATGTCAGCAGTCTCATGGACGTTACAACAAAAAATATCGGTTTATAAACGCTTAACGCGCCTTGATAGGCCCATTGGTACCTTGTTGCTAATGTGGCCGTGTTTAATGGCGTTATTGCTTGCAGCGGGTGGCATGCCTGATGTGAAGGTGTTGATCATCTTTATGCTAGGGGTGGTCGTTATGCGTGCTTGTGGTTGCGTGATTAACGACTTTGCAGATCGAAAACTTGATGCCCATGTTGAGCGCACTAAGATGCGGCCTTTAGCCTCAGGTGAAATCAGCAGTAAGGAAGCGCTGATATTATTTGTGGTGATGGCATTAATCGCGTTTAGCTTAGTATTATTTTTAAATCCGCTAGTGGTAAAACTATCGGTTGTCGGCATTATCTTAACCATCATGTACCCGTTTATGAAACGGGTAACCAATATGCCGCAAATGTTTTTAGGCATAGTGTGGAGCTGGTCAATTCCTATGGCCTACGCTGCGCAGCTAGGTTATGTGCCCATGGAAGCTTGGTGGTTATTTGTTGCCAATTGGTGTTGGACGGTAGCTTACGACACCATGTATGCCATGGTTGATAGAGATGATGACTTAAAAGTCGGCATTAAATCCACAGCCATTTTATTTGGCCGATACGACCGCCAATGGATTGCCGCGTTTCAGTTAGCGGCCCTAGGGTGTTTTATTATGGCCGGTTGGTCTGCTGAACGTGGGTTATTGTATGGCATTGGCATTAGCACCTTTATTGCCTTTAGCAGTTATCAGCAATGGCTTATTTATGGTCGCGAACGCGCGCCATGTTTTAAGGCTTTTCTAAATAATAACTGGGCCGGATTTGCTTTATTTATGGCATTGAGCGCAGATTATTTATTTTCTTCAATAAGTGCGTAGAATAGGGCGAAAAATTACATCAACAAGGATAGCTGATGACCATTTCTCGCTTTATGATACTTTTTCGCAGTATCGTATGCTGTAGCCTCTTTTTAAGCGCGGTGCCCGCCGCGTTTGCAAGCTTTACCATACCGAATACCACAGTGGTTGAGGTAGAGGATAGCGATCGCACCTATAATCTTTATATCAAACTGCCCAATAGCTATAACCAAATTGATAAGCTAAAAAGCTATCCGGTTATTTATATGACTGATGCTGTGTACAGCTTGCAAGTGGTCTCTGGTGTGACTCGTTTGTCTATGGACCGTACTGATATGCAGCAGGCTATTTTAGTGGCAGTATCAGGACAGCAAGGCCGCAGCCCCGCAGCAAGTCGTATGCGTGATTACACCCCGTCAGTTGATACTAACAGAACCCAAGCCACCGGTGAGGCCCAGCGCCACATGCAGTTGTTTGCCAATAAAATTATCCCTTATATGAATCAGCATTATCGCACTCAGCCATGGCAAAACACCTATGTTGGCCATGCGTTAGGGGGCTTGTTTGGCGCCTATATCTTACGTAATAAGCCCGCATTATTTAATAACTATGTACTGGCTAGTCCGCCATTTTGGTTTGATAACCAGCAGTTACTAAAGCAATTTCGCGAGCCGGAATTTATCACTAAATCAATAAATGCCAATGTATTTATTGGTGTCGGAGAGTTAGAAACGGCAGAAAACAGCGAGTTTGGGCAAGATATGGTGGCAGATGCCAAGTCATTTTATCAGCTGCTACAACAAAAAAATCGCTTAACTGCAGCTAATGGTTCAGGTATCAATGCCAAGTTAATGCTAATGCCTGTAGCCAATCACAGTATGGCGTTTCCGATGTCGGCGATCTATGGCTTAGACTGGCTGTTTGATGCTAAAACGGGGGTTAGTGGTCACTGATTAGGCGCAATAATAGTTCTATCAAAAAATAAGACATTTAAGCAATAAACCTATGTCATAAACATAAGCCATAAACATAAGCCATAAACATAAGCCATAAACATAAGTTATAAACATAATTTTAAGTTATAGAACAATAACAAGGATTGTTATATGAGACCCATAGTTAAGTACCGACTGCTGTTTTTAGCCTTTGCGATAGTACTGTTTACTATTGGCGTGCAGTTAACCCCAGAATCCCTAGCGACTGCTAATGACGAGCTAAGACTAAGCCTTATCGCTATCGGCTACTTTGGCTTAATACCGTTGGCATATTGGTACTGCATTATCAAAAAAGGCAGCCAGAAATGGTGGAAGCTGATTATTATTTTAAGTACCAGCAGCTTGGTGGCGAGGCTGAGCTTTCCGGCAGATATCGCCGACTATTTTGAGTTTGTATCTTGGTTAAAGTACCCCATTATTGGGGTGTTGTTGATCATTGAATCATTTCTGGTTTTCACTATCATTCGCGGTTTGTTGAAGGTCAGAAAGGTCAAGGGCGACCCCCGAGTGAGTGCGGTTGAGGTGTACGCAGATGAAGATGAAAAGGCTTTGTCTATCGCCTTCATCGTCGCTGGAGAGCCGACTAACTGGTATTACGCTATCCCATGGTTTTCACGTCATCACCCCGCAGCCATTAGCCACATTAAGTTATTGAGTGCCAAGCCTTGGCATTTGTTATTAATGCTTATCGGTTGTTTAACTAGCTGTGTTGCCAGCTATATGATTTTGGTTAACTGGAGTGAGTTAGCGGCGATTATTGTTCCTTCAATCATCAGTTTAACCTTGGTAATGCTGGTGGCTAATTACCGTATATCACGCCACTATTCACTTTATATAATCCGCGATAGATTAGTGGTTAATAATGCTATTTGGGGTTTTATGGCGATCGACATTAACGAGATTGAAACGGTTGCAGTGAATCAAGCAACCAAAAAGGGTGTCGATGACGAATTATCAATCGGGCGAGGTGAGCAGACTAATCTCACTATCCGTTTTAAAACGCCACAATGGTATTTTGGTGGATTAGGGCAGTTAGTTGAAAAGCTGACTGTGGTGCATATTAATGTGGCTGAACCAGAAAAGGTGGTCGCGGCACTGGCTGATATTGAGCAGTCTGAAGCGGCTTAAAAATTCATATTGACACTAAACGTAACCCATAAAAAATGCGTCCACAGTGGACGCATTTTTTTATGCAAACTATTAATACGGCCGTTCGCTTAGTTTTTTACTATTTTTTCGAGATCAGCTGGGCGGTAATAAACGGATTTTAATACCTTACCTTGACGAACCACTTTACCTGCCATTTCAACATCTTTAGCACACTTAGCAATGATAAACTCACCCTTAGTACTACCAACAATGTCAACGCCTTGTTTAGCATAGTGAGCAATGGTTTCAGTTAACTCTTGCTCAGTGCGGCACACTTTACTCATGTTGCTTGAGTGAACTTCATCCCAACATTCAATGAAGTTAACTTCACGGTTTTTAGCAACCGCCAGTAATAAATCAATTAAATAACTAATTTCTAGACGGTCGCTGACTTTTGCTGCACCTAAGTGGACTAGACGGCCCATTAATACGTAAACAGAGTCAACGATGGCATCAGCTTGTTCAACGCGGCAATCCGCTTCAGCAAGCTCTGTGAGCTCTTCAATGATAAGTGAAGTGTGCAGGGTATCGGCTTTGTCATCTAGACTTGATGCATTTTCGATAGGTAAATCAAAGGTGCTGCGAAATTCTTTGATATCACGGTACAAGTGGTCAAAAATGGTTTGGTCTAAAACAGATAACTTCATTATTAAGTAAGCCTAGAAAATAGAAAATAGGCGATTATGGTAATGAATTGATATCGGAACCACAAGGCTAATGACGGCTTTAAAGGGCGGGGCTGAATAAAAAATACCGACTGATTAAGTCGGCATTTTTGTATTACTGAGCACGCAGTGTGCTATTACTTATGTACTGCTCAGCTTATGAGATGAGCTTACTTAATAAATGCGAATGCATCACCGAATAAGTGAGCTTCTTCTACGCCCATACCGCGAAAGACTTCACGGGCGGCGCCGACCATATCGAAACGGCCAGCAATATAAATGTCGTAACCCACTAAGCTGATATGATCTTGGTTAATTTGCTCAAGCAAGTTGGCTTGTTTACCATTCCAGTTAGCTGTCGCTTCTTCAACAACGGGAATAAACTCTAACCATTCATGGTTTGCATGCCATTGGCGGGCAATGTCTTGGTAGTACATGGCTTGCTCGTTACGACAACCCCAGTAAAACTGTGTTTTTATTGTATGGCCGCTAGCAATTTGCTGCTCAATAATACTCTTAATGTATGAAAACCCCGTGCCGCCAGCAATCATGATGCGAGGGCGTTGGCTGTCTTGACGTAAAAAAGCCTCACCAGCAGGGGCTTCAATATCAATAAACTCGTTGTTTTTTAGGCGCTCAACCACTTGCATTGGGTAGCTTTCTGATACCGCGGCGCCAATGTGCAGCTCAATTAAATCAGCGTTAGGCGCAGAGGCGATAGAAAAAGGACGTTTGTCTTTTTCTCCCATAACGATGGATAAGTATTGCCCTGCTTTGAAGTCAAAAGGGACTTCTGGTTTAAGTATGACCTGAAAAACAGCATCATTAAATGGGGTGATCTTTTCAACTTTACAGCGAATGGTGTTCATCTAACATCCTTGGTAGCCCTTTCTTTGAAGGGTGTTTTTATTTTATTTGTAGGGTAGAGGGTTAACTCATTAACTGGGCATTATAGCGTTGGGCTATCATCAATACCTAATTCGTCCCAGATTTGATCCACTTTATCTTTTACTGCTGGATCCATCACAATTGGCGTGCCCCATTCTCTGTCAGTTTCGCCTGGCCACTTATTGGTCGCATCTAAGCCCATTTTTGAACCTAAACCGGCAATAGGCGAGGCAAAATCAAGGTAATCAATCGGCGTATTATCCACCATTACGGTATCTCTTGTTGGGTCCATACGGGTGGTAATCGCCCAAATCACATCTTGCCAATCGCGGCAATTGACGTCTTCATCAACGATGATGATGAATTTGGTGTACATAAACTGTCGCAAGAACGACCAAGCGCCCATCATTACCCGTTTAGCATGACCGGCATATTGCTTCCGAATTGAAATTACTGCCATGCGATACGAGCAACCTTCAGGCGGCAAGTAAAAGTCGATAATTTCAGGATATTGCTTACGTAAAATCGGCACAAAGACTTCGTTTAACGCCACACCTAACATGGCAGGCTCATCCGGTGGACGACCTGTGTAGGTGCTGTGATAAATCGCATCTTTACGCTGGGTCATATGGGTGACGGTGAAAACTGGAAACTTGTCTGTTTCGTTATAGTAACCAGTGTGATCGCCATAAGGGCCTTCTTCAGCCATTTCTTCAGGGTCAATATAGCCTTCTAAAATGATTTCGCTGGTGGCTGGGACTTCTAAGTCGCAACTGATGGCTTTGCACACTTCGGTGCGTTCACCACGCAGTAAACCCGCAAAAGCATATTCGCTCATTGAGTCTGGCACAGGGGTTACCGCGCCTAAAATAGTCACCGGATCGGCGCCTAATGCCACCACCACAGGGTAGCGCTCACCTGGGTGTTTTTCTTTGAAATCTTTAAAGTCTAATGCGCCGCCGCGGTGATCAAGCCAGCGCATAATCAGTTTGTTTTTACCTAATAACTGCTGGCGATAAATGCCTAAGTTTTGTCTTTTTTGGCGCGGACCTTTAGTAATGGTTAATCCCCAAGTCACTAGAGGCGCCACATCGCCAGGCCAGCAATGTTGTACCGGTAATTTGGTTAAATCCACCTCGTCACCAGTTAATACCACTTCCTGACAAGGTGGGTTACGTACTGTTTTTGGCGGCATGTTTAACGCTTGTTTGAACTTAGGTATTTTGGCAATAGCGTCTTTAAAGCCACTTGGCGGCTCAGGTTCTTTTAAAAAAGCTAGCAATTCACCCACTTCACGCAAAGCCAGTGGGTCGTCTTTACCTAACGCCATAGCAACACGTTTTGGAGTGCCAAATAAATTCACTAAAACTGGCATGTCGTTATTGGTTGGGTTTTCAAATAACAACGCAGGGCCGCCAGAGCGCAAGACGCGATCGGCAATTTCAGTCATTTCTAGATTGGGATCAACAGCATAACTAATCCGCTTTAGTTCACCATTAGCTTCAAGGTGATCAATGAAGCTACGTAAATCCTTAAAACTCATGGCTTATTCACTCTATTGTTAATCGCTCTTTGGGGCGCACTATAGCATTTTTCTAAAATAGGGTTAAGCTATGTTTATTTGTTGGTCGTTGATTTTAATTAACCTGCTCATAGCTATTGCCCGCGTATCTATCAGCATTTTTATAAAACTGGGTTAAGCGATGATTATGGGTTAGATGTTGATTTGAATTAACCAGATAGCGCCGGTATCTATGAGCATTTTTCTAAAATAGGGTTAAGCGATGGTTATTGGTTATAGGTTGTTTTGAGCTAGACTTGTTTATAGGGTAATTGCCATTTAATTGCCCTATATTAGCTGCTGTAGAAAATGCTGCTTAGGTACAAAGGGGGGCGTGAGATGAACAAAGAAGCACAACAGACACTGCCAAAGACCTGCTTTACGGCTTTATATCTGATGAGCTTAAAAGGGTATATCTCAGTAACTGTAGGCTTGAGTTTAATGCTTGGCATAAGCACTAATGCCCAAGGGGCTAATGCTCAAGACGCGAGTCCCCACAAAATTTCAGCAAGCATGCAAGCTTTTGATGGTTTGCCGCAACTGCGATATCTTACATCCGATCGTCATCATGGTCATTCGCGTCATTCGCGTCATTCACGTCATTCAGGTTCATCAGTGCGCTGGGGCGTCGGTGTGGGGTGGAATAACGGTTGGCGTTACCCTTATTATAATCGGTGGGGAAATCGATGGAATAATGGCTGGGGCTATGGCTGGAATAATGGCATAGGCTGGAATAACGGCTGGCAAACGCCCTATCGCTATGATTACTATGATCGCCATTACCGCAGAAACTATGTGCAACCGCAGCAACATCAAGTGGTGTCTCCACCGAAACGATCCACCACCAGTATTGAATACTCCAGTGGCTTAACCCAGCTACCTGAAAATGCCCGCGCTATCCAAAGAGACGGCAGAACAATTTATCAGTGGCAAGGGCAAGAGTATTACTTTGACTGGTCATCACAACGCTATATGAGATTAGCCGCAGAAAAAGACTAGTTGAGTGGCGCTGTTTCTACATAGGCTGAGAACGTTTATAACGTTTAAAGATAAAAAGCCCTGATGGATCCTTCCATCAGGGCTTTTTGTGCATTGTCTACCGACAAAATGTATCGGCATTAAAACTGTTGTTGATGAAAACTTATTCATTCGCTCACTACGAAAACTGGGGAGAGAAGCAGTTGCTCATGTCCAAATAGTCGTCAACGGACTCAATAGGTTTGATAGTAGAAAGCAATTCCATGAAGTAAGGGGTATAGAATGTTTTCATAATCAATAGTCGCTGGGGACGACCATCAATCAAATCAAAGCTATTGGTTGTTAAATTAGTTAATACTCGTAATACATCTCCTAGTTTATGCTTTTTAATATTTCCCCTTATGACTTCCATTCATCAGGGTTACGCTGTTGCTTGCCTACGACATATTATTGTTATTATTCCTTGTTGCAGGTATTCAATTCAGTGACCATGCAAGCATGGGGGAGAGTGCTGTCACCTTGTTGAAACGGATAAATTAGCCATGTTGATAGAAGTATTACCTTGGGCGCTTAAGCCCTAATAAAACCTCTATTGCTCACTGCTGGGGAACAGTTAGCAACACATCAAATCTGCCTGAATCTATCTCCAATCACCCTAGTGACATCCTTACTTTAGGGTGGTTTACCTGCCTGTAGGCATACCTGCGACTTATAATTATTGTTAGCCTTGTTGCAGGTTTCAATTCAGTGATACTGCAATCATGGGGGGAATGCAGTCACTGAGCTTGAATAAAATTGACAAGCTTGATTGTTTAAAAGCCTTTATCGTCGGAATATTAGCTTCTTAATAAGTGCACTTGGGGTGGTGCGCTTATCGAATCAAACCTACCGGAATCGTTATAAAATCAATTCGTTTTGTCTTTACTGGCACTAATGACATCCTTTCATTAGCACCGGCCTTACACTGCCTTTTGGCATTCCTGCGACCTATTATTATTGTTAGTCCCTGTTGCAGGTTTCAATTCAGTGATACTGCAATCATGGGGGGGATGCAGTCACTGAGCTTGAATAAAATTGACAAGCTTGATTGTTTAAAAGCCTTTATCGTCGGAATATTAGCTTCTTAATAAGTGCACTTGGGGTGGTGCGCTTATCGAATCAAACCTGCCGGAACAGTCTTAAAATCCATTCGTTTCGTATTCACGGGCACCAATGACATCCTTTCATTAGCACCGGCCTTACACTGCCTTTTGGCATTCCTGCGACCTATTATTATTGTTAGTCCCTGTTGCAGGTTTTTAGCTTACATAGCTGCTTTATATCAGCTTTTTATGTAATAAAATTGACAAACCTGAGGGTGAACAGCTCTATATTTTACAATAGATTTGTCGCTAATTAATTGCCGATGGGGGCAGCGTTTAATTCAATCAAGTTTGTCGGAACTGTGTTAATCCCCACTAATTGCTATTAATCGATAACAGCTGCTGATTCAGCTGAGATAACTTAAGTTGTAAGTGAGCTATCTCTGACACTAAAGCGCTTTTCTGTTTAGCTTGTGTACGCTTGCGAGTGGTCACGCCCTCGGCATTAGTTTTTGATGTCATCGCGGTTTCTTTATTTTTAACCCATTGGTAAACCGTTTTTGCTGAGATGCAGTATTGCTTAGCAACATCAGAAATTAATCGATTATGTTGCTTCACTTCAGCGATCACTTGCTGCTGAAAGCTCTCGGGATAAAACTTTGTTTGTGCTGACATATTAGCTCCAAGCATTTAAAAGCGATTAACTTCGTCGGCTTAACGATAAGACTATTCTACTTCCCATAGGCTACAGCCTACATGCTTATAAAAGTGGCACTGATTACGACAAAGATTCAAACATATGTGTAATAATTTCATCATCGACTCCTGCTGATATTCAAATTTATAAGGCTTAAATTTCTCCACTAAATTGGTCAAATTAAAAGCTACCTCTTTAGTGATACATAACTCAATGGAATACTTGTGCCAATTATGAAATAAATATTTTACCCTTTTATTACAGTGACTTATTTTTTTAAAGTGTTAGCTCTAAAAAGTGGGCGTGAAACATCTTGGTGCAAAAGTACTATTTTGGTGCGAATTGGTTTTAATTGGTAAACAAAAGTAACCATTAAAACTCTATGGTTTTAAGGCACAAAAAAGCGGCAATAAATGCCGCTTTTTATGCTGATGAGAGAGGGGGTTTTACGGCGCTACATTAAGAAAATGGTCGCTAAGCCTAAAAAGGCGAATAAGCCAATCACATCGGTGACTGTGGTTAGTACCATACCGCCAGCCAATGCCGGATCGATATTGAGTTTTTTAAGTATGAGCGGAATACTGGCCCCCGCTAGTCCGGCAACGGTCATGTTAATGAGCATCGCGCCGCCAATGAGACCGCCCAGTGCCATATCACCTTTCCATAGCCACACTGCAAAGAAGACCAGTACCGACCACATGAGGCCATTAAGAAAACCAATGGCTAATTCTTTACCGATAAGCCAACGGGAGTTACTTTGGCCAATATGACCCAAGGCGATACCACGAATAACCAGAGCTAAGGTTTGATTGCCTGCCACACCGCCCATACTAGGGACAATAGTCATTAAAATAGCGATGGTGGCAAATTGCTCTAACGTGCCTTCAAACATATTACTTACTGATGCAGCAAGTAAGGCGGCAAACAAGTTAATGGTAAGCCATAGCGAGCGTCTGAAGGTGCTTTTCATTACGGGGCCAAAGGTATCTTCATCGTCATCCATACCCGCCATCCCCATCATTGAGTGTTCGGCGTCTTCACGAATAACATCGACCACATCATCAATGGTAATACGGCCTAATAATTTTTGCGCTTCATCTACCACTGGGGCCGAAATCCAGTCATGGCGTTCAAATAATTGCGCCACTTCATTATCAGGCATGTCCACAGGGATGCTTTCTAATTCAGGATCCATGATGCTGCGAATGGTTGAATTAGGATCACAGGTGAGTAGATCGGCAAGGCGCACCCCACCAAGCACATGATCGTTGCGATCAACCACATATAAGGTATCTGTGGTATCGGGTAAGTTGCCGCGCTGGCGCAAATAGCGTAATACCACATCAATATTAACGTCAGGACGCAAAGTGACCGTATCTGTATTCATGATACTGCCAGCGGTGTCATCAGGGTATGACAGTGCTTGTTCGACGCGATGGCGGTCTTGACTGCTCATGGATTGCAGTACTTTTTTATAAACAGCATCTGGCAAACTTCTTAAGATGTAAGCCAAGTCATCGGTATCCATCCCTGAGGTGGCTTGGGCTACTTTTTCTGGGGTCATAGCGCTGATGAGTGAATCTTTTAACTCTTCACCGAGTTCTTCTAGGATTTCACCCGCTTGCTCATGATCAATCAGTTGCCATAACACTTGACGAGTTTTCGGCGGTGATGATTCAAGAATTAATGCGACATCGGAGGCGGCCATGTCATGAAGCATATTTCTGACATGAACAAACATACCGCTACCTAATGCTTGTGTAAGCTGATTAAGACGTTGTTCGGTCAGTTCGCTGTCGATGACTTCAATACCCATTGGCTACTCCTGAAAAGACGATGATGAAATGTTAACTTAACTCACCGGAAAGAATGAAGAAATTTCTAATATCTGATGGCTTGATGCGCAATTCATAAATACGCTAATACTGCTTGGTGGTGTGTTGAGTATAGCTAATAAAATAATGGTAAAGGTGAGTCGCTGTGTTTCCTTGGAGATGTTACTGGGCGCAGGCGGTTAGCTTTCTTCGTCAAATTTATCGTTGATTAACTTGCATACGGCCTCAAGGGCTTTTTCTGCATCACGGCCTTGAGCTTCAACAGTAATGATTTTACCAATGCCACTTTCTAACATTAATAACCCCAATACACTGGCAGCACTGGCTTGTTTCTCACCTTGGATAAGGGTGATAGTTGCGTCAAACTCGGTAGCTAAAATTGCCAATTTAGTCGCCGCTCGCGCATGCAAGCCTAGCTTGTTACTGATGGTAATTTGCTTTGAATAGGCCACCGTTTTGGCTGGCGATGTGGTTAGCTTATTCAATGCCAAGCTCTCTATGGCGGGCGCTGACTTTGTGCTTAGAGTTGTTGAAACGTTTAGCGAGCTGATCGGCAATATAAACCGAACGGTGCTGACCGCCAGTACAACCAATGGCAATGGTCAGGTAGCTGCGGTTATTACGCTCTAAATGTGGCATCCAAGTGTCAAAAAGGTTTTCAATTTGCCAGATAAACTTATTCACCAAAGGCTGTCGCTCTAAGAACTCTTGCACGGGCGCATCTAGGCCTGTGTAGGGCCTTAACTCAAGCTCCCAGTGCGGATTCGGTAAAAAGCGCACATCAAACATAAAGTCTGCTTCAGCCGGCATGCCATGCTTAAAGCCAAATGACTCAAAATGTACCACTAATTCTTTATCAACACTGCCTAGCAAGATTTGCCGAACATGATCGCTCAATTCGTAGATATTAGTTTGCGAGGTGTCGATATAGTGATCAACCATTTTGGCTATGGGTTCGAGTAACCGCCCCTCAAGCTTAATGGCTTCTTGTAACGAAATTTGATTCTTAGACAGTGGGTGTAATCGGCGGGTCTCACTAAAACGCTTCAGTAACACTTTATCGTTGGCGTTTAAAAAGAAACTGGTAATGCTGGTATCGTCAGACAGTAAAGCAATTTGCTCTTTGAGTACTTTGCCTTGCTCTTCGATATTACGCACATCGACGCTAATGGCGACAAGCTCGTTACTATCTTTAAGCTGTTCAAGCAGGCTGCCAATCAGTGGCAGTGGCAGGTTATCAACACAGTAATAACCTAAATCTTCAAGCACTCTCAGTGCGACTGATTTTCCTGAACCTGAACGTCCCGATACGATGACAAGTTTCATGCAGTAATAACCTGATAAAGTTCTGTAGCGTCATGACTCTTTCGAAGTCGTTTAAGTATCAATTTATCACTGAGTTTCTCTGCCATGCTAGATAATGTGCTTAGGTGTTGCTGGCACTGATCTGCAGGTACAAGAAGCGCAAATAAAATATCTACAGGTTGCTTGTCTATGGCATCAAAGGCGATTGGCTCTTCGCATTTGATTAAAATAGCAATGGGTTCTTCGATATTATCTAAGCGCCCATGTGGAATTGCTATGCCATTTCCTATACCTGTACTGCCCATTTTTTCACGCGCTATTAGACTTTCAAAAATAGCCTGTGAAGAAAGGGTTGGGTACTGGGCAGCCATTAAATTGCTGATTAATTCCAGTACCTTTTTCTTACTGCCCGGAGTGGCACAGGTAGTGCACGCCGGCTGCAGGATGGTACGAAGTTCCATCGTTAATGCTTAGTGAGTTTCTCTTTATGTTTAATTACCTGACGGTCTAGCTTATCTATCAGGGCGTCTATTGCCACATACATATCAGCGTTACGCGATACAGCAAACACTTCACCGCCTTTTAGGTGCAGTTTGGCTTCGGCAATCTGTTGTAGCTTTTGAACATCGAGCACAACGTGAACATTATTGATCTGTTCGAAGTGTCGTTCAAGCTTTGAAAATTTTGTTTGCACGTATTCCCGTAAAGATTGAGTTATTTCAATATGGTTTCCAGTCAGGTTAATTTGCATAGGTCATCCTCCAATAACAAAAGTTATAAGCTTTTGCGTTGGTTTGAGGGAGGGATGAGCATTGCCTCTCGATATTTGGCTATCGTACGTCGAGCAACGTTAATCCCTTGTTCAGCCAATAGTGTCGCCATTTTACTATCACTAAGAGGCTTTTTCGGGTTTTCTGCAGCTACGAGCTTTTTAATAAATGCGCGAATTGCTGTAGAAGAGCATTCTCCACCATCATCGGTACTTACATGGCTTGAGAAAAAATATTTTAGTTCAAAAAGTCCACGGGGGGTATGCATGTATTTTTGGGTCGTGACCCGTGAAATGGTCGACTCGTGCATTTCAACCGCTTCAGCAATATCATTGAGCACCATCGGCTTCATGGCTTCTTCACCGAACTCAAAGAAACCTTGCTGAAATTGTACGATACAGTTAGCCACTTTTAGTAAGGTTTCATTACGGCTATCGATGCTTTTGATAAACCATTTAGCTTCTTGTAAATGACCACGAATAAATTGGCTGTCAGCTTGGCTTGAACCGCCTTTGGCCATAGCTGCATATTGCTGATTAACGCCAATTTTAGGCATGTTATCGGGATTTAGCTCGACCACCCAGCGACCATTCTTTTTAAGTACAGTAACATCAGGAATGACGTACTCATCTTTAATGGGGGTAATTTGCAAGCCTGGACGTGGATTGAGCGTTTGAATAAATTCAATGGCTTCACGTAAATCATCTTCTTTAAGCTTGGTTTTACGCATCAGTAACCTAAAGTCACGACCGGCGATTAAATCAAGATGATCTTTAATCAGTAACTTAACATTATCTATGCAAGGAATTTCATTAGGGTATTGGCCTAATTGAATTAATAGACACTCACTTAAATCTCGCGCTGCAATGCCGACGGGATCGAAGTGTTGTACCCGTTTAAGTACAGCTTCAACTTCATCGAGTTCGATATCGTCAGTGCCTAAGGATTGCAAAATGTCTTCAACGCTCTGGGTGAGGTAACCGCGCTCATCAATGGCATCAATAATGGCGGTTGCAATCACTAAGTCATTTTCAGAAAAGGGAGTGAGGTTTTTTTGCCATTCAAGATGCTCATACAAGCCTTCACTGGTTTCGCCTTGAAACGGCATATCATTACCGCTCGATACTGCGCCAGAGACAGAAGTCGGCGAGGCGGTATACACCTCATCCCATGTGGTATCCATAGGGAGTTCTTCAGGCATAGAATCTTTAGTGAGCGATTCAGTGGTATCAACCGTTGAGGTGTCTTTTTCTATGGTGACTTGGCTATTATCACTAAAATCGGTGTCAGTTTGCAGGGCGTTTTCTTTTACGGGCTCTTTGGCTTTAGTGAATTCGTCTTCAAGCTCTAATAGCGGGTTTGAATCAAGTGCTTGTTGAATTTCTTGCTGTAGCTCCAATGAGGAAAGTTGCAATAAGCGAATCGCTTGTTGCAACTGTGGGGTCATGGTTAAGTGTTGACCCATTTTGAGTTGGAGTGAGGCTTTCATGTACCGCTTGTCCCTAATTGAATTACATCATCGCGACGAACAGTGTGGGCGCTAGTTTATGATCCTAGAAAAATAGACTAGATTAAGGTTTGTTGTTGGCCGCGAATGCCATACTAAAAACTGAATAGTGCTAACTATAGCTTGAATTGTTCACCTAAGTATACTGACCTAACTTGCTGATTGACTAAGATCTCAGCAGGTGTTCCTTCAGCAATCAAGTTTCCGTGACTCACAATATATGCTCGCTCACACACATCAAGTGTTTCACGGACATTATGGTCGGTAATTAGCACCCCTAAACCACGGCTTTTAAGTTGTTGAATAATTTTCTTGATGTCGATTACTGAGATAGGATCTACCCCTGCAAAAGGTTCATCTAATAAAATAAACTTAGGATTTGCCGCTAATGCGCGTGCAATTTCAACTCGGCGACGCTCGCCTCCCGATAACGCCATACCTTGGCTATCACGGATATGAGTTATGTTAAATTCTTCTAATAAATGTTCCAGTTCTTCAATGCGCTGCTCATTTGTTAAGCTTTTGCGAGTTTGAAGCACTGCCATTATATTATCGTGTACTGTGAGCTTACGAAAAATACTGGCTTCTTGAGGTAAGTAGCCAATGCCTTTTCGGGCGCGCAAATGCATTGGATCTGCGGTTAAATCATCTTCATCGATCAGAATGCGGCCCTTATCACTTTTGACTAGGCCTACGACCATATAAAAGGTGGTGGTTTTACCCGCACCATTAGGGCCAAGTAAGCCAACAATTTGGCCGGTTTTTACCGTCAGGCTGACATCTTTTACTACCTGGCGACTTTTATAACTCTTAGCGAGATTTTCAGCGGTTAACGTAATTTGGGTCATTAGTCATTTTGCTCAGCTGCTGGGGCTGACAATGTCGCCTGCGCCTCAGCGTTAAGTGATTCAGTTACTTCGGGTGTTTCAGTTGAGTTCACAGCCTCTACAGCAGATAAATTGTTGTTTTCAATTATAGCTGGTGGCGTGTCATCACCGGGTTTAGCGCTGTCTGGTAAATGTGGTTGCTCATCTTTTTTCTTTTCAGAATCAATCAAGTCTGGGTGACTTTCTGGTTGAAAAATAGTGATAACCCGATCTTCACCAGTACCGGTGCTTTCAGCAATTAACTGCTGCTTTTCAATGTTGTAGCTAATTAGGTTACCAGTAACCTGGCTGCCAGCTTGGTCCAATTTAGCATTACCCGTTAAGGTTAAAATGCTAGTGGCAAGCTCATATTTAATTTCATCGGCACTGGCAGTACCAATACGGCCATCATCTAACTCTTGGGAAAATGTCGCAGGGTTACCTGTGGCAACCATGGTTTTTTGGGTGCCGCTTTCGGTGCCAAATGCGCGTAATTCGTCGGCATTAATGTTAATCGACCCTTGAGTCACATTAACTGGGCCATAGAAGATGACCTGATTGTTTTTTATGTCAGCTTTTTGGCTCACAGCTGCGACTTTAAGCTCTTGCTGTAAATCGCCTTCTTTTGCATAGGCGCTGGCAATACTGACTACACTGAGTAGTGAGGCAATCAAAAGTTTACTTTGCTTCATACGTTCCTTCTACTTGACTTAAAAGTTCAAGTTCTTGAGCATTTAAATCAGCATACAGGCCTAAACCTTGTATATTAAAATCTGACCCAGTAACAAAAATTTGTCTATCTGAGGTCAAAATCATGGTGTTCATATCGAGTGCCAACATGGTGGTTGTCAAAGATTGTAATGGCTCGTCGATGTTTATTGCATCAATAATAACATTATTTTCTAAAACTACTTTGCCTGTTTCATTATTCAGCTTGCCTAAATCTGCGCTTAATTGCCATTCGGCTTCACCATTTTCAGGATAAATAAGGTAGACAGGCTCAGTAAACATGGTTTCATTACTTTGCTGAAAGTGCTCCATGTATTTCGCTGAGACTCGGCTTTGCACTAAACCTTGCTCATTAAATTCAGTGGTGCGTAAGTCATTGGCGATAAAATCAGGGCGAGCAGGGGCAGGCAATTTACTTGCCTCCATCTGACTACGTTTAATTTGTACTTGCCAATAAAGGACTAAGGCTGCGCCAAAAAATCCGATAATAGCGAAGGTCACTCGGCTCATATACTCATTCCGTGGGCAT
The DNA here is from genome assembly GCF_002873135.1 of Shewanella sp. 10N.286.48.A6. Lineage (GTDB taxonomy): Bacteria > Pseudomonadota > Gammaproteobacteria > Enterobacterales > Shewanellaceae > Shewanella. The sequence goes on from NZ_MCVI01000035.1 coordinate 47,745, forward strand.
TTTCAAACTTATCTTGGCTAAGTAATAGCAAATCGGTGAGTTCACGTAATGCGCCATTTCCGCCGTTAATGGTGGTGGTCATATGGCAATGTTGTTTAACATAAGGATGGCCATCAGCCACACAAACTGCAAGGCCAACCTGTTTCATCACAGGTAAGTCAACCATGTCATCACCAATATAGGCGACTTCATCTGGGCTAACGCCATAGGTATCTAACAGGCTTTGGTAAGGCACTAGTTTATCATCAACACCTTGATAAATATGAGTGACACCTAAAGCGGTCATTCTATTTTCCACAATGGCAGATTTACGCCCGGTTATCACAGCAACATGAATATTACTGGTTAAAATAGAGCGAATGCCATAACCATCACGGGTATGAAATGCTTTTAACTCTTCCCCTGCATTACTTAAATAAATACGGCCATCGGAAAATACCCCATCGACATCGCAAATAAGCAGCTTAATTTTTTTGGCTTTTTGCCAAACATCATCAGAGATTGGGCCGTAAAAACCTTGGTGCAGTGTTTCGTGTAATGACATGTTAAATGACTCCAGCTTTAACCATATCGAGCATGTTAAGTGCGCCGACTGGGCGTTGGTTCTCGTCTACGACAATTAAACCGTTAATACTTTTTTCTTCCATAATCTGTAATGCTTGCGCGGCTAAAATACCTGGGCTGATGGTAATGCAGTTGGTTGTCATTACATCGGCAATAGCGGTAGTACGCAGGTTCACTTCAGCATCGATGACGCGGCGTAAATCACCGTCAGTAAAGATCCCGACTAGCTTGTCTGCATTATCGATCACTGCAGTCATACCTAAACCTTTATTTGAGATCTCATATAGGGTTTCAGTAATGCAGAGCTCACTTTTCACCTGTGGAATATCAGCGCCTTTGTGCATTACATCGCTGACTTTAAGTAATAGTTTACGACCTAAAGATCCACCAGGGTGGGATAGGGCGAAATCATCACGGGTAAAGCCTTTCGCTTGCAATAATGCTACGGCCAAGGCGTCACCCATCACCAAGGTTGCGGTAGTGCTTGATGTTGGTGCTAGCCCTAATGGGCAGGCCTCTTCAGGCACTTCAATACATAAATGCAGTTTAGATAGCTTGGCCATATTGGATTCTGGTTTACCCGTAATCGCGATTACCGGGACCCCCATGCGCTGTATAACGGGCATTAAGGTGAGAATTTCACTGGCTTCACCAGAATTTGATATGGCTAAAATAATATCATTTTTTGCCAGAGCGCCTAAGTCGCCATGGCTTGCTTCGCCAGGGTGAACAAAAAATGCAGGCGTGCCTGTGCTGGCGAGTGTGGCAGAAATCTTATTGCCAATGTGGCCAGATTTGCCCATGCCCATGACAATGACTTTGCCTTTACATTCTAAAATGAGTTCACAGGCTTGGCCAAACTCGTCTGAGTCTACATATTGATAAAGGTTATCTAATGCTGCCTTTTCAATATCAATGACTTGACGACCCCATTGGCGCAATTGTGTTTGTTCTGTCATATGTCTCTCTCTATTGTCCAAAGCGATTTCGGGTTACGCTTTGGTGAGTCACACATCTTTATGCCCCATTATTGTGATTGAAATAAGACAACTTGGTACGCAATAAAGACGATTAATAAAAGGGCTCCATGCCAGCGAGTAAGCTGCTTTTTAGCGCCACTCGATAATACCAGTACTGCTAATGCGGTGCTGGTTGCTAGTACCATGTAAAAATCTCGACCGCTTGCATTTATGTCGATTTCACCTGGGGCAATCAGGCCTGGAATGGCCAGCACTGCTAAAATATTAAAAATGTTTGAGCCAACAATATTACCAATCGCGAGGTCGTCTTCTTTTTTTAGGACGCCAGCGATGCATGCTGCTAGTTCCGGTAAACTGGTGCCAATGGCAATAATGGTCAAGCCGATGACCAGATCTGACAAGCCAAATGTCTTGGCAATGCCTACCGCGCCTGTCACCATCCAGTCTGCCGAGAGTGGCAATAACACCATACCAACAATGATCCAGATAATAGCATGTAATGTGGGTACATTTTTAGGGATCTCTGCGTCAGACTCATCAGCTAGGACATCTTTTTTCTTATTTCGCATCGCGCTCCAAATGAAATAGCCCATCAAGGCGAAAAATGCGATTAATAATACCCCACCTTCAACACGGGTGAGCATGCCGTCGTGAATAAGGTAGCCAGCTAATACGGTTGCGGCAATCATGATTGGAATTTCACGCTTTAAGGTTTCTGAGCGAACTGAAATAGCCCCAAACAATGCGGTAACCCCTAATATCAAGGTGATGTTAGCCACGTTTGAGCCGAGCACGTTACCAATTGCAGTATCGCTCATGCCTTCCATTGATGCGGTGGCAGCAACCAGCATTTCTGGCGCTGAGCTGCCCATGGCCACAATGGTTAAACCGATTAACATTGGTGGCAGGCCTAAGTTTCTAGCAAAGGCGGCAGCTCCGTAAACAAAGCGATCTGCGCTCCAAACTAATGCGCCCAATCCGACGATGAGCATCATGATATTAAAAAGCATCTTGTTCCAATTATTTGAGTTATGGCGATATTTTTGTCAGATATTAACAAAAATCATCGCTATTGCGAAAATTGTTAGGGATTGTAACGCATGGTGATTGATTTGTTGTAGGTTCTTACACAATTTCGTACACTTCAGCTCTACATCTCGTTCTCTAGGAAGGCTATTATTTCCTCTATAGACATGTCTACTCCAAGTTTAGAGCCCACTAGGTCAGCCCTTGTAGAAGTTAAGAACATGGGCTTTAGCCGAGGGACTAAGGTTATCTTTGATGATATCAGTCTCAGCATTCCAACTGGCAAAGTGACCGCCATTATGGGGCCAAGTGGCATAGGTAAAACCACCTTACTTAAACTTATCGGCGGTCAATTAACCCCTGATAGTGGTGAGGTGCTTTTTGCTGGGCAAAACATTCACCAACTGAAGCGGCAACAATTATTTGAGCAGCGAAAGCGCATGAGTATGTTGTTTCAAAGTGGGGCGCTTTTTACCGATATGAATGTGTTTGATAATGTGGCGTTTGCGCTGCGTGAGCACTCAGGGTTAGCTGAAACTATTATTCGTAAGATTGTGTTGATGAAGCTGCAAGCCGTGGGGCTGCGGGGCGCCGCTCTGATGATGCCCAATGAGTTATCCGGCGGCATGCAGCGCCGAGTTGCATTGGCGCGGGCGATAGCACTTGAGCCTGAAATGATTTTGTATGACGAGCCTTTCGCCGGTCAAGATCCTATTTCGATGGCGGTGCTGGTGAAATTGATTGGCGAATTATCTGAAACATTGAGGCTGACTTCGGTGGTCGTGTCCCACGATGTGGATGCAGTATTGAGTATTGCCGACTATGTTTATGTTATCGCCGAGAAAAAAGTAATCGCTTCAGGCACGCCTGCTGAATTACGGGCTTCAACCAATCCACAAATTGAGCAATTTATTCATGGAGCACCCGATGGGCCGGTGGCTTTTCATTATCCAGCTGAAGACTATCAACAGGAGATGTTAAGTGGACGTGATTAACTTTATCAGTAATATTGGCCGCTTTGCTTTGGATTTTATTTCAGGTCTAGGCCGAGCAGGGCTGATGTTATGGGGCGCTATTGCCCGTTGGCCGAATGTTAAAAAAGATATTGGCTTAATCACCAAGCAAGTTTATGTGTTGGGTGTTCGCTCCATGGTGATCATCATAGTCTCTGGCCTGTTCATCGGTATGGTGCTGGCATTACAAGCTTATACGGTACTGGCTGATTTTGGCACGGTCGAAAGCCTAGGGCCCATGGTGGCATTGAGCTTATTAAGAGAGCTTGGTCCTGTGGTTGCGGCATTACTTTTTGCAGGGCGCGCAGGCTCGGCATTAACCGCTGAAATTGGCTTAATGAAGTCAACCGAGCAGTTATCAAGCTTAGAGATGATGGCGGTTGACCCTTTACACCAAATCATAGCGCCACGTTTTTGGGCGGGGGTTATCACCCTGCCATTATTAGTGATGATGTTTTGTCTTGTTGGCATTATCGGCGGTCATTTAGTGGGAGTTGAATGGAAAGGCATTGATAGCGGCTCTTTTTGGTCAATTCTGCAAGCATCGGTTGAGTGGCGCCAAGATATTGTAAATTGTTTAATCAAAAGTGTGCTTTTTGGCGTAGTGGTAACCTGGATATCTTTATATCGTGGTTATGAAGTCATTCCCAACCCCGAAGGCATTAGCCGAGCGACCACATCCACTGTGGTTCAGGCGAGTTTAGCAGTGTTAGCGCTCGATTTTTTACTGACAGCGATTATGTTCGGCAATTGATGTTAACTGCTGAGTGTTAGCGGGAGGTAAGTTGGGTAAATTTTGCATTCATTAATTAAAGTGGTTTAGTCGTATGTTGACACGGAAAATAGAGTTATTGGTTGGATTGTTCTTATTGTCAGGCTTAGTGGCATTTTGTGTGCTGGTATTTAATGTGGCCAATGTTGAGCTTAAGCCTAATCAGGCAACTTACAGTTTACACGCTGAATTTAGCAATATCGGTGGCTTAAAAGTACGCTCGCCAGTGAAAGTGGGCGGGGTGGTTGTCGGAAGGGTAACTGATATTCAGCTCGACCCCAAAAAGCTTGTACCGATAGTGAGCATCACTATGGATAAGCAATATGATCAATTTCCAGAGACCAGCAGCTTATCGATTTTAACTGCAGGTTTATTGGGTGAGCAGTTTTTGGGGTTAACCCCAGGCTTTATGGATGATGATATTGAGATGCTCGCTGATGGCGATAAAATTTATGACACGCGCTCAGCATTAGTACTGGAAGACTTAATCGGTCAGTTAATCTATAGCATGTCATCGGATGATAAGTAGGAGCGGTATATGAAGCAGTTTATTCGCGTTATGTTAAGTGTCTTTTTATGGTTAAGCATCAGCCCGCTTGGTGCTGCAGAGCTGACGACTGATGACATAGATACCCATGATCCGTTCAAGCTAGTGCAGCAAGTATCAGAGAAAACCTTTGCGCGTTTTGATAAAGACAAAGCCCTCATTGACAATGATTTAAGCTATTTAAAAGTTATCGTTCGCGAAGAGCTTATGCCCTATGTTGATTATAAATACGCCGCGTATAAAGTGATGGGGCAATACCTGGGTGACACGACTCCTGAACAACGTCAGCGGTTTGTGGATGCTTTTGAAGGTTATTTAGTGGCTACCTATGCCCAAGCCTTTACTGAGTACACTGGTCAGCAAGTACAGTTTTTCCCGGCTGCTAATTTTAGTAACGAGAAAATGATCGATGTCCGCGTCGAAATTATTGAAGATGGTCGCCCGCCCATTAAAGTGGTGTTTAAAGCCAGACGTCTAAAAGATGACAGCTGGAAAGCGTTTGATTTGGTGGCGGAAGGCGTGAGTTTACTGGCGTCAAAGCAATCAGAAATTTCCAATTTAATTCGCCAAAAAGGCGTCGATAAGGTCATCGACATGCTTTATGAGCGCACCAACCAAGATATTCGCTTAGATCAGGACGAGGGCAATGCTGCGTGATTGAATTTTCACAGCAAGGTGATATTTGTCACCTAAAAGGGCAATTAACTCAGGTTGAGGTCAGAGAATTGTGGCCAAATCAACAACAATTGTTTACTGATACGACTCAAGTGTTAGACTTGTCTGCTTTAGAGTATGTTGACAGTGCAGGCGTGGCCTTATTGCTTGAACTAATATGTTTAGGTCATTGTCATGGGGACAACACTCAGCCAAGGAGCTTGGCTAATCCGAGTAAGCATCTAAAAAAACTTATCGAGTTGTATGATTTAGAGTCCTTTTTCATAGAACAATAGCATTGAATTTAAGGTAGCACATTTCATGGATTGCAAAGTAATTGAGCAGATTTTATCAGAGGCGTTAACCCTAGATGAAGTACATGTGACTTCAGATGGTAGCCACTACAAAGTGGTTGCAGTTGGCGAAATGTTCGACGCTATGAGTAAAGTGAAGCAGCAGCAGACCATTTATGCACCACTGAATGAACATATTGCCAGTGGTGAGTTACATGCGCTTACTATCAAGACTTTTACGCCGACTCAGTGGAAGCGTGAAAAATTATTTAATATGTAAGCGTAATACTGAGTGTAGAGAATTAGTGTGGATAAATTAACAATACAAGCCAGCAAGCCCCTTGCCGGAGATGTGACCATCTCTGGCGCCAAGAATGCGGCTTTGCCGATCCTGTTTGCTGGTGTTTTAGCTGAAACTGACTTTAATATTTCGAATGTACCTAACCTTCGCGATGTAAAAACAACCTGTGAATTACTTCGCTGCCTTGGTGCTGATGTCACTGAGTTAGGCAATAGCCAATATCGGATCTCAACCACTAATCTCAAAGAGTTTTGTGCGCCATACGATTTGGTTAGAACCATGCGCGCCTCTATTTTGATTTTAGGGCCGTTACTGGCTCGATTTGGTACCGCTGATGTTTCATTGCCTGGTGGCTGCGCGATTGGCGCAAGACCTGTGAACTTGCATTTGCAAGGGCTAGAGCAAATGGGCGCTACTATTGAGGTAAAAGAAGGTTATATTAAAGCCAGAGTTGATGGCCGCTTAAAAGGCGCGCATATCTTTATGGATATGGTCAGCGTTGGTGCCACTGAAAACCTATTGATGGCTGCGACCTTAGCTGATGGTGAAACCATTATTGAAAATGCCGCTCGCGAACCTGAAATTAATGATTTAGCACATTGCTTAATTGCAATGGGCGCAAAAATTACCGGTGTTGGCAGCGCAACCTTGCGTATTCAAGGGGTTGAGAAACTCTCTGGTTGTAACCACAGAGTGATGCCTGATCGCATCGAAACCGGCTCATTTTTAGTGGCTGCAGCCGTGACGCGCGGAAAAATTCGCTGTCTAAGCGCTGATCCTTCAAGCCTAGAAGCAGTTCTGGCAAAACTTGAAGATGCTGGCGCGGTGATTAATACTGGCGACGATTGGATTGAACTTGATATGCAAGGCAAGCGCCCTAAAGCGGTTAATATTAAAACTGCGCCATATCCTGCTTTTCCGACGGACATGCAAGCGCAATTTTGTGTGTTAAACGCATTAGCTGAAGGCACCAGTCATGTGACTGAAACGATTTTTGAAAATCGTTTTATGCATGTACCTGAGTTAAGCCGTATGGGCGCTGAAATGGAGCTAGAGGGTAACACCTGCATCATTAATGGTATTGAGCGCATGAACGGTGCGCAAGTGATGGCGACAGATTTACGCGCTTCAGCGAGTTTAGTGATTGCAGGCCTTATGGCTGACGGTACGACAACCGTTGATCGTATATATCACTTAGATCGTGGTTATGAGCATATCGAAGAGAAGTTTAAAGCCATCGGCGGTGAAGTGGTTCGTATTGCATAAGCTGTAGATTGCTTAAGTTGTTTGCCAAAGCTTTATAGTAAAGAATAAAAAGTCAGTTACCTAAGGTAGCTGACTTTTTTATGATTAAATGGTTAAGTTGTAATTTGTGCTTAAGGTTCGACAGCCTTCTCACCAATAATCACTGGCACATCATAAGACTTACCTTCGCGGATGATGGTCATTGTGATGCTATCTCCGGGCGCTGTTTCAGCAATTCTATCCATCAGCATTTCAACCCCAGGAACACTCTCTTCTGCATAAGCGATAATCACATCTCTTGGACGCAGTTTCGCATCTGCCGCAGGCCCTTTGGGATCAACAGCGGTGACCAATACGCCTTTTAAATCCGGTAAGTTGAGGATTTGCGCCATAACAGGGCTTAACGGCTCGCCTGAAATCCCTAACGCGCCACGAATAACGCGGCCATTTTTAATCAACTTTCCCATAATGCTGTGAGCCAGTTTAATTGGGATGGCAAAGTTAATACCGTGCCCGCCACCTTCATCACCGATTTGAAATGCCGCAGTATTAATACCAATTAGTTCGCCAGTGGTGTCGATAAGTGCACCGCCAGAGTTACCGGCATTAATGGCTGCATCGGTTTGTAAGAAATCAAGATAGCCTGAACTTAAGCCGTTTCGGCCGGTTGCACTGATAATACCTTGGGTAATGGTTTGGCCTAAGTTGTAAGGGTTACCAATGGCAAGTACCACATCGCCCACTTGTGCAGGTTTGGATAAATTGATCGGCACGATAGGTAGATTATCGCCTTCAATTTTAAGGACCGCTAAATCGGTGACTGGATCTGAACCGACAACTTCTGAGGTAAATTTTCGGCCATCTTGTAGCGCGATAACAATTTCATCGGCTTTTTTAATTACATGGTAATTGGTTAAAATGTAGCCTTCTTTACTCATGATAACCCCAGAACCCAAGCCTTGAAGCGAGCTTGAATTTAATGGGCTATTTTGATCTAAACTAAGGCTATAAATATTGACCACAGCAGGGGCTGCTCGACGAACGGCTTTAGCAAAGGATAAGTCATTGTGGTGCTGGGTAGTGGTTAAGCCATTATTAAAATTACTGTTGTTGGTTATCGAAGTAACAAATATGAAAGCGGCCGCCATGACTAATCCAAATGCCACAGCTTTGGTCAAATATAAAATTGTGTCTTTGAAATTCATTGGCTGACTAAATTATGAAAAAGTACCCAAGATATTATCATGATTAAAAAAATTAAGCATCGTAACAGGGCTACGATGCTTATTGGGTAAAACAACAGGGTTTATTCGGTGCTGCTTTAACGCAGTACCAAGTAAAGCAGCTTATTGTCACGCAATATTTTCAATGCGATCGCGCCTTGCTGAGTCTTTAGCTGCTCTTTTAAGTCTTTAAGGCTTTTTACTTTACTGCGATTTAGCCCGACAATTAAATCGCCTTTCTCGAGTCCATTTCTGGCGGCTGGCGATCCTTGAGCCACTTCAGCAATTTCAATACCTTTACGGCTATTACTTAACTCAGCCCCTTCAAGCATTGGGTGTAATGCATCAGCACTGGTGCCTGAACTGCTATTTGACTCACCAAGGGTGACATTAATGGTTTCATTATCACCATCGCGAATGATGCCAATTTTAACTTTAGCACCAGCGCCCATAGTGGCGACCTTTGCTCGCAAGGCTTGGAAGTTTTTAATCTGCTTACCATTGACACTGACAATGATGTCACCCGCTTCTATACCTGCTTTGTCTGCGGCGCTATCAGGCATGACTTCACTAATAAAACCGCCATGCTGGGTTTCTAGACCAAATGCTTTGGCCAATTCGTTATCTAAGTCTCGGCCCATAACGCCAAGCACGCCACGTTTAACTTCACCATGCTCAATAATTTGATTAATTAGGTTGTTAACCATATTAGCCGGAATAGCAAAGCCAATACCGACGTTGCCACCACCGGGGGCCACAATGGCGGTATTAATACCGATTAACTCACCGTTAAGATTAACCAAGGCGCCGCCTGAGTTACCACTATTAATCGCGGCGTCAGTTTGGATAAAGTTCTCCAGCATTTCAATCCCTAAACCGCTACGGCCCAAGGCGCTAACAATACCTGAAGTCACGGTTTGCCCTAAACCAAATGGGTTACCAATGGCGATAGCAAAATCGCCGACACGGATATCATCAGAGTTGGTTTGTTTCACTTGGGTAAGGTTTTTCGCTTCTATTTGTAATAGCGCAATATCAGATTCAGGATCTGAGCCAATGAGTTTTGCGTCAATCTCACGGCCATCATGCAGACCAATTTTAATTTCATCAGCACCATTAATAACGTGGTTATTCGTGACGATGTAACCCTCTTTGGCGTTAATGATGACCCCTGATCCTAAGCCTCTAAAAGGGCGTTCACGCACTTGTTCTTGGGGGGCGTTAGGGCCAAAGAAATATCGAAACACATCGGGAATTTGTTGTTTAGAGGTTTGGGTGCCGCTGACTGCAACAGAGACGACAGCGGGAGTTGTTTTTTCTAGCATGGGAGCGAGGCTAGGTAGCGCTTGACCATTAACAGTTTGTGGAATTGCAGCTTGGGACAACGCCGGCATTAACGATAAAGAGGCGGATAATATCGCTGCTGAAACTAAGGTTAATTTGGGTTTCATTGTTTCTTGCTCCTTGAAAATTAATCTTTGCTTATACACATATTATGGGTGACTGGCGTAAATACAACTTCAGTTTAGCTGTATTGACTATATAACCTCGGAGTGTTCTAGGTTTCAATAAGTTCAGCCATCATTAACAAAGGTTAATTTTTATGTGGTTTACCGTTACGCCGGCTAAGGGTGATATGTTATGGTTGTGTGGAATTTTCAGCAGTATATAGAGAGTAGTCCCCGTGTCGCAGTTAAGCCCTTGGCAGCATTACCAGCAAGATTTAACCCGTGAAGGTTTCTCCCATGATTTAGCCCAAGAGCAAGCGGTAAAGTCATTGCAACGTGTTTATGAAGAACTTATCGCAGCCGATGTTCAGCAGTCCTCATTGAGTCGGCTTTTAGGTTCAATCGGCCTTAAAAAATCAGCCCCTAGCGTCAAAGGTTTATATTTATGGGGCGGAGTAGGTCGTGGTAAAACTTACTTGATGGATACTTTTTTTGATGCGCTGCCAACAGAGAAAAAACTGCGGGCCCACTTTCATCGCTTTATGCACCAGCTACACCATGACTTAGGCGAACTTGACGGTGTTCAGGACCCATTAATTACTATTGCTAACAAAATGGCGCAGCAATATAACATCATATGTTTCGATGAATTTTTTGTTTCTGACATTACCGATGCCATGTTATTGGGCACCTTGTTCCAACACTTATTTAAAGAAGGGGTCGCGTTAGTGGCCACCTCAAACATCATTCCCGATGACCTCTATAAAAATGGCTTACAGCGCGCAAGATTTTTACCCGCAATCGCCTTAATAAACCAAAACTGCGAAATCCTTAATGTGGATTCGGGTATTGATTATCGCTTACGAACCCTTGAGCAAGCTGAGATTTACCACTACCCACTGGATGAGCAGGCTGACACCAACTTGTTAAGCTATTTTGCCCAGCTTGCTCCAGAATCAGAAGTATTCACTGACGCCATTGAAATTGAAGGCCGTGAGGTGAATATTCGCCAGCAATCCCAAGGGGTGCTATTGGCCAACTTTAGAGACTTATGTGACGGCCCTCGATCCCAGCGCGACTATATGGAAGTGGCTCGTTTGTACCATACCGTTCTATTAAGTGGGCTTGAACAAATGGGCTCAGCCACAACCGGTGATGATATTGCTCGGCGATTTCTCGCGATGGTAGATGAATTTTATGAGCGTAATGTGAAGTTAATTATTTCTGCTGAAGTTTCATTAGAAGATATTTACACAGATGGTTTACTCAGTTTTGAGTTTAGACGCTGCCGCTCAAGATTGATTGAAATGCAATCACATGACTATTTAATGTTGGAGCATTTACCATAAATAGTTATTGAGGGATGAAATCAGCTAAAGCACCAGAGAAGTTTTTTAGAAAACTATCAGAAATTAGGTGATTTTTAACTCAGCTTTGTCTATAATCCGCCACCTGCCCTCGTTACTCCACCGAATTTGGGTGGACGATTTAAACCAATTTCAGCTCGAAGGGGCTTTGAAATGGTCATTGTGTTGTTTGCATTCCGCATTCAGCATTGAGACAGAATTTTAAACATTGGGTTTTTGTAAAAATGAAGACTACATTTACTGCTACACCAGAAACAGTCACACGTGACTGGTTCGTCGTTGATGCCGAAGGTAAAACTTTAGGTCGTATCGCTACTGAAATTGCTACTCGTTTACGTGGTAAGCACAAGCCAGAGTATACTCCTCATGTTGACACTGGTGACTACATCATCGTTATTAACGCTGAGAAAGTTACTGTGACTGGTAACAAAGCTAAAGGCAAAATTTACTACTCACATACAGGTTTCATCGGTGGTATTAAGCAGATTTCTTTTGAAAAGCTGCAAGATCATAAGCCTGAAATGATTATCGAGAAAGCAGTTAAGGGTATGTTACCAAAAGGTCCTTTGGGCCGTGCTATGTTCCGTAAGCTTAAAGTTTACGCTGGCACTGAACATAACCATGCTGCACAACAACCTCAAGTTCTTGATATCTAATACGGGAGTAAGCTAATGTCTGCAACTCAGTACTACGGCACTGGCCGTCGTAAAACATCAACTGCTCGCGTATTCGCTAAAGCAGGTAGTGGTCAAATCGTTGTTAACCAACGTCCACTAGATGTATATTTTGGTCGTGAAACTGCTCGCATGGTTGTTCGTCAGCCTCTAGAGCTAGTTGAAATGACTGACAAACTTGACATCTATGTAACTGTTAAGGGCGGTGGAACCACTGGCCAAGCAGGTGCAATTCGTCACGGTATTACTCGTGCATTGCTTCAGTTAGACGAAGCTCTACGTCCTTCTTTACGTTCTGCTGGTTTCGTTACCCGTGATGCTCGTAAAGTTGAGCGTAAGAAAGTTGGTCTACGTAAAGCACGTCGTAAGCCACAATTCTCAAAACGTTAATACGTTTTCAGAATTCAAAAAACCCAGCTATATGCTGGGTTTTTTATTGGCTTTTTTTAGGTAAAAACGCCAATTAGTCATTCGATGTAATGCGATGACCACTTAGAAGCGTTATGGTGTAGTCGATGTTTTTTGCTAATGTGTAAACCAAATAGTGGAACTAGACCATGAATTTTCAAATGTTGATGTTTGCCATGGGGCTTGTTTTGGTACTTGAAGGTATCGGACCCTTATTAATTCCGCGGCAATGGAAAAAATATTTAGCCGAATTTTCGATGAAAAATAAGAATAATCTCAGGCGGTTAGGTGGCTGCCTAGTCTCTGCCGGCATAGTACTATTAATAATTTTCGCATAAAATACTTGCATATTACCCCCCTAAATCTGTTAAAATTCGCCTTTATACCGCAACCTTGCAGCAGACGATGGGCAAAAACGTAGTAGTACTCGGCACTCAATGGGGTGACGAAGGAAAAGGTAAGATTGTCGACCTTCTAACAGAACAGGCAAAATATGTAGTTCGTTACCAAGGCGGCCACAATGCTGGTCATACTCTGGTAATTGACGGCGATAAAACCGTACTTCACTTAATTCCGTCAGGGATTTTACGTGATAATGTGAAATGCATTATCGGTAATGGTGTGGTATTGGCTCCTGATGCTTTGATGAAAGAGATCAACATGCTTAAAGAGCGTGGAGTTCCTGTCGAAGAGCGTCTTCTTATTTCAGAAGCATGTCCACTGATCCTACCTTTCCATTGTGCTCTTGATGTAGCTCGCGAAAAAGCGCGCGGCAATCAAGCTATCGGTACAACGGGTCGTGGTATTGGTCCAGCTTATGAAGATAAAATTTCTCGTCGTGGTCTACGCGTTGGTGATTTATTCAATGCAGAGTTATTCGCAGTTAAATTAAAAGAAGTGATGAAATATCACAACTTTATGCTGACTGAATACTATGACTGTGACGCAGTTGATTATCAAACTACCCTTGATGATGCATTAGCAATTGCTGATTATCTTAAGAGTATGTGTACTGATGTTACTGAATTACTTGATACAGCCCGTAAAGCGGGTGAGCCTATCTTGTTTGAAGGTGCACAAGGTACATTACTTGATATCGACCATGGTACATACCCATATGTGACTTCATCAAACACTACAGCAGGTGGCGTCGCTACCGGTTCTGGTTTTGGTCCTCGTCACTTAGATTATGTTCTAGGTATCATGAAAGCTTACACTACACGTGTAGGTGCAGGTCCTTTCCCAACAGAGCTTGAGAATGAGATCGGTGATTACTTAGGTCATAAAGGCCAAGAGTTTGGTGCAACTACTGGTCGTAAACGTCGTCCAGGTTGGTTAGATGCTGTGGCAATGCGCCGTGCAGTTCAAATCAACAGTGTTAGCGGCTTCTGCCTAACTAAACTTGACGTTCTTGACGGTCTTGAAGAAGTTAAGATCTGTGTTGGTTACCAGTATCCTGATGGAACTGTAGAAACTGTCACACCACTTGCAGCTGAAGGTTACGAACAGGTTACTCCTGTATTCGAAACTATGCCTGGCTGGAGTGAGTCTACCTTTGGTGCGACTTCAATTGAGCAACTGCCACAAGCAGCGCTTAATTATATTGCTCGTATCGAAGAGTTACTTGAAGCGCCTGTTGATATCGTATCAACCGGTCCTGACAGAAACGAGACAATCGTATTAGTTAATCCATTTAACTAACACATAAAAAGGCCGCTATTTAGCGGCCTTTTTAATATGCAGAATTAACAAACCTTAGACGATAAAATTGAAACTGTAACTCCGCGCAATTTCTCTTCTTTTTACTGCTTTTTTAAAATCATTTTGGCAATTCAAATAACCACTAAATATTATTGTTTGTGCAGTTAATACTCAAGATATAGGCTATAATGCCGATGCATAGAGTAACTAAAGTGTCATTGAGAATCGTTATGCTGCGTTTATGTTTGTTGGTGTTGTGCTTACTGCCGAATTTAGCTGTTGCTGAATTAACCGCGGTGGATATCTATGGTGATGAGCAATTAATTAAATTGATCCGCAATGATGTTTATTTAAAGCAAGTTAAACGCGATGACTGCCAACTAGTGCAAGATATTGAAGCTAGAGCAGAAGTACTCCAGCAGCCCATGTATCAGTTTTTATGGGCCGAAATGCTCAACCATGGTGTGTGTGTAGATAAACACGCTTCCCGTGGCATGGCGTTATTACAAACTGCTGCAGAGCAAGGTAGCGCTGAGGCGATGCTGAAACTAGCCGAATATTACTATCACGGTGAAATGGTAGTGCAAGACAAAAATCGAGCAGTGCAATATGTGATGCCGGCAGCAGCCAATGGCGATCTGCCTGCAAGATTGATGTTAGTTCGCCTATACGGCGAAGGTTATGGTAGCCCTGTTGATTATCAATTAGGTTACCATTGGTTATATAACAGCGTATTTAATGATGCCGCGACACAGAAAAAAGCCACATCATTATTGCAGATGTTAGCCGCTAAAATGCCCGCCAGTATAATAGAGCGAGCACAGCAGCCACAGCTGCACAACCGCTAAGACTCCCACGAGGGAGTAAATTATTTGGAAATTGAATGATCATCGATCCTCATTTTGAGAGAGAGCAAGACAAGTACGAAAACCCAATCCCAAGCCGTGAATACATACTAGAGTATTTGCGTGAGCAAAAGTCACCTGTCACCAGAGAACATATCGCCGCCGCGCTAAAAATGGTTGATGAAGACCACTTAGAAGCGTTAAGAAGACGGCTGCGCGCCATGGAGCGTGATGGGCAACTGGTTTATACCCGTGGCCATAGTTATGGTCTTCCTGAAAAAATGGATCTGCTTACCGGTACGATTATCGGCCATCGTGATGGTTTCGGATTTTTTAAATCTGATGAAGGCGGTGACGATCTCTTTATTAATAATCGTGATATGCAGATGTATTTTCACGGTGATAAAGTGTTGGCGCAAAAAGCAGGTTCCGATCGCCGTGGACGACGTGAAGCGCGTATCGTTCGTTTAGTGCAGCAGCGCAGCGCGCCATTAGTCGGCCGTTATCATGTTGATGCTGGCATGGCATTTGTGATTGCCGATGACAGACGCATTACCCAAGAAATCTTGATTGCCAAAGAAGACGCTAATGGCGCCAGAGCTGGCGACGTTGTTGTGCTTGAATTAATCCGTCGTCCTGGACGATTTGTTAAAGCGGCAGCTAAAGTGACCGAAGTGCTCGGTAAAACAATGGCGCCAGGTATGGAAATTGAAATTGCTCTGCGCAATTACGATTTGCCTCACAAATGGTCAGCTGTTATTGAGAAAAAACTTAAGCGCATTCCGGATGAAGTCCCAGAGTCTGATAAACAAGGTCGCGTCGATTTAAGACATTTACCCTTAGTGACCATTGATGGCGAAGATGCCCGCGATTTTGACGATGCTGTTTATGCCGAAACTAAACCTAGCGGTGGCTGGCGTTTATGGGTCGCTATTGCTGATGTAAGTCACTATGTGCGTACAGACTCGGCATTAGATGATGAAGCGAGATCCCGTGGTAACTCAGTGTATTTTCCATCGCAAGTTATCCCGATGCTACCAGAGAAAATCTCTAATGGTTTGTGTTCACTAAATCCCCATGTTGATCGCCTTTGTATGGTGGCTGAGATGACCATTTCAGCTGCGGGTAAACTATCGGGTTATAAGTTTTATCCGGCAGTGATGCACTCACATGCGCGTTTTACTTACACGCAAGTGGCAGCCATGCTAGAAGGTGGCAAGATTGCCCCTGAGCATGAAGCTTTGTTCCCGCATCTTCAGTGTTTACAGTCGTTATATTTAACCTTAAATGAGCGCCGCGCAGAACGTGGGGCGATTGCGTTTGAAACCGTTGAAACCCAGTTTGTGTTTAACGAGCAACGTAAAATTGAAGCAATTGTGCCCCGTAGCCGTAATCAGGCACATAAAATCATTGAAGAATGTATGATTTTAGCCAACGTCGCTTCAGCTAAGTTCGTCAAAAAGCATAAAGGTGAAGTGTTATACCGTGTGCATGAGTCACCTTCAGAAACCAAGTTGGCAAACTTCAAAGAGTTTCTGGCAGAACGCGGTTTATCAATGAATGGCGGCACTGAACCTACGCCGTCAGATTATCAGGACTTAATGCTGAAAATTGCAGATAGACCGGATGCTGAATTGATCCAGGTAATGTTACTGCGCTCAATGAGACAAGCGATATACACCCCTGATAATGACGGTCACTTTGGCTTGGCATTAGAAGAGTATTCACACTTTACCTCGCCTATTCGTCGTTACCCTGACTTAGTCTTACATCGCGTTATCCGTTATTTGTTAGCGGCAGAGCAAGGTGAGATGAAGCAGAAGTGGACCCCAGAAGGTGGCTACCATTATCTACTTGAAGAGCTAGATAAACTGGGCGAAGAGTGTTCAACTACTGAGCGCCGTGCAGATGAAGCCACACGTGATGTCAGCGACTGGCTCAAATGTGAATACATGCAAGATCATGTTGGTGATGAATTTGAAGCTGTCATTGCTTCAGTGACCAATTTTGGTTTGTTTGTACGTTTAAAGGATTTGTATATCGATGGCTTAGTGCATATCTCAAGCTTAGTCAGCGATTATTATCAGTTTGACCCAATGCGTCAGCGTTTGATTGGCGAAAACACCCGCAAGGTTTATCAAGTGGGTGACGAGGTCAATGTCAAAGTTGCCGCGGTTAACTTAGATGATCGTCAAATCGATCTGATCATGATTGGTGATCACGGTAAGAGCCGTAAGAAAGCCAATAAGAAGCCATTAACAGCCAGAGAAAGAGCCAATCTTGAAGGCGCTAAAATGGGCGCATCAGCAAAAGGTGAGCCAGCTGCAGAGTCGTCAGCAAAGGGGCGTTCTGGCAAAGCGGGTAAAAGCACAGCGGGCAAAGCGAAAAAATCTGCCACTAAAGGCGGAAAAAAGCGCAAGCCTGCAGCTAAAGCTGCAAATAGTTCAGCGGCTGGTGTAACATCACCGGCTGCTAAAAAACCATCGACTAAAGCAAAGCGCAAGAGAAAATAAGTAAATGAAAAAACAAGATATCATTTTTGGCATTCACGCAGTAGAAGCTTTGCTAAGCAACTCACCTGAACGCGTCATTGAAGTTTGGGTATTACAAGGTCGTGATGACGAGCGTTTATTACCATTAATCAAAAAAGCGACAGAGTTTGGTGTGTCTGTACAAAGTTCAGGTCGTAAAGTACTAGATGACAAAGCATCGAGCACTCAGCATCAGGGTATTGTTGCACGAGTTAAAGCTGCTAAAATCTTGGCTGAAGCGGACTTAGATGCTTTATTAGAAAAGACAGACCTACCATTTTTGTTAATTCTTGATGGTGTCACTGACCCACATAATCTAGGTGCTTGTTTACGTAATGCCGATGCTGCCGGTGTACAAGGGATTATCGTACCAAAAGATAACTCGGTGGGACTGACGTCAATCGTGAGCAAGGTTGCTTGCGGCGCGGCTGAAACGATTCCATTATTCCAAGTTACCAACCTTGCCCGTACTATGCGTCATATTCAGCAAAAAGGGGTGTGGATTATTGGTGCAGCTGGTGAAGCGGATTGTGAGTTATACCAAGCAGACTTAAAAGGGCCTTTAGCCATTGCGATGGGCGCAGAAGATAAAGGTTTACGCCGTTTAACCCGTGAAAGCTGTGATTCAATTGTTTCCATTCCAATGGCGGGCAGTGTTTCGAGTTTGAATGTGTCTGTAGCGACAGGTGTTTGCTTGTTTGAAGCAGTGCGTCAACGCTTAGTAAAGTAATTTACTGAACGGTTAAGCAGATATTGAAGCGGGCCTTAGGGCCCGTTTTTGTTTATCTGGGGTTTGAGAAACCAAGCCAACGCTAATCACTTAATATTAGATTAGTGCGGATTACTGGAAGGTATATAGCAAGTTAAATGTGGTGATGGTATCGGTTTTTACACTGTCTTCAGGTACCACTGCTGTGTATCTCACGTTCACCCCGAGTTTAAAGGCCCAATCCTGTAAAAAGGTATTTCTATAACTGACATCCAAGGTCAAGGTATTGTTATCTTCACCAATTTCTGAGGTTAAATCGGCATTAAGACTGGTATATTCTTGCAATTTAATATTGTACTTGGCTGCAGTACGTAAAATGATGTCTTGGTTGGCTGCTGGGTTTAGGTCCGAATCCGTTGCTTTGGGTAAGTCATAACGAAAACCGGGACCAACTTCTAAACTCAGGCTTTGGTTATAATTTGAGACCACATCAAAACCATAACCAGTAGAAACCGTCGACAGTTTGGTATAACTACCAAAATCATCCCAAGTAAATTCCCCTCGGCCAAAAATATAGCCGCTTTCTAGCTTATAACTCGACTGGGCAAATACATCATACTTTTCTGCCGTGGTAGAGTCTTTATCTGCGGCGTAATACACCTTAAAGGTAAATTCCTGACGGGCTTTTTCAGTATCATAATTTAAATAAGTTCGGCCATTAAAGTTCTGCGACTGGTTGTTACCGGTATTGAGTTGCATACCCGCTTCAATTTCAGCTTTAAAGTCACTTGGTGGCTCTTTATAGTCAGGGGGAACAAGTGCCCACGCTGAAGACGTAGTGAGTAAAGAAGATATGAAGATGCAGACTTTTTTCATTACGTTGTTTCTATATAGTTATTAGGAACGCCTGAAATACGGATGAAGCGCCATAATACCTGTATTCGCAGTAGCTGCAAAGCGCTCAATGGCTTCATCTGTGTATTCAATATCAAATTAAATTTCACGCTGGTTATTGTTTTTTGCTGGGTATTTTCATTATTTACCGTCATTGCTGTCAACGCCTGCTTGAGTGAGTTAATCAGTTAAAGGTAATAAAGCATGCACCACACAAGTATTGCTTGAGTTTTGTGCGGGCTTTATGTATCATCCCGCGCTTAAATCAGTCATTTAATTCCGTTCCTTGCCTCCAACTTGGTCTGACTGAGCCACACGTGAGGCTAATTAACCGTAAGGAGCAATAAATGCGTCATTATGAAATCGTATTTATGGTTCACCCAGATCAAAGTGAACAAGTCCCAGGTATGATCGAGCGTTACAGCAGTGTAATCACTGATGCTAACGGTACTATCAGCCGTTTAGAAGATTGGGGTCGTCGTCAATTGGCTTACCCAATTCAAGACCTACATAAAGCTCACTATGTTCTTATGAACGTAGAAGCAACTGCAGAGTCTATCGAAGAGTTAGAAACAGCTTTCCGTTTCAATGACGCTGTTCTGCGTAACATGGTAATGCGCACTAAAACTGCTGTTACTGAAGCTTCTCCAATGGCTAAAGCAAAAGATGAGCGTGATTCACGTCGTGCTCCTACTGCTGCACCAGCTGCTGAAAAAGAAGTTGAAGCAAGCGCTGAAGAAACTGCTGAATAATTAGTCTGTGATTAATCACTTAGTGTTGACCGGAACGATAACTCGTTCAAAGCGTTTTGATAGTCCCAGCGGCATTCCCCATAAGGTGATTACGCTAGAACACAAAACACAGCGGTATGACGATCAAATGTTGAGAAATGTTTATTGTCTGATCCAAGTCATATTAAGTGGTAAGCGCTTTAACAGCGTAACAGAAGAATTAAAAGCAGGTGTGCAGGTCCAAGTTGAAGGGTTTATCTCTTTACAACAAGGGCGAAATGGCCAAAATAAATTGGTTTTGCATGCCGAAAATGTCGAATTGAAAACTTAGGAGACTGTCAACATGGCACGTTATTTCCGTCGTCGCAAGTTCTGTCGTTTCACCTCTGAAGGTGTTGCAGAAATTGATTACAAAGATATCGTTACTTTAAAAAACTACGTAACTGAAAGCGGTAAGATTGTTCCTAGCCGTATTACTGGTACTAGTGCTAAATATCAACGCCAACTAGCTCGCGCGATTAAGCGTGCTCGTTATCTTTCTCTACTGCCTTACACTGATTTACATCAGTAATCGCAGTATTTAAATCAGAGGAATTAGATAATGAACGTTATTCTGCTTGATAAAATCGCTAACCTAGGCAACTTAGGTGACCAAGTTGCTGTTAAAGCTGGTTATGCTCGTAACTTCCTTTTGCCACAAGGCAAAGCTGTTATCGCTAATGACGAAAACGTTAAAGTTTTCGAAGCACGTCGCGCTGAATTAGAAGCTAAATTAGCTGCTGAATTAAGTGTTTGTACTGCTCGCGCTGAAAAGCTTGCTGCATTAGAGTCAGTTGTTATCGCTTCTAAAGCTGGTGACGAAGGTAAATTATTCGGTTCAGTGGGCAACCGCGACATCGCTGATGCAGTTACTGCAGCAGGCGTTGAGCTAGCTAAAGCTGAAGTACGTCTACCTTTAGGTGCTTTACGCAACCTAGGTGACTTTGAAGTTGAAGTTCAACTTCATACTGAAGTTAAATCAGTAGTTAAAATCTCTGTTGTTGCAGAAGATTAATAGCTCATTGATTTAAATAAAAACACCGCCAATTGGCGGTGTTTTTTTATGTCTTAATTTTAGGCTTTTAAGGCTTCAGCTTTACCTGTAATGAGAGTGGTCAGGGTCACCCCAAGCTCGTTTGCACAAGTTGGGGCGTGATACTCTAATTTCTTACTAGCTCTAACTCATCAATCAAGTTTTGGGCGTGATCAACTTTATCCATCATCCATAGGATGTAACGAAAGTCTACGTGTACTGCACGGGTTATCGTTGGGTTAAAGAACCAATCTTTAGTAATCGCCTCGTAAGTTGAATCAAAGTTCAAACCTACTAACTCACCTTTACCGTTAAATACCGGTGAACCTGAGTTACCACCTGTAGTGTCAACACTGGATAAGAAGTTAACCGGCACTGAGTTAAATTCTTCTGGCGTATCTAAACAAGAGAATAAACGACAAATCCATGAGCGTGGATCTTGATAAACCGATGCGACAGAGTGCTCACCGTTATCATTGGCTTTAATTGCCGTTAATAGCTTTTGTGGCGCGTTATATGGATCTTCGCCAGTATGTTTAGCCACTATGCCTTCGAGACGGGTAAAAGGCTGCTTATAGAGTGCATCTGCAGACTGATAACCATCGACCATGCCGTAGGTGATCCGTAAGGTGCGATTGGCATCTGGATACACAGGCCAGTCATTGGCTTTGTAATAGCTGATGATGGCTTTCATGTATTCAGGGCGAGCGGTTGATAACTTACCTTTTAAAGTGTTTTCGGCTTTTTCCTGTGCCATGTTGGTGTCGTGCAGCGCTACCGCTAAGCGAATAAACGGATCTGAGCTGGTTT
The DNA here is from genome assembly GCF_002873135.1 of Shewanella sp. 10N.286.48.A6. Lineage (GTDB taxonomy): Bacteria > Pseudomonadota > Gammaproteobacteria > Enterobacterales > Shewanellaceae > Shewanella. The sequence continues at coordinate 69,553 of NZ_MCVI01000035.1, forward strand.
CAAAGGCTTGGGCGTCTTTGTCCATCCAAGCTAAACGCTGCTCTTTATCCATTAAAGTGGTTAAGGCGTAATAGGCATCTAATTTTGCTGATAATGCCTCAGCATCAGAGATCTTATTCAGTGCGTTATCAAGAATTTCAACGCGCTGATTTTGCCCCATGTAAGCGTTCAAGTCTTGTAGCCACAAGGTTTTATCGACACTGGCATCAAAACTTCTATCAAGGCGTTTTAAGTTGGCGGCAAACATTTTCATATCACGCTGCTGAAACCCTTGCTCACGCTCTGCATCGGGCAGTTGTTTTTCTTTGGCTAAACGATAGAGCTTTTTAGCTGCGGCAAGTATTGCACTTGATTGGGCATTATTAAAATAATAGTCAGTTTGAATGAGGTTATTTTGCTCAGCCAGTAATGCTTCTAATTCACCAATCAATTGATGGTTAGCATTGGCGTCTTTTTTAAGCCAAGCTAAGAAGTTATCTTCACGTGATTGTTTGATACCGACAATATCTGTGGCTTTAAAACCATCGAGTAACCCGTTCAGTTTTTTCATTCTGTTTGCCATGGAGGCAAGGTTACCGGCGTATTTAATCGCAATGGCGTTATTGTCGGCAGCCATTTGATTAATGGTGTCGATTTGCAGTTGATAGCGCTTAGCGTAGGTTGGATACATCCAATCACTGGCAAACTCTAACTCGCTGGTTAGGCGGTAACGACTGGTCGCTCCCGGATAGCCTGCGGCAAACACGCCATCTCCGGCTTTAACGCCATCAGCATTTATTTTAAGATAACTTTTTGGCTGATAAGGCACATTGTCTTCGGCATAACTTGCCGGCTGACCGTCTTTGCCCACATAGGCACGTAAGAAGGTAAAATCGCCCGAGTGGCGTGGGTATTCATAGTTATCAATATCGCCGCCAAAAGCCCCTACGCTTTCAGGTGGTGCGTATACTAGTCTGACATCACGAATAATGAGTTGTTTAATTAAGTAATACTCAAGTCCATTATGAAAGCTGCTGACTGAACAACGGTAGTTTTCGTCGGTTTCGCAGTCTTTGATTAATGCTTTACGGTTTGATTGGATATCTTCATAACGGCTAAGAGGATCGCGACTTAAATTCGCATTCACTTGAGAAGTGACATCCGTTACCTTCTCAGTGATGTATAATCGCTCATTAGGGCCTGCTGATGGCTCCTCTTTTTTAGTATTAGCTAGAAAGCCGTCTGCTAAGTAATTATGTTCAGTTTTGCTGTTATATTGGATGGCTCGATAGGCACAATGGTGATTGGTCACAACTAAGCCTTGGGGAGAGACAAAACTGGCGGTACAATAGCCCAGACCCACAACCGCATTCATTGGATACTGGGTTAAATCTGCAAGCTGTTTAGCAGGAATATCGATGCCGCGTTGTGCTAATTTATCTGCAATAGAAGGCATTTGATAGGGTTGCCACTGACCTTCATCGGCATAGGCAAATCCAGAAGACAGCACAAGGGCTGCAACGAGTGCATAACGCATGTTCTTTCCTTATTTTTTATTATTTATTGTTGTTATTTATACTGATTGTTTATCCGTGTTGGGATAAATGTTACGCGATATCATTGTACTACATGTTTGCATGACCTCGGTGTTATACCATATTTACAAACAGGTTGGGAATTGGGAGTTTTAATGTCACAGAAAGGTCCTTTTAAAGCCAGAGAAAGGTTCAAAGATGCTCAAGTTGATGCGCTGAAATTACCGCCGCATTCAATTGAAGCTGAGCAATCGGTTCTTGGTGGGTTGATGCTTGATGCTGAGGCCTGGGATAGAGTGGCTGAAGCGCTTGTGCCCGAAGATTTTTATTCTCGCTCCCATCGGATGATTTACGCTGCGATGAGCCGTTTGGTTGAAAGCAGTCACCCGATTGATTTGATCACCGTATCAGAGCGCCTGGAAGTTGAAGATCAACTTGAAGACGCTGGCGGCTTTGCTTACTTAGGTGAAATTGCCAAAAACACCCCGAGTGCGGGTAATATTTTATCTTATGCCGATATTGTACGTGAACGAGCTGTTGTACGTGACATGATTGGTGTTGCCCATGAAATTGCTGATGCAGGCTATAACCCTGAGGGTCGTAACTCCAGTGATTTACTGGATTTAGCGGAAACTAAAGTTTTTAAAATTGCTGAGTCGCGTGCTAATGCCAACGAAGGCCCTGAAGGGATTAAATCGATCCTTGAAAAAACCGTCGACAAAATTGAGCAGTTATACAATAACCCCCATAACGGTGTGACCGGTGTATCAAGTGGTTTTACCGATCTTGATAAAATGACCGCCGGCTTCCAATCGGGTGACCTTGTTATTGTGGCGGCACGTCCTTCAATGGGTAAAACCACCTTTGCGATGAACTTGTGTGAACAAGCAGCCATGAATGAAGATAAACCTGTGCTTATTTTCAGTTTAGAGATGCCATCAGAACAAATTATGATGCGTATGCTGGCATCACTTGGCCGGGTTGATCAAACTAAAATTCGTACCGGTCAGTTAGATGATGAAGATTGGGCGCGTGTTTCTTCAACCATGGGGATTATGCTTGAGCAAGGCAAAATGTATATCGATGACGGTTCAGGCTTAACGCCGACAGAAGTGCGAAGTCGTGCCCGTCGTATTGCGCGTGAGTATGGCGGTTTATCAATGATCATGATTGATTACTTGCAGTTAATGCAGGTGCCTTCATTAAAAGATAACCGTACCTTAGAAATTGCAGAAATCTCGCGCTCACTTAAATCCTTAGCCAAAGAACTAGAGATCCCGGTCATTGCGTTATCACAGCTTAACCGCTCGTTGGAGCAACGTGCTGATAAGCGCCCAGTTAACTCTGACTTACGTGAATCAGGTTCAATTGAGCAAGATGCGGATTTGATCATGTTTATTTATCGTGATGAAGTGTATAACGATGATTCAGAACAAAAAGGTGTCGCTGAAATCATTATTGGTAAACAACGTAACGGCCCGATTGGCCGCGTGCCGCTGGCGTTCCAAGGCCAGTTCTCGCGTTTTGATAATTATTCTGGCGCACAAGTCTTTGATGAAGATTAATCTCATCAGATAGGTATTTAGTCTTTGCGTTAGTCGTACCGAAAAGCCTCTGTTTTAACGCAGAGGCTCATTTTTTAGTCTTGTGTTGCTCAATTATTTGAATGAAGCAATCAGTAAGGTTAGTTATTTGAAACCATTTCCCCGTGCTGAAATTAGTCGTAAAGCTTTGCAAGCTAACCTTGCAAGGCTGCGTGAAATTGCGCCCAACAGTAAAGTCATGGCTGTGGTTAAAGCCAATGGTTATGGGCATGGCTTGCTCAACGTGGCCGAGTCTGTCGCTGACTGTATTGACTGCGCCGATGGATTTGGACTGGCGCGACTTGAAGAAGCGCTTGAATTACGCCAAGGCGGTGTTAACGCTAAGCTACTGTTGCTTGAAGGTTGTTTTCGTCAATCTGACTTACCCACATTAGTTGAGCATAAAATTGATACCGTGGTGCATCATGAGTCGCAATTGGTGATGTTAGAGCAATCGACACTTACTGCGCCCATTACCGTCTGGCTTAAAATTGATACAGGCATGCATCGTTTAGGCTTTGGTATTGAACAATTCAAGGCTGTTTATCAACGCTTAATGGCTTGCCCACAAGTTGCCAAACCTATTCATTTAATGACCCATTTTGCTTGTGCCGATGAGCCTGATAACCCCTTAACCCAAGTGCAAATTGATGCTTTTCAGCAGTTGATTAACGATTTACCTGGCGATCGAACGTTAGCTAATTCTGCCGCTACGTTATTTTGGCCTCAAAGCCAGTGTGACTGGATAAGACCAGGTATCGCACTCTATGGGGTATCGCCTGTACTGGGTGATAAAGGTGTTCATCATGGGCTAGTTCCCGCAATGGAGTTAGTGTCAAACCTTATTGCGGTACGTGAGCATAAAGCCGGACAAAGTGTTGGCTATGGCGCTTATTGGACTGCAAAACAAGATACTCGTCTAGGCGTGGTTGCCATAGGTTATGGCGATGGTTATCCGCGCAATGCCCCTGAAGGTACCCCCGTGTTGCTTAATGGCCGCAGAGTGCCCATTGTTGGTCGAGTCTCTATGGACATGCTGACCGTTGATTTGGGGCTTGATGCAACTGATAAGGTCGGGGATTCAGTGCAGCTGTGGGGTAAAGGGCTTGCTGTAGAAGAAGTGGCAGAGCACATTGGCACCATTGCTTATGAGTTAGTAACTAAACTCACCCCAAGAGTCGTGGTTGATTTACAAGATTAATCTCAATTTAATTAATGGTTTATAGCCTAGAGCTTGAATCTTAAATTAGTCATAGATAGGAAGTATTAAGTGCAGTTGTATAAATCAGTCGTTATGATTTATTGCGTGTTTTTTAGTATCGACAGTGTCGCCCAGTCTGAAGCTATTCACTCCGTAATTTCAAATGATCCAGAGTATGTGACTGCCAGTAAAACCACAACGAGTCATCGCCCTGATACAGAAGTGGTTGTAGAGACTGAGCTTATTTCTGAGATAAACCCACAGTCACAGCAACAAAATACTGCTGAAAAGCCGTCTGCGGTAACGCCCTCTGAAAAAGCACTGTCTCCAGAATTTGTCGCAGTGCCAATTGTCTTTTCAACTGAGACCTTGAGCACCACATTCGGCGCAGCAGGTGTCCTTAAGCATGCCGGTCAACCGCAAGCCGTAGCATTAGGCATTGGCTTATACTCTGCCAATGACAGTTGGCTAAGTTATGCAGGTTTTTATCATTATCAATTGCCAGAGCTTGATCAATGGTTATTTAGTGCCGAATTGTTTCGTGGTCATTACGAGCAAGGGATATATTACTTGCCCAATAGTGACCTATACGAGCCAAAAGCCAATGACATCAGTCGAGTCATTAGTGTCGGGGATGAAGGCTTTAACAAACTGACCATGGAATATGTATTACCCATCGCCAGAGGTAAGCATGGCGCTGCAAACGCGCTTGGGGAAAACACCACACCAATTAGCTGGAACCCATTAGAGTCAGGTGTTAGCTCTATCAGCTTAACCCCGTTTAGCAAGTATCGAGAGCTTGAAGCATTAGCCTATTTAGCCGACGAAGCCCGTGGTGTTGAGCTTGCTTTTAATTGGGATAACCGCGATGCCAAACTAAATAGCACCGAGGGTGGTCAAACAAATCTAACCATCACCAAAGGCTTTAGTGTCGATGATGATCCAAGCTGGTTGATGTGGGAATTTGAACAAAGCGCATTTATGTCTTTTGGGAGTAACAGTTGGTTTGAGCAACAAGTGCTCGGGATTAATTTCTACTTAGCGGATACCCCAAGTTGGGAGCAAGATTATAAACAACAGCAATTTCAGCAGCCTCCTAGTTTTGCTGGGGTGTCATTAGGTGGCTTTGATCGTTTGCGCGGTTACTCTTCAAAGCAGTTTACTGGCCGCAGCGCAGTCAATTATGCCCTAGAGTATCGAGTCACACCTCAATGGCAGCCACTACAATCACTGCCGGTGTTTAATCTATATAACATTCCTTGGTGGCAGTGGGTATTATTTGCCGAAGCTGGCAATGTGGCTGATGAATTTACTTTAACTGAACTGCATGATGATATGAAAACTAACTACGGCGCAGGCATACGTTTTGAAGTTGAAGGTATAGTGATAAGAACCGACTTTGTTACTGGCGGTGATGAAAGTCAGTTTTGGGTTATGGTTAATCAAGCATTTTAGTTTCTTGGTGATGAAATTAGTGGCTGCTGATATTAATTAGCCGTTTGTTAATGATATAATCACTAGTTCGTTTTTTAGTAAGCATCATATTTTATTAATCGTTGATTTTCTTCGATAAGGTACCATTTTGGCTCTAACAACACTCAACCGCTCACTTTCAATCGCTCCAATGCTTGATTGGACCGATAGGCATTACCGTTACTTTGCGCGCCTGATGTCTGCACATACTGTGCTTTATACCGAAATGGTGACGACAGGGGCGATCATTCATGGTCAGGCTGATTACTTAGCTTATAACCAAGAAGAGCATCCGCTTGCTTTGCAGCTTGGTGGGTCTAACCCTAAAGATTTAGCCACCTGTGCCAAACTGGCTTTTGAGCGCGGTTATGATGAAATCAATTTAAATGTGGGTTGTCCATCAGATAGAGTCCAAAGCGGACGGTTTGGCGCTTGTTTGATGGCTGAGCCTAAGTTAGTTGCAGAATGTGTTGATGCCATGAAGCAAGTTGCTGATATCCCTGTGACGGTTAAAACCCGTATTGGTATCGATGAGCAAGACAGTTATGAATTTCTCACCGAATTTGTTGATACGGTTAAAGCTATTGGTTGCGATACTTTTATTGTCCATGCCAGAAAAGCGTGGTTACAAGGGTTAAGCCCAAAAGAAAATCGTGAAATTCCAGAGCTTAACTATGAGCGGGTGTATCAATTAAAGCGGGATTATGCCGATTTAAATATCAGTATTAATGGCGGCGTTAAAACCATTGAAGATTCATTGGTGCATTTACAGCAATTAGATGGGGTGATGATCGGCCGTGAAGCGTACCAAAACCCTTATATATTAGCTGAAGTGGATCAACGTATTTACGGTGACGACAAAGCTGTGTTAACTCGTGAGCAAGTGATTGAACAAATGGTGCCCTACATTGAGCAGCATATACAGTCAGGCGGGCGTTTAAACCACATCACTCGTCACATGATTGGCTTATTTCAAGGCCTACCTGGCTCAAGGGGCTGGCGTAGATATCTTAGTGAAAACGCTCATAAGCCGGGTGCGGGTGTTGAGGTTATTTGGGATGCGGTTGAGAAAATGCATCAAAGTAGGCCGCCTGCTGATGTGACTTTCTACCCTAATAACATGAGTAATGATTAAGTCTTTATTCGTTAAAAATAGCGTCTCATTGAGGCGCTTTTTTTATGCCTGTAGCTTAGCTAATTAAGTATTAGCTAAATTCACTATCAGGATGGTGAAAATGACTAATTGTTTGATTATTGTTCAGTGGCTGTTGTGAGCCTGTTTTTGTTTAAAGTTAATATAACTACTATTAATCAGTCGTTTATATTGTTTTTTAAAACTTGGCACGTAGCTTGTAATAACCATGGTGTACCCAACATTAGGAAAGGAAAACATCATGTTTAACTCAATATCAAATGAAAATTCAGTGGTTAGTTCATCATCTATAACAAGCAATCGCATGTTTAAGAAACTGGCATTAATTGCTGTTATCGCCACCGCAAGTATTGGTGCTCAAGCAAATGAACTTAATAGTGCTGACATGGTAGAGGTATTAGAAGCTCGTTTGACTGATGCAACCACTGAAATGCTACAAACTGCGAGACAAGAAATTAGCTTGAGCTTACATAGCCAAATTGCTGAACAAGTTTTTGAGTTAAACAGCTCGCTTGAAATGACTGACGATGTAATAGCAACACAATCAGACACTGCTTTAGCAAGCAATGAGGACTGATTTATGGATTTAATGATGATATTTCATTTAGCTGATCCATTAACTTCTTTACTACTGCTTCCTGTTTTTAGCTTTATCGCATGCTCGATAATGATATGTGGGTTGCAGTGGTACCAATTTAATAGCGTCAAGGCAATGTCTGCTGAACTGGCTTCAATGGAGATCGCAGGAGAACAAAAATGAACTTAACAGACTTAGAAAAATGGTTAACAACCGATGACAGTTTGATATGTGGCGCATCACACGGATTAGCAAAACAATTTGGCTGGTCAGTATTGTGGACCCGAGTGTTAACCCTAGTGGCAATTTTAATGAGCCCTAGCATCGGACTCATTGGTTACTTTGTGACTGCCATTATTATGACCCAGAAAAAATCCAGATATTAAACTGAAGTATGAACGCTGCTGTCGTTCAAGATTAGTTCAGCATTATCATTCATACTTCAGTGTTAAATGACTATTTTACTGGTTTATCCCAGCGTAAATGATATCAATGCTTAAACCAGAGACTACTTCGTTAAAAAAGCTTGGAACCGAGCTTTGGCCTCATCACTTTTTAGTCTTTCACTAAACAACACTAACTCTTTAAGCATTTGTTGTTTCACTTCAGCTTGGTTATGCCTTAATAACTGTTTAGATGCCTGCAGCGCCAACGGTGGCTGAGCTGCTAATTTCTTTGCTTGTGATAATACAAAATCATCTAATTGTGATTGCTCAACCACTTGGTTGATAATATTTAATTCTTTTGCGGTGCTGGCAGTAAAGCTTTCACCTAATAAGATAAGTTCAGCCGCTTTTTGCTGCCCGACAATGAGCGGAAGTAACAAGCTTGATGCTGCTTCTGGTACCAAGGCGAGATTGACAAAAGGTAGCTGAAATGTAGCGCTGTTATCGGCATAAACCAAATCGCAATGCAGTAATAAAGTGGTACCAATGCCCACAGCTGCGCCAGATATTGCGGCTATCAATGGCTTTTTTATCTCAAGGATACAATGCAAAAATTGCACTGTGGGATGGGTTTCATTTAACTCGCCGCTGTTGAGGAAATCGCTAATATCATTACCCGATGTGAAACAATTGCCTTCGCCTCGTAACATAAAGGCGCGAATTGCATTGTCGTGCTCACCTTGGATCAGGTATTCTGTAAGCTGTTGGTACATTTTAAGATTAAAGGCATTTCGTTTTTCAGGACGATTGAAACTGATAATACGTACGCCTTGATCATCCTTTATCTGAATCTGACTCATAGGCTGTTTTCCTTCGGGAAGCGACTAGGGTGTACATGGAGTTTAAGACATTGAAAGCGATATTCAAACAGCTGTTTAGTTTTTTAGTTTTAACCACATTTTCTATTTCGGCCACTGCGGGCATTATGCTTTCAGAAGGCCATGTTAGAGCCATGCCTGCAAGTGTGCCCAACACCGCAGCTTATCTTACTTTAATGAACCATTCAGATAACACTGCTACATTAGTCTCTGTGACTACACCAGTGGCAAAAGAAGCCCAATTACATACCCTAATTGAAGAAAATGGCATTGTGAAAATGCGCCAAGTTGAAGGGTTTGATATAGAATCACATGGCAGCTTAACATTGCAACCATCGGGTGATCACATCATGCTGTTGTCACTGGTTAAGCCGTTAACCGTCGGTGATAAAGTACCATTAACATTAACTTTTGCTGATGGTCAGCAGTTAAATATTGAATTAATGGTTGATAAAAAGGCGAGTACTGATCAGCAAGAAAGCCATCATCACCATCATCATTAAGGAGTTGTATTGATGCAAATCACAAGGAAAAAAATTTTTAGTGTCATAGGGATTATTCTATTAATCGGCTATGTCATTGCGGTTTGGTGGAGCATTGAGCCAGACATCCTAGAGCCCGAAACGCTACAAAATGAACGTGGCGAGCACGTTATTGGCTACGCGACAACTTCTTCACTGATAGACACTCTCGAAAGCTTATTGGACAAACCAGGTGGCTGGCTTTCCAACGATATTATGCCGCCATCAGTGATGATGGATAATATGCCAGCATTTGAGTTTGGTGCATTAGAGCAGTCTCGCGATTTAGCGCTGATTATGCGTAAAGAGTTTAGTCGCTCACAATCTCAATCGACAGCAGATAGCGATTTACTGGCTGCGCATTCAAAACTTAATATTGAGCATACCAGTTGGTTGGTGCCTAGCGCTGAAGGCGAGTACCGTGAAGCGATAAAATTACTGAAACTTTACCGCGCTAAAATCAGTGATACCGAAAACAGTAATGCCCAGTTTTACGCTCGCGCAGACAACCTCAATGAATGGCTTAAAGAAGTGCAAAAACGTTTAGGCAGTATCTCACAACGGCTGTCTGCCAGTGTTGGTCAAGAGCGTTTAAATACTGATTTAGCCGGTGATTCTACTGCAAGGCAATCAACGCCATCGCTCGCCAGTTCAGAAATTAAAACCAGCTGGTGGAAAATTGATGATGTGCTTTATGAAAGCCGAGGCAGTGCTTGGGCTTTGCTTAATTTCATGAAGGCAATTGAAGTTGATTTTGCAGATGTACTGGAAAAGAAAAATGCTGAGGTGAGTTTACGACAAATTATTCGTGAACTTGAAGCCACTCAGCAAACTGTTTGGAGCCCAATGGTGCTGAACGGAGATGGTTTTGGTTTAGTCGCCAACCATTCATTAGTCATGGCTAACTATATTTCCCGCGCGAATGCTGCGGTAATCGATTTAACTAACTTACTCTCTCAGGGATAATGATGAAAAAGACACTTCTTGCCACCAGTTTATTGGGTTTATTAAGCATCTCTTCAGCGCAAGCTGCAACTGTACTTGGTTTTAAAGTCGGTGGTGATTATTGGCAAGCTGACACCAGCGGCTCATTCAATAGTGACGATGGTGTAGGGCAAACTTATAACTATGACTCTGATGCACAGGGCAGTGTATGGATTGCTTTTGAGCACCCAATTCCGTTAGTGCCTAACGTTAAAATTCGTGAAAATCGTTTAGAAGGTAAAGGCAAGCAAACTGATTCAAACTTTGCCTTTAATGGTCATGATTTTAATGGCGCGACCACGGCATATAATGACTTAAGCAATACTGATTTCGTACTTTATTACGAAATTTTAGATAATGACTTAGTGGCATTAGATTTAGGTGCGGCTTATAAGCAAATGCATGGTTCTTTACGTGTCCAAGATGCTGGTCACCCTGAAGAAGTCGATGTTGATAGCGGTATTGTTATGCTTTACGGTAGTGCTGAAGTCGGTGTGCCAGGGCTGGGTTTATATGCATTTGCTGACGTTATGCTAGGCATTGATGAGTCAAATGTTTATGACTACAACGCTGGTTTAGGTTGGAAATTTGATGGTGTTGCTTTAGACACGGCAATCCGAGTGGGTTACCGCGAGTTCAAATTTGATGTTGATGATTTTTCTCGCACAACTCAGAATATGTCGTTTAAAGGTGCCTTTGCCGGTGTTGAACTGACATTCTAAAGACTGAATAAGCGTTATAAATGCCCAATAAAAAACCGCCATTTGGCGGTTTTTTTGTTGCCTGAATAAGGCATCAGCAATAGGGCTTACTCAGTAACAAAGGTTATTCTGAAATAAGGCCATTGTTAATTGAGATGATATCGTCTTCGTTTAAAGTACCGGCTGCTTGTTTAAGAGCAAGGATTGAAGTGATATAGCCGTAACGAGCATCAGACAGTTGACGCTTTGAATCGTATAAATCACGAGTACGGTTTAATACATCAACAATGGTACGCGTGCCCACTTCAAAACCTGCTTGAGTGGCTTTTAAAGCACTTTCAGAAGATATAACAGATTGCTCGTAAGCGCGGATAGAGCTGATTGACGCGCCGACATTGTTAAAGTTATTGCGTACATTTTTAACCACACTACGGTGAGTTTGCTCAAGCAGTTCACTGGCTTCAACATATTGATATTGAGCTTGCTTTACTTGTGACGAAACTTTAAAGCCTTCAAAAATCGGTACGCTTAAGGTAATGCCAATGTTGGCATTGTCGTAATCAAGACCTGGGTTTTGATCAAAGCCTTTAGTGTAACCAGCGCCCAAGTTTAATGATGGCATATGGCCAGCTTTAAAAAGGCTAATGGTTTCACTGGCAATATCACGGCCAATACGTTGGGTCATTAAATCAATACTGTTGGTTTCTGCAATTTTTAACCATTCAGCTGAGGTTGTTGGCGAGGTTGCGCCAGCAGAAAAGCGGGTCGTATCTAGAATGTTAATTGACTTGTGATCTATACCTGTGATTTCACGTAATGCTTCGTAACTGTTTGCTAAGGTATTTTCGGCCAAAATCTCAGTGGCTGAGGCTAAATCATATTGCGCTTGAGCTTCATGAACGTCGGTAATCGCGGTAAGACCTACTGCAAAACGTTGCTTAGTTTGCTCCAATTGACGCTCAATCGCACGTTTTTCAGCACCTTGGAACTCAAAGTTATCTTTTGCGGTTAATACAGCAAAGTATGCATCAGTTACACGGATAATTAATGATTGTAACGTTGATGCATAAGCTGAGTCAGCTTGTGATGCTGCCATTTCAGCTAAATCTAAACCGACCCAAGCGCTGTGATCATAAATAACTTGGTTTAAGCTGATACCACCAGTAAAGCCATCTGGCTTGTTGGTGTCCTGACCATCTTCTTTATTCCATGCCTTTGAGTAACCCACGTTGGCACTAATAGTCGGCAGTAAAGGCGCACGGTTTTCTTCAATGCTTTCGTATAATGCATCGCGCTGAGCTTGTGCTTGCAGTACTACGGTGTCACTGGTAAGTGCTTGTTGATAAATTTGCAGTAAATCGTCAGCATTTGCCGCAGGTGCAGCAACTGCTAATGTTAGCGCTGCGTATATTGAACTAATTTTAAATTTCATTTGCTGCCCTTTTAGACAATATCTCCATCAATGGAGGAAAAATAATTTTGGTGTTTACGGTACTCATTATTAAGTAAGCATCATTTAGTACTATCGCACTTGCTTAAAATCCTGAGTTGTCGCTATGCAGCGAGGATCTGTTCATCTTTCTAGCTTAAATTTTACAGTGTTTCAGTAGCATTTATTGCTACGGATAATGCATTAATTGGTATGAAAAATGCCAATGTTACATTTATTGCTCAATTACCTAGATAGATTTTAGCTGTTGTTGCAAAAATAACCATGAAAGATCAACAGACTCTGCTGTATATCGTGAAAAAGGTTATCATTTCTAAGGCAAATATCAACTTTCAAGTTGTAACAGACTTTATTAAAATCCCCTGCTTAAATATAACCACCGTATAATAGTGTATGAAATATTTTAAAGGGCTTACAAATTGTAAGAAAAAAATATGAAAAATAATGAAATACTTGCACAGTTTAACGCTGAAACAGATGTTGAAATCATTGACACTAAAACCGTTTTTAAAGGCTTTTTTCAAGTGGATGAATATCAATTTAAGCATAAACTTTTTGACGGTGGTTGGAGTGAGGTTGTCTCTCGTGAAGTATTTGAAAGGGGTAATGCGGTTGTGGTACTGCCCTATGATCCAGTCACTCATCAAGTCGTCCTTATCGAGCAAATACGCTTACCTGCAATAGGGACCACCAATTCTGTTTGGCTACTTGAATTGGTTGCAGGTATGATCGCCACTGACGAGGTGGCCGAAGAGGTTGCCCATCGAGAGTTAATGGAAGAGACAGGGCTTAGTGCGACTGAAATGCATTTCGTTAATAGCTTTCTGGCGACACCAGGTGGTTCATCTGAACGATTTTATTTTTACTGGGCTAAAGTTGATGCCAGTAAAGCCCAAGGCATACACGGCCTTGAATATGAGCATGAAGATATAAAAGTGCATGTGGTCGATTTTGATGTCGCCATGGACATGGTCAACAATGGTCGTATTGATAATGCCTCTACCGTGATTGGTCTACAATGGTTGGCATTAAACTTAGATAAAGTGACCTCATAGCCGTTCAATCAGCACACTGGCTAAGCGGCTTATCATCAATATTTAAGCGTAATGTAAAGCTAATTAAAGAGGTTTGAATTGAGTCAGCAAGTAACCAAAAATAAGTACCAGCCAAACGTGAGTGCTTTTTTAGCATTGTGCGGCCGTAATTATGCGCTGATTTTGAAATGGTTACCTGAAGATGGTGAAATTAATGAGCCTTGGACTGTTAAAGGCCAATTTGGGCTACTAGATATCACGATTATTGAAAATACTAAATATACACAACTAATTGAAATAAAGCGGCATTTTCCTTTGGGAGATTTCCTTACCACACCTAAAGCATGTGTGCGAGTCTATCATGATGCTCAATTAGCAGAAGTGTTAACTAGTCAACAGATTTATCGATTAAAAGCAGTGTATGATTATCCAAATGTACATATGCATCAAACGGATGAGAAATATCAAGTTAATGCATTTTTGGAAGAGCTACTTAAGATTGGATGCCGTCCCCAGCATCTATGTTCGACATAGTTCTGCTACATTGAATTAATTTATGTCTAGGATTAATTAGTGCTAAAAGAGCCAGTGAGTTACCCCATCGCTGAAACGGATGTCGTCAGGCTGATTCAAGTCACTGATCCTCATCTATTTGCCGATCCAGAAGCGCAGCTTTTAGGGGTGAATACGGCTGCCAGTTTTCAGGCGGTACTAGACACTTTTTTAGCATCAGATCAGCAAGCTGACATCATGTTGGCCTCTGGCGATATCAGCCAAGACTACTCTCCTCAGTCATACCAGCATTTTTCAAATGCAGTTACAAAACTCGATATGCCTTGTCATTATTTACCGGGTAATCATGATGACCCACGCTTGATGAGCTTGCATATGCAGGGCAAACAATTGTTTGGTCAGCAGCGCATTATCATTGGTAACTGGCAAATATTGATGTTGGACTCAACAGTGCGTGGTAAACCGGGTGGCTTTATGGCTGAAGATCAATTTAAATTGATTGATGCTGCTATCAAAGCTGATCCTGAGAAACACGTGTTACTGGTTATGCACCATAATCCCATTTTAGTGCAGTGCAGCTGGCTTGATCAGCATTGCATGATTAATGGCGATAACTTTTTACAGCGCATGGGGGAATACCCTCAAGTGAAAGCCGCGCTATGGGGCCATGTGCATCAAGCTATTGATAGTGAACATCAAGGCGCCAATGGTGCTATTCACTTAATGGCGACCCCGTCAACTTGTATACAATTTAAGCCAAAATCTTCTTATTTTGCCCTAGATGGACTTCAACCCGGCTATCGTTTGCTGGAGCTAGCTAGCAATGGTAGCATTCATACTAATGTTTATCGGGTGCCTGGCGAAAACTTCTCTCCAGATAATGATGCGAGCGGTTATTAGACGTTTTTTCGTTATTGGTTAACTTGATATTCATTCTGCTGTTGGAATTTCAATATCACCTTAGCGAGAGGAAATATGCTGCTCTATATACATGGATTTAATAGTTCACCTCTTTCAGATAAAGCCAAGGAAACGGCTGACTATATAAAACAACGTTTTCCGGATTACCCTTTTCACCAACCTCAACTTCCTTCATCACCTAAAGCGGCGATGACCTTGTTATGTGGTATTGTGGAACAAGCGAAAGCCGAAGGTGAACCGTTAACCTACATTGGATCGTCTTTAGGTGGGTACTTTGCTAGCTATTTAGCTGAACAATATGGCGGTAAAGCAGTGTTGATAAACCCTGCAGTAAAACCCTTTGAATTGTTTGATGGGTTTTTAGGGCCGCAATATAACCCCTATACCGATGAACATTACCAAGTATTACCGCAACATAAACTTGATGTTGCTGAATATAATACTGAAGTCATTCGTCGCCCAGATAGATTTTTAGTTTTTTTGCAAACTGGCGATGAAGTGTTAGATTATCGTCAAGCATTATCGAAATATCATTGTTGTCAGCTTCATTTAGAGGCCAACGGTGACCACAGTTTTATTGGCTACAAAAATCAGCTAGATAAGATATGTGATTTTTTACAAATTAAATAACAAGTATTCTTTTCGGCCTGTAATATTGGGCCAATAATTGACCAAATGTGTGGACTATGAGCAATCAATATACTTCTGACGCTATCGAGGTTCTTAATGGACTCGACCCTGTTAAACGCCGTCCTGGTATGTACACCGACACCACCAGGCCGAATCATTTAGGTCAAGAAGTTATCGACAACAGTGTCGATGAAGCGCTCGCCGGTCACGCCTCAAAAATCGAAGTAGTATTGCACGCCGATAATTCATTGGAAGTGACTGATGATGGCCGTGGTATGCCTGTGGATATTCACCCTGAAGAAGGTATTCCTGGGGTTGAATTGATCCTCACTAAATTGCACGCCGGTGGTAAGTTCTCGAATAAAAATTACCAATTCTCTGGTGGTTTGCACGGGGTAGGTATTTCGGTGGTGAATGCCTTATCGACTCGGGTTGAAATTACCGTTCGTCGTGATGCTCAAGTGTATGATATGGCATTTGAAAATGGTGACAAGGTCGAAGACTTACGTGTTACCGGCACCTGTGGTCGTCGTAATACCGGTACCCGAGTTCATTTTTGGCCAGATGCCAGTTATTTTGACTCAGGTAACTTCTCGCTTACTAAGCTACTTTATTTATTGCGGGCTAAAGCTGTGCTTTGCCCTGGTTTACGGATTAAGTTTAGCAATAAGCAAAACGGTGAAGTACATGAGTGGTTTTACGAAAGTGGCTTAACTGATTACTTAAAAGAAGCGGTAAAAGATTCGGTCTTGTTACCTGAAGAGCCATTCATTGGTAGTTTTACCGGTAAAATGGACGCGGCAGAGTGGGCCATTACTTGGCTACCTGAAGGTGGAGATAGTTTGTATGAAAGTTACGTTAACTTGATCCCTACGCCACTTGGCGGGACTCACGTTAATGGTTTCAGACAAGGCTTATTGGAGTCGATGCGCGAGTTCTGCGAGTTTCGTAATCTGGTGCCTCGAGGCATTAAGCTCTCACCTGAAGATATTTGGGATAAAGCCTCATTTATTTTATCTATCAAAATGCAGGACCCACAATTTTCCGGTCAAACTAAAGAGAAGCTTTCAAGCCGTCAAAGCTCTGCCTTTGTTTCTGGTATTGTTCGTGATGCTTTCTCGCTATGGCTTAACTCTAATACCGAGCAAGCTGAACAATTAGCTGAACTTTGTATTAACAATGCTCAAAAACGCTTAAAAGCGGCTAAAAAAGTAGCCCGTAAAAAAGTTACTTCAGGGCCGGCTTTACCGGGTAAATTAACTGATTGTAGTGGCCAAGACCCAATGCGCGGTGAGCTATTTCTAGTGGAGGGTGACTCTGCGGGTGGTAGTGCTAAACAGGCGCGCGATCGTGAGTTTCAAGCGATTATGCCCCTTAGAGGTAAGATTTTAAATACCTGGGAAGTGGACGCGTCACAGGTATTAGCCTCGCAAGAAGTACATGATATCTCAGTCGCTATAGGCTGCGATCCAGACAGTGCTGATATTTCAGAGTTACGCTACGGCAAAATTTGTATTCTTGCTGATGCCGACTCCGACGGTCTGCATATTGCGACCCTATTATGTGCTTTATTTATGAAGCATTATCGTGTGTTGGTCGAGAAAGGCCATGTGTATATTGCAATGCCACCGCTGTTTCGTATCGATTTAGGCAAAGAAGTTTTTTATGCTTTAGATGAAGATGAAAAAAACGGTATATTAGACCGAATTGTGGCAGAAAAGAAAAAAGGCAAAGTGCAAGTCACTCGTTTCAAAGGTCTAGGTGAGATGAACCCATTGCAACTGCGAGAAACCACAATGGATCCTAATACCCGCCGTTTGGTGCAATTAACCATTGATGATAATGAAGACACAGTCGCACTCATGGATATGTTACTTGCGAAAAAGCGCTCGCCAGATCGTAAAATCTGGTTAGAGTCTAAAGGTGATCTAGCTCAGCTGTAATTTACTCAGTTTTATGCCCATAACAATTGCCCATAACGATTGCTGATAGCAATTGCTTATAACAACAATGAAGGCAAAAATTACTAAGATGTCGAACATAAAATTTAAAATGGACTTTAAGCAAGCTAAGACAGCGTTAAAGGCGTTGTCCGTGCTTGCTTTAACACAAATGACTGTGGTTAAAGCTTTTGCAGCCGACACCATGATGATTACTGTGACTAAAGGATTTGGGCTGACACTGTATGCCTCAGATTTAGGTGATGCCAAACAAATGGCAATGGGCACTAACGGCACCTTGTTTGTCGGCTCAAAAAAGAGCGGCACCATTTATGCTTTAGTCGACTCTGATAACGATGGTCAGGTAAACAAACGCTACCTAATTGGTAAAGGCTTAGAGTACCCAGAAGCTATCGCGTTTCATGACGGTGATTTGTATGTCGCTGATCAAGACCGTATTTTACGTTATCAAGATATTGAAGACCGCCTTAGGCGTCCTGGTAGACCCAAAGAGGTGTACTCAGGGCTGCCAAGTGTTGAGCGCAAACATGCTCGTGGGATGAAGTTTGGACCCGATGGCCGACTGTATATCTCTATTGGTTCTCCGTGTAATGTGTGTGAAGCAGAAGCGCCATTTAGCAGCATGTTAGCCATTGATATTAAGACGGGTGACACCGAACAAGTGGCATCAGGATTAAGGCGGGTTATTGGTTTTGACTGGTCGCCGAGCAGCGCTAAATTATGGTTTGCTGATCAAGGCCGAAATTGGATGGGTGATACCATGCCAGCCGATGAAATAAACCGCATAGACGTAAAGGGTAGCCATTTTGGTTTTCCCTATATTCATGGAACCAATGTTGTTGAGCCTTCTTTTAAGAAACCAGACAACCTCAATGTTTCAACACCAGAATTTGAATTACCAGCGCATGTAAAACCAACCAGCCTACTTTTTTATCAAGGTGATAATTTTCCTGAGCGTTACCATCATCAATTATTTGTTGCTGAAAATGGCTCGTGGAATCGCTCAAGTAAAATTGGTTATCAGGTGGTGATGTTAGCCCTTGAAGATGACCAAATTATCAAGCGCGAAAGAGTCGTCAGCTTTTTAGACGGTGAGTTTCCCGTTGCTAGACCTTATGACCTGATAAATGCACCCGATGGTGCAGTGTTCATCTCTGATGACCTAAAAGGCAATGTATATCGCTTGTTTTATAAAGCGCCAGAATAATCACAGGAATATTAACTAATGAGTGATGCGATTGAATTAAGCCTTGATGGTGTAGAGCAAATGCCCCTACGCCGTTTTACAGAAGAGGCTTATTTAAACTATTCAATGTACGTAATCATGGATCGTGCTTTGCCACATATTGGCGATGGTTTAAAGCCTGTTCAACGTCGTATTATTTACGCTATGAGCGAGCTTGGATTATCAGCTCAATCTAAGCCTAAAAAGTCTGCTAGAACCGTGGGTGACGTATTAGGTAAATACCATCCCCATGGTGACAGTGCGTGTTATGAAGCTATGGTATTAATGGCGCAGCCATTTTCCTATCGTTACCCCTTAGTCAAAGGTCAAGGTAACTGGGGGGCGCCAGACGACCCTAAGTCATTCGCAGCCATGCGTTATACCGAAGCGACCTTATCAAAATTTTCAGAAGTGCTTTTATCTGAATTAGGCCAAGGCACGGTTGAATGGGGCGTTAACTTTGACGGAACTTTAAAAGAGCCGAAATCATTGCCTGCACGCTTACCGCATATTTTATTAAACGGTATTACCGGTATTGCCGTGGGTATGGCAACCGATATCCCACCACACAATGTGCGTGAATTAGTGTCTGCGTGTGTGGAGTTATTGGATAATCCTAAAGCGGAACTTGAGCGCCTAATGGAGCTGGTACCAGGGCCAGATTATCCGACCCAAGCTGAAATTATTACCCCAAGTAAAGACATTGCCAAGATTTATGAAACAGGTCGTGGCTCGATTAAAATGCGCGCGGTTTACGAGATTGATAGCGGCGAAATTGTCATTACTTGTTTGCCACATCAAGCTGGTAGCGGCAAGATTTTAGAGCAAATTGCTAACCAAATGCAGGCTAAAAAGTTGCCGATGGTGGCAGATTTACGTGATGAATCTGATCACGAAAACCCAGTACGATTAATCATTGTGCCTCGCTCAAATCGTGTTGATTGCGATCAGTTAATGGCGCATTTGTTTGCCACTACGGATTTAGAAAAGAGCTTTCGAGTTAACTTAAATGTGCTCGGCCTTGATGGTCGCCCAAGGGTTAAAGGCCTGAAAGAGATGCTAACTGAGTGGCTCAGTTACCGCATCTCAACCGTGACTCGTCGTTTGCAATACCGTCTTGATAAGGTACTTGCAAGGCTGCATATTCTTGATGCTTTGATGATTGCCTTCTTAAATATTGATGAAGTCATCGAGATCATTCGCTTCAATGATGAGCCGAAAAAAGAGTTAATGTCACGGTTTGATTTATCAGATAAGCAAGCCGAAGCGATTTTAGAGCTTAAGTTACGTCATTTGGCCAAGCTTGAAGAATTTAAAATTAAAGGTGAGCAAGAAGAGTTAGCTGCAGAGCGCGATAAGCTGCAACTTATTTTGGGTTCTGAGCGCCGCTTAAAAACCTTAGTTAAAAAAGAGCTCATACAAGATGGTGAAACCTATGGCGATGATCGCCGCTCGCCTATCATTGAGCGTATTGAATCAAAAGCCTTAACTGAGCAAGAGTTGACCCCAGCAGAGTCAGTGACCGTAGTGTTATCTGACAAAGGTTGGGTACGCTGCGCGAAAGGTCATGATATTGATGGCGAAGGGTTAAATTATAAAGCCGGTGATAGCTTCTTATGTAGTGCCAGCGGTAAGAGTAATCAGCCATCAGTGTTTATCGACTCGACAGGGCGGGCGTTTGCAACCGATACACATACGCTACCTTCTGCTAGAAGTCAGGGGGAGCCAATCACGACACGCTTTAATTTAGCGCCAGGGGCGGTAATGCGCCATGTGTTGATGGGCGTTGATTCACAATGCTATTTATTAGCCAGTGATGCCGGTTACGGTTTTATCGGCTCTTATGCAGATATGGTGAGTCGTAATAAGGCTGGTAAAGCATTATTAAGCCTGCCTGCGAATGCGCAGTCCTTAGTGCCTAAATTGGTTAAAAAAGGCGTGCCTCAGTCAAT
This sequence comes from Shewanella sp. 10N.286.48.A6, assembly GCF_002873135.1. Lineage (GTDB taxonomy): Bacteria > Pseudomonadota > Gammaproteobacteria > Enterobacterales > Shewanellaceae > Shewanella. Next base: position 90,210 of record NZ_MCVI01000035.1, read on the forward strand.
TATGGCGATAACCAATGAAGGCCGAATGCTTATCTTTGATGTTGATGCCTTGCCGCAGTTATCGAAAGGTAAGGGTAACAAGATCATTGGTATCCCAACGGATCGCGCTAAGAGCAGAGAAGAGCTATTGATCCATCTTGATGTTATTCCACAAGAGGCGTCAGTTACCCTGTGGGCTGGTAAACGTAAGCTAACTTTAAAACCATCTGATCTTGAGCATTATCGTGGTGAGAGAGGCCGTAGAGGCGCGAAACTACCTCGTGGTTTACAACGGGTCGATAGTGTTGATATCGAGCTCGGTGCGCAAACGGATGCTGACATTGAGCCATCAAGCGATTAATCGCGCAGCAGAATAGCCATAAAAGAAAGACATAAAAAATGCTGCCAATGGGCAGCATTTTTTATGAGAATTTGATTTTAACCTGAGGATGAACTTAAGGCTTGAGTTAGCCTTGCTTTTTAGCAACAGCTTACGCCACTTCGTAAAATTTAGGTTCTACGTCAACTTGAGCCTGAATAATGTTGCTCGCCATACGTGCACATTTACCACATTGATCAGCAACACCTAAGCGTTTTTTAACGTCAGCTAAAGAGCTATCGCCATGTTTGCTTACCGCTTCTTTAATTTGGGTATCAGTAATTCCGTGACAAAGACAAACGTACATAAAGCCTCTTCAATTAATCTGATTCATATCTTAACTTAGACAATTCATAAGGCTAAGAAATGCTCGCTCGTTGACTATAATGCAATTCTAAATGAAAACCGTTCTCATTGCTAATAACTTTTTTATCAATTTCTTAATTGGTGCCAAGAATATTAGTTATTAAAAATTGCTAACTTGCTCACAATTACTGCTGCAATGGGAGTTTAATGCCAATATCGGCGTTATCAATTGGATTAAAAGGAAGAGGTCTTAGGGTTTTCAAGTCGGGAGGACATAGACTCCAGAGGGGGTTACTTTTATTCAATATCAGCTCATCCATGAGATTTAAATTACAGTATGACTTAATTGTTAGGCATTATGCTGGCGGTTAATAATAAAGATTAATAGCCCTTAAAAAAATCGACCAGATGCTTTAAAGGTTGCTGTGTTGTCCATAAATGGAAGTTTTCAACGAACACTTCTACCACTTGTTCAGGAAAGCTTGGGGCGGCAATATGGGGGGTGATAATGGCATTAGGGCAATGCCAAATAGGGTGGTCTGCGGGCAATGGCTCTTGATTAAAGACATCAAGGATTGCGTTTTGTTGTGGCTTATTGAGTAATTGCGCAGCTAAGGCATCTAAATCGAGCACATTTCCGCGGCCAAGGTTGAACAGCACACATTCATCAGGTAGTAATGCCAGCATGGTTTTGCTTAATACATTCTCAGTTTCTAAGGTGCTAGGTAGCGTACTGGCGATGGTGTGTGCACTAGGCAAATAGTTAGCTAAGTGCTCAATAGTATCAACATGGTCAAAATGCGCCTTTGGCTCGCCGCTACGACTCAGGCCGGTAACCGTCATGCCGAAATGCTTCGCCGTTTTAGCAATATGCTGGGCAATCGAGCCGGTACCGAGTAACAGTAAGCCTTGGCCTTGTAAGGTTCTGTAGCTACCAGGGATCCATTGCTTATGTTGCTGCTGTTGTTTATATTTTGCATGCTCTCGCTGGTGGGCAAGTAAATAACCAAATAAATATTCACTCATCAAAGGGCCAAAAATCCCTTTGATATTGGTTAGGACGTAATCCCGTCGTTGTCTAGAACCTGTAAGGCGATCAACACCAGCAAAAGTGGATTGCATCCAAGTTAAGTTGCGACCTAAGTTAAGTAATGGCGCCGCAAGATGTGGCTCTGCAAACCAGATATCAGCCTCAGTAATACTACTAGGCTCATCGCCTAGAATTGTCAGATCCTTAAGGTGGTGAGCCGCTAATAATTGACGAAACCTGTCGTTATCTTGGGTTAACAATAATAACTTGTGTGCCATAAAATCCCTGTAAGTCGATTAAATTGAGGAAGTTAATGGATCAAATAATAGCATTTATTGCCCAGTTTGGCGCAATGCTTCATCCGTGGATGAGTGAAATTGCCACTGCGTTAGTGGCCTGTTGTATTGTGGTGTTTGCCACCGATATTAATCGTCTATTACGCAAGGCGTTATCGGGTCAGGGCTTTTTTGTCCGAACTTGGGTATTTGTACTGGTGAATGCTTTTGGTTACGGCTTAGGGATTGTCAGCGTTAGCCCGTGGTTAGCGAGGCAACTTAAATCAATGCCTTCACAATGGATGCTGTTACTGCTACTGGTGGCATTTTTTGCTGTTGGCGCTTGGGCGCAACGAAACAGGCAAGTTTAACGGTGTCACTTGCCTGTTGCTTTAGGGGGTATTTAGCCAAAGCATAAATGGTGGTCAGTTGCTTGAGAATCAGTGTCTTGTTGATTTAATTGCTGGATTACAGCGGCGGCTTTATCGGGATAGTTACTGAATATCCCATCTACGCCAATGGCGTTCAAAGCTTGAATGTCTTCGGCATTATCGACGGTGTAGACATAAATTTTAGCGCCGCGTTGATGGGCATCATTGACCATTTTATGGGTGACAAAATGTATATCAACATGGATAGAATAGGCATCAAGGGCTGATACTGATTCAGCATAGTTTAGCGGCACGCCCGCTAAAATGGGTGCCACTCTAGCATGGGGGAGATGTTGTTTAACCTCGAGTAAGTAAGGCTGATTAAATGATGAGATCAGTAGCTGATCTGGGCTAAAGCCAAGCTGCTCAATCATGTCGTTATAGCAAGCAATAAGAGGCGCGGCGGTGTGATAGCCTTTAAGCTCAATATTGACAATACAGCGACCTTTAATCAGGCCCATGACTTGCCATAGCGTCGGTAGTTTATGCTGCTTGATAGTCACATTATTGATAGTGTCTAAGCTACTTAGATGCACTAACCCTTGTCCTGAGGTTTTGGTTTCTAGGCGGCGATCATGAAATACAATCAGTTGCCCTTCCACATTATAAACATCAAGTTCAATGGCACTAACCTTTAACGCCAGTGCTTTTTCCATTGCCGCAAGGGTGTTTTCTACTTCATAACCACTCGCACCGCGGTGAGCAAAAATCAGCATTTATTTAACCTTTGATAATTTTATTAAATTCACGACTCTGACCATTATTGATATGGATTTCCATTTGTGGGTACGCCAATTCAACTTGGTTTTCTTTTAGTTTTTTACAAATACGTTTGTGAAGGTTATGCCTTAAGGGCCAACGATCGTTCATGTCTTTAGCATAGGATCTGACTTCATAATCTTGGGTGTGCTGGCCAAAACCTGCAAACCAGACTTCAGGCTCAGGGAAGGTCAATGATAAGTCACATTCTCTTACTGCTTGATGGAGTAAGGCTTCAACTTTTGATGGATCTGCATCACGCTGCACTGACACATAAACGATAACTCGGGTAATAGGATCAGATAACGACCAGTTGACCAGTTGTTCTGTAATAAAGGCTTTATTGGGGACAATAATCTCTTTTCTGTCCCAATCGACAATGGTTGTGGCTCGAATTTCAATTTTGCTGACGGTGCCGGTTAAGTCGCGAATGGTCACCGTATCGCCTATTCGAATCGGTTTTTCAAATAAGATAATCAAACCAGAAATAAAGTTAGCAAAAATTTCTTGTAAGCCAAAACCAAGGCCCACCGATAGCGCTGCAACAAGCCATTGTAATTTCGACCATTCAACCCCGACGGTGGAAAACCCGATTAACATGCCAAGAAATACCACCACGTAACTACTTACGGTGGTGATAGCAAACCCTGTACCTGGCGATAGCTCTAATCGTTGTAAAATGGTCAGCTCTAGTAAACCCGGCAGATTTTTAGCAATCATGGCGGAAAAGCCAACGGTGATAAAGGCAAACAGAATTGACTTTAAGGTGATCGGAATTTGCTGCTCTATACCGTTAACTACCGAATGGGTGCTCCATAAGGTAATGCCATCAAGGAAAGAAAACAGTGCAGTATGGGTTTGAGAAATAAGCCCAAGTAAACTAGCAAAAAAGGCTAAAATCAGTAGCGAACGTACTAACCCCAGCGACTGACTCGAGATAGTTTCCAGGTCGACTTTGGGCTCTTCATAGTTTTCAGAGACATCGGGGGTATTATTGAGTTCGCCACGCTCACGTTGCGCCAGTCTTTCTGCTCGTTTGGTTTTAGCGCGATCAAAGGCAATTAAACGGCGCTCGATTAGCATCCAACGCTTTAGTAGTTGGTACAACAATAAAAAGCCTAAGCCTAGCAATAAGGCTAATTGCAGCTGCAGTAATACTTGAAAGGCACTAAAATAGTAACCTATTAGGGCGAAAACAATGCTGGCGCAAGGCACTGTGATTAAAAATGCCCAAATGACTTTATGGAGTAATTTCATGTTCTTGCCATCATTGGCGTTGGCACGAAAATCATTAATAAAGGCATATAAATCTTTATATAGCATCAATAGCGAGATGGTGAATAAGAAAAATGCCAAACGACCAATACTGTTACGAATAAGCGAGCTATCAAGGGCTTCAGTAAAACCGATAATGCCAATTAATGGCCAGCTTAAGACAATAAAGCGCAGGGTTTTTTCTTGAAGGCGCCTAATTAAGGTTTCAGGTCTTCTAAAGTGACAGACTAAAATGCCATTATCACAGGCAAGTAATGCAAAGACTCGGTACACCAAGTAGCTGCCACCCACAGATAACACGCCAACCCCAATTGCATGCACCAAGTTCAGTTCTGAGGCAAATAAAATCCATCCAGCAAGTAGTACCGGTAATGGTTTTACTAGCGAATAACATAAACTTAGCGCTAAGGTTTTAGCGGTGTATTTGAATTTATCTTGGGTTACGTTACCCACATATTGACCATAATGTTCAATGGTTCTATTAAATTTAGGCGTCAATAAATCCTGGGCCATTAAGCACAATATCAAGGTGATCACCCACCAAGCCCAATATATATTTTGATCTGCCCACGCTTGTTTAAGCAGTTGCCCTTGTTGGGTTTGCATCATCCATACGGTGGCATTCTTTAAGTCAATAAGCCACAAACCGGATATTGCCGCCGCATTGGGAACCCAAAATAAATGTTCATTGAGGGTGTTTTTAAGATCAAGATAAATCTGTGTTAGCTGCTCATAACTATTGCGCAGTTTAGCTTGCTCATTGAGGTATACATCATAGCTTTGTACTACTTGTTCGATTAGGCTTTGCTGAGAGGTAAGTAATTTTACTTGGGTATTATTAAGATACTTCTGATTGCTCAATTGTTGCTTATTTAACGCTTTTTGTTGCTCAGCCTGATAACGCTTTAGGCGTGAGTCAGCAACGGATGCCAGTAATTTATCTTGGTTTGTCGGCTTAGGTAAGGACTGCAGCATCTGTAAAAAACGGTCGCCAAATGCAGAGTTAGTTTCTACCCAGGTGATTTGCTCCTCAACATTAGCCAGCTGTAGCGCATGGGATTGGTATTGTTTCTCTGCTTTTTCTTGCAACTCGATGGTGTCTGAAATGGCATTATTTATACGGATTAATTCGTCAGCATACTGCTGATTTTGTGCGCTTATCTCTTGCGAGGCTTCATCGGCAAGTTGTTGCTCATCAATCAGGTTGTTGGCAATGGTATTGGCGGCTTTTTGTTGGCGATATTGATTGTTTTTTTGGTTTAACTGCTCAATTAATCGCTCTTGCTGGGCATGCTCTAAGCGCAAAAGCTGTAATTGCAGTTGCACGATTTGTTTTTGTTTAGGACCACTGGAGAGCTCAGAAGATAAGGTTGCGATATGTTGCTCAAGTAACTCAGCTTGTAAGCTTTGCAGCTTGCCTAAAGGGGTATCCAAAGGCGCTTGTCGGGCACGCTTATGCTGATTTAAGGCTTCTTTGGCTTGGCGTATTAAGGTGGGTAAGGCTGTTTGTCTTTTATTAAGCTCAACTAACTGCAAGCTTAAATCATTTTCGGATTGTTTTTGCTCTGATAAATGGTAGTAAGCCATTGAGGCTTGTTGGCTAATATCAACATCGTCATTGATGATGATTGGCGCTGCGGGCTGATTGATTTTTGCAGTAATGCTGTTGATTGTGCCAGCACTTGTCGACTCAAGATCATCATAGCTTTGGGCTTCATTACGCAGCCTTGTGATACTTTGCTGGACATTGTCTATTTGAGTTGGAATGTCCACAACCGCGATTGTATTGGTATTTTTAGCAAAGCCCAAGCGCTTGTCTAACTGCAGCGGAGAGGTTGCAGAGGCAGTAAAAGAAATAATACAGAACAATAAAACCGCAATACGTATCATAGTTGGATGATTACTTAAGAGGGACTAATACAATGGTAACAAAAACCTGAGTTTACGCTTTATTTTTTTTATGATTTTGCTGAGTTTCGAAAATTGCGGTGGCTAAGATAATCAACCCTCCCACAGTGGTAGTGACATTGACTTGCTCATTTAACAATAGCAAGGCTAATACCGTGCCATAAAAGGGCTGCAGACATGAGACGAGTCCGACAGTTTTAGCGCTTAATTGACGCAGCGCTGAGGCAAATAAGGCGTGGGGGGCAGCGGTAAAAAATACCCCTAAAATGACAATTGTTGTCCACATTTCAGCCTTGATAGTATCTAATTCCACTTCTAACCACGGGCTTAACACGACTACAGCTACGAATGTTTGATAAAACATAGCCTGAGGGCCGCTATAACCACTGAAGTAGCGTTTATGGAACAAATTGCGGCCAGTGAATAACGCAGCAGATAAAATACCTGTAGCAATGCCTAAGGTGACATCATTTTCGAGGTTGGCCTCGGGAATAAGTAACATCACTCCGATTAATACCACTAAACCTGAAATAACATCCACTAATTTAAGCCGTGTGTTATTGACTAGCGGCTCTATAAGCACAGTCATGACGGGGTAGGTGAAAAAAGCAATCATGCCAATGGCAACTGATGACAGTTGCATTGAGGCGAAATAGGTCACCCAATGCAAGCTAACAAGAATACCGAGGCCTAGGGCGACTAAGTAATGTTTGAATTGCTGTAATTGTAGCTTTTTCTTGCTTAATTTGACGATACAGCCAAGTGCAAAAAAGGCGATAACACAACGCAGTACTGTGATGTCTAGCGCATTGAGGGGGATAATTTTAGAAAATAGTGCAGTACCGCCAAATAGCAGTACTGCGATATGCAATTGAATTAACCCTGAGTTTGGATTCGATCCTTTGAAAGCGCCTGTTGGCATCATACTCGTTCAACTAACCATGTTGTGGGCAATAACGATTACTTTAAATGAGCGAAGGCTTGACCCATGCGTGTGGTTTGCGTTGGCTCAACGCCTTCGGCAAAGCTTTCAATAGCGTCTTGAGCAAATAACATTACTACGGTAGAGCCTAACTTAAAGCGGCCCATTTCGGCGCCTTTTTCTAACGTCAGTGCTTCAGGACCTTCAGTTGGGTAATCCCATGTGAAGACTTGCTTACCACAAGGCGGGGTCACTGTGCCTGCCCAAACAGTTTCAATACTTGCCACAATCGTTGCGCCAACTAATACCATGGCAAGTGGGCCTACTTCAGTTTCAAAAATAGCGACAACACGTTCGTTACGGGCAAATAGCCCTGGTACATTTTGCGCAGTTAACGGGTTAACCGAAAACAAATCACCAGGAATATAAGTCATTTTCGACAAGGTGCCAGTGATTGGCATGTGAATTCGGTGATAATCTTTGGGTGCTAAATAAATCGTTGCAAACTCGCCATCATTAAAACGTTCAGCATCCTTAATCTGACCGCCTAACAGGGCTAAGGTGGTGTAGTCATGGCCTTTTGCTTGGACAATTTTGCCAGCTTGTACTGGACCACATTGACTTACTGCGCCATCAACAGGGTGAGCGACTGTTTTCGCATCTTCAACAATTGGGCGAAGACCCGGTTTTAATGCGCGGGTAAAAAAGGCATTAAATGTTTTATAGGCTTCAGGCTCACTTTGAGCCGCTTCAGACATATCAATTTTATACTGCTTGATGAACCATCGAATACCTGCAGTGGTGATTGCGCCAGCTTCAGCGGCAGCAAGTTTACCCACAAGACGTGAAAGTAAGTGTTTAGGTAAGATGTATTGCAAAGCAATTTTAACAGAGTCCAATTGAATACCCTTTTGAGTTGTTGAGGTTGTTATAATATAACAGTTAATATTTGTACGTCAGCGACGTTACTCGTCAGCGGCGCGGAAGTGGCGAGCATGTCGCTGTTCATCTAGGCTGGCAATAATGCGCTGGTAATTACTAAATCTATCTTGGGTTATTTTCCCATCAGCTAGCGCCGCTTGCAAGGCGCAACCTGGATCATCACCATGTTTGCAGTCTCTAAACTTACAGGTACCGATGTAATCTCTAAATTCAATAAAGCACCAGCCTACGCGCGGGGCAGGTAAGTGCCATAGCGCAAACTCTCGTACACCTGGAGAGTCAATTAAGTCGCCGCCACTTTGAAAGTGAAGTAACTTTGCCGTCGTTGTAGTGTGCTGACCTAGGCCTGAGTTATTGGATACATCGCCAATTGCTAGCTCTGCATCAGGCATCAGTGCATTAATCAGCGATGATTTACCTACACCTGATTGCCCTGCAAATACGCTAATTTTATCAGCAAGTAAGGCTTTTATTTGATCAACACCTTCACCAGTATGGCTACTGACCATATAGACGGGGTAACCAATCTGGCGGTAACGCTCTAATGCCACTTCGACTTCTTCACGATTGTCATCGGTTAATAAATCCATTTTATTAAGAATGATGACTGGTGGAATATCGGTGTCTTCAGCGGCAACCAAGTAGCGGTCAATAATTTGGGTGGTAAAGCTGGGTAAAATCGACGATACAATCAAAATTTGATCAATATTGGCAGCAATGATTTTTACGCCATCATATAAATCTGGACGAGTTAGCGACGAAATCCGTGGATGAACCGCTTCAACAATGCCCCCAATACCACGATCGGTTTCATTGGCAAGGCGCACTAGCACTTTATCACCGGTTACAAGGCTAGTGATATTACGGCGAATATTACAACGGGCGACAGTGCCATCTTCGGTTTCAATATCAGCATGCTGACCGAAACGTGAAATAACAATACCCTGCTGTTCAGGCCCTAGTAGACTATCCTGTAACTCGTTAGCAGAATCTTGTGTGTCTTTGCGTTTTAGGCGCTTACTCTGATTGTCGCGCATTCTGCGCTTTTGACCTTGGCTAAGTGGTTTCTTTTTACTCACAGGCTAATCTTCATTAATTTGGTGTTTTTGTGTCGCTTAAAAAAACAGTATGATACACCCTCTTTAATAAAAAAGCCTGAATTATGGGCTTTTGACAGAATAAGGCAGATATTATGGCTGTAAACTCAAGCAATCTAATTTGGGTTGATTTAGAAATGACGGGTCTAGAACCTAGCGTCGATCGTGTAATTGAAATTGCCACTATTGTGACAGATCAAGAGTTAAACGTATTAGCCCAAGGCCCTGTGGTTGCGATTCATCAATCAGATGAAGTGTTAGCCGGTATGGATGAATGGAATCAAACTCACCATGGACAATCAGGTTTAATTGATCGCGTAAAGGCGAGTTCATACACTGAAGAAGATGCCATTAGACAGACGATTGCCTTTTTAGAGCAGTATGTGCCAAAAGGTGCGTCACCTATGTGTGGCAATACCATTGGCCAAGATCGCCGCTTTTTGAACAAGTACATGTTGGAGCTGGAAGAGTTCTTCCATTATCGCAATATTGATGTCAGTACGATTAAAGAGCTTACCAAGCGCTGGAAACCGGAAGTGATGGATGGGCTGACTAAGAAGAATACCCACCAAGCTTTAGAAGATATCAAAGAATCTATCGAAGAATTGCAGTTTTATCGCCGCGAAGTATTTAAAATTTAACCGATCAGACTTTTTTTTTGAAATAAGGGTTGCAGTGTAGTGAATATTACATATAATGCGGCCTCAACTTTTTACAGTAAGAGTCATTACTGCAAGAGGTTGAAGTTTGAAAGTTGAAACACCAAAATGCGACATTAGCTCAGTTG
>NZ_MCVI01000036.1:0-53687 GCF_002873135.1 Shewanella sp. 10N.286.48.A6
ACGATGGGCGTTGGGCTACTCGGCAACTGCTCCTGCGTTGCTCTACCTCCTGCATCCATGCAGTCGTATGCCGTCTGCTGAAATCTCCATGGAAGGAGTGAATGCCAAAAAATGTCGGGAACATTTTAGGTCTTCTGCTTAATCACATGCCAAGTTACCCCGTCATGCGCTATCGGTTTCCATCTGATTCGCTCTTTTCAGTCGATGACGCTGAAAAGCCAAGGCACTTATAAACCAGAGCCTTACTGGTTAGCTTGTACAAAAACTTCGCGATCGCGAGTTAAGCAGATCTCCCCACTCTTTATTGGTAGATAAGAGCATGAACTTTCTTTGCACTACTGCATCATTTACGGTGGCCATTAGATCACGTGATTTCGTCGTCTTGTACCCTTGCTTCGCGGGGCAGACCCTGCCAACTCACCTTTAGCCTACGCCTCATATGATGTTCTTGTTCATCAGCTCGCCTGTTGCCGATAAAAAAGTGCTAGCGGCTTCCTTCAGACCAATCCTCACGGATAAGCCCTTGCCATTCGCTAGTAGTTAACGTTTAATAACAGTATGTTATTCTCTTTTAGAAAGAGTAACGGTGATCTTCCTACAGAGGACTTTCACCTCATTAGTTCATGCCCATGCTGGGCGTTATATTTCTAGGAGAACATGTGCTCAATCGTGCAGCCTTAATATTAAGATATAAACAACCCGCAGTTGATTGGGTTAATAAAGCAGATCCATATAACTCCCCAGGGTTGACACTAGATTCAGCTAACGAAGATTTAAATGTTTATCTTATCTCAAACGAAGACTCTGATGATCCCGAGTCATTACAACGATGGATTAAGTTAAACTTAGATTTACTATTCATTGACGAATTAAGTGGGTGGTATACAGATGAATCTCTGTGGCCAAAAACTAGAAATATGAAACTTTTTAATAGTTGGTTCTCTGTGGAGTGTCATACAGTTCTCAATGACACAGTAGGTACACCGTTCGTTGACGACGAAATATAACAAGAATTTAAAGCGGGACTGCTAACAGTTTGCTCGGTTTCGCTTCGCTACACATTTTAGCAAACAAATTTTTAGCCCCTTAACGTGGGCGTTAATTCATCGAAATTTTAATCTGAAACTCACAGATAGAGTTAAATGTCTAACGCGTTTCTATCCAGAAATGAGTTAGCAATACTCTCCACACAAGTCCCATCCAATAAAAAGGCGACCATTTGGTCGCCTTTTTGCTGTTTACTCAATCTAGGTTAAGTGAAGCTTAACCTAACTTAACCCGTGCATTGCGGAACATACGCATCCATGGGCTGTCTTCGCCCCATTCATCTGGATGCCATGAGTTGGCAACGGTTCTGAATACTCGTTCTGGATGCGGCATCATAATCGTCACTCGGCCATCAGTGGTAGTTAATGCGGTAATCGCATTTGGCGAACCATTGGGGTTTTGTGGGTATTGGGTTGCTATAGCGCCATTACCGTCAACGTAACGCAGTGCCACTGTGCCTGTCGCTTCAGCGGCGGCTAAGGCTTCAACTGACTTAAACTCAGCGCGGCCTTCACCGTGTGATACTGCGATTGGCATACGTGAACCTTCCATACCTTCAAAGAAGATTGATGGGCTCTTTTGTACTTCAACCAAACTCGCACGTGCTTCAAAACGTTCTGAACGGTTACGGACAAAGTGTGGCCAATGCTCACTTCCTGGAATGATTTCTTTCAGGTTAGATAACATCTGACAACCGTTACATACACCTAATGCTAGCGTGCCATCACGTTCAAAGAACTGTGAAAACTCATTACGGGCACGGTCATTAAATAAGATTGACTTAGCCCAACCTTCACCTGCGCCCAGTACATCACCGTAAGAGAATCCACCACAAGCCACTAGGCCTTGGAATTCTTCTAGGTTAATGCGACCCGATAAAATGTCAGACATATGCACGTCGCGGCTTTCGAAACCTGCGCGATCAAAGGCTGCTGCCATTTCAACGTGGGAGTTAACCCCTTGCTCACGGATAATCGCCATCTTAGGTGCGACACCTTTTAAGATAAATGGCGCGGCAACGTCTTCGCTTGGGTTAAAGCGTAAATCAACTGTAAGACCTGGGTCTTTGGCTTGCTGCTTAAGTTCAAACTCTTCTTTAGCACATTCAGGGTTGTCACGTAGTGACTGCATCCGATAAGTGGTTTCAGACCACATGGTGCGCAGTGCTACGCGGCTGTCACTAAATACTGGCGTCTGGCCATCAACGATAGTGATTTGATCATCTTGGGTTAGCTTGGCAATATATTGGCAAGACACGCCCACGGCAGCGAACTGAGCTTGAATGTTAGCTGAATCAGCTTTAGACACCTGAATAACCGCGCCTAACTCTTCATTAAACAAGCGCTCAAGGTCTGTGCCTTTAAGTGCTGCTAAATCAATATTAAGGCCGGTATTACCCGCAAATGCCATTTCCACTAGTGTCGTGAATAAACCGCCGTCACTGCGGTCATGATAAGCAATGACTTTTTGATCAGCGACTAATGGCTGAATCACTTCAAAGAAGCCACGTAAGCTTGCTGCATCATCTAAGTCTGGCGCCACATCACCTAACTGGCTGTAAACTTGCGCTAAACAAGAACCGCCTAAACGGTTTTGACCATTAGCCAAATCAATCAGTAACAGTTCTGTATCGCCTTTATCAGTGCGAAGCTCTGGAGTCACAGTGTTGCGAATGTCTTTGACCACACCGAATGCAGTGATAACCAGTGACATTGGTGAAGTAACAGCTTTATCTTCACCGGCTTCGTTCCACGCAGTTTTCATCGACATTGAGTCTTTACCCACTGGGATAGTTAACTCAAGTTCAGGACAAAGCTCTTCACCCACTGCTTTTACTGCTTCATAAAGACCGGCATCTTCACCTGGGTGACCTGCTGCCGACATCCAGTTAGCTGATAATTTAATATACTTGAATGAACCAATATCAGTACCCGCAATGTTTAAGATTGACTCGGCGACGGCCATACGAGCTGAAGCGCCAAAATCAAGTAATGCTAATGGAGTACGTTCACCAATAGACATGGCTTCACCGGCGTAGCTGTCATAACTTGCTGCAGTTACGGCACAATCAGCAACAGGAACCTGCCAAGGTCCAACCATTTGGTCACGGTTAACTAAACCTGTTACCGAGCGGTCACCAATGGTGATAAGGAAAGACTTATCGGCCACAGTTGGTAAATGCAAGATGCGCGATACCGCTTCTTTAAGGTCAATATTAGCGGTTTCGAGCGCTGAAAACTCAGCATTGGCAGTGACCACATCGCGGCTCATTTTAGGTGCTTTACCTAATAAAACCTCAAGGGGTAAATCAATTGGCTTGTTGTCAAAGTGGCTATCTTCAAGGGTGAGGTGCTGCTCTTCAGTTGCATCACCTACCACAGAAAACGGCGCACGTTCACGCTCACAAATTTTCTTGAAGGTTTCTAAATTCTCAGGTGCCACAGACAGAACATAACGTTCTTGAGATTCGTTACACCAGATCTCAAGTGGGCTCATGCCCGGCTCATCAGATGGTACGTTACGTAAATTAAACAATGCGCCTCTGTCGGCATCATTCACCAGCTCAGGGAAGGCATTTGATAAACCGCCCGCGCCCACATCGTGAATAAATTGAATTGGGTTATCGTCACCCATCTGCCAGCAACGGTCGATCACTTCCTGACAACGACGTTCCATTTCTGGGTTTTCACGTTGTACAGAAGCAAAATCTAAGTCTTCACTTGATTGACCAGAGGCCATTGATGACGCAGCGCCGCCGCCTAAACCAATGTTCATTGCAGGGCCGCCAAGTACAATCAGCTTAGCGCCAACGGTAATTTCGCCTTTTTGAACATGATCTTCACGAATATTACCTAAACCACCAGCAAGCATGATTGGCTTGTGGTAACCGCGTACTTCAACACCGTTATGGCTGGCAACTTCTTGCTCGTAAGTACGGAAGTAACCCACAAGGGCTGGACGACCAAATTCGTTATTAAATGCTGCGCCGCCTAATGGGCCTTCAGTCATGATTTCAAGTGGCGTTACAATACGGCTAGGTTTGCCGTAGTCGCCTTCCCATGGCTGCACAAAGCCTGGGATTTTAAGGTTTGATACGCTAAAGCCTGTTAAACCTGCTTTAGGTTTTGAACCGCGACCGGTTGCGCCTTCATCACGGATCTCACCGCCTGATCCTGTGGCAGCGCCCGGATAGGGGCTAATTGCTGTTGGGTGATTGTGGGTTTCAACCTTCATCAACACGTGCATTGGCTCGGTGTGATAGTTATAAACGCCATCTTGATCAGGGAAGAATCGACCTGCAACAGAGCCTGTCATGACAGCGGCATTATCTTTATAAGCTGATAACACGTTGTCTGGGGTGACTTCGAAGGTGTTTTTAATCATTTTGAATAATGATTTAGGCTGAACTTCACCATCGATAGTCCAGTCTGCATTGAAAATCTTGTGACGACAATGCTCTGAGTTTGCTTGAGCAAACATCATTAGCTCGATGTCGTTAGGATTACGGTTTAAGCGCACAAAGTTATCAACTAAGTAGTCGATTTCATCTTCTGCTAGCGCTAGGCCTAATTGCACGTTTGCCACTTCAAGGGCGCGGCGACCTTCAGCTAAAATATTGATGCTTTTGAAGGGCAATGGCTCAGTGCGTTCAAACAATACTGATGCTGCGGCAAACTCAGGTAAAATCACTTCAACCATACGGTCGTGGATTAAGCCTTTCACTTGCTCTAACTGCTGCGCTGTTAATGATGCTCCTGCAACATAGTAGGCAATACCGCGTTCTAGGCGTTTTACTTTGCCTAAACCACAATTTTGGGCGATGTCAGTTGCTTTAGATGACCAAGGAGAAATCGTTCCAGGGCGAGGTGTTACAAATATCAATGATCCTTCTGGAGTATGAGATTCAATTGCAGGTCCGTAGGTTAGAATGGTTTCAAGTTGCTGATATTCTTTATCATCAAGCTTGTCACTTAAATCGGCTAAATGGACATACTCAGCATAGATTTGCTCAACAGGAAGCGCTGCTGTTTCACAGGCCTCCATAAGCTTTTGAACTCTAAAAGCTGAAAGTGCTGGGGCTCCGCGAATGATCTCAATCACGTCAATTCACCTTATTAATTATAATGGCAGGGTAAGAATTGGCGCTATTATAGGGAATCACACCCTATAAATCACCCACCAAGGCGCGTGAGAACAGTGTTTCCCGTTAACGAAAACAATCAATTTAAATAACACATAAAAGCGCTTAAAATTTAAGCGTTAATTCGCGATTAAAAGCCAATTGTCATTTGGTTTTCTTTAATCAATTCAAACGTATATTTTACTCAGCTTGAGCCGGTTTCTAGGTGAAATAGCAAACTACTGCTAAAATATCTAAAGCGCTGACATTTTTTAAAACGGTATTATATTTTCAGGCTCAACATTGAATAGTGCACAGTGCCTAATACCAATAGCTTACAGATGGATATGACCAAACTTTTAACGATTATTTCATTCAGCTTTTTACTGGTGGCCTGTGAGCCACCTAGGTTTGAAGTCACTGAATTTGTTGAAACCTCCCCCAAACGTACCGTCTTAAAGGTAGGGACGCTTTACGGCTCGCAAACCTACCTCAACTCAAATCTTGGCGAGAGTGGTTTTGATTATGAAATGGCGGCAAAGTTTGCAGCGTATCTTGATGTGCCATTAGAAATGGTGCCTTACACCCACAGGCAGCAGTTATTCGCCGCTCTGCGAAATGATGAAATCGATATTGTTGCCGCCGCAATTACCACTACCCAAAACCGTCGTGAACAATTTTTACTGGGGCCAGCTTTATATGAGGTCAATCAAGTATTGATTTATAAAACCGGCACTCAAAAGCCAAGAAATCTTGATAATCTGAGCGGTGATATTTATGTCATCTCTGAGTCTGCGGCGGTGGATACATTAACCAGCTTGCAGCAATCACACCCAAACCTTAAATGGCAGCAAGTGTATGACAAAGACAACGAAGAATTGTTTTCTTTGGTGGCGAAAGGCGAGTTGCTTTATACGGTGGCAGACTCTAAAAGTCTACGAATAAATCAACGCTATTTACCTGAGTTACGGGGCAGTATCGTCCTAGATGATAAAACTGACGTTGTATGGTTATTGCGCCCCAATGGCAGCGACCGCTTAATGGGCTCGTTATTGTCGTTTTGGCATCAGCAAAAACGGAATGGCACCCTTGAGCATTTAAATGAAAAGTATTTTGGCCATGTTAAGCGCTTTGACTATGTTGATACTCGCGCGTTTATTCGCGCTATTGATAATGTGCTACCTGAATACCAAGCCTTATTTGAAAAACATGCTGGCGATCTCGACTGGCGTAAAGTGGCCGCCGCCGGTTATCAAGAGTCCCATTGGAACCCTAAAGCGCGCTCACCCACTGGCGTTCGCGGCATGATGATGCTCACCCAGCCAACGGCAAGCTCTGTGGGGGTGGATAACCGCCTCGATGCAGAACAAAGCATTCGCGGTGGCGCAATTTATTTGCAAAAAATGATCGATCGTTTACCAGCATCAATCCCTGACAGTCAGCGTATTTGGTTTGCCCTTGCCTCCTATAATGTGGGTTTAGGTCATGTGGAGGATGCCCGCAAAATAGCCCAAGGGATGGGTAAAGATCCCAGTGCATGGCGAGATGTCAAAGAGGTCTTGCCACTGCTGCAACAACGCAAATATTATCAACATACTCGTTATGGTTATGCTCGTGGTAATGAAGCGGTTCACTATGTGGAAAACATCCGCCGATATTACGACACCTTAGTGTGGGTCGATAGTCAAAATAAACAGCTTGAACTTATGCAGCAACAAGCAGAAAATGACACCACAGGCCAAGCTAAGACTTCAGCCAATGATGATAAAAATCCAGAAGATATTGTAAAATCAGCGGCGCAATAAAAACGTCACTTACTGGCTTTACACTGTCTAGGGTAACTTTTTAACCATCACCTTTATGCTAGTGAATGCAAGTAAGGGATACGAATTAGCAAATGGGGATTGTGAGCTAACCCAGTTTTAGATTTACAGCGAACCGGGCAGCGATGGTTTGTTTTCGAAAGTGATTTATGCTCGCTTTAACTAATATAAAACCTCACCAATGTAGTAAGGCTTAACATGAGAAGAAACACTAATAACAGCGCTCGTCGCCGTAATGCTATCAAGCTTAAACAACGTAAAATGCTTAACCGCCAGAAATTATTTTTCGCCTTTTTGCAGCAACAAGTCTGATTGCTGTTTCAGTAACTTTTTAAGTGCTTTTTTTTCTTCTCTGCGACGTTTAAAAAAAGCACTTAATTGCCCAGCACACTCGCTCGCTAATACCCCAGACGTCACCTCTAGCTGATGATTAAAATCAGCATGTTGAACTAAATTAACCACACTGCCAGCGGCGCCGGTTTTTAAATCATCTGCGCCAAATACCACTCGTTTTATTCGGCTATGCACCATAGCGCCAGCGCACATGGAACAAGGCTCTAGGGTGACATACAAGCTAGTGTCTAACATGCGGTAGTTTTCAAGCACCTGCCCTGCGGCGCGAATACATTCAATTTCAGCATGGGCTGTGGGGTTATGCTCGCAAATACTTAAATTAAAGCCACTAGCAAGCAACTCATCATCTTTAACCAAGACTGCGCCCACGGGCACCTCTCCTTTGGCTTCTGCTAACCTGGCTTGCGCCATTGCTACTCGCATCCACTTTTCATCAATAGCTGTTTGTTCAGCGGTCAGCTCGGTTTCAACTAATTGACCGAGTTGATTGATCTGCTTATTAACCAGTTTATTCACTGGCTCAGAGCTAGGCTCAGTTTCAGGCTTGGTTTCAAGATCGGCATCAATGATAGGATCTGCAATGTCAGTAGATGTTGGCATGGGGGCTCGATAATTCATAACGCTTTAGTTGTAAAAAATAGCTGTAAAACAGTTAGATTGAATTAGATAGTTTAAAACAAAAAAGACGCCGAAGCGCCTTTTTGTTTATTCAGCAATATCTAAATGGGTTATTCCCATTCAATGGTTGCCGGTGGCTTACCTGAAATATCGTAAACCACACGTGAAATACCATCGATTTCATTAATAATGCGGTTAGATACACGACCTAAGAAGTCATAAGGTAAATGTGCCCAGTGGGCTGTCATAAAGTCGATAGTTTCAACTGCGCGCAGCGATACTACCCAATCATATTTACGACCATCGCCCATAACGCCGACAGAACGAACAGGTAGGAATACGGTAAATGCTTGGCTGACTTTGTTGTAAAGGTCAGCTTTGTGCAGCTCTTCAATGAAGATAGCATCCGCTAAACGCAGTAAGTCACAGTACTCTTTTTTCACCTCACCTAAAACGCGCACACCCAGACCCGGTCCTGGGAACGGATGACGGTAAAGCATGTCGTATGGCAGACCAAGCTCTAAACCAATTTTACGCACTTCATCTTTAAATAACTCACGTAATGGCTCAACTAGTCCCATTTCCATATCATCTGGCAAACCGCCAACGTTATGGTGCGACTTAATCACATGGGCTTTGCCTGTGGCGCTGCCTGCAGATTCAATTACATCAGGGTAAATCGTGCCTTGTGCTAACCATTTTGCATTAACGCATTTCTTTGACTCTTCATCGAAAATCTCAACGAAAACGCGGCCAATGATTTTACGTTTAGCTTCTGGCTCTGCTTCGCCAGCCATTTGCTCTAAGAAACGGTGCTCAGCATTAACGTGAACAATATTCAGTCCGAAGTGATCGCCAAACATTTCCATGACTTGGTTGGCTTCGTTTAAACGTAGCAGACCGTTATCAACAAATACACAGGTCAGTTTGTCGCCTATTGCGCGGTGCAATAGCATGGCCACAACCGATGAATCTACACCACCTGACAAACCTAAAATTACTTCATCGTTACCGATTTGTTTTTTCAGTTTTTCAATAGCATCTTCAATAATTGATGATGGTTTCCAGTTAGCAGGACAGCCACAGATCTCTAGCGCGAAGTGCTCAAGCATGCGCTTACCTTGACGAGTGTGGGTCACTTCTGGGTGAAATTGCACCCCGTAGAAATGCTTATCTTCATTGGCCATTGCAGCGTATGGGCAAGTGTCAGTTTTAGCGACAGTAACAAAACCTTCTGGGATTTCAGATACTTTATCGCCGTGGCTCATCCATACATCCAGTAATGGCTTGCCTGTTTCACTGATGGCATCTTCAATGCTTTTGAATAAGGCTGATTCCGTTTGCAGTTCAACCTGCGCGTAACCGAACTCGCCTTCGCCAACGCCTTGGATCACTTTGCCGCCAAGCTGCTCAGACATGGTTTGCATGCCGTAACAAATACCTAAAACAGGTACGCCAGCATTGAACACATATTCTGGTGCTCGTGGTGAGTTAGCAGCGGTAACGCTTTCAGGGCCACCAGCTAAAATGATGCCGTTAGGAGCAAAACCTTTAATTTGCTCTTCAGATACATCCCAAGCCCAAAGCTCACAATAAACACCGATTTCACGAATACGGCGGGCGATTAACTGCGTGTATTGCGATCCAAAATCTAGGATCAGGATTTTATGCTCATGAATGTTGCTCATGGGTTACCTTATATCTGGTTTGATCTAGTAGGTTTGCTTCAATCTCAAATGCATAATTTCAAATACATAATGAAATTGAAAAAAGGCGCTCAAATAAATGAGCGCCTTATTAATTATTAAGTGCCGCTACGATAGTTCGGCGCTTCTTTACTGATGGTGACATCGTGCACATGAGACTCGCCCATGCCTGCTGAAGTAATTTTAACGAACTCAGCTTTTTCATTTAATTCTTTAATGGTGGCACAACCAGTAAGACCCATACATGAACGTAAGCCGCCCATGTGCTGGTGAATAATCTCTTTTAATTTACCTTTGTAAGCAACGCGGCCTTCAATACCTTCTGGTACTAATTTGTCAGCAGCATTGTCACTTTGGAAATAGCGATCTGATGAACCTTGAGTTTGAGTCATCGCACCTAAAGAGCCCATACCGCGGTATGACTTATAAGCACGACCATTGTATAGCTCAGTTTCGCCCGGCGCTTCATCAGTACCAGCAAACATTGAACCTGCCATGATGCAAGATGCACCCGCTGCCAATGCTTTAGCTAAATCACCTGAAAAACGAATACCGCCATCGGCAATAACCGGAATATCAAGATGCTTAACTGCCGCTGCTGCGTCAGATACTGCAGTAATTTGCGGCACGCCAACACCGGTTACGATACGCGTAGTACAGATTGACCCTGGGCCAATACCCACTTTAACCGCATCAACGCCAGCTTCAACTAGGGCTAATGCGCCTTCAGCTGTTGCAACGTTACCGCCAACAATTTGTAAGTCAGGGAATGATGCGCGAGTATCACGAATACGTTGCAATACGCCTTCTGAGTGACCATGAGATGAGTCAATCAATAATACGTCAACACCGGCTTTAACCAATGCAGCAATACGCTCTTCGTTACCTGCACCAGCGCCAACGGCTGCACCTACACGTAAACGACCTAACTCGTCTTTACATGCATTTGGTTTACGTTCAGCTTTTTGGAAATCTTTAACTGTGATAAGGCCTTTAAGCTTGAAGTTAGCGTCAACCACTAGCACTTTCTCAACGCGGTGAGAATGCATTAATGTTTGTACTTCATCTAATTTAGTGCCTTCTTGAACCGTCACAAGACGATCTTTTGGGGTCATAACTTGTTCAACAGTCATGGTCCAGTCAGTGACAAAGCGCACATCACGGCCAGTGATAATACCCACAAGTTCACTTGCGTCATTAACCACTGGGTAACCAGCAAAACCATTGCGCTCAGTTAATTGCTTAACGTCAGCTAAGGTTGTTGATGGATTAACTGTAACAGGTTGCTGTACGATACCCGCTTCGTAAATTTTAACTTTACGAACTTCTTCAGCTTGCTGTTCAATGGTCATATTTTTATGAATAAAACCTAAACCACCTTCTTGTGCCATTGCGATCGCTAAGCGAGCTTCAGTTACGGTATCCATAGCTGCAGAAACAATTGGGGTGTTTAATTCTATTTTTCTAGTCAGACGTGTTTTTAGAACAGCGGTATTTGGGAGGACGGTTGAGTGAGCAGGCACCAGTAGTACATCATCAAATGTTAGTGCGTCATTTCTTAATCTTAACATGCAACATCTCCCAGAAAGTGTAGGGTTTAGAAAGGGTAAATATTGCGGCGGGATTATACCTTGCATATTGGGGTTGGTAAATGGAAAATAGTCAAAAGTTCCGATTGGGTGGCCTAAATTGATGAAAAGCTCAAAAAATAATGTTTACTCCGTTTCGCGATTAAACGGTGAAGTCCGCCAGCTGCTTGAAGGAGAGCTTGGTAAGGTCTGGCTAGAGGCCGAAATCTCGAACTTTGTTTCCCCAAATTCAGGTCATTGGTATATGACTTTAAAGGACAGTCGCTCACAAATTCGTTGTGCGATGTTTAAAGGTCGTAATCAATCAGTCGCCTTTAGACCGGTTAATGGACAACAGGTTTTAGTTAAAGGCGCCATCAGTGTTTACGAGCCCCGCGGCGATTATCAATTACTATTAGAGTCGATGTTGCCTGCGGGTGATGGATTGCTAGCACAGCAATATGAGGCGCTTAAGCTTAAATTAGCGGCGGAAGGCTTATTTGCAACACAAACTAAGCGCCCTATTCCACAAAATATCCAACGAATAGGTGTGATTACCTCAGCTACTGGTGCAGCCATTCGCGATGTAGTGCATGTGTTATCGCGGCGAGATCCGTCCATTGAAGTGGTGGTTTACCCCACTCAAGTACAAGGTGCTACTGCCAGTAAATTAATTATCGATGCCATCACTACCGCCAACAAACGTCTTGAGGTTGATGTGCTGCTACTCACCCGTGGTGGCGGTTCACTGGAAGATCTATGGTGCTTTAACGATGAAGACTTAGCCCACGCGATTTATAACAGTGCATTGCCCGTAGTGAGCGCTGTGGGCCATGAAATTGATACCACCATCAGTGACTATGTTGCTGATGTAAGAGCGCCGACGCCATCGGCAGGGGCTGAGTTGTTATCTGATGATAAAGGCAATAAAAGCCAAAAATTGACTGCGACTTTCGCGCGTTTAAGGCAAGCCTATCGTCATTACATATTGCATCAAAGCACCCAACTTGCTGAATTAAGCCACCAGCTGCAAAGACAAGATCCTAAAAGGCAACTACAACAGCTTGAACAACGTTTTGATGAAATGCAGTTAAAGCTTGAGTCTGCGTTGCAGCACAAACTGGCCCGCGCCCAAATGAGGCAACAACAATTAAAAAGCCGTTTGCAGCAGCAATCGCCAGTGCACAAACTCACCCTTGAGCAAAACAAAATGACTTATCTAAGTAATCGCTTAAATGAAGCGATGAAAAGCCGAGTTGATAACGCCAGTAAGCAACTCAGTTACAGCGCTCATAAGCTGGAAACCGTAAGCCCGTTAGCCACCTTAAGCCGTGGTTACAGTATTACTAAAGACAGTGATGGCAAGGTAGTTGAACAGGCGAACCAAGTAAGCTCAGGTGACTTACTGGTTACTCAGCTACATCATGGTGAGATTGAGTCCCTTGTTAAATAAATAGTGAAGTAACAGTGAAGTAGAAATGAATAACCACCGCGATGCTGTTAATTAATAAGAGTCGCGGTGGTGAGTTAATGAGCTCATGACGTCATACTTTTTCGTCTCATTATTAGCAAACCTACAGCTAAGATTAACATGACACCTGAGGTACTACCGCCACTGACTATCACTTCAGTTTCAATGATTTCTTCTTCAATATAAACCGTATCTCTATCGCTACTTTCTAACGGCAAGGCATATAAGCTATCAGCCTCTTCACTACTGATGGTGGCAACAATATCCTCATAACCCACCTCATATAAATCAATCAGTACGTCATAGTAATCGGTTTTATACCCTTGGGCTAAGGTGGTTAGCACCTCATAACTGTCATCTTCAGCTTCGCCATAAATGGTAAAAATATCGGTGGAGTAATAATGCTGCCACGGGCCGCCATTTCGGCTTAAATACAATTCAGCATAAACATTAGCAGGCTCGCCGACACTAAAGCCGTAAACATCAGCATCAAAGGTCACGGTAAAAGTTTGATAAAAACCATCTTCATCAAAATCATCATATAAATGACTGTAGGCCTGATAAATCGTAAAATCCCTAAGCCCCGGCTGCACATACATCATAGAGGCAGTATTGGTTATGGCATTATTGGTTAAGGTATTTTTAGGCGCTACTTGTGATGTGGTTTGTTTAGATAACTGCGATAACTGCTTGATGCGCACTGAACGCTCAACGGCTAGCGCAGGCTCAAGCTGCTTGGCATTATTTACCAATGCGTTAATGCGCTGCGGGTCAACCTTCACTTGGTTTGGCTTTTCTGAGGCAGTTAATTGTCGCCCTTCACTACTCACTAATACTTTTGCCTGCACTTGATTTGATAAAGCAGCCACATTTGACAAAGCAGCCGCTTCAGAGGCGACAGCAGTGTGTACAAAACCGCTCATCGATAAAAGCACTACTGCCGTCAGCGACCATTTTGAAATAGATAAAGTCATCATAATCAATCCTTGTTTTCAATGCGCTTGGTGAAACCTGCTTTCTATTTAAGTGCATTGAAAATGAATATAAGCTGAACACGTTCAGCTAGAATTCATCAAAGCCATTAGATAATGATTAAAACTACTGCTGTGAGATAGGCAGTTTTGATAGCGAAGCGCTATTTCTATATTGCAGCAGATCTTTTACACTGATGACTGATTTCAAAGATAAATATTCAATTGGACTTGGCAAATGAGCAAAGTAACAACGAAATTACGCATTCCCCTGACTATCTTAATATTGAGTTTTCTCAGTATCGGATTAGTTCAGGCTGCGCCAGTTTCAGGCAATTGGAGTCAACAAGGCATCCATCAGCGTGCCCATCAATCGCCCAATCAGCATGCGCCCAATCAAAAAAAAACCAACCAGTCGAAAAAGTTAGCCGTTAATAGCTCACAGCAGGCAGCGCAACTGGCTAAAAGGCAATACTCGGCTAAAGTGCTGTCGGTGCAATCAACCTCAGTGAACGGCTCTCCAGGCTATCGGGTTAAACTACTGTCAAATAAAGGCATGGTGTTTTACGCCACCGTCAATGCACGTTCAGGTTCAGTTTCAAGAAACTAATCTTTAACCGCCATCGTTGCCAAAGCTTAATTTTTAGCAACTAAATTCAAGAGGCTAGGCATGAGAATATTATTAGTTGAAGATGATTTAGGCTTACAACGCAATCTCACTGAGCACCTTCAAGGGGCAAATTACAGCGTTGATATTTCATCTGATGGCGAAGACGGATTGTTTCAAGCCTCTGAGTATCAATATGATGCAGCTATCATCGATGTGGGGTTACCTAAAATAGATGGCCTGAGCTTAATTACCCAGCTGCGTGAAAAACAAATCGATTATCCGATTTTGATTTTAACCGCTAGAGATGGCTGGCAAGACAAGGTGCTAGGGCTAGATTCTGGCGCAGATGATTACCTCACTAAACCATTTCAGCCTGAAGAGTTAGTCGCCCGTCTCAATGCATTAATCCGCCGCTCAGCTGGGCAAGCAAGTCCGGTGATCAGTAATGGCCCTTTTAGTCTTAATACCCGCACCTTAGCGTTAACGCATTTACAGCAGTCGGTTATTTTAAGTAGCTCTGAATTCAAACTGTTTGAATATTTTATGATGCATCAGGGTGAAGTGATTTCTAAACCCACCTTAATTGAACATATTTACGATCAGGATTTTGACTTGGACTCCAACGTCATTGAAGTGTTTATCCGCCGCTTACGTAAAAAGCTCGACCCTGATAACCAATATAAATTAATTGAAACTTTGCGTGGCCAAGGTTATCGCCTACGCCAGCTAAGTAAATAACCTTCTGATGAAAAAGCCATTAACTTTGCCTCGACTCGCACTCTTTAACTCCTTAAAAGTAAGGTTGATGCTCAGTGGCTTAGTGTTAATTGTGGTGTTACTGCCTCTCATTGGCGCGGCGGTTAATAATGCCTTTAAACATCAAATCGCCCAATCGATTAATAACCAGTTAAAAGCCTATGTGTATTCGGTGCTGGCAGTGGCAGAAGTCAAAGACAATAAGGTGGTGATGCCCAATTACTTATTGGAAAATCAATTTAATATTGTCGGCTCGGGTTTGTATGCACTTATCACTTCAAATTCTCCCTCTGGCGTTAATGAAGTATGGTCATCAGAATCTTTTTTAGGCTTAACCCTGCCTCAATTACCAATACCGGCCATGGGGGAAGGCAAGCTTACTCAAATCATCTTTGATGATGACATTAGTAATGAACCCAATAATCATGTGGTATATAGCTTCACCGTTTCTTTTGAAACAGATGAAAAACCGCTACAAATAACGGTTCATATCATTAAAGATGACGCAGATTTTCAAAGGCAAATTAGTGAGTTTAGCAACACTCTATGGACATGGTTAGCAGTGTTAATGGTGGTACTAGCCTTGATACAGGCCATATGGTTGCTGTGGACATTAAAACCGTTAAACCGTTTTACTCAAGAGCTCACGTTAGTCGAGCAAGGTGAGCAAACTCGCATTGAGCAAAACTACCCAATAGAGCTCAACGCGGTGGCAAAACAGCTCAATGTGCTATTAAAAACTGAGCAACAGCAAAGGCAGCGTTATAAAAATGCCTTAGCCGATCTAGCCCATAGCTTAAAAACCCCGCTAGCTGTGCTGCAAAGCCAAAAAGACTTAAGTGCCGACTCCAAAGAGCAAGCCAGCAATATCAATAACATCATTAGCTATCAGCTCAATAAAGCCAAAACTAGCGGTAATAAGCCTTGGCATTTAGGGGTTAAAGTGGATGATGTCGCCAGCAAGTTAATCAGAACCTTAAGTAAAATATACCAACAGCAACACCTTGATATCGATTACCAAGCCCAAGCCAACATGCTATTTAAAGGCGAAGAAGCTGACTTAAGTGAAATGCTTGGCAACCTGTTAGACAACGCCTGTAAAGCCGCTAAGGCCCAAGTTTGCCTTAGCGTATTGCAAACCGATAACCAATTACACTTAATCATTGAAGATGACGGCAAAGGCCTAACCCCAGAGCAACAGCACGGTATTTTTGAACGTGGCATCAGAGCCGATACCTACCAACAAGGTCACGGCATTGGCTTAGCCATAGTGCGTGATATTGTCGAAAGTTATCAGGGGCAATTAAGCGTCGGTGCATCTGACACTTATGGCGGCGCTAAATTCACCATCACATTTAATGACTAGCTTTTACCATTAGCCGCTTAATTCACTCGAAATAAATTCCCTGCTTTCATCTTGTGTTCATTTTCACTTCGTTATCCTATATCTAACATTCAAAAACTGCCTTTATCAAAAAGGAGTTGGAGACGATATGATATTAATGAATACGACGTTTAATCGCATCAGAACAAGCCTAGTTGCCGTGTGCATTATGCTTTCTCCTGCGGCATTCGCGGCCACAGACAGTGGCGCACAAACACTGGTAAGCGATCAAGCCTACAGTCAAGATGCTGAGCAGCTGTCTGAAGCGCAGCTGGCGCAAATGCTTGCTCCTATAGCCTTATATCCAGATAGTTTGTTAACCCATATTCTGATTGCCTCTACCTACCCTCTAGAGGTAGTACAAGCGCATCGCTGGCAGCAAGAAAATAGTCAGCTTGATAGCGAACAGAAAATGCAGCAAGCCGAGCAACAGGATTGGGACCCTAGCGTCATGGCATTGGTGGCCTTTCCCACTGTGCTTGAAAAGCTTAATGAAGATCTTGATTGGACTCAGGAGTTAGGTGAAGCATTTCTGCAAGATGAAGAAACGGTATTAGCCAGCATTCAAACATTGCGCCATCAAGCAGATGAAGCCAATAGTTTTGATGATATGGAAAACATGACCATCACCCGTGAAGAAAAGCAGATCATTATTGAGCCTGCCCGTACGGAAGTGGTTTATGTTCCCTATTACGATCCAAGAATTGTTTACGGTAGCTGGCGCTGGAATGCATACCCACCAGTATATTGGCGTTATCCATCTTATGTGCATTACCGCCCGAACCGCCCAATTTATTGGGGACCAAGTGTTTATATCAACTTTAACTACTTCTTTGGCGCGGTGCATTGGTCAAATAGACGCGTGGTGGTGATTAATCATCATAAGACTCGTTACTATCGTAAGCCCCATAAGATTGCCTATAGCCAAGGCTCACACCGCTGGAAGCACAAACCAGCTCATCGCCGCGGGGTTGCTTATAAAACGCCGAGAGTAAGCCATAAGTATGATCGTGCCCGTTACAATAACAGCCACAAGCTGGCTCATGCTCAAAAACCTGGTCATAAAGGTAAGCCAGCACAGCTACATAACTCTAAGCCAAGCCATATAGCAAAGCAGCAACGTGTGAATAAAGCATTAAAAAATAATCATAATGCTAAGCCGAGCTATAGCTCAAGACCCAGCACTAAGCCCAGTACTAGACCGAGCACTAGACCAAGTAATACGAATAAAATGCATAATGGCCAGCAGGATAAAGCGCTGAGAACGGCAAATAAATCACAGCCAAACCGTTCAAATAAGGCTAATCAAAGCCAAAAAGCGACCAAGCAACCGAGCAGCAGACAAGCGACAAACAGGCAGGTTACTAATAGACAAGCGACCAGCAGACCGACTGTTAATAAACAGCAAAGTAGCAAGCACTATAACCAAACAGCGCGAGTGAATAACAACCGTAGCGCCCAAAACCACAGCATCAAGCCGCAGCAAAGAGCGAGTAATACATCCCACAACAACCGTGGTGGTAGTCGCTCAAGCAGTCATCACTCGTCGTCTAAACAGCGAGTGAAATAAACTGCGCTTTGGCTTAGTCAAAAGCTGGGCCAGAAGTTGAGTCAAAAGCTGAACCAGAAGTTGAGGCAAAAACTGAGTCTGAAATAAATAAAAAGCCTGAATCACATTCACTGTGACTCAGGCTTTTTTATCCCAAGATTAAATAAGTTAGTTTAATTGGGTAACACAATGTTGACCTTTAGCCCTTGAGGCTTAGCTTGATGAAAACTCATATCACCTTGATGCAACATAATGATGAGCTGACAAATGGATAACCCTAGCCCTGCACCTTGGGATACATTTTCATCAACCCGATAAAAACGGTTCTTGGCTAAATCAATTTCGCTTGCAGACATCCCTATTCCCTGATCAATGATATTAATGACGCATTGGTTAGCCTCTTGCTCAGCGCGAATGCTAATAACCGATTCTTTAGGGCTGTATTTACAGGCATTTTCGATAATATTTTTTAATACTAATTCAAGATAAAAGCTATCAGCTTTAACGGTAAGTCCCTTAGGAATATCAAGCTGCCACTGATAATCGGCCACAATATGCACTAACTGATTAATCACATTATCAATTAGGCTTTGTAAGTCGCATTCAGTTTTATTAATCGCTTCAATGGCATCAACCCTTGATAGTAATAACAGTTGCTCAACAGTATGACTCATACGCTTAATTCCCTGCCCCATGGCTTGAGTATAAGGCATTGCTTGTTGCTTTAAGCTTTCATCGGTTGATGAATTAATCACGCTTTCTAAACCATCACCATGAAGTTTAATGATGGCTAAGGGGGTCTTTAATTCATGGGCGGCATCAGCACTAAAGCGTCGTTCGCGGATCATCATATCGGCGATACGGGCTAAATAACTATTAAGCGACTGCTGAATTGAAATAAGTTCTGACGGTAAGCGGATATTAATTGGCGCTAGATCTTGAGCACTGCGATAAGCTAAGTGACGTTCAAGTAGTTTGATGGGTTTAAATAAGTAGTAAGTCACCAATAGCATGATAAGCAACATGATAGGCGCAATAATCAAAGGCGAGCGCCAGCTATTGGCGTTAATCTTATCCACCAACTCTTGGCGCACATCATCACGCTGTGCAGTCACAATCCACACCTGTTGCGCCGTTGAAAACAAGCTGTACACATGCCAGGTGTGCTCACCGACTGCCTGATAGGCATAGCCGTGGTTAAAATCCGTTAGCGGTTTTACACCAGTATTATCTGAGTATGCAAGTAACTCACCTGCTGCGGTAAACAGTTGAAATGACAGCTTTCGCTCGTAAGAGAGGGTTTCTACCGTAGACTGCTCGGCAAAGGTTTCTATTTCAGACTCTGACACATGAAAGCGAATAGGTTGCTCAATTAAGCTTGCTACTTTGGCGGCAGTAAGCCTTTTGACATAAAACAAATCCAGCACTTTGGCGGTTTGCACCATTTCTGCATCAAATAGCTCTTCTATCTCGTACATGGCATCGCGGCTACTCAGCACACTGGCAACCGATACGGTCAGTAAGATGCCGACTAACATCAATAAACTAAGGGAGAAACGTAACGAAAACATAATATCCTTTTATGATCTACTGACCATTAATGCTTATTGAATTTCAGCTAAAATATAGCCAATGCCTCTAACAGTTTTAATCAGTTCTGGGGCCATTTTTTTACGTAAATGATGAATATGCACTTCAATGGAATTACTGCCGACTTCATCCCAACCATAGGTTAATTGCTCAAGCTGGCTGCGGGTTAGTACTCGCCCTGCTGATTGGGCAAACTCCAATAACAATTGATATTCCCGCCGTGGCAGATTGATTAATTGCTCTCGAAAATGCACTTCACAACAACTGAAATCGATGGTCAATGCGCCGAAACTAAATTGATTGTTATCTAAGCCGTGTTGGCGGCGAACAATCGCTCGCAGTCTTGCAACTAATTCCCGCACATCAAACGGTTTACTGAGATAATCATCTGCGCCAATGTCTAAACAGTTTAAGCGAGTATCAAAATCCGTATTGGCTGTAAGCACAATAATCGGCAAAGATACTCCCGCTTTACGCCAGTGCTTTAATAAATCTTCGCCATTGCCATCAGGCAAACCTAAATCAAGAATAATGGCGCTAAAATCTTCATTATCCAGCGCCGCTAATGCTTGGTTATAAGAACATAAGTGATCCACTTGGATCCCTTCTTTAGCCAAACTCAAAACCACGCCTTGTGCTAATAACTGATTGTCTTCTACTAACAATACCCGCATCGGTTATTCCCTTATTACTTTTATAATAACTAAAGCGCGATTTAAGCTTATCTAAACACTTTAAAGTCAACACCTTGCCCACTCAAAAAGGCTTCAGCAGCTGCGCCTTTTAACATTGCCATGGTCGATAACATTCCCGCGGTTACGCTATTTGGCCCTAATACCGTCACTGAAAGCGGCGCTTGCTCCACAGGATAACCTGTTCGAGGATTAATAATGTGGCCATAGCGTTTTTGATCCACTTCAATGTAGCGCCGAGTGGTGCCGCTAGTGGCTAATGCGCCTTGGCGTATGGTTAACAGCGCCGCGGCATTATCCAATTGCTGCGGGTTTTCAATCCCCACTTGCCAGCCATTGGGGTTAAGGATGGGACAGGCAATATCGCCGCCAAAATTAACTAACACAGAGATATCAGGCCAACGCTTGCTGAGTAATTGCGCTGTACTATCCACCGCATACTCTTTGCCTATGCCACCAAAATCTAAACTCATTGCTGCAGGCATAGTCAATTTGCTGTCAGTAAAATCAATGGCGCTAAAATCCACTAGCTTTAATGCCGATTTAATCGCACTAGCTGGTGGCACTTGATGACTACCATCAAAGCGCCACAACTTCATTAAAGGACCTGCGCTGATATCAAAAGCGCCGTCACTTAATTGATAACATTGCTGGGCAAATTGCAGTAAATGCGCCGTTTCAGCATCAATGTTAACCGCCTGCCCTTGGGCATTGTTGAGTTGCCAAACAATATTACCTTGTAAAAAACGGCTATATTTACGCTCTATTCGTTTGGCTTCAGCCACAGCGATATTTAACATCTGCTGGGCAATGCGCTCATCATCTAGTCGCATTAACATTTCACATGGACTTGCCATGGCGCTAAATGAACCTAAAAAGCCCCAAGGGCGACGTGTAAGCGTCGCGACCTGTGGGGCCTTAGATGTAGCGGCTTGTGATGTAACAACGGCTTTATTTAACAAGTTCAATAACTCAGTTGCTTTTGGTTTATTTATATTAAGACTATTTATTTAAAACGAATAGCTTATTTGCGCTACGATTGCTTTCACCGATGGAAATAAATCCTGATTATTTAACTCACCAGGGATATCTGTGCCGTTGTTTTCAGGGTTTTGCTGATAATACTCAATACGATAGCTAAGTTCATGGCCGCCAGATAAGCGATGGCCAAACTTAAGCCCTACAGTATATGCTGACATGTCACCAATGCGATAATCCGCACTGGCATACTCAGGTAATGCAGCTTCTGTGCGCAAAAATGGCTGATAAAACTCAGCAGCTTGCTGCTGGTAATAACGCAAATGCAGCTGGCCATATAAGCTTGGGGTAAAGTAATAGCGATAATGGGTTTCTAAAGTGTGCGCTTGAATATCCCAGTCATCAGTATTGTAGCGATAAGAGAAATCAATCACCCCTGAGTCCAATGCGCCTTTTGCTAACAAGAAAACACTGTGCTTAGTGCGCGAGTCTGGGCGGTTTTCATAGCGATAACCATGGGACTCACCGTTACCATCGACCATACTGAGAATTTTATAGGGATCGGTCATATAGCCCGACACACTTGAAAAACCGTAGTTGGCTTGCATTAACCAGTTACGATTCAAGATTTGGGTCACACCTAGCATGACATCAGCGGTTTGCTTGGTGTCATCAGCGTCTAATCGAGTGGCGTCAAATGCAGCTTGAAAGGCATCATCACCATCATAATCACCGCGAAATACCATTTCTGATAATGCCACAGGACGACCGCCAACAGGATCAACAGTATCATTAGTATAGGCACCCGATAAGGCAAGAGTGGTGTTGTTTTTGTTAAAACTGCGCTCCACACCCGCATTTAAGCCTAATGATAAATAATCGTATTCTTTAGAGCCATAAACACCCAAGTTAACCGTCCAGTCAGGATTTAAAATCTCCTGCCAATTGGCACTTAACTGCACCCGGGTATCTTGGAACGTATCATCAAGGGGCGTTTCACCTGGGGCGACCGTATACTCTCCCTTACCTGAAGGTCGTGTAAAGGTTTGGCTGATGGATTGTGCTACAGCGCCAGAAGCTGAAGCGCCGGTTAAGCTGTCGACAACGATTTTCATATCGAGCAGCGAATCTTCACCAAAGGCTTTTTGCACATTACCAATAGCTTCAACGGCTTGTACACGGTCTTGCTCACCGTAATACATAATGGCGGCATCGACTTTCCAATCATCGTTTGCCGGTACCGGCTCTTGTGCGCTAGCTTGTTGTGACAACAAACTGCAGCTAGCCATGGCCAATGCACTAGCGATGCTTTGTTTCGGCGTTAGTTTCGAAGTTAGTTGCATCCACAACCTCCACCAGCTAATGAGCGTCCGCCACTGGTGCCTTCTTTACTGAAGTAAATATGGTCATCCAATGCTAAATCTAACTTTTCATTATTAAGTGCCATATCAGCGCGGGCAAATTGATCCTTCTCCCACGGCTCTACCCCTAAACTCGAACAGCCTGCTAAACTGCTGATAATCGACAAGGCCAATAACAGCTTAATGTATTGCTTAAAACTCGATTTTTTCATTGGCTTATTCCTTTAATAACAGTTGAATTTCATGTTCGTAAGCAGGCTTGTTCTTGTCAAAAAAACCAACATGACGCTGAACTAATTCGCCTTGGCGGTTAAATAAATAGCTACTTGGCATACCAGGTAAATCAAACTCCCTTGCCACATCCCCTTCTGGGTTAAAGCGTAAATTAAAATTAGCGGGGATTTTAGTGAGGAACTCATGGGCTAACTCAGTATCAACATCAAGATTGATAGCAACCACTTCAAAGCCTTGCAGCTGGTATTTGGCCTGCATCTGGTTCATCCAAGGAAAAGACTTTCGACATGGACCGCACCATGATGCCCAAAAATCCACATACACCACCTTGCCAGCAAACTCTTTCAAGCTAGTTTCGGTGCCATCTTTGGTTAGTACAGTATGCTCAAGTGAAGGCGCGGCAAATAATGGGCCGCTAAAGGCCAATGTGAGTAACAAACTCGCTAGTAATGATCGCTTCATGGAGTCTCGCTTTGTTAGTTTTAATTTTTGAGGAGTCATGAATGACTAATTTTTAATGATTCAATATCATCTAAGTTAAATCTTCAATCTTAAGGTTTTATTAAGCATTGTGACGAGTTAGTTTAACAGAGTGTTAAGTTGGAGAGTTAAATAGGTAAAGATTAACCCGTTAACAAGGTCTGACGAGTATAGGATAGCGAACAAGAGTTGGTTAATGAGGACTAATAATCACCGCGCTAGCACTAACGCCATGACGCGGTCTTGAAGCAATAGCTAGAACAACCGCTGATACGCTGCTCAATAGGCTTAGTTCAACACAACTGGTGACTGTGTTTACCCGCCGATGATTCTCGAGACTAAGCCCTTATCGTGGGTAAATTCGGCCAGTATTATTCCGGCCAAATGCAAACTGATAAACGGAATAAAATACCACAAGGCAAGTTTATGCACGGTTTCAGCTTGGTGTTCAATTGACTCTGGCCCAAATTCAATCAACAAGCCTGTGGAGACCGATAACGCAATACCCAGATAAAATAGCCAATATACCCACGCTTGAAATTTTTCACGGCCGCTAGCCTGTTTACTGAATGCGCTAGGGTATTGTAAACCGCATTTTGCCATATAGATAAACCGCAGCGACACAAAAACAGCCACCGCATAACCAAAATATAGGTGCCACTGGAACATCACATTACGGATACTTTTAGCAATGATGACGGCTTGTTTATCGCTGATGAGTAAATCAAGCGGCAATAGCCCTTGTTGGATCATCTCTGCCATATGATTTTTCTCCATCCAGCCTAAACGCAGTAAGATGGTTAACAGCATCACCAACATCGACAACGCAAGCCCCCAATGCAGAAGACGATGGATAGCAGGGAAATGGCTGTGAGTACTCATAAAAACCTCAGCGATTGAAAGTGAATGATTATTATAAGAGGTAAAACTTAACATTTGCTTATGCTAGATCATTGAGCGTTTCACCTTACCAAGCCAATAACATTCAATAACCTCGGTTCAAACACCTCGGTTCAAACTCCTCAGTTCAAACTCCTCAGTTCAAACACCAGTAAATCAGAGACATAAAAAAACCTGAATCACTTTGCAGTCATTCAGGTTTTGCTTAACACGCAGAAAATAACTTATTTTTTGCGGCTATTAATGTGGCTCATTGCGCGTTTACGGCGACGCTCTTGACTAATGGTTAGCTTTTCATGGCGGCCTTCAAATGGATTAGCTCCCTCTTGAAAGCGCATTTGAATTGGCGTACCAACAACTTTCAATGAACGACGGAAGTAGTTCATCATGTAACGCTTGTATGAGTCAGGTAACTTGCTTACTTGGTTACCGTGTACCACAACGATTGGCGGGTTATAACCACCGGCATGGGCATACTTAAGCTTCACTCGGCGACCATGTACTAATGGTGGCTGATGATCATCTTGTGACATTTGCATAACGCGGGTCAGCATTGAAGTACTTACGCGGCGCGTTGCACTGTCATAGGCTTCTTCAATTGACTCGTATAAATGACCAACACCTGTGCCATGAAGCGCTGAAATAAAGTGAATGCGGGCAAAATCGATAAAACCTAAACGGCGATCTAACTCACTTTTGACACCTTCTTTAAATGCTTGGTCAAGACCATCCCATTTATTCACAGCAAGTACAATTGCACGACCAGCATTAAGCGCAAAACCAAGCAAACCAAGATCTTGCTCTGTAATACCGTCTTGAGCGTCGATCACTAACAAGACAACGTTAGAATCTTCAACTGCTTTCAGGGTTTTAATCACTGAAAACTTCTCAATAACTTCATGTACTTTCGCGCGGCGACGCACACCAGCAGTATCAATTAATACGTATTGACGACCTTCACGTTCCATTGGAATGTAAATACTGTCACGAGTCGTACCTGGTGCATCATAAACAACCACACGCTCTTCACCTAAAATACGGTTAGTTAGCGTTGATTTACCTACGTTAGGCTTACCAATAATCGCAAGCTTAATCGGCAGATTTTGTAGACGTTCTTGCTCAGCTTCGGCTTCTTCTTCGGTGTACTCGCGTACATCTTCAACTTCTTCACCGTCTTCTTGGCGAGTAATACCCATAGCTTCAGCATAAGGCGCTAAAGAGTATTCAATCATATTGGTAACACCGCGACCTTGCGCAGCTGCCATTTGATAAACTTCACCTAAACCTAATGACCAAAACTCAGCACAGGCTGAATCAGCATCAATACCATCAACTTTGTTAGCAACAACAAAGGTAGTTTTATCACGGCTACGTAAATGCTCAGCAATCGCTAAATCAGCTGCTGTTAAGCCTGCACGAGCATCAGTTAAAAATAGCACCACATCTGCTTCTTCAATCGCCGCTAGCGATTGTTCAGCCATCTTAGTTTCAATCCCTTCTTCAGTGCCATCGATACCACCAGTATCAACCACAATGAATTCATAACCAGCTAAAAACGCACGTCCATATTTACGGTCACGAGTTAAACCAGGAAAATCGGCGACAAGCGCATCTCTTGTGCGAGTAAGGCGATTAAATAAAGTTGACTTACCAACATTAGGTCGCCCCACAAGGGCCACTACAGGGATCATGATTTTGCCTCTAAAAACTTTAAAATAAAAAGCCCCCGGAACACACTTCCAGGGGCTCTAATAAGGTTTGCTATTCAATTTATGGCAGTACAATCGTCGCGATTTTGCCGCTACGACCTTGCACATAAATTTTATCTCCAACCACTACTGGTTGTGAGAATAAACCATCACTATCAACCTCAACACGTCCAGCGACTTCGCCAGAGTTGCGGTCAATAAAATGTAAGTAACCTTCAAAGTCACCTACAACAATATAAGAGCCTATAACGGCAGGTGAAGTTAAACTACGATTCATTAACGTAGAGTTACTCCATAATTCAAGACCGTTACGTCTATCTACTGAATAAATTCGGCTGTGGTCATCGACTAAGTATAGTCCAACCCCTGCTGTCGCTAATTCATTGAAGCTTGAATACTTACGCGTCCATACAACACGACCCGTTCTTAGCTCCATAGACACTAAGTTACCATTGTAACTTACCGCGTATAAATTATCGCCCAAAATTAACGGTGTCATGTCCACATCGGCCATACGAGTAAACTCGTTACCACCGGTTGGGTTAAATACCGCCTGCTCCCAAGCCACTTGTCCATTGTTTTTGACAATAACCGCTATTTTACCATCAGCAGTGCCAAGGAAGAAACCACCTGAATCATAAGCTGCTGAGCTAGTGCCGCGTAGCGTTAGATTTGGCAGTTGCATCTCATGGGTCCACAGTTTAGCACCGTCATCAATATCAAATGCTTCAAAGTTACCATCACTGGTATGCACGCCAACTGAATCTTCAGACACAGTTGGAGCCGATAACAGCTCACCGCTTGCAACTGCTGACCATACGGTCTCACCGGTTTGAGCATCTAATGCCACCAATAAACCAGACTCGCCGCCAATAAAGACTTTATTACGGCCAGCGGTAACGCCTGCGGCAATACGTGCCTCTTTCGTTTTCGCCAGCTCAGTATGTTTAAATTCTGAAGCTAAGTCTTTACGCCAAGCCACTTTGCCTGTTGCTTCTTCAAAGGCGACGACCTCACCGTTGCGATCGGCCACATATACATGGTCATATCGAATAGCCGGTTTAAGTTGAGAATAAAAGTCACCGACTCCGCCCCCAACCTTGGCATGCCAGTTTACTTCGGGAAAAACAGTTGCTTGAATTTCAGTTAGTTCAGTAACAACTTCTTCTTCATTATCATTTGAAGAACAAGCAGATAGCAATGCGACGCTTAAGCCCGCTGCTAGCAAAGTTTTGCATAAAGACTTCATTCGGCTAATTCCTTATGCCTTGTTTAAATTGTCTAGCTTCATTTGTAATGCAGGACTGGTTAACGAACCGCCGTTATCAACAGCAGCTTGGTAAGCTGAACGTGCACTATCCATGTCACCTTGACGCACAAGTAAATCGCCTGTTAACTCATCACGTTGAGCATTAAATGCTTCATCGGTAATTTGCTCTAATGTCGCAATTGCAGTGCCGATGTTACCTTGCTCTGCTTGCACGCGAGATAGACGTAACGTCGCTAAAGACTCTAAAGCAGCACCCGGTTTTGCAGCAATGATTTTAGTAAAAGCCGCTTCTGCTTTATCTAACTCGCCTGCATCGACAGCAGCTTTAGCTGACATGAGTTCAAGCAAGGCTTGGTAACCTTTTTGATCGTGCTGTGCACCAAACTCAGCGATAGCTGCTTGTACTGCACTGCTGTCGCTGTTAGCAGTAATGCGTTGGAATGCTTCTGATGCAGCTTCCGATTTTTCAATTTTTACGTCAGAGTAATAATTCCAACCGTACAATCCACCTAGACCTACGACTGCACCCACAATGATTGAGCTGCCGTAATCTTTCCAGAACTGCTTAATAGCATCTACTTGTTGTTCTTCTGTGCTATAAATTTCCACGCGCACTTCCCCTTTCTATTCAGTTCTGTTTTTTATTAGCTAAGGGCTAATATTAAAATAATGATTTTATCGTAGTCGCCAACTCTTCTCGGGCAACTAAAAGTTGTTCGTTCTTATTTCTCAGTGGCTTAATTGCAACTTGGTTATTGGCAATTTCGTTTTCACCAATGATCAGGGCGTACTGCGCACCGCTTTTATCAGCACGTTTCATCTGCTTTTTAAAGTTACCGCCGCCACAATGACTCATGACTTTAAGCGCTGGCAGGCTTTGACGCAACTCTTGGGCAATTTTAATTGCTTCAACTAAGCAGTTTTCGCCCATAGCGGTGACATAAACATCGACAACTGGCGCGACATCTTTATCAAGCTCAAGGGTTTGCAGTAGTAAGACAATACGCTCAAGTCCCATTGCAAAACCTACTGCAGGGGTATCTTTACCACCCAATTGACCAACCAGACCATCATAACGACCACCAGCAAGTACCGTTCCTTGAGAGCCTAAGCTATCCGTTACCCACTCAAAAACGGTGCGGTTATAGTAATCTAAACCACGCACAAGACGAGGATTAATTGTGTATTGGATGCCGACAGCGTCTAAGAGTTCACATAAGGTTGAAAAATGTGTTTTTGATTCTTCACCTAAATAATCCATTAACTCTGGCGCATCAGCTAGCAAGGCTTGAACCTGTGGCGATTTAGAATCCAATACTCGTAGCGGGTTTGAATACATACGGCGCTGTGAGTCTTCATCTAATTGCTCTTTGTGCTGCTCTAAAAATGCAATTAATGCATCACGGTAAGTAGCACGTTCAGCAGGATCACCTAAGGTATTAAGTTCCAGTTTAACGTGGTCTTTAATGCCAAATGAATCCCATAATCTTGCAGATAACATCAATACTTCCGCATCAATGTCCGCACTTGCAATGCCGTACACTTCAACACCAAATTGGTGGAATTGACGGTAACGACCTTTTTGAGGACGTTCATGACGGAACATAGGTCCCATGTACCATAAACGTTGCTCTTGGTTGTAAAGTAAACCATGCTCATTTCCCGCACGAACAGTCGATGCTGTGCCTTCTGGGCGCAATGTTAAACTGTCTTCATTGCGATCAGCAAAGGTATACATTTCTTTTTCAACGATATCGGTGACTTCACCAATTGAGCGCTTGAATAAATCAGTACTTTCAACAATAGGAGTACGGATTTCACTGTAACCATAGGCACTAACAGTAGAGCGAATAACCGCTTCGACTTGTTGCCATAAAGGGCTTTGAGTTGGCAGAATGTCGTTCATTCCAC
Organism: Shewanella sp. 10N.286.48.A6; assembly: GCF_002873135.1. Taxonomy (GTDB): domain Bacteria; phylum Pseudomonadota; class Gammaproteobacteria; order Enterobacterales; family Shewanellaceae; genus Shewanella. The sequence continues at coordinate 29,103 of NZ_MCVI01000036.1, forward strand.
GGATTGCTTGGATCTGTTTTGCCACGTTTAATTCGCCTAATTTTTAGCTAATTAATTAATCATATGCCTTACACAAAAAAACACCTACCACTGCTGGTAAGTGTGTTTTTATCTAAAACTAACTTATTCTGTTGCGTCTTTGATATCGATTCGGTTTTGCATTATCGCTGCTTTTGCGCGAATTTTTGCTTCCAGTGAATCCACTATATTGTTGTTATCAAAGCGCTCTTTTTGACGTTTACCGTCATCATAATAACCACTTTTTCCGTGGCTACCGGTTAAACCAATATCTGAAACTAACGCTTCACCTGGGCCATTGACCACACAGCCGATAATCGACACATCCATTGGGGTGGTGATATCTTCAAGGCGCATTTCTAACGCATTGACAGTGTTAATCACATCAAACTCTTGGCGTGAACAAGACGGACAGGCAATAAAGTTAATGCCGCGGCTGCGAATACGTAATGATTTTAAGATATCAAAACCGACTTTAATTTCTTCGACTGGATCTGCCGCTAATGAGATACGTAAAGTATCACCAATACCTTCAGCCAGTAACATGCCTAAGCCCACTGCTGATTTAACCGAACCCGCACGAGCGCCGCCTGCTTCAGTAATGCCTAAATGCAATGGCTGCTTAATTTGCTTGGCGAGTAAACGGTATGATTCAACCGCTAAAAATACGTCTGAAGCTTTTACACTGACTTTAAACTGGTCGAAGTTTAGACGGTCTAAAATATCCACATGACGCATGGCTGATTCAAGCAATGCTTCTGGTGTTGGCTCATGATACTTGTCCATCAGATCTTTTTCTAATGAACCGCCATTAACACCAATGCGAATTGGAATATTTTTATCACGCGCACATTCAACTACATTGCGAATACGTTCTTCATTACCAATGTTGCCGGGGTTAATCCGCAAACAATCAACACCGTATTCAGCCACTTTAAGTGCGATACGGTAATCAAAATGAATATCGGCAACTAAAGGCACACTAACGCGCTGCTTGATAAGCTTAAACGCTTCAGCGGCATCCATTGTTGGTACTGAGACTCGCACTATGTCTGCACCGACTTTTTCAAGGGCCAAAATTTGTGCAACTGTGGCGTCGACATCAGTGGTTTTAGTATTTGTCATCGATTGCACCGCAATTGGTGCACCATCGCCGATCGGAACATCCCCTACATAAATGCGGCTAGAAGGACGGCGGATGATTGGAGATTCGTTATACATAATCTGTTGCTCTACTACTTACCAAAATTGAGTTAACACTAAGCTTTAAAGACTAGGCTTTAGGCAGGGTTAACTTGGCCACACGGTCAGAAAACTCAGCAAGGCTGACATTTTCATTATTAAAGCTCATGGTGACAACTTGCGGCGCACCCAATATCACTTTAAAAGGTGCCTTGCCGGTGACTTCAACGACTCTAGCTGAGCCCTTAACGCCATCAACCAATGTTTTACCATCGGCATCGATAATGTTAACCCAGCAATCATCACTAAAGCTAAGCGATATAGTATCAGTTTCAATCACATCAGCAGTGGTTGCTGCAGTATCAACTGCAGCTGTTATTGCTGGTGACACAGCAACAGAGTCAAGTGTGTCAGTCGCCATTGCTGGCTTAATAACACGGTTACTCTCCTGAACATTACTGCTCACTTGAACTGCGTCATCGTTTTGACTTTGTGCTGAGATTACCTCGCTGGCAACGGGTTCCCGATAAGCCAGTTTAGGATCGATTTCTGGCTCTAATAAGTCTTGTGTTTGCTGCGCCACATTAGCAGCTGCGACTTCTTCTGCTGTCGGCTTTGATAAATCAACTCCCGTTAGCATTGAGTCTTTTTGTACCCACCACAACAATAATAGCGCAAGTAATATCGCTACGATGAGATAAGTAACTAAGGTGAGACGGCTGTCACGGGCTTCGCGGGTAGTTTTGCGAGAAAAGCTTTGCATAGCAGCAGTTTCATCAGGAAGTTGCTGGGCTAAACATTGTTGAACGGCATTAACATCTGCTTCAACGTACTTGGCAAAGTTTTTAGCGTAGCCGCGGGCATAGGTTGCTGAAGCAATATTATCAAAAATATCATTTTCAATATCTTCAATAACACTGGGACGCAAATGCAGCTGTAATGCCACAGCATCTATCGAAACACCCTTTTTTTCGCGGGCGGTGCGTAGCAGCATACCCGCTGTTGAAACAGTTTCGAGTAATTCAGCTTGCTCGAGATTATTATCTGTTTCTATCTCTGTAATTTTATTTGTCATTAATGCAAATTAGCCCTGTATTCTTTCGCTTGTTCTGAAGCAGGATATTTGGCAATTAAAGTAATTCCGTAGCGTTTTACCGCTTCATCATCCGCTAACTCACGGGAAATTTTAATACCTAATGCTAAGCTTTCTGGTGTTTGTTGTGCCACACGGTGAAGACGCGTTAAATTCGCTTTAGCGGCTTGATAATCATTTTCTACTATCGCAAGCTCAATCAATTCTTTCAAGGTTGATTGTCGTCTTGGATCATATCGCAGCGCATCTTCAAAATAGCCCTTGGCTTTTTCGGTGTCACCTGCAGACATACTACACACGCCTAAGTTTTCGTAGCTTGAAGCGGTGCGAGTGTATTGTTTGGTTTCAATCGCGGCTAATAGCATTTCTTCAGCTTGTGCGAATTTATCTTGCTGGCAAAGAAACACGCCAAAGTTATTTTTCGCATCACCACCTGCATCTGGCGCGGCAATGGCTTTACGGTAAGCCGCCTCTGTACGTACAGTATCACCTACCGTTTGGTAATAATACGCCATCGCGATATGCACTGAACTTAACTGCGGTGCATATTCAACCGCACGATTTAAATTAAATTTAGCTTGTTCAATATTGCCTCGATTTAAATAAGTCAGTCCCAGCTGCATTCGCTCAATAGCTGCGGCTTGCTTATCTAAGGTTCTTTCGGCAACAGGAATATCAGTACCGCTATAAGTTCGCTCAGTGACACAACCCGTTAGAGGTAATGCCATCGCGACTACAATCAAAAACTTTGGCAATCCATGCATATTCCAACGCCTATTAATCTATACAAACAATGAGTTAATCCATTGTGACCGAAATCTGATTTTGTTGCATTTGTTTTTTTGCTAAACGTTTAGTGCGATCACGAATATCACCGGCTAATTGTCCACAAGCCGCATCAATATCATCACCACGGGTTTTACGCACAATAACCGTTAAGCCGTATTCCATTAATACTTTAGAAAAACGGTCAATTCTAGAATTAGAAGAGCGACCATATGGCGAACCAGGATAAGGATTAAACGGAATTAAGTTAATCTTACACGGCGTGTCTTTCATTAGCTTGGCTAATTCATGGGCTTGATCTGTACTGTCATTGATATGATCAAGCATCACGTATTCGACTGTAACACGTCCGCGGTTAGCATTGGACTTTTCTAGGTAACGACGAATCCCAGCTAAAAATTCTTCTAGCGGGTATTTCTTGTTTACCGGCACCAATACATCACGCAGCTCATCATTTGGCGCATGAATACTCACCGCTAAAGCCACATCGATCACGTCACCTAATTTGTCTAACGCAGGCACGACACCTGAAGTCGATAAGGTCACACGACGCTTAGACAGACTAAAACCAAAGTCATCTAACATGATGTCCATTGCTGGGATCACATTGGCTAAGTTTAATAGTGGCTCACCCATTCCCATCATAACAACGTTAGTGATTGGACGATCGCCAGTGTCTTTATGGAAACCTAAAAATTCTGATACACGCCATACTTGACCGATGATTTCAGCCACTGAGAGGTTACGGTTGAAGCCTTGCTGCCCTGTTGAGCAGAAAGTACATTCCAATGCACAGCCCACTTGTGATGATACACACAGGGTTGCACGGTCTTCTTCAGGGATGTAAACAGTCTCGACTTCTTGGCCTTGACCAACATTGATCGCAAACTTAATGGTCCCATCAGATGACTTTTGAAAGCTAGCAATCTCAGGGGCAACAATTTCACACTTTCGAGCTAACTTAGCGCGCAGTGCCTTGTTAATATTGTTCATTTCTTCGAAGTCGCTAACACCAAAGTGATAAAGCCATTTCATCAATTGATCGGCTCGGAACGGTTTTTCGCCCATTTCTGCGAATAGCGCTCTCATCGATTTTCGATCAAGATCCAATAAATTGATCTTTTTTTCACTCATGTTGTGTAACCTCAAAAAACCTAAAACTTGCTTGCGGGCGGCGAATTATACAGATCCTAACAAAATTTGGCTATAGAAGTAGCAACAAAGCTTAGAGACTATGCTAGAATTTCCTCGGACTAATATTGGTCTGCCATTTGGAGGTGTAATTCCACCTTTATGATAACCCTTATCATTATAGTATTTATCGCCATTGCAATCTCTTTTCTTTGTAGTGTATTTGAGGCGGTACTACTGTCTGTTACGCCTAGTTATATTGCCACTTTGGCTAAAACGAATCGTAAAGCTGCCGATCGGCTTAATAAACAGAAAGAAAACGTGGAATCACCACTGGTTTCTATCCTGACTCTCAACACCATTTCCCATACCGTAGGCGCAGCTGTTGCTGGTGCTCAAGCGGCAAAGGTCTTTGGCGATGAAATGCTAGGGGTATTTTCCGGGGTACTGACCTTTCTCATCTTATTTTTCTCAGAAATCATTCCTAAAACCTTAGGTGCAAACTATTGGCGTTCATTAGCGCCATCAGTGTCGCTAGTTTTAGTGTGGTTAGAGCGTATTACCAAACCACTAATCTGGATGTCTTCAAAAGTCACCAAATTAATGGGTAAAGGCGACGAAGGGCAGTATATTCGTCAAGAAATGAGTGCGATGGCCGAAATTGGGCGACAATCAGGTGAACTTGATAAACAAGAGTCTGCCATTTTAACGCAAATGTTATCGGTTAAAGAAATGCCCGTTTCAGCGATTATGACACCGCGAACCGTGATGTTTAAATTACCGGTGACTCTGACCCAAGGGCAATTTGTGCAGCAGTTTTTAGCTAAACCCTTTACCCGTATTCCTGTATATGAAGATGACCCTGATAATATTATTGGTTATGTTAACCGTAATAATATCATTCAAGCAGAACGTTACACCCAGAAAGAATCCATTGGTGTATTGAAGAAAAACCTGCTGGTTATTCCTGAAACCGCCAAGATTTTACCGATATTTGAATTGATGATTAAGCGAAATACTAAAATCGCTATGATTGTCGATGAGTATGGTTCTGGTGAAGGTATTGTCACCTTAGAAGATATTGTTGAGTCTTTACTGGGACTAGAAATTGTCGATTCAAACGATCCTGTCACCGATATGCAGCAATTAGCGCGTAAATTGTGGAGTAGCCGCATGAAGCATAAAGGCATTGTATTATCTGATGACGGTGAGTTTACCAAGCAATCTCAAACCCCACCGCAATAATACTCTAGCTTTATAGCTATAGATTTAAGGGAGCTTAAGCTCCCTTTTTAATTTAGTTAATATAACCACAGCCTTGGTTTAACGGCTATGCATTAGCAGCAACTAAAGTAAACAACGACTAAAGTAAACAGCTACAAAAATCAGTCACCCATTAAGTTCATTAAACGCCGGATCAGGAACAGCCTCCTTTTTCTGTATTAGAGTAAAAGATGCCCAATAACTATCGCCTTAGCCTTGCTCATATTAACGATACTCATTCTAATTTTGAGCCTAGCAGTGTTCAATTTTCCTTATCGGTCGAGCAACAGCATTATCACGTCAACACGAAAACAGGTGGCTACGCCCGTTTAGGCCATCAAATTGAATCAGCAAGGCAACAAGCTGCTCAACATAACCATGAGTTTTTGTTTTTGCATGGCGGCGATAGCTTTCAAGGCACCTTATATTTTAGAGAATTTCAAGGCGCGGCTAACGCGCACCTACTCAATATGCTCAAACCCGATGCTATGGTGTTAGGTAATCATGAAATAGATGCAGGTAATAGCCCAGTACTGGCTTTTTTAAATCGTATCGAATTTCCGGTGTTAGCTGGCAATATGGATCTCAGCCAAGAGTTAACCGATAAAGAAGGCCGCCTAAGTGGTCACCCTATTCTTTATGATTACGACAATCAGACCCAATGTGCCAAGGTGCTAGTTAAGCCGTTTTATGATACTCACATCGCCATTGTCGGGATTACGCTGGATCAGATGCCGCTGATTGCTCGCCCCGATCCTGATACCCATTTTATCAATGCCATTGACACGACGGCTAATACCATTGCCAGTCTGCAGCAGCAAGGCATACAGCATATTATTGTCCTCAGCCATTTAGGGCTAGAGCAAGACCGAGAGTTAGCAGAAAAAGTATCTGGGATCAGCGTCATAGTTGGTGGGCACTCACATACCTTACAAGGTCAATTCGATGAACTAGGTCTTAGCCACACTCCCTATGCTGAGCGGGTAAATAACACCCCTATCATCCATGCCAGTAAATACGCTGAAGTCTTAGGCTTAGCTAATATCACTTTTGATCGCTCTGGCGCCTGTATTGCCATAAATGGTAATAACTACTTTATGATTGATGATGAATTAGAAGTGCTGTTTAATCCTAAGCAAGATAATCAGCTTACTAACCTCAATACTTTGCCCACAGAGCAGCAAATAAATAGCGTAAAAACCAAGCTTATCAGCCACCCTGCTATCCGTGGTGATCAGGCCTGTGAAAGCATTCATAACACTATAATGGAGCAATACCGCCCAGCGCTAAATGCGCTAGAAGAGCAAGTGCTTGCTTACATACCCCATGATTTCATTCATACCCGTTTACCCAGTAAGCACTTTCCCCATGGCAGTGAAATTGCCCCTTGGGTTTGTAGAAGTATGTTTAAAGCCACTAAGCATTCAGGTGAAAAACTCGATTTTGCCTTACATAATGCCGGTGGCGTTCGGCAGTCATTAAATAAAGGCAGCTTATCAATGGCGGATGTATTAGGGCGGATTTTGCCTTTTGAGTTGCCATTAGTGAAATATCAAATTCAAGGCAAATACCTTTATGAAGTGCTGGAGTCGGCCATTAATGCCGCCACCAATAATGGGGTAACTGGCACTGGCGCTGGTAGCTTCCCCTACACTTATGGTATCCGCTATTTCTATGATGGCACCTTAGCGATGCATCAACGTATTACCTCCGTTGAGTTATATCAAGACGGTTTATGGTCGGCAATTGATCCTGAAAAGCTCTATATTGGGGTGTCTTCGGCCTATACCGCCTTAGGTAAAGAAGGTTATGACGCATTACTAAAAGCCCATTGGCAACAAGACTTAGATACCATGACGTTACCTGAAGCCTTTGTTGATTTTGTTACCCAGCATGGAAACTTAATCGAAAACCCATTACAGCCTAATGTTTACTATATTAGCCACAGGTAATATTGAGTTTAAATTTTGCCTTGTGTAGTAATTTAGTATTCACAAATCTGCCGCGGATCACAGACCCTGTGTGCGCTTCATGATTTAATAAACTATCTTTATGTAGATTCATGACCTGAATCATTGCAAAATTTAGCCTAATCAAATAGGGAACGTATTCATGAAAGCAAAACTGATCAAATTAGCTGCAGCAGCAACATTAGCATTAGGCGTATCATCAGCATGGGCTGCTGGTATTATGCACCAAGGTGAAGTAGTAGAAACGATGAACAGCGGTGGTTATACCTATGTTCAAGTTAAAGCAGAAGATAAAACTTTTTGGGCTGCTGGCCCACAAGTTGCGATCACTAAAGGTGACACTGTGATCATGAATGAGCAAATGTGGATGCAAGATTTCACCAGCAGCACATTAAACAAAACCTTTGATAAATTATTATTTGTTGGCAAAATCGAGAAAAAATAACTCGCTTTAGCAATAAATACCCCATAATCGGCTAATTCTCATTAGCCGATTTTTTATCTGATATCAAGCAGCCATGACTCAAACAGCGCAATATTCAATTATCACCTTCAGGCCTGCTTTTGCTCAGCAAGTCAGTGAGCTAGTTCATCAAAGTGTTCGACAAATCTCACACCGACGATACTCTCAAGCCCAGTTAGCCGCATGGTCAACTAAACCGCGCTCAGCAAAACATTGGCAATTACGGCTGACGCGATCGCAATCTTGGTTAATGCTGGCAACAAACAAAGCCGATACTTTAGCAAGTCAGCAGCCAAAGGTTATTGGGGTTATCAATGTCGAAACCCATTTTAAAAGCCGCGGTTATATTGATAGTTTGTATATCGCCCCCGCCTATCAGCAACAAGGGCTAGCATGTCAGCTTTATGAAACCTTAGAAAAGTGGGCTCTCAGCCAAGGCTACGCAGAATTGAATGTTGATGCGTCATACTTATCAAAAGCATTTTTCATCAAGCAAGGGTTTACACTGATCCAGCCAAGCTACCAAATCAGTCAACAGCAGGTGATTAATAGTTTCTATTTAAGCAAGCCGCTCACTTAAATCTTAATCCTCAGCAGCACAAGGCAAGATATCAACTGATAAAGACAAGTCTTACAAACACGTTAACCAGTGGATTTACTTTGTTAATAACGGCTGCAGCATCTGCTCTAAACCATTAAGTTTTACTTCATACATCAATGCCAATTGCTCGCCTAACTTCCCCTCAGGAAAACCTTTACTATGAAACCACACCAGGTATGGCTCGGGTAATTCCAGTAACTTTCGTCCAGCATATTTACCAAATGGCATGGTTTGGTTAATGGCTTCTAATAATAATTTCTCATTCATAGTGTCAAAGTCTTTTTGTTCAGGAGATTTAGTTAACAATAGCAATATAACATTTTGGAATAGCGATAAATACAAAAGCAAAGTTTAGTTATAGATAAGAGTCATTTACATTTAGCGGTTGGCAACACTAGCCACTTTTCTGGTCATTGATTTATTAAATAATCAACTTAAGCAATTCAATTTATTGATAAATTCTAGTGAATAGCTCATAAGGTTAACACAGTCAAAAAATCGCCATTAGCCGCTATTTTGTCAAAAAACAAACGCCTGTCAAAGCCACTAAAACCGTCAATTTATAGCACATTGACGACCAAGTCATAGCAACATAAAGTTAATAACAAGTACAACGTAAAGCGTCAACGAAAAATCAACCTTTTATAACCAAGCGAATCAATAATGATTGACAATCCAATGGCGTTATACCACATCAGGAGATGTTTTGATGATTATCTTAGTCGGTGGTGAAAAAGGCGGTAGTGGTAAAAGCTGCTTAGCCCAAAATATCGCAGTATTTCTCGCTAAAGAAGCCACAGCCAGTATTATCATGGTCGATTGCGACCCGCAAAGAACCACATCAGATTGGATCCAAGCGCGCAATAACAACCCTGAATTACCAGCAATAAATTGCGTCCAATTGTACGGAAAAATCCGTAACGACTTACTCAGTCTTGAGAAACATTATGATTATGTACTCGTTGACTGCGGCGGCCAAGACAATTTAGCCCTGCGCGCTACATTATCAGTGGCCTCTCACGCCTTAATGCCCCTAAGACCCAAGCGTAGAGACCTAAAAACGGTCAGTCACATGGATGATATTGTCGCTACCTGCAAAATGATTAATCCCACCATGAAAGCCTCTTTTGTGGTAACTCAGTGTCCAAGTTTGCCTAACCAAGCAGGTCGAATACTCGAAGCTAAAGAGGTATGTAAAACTTACGATATTAACGTGCTTGATGCGATTACTTACAGCCGAAATATTTATGACGACAGTGAAGAGTCTGGCTTGTCAGTCATTGAAATAGACCCCAATGGAAAAGCCGCGGTTGAAATCCGTAATATTGCTTGTGAATTGCTAGAAGTAAGCGATGCCAAACAGCTAATCAGGCAGCGAAATAATAACGATAATGTAACGCAATTAGGGGGAAGTTATGGGCCTGGCCGATCTGAAGAAAACCGTTACGCCATGTAGTACGCCTTTTTTGCCGCAAATGTCAGTTGATGACTTTATTGAGGCAGCAAATCTTTACGCTATGGGCAAACCACAGCAGTCGAGCGCCTGTAAAAATGCAGATTCAAACCAACAGGCGATGCAGCAACTATGGGAATTAACCACCCAAGCTGAAGCGAATGAACCCATAAATGAAAAACCTAAACCATTTAGACGGGCAACATTTACCTTAAGTGAAGCGGCAATTGAGCAATTAAACTGCTTAAGTCAAAGCAGCCAATCGGCAAAGTCAAAGTTAATTAGAATATTGATTAAACAGCATTTTTCATTATCACTTGAAGAACAACAGCAAATAGAGCAACGACTGCAAATACGTTAAATCAACTATAAAAATAAACTCCCTCCCCTTCTTTCTGGCAGCAACCTTGGTTGTTTGCCAGTTTTTTTTGTCTCAATAAAAATCAGCCACTTGAATTTGGCGCAAATTCACCCAATAACATAATGACAAGCTAATATAATCTGGGAGAGCTGAATGTTTGCAGTGTTTTTACTTGTCACCGTTGCGGTAACTGCCATCGCGTTGATTATGACTAAGTCTCAACGCACTGAAAAGCGCAGGCAACAGCTTATGACAAGGCCTTTCCCTAAAGCATGGCGGCAAATCCTTAAGCGTCGCTTACCCTATTTTCATGCATTGCCCACAGATCTGCAGCTACAACTAAAAAAGTTAATCCAGATTTTTATTGATGAAAAACAATTTGTCGGCTGTGATGGCTTCAACATTACCGACGAAGTAAGAGTGACCATTGCCGCGCAAGCCTGCTTGTTATTACTCAATCGAAAAACCAATTTTTACCCCAAGTTAAAACAAATTTTAGTGTATCCCTATGCGTTTATTGTTGAGAAAAATAACACCGACTTTGCCGGCGTATCCTCTAATGAACGTAATGTGTTACTGGGAGAGTCCTGGGGTAATGGCAAGATCATCTTGTCGTGGAAAAGTACTTTGGACGGCGCTGCAGCGCCATTTGATGGTCAAAATGTGGTTATTCATGAGTTTGCTCATCAGCTAGATCAGGAAAACGGCAATGCCAATGGCGCACCGCCATTAAAAGAGTTCACCGATTATGCCACTTGGTCAGCAACACTCGGTCGTGAGTTTAAAGCGCTGCAATATTGTGCCCAGCATCAATTACCCTCGCTGTTTAACTACTATGGTGCGACCAATCCTGCTGAGTTTTTTGCCGTCATTAGTGAAACCTTTTTCGAGAAACCGTTAGCGTTTTACCAACAGCATCAATTGCTTTATAAAGAACTGAGTCAGTTTTATCAGCTAGACCCAATCAATTGGCATTAAGATCAGCATTGAGTCATTGATTTTCGCGGCTATCATTACCAGCCAGCATTTAGCAGACAAGGAATTTTCATGCACAAAGCCATCTTAAGATTATTATTAACCACTAGTTTATGTTTAATGTCTTCTTTACCCCTAGCAGCTCAAGAGGCACTCTCTGACGAGTCAAAGCAACAAGCTAATAGCATTCTCGACCAACTACACCAAAATGCCAGCCAGGCGAACTGGGACAGTTACTTTTCGCTATATCACCAGCAAGCGGTGTTTTTAGGCACTGATGCCACAGAGCGCTGGGATATGCAACAATTTGCCGGTTATGCCAGACCTACAGATGGTTGGCATTATGAAGTCAGCTCACGCCAGCTACTGCAGTTTGATAACACCATTGTTTTTGATGAATTACTTGAAAGCGCCAGTTATGGTCTATGTCGCGGTACAGGTGCACTACAATTAACTGATGATGGCTGGAAAATTATTCAATATCATTTAAGTATTGCAGTGCCTAACGACAATGCCAAAGCCGTGGCGCAGTTGATAGGCGCAAAGAAACAAGCTAAATAACCTCTATCGATAAGTTAATATTGATTAAAAACCTAAGCCAGCAACTTAGCTACGCTGGCTTTGCTTACTTGAGCGCTTAAGCCAAACAATCGATTAGTTTCTCAAGATATGAGTTTAACGAGCTATCAGTCAAAAAAGTCCATAAGCAAAAGAATACAGCAACAAAACTCCCCCCTATTAGTGTCTATGTTATTTACTCTAGCATTAGGTGCCTTCGATAATGACTCACTAATCCTTTAGCCGCTTTGATTGATATTAATCAATAACATAACTAGAAGGTTTAACTGAATCAGCTGTGATTTCGCTATAAATTTTAAGCAAAAAAAAACGGCTCATAAGAGCCGCAACACAAGCAAATGGTTGAAAACTTACTGGGTAGGAAGTAAAAATCCTCGCATTAAGAACGACAACTAGCTTGCGCTAAAATTCCAAATACTGGATAAAACCCGATGTAGCCTGTAGGTGAACTACATCGGGGGACATCAGCTGCATGGCAGCTAAACTGTTACAGAAGTGGTATTAAAACAGCTCTTCTTCGGTAAAGCCGGTCAATGCCCTCACTGAAGATTAACCGCCTTGAATACAGCTTGTCACTTGGTCAAAGTAACCTGTGCCCACTTCTTGTTGATGCGACACGAATCTATAACCTTTCTCAGCCGTTATAAATTAAACTTTTGTAATACGTCTACTGAATTTAAGCTGTTAATAACTCATAACCCGGTAGTGTTAAGAAATCGACCAACTCATCAGAGGTGGTAATTTCCTCAAACAGACTGGCCGCTTTAGTAAACTGACCACTGGTAAACCTTTGCTGCCCTAGCTCTTGCTCGACATTAATTAGCTCTTCAGCCAGCATGGTTTTGAATAAGTCTTTAGTGACTAACTTGCCATTAGAAAGTGACTTTTCATGTTGGATCCACTGCCAGATCGAGGTGCGTGAGATTTCTGCTGTAGCGGCATCTTCCATCAATCCGTAGATAGGAACGCAACCATTACCTTGGATCCACGCTTCGATATATTGCACTGCGATACGAATGTTTAAACGCATGCCCGCTTCGGTACGTTCACCATCACAAGGTGTCAGCAGCTCTTCGGCTAATATCGGTGCATCGACATCACGGGTAATGTGCAACTGGTTAGTTCCGGCGCCAATATAATCATTGAAAATCGCCATGGCGGTATCGGCTAAACCAGGGTGTGCAACCCAAGTACCGTCATGTCCATTACGCGCTTCAAGCTCTTTATCACCTTTTACTTTTTGCAAAATAATTTCATTTTCTTCGGCTGTTTTAGCCGGAATTAATGCTGCCATGCCGCCCATAGCTAATGCGCCACGCTTGTGACAGGTTTTAATCAGTAGACGTGAATAAGCACTTAAAAAAGGCGTATCCATAGTGACTGCTTGGCGATCTGGTAAAACACGGTCTGCATGTTTGTTCAAGGTTTTGATATAGCTGAAAATGTAATCCCAGCGGCCACAATTTAATGCCACAATATTTGAACGTAGTTCATATAAAATCTCGTCCATTTCGAATACTGCCGGCAGCGTTTCAATTAGGCAGGTACATTTTATTGTGCCTGGCTTTAAACAAAAACGTTCTTCAACGAATGCGAACACTTTTGCCCACCAGCGCGCTTCAACATGACTTTCAAGCTTAGGAAGATAAAAGTAAGGGCCGCTGCCATTAGCTAATAATTGATGGTAGTTGTGATAAAAATACATCGCGAAGTCGAACAGACCACCTGGAATAGACTCGCCCTTGAACTCAACGTGCTTTTCTTTAAGGTGTAATCCACGTACTCGACAGATAAGTACTGCAGGATCTTCATCTAAACTGTAATGTTTGCCTGTTGCCTCAGCAGTAAAGCTAATATCGCCTCGCACTGCATCACGTAAGTTAATTTGACCTTGAACGACTTTTTCCCAGCTTGGTGCTAGTGAGTCTTCAAAATCTGCCATAAATACTTTTACGTTGGCATTCAGCGCATTAATAATCATTTTGCGATCTACGGGGCCAGTAATTTCAACTCTACGGTCAGTAAGATCTTCAGGTATCCCTCTAATCGCCCACTCACCATCTCGAATAGCGCGGGTTTCAGGTAAGAAGCCAGGTAATTGACCATCATCAATGCGTTGCTGCTTTAATTTTCGCTGTGATAGCAACTCAGGAACTTCTGCAGCAAAAGCACCACATAAACTAGCCAATAATGACAGTGAGCCATCATTGAAGATAACCTCTTGGCCAGGGACTTCTGGGCCAATCAAAGCAAGCTCTGAGCTTGTTGGTAAATCAGTTTCAGCACTTGGCTGTGATTTAGCATATTTAGCCATTAGTTGTTCTGCTGTCATATTTAGCCCCTTGAGCAATAATTCGTTTTTAAAAGTTAAATGGTGGTCAGTAAGCGTATTTATCTGTACACCTCTATCAGTGTTTATAAACAGACAACTTACTTCCACATATCTAAAAACAAACCCTGCTACTTTTTAACCATCAAATGTTTGTTTCGTACTAAAACCTAACCAGAAACGTTTGCATTTGCAACAACCAAATAACATCCTCAACAAGCCAAATAGCAACCTAATAATTGGTAACACCAACAGCAAAAACACAACAAGATACTGATTTAAAACAGATAAAAATTAAAACAACATTTAATTGGTTTTAGTTGGTAACTTGTCCAACCAATTTACCAACAGCACAAAAAGGTAATTACACAAGTACTTTAATTACATGTCGCAAATAATTGTGTACAGCCTTAAGACAGTTTTCTACTAAAGTAGAAATAGCATTTTGTTTTGAACATACCCTGAGGTAAAGCCATTAAAATAATTAAAATCATTGAGTTATAATATGCTTAATCACAACCAAATTTAAACAACTGTTTTAATTTGACGTTTACGTAAACAAAATAGGCTGTCTAGAATATATACTCTAGACTGGTGGAGTTGTAACCGGATCAACATCACAAAAGTTATTGGTTTAGTCGAAAAAAAATGCATCTTTTTTTATAAAAAGTTAAAAACAGTCACAATTTAAAGCATTTTTGCACTAAGGAAGGTCAAAGCTTGCAAATACAGAAGCCATATTGGTGCAGATAAAAACGCCCAAAGCAGGTAGCTATGATAAATAAACCACTTTATTTCGACCTTCAGATTTTGCTTTATATAAGGCTGTATCTGCACGGTTAATGATGGGATCAAGGCTTAGATCATCTGCCGTTATTTGGCTAACCCCAAAACTTGCGGTAATTGTAAATTGATGACCAGAAAAACGAGTATCAATCGACTCAATATCAAATCGTATTTTTTTCGCTAACTCAACTGCTAATTCAATTGTGGTAAAAGGCATAAAAATAGCAAACTCTTCACCACCCATTCGACTGACGATATCTGTACTACGGGTATTCGCCGTTATCACCTCAGCAACCTTTTTCAGTGCCCAATCCCCAGTGCCGTGGCCAAAGGTGTCGTTAATCTGTTTAAAAAAGTCTAAATCAATCACTATAACGCTATATTGTCCGCCACGGGCAAGCACTTGGACAAATTCATCTTCGGCTTTTTCTTCGCCAGTACCACGATTTAACAAGCCGGTGAGTAAATCAATTTGAGCTTGTTTACGAAATTGATTTCTTTGCATCCATGCGGTGGCAAGCAACAAACTCAAAAATGCTACCGTGCCCGTCAAGACGGTAGAAAACATAAACGAAGCGCTTTTTTCGCTATTCATAATGCTGCGCTCTTTCGCTAGCATTTCTTGATCTTGTGCCAGTTTATTTAACTGGCGAGTCTTTTCTGCATTATCGAATTTTGCAACTTGGTATGCCGTTTCTTTGACCTTTTTATCATTAATTAACAGCATCCCTATGGCATGGGCTTGCACATGATATTGATAAGCAACTTTAAATTGACCACGTTTACTGGCCACCATTGAAAGCACATTATAAGCACGCTGCTTAGCCTTATAATTATTAGGCTCGTTAGTCAGTTTATCGACCAATTCGGCATACTCAACCGCCTGTTGAAATTGTTGTAACTGAAAATAAACTTCACTTAAATAAGCGTAAATATTATTAATTTCTAACTCAAAATTAAACGGTTGATAAGCTGCTAACGCTTTAAGAAATAACACTTCTGCGGTTTGATAATGATGGTGTTCAAACTCAACTATAGCCTTGCCTTTAATGGCCATAGCTGCAATTAACGGGAAATTATTTTGCTGACAATAATCTTGGGTATCTGCAAATAATTGTAATTGTTCTAGATAAGGGATTTGGTTCAATGATAATTGCGCTGTAGATGTCAGTACCATGGCATAGCAATGGGATTTGCTATCTTGGCCTTTATTTAACATAAAAACAATCTTCGAAAGCCTAAGTACCTCGTCATATTTATCTAAATCTAGATAGGTATTCATTAGCCTGACATAGGAACTGATTTTAATCGAGTTATCTTGAAAGCTGTCAATGCGTGCTAGGCTTTTCTCCAGTAGGCTAAAAGCATCTTCATAGCGCTTTAAAGGAATACTAGCAGAAATTTTATAAGCATAAATATTCGTTAATTGCTCATCGTTCGGGTTGAGTAATAGAGTCTTATCTAAAGTCTGTAAGGCACTTTCATATTTTCCGGCAAGAATAAGCCGTACCGACTCAAAAATATAAAGCCTTATTTTTTGCGCTCGACTTAGACTATCAAACAAACCAAACAGTTCATTAATGCTGGCGCTAGAGGTATCAATATCTTTAAGTATTGATACATCTAGCAGATCTAATTTTTGGTCAATATCGTCAGCGCTGACGTCATCGGCACTCACTGCTGCGCAGAAAATGAATAACGTGGAGCAAAGTAACCGATTAAGCGCTTTTAGCATGAGGCTAAGATTACGATAAGTGATGGACGAGTAAAATTGATTTCAGTTCAACATCACCCACCAAGGATTTAACTTGCGCCATATCCCCTGACATCACAGCGTCAATGTCTTTATCTGATAAACCATTGGCCTGCATAACGCCGCGAGGATCTTTCTTATAAGCCTCTAACAACTTGGCATCTGAGCTTAATTGAGTAAAAAACTCGGTTAAATTTGACATGTTATTTCCTTATTTGTCTTCAAGGTTGTTATCACTATTGATTAGTACAGCTATCAAGCGCGGTTATTGTCCACAATAACCCGTATTCTGTTAACCAATATCATTGGCATTAATCCCTAATTTTTTCATCATCAGCTGATTTAACTTCAGCGGCATTGAAGGTGGGATTAATAAAGTACTGATCATACTTAATGGCGCAAACGGCAAATCCTTTAAAGGAATTTGGTCAATTCTTGGAGATTGAATTGGCAAGTTTGCCGCTTCATATATAATAACTTGGTGATCAAGTGGGTACCATTGGCTTAAGTGATCAACCAAAATCTCCAGGCGGTGTTGATCAGTACTAAACTCGGTCAAAGTATGCTCACCTGCCAAAGCGATTTGCCATAAAAGCAAGTAAGTCGCAGGATCTGGATGATGCTGGTAAAGCATAAATTGTGTTGCTTCAAAGCTTTGATGACCATTAGAGCCGGGGTCAATGCCTAAATCTGCCCACAAACATGCTTCAGCGGAAATACCCGGCAGCATATTCGCCTCATAGCCTTCGTTAACCGCTTGCTTAATGGCTAAATGAGATACACAAGAAAATACCCCAGGGTGACCATATAAGGCTACCACCACCAGCTTATCCTGACGAACTTGCTGCAAAATCGCCTCAACCATCTCAGCATAGCTGTCGCGGCGATTCTTCACTTCACCCTCTTGAGCATAATGGCACTGTAATGAGATATGATTGCCATTTAAGCTTTCAAGCCAACGGTTAGCAAAACCATCGGGCACAATAGAAAATACAATATCTGCATTCTCAATATAACTTTGACTTAATTTACTGATATGGCCGGCAAGTTGCAGTCCCGTCCCTACAAAAACTAAACGTCCAGTCTCACCCGGTTCAACTCTTGTTAATGACATTGTGCTCAATTTTTTCAAAAAAAGGTTAAGAGTTTTCTGCACTAAATGCCCTAGCATTACCATGGCGGCACACGGCATTTAAAAATAACTCCAGTTACTATCAAACTTATATAAATAGCAGCGCTATTACCACCTCTTTTAAACATTTACACAACATATTTAGCGCCAATAAAATCATCATTGGTCAAATTTGGGGAACTAACTGAGTCACTAATGAGTCATAACCGTCATTGAAGTAGTAATGAAGTATCAATAGCCACTTGTCAGCATAGGGAAGCCTTGGGTATGATGGCGTCAGATTTTTAGGAAATAGCGCAGACAATGATAAATAAAAAACAAAGTCTTACCCTTTTAGGCGCCGTTGCGCTTTCTGTATCACTAAGTGCATGTAGCGTTTTTGACTACTTAATTTACAAGCCAGATATACCGCAAGGTAACTACATGGAGTTACAGCAAGTTGAAAAACTGCGTATCGACATGACTAAAGAGCAGGCTGAATACATCTTAGGTCGCCCAGTGTTGCGTGATAGTTTCGCAGACAATATTTGGTATTACGTTTATCACTTTAAAAGTGGCCGTAACGCTAAAGTGACTCATAAAGAACTTATTTTATACTTTGATGGCGACTTACTCACCAAAGTTGAAGGCGACTATAAGCTTAGTGATGACTTTAATACGCCTTTAAACGAAGGGGCATTGCCAACAGTGTCAGCCCCAGTTGTTGCACCATTACTACCTGAGCAAGAACCTAAAGCGATGAGGGGCGATATTCACCCACTTGTTGAAGAAGAGCGCTTAGAAACTGAAAATGATGTACCGCAGCAAGATGAGCAGTAATGAAAAACAGATTTAAGCAATAAAAATAAAAACGGAGAGAATGTTTCATTCTCTCCGTTTTTATTTATGTAATAGCAGTAATACATGACCGCTTTTAGTTCAAATCAGTTAACTTTTGCACCCGTTATCTTATTGCTGCGGCCTTCTTCTTTGGCTTTTTCAGCACGCTTGCGACGCACATCTTTAGGATCTGCAATTAATGGCCGATATATTTCTATTCGTTGACCGGACACCAATACTTCATCATGCTTGACCTGACGGCTAAACACCCCTAGCTTCACCTTGGCTAAATCAATTTCTGGAAAAAAGCTGACAATATTGCTTTGCTTTACCGCCTCAATAAATGTGGTGCCAGGCAGCACATTCACGCTAATAATTTTTTGCTGAGTCGGTAGCGCATAAATCACATCCACCGCAAATGTTTCAACATCATTTGTCATTGTAAATCACCTTGGCTCTTTCAGTGAATGCCGTCACCATTGAATTCATCAGATCTTTAAACACTTTGCCAAAGGCCAAATCAGCTAATGGATTTGAAAAATCGAAATTTAAATCAAATTCAACTTTACAGGCATCGTCCGTTAACTCGGTAAAGCGCCATAAACCGTCTAAATGTTTAAAAGGGCCATTCTCAAGCCTTAACTCAATCGTTTTACCTGGCACCACTTGGTTACGAGTGGTGAAGGTTTTACGGATCCCAGCTTTAGAGACATCAACCGACGCCACCATAGTTTGTCCATCAAACTCCAGCACTTTCCCACCCACACAGCCGGGTAAAAATGCATGATATGACTCCACATCATTAACCAGATCATACATCTGCATTGCACTAAATCGAACCAGTACACTTTTTGAAATTTTTGGCATGAAAAACAACACTCATATTAACAATGAGTCGATTTTAACATGCTCCCAAGAAAACGCATCCATTACAGCTTGATGAATGTACTCGCATCTTTAAGCCGTTTGGGTATAATCCACAGATTAGTTTTCTCTCTCCCCCATCTCTGCCACACGTCAACGAGTAAGCAGAGTTTTTAAATGGGATAACAGCGGGTATCACACGCGATTATGGTAAAAAAGAATTCAAAAAAATCAAAGAATCCGCCCGCTACGATTACACGTAATAAGCGCGCCACCTTTGAATTTAAAATCGAAGAAAAAGTCGAAGCCGGTTTAGAGCTTCAAGGCTGGGAAGTAAAATCTTTGCGTATGGGTAAAGTGACTCTCGCAGATTGCTACGTTTTTATTAAAAACGGTGAAGCCTTTATGCATGGCTGTACCATTCAGCCACTTAACACTGCAACCACCCATGTAGTTTGCGACCCAGTGCGTACTAAAAAGCTGTTATTAAAGCGCAGTGAAATTGATAAACTTGAAGGCTTAATTGAGCGTCAAGGCTACACCTTAGTGCCATTGTCACTTTACTGGCGCAAAAGCGCTTGGGTAAAGGTGGAAATAGGACTCGGTAAAGGTAAAAAAGATCACGATAAACGCCAAGACACTAAAGAACGTGAGTGGAAAGTTGAACAATCTCGAGTAATGAAGAAGTCGAGACTGGACGGATAATGAACAAACGATTGTAACTGTGGTCAAATACATTAGGTATTTTAGTATTTACCCGATACAATCAACAAACTTTGGGGGCGATTCTGGATTCGACAGGATTCACGAAACCCTGGGAGCATGTCGAGGGGCGGTTGGCCTCGTAAAAAGCCGCACTGTTATAGTTGCTAACGACTCTAACTACTCTCTAGCAGCTTAGGCTAGCTAGCCATCTTACCCACGTCTCTCAAATGGGCAGGGATTCAAGATGGTCATATTACATTTGATAGCGAGGGAACTCCGTCCGAGGGTGAACCGCGAAATAGTATCGGACTCGCCAATTGCAATCCTGTCTTTCGGAGTGTACTTGGTTAACCAAAAGAGAGACTAAACATGTAGCGCCTTGGATGTAGGCTTTCTGGACGCGGGTTCAAATCCCGCCGCCTCCACCAAATTCTAAAAGGGCTTAACCGCAAGGTTAAGCCCTTTTTCTTTGGCTAGTTCAAACAACTTTTATCAATCCCAATCAATAACTTTCTCGATTCCAATGAGGCGGTGGCAACTGAACTGCCGGCCATAAAAAAACCTGCACTTGGCAGGTTTTTATCAAACTCAATTAAAAAGCGATTTAGTTTTGCTTTCTAACAAACTTTGATTTGAGCATCATTTGGCCGTGACCATCAACTTTACAGTCAATATCATGGTCAGCATCAACAAAACGTTTGATAACCGCTTTAGTACCAACTTTAAGCACTAATGAAGAACCTTTTACTTTAAGGTCTTTAATCAGCGTCACTTTGTCTTCTTCTGCAAGTAGGTTACCTACTGCATCTTTTAGGATGATTGCATCTGGATCAACGATTTCTTCGTTTGGGTTCCATTCATGAGCACATTCTGGACAAACTAGTTGTGAGCCATCTTCGTATACGTAGGCTGATTCACATTTTGGACATGGTGGGATATTGCTCATGGTGAGTTCTCTTTAAATGAATGATTGTCTGCCTTTAAGTGGCTTAAATAGCACTTTTATTGCAGAAACAGATAGCGGTTATTATACGCAAAATAAGCTATATCTGCTAGACAGCTTATTTGCTGAGCTTCACAAATTAGCACCTTGATGTGAGACTGAACTGGCCAAGGTGTTATTTTTCATACAAGTGTGTTAAACATGTTACATCAGTTATTTTAAGCCCAAACTCTGGCCTCATAAGGGCTTGCGATCATTGGTGATTTTTCCGAACACTGTTTAAGGCATTTTTTATACTGCTATTTGTTGACCTCTGTGAAATTGCAGCTCATATTGCTTACCAAAGGCTAAGTAATATAGTCATCTGTAGTTACTTTTTTAAGATACAAGGTCGTGTCTGTGAGTATAGTTGCTCATTATTTACATAAATGGAAAATGAGGCTGGGCATTTTGGTTGCACTAGTCTGTTTGTGGCCGATTCAAACTTGGCTAATTAATGCAATGACTACAGATGCGTTAAGCCCTTATCGCATCACGCTAACCTTGCCGCTCTCTGACGCCCTCAATCAAGATTATGGTCTTAGCCCTGATGCTAAAGTGAATAAGGTTTTTGTCAGTGGCAGTTTTTCTGACTGGTATAGTGACGACCCTTATTATCAAATGCAGCAAGTCTCTGCTAACCAGTGGCAATATGATCTTTCCATTCATCCCGGTGACATTGAATATAAACTGGTGCTGCATCTCGATGGACAGCCGACACCGATTTGGATTTTAGACCCGAATACCCCTAACACAGCCAGTAACCCTTGGGGTGATACCAACTCTGTGTTACACGTGTTTGACTGGCCCAAGATTGCCACCACAGTGCAGCTATTTACTCTATCGATTGTGGGGGCATTTTTACTATTTTGTGTATTAGAGCCTTTTTTATATTGGTTACTGCATTTAAAAATGCCCTTTCACCGTAAACTGATGATCAGCAACATGTTGATCCTTATTTGTGTACAAGTGGTGTTTTTTGGCTATCAACTGCATCAAAGCCGCCAATTGATAAAGCTTTCGGTTAGTGACACCTTGCATAACATGCACTTACTGCTAGCCAGTGAACAAATTGATTTTGACAACATAGCAAGCCAGCAACAACAAATCTCAGCGACCATTGAGCGTTTTTTTTCTCAAGCGACTACCCGCATCGATAAAAAACAAAACAGCTTATTTCAAATTACCTTGTCTGATTTTGCGGTGCTGGATAAAAACGGCCAATTAGTCAGTTTGCATCACCGCCGTCAGAATGAAACCATCCAACAAGATAGAGCCTCAAAACTTGGCTTTGCTAGCTCTGAAGATTACTTTATGAAGGGCTTATGGGCGCAATTAATTCCCAAGGCACAACAACAAGCGCTTACTGGGCAATTACAGGTAAAAAAACGCCCACGTAATATGCGTAAAATAGAAACCGCCCGTACCCAACAAGCTGAATGGGTACTAGGTTTTAGCCAGTTGATGCAGCCTATTGTCTACCGAGGTCAATTAAAAGGCTTTTATGGTGCGTCGATTCAAGTAAAGCTTTATGGCACTGAACTATTAAATATACTGTTTTTTCAGTTGTTGCTTTTGCTGGGGCTGATTGCTGTCGCTAGCTGGTTGTTTATGCGCGTCGGTAAAATTGTCACCAAAGACATTCTAATACTGACCAGTTGGACCCAAAGAATCGTTAAGGGTAATTTAAACCAAAAACTTTACATAAATAGCCAAGATGAAATTCAACAACTGGCCGAAGACTTCGAATTAATGCGTCAGTCCTTGGTCACCAGTTTTAATAAAATTGAGCAGCAAAATACTAATCTGTATACCGAGGCTTATTTTAATAATCTTACAGGCTTGCCTAACCGCAAAAAGCTTTACGCAGATTTAGCAGGCAAAACTGCGCACTCTTTAATTGCCTTTAACATTAATCAGTTTGGCCAAATAAATGATTTTTACGGGGTAAAAACTGGCGATGCGACTATCAAAGTTATTGCCAAGCGGATCGTCGCTGCCGCTAGTCAGCACACGGTTTACAAAACGGGCGCTAACGAGTTTGTCGTCACCCTTAGCAATCAAGTTGAAGATCTGCACTTACAACAACTAGCAGAAGCCATTATTGATGATGTCACTCAACATGCCATCACCATAGATGGCAACGAGGTATATGTTAACCTCAGCGCCGGTGGAGCCCACTGTATTGATAGTAATTACTCACAACTGCATCAACATGCTGATTTAGCCAGAAGAATTGCCCTTAAACAGTTTCAGCGTTATCAGCTGTTTTCTTTATCAATGGTCAACCCACAAGCTTTTGAACACAACATGCAGCAAAGCCGTATGTTGGCGCTGGCAATACAAAATGATGCCGTAGTGCCCTTTGTACAATTAATCCAGCCACTGGATGGCAATAGCGCCCCGAAATTTGAATGTTTAATGCGAATAAAACAAGCTGATGGCGATTATTTAACGCCTGCAATGTTTATGAAAACCGCCGTGCAATCGCGTATTTACCCACTATTGATGCAGAGTATGCTAACAAAATCTTTTGCATTATTTCATCTACAGCCCTACGAGTTTTCAGTCAATATCTCTATCGATGATATTGCCCTACCTGAACAAGTGAATCAGCTGCTTAATTTACTGAAGCAATACTCTGGGGTGGCGCAAAGATTAACCTTTGAATTACTTGAAAGTGATGAGATCACCAACTACCAATTAGTAAAAGACTTCATTGCAAAAGTAAAACCTTTTGGCTGTAAAATAGCCATTGATGACTTTGGAGCTGGTTATTCTAACTTTAGTCATTTACTCAGCTTAGATGTGGATATCATTAAGATTGATGGCTCGCTTATCCGTCACCTAGATCATGATAAAAAAGCCCAACATTTAGTTGAAACCGTATCTGAGTTTGCTCGCAAAATGCATATTCAAACCGTGGCTGAATTTGTGGATTCTGACAAGGTGCTAAATATGGTCAAGCACTACCAAATTGATTACGCCCAAGGCTATTTACTGGGTAAACCCCAGCCAACAATTGAGGCAGCATTAGGCTTACCGCGCCCAGTAAAAAAACAGCTGACAAATAGCGTTATTGAGCCAGTATTTAGTTAACCCTCAGCACTATCTGCAAGCACTAATCACTAAGGAGTTAGGAGTTAGGAGTTAGAAGTAAGTGCTAATCACTAACAAAAAATACCGCTACTCAGTTGCGGTATGTTGTCACTCACCAAGCCGGCTCAATCAGCGATGAGCTGTGTTTTTATGAGTCTGGTTGCAATTAAACTCGCTCAGACAACATGGCATCAGATTAGTGTGAAACACAAAACCGTGGCCATTAAATAAAACTAGGGCG
>NZ_MCVI01000036.1:54427-88938 GCF_002873135.1 Shewanella sp. 10N.286.48.A6
CGCCCTAGTTTTATTTAATGATGTTAGTTGCTGTTTGATTATAAAAAATTAGTTAGTTACCAATCATTTTTTGTTGAGAATAAACTCGCTCGCCCAAGGTGTTAAGCACTGTGCACTCACCATCAAGCACGGCAATAATCGACTTACCCTCTCGAAACTCATCGGGCAATATTACCCTTCCAGCGGCACTGACATGCAACCCTTTCAGTACAGTGTTATTCATAGATAGACCTGCCGGAGCATCATAAAATAATACCGTTACTGTCGCTTTATTATCTTTATCAACTGTGGCTAACGGCTGCGTTACTTCTGTCATAAGTTCACTCTCATCCTTATAAAGCGGCTAACATGACTATTAGTTCCCTTATGATAAGTCTAGTCATGAATTATTGATTTATCGAGAAACTGAACAACATATTACTTACAAAGGTATTGTTAATTTGACCTAGCTCACTGCTTAATGATTATTTTGTTCAAAAATTAGGGGGAATTTTAATATCTACAGCGGTCATTTTTGTGCTGCTGGCAAGAAAATGAGCAAAAACCAGTAAAATTAACATTGAAACAGATACAGCCCCTAAACAGTTGCGATAATTTTTGCTAGAATCATCGACAATTTTTCGATATAAGACTGAGATTAAGATGGGAAGAGCATACCAAAACCGCAAAGAATCTATGGCTAAAACCGCTGGCCAAAAAACGCGTTTATACTCGCGCTACGGTAAAGAGATATATGTTTCAGCTAAAAATGGTGGTGTTGATCCTGACGGTAACTTAGCATTACGCAGCTTAATTGCACGAGCGAAAAAAGACCAAGTACCGACTCATGTTATCGAACGTGCCATTGAAAAAGCCAAAGGCGGTGGCGGTGAAGATTATGATACCGCGCGTTATGAAGGTTTTGGCCCTGGTGGATGTTCAGTCATCGTAGATTGCTTAACTGACAATGTGAAACGTACTTTCACTGAAGTGCGTCAAGCTTTCGTTAAAAATGATGCTAAGTTAGGTGGACCTGGTACTGTTGCTCACAGTTTTGACCACCAAGCCGTATTTGTATTTCCTGGTGATGACGATGAAGCCGTTTTAGAATTGCTGATGATGGCTGATGTGGACGTGACTGATGTTGAGTTAGAAGATGGCATGATCAGCGTTTTCTCACCAATCACTGAATACAATAAAGTCCGTGTGGCATTAACTGAAGATAATGCAGACATCGAATTTGAAGTTGAACATATCACATTTGTACCTCAGGCCATGACCGAAGTGACCGGTGAAGATGTTGAAACCTTCGATAAATTTATTGCTGCTTTAGAAGACTGTGATGACGTACAAAACGTTTATCACAATGCTGAGATTAACGACTAACAGCAACAGCTCTTACGCCAGCCCTAAAGCGGATGAGCCCAATAAAAACGCAGTCAATAGACTGCGTTTTTTTATGGCTTACCTTTGTAGCTAAAATAAGGGCAAGTCGCTTATTTTAATTCCATTTCTTGAACTTTTTCATAAGCTATTTCAGGTGCTGTAACCTCGGGCTTCTGATGTAAATCTGCTTTTAATTGTCCTTTTCGATGCTTGAGTGCGGCATCAAGTTTTTTACCTGCTTGGGTAAGTGCTGGGTACATAACGGGATCTGACGCTTTGGCAGCGATTCGGCTACCTTCATAGTTCGTGGTAATTTCTACTTCAAACTCGCCGTGCTCTTTTGAAATAATAATATCGAGTGATATTAGCGTTGGGAAATGACTGGCTATTTTAGTGAATTTTTGATTGACGTGTTCTTTTACAGTATCAGTAACATCGACATGGTGACCCGAAAGATTTATTTTCATAGATAAATATCCTTTAATAATATAGCGACGCTATATACTTCACTTTCTTTAAGCAATTTTATTCTTACACCAGTATATTTGAGGACTTGTGTCCTAGAACTCAAGGGAAGTTGGATAAATTTTTGTTAACATTACAAAAATTTCTCACTACCACCTCATACTAGTGTTAATTATTTTGTTTGCAGCGATTCATTTGTCTTACAACTTCAGTATAGACATAAAATTAAAACAAAATCTGCAACTTTTGTCGTGTTTGCACTTTATTTGTGCATTTAGCTGTTTTTTAAGAAAATTAACCTTCAAAATAGTTTAAAAATCAGCCAAAAAAGCTAAATTAAGGCACAGTTCAAGCGTCCATGGCCTCAAGTTAATCTATGACTAAAAGTGATAATTCACGCTTTACACTCACTTTTAAGCACTGGAGTGGATTTCATAAAAAACCCAGCATAAGCTGGGTTTTGTTATATCGGTCATTTGAGATAAGTTTATCGTTAAAGTCAGTTAACTTTGGTTACCGACAAGGTGGGAGAGCTCGCACTGGGGCCAGTTACCGTAAATCGATATGTGCCAGCATCTGCAGCATTAAAATTCATATTAGCCCCTTTGGATGCCAATGACTTCATTTCACCTTCTAACACCGTTTCTTCGCCAGCAATAGCACCAAAATCAACAGTAGACCAATCTGCAGTAGCAATCTTAAATTCATGATTGCCCGCCTCTAAAGCGATATCAACATGGTAAACCGAAGAACCTTGGTAAGTTAGTGCATCAACTTCACCCCAGCCATTCATTCCGCCACGAATATACACAGTATTAGTGCCAAACATTTCTGTTTTATTGACAGTTAGCATTGGCTCTAAACGATTACTCATATTAAAAGTAAAAGTGTACATTTCTTCAGTTTCAAAGTTGAGACTCATATTCGTCCCTGCAACCGCTAACGCTTTGGCAGTATCTAAGGTCACTGCACCATTATCATCTAAACTGCCGTAATCAACTGTAGACCAATCACTTGAGGCAACTTTAAATTCATGGTTTGCTGCTGATACCAATATTTCTGCTTGGTAAATACTGCCACCCATGTAAACCAATTCATTGGTTTCGCCCCAACCATTCATGCCGCCACGAACATAAACACTAGTGCCAACGAAAGGCTCTTCGTTGTATACGGTTAGCACTGGGTTATCTTTATCTGCTGCATTAAGTGAGAACACATAAGTCCCATCAAGTGTTGCGGTAAAGCTTAAATTTGCGCCCGCTCTAGCAAGTGGCTCAGCTACGTCTTCATCAACTCCCGCTTCGGCATCTGACACGCCGCCAAAGTCCACAGTGCTCCAATCACTGGATGCCACTTTAAAGTCATAGCCACCCGCGGCTAAAGTAATTGCAACGCGATATTCACCACTACCAATATAGGTAAAGCTATCCACTTCACCCCAGCCATTCATGCCACCACGAACAAATACTTCAGTGCTGCCATATGGCACAACATCTGGCGCACCCGCTGTAGCATTAGCACTTAAACCTGCACCTTGTGTATCACCTTGGTTTTTCACAAACACTGCTGTGGTATAAGCCGGTACAGTAAACGTGCCCTCTTCAGTCCCCTCACTAAAGTTGGCACTTTGCACTGTGGTGTCAATCGACATAGATAAACTTGGATGCAAACTAAACCCAGATGCAGTCGGCACTGTATGAGACTGCTCACTTTCACTGCCGTTGATCATCACCACCATGGCATCAACTGAAGGGTCTATATCAGTTAAATCAGCACCATCATCAATACTCATCACAATTACGCCCTGAGTTTGATTCTTGCCAATATTATGGAAACCAACACGGTCAATAATGTCTTGCTCAGTCGTTAAACGCAGTAGTGGGCTCGTTTTACGTATAGATAAAAACTCATTAAAGACGTTAGAAGCAAACTCAATTTCAGACATAGAGGCAGCTGAATTAGGATTACCCGCAAGCGCAATAATTTGCTCCATTTTGGCAGCATTATCTTGCTCTAACGGTAAGCCGACATTCCAGTTATTACTGCCTTTAGTAAAGTTGACCCAGTTAAACCAATCGCCGGAATCATAAGTATTTCGGTCTAATGATTTCGAGCGCAACATGTCGCCACCCATTTGTAAAAATGGAATACCTTGGCTCATTAATGGAATCGTAGCAGCAATATTTTGCACTCGTACGCGGCTATCTAACGATAAACCAATATCATTTGAATACTGTAAAATATCCCATAAGGTTTCGTTATCATGCTTTGATACATAGTTAATACTGTCTGCAGGATCTAAGGTGTAAGCTGTTGGCTGTGAGTTCCAGCTAAAGCTACTCCCTGTGGCAGTATTGCCGTTAAAGTCTTTTAAGACGTAGTTTTGTAAGTTACCTGCCATTGATAAGCGCAGCGTATCTTGGTCACGCAAATAATCATCTTTTTGCTCAGAAGCAAATAAAGCCCCCCCTCGAACGGCCTCACGAATACGGTCATTAAAGGTACCGACTTCACTGCCTGCCATATTGGCTTGAGTGGCCTGTTCAAACAATCGATTATCGGCGACTTCACCAAAGTTCCAACCTTCACCATAGAAGTAGTTATCAGCATCAACCGCTTGAACGGCATCACGGGCAGCTAAAATACTGCTCTTAGGCATATGACCCATCACGTCGAATCGGAAACCATCAAAACCATATTGCTCAGCTAAAATCACCATTGAATCAGAGACAAACTTATCCATCATTCGATGTTCAGTGGCGGTATTATCACAACAGGTGGATGATTCAATGTTACCGCTAATTTCGTTATAACGGTGGTAATAACCTGGCACGACTTTATCGAGCACTGAGTTATCCCAAAGCCCAGATGAACTGGTATGGTTATACACCACATCTAACACGACTCTTAGCCCTAACTCATGTAAAGCTAAGTTCATTTCACGTAACTCTCTAACTCGAGCAATGCCATCGGCATCGCTAGCATAACTGCCTTCTGGGGCAATAAAATGCTGAGGGTCATACCCCCAGTTAAAGCTGTCATAGCCGCGCATAGCTTCAACTAATGCTTGGGCATCTTTTGAGCCTGGTAATGCTCCTTCTAGGATTGATTCAATTGTGGCTGATTTATCTTGGGTAACACAGGCATCTGCACTGTCTTCAATCTTGTCACACAAGGTGCCTAAAGTGTCTGTGATATCAACTCGCTCTGCCGGATCTTCATTAACAGTAGCGATATCATTGACAGGCAATAAATGAAAATGAGTCACGCCACTTTCAGCTAATTTACGTAGATGCTCAACAGGTGCACTACCCGCTTCAGTAAAGGCTAAATACTTACCTCGGTTTTCTGCGCTAGTGCTTTCATCGCGAGCACTAAAATCACGAACATGACCTTCGTAAATCACGATATCTTCAGGATTGGCAACCGTCATGACTTCGTGGTCATCCCAACCATCAGGCTTTAAGTCATCGTCACTTAAATTAATAAATTGACTATAGCGGCCGTTGGTAGAGACATTAAGTGAGTACGGGTCGGTTGACTCTAACGTTTCAATTGCTTTGGTCACAGGATGAAATACTGTCAGCTCGTAACGGTAATACATTCTGTCTAAGCTCATATCACCACTGAATGACCAAATACCTGTTTCAGCATCTAAGCTCATCGACTCAGTACGGGTTAAGTTTTTAGCTGCATCATAAACTTTCAAATTCACTGTTTGAGCTGTTGGTGCCCAGACTTTCGCCATGATGTTACTGCCATCATAGATTATGCCTAAGTCAGCTTCATCAGCATCATTCTCACCAGCGGTGTACAGTGCATCAAGTACTTTAGCGGCTTGAACATGAGTTGCTGCAACAGGTTTGTCGTCGCCATCATAAGCCACCATAACCAACTGATTTTTAGCAATAGACTTAGCTTCTTCTGTAGTAAAATTCGCTTCATAAGCAGGCCAATCCGCTAAATGCGGTACTAAGGCTTTTTGCGCATCAGTTAGCTCACTGCTCATAACTTCAACTTGTGTGCCACTGATATTGCCATCATTGTCAGCTGCAATTCCTGCAATATCAGAATGATGAATAACAAATTTTGCGATTCCGTCCGCTGACTGATTCCATACAAAAGTATTTTGATCGAGCCAATGAGCACTAGCACCATCAATTGAAAAGCCAGTATCTAACACAGGATAAGCATAAATATCGCCAATCCCATCAATGGTAAAGTTTGTGCGATCGAACATGGCTTCTGGTGCGTCTCCGTCTTCAAAGGCAATTAAGCTCATGCTTAAATCGCCCGAAGCAATGGCCTTATCATCACCATCATGAATAATGAAATTAGCACATTCTCCATAGCCTTCTTTTAATTCTAAAACCCAATAAGCGCCGTAGACTTCATCAACCCCAGTAAAACGATGTCCATTGGCCCAGTCCGTGCTGTCAAATGGCGGAGCATAAGCGTCACATTTGTCGTTATTCCAAGTGTGTAATTTATATGCTGAATACTTTGGATTTGACTCAGTGTTATTTTTATCTTGCTTGCGGTGGTAATAAAGTACCGCTTGATTTGCCCCCGCTAACACACTAGGCAAAGGCAAGTTAGGGTTTAAGCCCACTTCACACGTTTCATTGTTTGCATCAGGAAAAGTCGGTGCAGGACAACTTAATGGCGGCGGTGGAACACACGCAGTGCCCTCGGCATTCGGTACATTGGGCACATTACAGGTTAGCAGTACTTCACCGGACTCTACTGAGTCACCACCACAACCATACAGAGCAGTTAACGATAAAGTCACTGCGGATAATTTTATTATTCTATAAAGGCTCATCATGAGTCACTTCTCCCTGTTAAATTCGATACTGGGCATTTGGTTGAGCTAAGTTTCGTAGCGGCGTCATCAGCGTTAGATTTACATGACATAATTTAACCCCAGATAAAATTCACGACCGAAGTACTGAATGGTGCCGGTTTTGTTTTGGTTGCCAAAATAGCTCTTAGTTGGCTCGTCAGTTAAGTTATTCACTTGGAATAACAGTCCTAGCCCATCGGTCACTTGATAAGACGCTTGATAATCAATCACGGTTTCACCGTCAAAATTGACCACCTGCTCATTAATAGCGACTTGCTCTGAGATAAAGTCGTCACGATAGCGAGCGCTAACTCGAGTTTCAAAGCCTTCATAACTGTAAAATAACGTTGCACTTGCAACATTATTTGATAAGCCAGGTAGGCCTTGCTTTGACGCTTCACCAGCAAAGGTAGAAATGGTTTCGATTTCAGATTCGGTATAGGAATAACTGGCATTAAAGCCTAACCCTGACCAAGCATCGGGTAATGAAGCAAACACTTGGGTGTAGGCCAGTTCTAAACCGCGAATATAGCCGCCCTTTTCGTTATTCATTGCCGTTGTGAAAGTACCATTAACCGTTGGCACAACTTGGCCACTGTCTAATTCAATCGAATCAGGCACGTTGTAGCCATTGCCTTTAAAGTCGTAGTTGTCGATGCTGTCGGTATCAATAAATGACTTAATATCTTTGTAGAAAAGCGCAGCAACAAACGCACCTTCATCAAAGTAATACTCATAAGACACATCGTATTGATCGGCATAGAAAGGCTTTAAGAATGGGTTATTAGTGCTTGAACCATTAATTTCACCTGTGTCGCTGACCGAAGCGCTCGCATCGCCCGCTAAGCGATTAATAGGTGGGCGAGACATCACTTTCGCGGCGCCAAAACGCACTTGAGCGCTTTCTGTCACATGAAAGTTAAGGTTAATTGAAGGCAAGTAATCGGTATAGCTCACCCCTTCAACGATGGGAGCATAAAGCGAGTTATTGATACCGATTTCGTCGAGAATGTTTTGCGCACCAAAAGCTGGATCGCCACCCACATTTTTAAGCACGGTTGCCGATTGTTCGGTGTTTACCACCCTTACGCCAACGTTACCCGTTATTGGCAAACCACCTAATTCAGTATTGATATTGGCTAAGGCATAACCAGACCAAACCTTTTCGTACACTTCACCACTTTGCAATACTGACCATGAATAGTTGTTGGTATAACCTTGGGCTTGCCCCGGTGCAACACCATCAGCGTTACCCCATGTTTGCACTGGTTGCGGAGTTCCATTTGGGAACCACGCGTTAAGTGCCGCATCAACATCAATGGCTAAATAAGATGGGAAATAGCTAAAATCACCTTCCCAATCAACGACAGTGGTCATGTCATCGGTCAATCTTAATGGCGGCTGCGAACTCGAAAAAGCATTATCAACTCCGTATTCAAATACTGAGCGGTCATTAGAGTAAGTACGGTCTGAATAACGACTACCAAACTCAACACTGGATATAACATCATTGTCTAGGGTGTATTCAAAATCTATCCGATAAGCGATTAATTCATCTTCATTCACATAGGGATAGATGCCATATTTGCTGACCATCATACGGTCAGTATCAGAAAATGCATCCGCTTGATTAAAACCCACATCGGGTAAATCTAAACCATTCAGTAAGTAGCTAATTGATACATTTTCATCAAAAATGGGCGTGTCGGCGTTGGCATCAACTGCCACATTTGACCATAACAAACCATTACGAAAATTACTTTTTGCCGATGATAAAGACACATCAACATTCACATTAAGATTGTCAGTAACTTGCCAATCAGCGTTAATGCCATAGCTATTTACTTCATCAAAATCTTGATTATCATCGTTAACCAACTCAACCCGCGTGTTACCAGTAGACTTACGGTTGTAAGTACCACCAATCACTGAGTTACCATCTAAAACAGGGTTGGCAATTGAAGCACTTTCTGGCTCTAACTTAACCCTAAAACCACGGGCAAAGGCTTCTGTGTCAAAGCGAGATATAAATGCATCAGCTTTAAGGACAAAATTATCAACCGGTGCCCATTCAATCGCCCCCATGTAGCCATTTCGAGTTTCAACGCCGCCAAGATGCTGTAGTTCAAAACCTTCACCCAAATATTCTTTATGGGCGTTAGTCATATCGCCATCGTCACCAATCGGGCCATTGGTGTCATTTTCGATAAAGTCGACATCCGCTGTGCCATTGTATGCAAAGCCAATAAATTGAGTTGCTACGCTTGGCTGATTCAATCTTGCATAACCAACGGCAATACCTAATGTGTCTTCAAGAAATTTACCCTGATATGAAAAACTGACGCGATCGCCATATTCTTCCGCACCATACACTTCACTCGCGCGGTCGTTATACATAGCGCGGGCATTCACCACAAAGTTATGTTTTTCTGTTTTGCTCAAAGGACTAACCGTTGCTAACTCAACCGTACCGGCTACGCCCCCTTCAAGTAATGATGCTTTAGAAGATTTATATACTGCAGCAGAGCTAATTAGCTCAGAAGGATATTGATCAAACTCAATGCTACGAGAGCCACTTGTCGATACCTGCTCACGACCATTTAAGGTTGAAGAGACAAAGCCACCTGACATACCACGAATATTGATTTGAGCAGCTTGGCCACCGGTTCTCACCGCTGAAATCCCCGGTAAACGGGTTAATGCATCCGCCATTGATACATCTGGCAGTGCGCCTAAGTCATCTGCTGATAGTTGCTCAGAAACAGTATCCCCATAACGTTTTGAATTAAGTGAATCAATCAAACTACGGCTATAACCGGTGACACGAATAACCTCAATGTCATCTTCAGCGGTGATATTATTGCTACTGGTATTTGCTGCGGCATTATCCACATTAGTTTCATTTTCGACCGCATTAGCGACCTGAGTTTTTTCTGTATTGATGCCATCGGCAGCAAGCGCTATATCGGATGAAAAAGCAAATCCGACCCCCGCAGCAGCTAGCGCTAGCGATAACACACTAGGTTTACAATTGAACATTGAGTTTCCCCTCACCTTACTGACTTTATAGTCACCCAACATTCAGTTATACGACTCAGACTAATGGAATATCAGGCATTATTATCCCGATATACTAGACATGGTTCAGCGCTAGCCTCAATTTACTGCATACGTATTCACAACATATTATTAACATACCAATTATTACAATAGTCGCTAAGTTGATGTAATCAAATGCTAAAATCGGTTTGCTAATTATGATTAATATTTACACTATCCGCGGCAATCCACTTTTGGCTATAGGCTAGTCATTAAATATCTAAGGGGAGGTAGATTTCGTCACTCACTCAGGTAGAATACTTTTCAGCTAAACCATTTGAGTAATGCTTCTAATCACAGTTTTAACCAGATTACTCACTAAGTGTTTGAAATTGTAAACAAAGGATAAATGATGGGTTTTAAGTTAACGGTAAAATGGCAAGCAGATCATTTTGATCATCAAGCGCCAGAGTTTAACCGGGATCACCAAATCGAATTTGGTACAGGCCAAGTTGTTCACGCCTCTTCTGCGCCTGAATATAAAGGCAATGAAGCCAAGGTTAATCCTGAAGAAAGTTTGCTTGCGGCCTTATCCTCTTGCCACATGCTAACCTTTTTAGCCATTGCCCATTTAAAACGCCTAACAGTTGAAACCTATGTTGATAATGCCAAAGCAGAACTAGGCAAAAATGATAACGGTAAGCTGTCAGTCACCAAAATGACCTTAAATCCAGTGGTAACTTTTGCAGAAGGCATTGAAGTCAGTCAGGAAGTGATAAATAAAATCCATGACAAAGCCCACGCCAATTGCTTTATCGCCAATAGTGTTAATTCTGAAGTAGCAATTAACGGCTGATAAATACCTGCTAAAGGCTGTATTTACAAATAAAAAAACCGATATCAACTTGACTTGATATCGGTTTTTTTACACTTATTTACCAAGCTTAACTCAAGTTAGCGCCTTTAAAATTGCGCTTTAGTATCTGCCGCAAATCCGCTTGCAGGAATTGGCTTAGCTTTTAACGGCGCGATTGGCTTTTGGATCAGCTCATCTTTTAAATAACGAATGGCGGTTTCAAGTTGGGCATCTTGGCCCGAGAATGTGGCAAAAGGTAAGTTATCTACCTCAATATCCGGTTCAACTCCGTGGCCTTCAACAATCCAACTGCCATCAATAGCGTATTGTGGATACTCCGCCACTCTTGCCATACCTTTATCCGTTAGGCTGTTGCGCCCTGAAAGCCAAACCCCTGCACCCGCAGTTTGCTTACCAATTAACGGCGCTAACCCTAAGGCTTTAATGCCTGCTGAAAAGGTCTCGCCATCTGAATAAGTCATTTGATCCGCGAGCACCACTAAGTGACCCCTAAAGGTTTGCTGCATATTGGTATTAGCAGTGCCATGGGTGGGCTGCCAAAAAGCCCACGCACGGCGCAGTAACTTTTCAATAATCCAGCTATCGATATTACCGCCACGATTACGACGCACATCAATGATTAAACCGTCTTTGTCATAATTGGTATAAAACTCACGGGCAAAGCTTTCAATATCCCCAGCCCCCATGGCATACAAATGTAAATAACCAATGTTGCCTTTACTGGCACTGCTGACTTTAGCGGCATTATTGGTGACCCAGTCTAAATAACGCAGCTTGGCATCGGTGCGGTTATCATGGGGCACAACAATCGTTTGATGGCTTTTTTTACCACGAGTTAACTCCAACAACACTTGTTTATTGGTTTGATTACGCAGTAGTTGACTAACCTGAGCAAGACTGCTGACAGGCTTACCATTAATGGCTTTGATGATGTCGCCCTCTGCGGCGTCAACGTCAATACGGGCCAGCGGTGATGCCTGCGTTGGTAGCTCTGGGTCGTTACGATAAATATGGTTAATCAGCACCCCTTTTGAGGTTTGCGCTAACCGTGCCCCTATACTTGCCCCTGTGGCAGTGTCGTTTTTAGCTATATCACCACCGCGCACTTGCGAGTGCAATGAATCAAGCTCGCCCATCATTTGCTTGAACAAATCATTAAGCTCATTTCTATCGGTTAAGCGGGCTAATAACGGCTGATATTTTTGCTTCACCTGCTGCCAATTAACCCCGCGCATATTCTTGTCGAAAAAGGAGTCACGGTGCATTAACCAGGCATCTTCAAATATCTGCTGCCACTCTTGCATTGGCGCTATAGATAACTGCCACTGGGCGGTATCAACCTGAGTGTTTTTAAGCTCTGTGGCTATTTTATCGCCAGCATCAACAATATGCAGCTCACTTGGATTAGCCTGTTTTCTTAGCAGTAATTTTTCACCATCATCTGAAAGTTGATAGTCGCTGATATCAGCGGAAAACTCGG
This sequence comes from Shewanella sp. 10N.286.48.A6, assembly GCF_002873135.1. Taxonomy (GTDB): domain Bacteria; phylum Pseudomonadota; class Gammaproteobacteria; order Enterobacterales; family Shewanellaceae; genus Shewanella. The sequence continues at coordinate 66,500 of NZ_MCVI01000036.1, forward strand.
TTACCTCAGGCGACAAGTTATCAAACTTCACCAGTTTTAAGCTGCTTTTATCTGCCACTGTATCGAGCAAATATAGCTTATCTTTACTGGCAGTTAAGCTGGAATAATTGCCTGATGCCACCGGAACTTGCCAGAGTCTTTGACTGATATTATCCCAATCCACTTTGACTTTTTGATTACTATCAGCCTGACTTCTAGCCTCTTTGGCATCGGCAATGATACTGCTATTGAGCTCGGTTGGTTTTACGAAGGGAAATACCGACTTTTCAGTTAATGCGATGGCAAAGATTTCAGTGCGTTTATCAAAAACCGGCCCCATATTTCTATCACCCCAAGGCGAACCAGGAGTCGCTTTAAAGTGCCGCGCTGATAAAAAATATAACCATTGTCCGTCAGGGCTAAAGCTAGGTGAATGTGACTCGTATTTATCACTGGTAATGGATTGGGCTTTATTATCATTAACCGAATACAGCACGATTTGCGGGCGCTGTTGACCCATTCCCAATTTGGTTAAGGCAATAAATTGGCTATCACCAGACCAAACGATATCCGGATATTCTCCTAACCCTTCACCATGGGTGATGATTTTAGTATTTTTACCTTTGTTTAAATCCAGTAACCACACATTGCCATCGTAGTCATCATGGGCAATATAGCGGCCATTGGGTGATAAATGCAGACTGGTTCTTAAGCTACTGCCATCTTTAGTGAGTTGTTTTGCCCCTGCACTGCCATCAGCGGGGAATTGCCAAATCTCTTGCTCGCCTGATGCATCACTGATGCCATAAACCCAATCACCATCCGTACTTAATAACGCATTTCTAATGCGGGCGTTAGCGGGTGATTGCACTTGGATTAAGCGGCGGCCATCATGACTTGCTATGGCTACATGGCTTCTAGCGGTGATCACCGCTTTATCGCCACTGGCGGCTAACTCCACTGAGGTAGCAAATGCCATTGGATCTTTTAACCAATGTTCACGGCGATGGGGAAAATCTGAAGTCAGGCTAATATCGACTAAGGATGAACTGCCATCATTAATGCTAAAGACTTTAATATCTGCCCCGTGTTGGAATACAACTCGACCATCATTTAACTGTGCATCTCTGACTTGCCAAGCACTAAATTGGGTATGTTGCTTAGCATCTTGACCATCAAGCGTCATCGACCAAATATTATCATTGCCAGATTGGTCGCTAATAAAATAAAGCCGATTTTGCCACAGCATGGGTTGTCTTACTGAGCCTTGATGAGCTGCTGTCAGCTTTTGCGCCTCTTGATTACTGCCCAATTTAAATCGCCAAATTTCACCTAAAGCGCCGCCACGATAAACTTTGGCGTTATCACCACTGGTTTGCAGGCCAAACTGAGTAAAATAAACATACTCGCCCGCATCATCAATGGTGCCTTCAATCGCATCTGCTAGGGGTAAATCCGTTAATTGCAGCGTCTGTGGATCTACCGTTTTAAGAACCCAGTAATTTGCCGGTCCATTAGCATTATCGGTGGCATACAAAATCTCCCCGCTGGCTGTCCAACCTTGCAATCTGACGCGACTATTTTCAAAGCTTACTCGCTTGGCAACGCCGCCTTTGATCGGCATGACATACACTTCAGTAGCGCCATCATAGTTCGCGCTATAGGCAAGCCAATTACCATCTTTTGAAATCACAGCATCGATTTCTTCTGCTGCTTGGGTGGTTAATCGTGTTGCTGAAGTTTGATTTAACTGACTAAGCCAAAGATCGCCTTCGGCGGTAAATACCAAGGTTTGATCATGTAGCGCTGGCGCGCGGTAATAGCCTTGATTGTCTGAATTAACCGCAAGAGCGGATGTGCTTAACAGCCCAAGAGCTAATAAACAGGCGCTAACAGAATGGCGAAGTTTCATAGTCAGAAAAGTCCTTGTAAATATTATTATTTTCAAGCAATCAAACTAGCAAACTTAAACTGATTTAGCAGTATAAAACCCAGTATTTATTGCGATAAAAGTTTAAGAATTTGTAACAATTAACTTATTCGCCGCAAAAAAAGGGTAACAACTTTTGTTGTTACCCTTGGTGCTTTGGACACCTAGCTCGACAACAAATCTTCAAGCTAGAGCCAATGTTACTGTTAGTGCACTAGTGCCATTATTGAATCGATTGTTGCAAGCTTAAGCGCTGCTGTAATTGTTGGTATTGCTGATATTGAGGATGCTGCTGCTGAATAATCTCAGGGAATTGCAGCTCAATAACCTTCGAATATGCCTGAGCTTGCTCCAATTGTTTGTTATCTAACAGTTCAGCTAAATGCTTGATTGCATTAATGGAGTTTGTTGCCTTAGCTGCGCCAGTTGCGTTGGCTGCGCTAGTCGTGTTAGCTGAGTTAATGTCGTTAGCTGAGCTCATGACAGAAACTGCTGAACGAGTTTGTGCTGGCGTTGGTAATTGAGCTTGAGGCTGAGATTCTGGTTGTGATTGTAATTGTGGTTGTGATTGAGCCGCAGACATAGATTCACGCTGCTGTTGAGGCATAACTTTAGTTGTCACAGTTGGGACCACATCAGCGGCAGACTCAACTGTCGTTGCCGTCATTGGCGTTGGCGTTGCTGAAATAGTTGTTGGCGTTACTGTTGCTGAAATAGGCGTTTCAGTGGCTTTCGTTGCCATTGGCACACTGTCACCCGCATCTATATTGGCATGTTGGGTAAAGTTTGGATTAACTAATATCACGCTGGCAATGATCATTACAGATGCCGCGGTTGACAGCCCTAAACGATGCTTATGCCAAAAACTCACTTGCATGACATTTGTGGCTGCTGAATCACCTTGAGATGCTCTTGCCTGCTCAACAGGAGCGGCGCTCAATTTAGCTTGGGCTAAGATAGCCTTATCCATCGCTTTGGGGGGCGTTTCTAAATCCTGCTGATACAGGGTTTTAATTTCTTGCTGCAAAGCCACAAACTGTTCATCAGTCTTATCGTTGACTGAGCTTTTATCTTTAGAATCACTCATGATCCGCCCCTTGCCATTTCAGCGCTACACATTGCTTAATACTTTGATAGGCATAGCGAATGCGGCTTTTGGTGGCCTCTAAGGTTACATCGGCAATCTCACTGATTGCCGTAGCTGTTAAGCCCAATTCAATATTCAGCAAAAAAGCCTCTCGTTGTAATTGAGGCAATTTACTAATACAGGTCTTTAATAGTTGCCCTTTTTGGCTATCAAGCAGTTGCTCATCAGGACGACTGCGATGAGAACTATCCAGTGTGCTGGCATCAAAGCTGTCCATGCCCTCTTCTGCGGTTTCAGCAAGCTTATCGAGTGGTTTCACCGCCCGCACATGATCGATCAGTAAGTTATGGGCAATGCGATAAATCCAAGTGGTAAACTTGGCTGTGACTTGATAACTGCTCGCGGCTTTTATCACCTTGCCCCACGTGTCTTGGTATAGATCTTCTGCTAATTGCTTATCGTTGATTTGGCGCACAAAATAGCGATACAAAGGCCCTTTATGTTTGCTATACAGCTGCTCAAAAGCAAGCGAGTCCCCTTGCTGATAATTCAACATTAATTGCTCATCTGATAATGCAGTTATTTTATCCTTCACCGCCGGCAACCTTGGTTTATAGACTGTTTTTAATCACTTTAAACAGTTTGCCCAGCGTAAATGCGATTGTCTATTAATACTCTGCAATTGAGCTATATTATTCACAGCACCTTATCATTAATACTCCTGTCGACAATGAGCTCGTTAATAATAGCCGAGTTAATAATAGGCTAGTTAAAAATAGCCTTGCCAATAATGCTGCCCTGCTTTGGCGGAGTATCATAAATAGGCTGCGGCATCGGATAAGCTTGTCGTTGATGGGGCTTTTTTATCCCGACATTGTTTGTAACAGACACTAGCATCGCCTGCTTAACAAGGGCAATAAACTCGCTGCGCTCACCTTGACTATCTGCCCCTTTAGCATCAAGATCGATATTAACTAACTCATGATAATCAAAGCCATGAACATAATTACTTTGATTAATTAATTGCCCTAAACCCGCCACCGCTGCAGCAAAACGAAACTCATCACTGGCTTGTTGAAAGAATTTGTCTTGTTGAGCAATGTCAATATCAAACTGGCCAAGCAAAGCTTGTTGGCTTGTTATAAGCATGTCATGCAATGACAATGTGGCGAGGTTATCGGCACTAAAGCGCTGCTGAGCACTTGGTTTATGGGCTGGTGATTTATAAGCAGCTGAATCATCGATGCGCAACTCATACAAGGCACTATATTGGCCACTTGATTGAGCCTGCAATCGAGCATGGCCTTTGGACATTTGTTTATTAACGGGGTTGCCATAATTTCGCTCAAAACCAATCAGTCGGTATTCCGTAATCAACCTTGGATTGAAGCGTAACTTGGCTTGTAAATAAGCTAAGCCTTGCTTTGCAGGCTCTGTGGCCTTGTCACTCTGTTTGATATTAATCAACAGCAGCAAGGTGTCATTATTATAAGGCGATGGCGCCAGTTCAGTATGTATCTGATAGTTTTCAGATAATGGCTGATATTGACTAAAGTCATATTGAAATGCATTGAGTAAATTCTGGCTTTGGATGGTATTTTTTTCAGGCCAGATTTGCTGGCTTAGTAAGTACTTTAGCCTGTTATAGTCGCTGATACAGCCGCTGCTATCCGTATTAAATGTCAGCAGGGATAATGGCGTTTCACCACTAACCATGTTGCCGCCATGACTCACAACAGCCTGCTGATCAGCCACGTAGTTTGGCTGTAATGTTAGAGTTTCAGCAACCCCATTAACGCTTACAAGCAGCAATAGGCTTAGTTTGCACGCCTGATAAATTGTACATTTACTCATCTATGACTCCGTAATAACCACAATACTATTATTAACGTGCTCAGATTAAAAAAGGGTTATTTATCTTTCACATTTAATCACCTCCAAAACAAAACAATATAAATCAATACCATAAACCCAAAAGCACATTAATTATGCGTAACGTTAACGGGTTAATTTTTACCTTATCAATAACCCAAAACTTGCAGTACACGATTGCTGTTCGATGTTTACCAAAAGCCAGTATAAGCATTCGTAATCACAAACTGAGTTTCAGCCCCAAAAAACACTGAAATGCAGCGAAATGTGAGCCAACATGATATTATCTAGCCCCTTTTTTATAGGCGCAAAAATGCAGCCTATAATGCCTGTACCCTATGCAGGTATAAGTAAAATTATTCTAATATAATAAGTGTGTTAAGGAGTTATCATGCAAGCCCTTGTTGCCGTAGTTATGGGATCTAAGAGTGATTGGCCGACCATGGAAGCCGCCGCAGAAATTATGGATAAGCTGCAGGTGCCATATCACGTTGAAGTTGTCTCAGCGCATCGTACTCCTGACAAACTCATGGACTTTGCTAGCACTGCTGCTGGTAAAGGCTTTAAAGTCATTATCGGCGGCGCCGGTGGTGCAGCACATTTACCCGGTATGATTGCCTCAAAAACCCGCCTTCCAGTGCTGGGTGTGCCTGTGCAAAGCAAAGCGTTATCAGGCATGGACAGCTTACTGTCTATCGTACAAATGCCTAAAGGTATTGCAGTTGGTACCCTTGCTATTGGTACTGCTGGGGCGTTTAATGCCGGCTTACTTGCTAGCCAAATTCTTGCGGTTGAAGACAGTGAACTTGCAGCGCGTTTGGATGCTTTTCGTGAAGAGCAAACTAATTCAATCCTTGAAAATCCAGATCCGAGGGAAGCTTAATGGCTAAGCAGGACGGTGAGCAAAAAAATCAAACCCACGCTACACAGCACAATGTATGGGTTTTAGGTGATGGTCAATTAGGCGCTATGTTGTCCCATGCTGGGCAGCCTTTAGCGATTAATGTTCGTCCGGTTGATATTATGACCCCATCAGATGAGCGTTTACCTCTTAACGATACTGACGTCATCACCGCAGAACGAGAGCAATGGCCTGAATCAAACTTAAGCTTGCAACTTAGCAAGCATAAGCATTTCATTAATGGCCCGGTTTTTGGCCTGCTGGCAGACCGTTTTACCCAAAAAAGCTTATTGGATGAGTTAGCTGTACCAACGTCACCTTGGGAGCTGGTTGACGATAATACTCAAACGGCGCAGTTGCATCAGCAATATGGCGAGCGAGTATTATTAAAGCGCCGTACCGGTGGCTACGACGGCAAAGGTCAACACTGGTTAAAACAAGCTGAATCAACCACCATCCCTGCTGATTGGCGTAATGAAGCCATTGCTGAGCAAGCGATTAATTTTGATGAAGAAGTGTCATTAGTGGGCGTACGAACCCAAACCGGCGAATGCTTATTTTACCCGCTAGCGTTAAATCTCCATCAAGACGGTATTTTAATGGCATCGATTGCGCCATTATCGCGCTTAAACCACTTACAAGCCCAAGCTGAAGCCATGCTAAGTAAAATTATGCATAAGCTTGAGTATGTTGGAGTGATGGCGATGGAATGTTTCCGGGTTGGTGATGAATTACTGATTAATGAGTTAGCCCCTCGGGTTCATAACTCTGGTCACTGGACTCAATCAGGTTGTCATATCAATCAGTTTGAATTGCACCTGCGTGCCTTGTGCGGATTACCTTTACATACCCCACAAGTGAATCATCAATGTGTGATGGTGAACTTAATTGGTGTTGATAAAGATGACCGCTGGTTAAGCTTACCCAACGCTGAGTTATTCTGGTACAACAAAGAAGTTCGCGTCGGTCGTAAAGTGGGTCACTTAAACTTATCGGTTCATAATAGCGCGATGCTAACCGACAGTATTGGTCAGCTACAACAATGGATGCCGCAGCTGTATCAAGCGCCATTAGCCTGGGTTTTAGATGAATTTAGCGCTGATTAAGATCAATGGCACTTAATCGTAACCCATAAAAAAGGAGCTAAGGCTCCTTTTTTATGGACTATTGATTTGCAAGTAATGATTTAGCTAGGGTTTAAATACACACTCGAGTGAGTACTTTCTCAAGATGCTCAGAGCTGGTTTGTTGCCTATAAGCGCGGTCTGAAATCGCTTTTAAGCTCTGCTGCACTTCATGACTCAAACGGGTAATTTCCAGCGCTCGACTACTGATACTGTTAGTGGAAGATTGCTGCCCTTGAATGCTGTAGGTCATATTACTGGCAACACTATCAAGTTGCTCAAATGCGCCGCCAATATCAGTAAATGCTTGGGTGACCCGCAGGCATTGTTGCACGCTTTCATTAGTCACTCTTTGACTGTCGCTAATGGCATTAACAGCATTACTCGCTTTGGCTTGCAGCTCTAAAACAATAGTTTGAATTTCTACCGTCGACTCCTGAGTGCGATGAGCTAATGCGCGAACCTCATCAGCCACAACCGCAAAACCGCGGCCTTGCTCACCGGCTCTAGCGGCCTCAATGGCAGCGTTTAGCGCCAATAGGTTGGTTTGCTCGGCAATACTTTTTATCACTTCTAAAACATTACCAATTTTCTGGCTGTCGCTGTTTAATAAATCTAAATCAGATACCAAACTTTCAATGCCATTGGCAAAGGTGGTCATGGCAGTTTGATTACTTAACGCATCATTATTACCGAGCTCAAGTAATTGCTTCACTTCCGTAGAGGTTGATTTAAATTCGTCGGCATTGATTGATAACTCATCTGCCGTTTTCACAATGTCTGCTAATGAGCTTGAAATAAGCTCGGTTTCAGCAGTGCTTTTGGCAACGGATGATTCAGCCGAATTCATTTGCTGCGCCAACTCCTGCGAGCCATGGTGAAAATTATTGGCATCTTGCTTAATGTCATCTAAAACCAATTTCAGTTCTTCAATAAAACCACTAAGGTCGTTGGTAATTTTCGCCAGTAAATCATTACCACTATCGATTAGCGGCTTTTTAGGGGCGGCTTTCGTACTAATAACTAAACTTAGATACTCAGCCAGTTGACTCAAGCGTGTGTGTAAAAACTGCTTAAATAAATACAGACCTACTATCGTTTGCGCCGCACCTAATAGCGCGACAATGAGTAACAGCGTGGTTTTATCAATTTGAGAAGGTAAAAATGCAATGATGACCAATGCCACCAGCACCAACGAGATTAACGGATAAAGCAGTGTTGCCTGTAATTTATTATTGTGAGATTGCATATACAGTTCCGAAAGTAGTGATTATATTTTTCTAGCAACTCGTCATGAGCTTTTAGCGCTAGCGGTGCTTAACATTGATCCCCCCAAAAAGCCATATAGCCTCAAGGGTTACAAATTGTCACAAGCGGTTTTATTACTATCGGAATAAGCTGCAAAAAGTTTAGCGTTAATTGTTAAATATTTATGAACAAGGTTAAGTATAAAAACTGATCTAACCAAGAGAAAGTAAAAGCCCCGCGAATGCGAGGCTGATGAGAATGACAATAACTAATGCGTATTAACCGAAAAATAACCGCCATAACCAGGAAGAGTCGAGATCTTCTTTACAGGTATGATACTGAGCAGCGTAATTTCTGGCGCGAGCATCAACACGATTAGCAACAGGTCCAAGCCATGCTTTAGCTTTATAGCTGCCACGTTTATAGCCGCCCCAACCTTCGTGATAATTCAAATACTGATTTTTCGCATCCCATTTTGACACCCCATTAATGGCATGGGTTTTATAGATAAACCAGCCCATAAAATCCATCGCATCATCAAAATTACTGCGACTTGACCATGAATTACCGGTTTCACGTACATAGTCATCCCATGTCATGGTTTTTGCTTGAGCATAGCCATAGGCATCACTGGCGCGGCCAATAGGAATAAAGCCCCAAAAGTATTCCATTGGTGGCGCGGCATTATGTTTAAACGAGCTTTCTTGGAACATCATAGCTAAAGGCACATGTACTGGTACGCCCCACTTTTCGCGCGTTTTTACCGCCGATTTATACCAAGAGCGATTTTCTTGAAATATTGAGCATAAATTATCAGGCTCTTTAGGTGGCGGAGTTGCACAGCCCGTAAGCTGTAAAAGAAACATTGCGCCCAAAGCACGAAAAAACCACGTCATAAATGCCCTTAAAGTAATCAATATCAGGAGTTAACTAAAGCGATTCGATTTTCACATCAAAATAAACTAGATGCAAACCACGGCGTTAAAAAATAGAACTTAATCTGTCGCTAGAATGCGACCATTGGTATTAGTCAAAAAATACTTGAACTCAAGTCTGACAATAAAGCTGGGCTAGAGGGAGGTTCAGCGGCTAAGGTTTTCTAAAAAGACTATCAAGGTAACATTTAATATCGGAATAAATGAGTAACTAAACCATTAAATTATTGCCTAATTGGGGACACTTATCGCGCCTAAGCGGCACATTAATTATCGGGGTTGGCAAACTCACATTCATGGGGCTCTTGCTGCCATATGACGGGTTGCCAGTAATCGGTATTCTCGCCAGTATAAATTCTATCTTGATTAAATTCAGCCGCTAAATGAAGCTGCAGGTGCGCTTTCACATCAACATCAATATTTTTAGGCTTACGGGCAGCAAGCTTAACTTTTAACTCAGGCGACTCAATGAGCTCTGCCACGGTAAACTCATGTTTTCCAGCGGTTAATTTATAATAAGGCCTTGAGATAACAGGCTTACCATCAAGATGAGTCACCACCACGCGATAAAGACTCTGCGAGGTCGGTGGGGTTATATAACTCGCCACCGAGCCACAGATAGCTTGCTCATCCACTGATGATGCACAGCCTTGTAATAGACCCAGCACCACCACAGATAAAGCTAGCCTTTTCATTAACGACACGCTGCGGCAGGTTTGGATAAGTCAGCAAAATAATCAGCTAAAAACTCATCAAAGCCGACACTCGGTAACGCTTCCGCCATATGCTGTTGAGCAAGTGATAGTGCCGCCTCTTCAACATAGCCAGCTTCCACCTCAGCGGATAATGGGTAGTCAGATAAATATTGCTGATAATCTAGCGCCAGTTTTTTCACCCAACTGCTATGATCTTGACCTTGATTAACCACATCGTCCAGCACGCGACCCGATAGGGTTAAACTTGGATCCTCGATAGCGGCTTGCCATTGCGATAATGCCTGTTGGTATGCATTACCAGAATCACCATCTAACAACTTAGCGAGGCGAGACAGAGGTTCAAATATGTCATTCAGCCATTGAGTGCGGCTAATTGACTGACCATTTTTAATTAGCTCAAGCCCAGGCTTTCGACCTTCAACTACCACAGCTTGCAAGTTAGCGGCGATTTCCTGCTCTGCAGCGCAATCACTTTTTTCTGATGACGACAGCAAGCAGTACAGCAAGAATAAGTCTAAAAATCTTACCTGACTGGCATCAATACCAATTGGGCTATAAGGGTTTACATCTAATGCACGCACTTCAATGTATTCAACTCCAGCGCGAGACAATGCCTCTGAAGGTTTCTCACCTGCTTTGGTGACTCGCTTGGCACGAATTGGCGAGTAAAACTCATTCTCAATTTGCAGCACATTGCTATTGAGCTGACGATATTCACCATCGACTTTAACGCCGATTTTCTCAAAACTGGCAGAAGGCATGCGAATGGCTTCGCCCACCCCTTGTAAATATTCAGGCAGTGAGTTGTAACTGATGTTTAAGCGTTCTTGCTCTTTATTGGTGTAACCTAAATCGCTCATACGAAGTGAAGTCGCATATGGCAGGTATAAGGTGCCCTTACCGGTTTTCTTAAAATCAAATCCGACGTTTTTATCTTTAATGAACGAGCCACACAGCGCAGGAGATGAACCAAAGAAATACGGTAATACCCAAACTAAACGGCGATAATTACGGATCATGCCAAAGTAAGACTCTGAGATGAACTCACAGCGCGACACTGACTTATCAGTGCGTTCATATAAGCTATCCCACAATTGTTCAGAGACTGAAAAATTGAAATGCACCCCTGCAATAATTTGCATGAGTGCGCCGTATCTATGGGTTAAGCCTTTACGGTATAAGGTTTTCATTTGACCGTTATTAGAACTGCCATAACGGGCAATAGGAATATCTTTTTCATCGCCGACATAACACGGCATGCTCACAGGCCATAGCGTCTGGCCATTCATGTTTTTAACACTGTAGGCGTGAGTTTGAGTTAACCCTTCAAGTAAGGTGTCAATATTAGTATTCACCGGGGTAATGAACTCAAGTAAAGACTCACTATAATCAGTGGTAATACGAGAATGCGTTAAGGCTGAGCCGAGCTTTTGCGGATGGCTATCCATCGCGAGGTGGCCAGTGCTTTCGATGCGCAGCGCTTCGCGCTCAATGCCTCGTACCATGCCGAGTAAAGATTCACGCCCTTGGGCATTTGATAGATAATCGACTGTTTCATTGAATGAATTCAATTTGCTGTTCTCTTGTAGTGACTCGCTTATGCGACATTCAAACTGCTAGACCTGATATTTAGCACTAACATTTCTTTAAACCAATTAAAAGCATGTTATTAAACATATATGAGCTCACAGTAAAAAGCATTTTCAGCCATTCTACACTCACTATGTTTTACAAATAAAAAACGGTAACAGTTAACCTGTCACCGTTAATTACTAAATTCTAGCATTTTTAAATGGCTATCAAACCCTATATCTGATCTATATAAGGTTTTTTATCCTAAAAACAACTGCGATGCTTATTTTATTTCAACTATAGGATAGTCCAAAGCTTGCAACTTAGGCAGAATAGCAGCTTTATCGCCCACAATCAGCATCACCATCTGTGATAAGTCTAATTGCGTGGCAGCTAACTCATTTAGCTCAGCACGCGAAACTTGTTGAACAATATTTGCCTGCTGCTCAGTAAAGTTGTCATCAAGTTGGTAACGCTGAATCATCCGCATGAAGCCCGCTTTTTGATAAGGCGTTTCGTAGTCTAATGCTTTACCTTGTGAAATTGAGCTACGTAAAAAAGTTAACTCCTCTTCGCTCATACCTTGCTGCTGATATAGATTAATCTCGTTAATAAACTCAATAAGTGATTCTGCAGTCACATCAGTGCGGACACTGGCTGAAGCCATAAATCGCCCCACTAAGCTATCACCATTAAAACCACTGCGAGCACCATAGGTATAACCTTTGTCTTCCCGCAAATTGAGGTTTATACGGCTGTTAAATGCGCCACCTAATGGGTAATTCATTAAGTAAGACTTAAAGTAGTCGCCTGTTGCATCATAGGTTAACGCCCGCTTACCAATATTAATAACCGACTGCGCCGCATCTGGTTTATCAATAATGTAAATGGTGCCACCAGCAAGCTCTGGTAATTGTGGTAATACAAATGGCGAGCTGGCACTGCCTTGCCAAGCTGCAAACGGGCTTAATAACGGCAGCACTTGTTGCTTGCTTAAATCAGATACCAGCACCATTTTGGCATTACCCGCTCGATACTGCTGCTGATAAAACTGTTTAACATCCTCAAGGGTTAATCCGGCAACACTTTCTAAGGTGCCAGAAGCATTGAGGCTTAACGGGCTGTTTTCACCATAAAGTAACGATGAAAAGCCTTGGCGCGCTAAAAAGTTAGGATCTGACTCTTGATGCTGTAAACCTTGTAATTGCTGCTGTTTAAGGCGCTGAAAGTCAGCCTCAACAAAACCTGGGGTAAATAGCTTCTCTTGTAATATCGCTAAAGTCGGCGCGAGATTTTCAGTCAAACTTGAAAGCTGAATATAGCTTTGTGAGCCCGATGCACCAAAGGACACACTACTGCCAAGCATTTCTAATGCGCCAGCTAGTTCTTCAGTTGAACGTTTAGCGCTTGATTCATTGAGCATAGATGCCGTTAATGACGCCACGCCCGCTTTACCTTGGGGCGCAACGCGGTGGCCGCCTTCAAGATAAATCAGTAATTCAACGGTTGGAGTTTCATGGCTCTCAGTACCCATGACTTCAATACCATTGGTCAGTGAAGCATTCCATAACTCAGGCACTTTTAGTACTGGCGCATCACCCACCTTTGGCATAATAGTACGATCAAAGTTTGAGGTAATTTGTCTGACGTTATCGACGCCGCTCACGGCTTCTGGCGCTACCGGCATCATGGTTGGGGTAAAGTTATCTTCAGCGGCAATTAATTGTTTTGCCCCTTCAGGTACAACGCTCATGACCACCATAGGTTTGTCTTTGATATACGTATTAAACACCCGCATTACATCATCTTTGGTGACACTGGCATAACGGGCCAAGTCACTGGCTACCATGTCAGGGTTGTCAAAAAAGGTTTGATTGTAGGCCAGAGTTGATACCTTACCTTTTACACTTTGCATGCCAAAAATAGTATCGGCTTCAAACTGTACTTTAACCTTTTGTAAGTCATCATCTGTCACGCCACGCTGCTCAAACTCCTTAATAGAGTCATTAATTTTCTGCTCAAGCGTCGCAAGCGTTGCCCCCGAAGCGGGATTAGCCAGTGCATACAAGGTTAAGCTACAAGCTAACTCTTGGCATGGATGACCTACCGAGGCTTGTACTGCATAACCATCTTTGACTAAGTTTTTGTATAGCAGTGAGGTTTTACCGCCACCGAGAATATTGGCTAATAAATCCAGCGCGGCCTCATCTTTATGTCGAGCGTATACTGTGGGGAAACCCATATAAATCAGCGGCAAATGAACTTTATCTTCCATTGAAATATAACGGGTTTTATCTAAGACTACTGGGGTTTTAGGATCTGCTGACACCTCTGGACCACGTTTTAGCTCACCAAAATACTTATTCACCATGGCTAGTGTTTGCATTTCATCGAAATCACCACCAATGGTTAAGGTAGCGTTATTAGGGCCATACCAGCGCTTAAAGAAATTACGCACATCATCAACACTGGCACGTTCTAAATCTTCTGGCCAACCTATCACTGGCCACGAATACGGATGCCCAGCAGGATACATTGCTTGGTTAAAGCGCTCATTCAAACGGCCATAAGGTTGATTATCAATTCGCTGAGCGCGTTCATTTTTAACTGTCTCACGCTGGACTTCAAATTTTTCACTGGTCAATGCTGGCAATAAAAAGCCCATACGATCAGATTCAAGCCAGAGCATTTTTTCCAGCTGGTTGCTGGGTACAGTCTCAAAATAATTGGTTCTATCGGTATTGGTGGTGCCATTTAAGGTGCCACCAGCCTCAGTAACGACTTTGAAATGCTGCTCATCGCCGACATTTTGCGAGCCCTGAAACATCATGTGCTCAAATAAATGGGCAAAGCCACTGCGCCCCGCCACTTCACGAGCTGAGCCCACATGATAAGTGACGTCAACATGAACGAGAGGGTCTGAGGTATCTTGATGTAAAACCACCGTAAGACCATTTTCTAGCTGATATTTCTTATAAGGAATACCCACAGAGTCACTTTGAGCGACGGTTTCAACTAATGTGACCCCTTGAGGTAACGCAGGGGAAATTGTTGCTTCATGTGCGCAGCCACTAATGGCGATAGAGATCGCTGCTGCCAAGATCCATTTCTTCACTTATATACTCCTTGAAATCTAGCCAATGAAATCAGTCAATGTGATGCTATGAGTCGTTTTATACCTTGTTGGTTCAATCGCATATAAAAATATCCTCTCCAATCAGATAGCTAACAACAGTGATCACCATAGGGTTTTATAAAAAAAACCAATAACAGTTGTTTTACCATGCCAACATAAAGGCAGCCACTATTAATGAGTAACGAATCGTTTTACCGATTAACATCATGACAGTAGACGGGATAATAGGTAGCTTTAACCAGCCAGCGAGTAAACATAGAATATCGCCAATTAATGGCAACCAAGAAAGCAGCAACGCCCAATAGCCATATTTTTCAATTAATTTTAATCCATGTTGGTATTTCTTACTCGCTAGATCCTCTGGCGTCTTAGCAAAGCGACCTAAATAGCCTAAATAGTAACTGCTTATTGCTCCTAAGGTGTTACCAACACTGGCAGCCACCAGCAGCGCAAGCCAGGTTTCTGGTTGATCCGTAAGTAAGGCTACAAGTAAAACTTCTGAACCTCCTGGTAACAAAGTTGCCGCTAAAAAAGCCCCGCTGAACATTAACCACAATGCAGTCATTTACCTTACCTAATGATATCTATAGTGTTTTAGCCATTAAACTCGTAATATAAAAACGAGTTAACAAGCTGTTGAATTTCAATATGTAATTAACAAATTGAAAAAATGATATAAGTTATATTAAAAACGGTTTGTCCCGACGATATTCGCTGAATACAATTCGAAAAATATTACCTAAAAGACTCTAATTAGGCTGGCTTAAAATAGCCTGAAGTCAATGGCTAAACTCAGTTTATACCGCTAACGTAATACATAGCTACAATGACTATTCAATGGCCTTTTGTGTGATTGTATAAGGTTATTGAAATAATAATCCTCTTGCTGGTAACGACTGGCAAGCATAATAAATAGTTGGAACCTTGATGATTTTTCAAACCTTGAAACGCATTCCTTTTTGGCAAAAAGTACTCGCAGGCTTTGCCTTAGGTATCCTTGCAGGTGTAGCTTTAGGCGAAAGTGCAGTAATACTAAAACCTTTAGGTGATTTATTTATTAGCGCCATCAAAATGTTGGTTGCACCTTTAGTTTTTTGCGCCATCGTTGTCAGTATTACCTCATTAGGCTCACAAGCTAATTTAAAGCGCTTAAGCTTTAAAACCTTAGGCATGTTCATGTTTACTGGCACCATGGCATCGTTTATTGGTTTAGCCATTGGTAGCTCATTTGATATGGGCGGCAGTTTAGAACTAGCGACCTCAGAAGTGCGCGACCGTGATATCCCAGGGTTTGCCCAAGTGTTACTTAATATGATCCCAGTAAACCCTTTTGCATCATTAGCTGAAGGTAAAGTCCTGCAAATTATTGTGTTTGCAGCGCTCGTTGGTATTGCAATTAACGCCGTTGGTGAAAAGGCAGAGCCACTTAAGCGCACCATTGAAGCAGGTTCAGAAGTAATGTTTGAACTAACCCGTATGGTATTAAAGCTTACCCCTATCGGCGTGTTCGGCTTGATGGCATGGGTTGTTGGTGAATACGGCCTGTCAACTTTACTGCCATTAGGTAAGTTTATTGTGGCTATTTATGTGGCTGCATTAATTCATATTATTTTTGTTTATGGTGGTTTAGTGAAGTTTGCTGCCGGCCTAAGCCCTGTACAATTTTTCCGTAAAGCCATGCCTGCTCAACTAGTGGCATTTAGCACCGCATCAAGTTTTGGCACCTTACCAGCAAGTAGTAAATGTACTGAGTCTATGGGTGTATCAAAGCGCTATAGCGCCTTTGTATTGCCGTTAGGCGCTACCATGAACATGGATGGCTGTGGCGGTATTTACCCTGCTATTGCGGCGATATTTATTGCGCAAATTTACGGTATTCCACTGGATATGACCGACTACATGCTCATTGCGGTAACGGCAACTGTGGCGTCAGTAGGTACAGCAGGTGTTCCAGGTAGTGCGATGGTGATGCTAACAGTGACCTTGGGCGTGGTTGGTTTACCCCTTGAAGGCATTGCCTTTATCGCCGCTATTGACCGCGTTATTGATATGATCCGCACCGCAACCAATGTCACTGGTGACATGATGACAGCTGTGGTTGTTGGCAAAAGCGAAGGCCAATTCGATGAGCAACAGTTTTATTCAGATGAAAAAGCGCTAAATCAAGCGGCTTAAATCGAGTCGCTCAGCAGCGAAAATTTATTAAAAAACGGCTAACTCAAACTGAGTTAGCCGTTTTTATTTAAGCGTTAACTGTTCAGACCAACTGCTTAAAAGCTACGGCTAGAACTTAGCATTAGCCCATAACCACAGTTTATCAGTATCGACTTTACCTGCAGCAGTATCGCCTTTTGAATACGCGGCGTATTTAATCCCTAAGGTATAATTTTTTGTCACCGGCACGCTGAAGACTGCATTAATTTCAGACCCTAAATCATCCACTAAAGCCGATGATTCATCAGCCTCAAAATCGTGATATACCAGCGCCCATTTACCGCCAATCACCTTACCGCCAATTGAGGCGTAAAGATCGGCTAAGCCTTGTTTAGGGGTTGATAAAAACTGATCTGACCAACCATTAAAGCCATGCAAGGTCGCTAAAGGTGTTTGGAAACCATAGTCGCCGCCGTCTGATCCCAATACTTCATAACCCACTTTAATAGTAATCGCCGAAAAACCGACTCCAGCCTCAACGCTCATATAATCAGCTGAATAGGACAAGTCTGCGTTATCAGAATCCTGGGTGGCATACTCTGCTGAATACAATACTTTGATATCACCCACATCGGTATTACCAGCAAAGCGTAAACCATAGGTATCAAGGCCGTTATCAATGGCGCTATCTTCTTCTAGTAAATACCCATAACCACTTAAGGTACCAAAATCGGTTTTTAGTGAAGCATTTATCAGGTTATCTTTTGAATCGATATCTTTTTCCTGTGCAAAGATACGATTACGCTGGCTGATATAGCCGTAGTCAATTTTAAATACATCGTTAAATTTGTACTCTAACATCACCCCATCGAAGGTCTGTCTATCTTGACGCCAGCCCACATGACCCACAAAGCGTTGGTTATCAAAGGTAATGACTTGGCGACCACCTTTAACGGTAAAGCCTTCATAGTTATATTTTAAAAAGAATTGATCAAACTCGGTGGTTTCTGGATCGGCAATCACTGAATATTGCGGATTTTTACCCAAGGTATTGTTGTAATCATCAACGCCGGCAACCACACGTGAATCTTCAAACTCAAGGGTGGACGAAAAACCATAGTAATCAGCTGTGGCATAAGTCAGACGAGTGCGAAGGGTTAAACCATCAGCATCTTTTAAGGCATTATCTTGATCAACCATTTCATAACGCAAATTCAAGTCGACCTTAACGCTGCCTTGGGTGACCGCATCAGCAACGGACTGGGTCGTTTCAGCATTAGCCGAGCCCATGGCCAACAAGGTTAATGATAGCGGCGCCGCAAGGCTTACTATCGATTTGGTTAATTTGCTATTAATCAGTGCAGCGAGTTGCTTCTGTTTCATCATCTTTCCTTTTATATTTATAACTAAACTGTTCCATGCATCAGTGTTAAACCGCTTCAGCCTGTTCATCTGATGTAGTTAATGACTTACTAATATTAATAGGCTCTACTTTGCGCTGTTTCTCATAAAGAAACTTCAGTACTTCGGCCCGCAAACGGTTGTATTCAGGATCTTCTGCTAGCGCCAGACGATCTCTTGGGCGGGGTAAATCAACTGCAAGAATTTCACCCACGGTTGCTTCTGGGCCATTGGTCATCATCACAATTTTGTCTGACAGCAATACCGCTTCATCCACGTCATGGGTGATCATGATGACGGTATTATTAAGCTCCAGTTGAATTTCCATCAGCGAGTCTTGCATATGGGCTCGGGTCAAAGCATCGAGCGCCCCAAAAGGCTCATCCATCAATAGCACTTCAGGTTCCATTGCCAAGGCTCTGGCGATGCCCACTCGTTGTTTCATGCCGCCTGATATTTCACTGGGCAGTTTGTGCATCGCATGATCCATATGCACTAGGCTCAGGTTGTATTCAATCCATTGCTTCATTTCAGCTTTTGACTTAGTGCCTTTAAACACCTGCTTTACTGCTAATTCCACATTTTGATATGAGGTTAACCAAGGCAATAAAGAGTGGTTTTGAAACACCACAGCTCGCTCAGGGCCGGGCTCTGAGACTTCAGTACTATTTAAAATCACCCCACCTTTGGTGGCCTGATATAGCCCCGCCACAATATTGAGTACGGTTGATTTACCACACCCCGAGTGACCAATAAGCGAGACAAACTCACCTTTATTAATTTTTAAATTGACTTCCTTTAGCGCCTTAAACGGCCCATTTGGGGTTGGAAAGTCCATGTCGATATTACTAATGTCTAAAAATACACTCATAAAATTTATCCTTATTCCTCAACGAACTCTTCAACCAGTTAGTGACTTTTATCCCAAGAGAACCAGCGCTGTAGTGCCAGTACGCCACGGTCTAACAAAAAGCCAATAAAGCCAATCACAATCACTGCCGCCATTATTCGTGACAGAGATTCTGAACTGCCGTTTTGGAACTCATCCCAAACAAACTTTCCAAGCCCAGGGTTTTGCGCCAACATTTCTGCGGCAATTAACACCATCCATGCCACTCCTAGGGATAAACGCATGCCAGTAAAAATCAGTGGTATTGATGCTGGTAGCACGATTTTTTGTACGTGGGTTAACGGCGATAAGCGCAGCACCCGGCTGACATTGAGTAAGTCAGAATCAATGGATGCCACCCCTATTGAGGTATTGATGACCATCGGCCACAGACTACAGAGGGTGACGGTTAACATGGAGTTGATAAATGATTTAGAGAACATAGGATCTGGTGACACATATAACGCGCTCACCACCATGGTCACCAACGGCAACCATGCCAGTGGTGACACAGGTTTGAATATTTGCACTATCGGATTAACCGCTGCATTAACGGTTTTACTTAACCCCATCCAGATCCCCATGGGGATAGCAATAATGGCGGCTAGTATAAACCCAGACATAACCGTGATAAGTGAGGTCACTATCTGATCGAAGAAGGTTTCCTTACCGGTATACGTTCTGGTTTTCGCTTGATAACTGGGATCGGCAGCCAGCCTTGCATTATTGCGAACTTGTTGGCGCTCATAAAAAGCCGCCGCCTTTTCTCGCTCGGCATTATGCTCTTGGTAAAGCCCATCGAACTGACCTATAACAGCCACAGGACCAGGAAACTTACCTAGGGATGTATTAATATTATTGGCTGTAATTGACCAAATAACCAAAAACACGGTAATACCGATGAGCGGTAATAATAATGCTTTGCTCATTGCCGCTGATTTGGCTAACAACGAAGTTACAGCCGACTTATCCATAGGGAGTCTCTGCGCTAATCTTGCAATGGTTGTCATAGGTCTATCCTCACTTCGATAGCTCTTACTTGCATAAAATCTGAATCAAACTCGACATAAAACTCGAGATAAAGTACTTAAGCTCAGGCTTACAGTTTGTCGCCTTGTTTTAATCCGATACTGAACTTGTTGATATAGGCATTCGGTGCACTACCGTCATACACAATGTCATCAATAAAATGTTGCTGCGGCTTTTTAAAGCCCGTTTCAGTAGCAAAGTCAGGGAAATGTTTGGCATCAATACTTTTATCATCAATTAACGATTGCGCCGCTTTTGCATAGATATCTGGACGGTAAACCTTGGCAGCTATCTCTTTGTACCAAGTATCAGGCTTATCATCTGAAATCTGTCCCCAACGACGCATTTGGGTTAAGTACCAAATCGCATCTGAGTAATATGGGTAGGTTGCGTTATAACGAAAGAACACGTTGAAATCAGGCACCGCGCGCTTATCACCTTTCTCATATTCAAAGGTGCCCGTCATGCTATTGGCAATCACATCGTAATCAGCGCCAACATAGTTAGATTGAGATAAGATTTTCACAGCTGCTGGGCGGTTAGCATTGTTGTTTTCGTCTAACCATTTAGCCGCTTTAATTAATGCTCTAGTTAAGCGAATAGTGGTGTTTGGATACTTTTCAGCAAATTCTGCAGTAATACCAAATACTTTTTCAGGGTTATCTTTCCAAATTTCATAATCGGTAACCACTGGCACCCCGATGCCTTTAAATACCGCTTGTTGGTTCCAAGGCTCACCAACGCAGTAGCCATAGATGGTGCCAGCTTCAAGGGTTGATGGCATTTGTGGTGGCGGCGTAACAGATAAGTAAGCTTCAGCGTCAAGTTGTCCTGAAGTATCACCTTTGTGAGGCGCATAAAAACCGGGGTGAATACCACCAGCGGCTAACCAATAACGTAGTTCATAGTTGTGGGTAGAGACTGGAAATACCATGCCCATTTTAAAGGGCTTACCTTGCTCGTTATATTTATCTACCACAGGTTTGAGCGAGTCTGCTTTAATGGGATGAACCGGTTTACCATCAGCATTTTTAGCGATGTTAGGCTTCATTTGCGCCCAAATATCATTGGATACAGTAATAGCATTACCATTTAAATCCATTGAAAAAGGCGTAATGATATGGGCTTTGGTACCATAACCAATCGTGGCTGCAATAGGCTGACCTGCTAGCATATGCGCCCCATCTAAGCGGCCATCAATCACGCCGTCCAGTAACACTTTCCAGTTAGCTTGAGCTTCGATGGTGACGTATAAGCCTTCTTCTTCGAAATAACCATTTTCATAAGCGATAGCGATAGGCGCCATATCGGTCAGTTTAATAAAACCAAATGTCAGCTCTTCTTTTTCAGGAAAGCCTACTTCTGCAGTGGCAACATTAACTTGCATCGCTGCACCAATACTTAGCGCGACCGCAAGCTGTTTAAAAGACGTTTTCCAGTTCATCGTTTATCCCTTTTAAGTTTAAAATGACTTAAAACAAAAAAGGCGCTTTAATTATCCCTAAGGAATAATTAAAGCGCCTTTGCTTTATCGTTAATGTGTTCCATCTTGTCGCTCTGCATAAATATTCAACAAACTGCAGATTAAACCAATAAATAGTCTCAATGACGAATATTGTTGTCATAGTCCATTCAGTAACCATGCCATAAATGTAAACCTCTGTTATAAATGATTAAATGTGTTTGCAACTGAAAAACCTATTGCCCCTAAGCGTCCGTAACGGTGCAAGATAAAATACTGTTGCACTTTTTTGGGCAGCATTTAACTTTAGACTAGCACCGGAACTTGGGGTTTAGTTGCTGACTGTGTAGGTGATTGTGTATGTGATTGTGTATGTGATTGTGTATGTGATTGTGATTGTGTTAGTCGCAGAGTAAATGATTAAGTCATGGCTGTGTCGATAACTAAACCGATAGATAAGCAAATGAAATTGAGCTACCGATATAAAAAAGCCACTTAATCTGGTGATTAAGTGGCTTTTATTTAGCAACTAATGCGAGTAACTAATCTGAATCACTAACTTAAGCTAATTGAGACGCATTAGCTGATGGTTACTCTTGTTGAAACAACTCTTGTTGAAACAACCATAAGTTGATATTTCACTTTCAAATATAATCATGGAGTTAGCACAAAAATAACCATAAGCTGATATCGCCAAATACAATCATAAATTGATATTTTTGTGAAATGGCTTTTTTAAGTATAATTTTTATGTAAGAAAGTTTCATACAAAACAGGCTGCACAGGTCACTTTGCGTTCAAAAAGCAAGCACATATGCAGCCCCCTGGTGTGCGTTTATATTAAAGTTTGATAATTCTTAACGTCGTAAGTTAAGTTTTAAACCACAATAAACGCGATACACACGTTTATGATCCCATTGATGCCCTAGGAGCCGTAGTCGTTTAAATATCTTTCGAAAACCATAAGCCCTATGCTTCTCTGCGATGCCTGATACGGCCTCAAT
>NZ_MCVI01000037.1 GCF_002873135.1 Shewanella sp. 10N.286.48.A6
AACAGGGGCCGAAGTTAGCAGCAAACGAAGTCAGAAGCTGGATCAATCCCCGTCGAAAATTATGCGCTTTTCAGCATTTTTCGTCGGGGGCTGAGGGATTGTTAAGGGGGACAAGCAGTTTCCCCCTTGACTCTGGTGTGGGCGAAGCGCCACGACTTTGATTTTTACATGGCAAAATAAATTGAGGGCAAGTGTGAATGTGAAAAAACCACAATGTTAATCCAAACAGAATTTGGAAGCAGAACCCTTCTATAGCTGAACCTTTTAACCCGATTCAACGTAATAACGTAATGAGGTAAATAAACAATCAGATGAGATATAGACCGCCAACTAGGAAAAATGAATGAACCCATTACACCCAAAAAAGTTACTTCATAGTAAATGGACAAAGGTCAATGTGACCGAAAAACTAAAACACTTTTCGGTCACTAAAGTCAGTTTTGATGAACAACAAAACGTGATTGAATGCTTGATTAGAGCAGAGCTAAACGGTCAAGAATTTGCTATCAATTGGCGCGAGTTAAAACAAACCAGCCAGTGGTTACAAGGCTGGAAGTAATCATAAAAAATCACAAATCTCAGTTAACGGTTTCTTGTGTAAAGCATGCTCTGGTACCGTAGCATTCTCATCAGGATAACCAGCCACAATCAGCATATAGGGGCGCTCATTGTCATTATCTCGGCCACATACTTTACTTAAAAACGACATAGGTTTGGGAGTGTGAGTTAAGGTGCCAAGGCCTGCATTGTGCAGCGCCTGAATTAAAAAACCTGTGGCGATGCCTACCGACTCATGCACGTAATAATTCTGCTTTTGCTCACCATTATCTTCGCTGCGTTTTTTAGAAAACACCGCAATTAACCAAGGGGCGGTTTCTAGATAAGGTTTGCTGGCATTAGTGCCTAATGGCTTTAAATTATCGAGCCACTCTTCACCGCCGCGACCGGCATAAAATGCTTGTTCGATGGCTTCAGCTTGCTGGCGAATTTGCGCTTTAATCTCAGGGTTACTGATGGCGACAAAGTGCCACGGCTGATGATTGGCGCCATTGGGCGCGGTTCCTGCCGCTAAAATACATTGCTCAATAACCTGCTGAGGAACCGCTCTATCAGAGAACTTACGTATCGAATGACGGCGTTTTACATTTTGATAGTTTTGCTGCGCCCGTTCAATCATCTCTGCTTGGCTATATTCGATGAAATCTGTCAGTGGTAAGTGAGCTTCGGTCATATCTGTTCCTTATTATTTTAGTTAGCACGGTTTGAGTCTTGTTCTATTTATCGGCTTATCAATTTATCGTCCGTTAACCATCGTTATAGCTTCATGAGCAAGTAGCCGCTAAAGCTCTTTAGAATATAAGGGCTTAATCATATGGCTATAAAGCAAGCTGGCTACGGCCTGTGATGCATAAAGCACCAGCTTACATTGTATATTTACAACTAAAAACTCAACTATTTAAAGTCAAAAACGCTAGCAGCACACATCCGACCAGCACAATGGCTCGAACTCCTTAGCTGGCGATCATTTTTATTTTAATGCTGCTAACTCTTGGGCATAATCAGCAACCCTTTTACTCAAGTTGGCAAACAAAAACCTCACACCAACAGCGTAATCACAACCAACTTTTTATTTGGAACGCAAAATTAACACATTTTTAAAATGGAAGTTACCAGCTACAGAACCGTTAAGCAGATTCAAATAAAACACGATAATAAAAATTAAAGGTTTACATGAATTTTACCATCAAGCATAAGATCAGTTTCTTCGTCTTCATTTCATTATTCGCCATTATAGCTGTTGGATATAAAGGTATCGATTTAGTCGAGCAGAAAATGCTCGAAGCCAAAAAGGTCCAACTACAAGTACAAGTCGAATCGGTAGAAAGTCTTCTTAAATCGGTTTATCAAAAAGTGCAAACCGGGGAGCTTGCAGTTGATGAGGCAAAGCAAGACTTTTACCTTACCCTACAAAACCTCAGTTATGGTCATGACGGTTATTTCTTCGCATTCACTTCCGACATGATCCTTCGCGCATCCCAAAAAGGCGCAAAAGTAGCGGTTAATATTGCCCATGTTCAAGACAATGATGGCGGCTACCTGTATCAAGAGATTTTGGATGGCACCCGAAATCGTGATAATCGCGGCTTTGTTGAATATGACTTTAAACGCGTTGCCAATGGTAAACCTGAACCCAAGTTATCTTACTCATTAATGTTTCAGCCATGGGATTTAGTGGTGGGAACGGGTATTTATATTAGCGATATTAATGAGACAGTAAACAAAACAATGATGACGATGGCGTTAGTTGTCGGTGTTATTCTGGCTATCTTGCTCAGTATTTCATTTTTCATTATTAAAGCGATAACGGGACCGATTAATAATATTCAAGCGGTGATGCTAAAAGCAGAGCACGGTGATATGACACAACGTATTGTGATTGACAAAGAGCATGATGAGCTGGGTCAGCTAAGTAAATCAATCAATGCGATGTTAAGTCAGTTTCATCAGCTACTCGATAGCTTAAATGTCTCATCTAAAACACTGTCGAGCGCATCAGAAGGGCTCTCTGTTATTGCGGCACAAACTAATCGAAGTGTTTCAGATCAAACGGGTGAAATCCAAACGGTAGTCAGTGCTATTGAGCAAATGTCTGTGACAATCAAAGAGGTTGAAGGTAACACCCTTAACGCTGCGAGTGCCACTGCAGAAGCCAGCGACATGATTAATGGCGCAAGTGATATGGTTGCAGATACCATCACATTAATAAATAACACCTCCCATAGAATTGATGAAGCCAGCGCGGTTGTCGATGAGCTTAAGCAGGGATCCGCAGAAATTGCCCAGGTACTCAATGTGATTACCAGCATTTCAGATCAAACCAATTTACTCGCCTTAAACGCGGCGATAGAAGCTGCTCGTGCTGGTGAAGCTGGTCGCGGTTTTGCAGTGGTTGCTGATGAAGTTAGAAGCTTAGCCCATAGCACCCAAAACTCGACTGTGGAAATCAGCAAAATCATTGAGACCCTGCAACACTTAGCTCAAAGTGCAGCCAGTAGCATGAATGCAGGTAAAGAAGCTACCAATCAAACCATAGAGGCAGCGGCTAGAACGGATCAAAACTTAAAATTAGTGGTGCAGCATGTAGACAACATTAACCAAATGACTGAACAAATTTCTTCGGCAACGACTGAGCAATCAGCGGTTTCTGATGAAGTAGCTCGCGCTATGGTCAACATTAGTAATATTTCACTAGAAACAGGTCAAGCAAGTGAGCAAACCAGCCATGAAAGTGAGAATGTGAAATTACTGTCAGAGCAAGTTGATAAAAATATTGCTAAATTTACGATTTAATCGCCTCAAATGAATAACAGATAAAGCAGCGATACAGGGTGTTCTACACGCCCTGTTGCTGCTTTTTTTTGAAATCAGCTAAGGTGATTTGTAATGCTTCAATCGCCGTTGTGGTATCTATTTTATTTTCTTCAAGTAACTGAATTAAATCGACCGCAAGTTGAATGGCTTTAGGCGCATCATTCAGAGGTGATGGTTGCGGGTTATCTGTGGTCATTTGCGTTATCCAATATGTAAAGTAGGCCTAACCATACGCACATAATGATTGCGTTAAGGCTCAGCCAATATGTGAACTCAGTAATTGTTGTTGGCCTGCGGTTTCTTGTAAGCCGTTAGCTGGCAGCTTTGTTATAAAACACATTAACTCGCAATTAAAGTGAAAAGTTAGCAATGGCTTTTTGAATGCCCACCACATCAGTGCCTTTTTTTAGCTCTTTAACTATGGGTTGCTCTGTGCCTGAAATATAAATTTTCAGCTCGGCATCCATATCAAAGGTACCTGCGGTTTCAACAATAAAGTGAGTCATCGATTTATAAGCAATTGAATGATAACTCACCTTTTTGCCCGTCATGCCTTGTTTGTCGATTAAAATAAGCCGTTTGTCGGTGAACACAAACATATCGCGGATCAATTTATAACCCAGATGCACTGACTCATTGTCAGCCAAAATTGGCGCAAGCTCTTGCTCTAATTCTGCTAAATCAACTTCTGACGAGTTACCTAATATCGCATCAAATAATCCCATAACGTCTCCCTGTTTTTATGTTTTCAAACTGAATGGTCAGCTTATTCATTATATTTATGCCACAAAATACTGCGCTATCTTGATGATATTAACAAGCTTATTCCATGCTAAAACCGACACTTATTAGATGTTCAATGACAGCAGTTATGTACTGATAACCCGGTAATTCCCTATGCAATAGCGCTTTGTGCGCACTTATTTTGAGCCGTATTAACAAGCTTATTCCATGCTAAAACCAATACTTATAAATGTTCAATAGCAGCTGCTATGGACTAATAACCCTGCAGTAATCCTGCAATTACCTATGCAGCAGCGCTTTTGTGCGCACTTATTTTGAGCCGTATTAACAAGCTTATTCCATGCTAAAATCTCTGCTTATAAAAAAGAGTCAACATGCTGGCTTGGTACTTTAGGAAAATTATGAATGCTGCAATAATTGGTGCCA
Organism: Shewanella sp. 10N.286.48.A6; assembly: GCF_002873135.1. Taxonomy (GTDB): domain Bacteria; phylum Pseudomonadota; class Gammaproteobacteria; order Enterobacterales; family Shewanellaceae; genus Shewanella. The sequence goes on from NZ_MCVI01000037.1 coordinate 4,543, forward strand.
CAGGGCTTATTGGTGCAAATGTGTTACTTGGATTACTGGCTGATGAGCGCTACCAGCAAGTAGTGGTTTTAGGTCGACGTCTGCCACAACTGGCTGAAGGCACCCACGGCATCGACAAGCTCAGCTTTATTCAATGCCAGCTAGAAGACATCCCCAGTTTATCCATTCCGATCGACATCGATCATGCATTTTGTTGTTTAGGCACCACCATTAAGCAAGCGGGTAGCCAAGATAATTTTAATAAAGTAGATGTGACTGCAGTTATTGATTTCGCTAAGTTAATCCAACAACATCAACTCAGCAGAAACAGTTCAAAGCCATGGTCTTTTTCAGTGGTCACGGCATTAGATGCCAATGCAAATTCAAGCATTTTTTATAATCGTGCTAAAGGTCAGGTACAGCAAGCCTTAGTCGCGCTTAACCTACCTAAACTAATGATATTTCAGCCAAGCTTGTTATTAGGGGAGCGTGCGAGTCAGCGAACCTTAGAAGATATAGGGCAAAAGTTTTTTGCTATTGCCTCTGGGGTATTTATCGGCCCTTTAGCCAAGTACAAACCCATTACAGGCAAGCTTGTGGCAGACAACATGCTGGCTGTTGCAATAAAAGATGAAGAGTTAGTCACTGATGCCGAATTAGTTAATGACACTAAGCTAGATAAAGTCGAGGTTAGGATTATTGATAATAAACAGATGCATCGACTGGTTAACTGAGGTTTGTCCCAAAGCTTATTTCAAATTTTTAAAAAAATCTAAATCAAGGTCGTGGCGCTTCGCCCCTTCTTTTGTAAAGAGCAGACTAAAAGGGTATCAACAGCAATACCCTCTATACTCTTTATTAAAGAATTAGGCCCGCAGCTCCAACGAAAAATGCTGAAAAACGCATGTTTTCAACGGGGATTAATCCAGCTTTTAACTTCATTTTGAGTCCGCTTCGGCAAGCTACAAAAATCACTAACGCTTCCGATGGGGCGTCCCTTCCCCTCGAAAGCTAGCCAGGCATCCATGCCTGGACTCACGTAATTTTCTTGCTTACCTCAATTCAAATTAAACATTCAAAGAAGATCAAAAGCACCCACGCAACTTGAGTAATTTAGCTTTTAAAGTTGTCACGAATACAGTCAAATCGAAGAGACAATAATCCCAGTGTAGATGCAGCAGCGAGCTTCCAAAACATGGATGTTTTGGCAGAGCTTACAGGGACGTACTTGCAGCGTCTCGCAGTTGTATCTGCACATAAGCCTGCGGCAGGCAATGGATTAGATGGAAGTGATGGATTACAGTAATTGCCCCAATATAAACGAAGTATAAAGTTGGTGGCTGTAACGCATTTATGCCCCAAAAGGTATTTGAAATGGATATATCCCGAAGCTTAGCAGTTTTTATTTACCCTCAATAATCTAATATAACATTCAATAGAATGGCCAAATTATCTATACCACTACATACCGTGTACGTTTACGACTGGTTGAATCTGAGGGTTTCATAGATAAGTCTCCAAACTGTCAACTTATCTCAGGACGGGACAGAGCAACGAAAAAAGGCGCAAGTGATCACTTGCGCCTTTTGTTGTTAGGGTCTCTATTTGGGATAGATTTATATGCTTACTTTTTAGCGTGGAACGCTTTCGAAACGGCAAAACTGTCTTCGAACCAGTTCCAGCTTTTTACCTTACCATTTTCAACGTGTACACGCACAGCCCAGCTGAATTTTCCAGTGTCGGCTCCCGACTCCGTTGCAATCGCGCTCATGCTACCCATAAAAACGGCTTGGTCGCCATTAACGAAGCTATAGTCTGTAGTCCAGCTTGTGGTTTTCAGGCCTGCACCAAAACGAGGAAGAAAGGTATTAAGGACAGTCTCTTTTGTTTCCCAATTGCCGATCCAAGGTATTTGGTTGTCGCCTTCATTATGCCAAACAAAGTCATCAGACATTAGCGCATTGAGTTTTTCCATGTCACCCGAACCTGCAGCCCATAAAAAAGCTTGAGCAGTTTCTAGAGTGTTGGATGGTTGTGTTGTGCTTTCTGTGTCTGCAAAAGCAGTCGTCAGCTTGAACATTGAGAGTAAGCAGATAAGCAAAAGGGGTGACTTATTTTTTAACATTTTGATTTCCTTTTAATTGAACTTAAATACATAAAGCACTTAACAAACAACACGATAACCATCACAATTCATCAAAACAACTAGTGTATCCTCATAATATATATGAATAAAATCGATTATTTGTCGCTTAACGGGCATAGTTTTCGAACCTTTTGACCGTTCTTGAAGAGAATTCGGTTTCAAAGGCAGCTGAACGACTTGGGGTTACTCAATCTGCCGTCAGTCATACACTAGACAAACTGCGAGTGACCTTTGATGACCCACTTTTTGTGCGCTCTGGACTAAGTATAGACGCTACCCGAAGGGAGTGGGTAGGATTGAAAAACAAACCTTTGTAGATACATATAGTAAAGTAGCTTTTGCTGGATTTGGACATGTGGTGTAAATTGTAAATCACGCATAAAAGTTCAAGCACTCTGAGCAGGAATGCCCAGATTTAGCCTTACTAAAGTTAATTTATAGATTGCTAATTTAGTAAGATCTCTGGCAAGGTTTATGTCCAAAAATGAGTTTCAACCTTTACAGTCTGCAAATAACCAGCTCGATTTGAGCTAAAACAAAAAAACGCTAATCGCTTGGTTCAATCCCAAGTCGATTAGCGTTTTTTTGTTGTCATTATCGTTTCAAAAGCGTTTTCCAGTTCCTTTCAAACGATAACAGTCCTTTCTAACGATACCAGTCCTATTAAGCTTCTTTGGCTAAATGCTTATATAAACCTTGGTATTCAGCACAATCTTGCATTAAGTCTTCATGGGTGCCACTGGCGGCAATCAGCCCATTATCCAGCATATGAATTTGATCCATTTCAGCCATGGCGGTGAGTCTGTGGCTTATCATCAGTAAGGTTTTACCTTCAGCAAACGTAAACAGTAAGCGTAAAATTTCCCGTTCGGTGCGTTTATCAAGCCCTTCGGTTGGCTCATCAAGCAATAAAATAGGCGCATCACGCAGTAATGCACGAGCCACCCCAATTCGGCGCTGTTCGCCACCTGATAACTGACGCCCGCCGTCACCAATCCAGCTGTCTAAACCAATTTCTTCACCGCGATCTGTAGCCGTTACGGACTCAAGTAACGTGCCTAAGCCCACTTGCTTTAACACTGCGATTAAGCGCTGATCATTGGCCTTTTTCTTTTGCCCCTCAACATAAGGTAAGGCAATGGTTAAGTTATCGCGTACTGTGCCAGCAAATAAATGCACCCGCTGACTCACCACTGTCATCGCGTTGCGTAATGACACTTCGTCATAGTCAGCAATATCATGACCTGATAATCTGATTTGACCTTGTTGCGGCATCCACTCACGGGTGATCAGTGCAAGCAAGCTTGATTTACCACAGCCTGTTGGCCCAAGTAAGGCCACTTTTTGGCCTTGGGTTATATGTAAATTAACCCCGGTTAAAATTGACCGCTCAGCTTGATAGCCAAAGTGAATGTCGTTTAACTCAAGTTCTGTAGCAGCTAATTCACCCCCTTGAAATTGGCGCTCACCGTACTGAATATCCCCTTGCTGATCGGTAATTTCAGTAATACGTTTAGCCGATAACACACAGCTAGATAAATGCTGAAACGCCCCAGAGATTGGCATCATCATTTCAATTGACGCCATAGTAGCAAACACCATTGTCGCCATTAAGGGGCCTGGCGGCACCTGCGCACCAACGCCTTGTCCAGCAAGATATAACATCATTACCACAGCAAAACCGTTCACCGCAATCAATAGCCCTTGGCTAAAACCAGTAATATTGGCCATGGCTGTTTGGCTGTTAAATAAGGCTGTTTCAGCATCACGTAATTTTTGTCTATAACGATCATTAGCTGCAAAAATGCTTAATTCAGCTTGTCCCTGAATAACATCAAGGATTAACACTCTAAAGTGGCGCTTAGCATCTACCACAGCCTCACCAGGTTTTCTGCCTAAGCGATAGAATATCAATGGCAGCACAATCCATACACTCAGCAACAAACCACATAGGCTTAACGCTAGGGTTAAATCAAACCAAGATAAAAATGCATACAAGGCAATGATGGTCAATAACGACGCTGTCATTGGCACCAGTAAGCGTAAATACAAATGATCTAAGGTATCGATATCGGCCACTAGACGGTTAAGCATGTCGCCTTGTCGTAACCCTTGCAGATTACTGGCACTAAGCGGAAACAGCTTTTTCCAAGACCAAACCCGTAAATCCGTAAGTAATTTAAAGGTCGCCTCATGGGTAGCTAAGCGCTCACCATAACGACTTGCGGTGCGGGCAATAGAGAAAAAACGCACCCCACCAGCAGGAGTAAAAAAGTTAAAGGCTAATGCCGTGGCTGCAGTTAAACCCGCGATGGCGGTTGCGGATAAAAACCAGCCCGATAATGACAATAAACCGATACCCGCAAGGATAGTAGTACAGGTAAGAAACAAGCCAATGGCCATCATCAGCCATTGGCGTTTAAACAATTTAAGGAACGGATATAAAACTTGCATTATTTATCCTCCTTAGTGCCAATGCTCTGCGCCATTTCGGCTTGGTTATTTACGTTTGCCGCGTCAGTATCAGATTCAGCAGTAATAAACAGTGATAAACCATCATCTTGTTGCTGCATTGATTTGAATAAACCCGGTTGCTGGCTGAGGGTTTTATAGTCGCCTTGTTGCACAAGGTTGCCATTATCAATCACTAAAATATTATCCATATCTTGTAGCTGGTCTAATCGATGGGTGATCATCAAGCTGGTTTGCTGCAACTTGGCTTGATTAAGGGCGGCGCTAACCAGTTGCTCACTTTGGTTATCAAGACTGGCGGTGGGCTCATCCAACAAGAATAAGCTCGCAGGTTGCGACAACGCCCGCGCAAGGGCAATACGCTGAGCTTGTCCCACTGAAATACCCGCTGATTGGTCACTAATAATGGCATCAAGCCCTTGGGGATGAGCCTGAACAAAATCAGCAATATTGGCTTGTTGCAGTAACGCCATAATCTCAGCATCGCTGAGCTGTGCGTTGCCTAGGCTGACATTATCGCGGATAGAGCCATGGAACAACTGCGGGTCTTGACCTAACCAAGCAAGCCTTGAGCGCCAATAGTTTTTATCAAGTAAACTCAGCTCAGCGGCATTAATTTGCAGTGAACCTCTGTAAGGTAAAAAGCCCAGCAAGGCATTTAATAAACTGGTTTTACCGGCGCCACTTGGGCCAACAATAGCAATATGTTCGCCGGCTTTAATGCTAAATGAAATCGGCCCTAATAAGGGTTTTCCCTCTAAGGTGAGCACTTCAAGATCTGTTGCGGTGATCACAATTTTACTGAGATCGGTGTTTCGCAGCTGGCCAGTTTGCTCGCTAAAGTTTTCGTCAACTTGCTTTAATGGATTAGGATGTTCAAGAAGTTCTACCAAGGCTTCTGCTGCACCAATGGCTTGTGCTTTAGCATGGTAATGGGTGCCTAAATCACGTAATGGCTGAAAAAACTCTGGCGCTAAAATCAGCACAAACATACCGGTAAATAAACTAATTTTAACCCCATAATGACCAAAATTAAGGTGCTCTAGGTAGCTAAAGCCAAAATACACCGCCAGCACAGCGATAGATAGCGCGGCAAAAAACTCCAGTACCGCCGAACTTAAAAATGCCATTCTCAGCACTGACATAGTGCGTTGCCTAAAGTCTTCTGAGCCAGTTTCGATTTGCTTTACTTCAGCTTCTGCGCGGTGAAACAGCTTGAGGGTACTTATGCCCTTTAAGCGATCCATAAAATGGCCGCTTAAACGTGACAGCGCGCTGAAGTTTTTACGATTAGCATCGGCGGCGCCCATGCCCACTAAAATCATAAACATGGGGATCAACGGCGCTGTGGCCAGTAAGATCAGCCCTGAGGCCCAATTGAGCGGAAATACCGCCACTAAAATAATTAGCGGAATAAACGCTGCCAGCATCATTTGCGGTAAATATTTAGCATAAAAATCGTGCAGATCTTCAACTTGCTCAAGAACCACACTGGCCCATGCCCCTGCTGGTTTACCTTTAATAAAAGCTGGACCTAAATCGGTGAGCTTATTGAGCACAGCTTCACGAATGTCGCCACGAAGGCGTTTACCCGCTTCAAAACTCAAACGTTCTCTAGCATATGCCAGCACCGCTCTGACTAGAATTAAACTAATTAAAGCGCCAAATTGCAGCGTAAAACTGCCCATGGGTAATTCCAGCATGATCACCCCATGGAGGATGGTCGCCAACAAGTAAGCTTGGGCAACAATTGCCACCCCATTAGCGGCCCCGGTAAAAATGGCTAATTTAAGGAAAATACCACAAGATGATTTCTGCGATTTAAGCCAGTGAGTGAGGGACTTTTCTAAAGTTTTATCCATTAGATTCCTGAAGAGAAATACGCCTAGATTGGCGCAGTAAAGTGTGGAAAATTGCCGCAGTATCGCAAGCTAAAGCCCTAGATTACAGCCGCCACCTTAGAAGTGTTAACTGACTCACACAATACTAATAAAAATTATAGTAGGTAAAGCTTATTAACCTTGTTTAGAGGGTTAAAAGATCTGCTTAAAAACCACAGCGGCTTTGATGACCAGAGCCATAAAAACTCCCCATGACTAAAACCATAAACATTGTTACGTTCAAATATTAACCATTGACAAATACCCTAATTCTACCCACATTTAGTTAGTCCTTTTTAATGACTAAAAATTCACTGTGGAGATGCAATTAAATGCAATTTGATCTTCCTGCGCTGCGGGCCCAAGCATTTGATTATTTATTTGATGCTGTGGTGGTCACCGACACTGAAGGTGTTGTGATCGATTGGAACGCAGGTTCTCAATCTTTATATGGCTATAGTAAAGCCGAGATACTGGGTCAACACGTCAGTATTTTGCATTCGCCGGAGGATACTGAATCTATCACCGAACAAGTGATGTCTGCAGTGGCCAAGCATGGCAAGTGGAGCGGTGAAATTCGCTTTAAACATCAAGATGGCACCATAGGCTGGATTGAGTCCATGTGTATCCCGCTGTTTGATGAGCAACAGCAGTTTCTCGGCGCACTCGGCATCAACCGCGATATCACCAAACGCATTGAAGATGCCCAGCGGTTATTAAACCTTGCCTATTACGATCAACTCACCCAAATGCCCAATCGTCACTTACTCACTGACAGAGTCGGACAATATATCGAAAGAGCCAAACGCAATAACAGTCGTTTTTGTCTGTTTTATATTGATTTAGACGACTTTAAAAAGGTCAATGACAGCCTTGGTCATAACGAAGGTGATCAAGTGCTAATAGAAGTGGGCCGCAGGTTAAATGCCCAAGTCAGAGATGCTGACACCATTGCTAGAATGGGTGGTGATGAGTTTGTCTTAATGATTGAAGGCATTCACGACAACAACGACATTGCCGCTGTGGCAGATACCTTAATTGCATGTTTATATAAGCCCTTTCAATTGGGCGAACAATCGGTAAACGTTAATTGCAGTATTGGTATCGCCACTTACCCTGATTCGGGTGAATGCTTTGATAGTTTGATTAAATCAGCTGACTTTGCCATGTACAAATCCAAGCGCCAAGGCGGAGCAACCTATCGTTTTAGCTAGCCTTATCAGGCTGCTGATTTAGCTACTGGCTTTAGCAACAGGCTTTAGCAAGTCGCTTAAGATGTTGGCTCAGTTGGCGCAATCGCACCAAATTTCACTAACACATGCCAGATTAACTTCAACTGCTGTAACTGCTGTGCTTGCTTACCGCGCTCACTCCATAACATTGGCTTTAAGGTGAGATCCATTGCCGCTTTGCCAATTAATTGTGCGGTGATTAAGCCGTCTTTCGCAATTGCTTGAGCAAGTACAGGCATATCAGGGCCACGAAAATCTTTTGGCACGCTATCAACTGTTAATTGATAACCCTGATGCCACAGCAATCTGATGTCATATTCCTCACACAGGGCTTGCATGCAATCCCCCACTTCAGTGAGTTTAAAACTTGGGTCTGCCACCAGATAAGCAATATCATCATCCAGTGATACATCACCGTGGATCTGCGCTTCGATATAATGATCAAGATTACCTAAGGGCTGGCGAGCAAAGCGTGCATTAACTTCCATAGGCAGCTGCTGTAAATGCGTAATAATCTGCGCTGGTTTGATATTAGCCAGCCCCAGCGCATAATGGCGCTCAAAACTTTCACTAAGTAACGCCGCTAAAATCACTTCAAAACACTGCAGCGTGCCCTTTTCTTTTGGCAAGCGATATGAATCCATATAACTAAAACTGCAGCGAGATAACACTTGGGGCTTTGTAATGAAGTAACAACTACCAAAACGGGGTGCTGGGCCTAGTGGGCAAAAACCTAAATCTAAAGCGCCATATTTAGGCCGATGTTTTACCCCAGAGTAGCATTGACCAAACAGTTGGTTCTCCCAATGATCTCGAGGGCCACCTAATTCAGGTGATAACTGGCCATTGGAGATATGAGTCTCAAACTGGGTTTTATAATAGCCATCTTTTAATAGCCCAGCAGCCACACTGAGCCCGCGACTATCAATGCGATCGGGATGAAAATGCAGTGCCACTTGGCCGTGGGCATGTAACTTTTTCATTCCCTGCTGCACATCTTGGCTGGAAATATTAGACATCAGCAAAATATTTTTAATCACCGAACAGGCTTGTTCACGAAGGCAAGCCAGCGTTTTTTCAATATGAACTTGCGCGGCAAACTGCGGTTTCATTTATCGCGACTCCATTCGGTAAGTGATTGTATTTCATTGTATGTTAAATAGCCGACTTTGCCATCAAAGATTAATCCTTATTCATCGATTTCGGCCATTGTGCTGAGTGAAAGTACCGCTAACACCAGCGTTAGCTGTGGATGCCATGCCCTAAGGCCAAGGGTTAAATTGGCGATTTATTAGCACTTATGCACCTATTCAGGTAAGCTTCACGCCCGCCACATTCTGGCTCCCATTTATTGTAAACAACGTTAGCGTTGACCAAAGAGATCATTCTATGAGTTTTGCCTCCCTTGGCTTAAGTGCAGCAATTTTAAAAGCTGTTGAAAAACAAGGCTATGACACGCCTTCCGCTATTCAAGCACAAGCGATCCCTGCTGTACTTGAAGGCAAAGATGTTATGGCTGCAGCACAAACCGGCACCGGCAAGACAGCAGGTTTTACCCTGCCACTACTAGAATTACTTTCAAAAGGTCAACGTGCACAGCGCGGACAAGTTAGAGCCTTGGTATTAACTCCAACACGTGAATTAGCCGCTCAAGTTGCTGAAAGCGTGTCAACGTATGGCGCAAACTTACCGCTAAAATCTGCAGTGGTATTTGGGGGCGTATCTATTAACCCGCAAATTGCAGCACTAAGAAATGGCGTTGATGTTTTGGTGGCGACACCGGGTCGATTATTAGATTTATGCCAACAAAAAGTATTGAGCTTTAGTCAGCTTGAAGTGCTTATTTTGGATGAAGCCGACAGAATGCTGGATATGGGCTTTATTCGTGACATTAAGAAAATCTTAGCCATGTTGCCAAAGCAACGTCAGAACTTAATGTTCTCAGCCACCTTCTCAGATGAAATTCGCGAGCTGGCTAAAGGCTTAGTGAATAACCCAGTTGAAATTTCAGTAACGCCACGTAACGCAACAGCGAACACGGTTGATCAAGCGGTATACGCCATTGATAAAAGCCGTAAAGCTAAAATTCTAACCAAGCTAATTAAAGAAAATGATTGGCATCAAGTGTTAGTTTTTTCACGCACCAAACATGGCGCCAACCGCTTAGCAAAAAACCTAGAAGCTGATGGCATTAAAGCGGTTGCTATTCATGGTAACAAGAGTCAAAGCGCTCGTACTAAAGCTTTAGCTGACTTTAAAGCGGGCACTGCACAAGTGATGGTGGCCACCGATATCGCTGCCCGTGGTATCGATATTGACCAACTGCCATTTGTGGTTAACTTTGACTTACCGAATGTGCCTGAAGATTATGTGCATCGTATTGGCCGTACTGGCCGTGCGGGTGCATCTGGTCAAGCGGTATCATTAGTGAGTGATGAAGAAGTCAAATTACTGCATGATATTGAGCGTCTTATTAAGCGCGTAATTGAACGTAAACAGATTGCCGGTTATGAAGCATGTCATACTTTGCCTGAGCCGAATTTGAATCGCGCTGGTGGCCACAACAGCAACCATAAAAAGCCGAACCCAAATCGCCGTAAGCATGCGAGCCAAAACAGCAGTGATAGATCAGGTAAACCAGAATCTAGACATAGCTCGCGCCAGAATTCGCGCGCTGATGCCTCGGCAAATTCAACAGCGGCTAAAAAGCCACAACGTCGCCGCCAAGGTAACAATAGCGCCAATAGCGCAGCTTCTGGCAGTGTGAATCCTTACGCTAATGCAAGACCTAAGTCTCGTGACTAATGCTAATCGCTAAAGCGAGTTCTCGATGAATTAGCTCAATAAAAAAGGTATGAAGACAATAGTTTTTATACCTTTTTTTTGGGATTTTTTGTTGAGCACTACGATACTAGGGGAAGAGCGACACTGATTAATATGCTATCCGGAGTCGATAACGGTCAAGCGACAGCTACATAGAATCAACAGTACTGAGCTTTACATCAACAGCACTGAGCCATAAATAGATATAAAAAAGCGAGTTTAGTATTAACTAAACTCGCTTTCAATTCAGTGAGTAACGCTAGCGCTACCGACTCAAAATAATATCTACAAGAACCAAGCGCGGTAGGTTTTACCTTTTAAACGGCCTTTAGTGATCTTGTTAAGTGCCTTTTTAGACGCGGTGCGTTTCACTGCCACAAATGAACGGATATCGGTCACTTTAATTTTGCCAATGTCTGCGCCATCAATGCCATTTTCGCCAGTTAAACCACCAACGATATCGCCAGGGCGAACCTTATGCTTCTTACCTGCATCGATTTGAATGGTAACCATCTCAGCTTCAAGTGGCATTTTCGTTAACGCACTCATGGCTGGTAATGCTTCACCGTCGATTTCGCGGCCAATTAGCTCACCGATTTCAACCATACGATGACCATCTTCATGACTATAGAAAGTGTAAGCTGCGCCAGTACTGCCCGCACGACCGGTACGGCCAATACGGTGAATGTGTACTTCGGTATCGTAGGCAATGTGATAGTTAAATACCGCGTCTAAGTCTTCGATATCTAAACCACGAGACGCCACATCGGTTGCCACTAATACGCGGGCACTTTTGTTGGCAAAACGCAGTAACATTTGATCGCGCTCGCGCTGCTCTAAGTCGCCATGTAAGGCTAGTACGCTAAAACCTTGTTCAGCTAACGTATCCGCCACTTTTTGAGTTTCACGGCGGGTGTTACAAAACACCACCGCACTTTCAGGCTGCTTATCCAGTAACAATAACTGTAAAGCCTCCATACGTGCATGATTGTCTTCGGTTAGATAAAAATGCTGATCGATAGTGAGGTTGTCGTGCGTCGCTTCAACCTTAACCATTAATGGCTTATACATGATTTGATCAGCAACCTGCTTAATTTGCTCAGGGAAGGTCGCGCTAAATAGCAAGGTTTGACGCTCACGCGGCGTGTCTTCAATAATTTGGTCTAATTGCTGCTGAAAGCCCATTTCTAACATTCGATCGGCTTCATCTAAAATCAGCATGTTAACGTTGCTTAAATCTAAGCGATTGCGATCAAGATGATCAACAATACGTCCTGGGGTGCCAACAATAATGTGCGCGCCATGTTCCAATGAACCAATTTGTGGTCCCATTGGTACGCCGCCACACAATGTTAGTACTTTCACGTTATGAATGCCGCGAGCTAGAGTACGGATCTCTTTTGCCACTTGGTCGGCGAGTTCACGTGTTGGGCACAACACCATGGTTTGGATGCGAAAACGTTTCACATCTAACTTGTTTAGTAAGCCCAAACCAAATGCTGCAGTTTTACCTGAGCCGGTTTTTCCTTGGCCAATCACGTCATCACCTGCAAGGATTGCTGGTAAGCTCTCAGCTTGAATTTGAGTCATTGACTCGAATCCCATGGTTTTGAGATTTTCAAGCAAATCAGGTTTAAGATTTAGTGATGCGAAAGCCGTATTAGCGGCTTGTTGAGTAGACTGACTCAAGGCGAATATCCTCTGATATAAAACGGGTACTGAAACAAAACGAGTACAAACAAAACAGCCAAGATATTTATACCTTGGCCTAATTGCATATTGTAGCAATTTTATCCGCACATGGCAGATATATCTTTGCTAAATGATCTTACCAAAGCGCCCTTGTTGGTAATCATCTACTGCTTGATCTATTTCAGCTTGGCTATTCATTACAAATGGGCCCATATGGACTATTTTTTCATTAATGGGTGAACCTGCCAGTAACAATAACCCTGTCTCGGCAGAGATAGCATTGTTAAAATGACTTAGCTCAGCTGACAATAACAATAACTGTCCGGCGCTGGCCGTCATCAAGTCTCCATTGGCGGCGATATATTCAAGCTCACCTTGATAGATATAGGCATGAACCACCTCATGGCTGGATAAATCAATACTGGCGTGGCCATTAGCTGCGAGCGTTAAATCCGCAATGGCACCATTGCCCGCCAAGCCTTGAATACTCGAGACTAATACCTCAGCGTCATTGACTCTGTTATTGCCTGCAATATTGTCTCTGTTATTGCCTGCAATATTGTCTCTGTCATTGACTGTAATATTGTCTCTATCAGTGGCAGCAAATTGCCATTGGCCAGCAAGCGCCTTTAACTGCGCACCGTCTTGGTTAGTACCCGTTGGATTAGCCTTTTCTGAGGTATCTTGATAGATCGCCGGACGCATTTTGTCTTTAGCGGGCATATTGAGCCAAATTTGAAAGCCATGTAGGCCATCTTCAGCATCGGCTAATGGCATTTCAGAATGAATCACCCCACTGCCAGTACTCATCCACTGCACATCGCCAGCGCGTATGGCTTTAACATTACCTAATTGATCGCGGTGTTCAAAGCCACCCTTACGAATATAGGTAAAGGTTTCAATACCGCGATGAGGATGCGGTGGAAAACCACCAATGAAATCTTGCTGATCATCTGATTTGATCTCATCAATCATTAAATAAGGATCAAAGCGGGTATTGATAAAATCCGCAACCCGCTTAATGTTAACCCCGTCACCATCCATTGCTGGTCGAGCGCTAAAACGGCCTAATACTTTCATGATGTTCTACTCTATGAGTGATTAATAGCCTTAGCTTAACAAGCAACTAATCGAATAAATATTGTAATAAAACGCTACTTTTAGTCGATTTAATCGGATAGTTATTAGCGGCCAAATTGAACGGTCATAGCTGAATACTTATAGCTAAAGAGGCAAGGTTATTTTACAGGTTACTCTTTTAAGGCTTACTCTTTATCAAAGCTATCCACCACTATGGCGCCCATAGAGGCTGGCATAGTAATGATAATAATCCGCCGTAATGAGGTTATGGGATCGTCTAATAAGGGTAATTTATTAAGGCATAATAACACCAAGCTCACTACCAAGGCCGCCATCAAATAAGCGATAACGATCCGAAATATAAACACAATAACCCGTGATTTAACATCATGTTGAAACACGCTGTGATAGGTAAATAACCCCAAAAACACCACCGACAACACAAACAGCATCATGACGTTGATTAAGGGTAAAGTCTCACCCAGTTTCCACGCTTCTTCAGAAAAAGAAATCGGTACAGCTAAAGCAAAAGCGCCAACAAATATTTGGCTGGCATCTTCCATATTAAAATTAAGTTTCATAAGCAACTCTTTACTTAGACGGTGTTTTAAGCGAGATCATTCGATCGTTTATTTAAGGTTTGCCTTTAGGTAAATCATGGGGCGCTAGCATCTTCTCTACCACGACCCACTGATTAAACTGCGCTTCGGTGAGTAATCCAAGGGCAAGGGCTGCCGCTAGTAGTGTCGAGCCATCTTGATGAGCTTTTTTAGCGATGCTGGCGGCATTATCATAACCAAGGTAGTCATTAAGCGCGGTTACCAGCATTAATGACTCATCACAAAACTTAGCAAGTTGTGCTTCATTGGCACTAATACCGCAAATACATTTATCAGTAAAACTGCTACAACCCTCTGCCAGTAAAGCAATTGATTGCAGTAGGTTATAAATCATCACTGGCTTAAAGGCATTGAGCTCAAAATGGCCATTGCTGCCTGCCACTGAAATGGTTGTATGATTTCCCATAACCTGCGCCGCTATCATAGTTAACGCTTCACATTGGCTCGGGTTCACTTTAGCGGGCATTATCGATGAGCCGGGCTCATTTGCAGGCAGATTAATTTCCCCTAATCCACAGCGCGGCCCAGAGGCCAAAAAGCGGATATCGTTAGCAATTTTCATCACACTGACGGCCACGGTATTTAATGCGCCACTGGCTTCAACAATGGCATCATGGCTCGCTATGGCCTCAAATTTATTGGTCGCAGTAATAAAGGGCAATTTAGTCAGCTTGGCAACTTGCTGAGCAAAGCTTATATCAAAGCCTTTAATTGAGTTCATGCCGGTCCCCACAGCAGTGCCGCCCTGAGCCAACTGTAATAACGCAGGCATTACCGCTTCAACTCGAGCAATGCCATGACTCATTTGGGCACTATAACCTGAAAACTCCTGACCTAAGGTCAGCGGAGTGGCATCTTGAATATGGGTTCGACCGATTTTTATAATATGATTAAATGCTACCGATTTTATCGCTAGCTACTGCTGTAAATGCCTTAATGCGGGCAACAATTGCTGGTGTAACTCCAGTACTGCTGCGATGTGCATTGCAGTGGGAAAGCAGTCGTTTGATGACTGGCCTAAATTACAATGATCATTTGGGTGCACGGGGGTTTTACTGCCAAGCACGCCACCAAGTATTTCAATGGCGCGATTAGCAATCACCTCATTAGTATTCATATTGGTGTGAGTGCCCGAGCCAGTTTGCCATACCGACAACGGAAAGTGTTCATCCAGTTTGCCTTGCATCACCTCGCCAGCGGCCTGTTCAATCGCTTGACCAATATCAGTATCGAGAATGCCAAACTCCATATTCACCTTGGCCGCACATTGCTTCACCATTCCCAAAGCATGAATTAATGGCTTGGGCATGGTCTCGCCCCCAATAGCGAAATTGATTAAGCTGCGCGCCGACTGAGCGCCATAGTATTTATCCGCAGGCACTTTTAATGACCCAAAGGAATCCGTTTCTGTGCGAAATGTGCCCATAAGGTTATCCTTTGCAGCCGAGCTATTGATGACACAAGCTATAGAGCTGGTTTGAAGTCTGCGTTAACAGATTAGTGATAAGAGACTAGTGATAAGAGACTAAGTCGATCCTGAATAACTGGTTAACTTAGCCTACTCTCGGGGTTAAGTGAGCCTTTTAGGGCAGTAACAAGCTAAACCAACACGATATCAGATCGCATGCTGTACAAAATATACAGCGCTTGTTCTTGATCCCGCTGGCTAATATTATTCATTTCAAATGCCTGCAATGCATCATCCAGTACCGCCATAAATTCAGCCGCCGATATGTTCATGCCTTTATGTACCGAGAGCATATCTTGGCCTTTATACACACTTGGGCCGCCAGTTCCTGCAATGAAAAATGTCGCCGCGGCATTTTTTAGCGCTACGGGATCTGATTTGGCAAATCTTGGGGAGATTGTCGGGTTGGCCATATGCAAATCGACCAAGTCATTTGCAATACTCTCAATGCCAGCACTGCCGCCAAGTCGTTCATACAGTGAATTACTCATAAACTATATCCTTGCTTTGATTCAGGTGAATCACATTGGCGTTTAATATTTAACAGCGAGTTTATTACGAAGAAATATCACGCCACTCGCCCTAAAGGGCACTGATAAATTGTAGGCTAAAATGGCGAAATGAGAGGGCTGCGACTCAATAAATAGGACTATTGATTGAGCAAGGTTATAGGTTGGCAAAACTCAATTAGGTTTACTTCTAGCTTTTAGGTGAGCTTTGAGAGAGCGCGTTGAGACTTTATATTAACACTAAGATTTAGCACTAAGATTTAGCACTAAGATTTAGCACTAAGATTTAGTGCTAGTTTTCAGCCTAGGTTTTGGTGCTAGTTTTAGCCTAAAGCGCCAACGTTAGCTGCTGATAAAAATTGCATCTTGCATAATACCTTAAGAGATCAATCCAATCTGCCAAAGAAATTAATTAACCCCCTTACTCGAGTATATTTTCGTTTATTTTCAATAAACAGCATTTAAAAAAATAGCCAAGCCAACTAACAATACCAATCAGCTTAAAGCCATCCTCAAACAAAATACGTGAGTCGCCAATAAAGGCCTCGATTGGAGTTTGAAACTGATCAACCAACACTGACAAAGCAAAAAAAACAAAGGCGAGCAGCAGAATTAGATACTGCGTTTTTAGGATGCACTTTCTGAAAACCACCATCCAGCAAAACATTAAACTGAAGTAAGCCAATAGAAAAAACTTCTCCTTGATAGCTAAATAACGCGGAAAAATATAATCGTGCAGCATAAAAAAGTCGTCACATAATAGCAGCGTGGTTAATAGGCCTGAACACAACATAAATACAGCGAACCACTTTTCTTTAGGCTGATGACGAAAAACCTCCCAAGTTAAAAAGCATATGGTCGCAGCAGCTGCCCACAATAAAGCGCCAACATTTGATGTCACCCCAGTTAAAGGATTCACTTCTGCCGTCGCAGCGAGATCACGGGTAAAAATGCCAAAAGGTAAATCCATTGTGGTACTGGCGAGGATAACAAATAGCAATAAGGCAAGGGGTAAAAAATAGAGAAGAAAGAAGAAACCGGTGAGATTTTTAGCCTGAGAAACTATCTGCATGTTCATGTTTAAACTTTTCCTAAACGTTTTGGCAGGCTCACCCATTAGAGTCGACTACTTAAGTTATAGTCGTAACTTGGGTGATAGTAAACTTTAGCGCTTGGGGTTTTAGCTGTGTGTTCTTGTGACTTGAATGAATGGAAAACCCTATAGCGATCAATCTGCTTTCACAGTTTTCTTACTATAATCCGGTAAAGTCTGTGCAACTCTACGGCGAAGATCATAGCTTATGATTCTGAGCGATGAATAGCCAAACAAAGCTTTCTATTAAGCATCTCTCGATATAAAGCACAGTTTAATATTGCGATGCCATACATTTCAAACGCCTCTTCAAATACTCGGCGCAGTTTGTACAATAAGTCAGCCTTGGAATCGACTAATCCGTGCTCTAACATCACAGCACCTAGATATTCAAAACCAATAGCCCCGGTAAGAAAAATCCCCCCTGAAAGTACAAAATAAAAAGCGCTTTGTTTTAATAATGATCTTAAAAATGGCACTAGCGAGACGCCTACAACAAACACAAACAACACCCCAAAAGGTAACCATGTGTGTGAGCTAATTAAGGCCGGTATGATGTCTTTCGCAGCAAGGTAATCATGAATATTTGAAAAATTTTCGTGTACCCCTACGCTCTCATCACAGGATAATAATAAAAATAGCACTGCTAAATATAACCAATAATTAAAGCCTTTATGATGATTGGTTTTTTCAAATAGATATAAAACAAAAAACAATATTGACGCTAATAGTAAATTTAATACCGAGAAATAAGTCGGAAAGCTTTGCTCATTACCTACGTCAAATAACGGCAAGAAACCCAATACATATTCATGTCCAGTGATATGAGCATAAATATAGGCAGCGAGCCCAGCAAGAACCAACAGGGTGACTATTGAGAACTGAGTAATACAGAATGTAGATAATTTGATATTCAATTTTATGTCCACAACCACTCCTTGCATCGCGTCATCTGAATTAAACTCAAGGCCTGTGCAGTTTAAATTTCAAGCAAACAATAGCTTAAACATAGCTTTCCGATACCGCTTATGTAAAGTAATATTCTGACTAAAAACCAACAAAAAAGGACTCGATATCGAGTCCTTGGATGAATTAGCCTGAATTAACACAGTGGCCAAAAAATGCCCCCAAATTAAACTTCGACTCTTATACTTCGAGCCTTACATTAACCATATTAGCGGCTGTTATTGGCATCGTACTTGAGAAAACAGTGCTGTTTGAATCGTGGAATAAATATCTAGTTAACCTCTGTTTTTCGGCAACCATACTATTTCATTTGATCCCTACTGCCACCGAGATTATGACCCGTTTCCCTATGGATGACCCCATAGTGACATCATTAGAAGACCCTTTATTGCAAAAAACATTCTTAATCATTTTTATGGTATTTATCAGTTTTGTTATTTACCAAATGAACTGGTTACGCAAACAAAAATAATCCATAAAAAACCGGCTTAATTACTTAAGCCGGTTTTTCACTAACAGAAACTTACACTTAAAATCAATATACTTAGACAGTTAACCTACTGGAAGCTATACAATAAGTAACTTAGCTAGTGATAAATCCGCTTTAAAGATCATTGAACTGCTGTAGCCATTCACTGAACGAATTAGACACCTTTTCAACCGTCCCCCAACCTTGATTATAAAACCACACAGCCACATCTTGCTGCTGAGTTTGACACTCGGTTTGCTTAAAGCAAAACATGTTGCCCTTACAATCAGAGGCAAACAAAATATGCCCTTTTGGCATGCCGCTCATCTCATATAAGTTGGACAGTAACGCCACATCTTCAAGGCTTAAAAAGTCCTGCACTTCAGAAATATCGACACCTAAATCGCAAATTTTTGTCAATACATTAGGGGTGTGCACCAAGCCATAGGTTGAGATTAAATACTTATATGAGTCTGGCAGCACTGCCGTCAGTTTTGCTTCAAGTTCAGCGATAAACTGACTCTTTATTGGCACCATGGCATTTTTACTGCCCCAGTTTTTTACAAATAGATCGATGCTATTCATGCCTACATATTCCCAAAACAACTAAAGCCAGAATACTGGCCAAAAAATTGTGACTAAAATACCAGAGAAACCCAAAAAGTCCGCAGTTTAACTGTAATTAATATTAGTTGACCACTTGTATCTTGAAGCTTTGGATGATTAGCAATCTGTATCACGCTATGTGCTTACCCAAAAACGGCAAGGTTTTTCATTATATTCAAGCCTTACCCATGTCAGCCTGAAACAATGCAGGTATGAGTAAGCTAAACCTGCTGCATTTTGTTTGTACTGTGACTGATAAACTTAACCTATGGCTTGATTTTATCAGTGTTTTATCAATCTTTTTCTGTTTGTTTTCTGATATTAATATGATTTACAACTATAGTTATTAGATAGGATTGGCAATGATAATGGATTACTAAAGGTTTATGGATATGAAAACTTTTGCACGACTTAATCTTAAGCAGTTAATGGCTGTTGGTGCGGTTTCAATATTTATTATTTTGATACTTTTTTTAATCGCCAATCAAAAAACTATTCAACAGCGACACGAGCTCGGAGTGTTTCAAAATAAGATATCGCTTGCCTCCAATACCCTTTTACAACTTCGCCGATTGGAAAAGGATTTTATCCTAAGACGTGAAGAGCAATACATCACCCAGCTTAATTACAGCGAAAGATTATTAGAGCAACAACTGCTGGATATCAATAGCATATTGATATCCCATGACTTACAAATAGACTTTAACGGCCTTGACAGTATCAAGAGTGTCGCCCGCTATACCAACACCTTTAACGAACTTAGCAAGCAAACCTTTTTGATTGACGGAGATGACCTTGAACCTGGTTATCAAAGCAGATTTAAGCTTGCGGAGCTGGCATTTGAGCAAGATGCTTTGCAGCGTCATGATGCTGAATTAAACCAGATACAGCTTGATATTCAGCAGCAGACTTTCGAGTTTTTCTCCAGCTTTGCCCCAAAGCAGCTTGAACAAATTACGCAGCAATTTGACACGCTTGGCTCACTTCTGGGCCGAAATAATATCGATAAATCCATTACTCGCCATTTAGAAGCCTATAAAAACGCATTTTTCACGCTACAAACTGCACATCAAAAGCTTGGCTACGACTATAAATCAGGGCTACAAGGTGAGCTTCGCGCCTCGATTCAACAGGTTGAAGAGGAGCTTGATGGGTTATTTAATCAACTTCCAAGCATGATAGATGAGAAAATTAAAAATTACTTATTGTATGACTATCTGCTTGCCTTATTATTATGCTTACTTATCTTTATAACCTTATATACGGTCAACATTGCCAGCCATCAACTTGAAGAAGAACTGATTGACGCTAAGCAAGATGAAATAAAGGCCAATCGGGCTAAAAGCTCGTTTCTCGCGAATATGTCCCACGAAATACGTACTCCGTTAAATGGCATTATTGGCATGACCGAGATCCTCACAGACTCTAATTTAAACGCCATGCAAAAAGACTATTTAGCGACGATAAATGCATCCTCTCAAACACTATTAATGCTTATCAATGATATTTTAGACCTCTCCAAAATTGAATCGGGCAAGTTTGATATTAATGTTCACACTTGCGCCATAAAAGAAGTTATCTACGATACAGCAGCCCTTATCGCCCCCAAGGCACAGCAAAAAGATATCGAATTGCGTATCGATATGGATGCACAAATACCGACGTTAATCCGTGCCGATGAGCAAAAGCTAAGACAAATTTTGATGAATCTGGCATCAAATGCGATTAAGTTTACCAGCTCAGGTTCAGTGCAATTTACCTTGCGACAACAGCCATTAAAAAGCGCCCAAGACCATAAGGTTAATTTATATTTCTCAGTAAGAGATACTGGTATTGGAATAGATGAGGACAAACAAAGTCAGGTATTTGAAGAATTTAAACAAGAAAGCAATAGCACCTCTACTGAATTTGGTGGCACAGGTTTAGGGCTGGCTATTTCAGCAAAAATGGTTCAAATGATGGGCAGTAAAATTGAAATCAACTCAACCAAAGGAGTCGGCTCAGAGTTTTATTTCAATTTGATTTTAGACAAGCAGGCCCATACAGCCCCTGCTAAGCCAGCTCAAACCATTTATTACTGTGCTAACGAGCATGAAACCCTGTTACTGCAAAATTTGGATGAATTTAACTACCCTGTCATCTTACTTAAGGCCTTTGATGAGCTGCCTGAATCAATATCAGACAGTGCAGTATTACTGCTCAAGCAAACTCCCACGACTAAAGCCTCTGACATCATTAACATAACTAAAGCTTACCCAAACTTGCCTGTGGTGCTATCTCGTCATAACAATGATAGCAAGGATGACTTTGGCGAATCCATTTCTGGCTACGTCACAATCCCATTGTTAGGGCTTAGATTAGATACCTTACTGAAAACCGTCACAAGATCAGTTACTGCTGACATTGAAAGCACTCAAGCGACGATGAAAAGTGACAAACTTATTTTGCTGGTGGAAGATAATAAAATTAATCAGAAAGTGGTTGAAATTAACTTAAAAAAATTAGGAATAAATTACAAAATTGCCAACCATGGTGGCGAAGCGCTAGAAATATATAAACGTCACCATAAAAACATCGAATTGATACTGATGGATTGTATGATGCCTGTTATGACAGGCTTTGAAGCCACTGAGGCCATACGCGCTTTTGAAAAGGTAGAAGGCTCAGAGCCTGTGGTTATCATAGCCTTAACCGCTTCAATTTTAGATGATGATATTCAAAAGTGTTACGATGTGGGCATGAACGATTATTTACCTAAACCCTTTAGACGCGAAATTCTGGTAGAAAAGCTCACTAAATTTATTTGATGTCTTTTATCTGTGCTTTATTTATAGCGAAACTCAATTCACAGCTAAGCTCAATTAAAAGCCCACTACAAGAATACACTACCAAATTTGACTGATGAAAAAGGGGGATTAAAAGTAGCCTCCTTAGACCCTGTTGAAGCGAATACCATCTGCAAAGGCTACGGCCTTTAATACAATATTTTAGACGCCGCTGATAAGACCTTATCAGGCGTACCAAAAAACTTCTGCGCCCCCTCTTCATCCAGCAGTAAACACAGATCTGATGTTGCCACCATGGCCTTCTCATTGCTGGTATAGATCACTGTGCATTTCTTTAAATAGCTAGAAAAAAGCGAAGTTAAATAATGGCTATTTTCTTTTTCTGAGCCGACAAATGGCTCATCAATAATAAGAAATTTTTGCTGACAACTACCAATACCAATCATCAGCTTTATTTTTCTTAAAATACCATCTGGTAAGCTTTTGATTAATCCGCTGGTGATCAGTGTTGACTTACCTTCTGGCAAGTATTTTTCTAAATGAAAAAAGCTGATCATTTTATCGATATGGTCTTCATCAACATAGCCATTATAAAGCCGATAATTAGCCAGAATTGACCCTTGGTATAAATGAAAGTCAAAGGGGATATAGCAGATGCTATTTCTATATTTGAAGCTATTAAACTGGGTAATATTATAATTATCTAGCGTGATTTGACCTTGAAAACGGGTTTCAATCCCCCCTAAAAGGTTCATTAACGTGGTTTTACCTACCCCAGAAGGCGCACAAACTGACACTTTCTGGCCTTTGCCAACACGAAAAGATAAGTTAGTTAACCCTTTTGAAAGCCCCGTATAACGATGGGTTAGCCCGGTGACTTCTAACTGTCCCTGAAATTGATTTAATGGCGAGCTTTTCTCCATTTTATTGCGGTCATCATCTAGTGACATTAGCGCATTAATTTGCCCCGTTGAAGCTTTAATAGTATCTATTTTGGCTAAGGAATTATAAATCCCCATAATTGGCGTTAGTGCCTTCCACACTAAAATGATAATCGCCAACATAGCACCTGCATCTGTCGTGCCTTCCATCACGCCTGATACCGCGGTGACAATACTGGTGATGCCGATAATTTGAATCAAACTACCACCCATACTCTGCACTTTGCTGTTAGTGGTACTAACTTGGTGTGAATCGCTTAATCGTTGTATTAACGCTGAATTAAAACGTGATTTTAATACCGAAATTAATGGTAACCCTTGAATTGAGGAGGTATTGGATAATATTTCATTCCACTGATAAGAAACCATCGCATTGGCTCTAGAACTTTGAGAAGCCGATTTTGAATAGATGTAGCGGCCATACACACAAAAGCCCACCATGACTAAAATACCAGATATTACGGTTATCGCCGCGGTGCCAGACATGATGACTATGGCAATGATAAAAATAAAGATAAAAGGTAAATCAAAGTAGCTTAAGCTTGATTCAGCTGTCACTAACTGCCTAAATTGGTCAATATCTTTGAGTCTGGCTAACTGTGAAGATGTACCAGCACTTGATGTCATCGCATAGGGCAGCCACAGCAGTTTAGACAAAACACTGTAAGAAATATAACAAGAGAGCTCTTTGCCTGAGGTTGCTAGAATTTCCATACGCTGCTTTTTCAAAATATATTCGAAACAAGCGACCATCACAGCCCCTGCTGAAAGCCACAATAAGGTAGAAATCGAGCCTGCACTTAAGGCAAAATTATATACACTCATAATAAAAAAAGGCTGCAGGGCGCCCAACAAGTTGATCCCTAAACTCAGTTTAATGAGATCTTTAAATTCTGCGTTATATCGATAAAACGAATATTTAATCCAATTCTTTTTATCTTGAGACTCTGGCGGCGGCTCTCGAAATAACCGAGAGTAACTTGATATGTAACAAATCGATGCGACAAACTCGCCGCTGGGATCAAACACATATTCGAAAATATTGTCATTTTCATAATCATATAAGAAGCAGGTTTTATCGTTATAACTGAGTAAAATATAATTTTGATGTTTTAGCGAAATAAAGGCCGGACATGTGACCTCGTGTAATTGATCTTTTGTTTTTATATCAATGCTTAGACACTCATAGCCAACTCTGGTTAATGTGGCTTTAAATGCGCTAAGGTGGTTGTCATGATGAATAAAGACATCGGATAAAATACTGGGGGTCCCTTCCCACTCTAATGCAATCAACGCATAGGCTATGCCATTTAATAATGGCGTTTGTTCAAAGCGCTGCTGATACTCACCATGCTTAAAGTGCTCTAGTCTTTCGTTAAGCTCATCAAATGCTATTAAAGTATCCATTTTTTAACCCAATGTAATCGTTTCAACCAGGGTGTCAGTATTGGTGATTTTATTACTCACTATGACAAAGGAGTATTTTCCGGTGCGGGGCCTCAAACAAGAGAGCAAATTAATGGCCACTTCTTTATCGTAAACAAGATCAAAATCATCAATAATAATAACCAACTTGTTATTTAATAGTGCTCTTACAATAAGTAATAAAAAAGAAACCTGACGAGAAAATACTTTACTATTACCGCTACTGAGCTCAGTAAAAAAACCGAGTTTGAGTTGGTCGATATCTTCTTTTATTGATAAAGCTTCACAAAGAGAATATGCCGCCTTATGTAATTGCGGCCTAAAACAAGTGATATTATCTATGATAGTCCCTTCAATAAAACTGCTGTTTTTATCTATAGTTACAACAAGGTTAGCATCGATATTCTCTTCTTGAGATTTTTGTACAATGCGCTCAATTAACCGGGTTTTACCACTACCCGACTTGCCTTTTAGTAGGGTTATTTTTCCCTTAGTAAAAGAGATTTCTCGATTATTAAAAATTATCTTGGGGATCCTACTGTTGTAGGCTAATAACGCTTCGTTAGCTTTATCACTGGCCAACACACTTGAACCAGAGCTAGTGTTAGGCTCTTGCCCGGCAGCAGACTCAGGCGAGGTGCAAGCCGCTTTATTGGTATTTTCCATCAGCAACATTTCATTCAAGCGATCAATATAAATTTTATTGATTTTCCATTGTCCCATAGTTCTCATCGCTTGCTGATACGGGCCAAAATAGCGGTTAGTTAATAAAATAATAGCCGCCATCACCCCTTGGCTCATTTCTGTTGCGATCACGCTAAGGGCACCATTAATTACCACTACCGCCACTGAAAGCTGCTGCACCAAAGAAAGAATTAAGGCAAAATTTGATTCCTGTCTTTCAAATTTAGTACTGAAATGCTCTCGTTGTTCGATCATGTTATTCATCAAGTTTTCAACTCGGTATTCCATGGTGCGACTTTTAATATCCAGTGGATATGACACAATCTCGATTATTTTAGAGTTTGTAATCCCCTCAATAGTCGACTTGGTTTCTAATAACTGCACTTTTTTACTTGTTGAAAAATAGGCAATAATAAATAGAAATAATGACGCTACACTGATGATAATACCGGTATTCAGATTAATGACCGCCAGTACGACTATGGTCACAATACAAGTAAATATATTGATAAAAGATGACACTAAGTCGCCACTAAAATAGGATTTTAAGCTGGGGATCGTATTGAGTCGTTCTAAGTATTCACCGACTTCAAGCTTTTTAAAACGGGTGATATTGGCATGACATACCGCCTGAAACAGTTGATTGGTGATTTTTCTTTCAAACTTATTACCAATATCAGCAATAAGGGTTTCTTCTAATGCTTTCACTTTGTAATCTAAAATTATCGCTATTAAAATAATTGAATAGATAAAATACAAGGTGGAAGTTGCTTGATTTGGCAGTACCCGGTCAAAGATAATCAAAATTGCAAATGGTAGCACCAACCCAAGTAAGGTCGTCAGAATACTTGAAGTGAATAGAAAAACTAAGTCGATTATCGACAGTTTAGGAATATAGGATAATTTATTCATCAGCTTCCTTTTTCAACTTTTCAAGCACTTCCAAATCAAAATTATTCTGTATCGGCACCATACTATTTGATAATGCACTAAGAATATTAAGGTCAACTGGGCCGAGTAAGGCGTCAAACTTAGTCATATTGATGATGTAATCATATTGATTAGAATAAAAATCACGAATACTGTTGTATAAATTTGACTCTGAAGAAAGTAAATCCGTTAATGTTTTAGTTCCGATTTTATAAGCTTTTTGCGTTCCTTTATAAACTGAGTAGTTCGATATAATAATTTTCCGCAACAAATTAATTGATGTGACATTGTCATTAATTTGATAAATCAACTCATCAAATTCAACTCCTGCGTCATCAATTGATTGTCTATGGTTAGCGATACTCTGGAATATTTTATTCTTATTTTTTTGATATTCATAATAAGTGGAGCCACCACTCATTATGGGAACATTTATATTTAAAGAGTAGCTGATATCATCGTTATAGGTTTCAACATTATTATTGCTATCATTGACACTATAATTTGCCGACGCTGAAATGGTGGGGTAAAAGCCTGATTTGGTTTTATCCAATGTGGTTTCTGATTTTTTGATATTGTATTGTGAAATAATAATGTCGTAGTTTTTATGGGCTAAGTTTTTTTTAAGCTTACTTTTGCTTCTTGATGGGATCTGTTGATAGTGCTGATTTAATTGGATATCAAACTTAGGTTCGAGCTTTGTTTGGGTTGTAGAATTGAGCTTGATTAGAGAAATCCTGATGTCTTTTTCAATGCTTGCCAAGCTTTTTGCATTTTGCTCCTTCTTAGCATAGGCCTCATAAACATCTGTTTTGGCCACATTACCCAGCTCATTGTTTCTACTAATTTGCTCTAGGCGTGCTTGAGATGACTTTAGCTCCGCTTTGGTGGCTTTATGCTGCGCTTTGAATTTTAAATAAGAGAAATAATTTTCAACCACCTTGATGATAATATCATTGAGAATTTTATTATGTTTTATTTCATTTATTTGTAACTCTAACTTGCTCAAGTCGTAGTCATATACGATAGAGTAATCCAGTAATACCTGTGACAAGGATAAACTGTAACCATTACTGTTATAGTCATTATCGGTACGACTACCGTCATCAGGGTTTGGATAGGTGGTTTTAGATTCATTCCAAGTGGAATTTGCCTGAATATTCACGGTTGGTAAGAAAGGCGAAGTCCCTTTTTGTAGATCATATTCTGAAGACACTAATTCAAACTCAGAACTGATAATCTGATAATTATTCCTCAATGCCTGATCAATTAACAAAGATAGCTCTGATGCCCTTGTAGAAGCAGCATTAACAACACACAACAGTATTAAAGCGAATTTAATAATCTTCATTTATTCGCCTTATTAATTGCTAGATACTTTCTTAATACATTAAAAATCTCATCTTTTTTATAGGGCTTATGGATGACATAATCCATGCCCGCACTGATACATTTTTGATGTTCATCGTTACTGGTTAAAGCGGTCGCACCGATGATGACCCTGTCAGGCAGATTATTTTCATTGTCACTCTGTCTGATCCTTGATGTCGCCTCTAAACCATCAAGATTAGGCATAATACAATCCATAAACACCGTTTTATAATCGCCCACTTTGACTGACTCAATGGCTTCTTTACCATCATTAGCCGTATCACAATCAAAACCTAAATCAGTGAGTATTTTCTTCAAGATAAATTGCTGCAACCTATCATCTTCAACGATTAATATTTTTTCTGATTTTTCATCTACCGCTGCGTCTTCGTCTTTATTTATATGCTCAACAATATGGGCGATAAAATCACTGGGTGGACAAGGGTGATAAAAGACATGATCAACATGTTCGTAGAGCTTCTCATCGATATTTGAGGATGATAACGACAAGAATATTTTGATCACTTTCTTATTCAGCCTCGCCTTTAATATTTTACAAAATGACTGTAAATTTACCCCCTGAATAGTATTGGTTAAGATGATGCCATCTTGGGGTGAAAGCTCCTTTATAGATTGAAATAATTCATTGCCGGTGCGGGCAATAATCACTTTAGCCCCTTGATCTGTTAGCATTTGTTCAATCACATCAACTTGCATATAAGATGCACCACAAATCAGCAGCGTTCTGCCGTAGAGCTGGTTATTTTCAGTCTGATAATCAACAGGGGTGACATCAAAAGAGATCCGCACTCTTGATATGTCATCAATATTTTTTTGAATGACATGATATTTTTTTATTTGATTGAGTAATGTTTTAACCAATGCCTTGTTGGTTATGTCTTTTTTAGGTACGACACCCCAAGCTAAATTTTCGATATGCTCCATGGAGGGTATATCTTGATCATAGAGGTATAGATCAATATTAATCTGTAACTTCTCAACCCTTGTTGCCGAGCTGCAACTTAAAGAAAACAGTACGTTACGACAGTTGGAACTGGAGATTGTTTCGGAAATTTGCATCAGCAAAAGCCAAAATAAACCAGTATGATGACCATAAAAGGATAAGGGAATAGTATTTGCGACGTAACATTCTATAAGTTTATTTTGTTGCTTAGATTTTGTTGATAGTAGTACTACTAATTCACTAATTAAATTGTAAAAATCGACCAACTTTGTGCTAGAAGATGACTCAACTGTTGAAAGTAAATTAAAATTTTCAGCAAGGTTTTCTAATGTTCTGGTCGCAGTGGTGATCTCTTTGGCCTGTAAAACCTCTTGAACATTCTCTTTATTGACCAGTAGATCAATGCCCCCGTGTATGGTGTTAGTTATGCCTCTAATTTCATAACCTAATAAGTTATACAGCCTTTGGTATAAGTCAGTTTTACTCATTTGCTGCTCTAACTTTTCAAAACTAAACAGCAGCATGGAGTAGATTTTTTTTTCATCTGAGCTTGAGTCAATATCTGATAAGCGATGCTTTAGAGAACTATGATTGAGGGTTTTAACGTCACCTAAAATATGATGAAACGACTGCGATAATCTGCTCTTTTCTTTTACTGTGTATCGAATTTGCTTCCTTATCAGGTACCAGCCAAACACAAAAAAACCAAATATGGCGGTATTGATGGCAAAAAATATCGCCATTTGGGATTGTGAATTTTGCTTTATATCAGCTGCTAATTTTTGATTTAGGTTAGCTGAAATATCACTAACTTCTGCTAAACTTCCTTCGATATCAAGTTTTAATGTATTGATATCTTTATGATCATTATACTTTTTTACATATAAGTTAACGTAGTCAAACTTTAACAGACCAGCAAGGGATATAAGTTTTTTTTCAGTAGATGCGATAGAAATGAAAGACTGTACGTCTTTAGCAATTTGCTGCGTCAAAACAGAAATTTGAGCCTTATTACATGGTGAGCGCCCTACTTCGCATAAGGAGAGGGTGGCATTTAATATTTCAAGTTGATCGACGATATTGTTTGAGGTGTTAATGAGTGCATCTTGATTAGCCGTGACGGCAGGCTTCTGACCAGAAACGGTATTTTTTAGTGAATAAACCACCTGGCCGAGAGTTAATATCAGCACAATAGCAAAAGCAATTTTAATTTTTAGCGCATTATTATTATATTTTACATTCATGTTTAACGCTCATTAAACGACTCTTCTAACGCAGCCATTATAGGTTTAAGAGCATAATCAATAATTTTTCTACTGCCTGTTTTTACATCTGCAGTAAATTCCATATATGGTGCTAAGTGGTACTTAACCCCTTTATTTTCTAGATAATTTTTATTGATTGTGAGTTCGGCTAGAAAAAATTCTTCTTCTTTTTCTTCGTATGATCCTCTCGAGATAGATGAAATCACCGCATCGATAACACCGTATTTAGCAAAATTATAGGCATCAAGCTTTAGTTTTACTTTTTGGCCTTTAACGATAAAACCTATGTCTTTGCGGGCTATTTTTATCTCAGCTCGTAAAGCATTATTTAACGGCGTGATATCAGCAATGCTATCCCCTGGCGATATAATGGCAGAGATATAATTATAATTAAGCTTATCTACTGTACCGTCTACCGGTGAATAAACAAACAAGCGATCCACTTTATCTGAGATCGATGGCAGCATTTTTGACTTTATTGAAAGCTCTTTGTCTAGCGCAACAACCTTGGTTCGATATTCGCTATCCCTAATAAACTTGGTGTTTTCCAGTTGCTTGGTGAGACGAGTTAATAAAAAACCTTCATTAACTACTGACTCCTCTAAATTTTCAATTTCACGCAGCATATTCATTTCTTGCACTTGCATATTAAGCACGTCGGTATATGACGCCATTTCTTCTTTATACAATTGCTCTTTTATGGCGAGTTGCTTTTTAATTATGTTTAACTGGGCTGTAGAAGAAAGTATTCGCTGTTTCATAGAGTCGATGATCACCGTTTTATGGGCAATATCATGCTCCATTAAATCATCACTGGTTACATTTTTGCTATTCTCTTCTCGCCATTGCTCTTGCTGTATTTTGAGCGTTTGTGGATAGTCTTTAAAGGCTGAAAAGTCGGGTTCTTGTTGGGATATTAAAGATTCGTATTTTATTAGCTCTATCCTAAGCTGATTGATTTCAAAAAGATTAACAGCAAGATCACCAAGCTTATCTTTTGATCTTAATTGTGCAATTTTTTGGCCTTTGTAAACAATATCGCCAGGGGCGACATAGAGTTTTTCAAGTATCCCTCCTTCTAAGTGTTGCACTTTTTCGATATCTGAGTTTAGAAGTATTTCCCCTCTTGTGGCCACAGTAATTTCAAGCTCTGCTTGTGAGCCCCATATCAATAAAATAAAGAAAAAGACAAATGCAACCGAGGAAACTTTTTGTGAACTATTACTGCTGTTTTTAGCTATTAATACGCTAGAGCTATCAGAATGAACACTGTTAATAGACTCCTCGATGATGTCTTCAAAGTTTTGCTCAAGATTATCTTTACCTTTCATTTATCTCCATCACTACCTTGTTATGTCAATGAAATAAATTTTTTTAAACGGAAAGGCTAACCTGCTCAGCAATTTTTGATAGGTGTTGCTGTATTACATCTATTTGCTGCCTGCTTGGCATTTCGCCCTTTTTACTTATCCCCTCGGCCTCCCTAATCAATGGAACAGCATCTTCTTCGCACAAGTTAGACAAAGAACCTGATAAAGTATGAAAAACATGAAAAAGCGCCTCTGTATCCTGAGTACTATAATGCGCCTCAATGGTTGTTGCGGCATCAGCATTGCACTCTAAATACAAACCTAATAGCTCTTTTACGCACTCTGTATCACCATCAAACATGTCACTTAACGCTGTTATATTTATCATATTTAAAACTCATTTTGACTTGGTTAACACCACCTAAATTGACGACTTAGGTACTGTGTAATTACGATTTAATAATCCCTAATAATAACTTTAGTTTAAAATCCAGATATCTCTATAAAAAACATATATTTTATAAAGATACCTGCACTTTAACGTCTTATCACTGTAAATATTTAATCGTGGTTTATATTGAATCAGCCAATGTCGTTGAGTCATCCTCTGTTGTTGTATGAGCGCTATCATCAAAGCTGGCGCTGTCATCCATAACGTCAATACCGAGATCGGTGTTATCACCTGAAGTCCAATCTCCTGCATTACTATCATCAGAGCCTGTGATTAATTGTTGCGTATCAGCACTTGAGCCATCCATTTCATAAGAGGAATTAACGTCAATGGCAATAGACGTTGCTGCTCCATCAATTGGTTGATCCATGCTATTAACACCACTCATGTCCATATTAATATCACCGCTAAAGTTTTCTGGTATTTCTAGCTTGACTGGTTGACTTAAGTCCCCAGCAATTAAGTATTCACTTTCTCCTTGCTCTATACCTGACTGAGGCGAAACACCTTCTGGTAAACCAGAAATAATCACATGGTCGACTTCACTGTTTGAGCTGATATCTGTTGGTATGAATACATTTACACTGCCACCAGGTGCTGCTGTATAGTCATAATCTTCAGATTCATTCCCTGCTGCAGAGCCAAGGGTTATTGAGCTATCGACTGTATCTGTGCCATTACTGACACTGTAAGTTAAGTCTAAAGAGCCTTGTGAATCAGTATCTTGCTCAACACTATAGCTACCATCAAGTAAATCAATAACGACTGCATTTTCTGCCTGCACGTTTGAAACAGTTAAATTATCACCTTCTATACCTTCTACATTTTCAAGTAACTCATCAACAGTTACGATTGTTGCAGCTGGCGCTTCGATACTTGCCTCGGCAATATTATCTACTGCTGCCTCTGTGTTTATTGCCGATATTTCAAAATCAACTGAATGAGATGTGCCGTCATCTACGGTAAAATCGACAGTGACCGGTCCTTGATAATCAGGATCTGACCAGAATGTCCATGTCTCATTATCGTTGTCTATCAATACTCCTTCTTCACCTGAATAACTCACGCTTTCAACATTGACAGCCTCAGAATCTAAACCTTGAGATTCCAATAAATCGCTGGCCTCTAAAAGTACGTAACCATCATCATTCATGGCAAATGCTTCTTCATGTGGCACATCGTTCAATAATGGACTGTCATCCTCTACTGAACTTTCATCGCCAACATCTAAAGTAACTGAAGATACTGTGACAAAGAAATTACCGTTGTAGTCTTCTGGTGGCGTCATTGATAAATCTTCAAGATTCCATTGGGTTATATCAACAACCTGCCCTTCTTCAGTGATAGTCATGGTATTGGTGCCATCACTCACTACGAAGCCTACTGGGTAGCCTGTCATCACAAGACTTTCCATTGTTTCTGATGCATCAAGCATTTCAACATTAAGTGAGAAATGACCCGTGCTATCTTCAGCAAAAACAAGTGGCCCTTCATGAGCTGTGGTAATAACAGTACCGTCAGCTACAGGTCGAATATAAATAGGTAAGTCGACCGTTGCTTCACTATTTCCATCTGTTGCGACGATCTGCAAACCTGCGGTACCAGCAAAATCACCTGTCGGGCTAAAGGTCCAGGTTCCATCACCATTGTCAGTAATACTGCCGTCAGCCTCCTCACCATCTGCGGTAACCACTTTCGAAATGGTTAGTGAGCTGTCAACATCACCGAATAAGGCTAATAAATCAGCTTCGCTAAAGGTTATGTCGCCATCTTCTTGAATAGTCAGATGCGCATTACCATTTTGGAATGGTGAATCATCCACTGGGATGATATCCATTGCCAATTCACCTTCAACTTCCTCTCCAGTTTCATCAGAAATGGTATAACTTAATTCTATTAAGCCATTGAAGTGCTCAGGAGTAATGAGGTTATAAGTACCATCCTGATTCTGTGTTAGTGATGAGTTGGCAGGTTGACGAACCGATAGATTATCTAACGTCAGATTATCACCATCGATATCACTTGCCTGTGAAAGGATATAGTTAGGGTCAATGGTTATGCTGACGTCTTCAGTACCCTCTAGATTGATAGTAGGTGCTGTCGGTAAATCATTAATTGGATTTACTGTTAAATCCATTGCGGCAGAAACAGTTGCTTCACCATCTGAAACATCAAATGTCAGCCCTAAATCGCCGTTGTAATCTGGATCTGGTGTAATGGAGAATGTGCCATTACCGTTATCAACCACACTGCCATTACCATTAACAGCTAAATTACTAGCAGTTAACTCATCACCATCGATGTCACTGGCATTAGCCAGTAACTGCTCTTGCGTGACCGTAATAACACCATCTTCGTCCACTGAGTAAGCGACATTGCCATCAACTACAGGTGCGTCATTAACCGCCAGTGTAGTAATGCCTGCGGTGGTTTCAGCAGTCGCGCCGTCATCATCGATGATGGTGACATCAAGACTGATTTCGCCGTTGAAGTT
>NZ_MCVI01000038.1 GCF_002873135.1 Shewanella sp. 10N.286.48.A6
ACGTTTACCTTGCCTTATGAGTTGCGAGTAACGGCTAAACACCAACCAGAGTTGATGTATCAAGCCATGTTCTCGGTGGCCGCCAGCGTGCTAAAAGACTTTGCTAAAAACTCAAAGCAACTCGGTGGTGATATTGGATTTACGGGCGTGCTGCATACCCATAACCGAAGGCGTGACCCTTGTGTTATAAGAAGCATCCTCATATCCACTTCATCATTCCGGCAGGCAGCTTTAATAAGCACAAAAAACAGTGGAAAAAGAACAAGGGTAAATACCTGTTCAACGCCTTTAACCTGGCCAAAGTGTGGCGAGCAAGACTGCTGGCGCAACTGGCAAAACTGAGTCTAAAACTCCCTAGCTCAATACCCCAAAAGTGGGTGGTAGACTGCCAACACGTAGGCAAAGGACTGCCAACACGTAGGCAAAGGACTGCCAGCGCTAAAGTACCTGTCGAGATACCTTTATCGCGGTGTGTTACCCGATAAAAATATCGTCAGCAATATCGATGAACAAATCAGCTTTGAGTATCAAAATAGCCAAACCAACACCACTGAAATACGTACATTACCTACTGTCGAATTTCTATGGTTGGTACTGCAACATGTACTGCCGAAAGGCTTACGGAGAGTCAGAGATTTTGGCTTGTTGAGAGGAGGTTCAGCCAGGCTACGGCAACGAATACGCTTGATGCTCGCCGTGGCTGGGACGGTGTTTGCGCCGCTCGAAAACACCATAAAAACGCAAGCTATACGACCTTGCCCATGCTGCCGACAACCGATGGTATTTATGGGGGTGCATGCACGACTGACAAGCTTTCTTAGCCGAAAACCAACGACACCTAACGCCACTGTTTAAGCCGAGGAATTAGAAAGTTAACACTTAAGATGCAGAACAATAAAAGTATCAGGAGGTGCTAAGGCATTGATATTTTCAGGTAAAGAAATTAGCTGGCGATGCTAAGGGATCGATGCGGCTAGTGAAAAATGTAACTGCTCTGCACACATCGAAAAAGCGTAAGATCTTACGTCGATATTTACACTATAAAGGTATCACTCGGGCTTGTTCAACACTTGGGATAAGGACGCGGCTACGCGCGGCCTATCCTTATCTGTTAGCAGTACTTTACACTGAACTTTTTGCAAACAATGTAAGTGTCTTCAATTAGCAAAAGTTTATAGCCACCATCATTTGTATGGGATTTAATAATATTAACTTTTAAATAATCCGATACTGCATTTTTATAAATGTTTAGCACTTTAATAGGAGCAGTCGCCAATGAGCCATTGCCACTATTAAGCAATTCATCAAATGAAATATTGGTATTTAAATACTTTGATAACTCACGCCACTGACAAAAATACGATTCGTGTGCAGAATATAGAAGCCCTAAAATTTCATTTGGATTCTCAGGTTTACTTGAAAAGAAAAGAGAACCTGAATCACCAGTATATTCATCTAAAATAGGGTGGTCGCTTAGGAGCTGAAAAGAACCTCCAGCATCGAGATTCAAGGTAGATTCAGCGACGCCTTCGCATTCTATTTTGAAGCGAACACGCTTGTCATAATCATCCCAATGATCAGTTTCATATACAAAGCTTATTCCCATATAAGTGGTTTCAATATTACTTATATAGCCTTCCAAGTCTTCGTAAATATTTTCGCAGAGAGTCTCAATATTCATAGTACTGCTAACAGCTTATTCATTAGCAGCTCAATAATGTTCCAGGCTGCTCAATTCAAACTTCAAAGGTACCATCGCTAAGCCCTTGTTGTAAATCGAATATTTTCGCGAATACGTAAGTAATGCTCAAAATACTGCCGGAAAAAGAATGCGTCTTTGTTTACGAGGTCTATACAACACTTTAAAAAATTTCGCAGGAGATTGATATGTATTGGTTTTCTCGAATGTTACAAAATTATCGATGCGTAAAAAGCTCATTTTACGCATCCTTTGGCGCCAGAATTATCTCAATTTGGAGAAAATCATTTATACCTGTATAGGCAACCAGTCATTTGGACGACAAGTAAGGCGGTCATAATCGATTAGAAAAAGTAAGGTTATGCTGATTATCCCATTGCTAGCACCAACTCGTTTTGAGGCAAAAAAGCGTTACCCATTTAGTGCTTACATTCCTATTAATATGGTTTTGTACTGATAACTTCTAAACAAGTGGCCAGATTTATTTAGCCACTACACTCACTCTTCTATCGTTATCTCATACAACAAACTGTTGTTTTTCTTTTTAACTGTTACTGTATTATCTAGTCCAGATAACACCTTTAAAGCAATGTGACAACTAGAAATAACAGCATTAACAACCAGTTTATCAACTCGTTATTGTATTTCTGTGAACCAAGAAACTTTGTTAATAACGCCCCTTTTGCCATAAAAAACACACAAAAACAATAACCTAACCTTAAGGCGGTCAAAAAGCAGGCGTCGCTACGTAAAATCTGACAGTTTCTTCGAGTATTGCTGCTGTAGATTTTTATACGCTCACCAAAAAATGTATCTTATTTCTATGAAAAAAATTATTTACTCATGATTCAGATTATCAATCTATTGTTCTTAATATGAATTCTGAGTTTAGATAGGTACACTAATTACCCTCCTTGTTAGCTATTTAGTTTATAAAGAGAGTGGCTTATAATGATGTCTAATTGAGAATCTCAACTTAAAGTACATATCTGTAAATAATTCTCAAAATGAAGTTCACAATGCGTTTTTATAAAATAACATAACTTGTTGAAATTAATTGAATACATAAAGCCGAGAATCTCGATTTAAAAGTCCCTAATCAAATTTTTTCAAGCCCTGCCACTTAGATCGAGATTTTACTGCGCAATGAGATTTTTATTTGCCCTTGTACCAATAACTATGCCCTCAGCAAGATAACTACAGATCGAACTGAAAACATATAGTAAGCTGTTAACTCCGCATACATGTATTGATTTACTACACAAAAACTGACACTAAAGTTAATGAAGCATGTTTTCTGGTGTTCTTTATAAACTGAATATCATTACCTATTAATACTAGTTAACATTAAGTGTATGAAATTTATAGATAATAAATAACAGTTTAGTATTTAGTTAAAAGACAATTATTAAACAAGCTAACTCGAATAAGAAAATGCTTAATAATTAGGCGTCGCTACGTGAAATCTGCGACTTTTACTAAGGACTTGGCCTGTATAATTTAAACAGAGGTGCATAAATTGCCAAAACACATAGCCTCACAGACTCTCAGGAGTCATTTCCCTGGTACATAAAAATTATATAGCGCGACAAAGATACTCGTTAGTTTATTTTTAAAGTTATTACAGCATTCGTTTAACCATCTGTAATTCTATTGGGATTTTGATTACCTTAAATAACAGTATCAAAGCTCATCTCTAATCATATATTGTACAAAGTAATTAATTGGTTTTATTTCTATTTGTTATAGGTTTTTTATTATTTAGATAAACAATCGTACAGTTGGGTCAAAGCAAACTGAAATTGACAATATTAGAAGCTAGCTTTTCGTGGAATGAATCAAACAATAACTGTTAAGTCCCCTAACCCCTTTTGTACAAAATAGAGTGAGCGACTTAACTAAAAAAAGCAAAAGATAAAGGCTGATAACCTCATATCTATGGCTAAATGTATAGTGCCACTTCGGACTTATAGGTAATACAATTTATGAGAATTGGAGTAATTAATTTACCTTTTTTGATATGTATACAAACAATATTTCAAATATTGAACTATTATATAATAACGTTAGTGATAGCTTTTTGTTCTAGCTAAATACTTAAGGGATTAAGACACTCGTTATGTACAAAAAATATTATATATTGATAATTTCTGGCATTCTGATTTGCTCAGTAGTTCCTGCAACTGTGTACATGGTAACGATAGGAAAAAAAGCAGAAAAGTCACATACAAAAACTCACTACTATTTTGAGAAAGTTGATAGCCCTATTCAGCCAATTCCACGCAGACTAGAAATTGATAAACAGTGGTTAATCCTCGGTAAAGCGCTATTTCATAGTCCTTTGTTATCTAAAAATAATACAATCTCTTGCTCATCATGCCACTTATTGGACTTTGGAGGTGACGACAGTTTTCCTGTATCAATTGGAGTAAATAATGGGCAAGGTGTACGTAACTCCCCCACCGTACTTAATTCCGTATTTAATTTTAGACAATTTTGGGATGGTAGAGCCGCCTCACTTAGAGAGCAAATCGAAGGTCCAATTCATAACCCGGTTGAAATGGGTTCTACTTGGCCTGAGATAATTAAAAAGCTTAAACAAGATAGTTATTTTAGCGAAACATTTCAAGACTTAAGCTATGAGGGCATAACATCTGAAAATATTATCAAAGCAATTACTACTTTTGAAGAATCTTTAATTACACCGAATGCACCAATTGATAGGTATTTATTAGGGGATAAAACTGCCTTAACAGATCAACAAAAGAGAGGTTTAAATTACTTTATCAATTATGGCTGTAGTACTTGCCATCAAGGAAGAAATATAGGCGGTAATATTTTTCAGAAATTAGGAAGAATAAATACAATACCCAAAAAATTAACATTAGATTTAGGTAAATTTGAAGTCACGGGTCTTGATAAAGATAAGTATGTCTTTAAAGTACCTAGCCTCCGGAATATTACTGAAACTGGGCCATACTTTCATAATGGTGCAGTTGAAAGCTTAACAGAAGCAGTTCGTATTATGGCTAGCTCTCAGTTGGGCAGGCAGTTAACTGATTCAGAGCTTGACGATATAGTGGCACTATTACATGCATTTACCTCTCAAGTAATAGAGGTAAATTATGATGATTAATTTAAAATATATTCCTGAGTTTACATGCTTGTTTTTATTTACAATGTTTTCTACTTTATGGGTTATTTCTATTCAAGAAAACAAAGAAAAAGAAATAAAAGTAAAACCTTTACAACAACTTGAACTGTTAATACCTCAGCATAAAGTACAGCTACTAAATGCAAATTTTAGTGACCAGCAGCACTATGATAAACTAGCTCAAATACAATTTGAAATTGAATCTATACTATTAAAGGTGAGGCTTAATAATAAATTTGATGGCTTACTAAACGAGTATAAAGAAAACTCATTACATTACATACAGTTAGCCAGTACGATGAAGACTTCTCTAAGATTAATAGCTCAAAAACCTAACGTAGATGATAAAAACATTATACAAATTATAAATGCTATACGTTTACAAATATTTTCGTTATTGACTTTACCAAATAAAAAAGATGAATCCTCACTTAGAAAATTATTAGATATTACAGAGGATGGCCAAGTTGAAAATTATCAATATTTAAAGTTAGTTAAGTTGCACAGTGTATTCATATTAGAAAACTACGAATTAACCGCTCATTATCGGCAAAGGCTTATTGATATGAGGGTAGTTGACTCGATTATAGAAGAGTTAGACCTACTAAATAAAGATATTGAAAATATACAATTCAATCAGATTGTTACCTTTTTTTGTTCTTTATTTCCTTTACTGTTCCTCTTTATAATAATTATTAAACGTCATCAATACGCTTTAGAAGAAACATCTGAATTACATCGCAAAGCTGTAGAAGTCAAAACACAATTTTTAGCTAATATGTCACATGAAATTAGAACGCCAATGACTGGCGTTATCGGTTTAGTTGAATTGACATTACAAACTGAGTTAAATCAAGAACAACGTAATTACCTTGAGAAAGTTAAGTTCTCAGCAGATTCATTGTTAGTAATAATTAATGACATTTTAGACTTTTCTAAAATTGAATCTGGTAAGTTAACAATTGAAAATATACCTTGGGAGCATAATAAATTAATCGATAATCTTATCATGATGCTTGGCATGGTAGCGGAAGACAAAGGTATCGAGTTGATTTTTGATATATCGCCGGATATACCATTAGAAATAATGGGTGACCCAGTCAGAGTGAATCAGATTTTATTAAACTTGCTATCAAATGCAATAAAATTTACTGAGGAAGGTCATGTTATTTTCAAGGCTTCATTGGGGAATGATAATGAGCAGTCACAAACAATTATTTATGAAATAAAAGATACTGGAATAGGTTTATCAGATGAACAACAGTCAAAACTATTCGAACGATTCTCACAAGCAGATCAATCGACTACGAGAAAATATGGCGGTTCAGGATTAGGTCTTGCAATTAGTAAATTACTTGTCGATTTAATGGATGGTGAAATAAATGTCTTGAGTAAACTAGCACATGGCTCAACATTTCGCGTAACCTTACCGTTAGGATTAGTCGATGAAAATAAAGGAAATTTAAACCTAATACAGCGGAATAGTAAACATTTAT
The DNA here is from genome assembly GCF_002873135.1 of Shewanella sp. 10N.286.48.A6. Lineage (GTDB taxonomy): Bacteria > Pseudomonadota > Gammaproteobacteria > Enterobacterales > Shewanellaceae > Shewanella. The sequence goes on from NZ_MCVI01000038.1 coordinate 6,350, forward strand.
TATTGCTTGAAAATAATAAAGTTACACAAAATGTGATACAAAAAATGGCAGAAGCTATTGGCTCAACTGTTAAAGTTTCAAGTAGCGTAAAAGAAGCAATTAATCTTTGCCAGCAAAATAGATTCGATATAGCTTTGGTTGATTGGAGTTTAGATGGCGAAACTGGATTAGATTTTATTAATGAAATAAAGACTAAAAATTGTTGTCCGGAAACATTAGTTATATGCAGTGCCTATAGTCAAGCATACATCGAAAAACATGCACCAGTAGAGAGCACAATTTTATATTTAGCTAAACCGTTAACCTTTTTGTCATTAAGTAAAACAATTAATCTTAATAGTAACATTGATACCCCTCTATCGTTTTTAAAGGAAAATTCAGAAGCTTACAAAAGTGAAAGTAATCAGCTTGTTAAAGGTAAAAATAGTATTTTACTAGTTGAAGATAATAAAATAAATCAGTTGATAGCCAAAAAACTATTAACAAAATTGGGCTTTCATGTTGATTTAGCAGAAAACGGTCGCTCGGCAATCGAATTGATAATGAAGAAAAATTATCGTGTTGTATTAATGGACATTCAAATGCCAATAATGGATGGTAAAGAAGCTACTATAGAACTACGTAAAAGCTATAGTGCAGATGATTTAAATATTATTGCCTTAACAGCAAATATCACAGAAGGTGACATTGAATATTATAAGAAAATAGGCATGAATGGTCATTTAGGGAAACCTTATGAAATTGAAAAAATACGAGAGGTATTATCCGATTTTTATTGTTTGATGTAATGAACGACTGATATTGGTTACATGCTTAGGCAGATTTTATCATTAAGTATTCGTCCTATGTAACTTCATTTGAGATTCTTAACCACTATACAGATTCAATTGGAACGTTTGCTGAAACAGCTATAAATTTCAATAAACTTAAAAATATTTACATTTACGGCGCATTAAACCGTGGACCTATTACGCTTAACCGTAACTTCGGTTTTGCTTGGGGTGTTAATGGATTTTTATTATTTAATGCACTGGGTAAACTCGGCCCAGAAACTGTCGTCGCTATGCGTAAACGTGTCGCTGATGAAATTACTACAACATTTGCAAGTCACTACACACATGAAGTGACATTAGCTGAGGTTTTGAATTTAAAATCGATAGCTGGTTATGCTAAGCAAGCGACTGGTGAAAAGTACTTAATTACACCTCAAAGACAGTAATATTTAAGTAGATTATTTTGTAGATAAGTAAAAGCAGATACTGATTAGGGTATCTGCTTTTTTACCGTCTTATGGCAGTTAAACAGTAACTTAAGCATAATTATTTAACTAAATTTCATACTTCATGAAGATATAGAATGAGCTAACGATGCCTTTTTAGCTGCTTTATTTTTTAAGTAAAATGCTCTCAAATGATCGTAACTTAAGTTGAAAACAAATGCATAAATGGTAATAAAAATGGTAACCCCTAAATCAAGAATAAAAGCATCCCATAAGCTGATCTTGAGGATATAAGCCATCACTGGAATCGTGAAGAATAATAACCCAGCTTCAAACAAACCAACATGAATAATACGTGTTGAAAAGGTTCTTTTTTCTTTTTCACCCTTAACTATTCGGTCAAATGCCATATTAAAAATATAGTTCCAAACCATGGCAATTGAAGCGATTGTTATCATAGTTCCTGATAATGAACTAACCTCATGATCTGTAAATAAAGCCAATCCTGCAATTGACATTGATACTGCTAAAACTTCAAACAAAACCGAGTGAAAAACCCTTTCTAATGTACCCATAACTATCGCTCCAACAAGCATTACTGAATAAAACAAGTCGCTATTATGACTTTTAAAACCGCTAAACAAAGTTAACAGCCATCAGCTTTCGTGATACCTTGTGGTAATTAATTAATTCGTGGTCAGATTATGTATAGTTTTGAGCAATTAAAAGTCTTTGTAACTGTGTGTGAAACGGGTTCCTTTTCCGCGGCCGCGCGAAAATTAAAAAGAGCACAATCTGGCGTAAGTCAGGCTATTGCTAACCTGGAAATATCGGTTAACCAAGAGTTGTTTAACCGTGAAAAAAACATCCCTGTATTAACGGCAAACGGTGCAGCTTTACTACCTGTAGCCCAATCAATATTGCATCAACAGCAGTATTTTGATCAAAAAGTGGAGTCCTTGACGAACAAGGATGAACACGAGTTAGTGATAGCGATAGATGAAAGTCTTGTTGACAGTAAACTGTTATCCGTTTTAGCCTCATTGGCCGACAAATTCCCTATTACAAATGTCGAAATTATCACTGCCTCTTCATTTGATATAGAAGAATGGATTCGAATAGGGAAAGTGCAAGTAGGTATCATATATGCTGATGGTGAACTAAAAGTTGATATGGATTTTTTCCTTTTGGGTCAAGCGAGGTTTTTTACCATTTCATCAAAAGATCACCACTTGGCTAATCTTGATATTGTTCAAGGAGCCGATTTAAAGCGCTATCGTCAATGTGTGCATCGTAGTTTTAAACAAAATGAACTGTGGTTTAGTTATGGTATTAGCTCAATGCTTTGGTATGCCAATACACACCAAACATTAATTGAACTAGTGCTGCAAGGGGTTGGTTGGGCAAATGTGCCAGCATTATTAGTTAAACAAATTCAATCAGATGATATTGTTTGTTTACCAGTAGCACATGAATACAAAGGCTGGATAACGCCTGTTGGTTGCTTAGTTTCTCGGCAACATCAATCAGGGCCAGTACTAAGCAGTTTAATTGCTTTATTGCAGCAACTTAGTTTTGAGGATGCTCATTGGGAAATGGCTGATTAGCCTTGTAAAACACATAACCCGCAAAACCTACTTTGCGGGTTATATGAATAAGGTCTCAAAGTTTAGAAAACAAAATCTTTGCTATCTAATGCCATCATCGAATCTACACCGTTCTGAATACAGGCGGCATGACCTTTAGCTCTTGGCAACATACGTTGGATAAAGAACTGTGCGGTTTTTATTTTCGCTTGGTAAAATGCTTTTTCAGATGTATCAGTCTTTAACTTTTCTTGAGCCACTTTTGCCATTCTTGCCCAGAAAAAGGCTAATGTAACGTAGCCAGCAAACATCAAGTAATCTACTGAAGCCCCGCCTATTTCATCAGGGTTCTTTGTTGCTTTAGCACCAATAGTAACAGTAAGTTCATGCCACTCTTTAGCGTATGCCATGATGGGTTGGATAAACTCAGCCATAGCTTGATCGTCCATATTTTGTTGGCAAAATAGCGTCACATCTTTTGAAAATGGTTTTAATATTTCACCTTGGGTACCTATTATTTTTCGCGCTAATAAATCCAGTGCTTGAATACCGGTTGTACCTTCATATAAACAGCTAATTTTAGTGTCTCGCATGAGTTGCTCCATGCCCCACTCTTTTATAAATCCATGACCACCAAATATTTGTACTCCATGACTGGTCGCTTCAAAACCAAGTTCAGACAAAAATGCTTTTGCAATTGGGGTTAATAAAGCCAATTTAGTTTCAGTTTCAGCTTTTACTGCTTCATTTTTTTCTGCATGGACAATATCAACTAGTTGGGCTAAATAAGATAATAAAGCGCGACCACCTTCAGCAATTGATTTTTGAGTTAATAGCATTCTTCGTACATCTGGATGCACAATAATAGGATCAGCTGGTCCTTGTGGATTTTTCACTCCGCTAATTGATCGCATTTGTAGACGGTCTTTGGCATAGGCTAAAGCACCTTGAAATGAAGCTTCTGCAGCAGCAACCCCTTCGCTTGCAACACCTATTCTGGCTGCATTCATAAAGGTAAACATGCACTTAAGGCCACGGTTTGGTTCGCCAATTAAGTGGCCAGTAGCAGCATCGAAATTAATCACGCAGGTGGCATTACCATTGATACCCATTTTATGTTCGATAGAACCGCAGCTCACGCCATTACGATCTGAAATACTGCCATCTTCGTTTACATTAAACTTAGGTACTATAAATAACGAAATGCCCTTATTACCTTCTGGTGCGCCAGGTATACGCGCAATAACAATATGAACAATATTATCTGATAAATCATGTTCACCTGCAGAGATAAAGATTTTTGTCCCTGACAACGAATAGGTGCCATCTTCGTTAAGCTCAGCTTTGGTGCGCAACATGCCTAAATCAGTGCCACAATGTGGTTCAGTTAAGCACATGGTGCCAGTCCATGTTCCTTCAACAAGTTTTGGCATAAACTGCTGCTTTTGGGTTTCACTGCCGTGGGCTTCAATCGTCGCCAAAGCGCCATGACTTAAGCCTGGATACATGGCAAAACTATGATTCGCACTAGAAAACATCTCGGCAATGTTCATATTTAATGAGTGCGGTAAGCCTTGCCCACCAAATTCAGGTGATTGCGATAACGTTGGCCATCCACCTTCTACATACTGTTTATAGGCATCTTTAAAGCCATCAGGAGTTGTGACGTTTCCGTCAGTCCAAGTACAACCTTGTTGGTCGCCAATTTGGTTTAATGGTGCCACGACTTGTTCAGTTAATTTAGCCGCCTCAGCAATGATGGCATCAATCATATCTATACTTGCATCTTCATAACCAAGACCTTGGTAATGGCTTTCACAGCCAAGTAACTCTTGCATCACAAATTTAAAATCGCGTATGGGCGCTTTGTAGTCAGGCATTGTCATTCTCCAAATAATTATTTTATTTATGGTGGTAACTGACTATTTGGATGATAATTCACACAAATAACATTTCCGAATATTCGATGCTAAGTTAACTAAAGCTATTATCCAAATGCATAATACTTATGACGATCTATTAGTAAAAATAATATGGTATTGATTTATGCTATTTAGTTAATCGGGTCAGTGGGTATTTGTTCCTCGATGTAATTTCCATACCATATACATATACATATACATAGACTGAGCCCTGCCTGTATTCCTTACATGAATAGTTATCTATTAAAACAATTGATTGGATAAATACAGAAACTCCACATAGCATGATTTGGCGTTTAAACGTTCATAAAAGTGGTAGTTAGTTATATTCAGAAGCTTAGGTTAGCTTCTAATTTATTCCCTTGCAGTTATTGAATAACGCAAATAAAAACTAGATGTTTACTGGTTATTAATAGAGCACTCAAGTGTCACAAATAACTTAAGTAAATCAGTTTGTTGACAAGGTTACTTAATAACTATTGGTCATTCTTGGGGATAAATATGAATGTAAAAACAGTACAAATCTTTAAGCACTCTTTAACCGCGTTAGCCGTTTGTGGGGTACTTAATTCATCGGCTATTGCTGAAGAAGTAAACACCAACTCAGAAGAAAAAGATGATATCGAAGTCATCTATGTCACAGCCTCTAAACGCCTAAAAAGCCTGCAAGAGTCACCAGTGGCGGTAACCGTAGTGGACGGCGCTGCAATTAAACAGTCAAATACGCTGGATATTAACGATCTACAAACATTGGTGCCCACTTTACGGGTTACGCCATTACAGCGCTCTACCAATACTAACTTCTCAATTCGTGGATTTGGTAATGGCACCAATAATACCGGGATTGAGCCATCGGTTGGTGTGTTCATTGATGGTGTCTACCGCTCCCGCGCAGCGGCGCAAATAGGTGACTTACCGCGAGTTCAACAAATAGAAGTGCTCAGTGGCCCCCAAAGTACCTTATTTGGTAAAAATGCATCTGCTGGTGTGATCAGCGTAACTACCATGGAACCTTCATATGATTTAGAAGGCATGGTTGAATTAGGCTATGGCAATTACAATCAACAAATAGTTAAAGGCTATATAACTAATGGGCTCTCTGATACGTTTGCCGTGAGTTTATCGGGCGGTTATAACGCTCGCGATGGTTATGCTGAAAGTATTGTTGGTCTGTCAGATGTTAATGACCGCGACCGTTGGAACATTCGAGGGCAAGCTTTATATGAACCCACTGAAGATGTTAAATTTCGCTTAATAGCCGACTATAGCGAAATTCAAGAGGCCTGCTGCGCTGTTGAAGATTCAATTAATGGTCCTACTACTGCTGCCGTTCGCGCATTAGGTGGCATTGTTATCGACGAAAATGATTCATTTTCTTATCAATCTGCACTTAATTCAAACCCTGACAATAATGTCGAAGATGGCGGTGCCTCACTACAAATTGACGTTGATTTTGATGGTTTTGCATTAACGTCAATCAGTGCTTATCGCAGTAATGATTCAGGATTTAAGAATGATGTTGATTACACGTCTTTAGATATTCTCACTGAAGGTGGTCACACAGAAATAGAAACCGTCACTCAAGAGTTGCGCTTAACTTCAACAGGCGAGCGAGACTTTGAATGGATGGTCGGTGCCTATCTGTTCCATGAAAAAGTGATTACTGGCGATACTTTATATTACGGTAATGATATTCGAAACTACTTTGATGTATTAACCGCTGCAGGCGGTGCCCCAGGGTTATTAGCAGGTGTTGAAGGAGTATATGGTCTTGAACCAGGAACATTTTTTTCAAACACCTCAGCCGTTAACTCAGAGTTTGAACAAAAAAATGATGCCTATTCTCTGTTCGCAAGCTTTGATTACCATATCACTGAACAGCTAACGGCTATTTTTGGTGTCAGTTATATTAATGACCAAAAAGACATCACCATAGAACAAACTAATACTGATGTATTTTCTGCAATTGATTTAGATAATGATCTTACCTTGTTTGGTGTGCCCATTGGTTCGATCCCCCAACTAGCTCCTGCAGTTCCAGTATTGAAAGGCTTACAATTTTTACCGCCAATGATGGAATTACCTAACGTGGTAGAAAACCATAAAACAGATGACAGCAAAACCACCTGGTCATTTCGCCTAGCCTACGAAATCAACAATAACGTCAATATATTTGCCACAGCTGCAACAGGCTTTAAAGCGACGTCATGGAATTTGTCCCGTTATAGTAGCCCTTTTGCATCAGATCAAGAGGCATTAGAAACTGCCGGTATTTCACAACCTAACCAAGCTTATGGCGGACGTTATGCCTCTCCTGAAGAAGCTACCGTTTACGAGCTTGGTATTAAAACACGTTTTGAAAATGGCGCTTTTAATGCCACATTTTTTGATCAAACTATTGAAGGATTTCAATCATCTATCTTTATCGGTACTGGATTTGTGCTAGCTAATGCAGGTAAGCAAAGTACTCAAGGGATTGAATTTGACTCCAAATATAATTTAAACAGTGATTGGTCAATCACCTTTGCTGGGACTTACCTTGACCCTGTTTATGATTCCTTTGTTGGCGCATCAGGTCTAGACGGGCCTGTGGATTTATCCGGTGAAAAACCAGCTGGTATCTCTGATTTAAGCCTGACAGCAGGACTTGCTTATAATTATGAAATCGGTGAGGACATATATGGCTACGCTAGAGTTGATTACTTATATGAAAGTGACACTAAATTAGCTGAAAACGTGCCTGATTCATTAACTCGCGAAGTTAATACCGTTAATGCCAGCACCGGATTAGCCTTTGGCAATGGTATCAATCTACAGCTTTGGGTACGTAATTTAACCAACGACGAATACTTATTGTCAGCATTCCCGCCTCCGATTCAAGCAGGTAGTTTTAATGGCTACCCAAATCAACCTCGTACTTTCGGTGCTAACATTTCCTATGAGTTTTAGTTAAGAGAAAGCCAATAGTGACAATAACTTACATTGTCGCTGTTGGCTTTAACCTTTAACGCAATTAATAACACTCTACATTTTTATACTAAGTAAAGAGTAAGCAAATGCCTATTGAAACGATTTTAAAACAACGCTATTCAGCACGTGCGTTTTTGAATAAGCCTGTACCACAAGAAACCTTAAAACACATTTTTGAAACGGTGCAATTATCCCCTTCCAATTGTAATGTTCAACCTTGGCAAGCCTGTGTGGTGTCGGGAAAAACAAAACACAAATTACAACATCAATTCATGGAATTATTAATGAGCGGCGCCAAGCCAAACCCAGACTTTAACTGGACGGCACAATACAGTGGCGTACACCGCGAGCGTCAGTTTGGATCAGCAAATGCGCTTTACACCGAATTAGGCATAGCCAGAGAAGATAAGAAAGCGCGTCAAATGGCAATGCTGCGTAACTGGCAATTCTTTGATGCTCCCCATGCGGTATTTTTTACCATGGATAAATATTTAGACATTATGGGTGCAGTAGATTTAGGTATTTACGCGCAAACACTTTCATTAGTTCTTGCTCAGCATGGCATATCAAATTGTATGCAAGGTGCCTTAGGTCAATTTCCTGATCCTGTGCGAGAAGCATTAAACCTACCTGAGGAACGCGGCATCTTATTTGGCATGTCTTTTGGCTTTGCTGATGACACTAATCCTGTAAATAAAACCAGAACAGACAGAGAGTTAATCGATAATGCAGTCAGTTTTTTCGAATAAATGCCTTTTTATATATGACATTAAAAGAGAATCAACATGCAGTTGGAGCATAAGTTTGCGTTAATAGATCAGACCAACATTCACTATGTTGAATCGAATCTTGTATCAGGCACAGAAGCAAAGCCAACGATCATTTTCCTTCATGGTTTTCCTGAATATTGGGGCGTTTGGCGTAAGCAATTAAGTTATTTCGCTGAAAATTATCGGGTTATAGCGCCTGATTTACCTGGGTACAACTTAAGTGATAAACCTACTGAAGTTGATTTTTACTCTGTCCCCAATTTAATCGCTTTCTTTTCAAAGTTTATTAAACACATTAGCCCAAATAGCGCAGTGATTTTAGTTGCCCATGATTGGGGCGGCGCCATCGCTTGGCCCCTTGCAGCCTTTCATCCACAACTAATATGTAAACTGATTATTTTGAATGCCGCGCATCCAAGTACCTTCACCCGAGAAATGGTTAACAACCCACTACAACGCCAAAAGAGTACCTATATTCATGACTTAATTAGTCAAAATGCAGAGCATTTATTACAGCAAAATAACTATCAATACCTAGCTGAGAACATCATGGTAAGTGCTTATAAAAGTACATTTAGTAATAAAACCAAAGCTGAGTACCGTCAGGTTTGGAGTCAACAAGGCGGCATTAATGGCATGCTGCAATATTACCGTGCAATGCCGCAATTAGCGGCAAAAGAAAACACTAATCATTCAGCGCTAAAACAACAAAATAACTGCTCGTCAAAAAGTGAAGACTCGGGTCAATTGAGTCCAATTAAAGACATCGCGACAATAAAAATACCCAATATACGTATTAACCTTCCAACGCTTATTTTATGGGGTGAACGAGACCAAGCCTTTGTTAATGAGAATCTTACCGATATTAACCAATACGTTCCGGATTGCACCATAGTGCGTTTCAAAAATTGCAGTCACTGGTTACAACACGAAAGACCTGCAGAGATAAACCACGTCATGAATCATTTTATTAATACATAATCACAAAAATAAAGGCTTGTTATGACCCAATCACAAACGTTAACCCACAGTGCATTTGTTTTTGAAGTTTCAAAATCAAATTTAATCCAAACCCGAGTAGTACCACTTAATATTGAACAGCCTTTAGCTGAAAATGAATTACTGCTGAAAGTAGATAAATTTGCTCTTACAGCAAACAACATTAGTTACGGCGTCACCGGAGATGCTTTAGGTTATTGGCGATTTTTCCCAACGGCAAATAGCACTGAGCAAGCCCAATGGGGGCGACTCCCAGTAATGGGCTATGCAGATGTTATTGCTTCAAATTGCCAACATATTAAAGTGGGAGAAAGGCTTTGGGGATTTATGCCAATGGCGACTCATTTAACCGTTATTGCTGGCAATATCGCTACAACGGGATTTTCTGATATAAATCCATGCCGAGAAGGTCTTTCACCTGTTTACAGTCGCTTTGATCGGGTTAATACTAATCCTTATTATCAGATAAATAACGAAGAATTTGATATTTTACTTCGAGGTTTATTTACCACTTCATGGTTAGTTGATGACTTTATGTTTGATAATAATTACTTTGACGCAGCTCAATACCTCATCACCAGTGCATCAAGTAAAACCAGCATTGCCCTGGCCTTCTCAATTAAAGACAGAGGCGAACGCCCTGCTATTGGTATCACCTCTGAATCTAATCGTAAATTTGTTGAGTCATTAGCTTGTTATGATCAAGTTGTCAGCTACCAACAAATAGCGTCACTCGACAGCGGTGTCACATCAATTTTAGTTGATATGGCTGGCGGTCAATCAACACTTTCAGCAATACATTACCACTTTGCAGACTCACTGCGTTATTCGTGTCGAATAGGGGCAACTCATCACCAAGATATTGATATCTCGGATGGTTTTAACGTTGCTAGCTTGCCGGGCGCAAAACCAGAGTTCTTTTTTGCACCAAACCAGCTTAAAAAACGTGCTGCAGAATATGGTGCCACCGAAATGATGAACCAGATGAATTTAGCATTACTGCGTTACATTGAGTTTTGCCGTGTGAACATAACCATCAACACAACTCATAACGTTACTGAATTAGATGCCATTTACCAACAAGTATTAGCAGGTAAAGCCGATGCATCTGTGGGCCAAATTGTTTCTTGGTAATTAATAATATCAATTCATTTAAATTGGCCAGCAGCAAGGTCTGTTAAACCTGAGGTTCGTATGGAAAGTATTGAATTAGTCAAATTTGTAAACACAAAAGTGATTCCAATTTGTATATTTTTAATCATGATGGGAATGGGGCTTTCTCTTATTCCTAAAGATTTTAAGCGAGTGGTAAAGTACCCTAAAGCTGTATCTATCGGTTTGGTTAATCAACTCATACTTTTGCCGCTTATAGGGTTTGTATTGGCAAGTGTCATGCCTTTAGAACCAGAATATGCCGTAGGCGTCATGCTGTTAGTACTATGTCCAGGTGGTACGACTTCGAATATGTTTACCCATTTAGCCAAAGGAGATGTCGCGCTGTCAGTTTCGATGACAGCAATAGCCAGCATCATAACGGTATTTACCATTCCAGTGATACTTAACTTATCGCTTGAGCACTTTATGGGTAAAGGTACTGAGTTCTCATTACCGATTATTACCACCATGATAAGTTTAATGAAGCTGACAATATTGCCTATTGGCATCGGGATGTTAATAAAGCGATTTGCCCCCAAATTAGCTGACAGTACACAAGTTCATGTGTCTAAATTTGGTATTTTATTTTTAACCTTATTAATTATCTTTTTGACATACATTCAAAAAGACATTGTGGTTTCAGCCCTTATCGCTGCAGGGCCAGTTTCAATATTGCTCAATATTTCAACCATGGCGCTGGGCTACTATTCAAGTAAGTGGCTTGGTTTAAACCTTGCTCAGCGCACTTCAATTACCATCGAAGTAGGTTTACAAAATAGTACTTTATCCATGTTCATGGCGCTGACCTTATTGGCCAATTATAAAATGTCATTTACACCTGCTATTTATACGTTAACCATGCTATTTACTGCAGGTGTACTCGTCAGAATATTTAATTCAAAGTTTAATCGCGCCGATAAACCGAAAGTGCAGTTAGATATCGCGAAATGAAGCCCTTTAAAAAATTAACAACACGGAAGATACTCATATGATTACAGTTCACCATTTAGTTAAATCAAGATCTAAACGCGTTTTATGGTTACTTGAAGAGATGAAGTTACCCTATGAGTTAGTCATACATCAGCGTGATCCAAACACTAACCTCGCACCGAAGGCGTTATATGCCATACACCCTCTGGGTAAATCCCCCATCATGGTTGATGATGACATAACCATATGTGAGTCTGGTGCCATTATGGAATATATCTTAAACCAAGATTATTCAACGCATTTAAGACCAGACACAAATAGCAGCCAATATTATCAATACCTTGAATGGTTACATTTTGCCGAAGGCTCACTGGCTTTACCCGTTATCACGACTTTATTACTGCAAATGGAACCCCGTGCCGGTAGTTACCCACTAGATGGTTATATTGCCAAAGAATTAGCAATCGACTTTGCTTATATTGACCAATATTTAGCAAGCCACAGTTACTTTGCTGGCAATGACTTTAGCGCCGCCGATATCATGATGACCATAATGTTAGAGATAGCCATGAGTTTAAAATTACTCAAGGGACAAGACAATATCAAAGCTTACCTCTGCAAAGTTCAACAAAGAGCGGCCTATCAATTAGTGTTAAAACACGGATAGGACTTTTTATTAGAGTAAATACTGTATAAAGTAATTAACAGCAACAATATTACAACCAACGATTGACAATAAAAACAGACAACTAAAACTAAAAAGGTAGCAAATGGAACTTATCAAGGTCGAAATCGACAACAATATACATGTAATTACGCTAAACAATGGCAAAGTTAATGCTATCTCGCCAGAGATAATTACAGAAATTAATGTCGCTTTAGATGCTGCTGAGCAGCAACAAGCCGTAGTTATTTTAACAGGCCAAGCCGGAATATTTTCAGGTGGCTTTGATCTTAAAACCATGAAGTCTAGTTCAGAGGCTGCAATAGCACTGGTAACCGCAGGCTCTAAGTTAGCCCGCAGAATGCTGGCGTTCCCGACCCCTATTATTGGGGCATGTACCGGTCATGCTATTGCCAAAGGGGCATTTTTATTACTCAGTTGTGACTACCGTATTGGCTGTGCGGGTGATTTTAAAATTGGTTTAAATGAAGTCGCTATAGGCATGACAATGCACAATGCCGGTATTGAGCTTGCGCGAAATCGTATCCCGCGTAATTATCTTACTCGTTCAGTTATAGTCGCTGAACTGTTTGCCCCACAAACAGCGGTTTCAGCAGGTTTTCTTGATCAAGTTGTTGAACCTGAGCACCTGATGGCAACTGCCTATGCAGTGGCTAAGCATATGCAATCTCTTGATATGAAATCACATCACGGCACCAAACTAAAAGAACGTCACGCAATCCTTGCCGCGTTAGATAGCGCGATAGAAATCGATGCCCAAAGCACGTTAATTTTATAAGGTTAATACGATGAATAACAATGAAAAGTTTAACAGTTTGACTGTAGAAGTTAACGCTAAAATTGCTCATATCAAGCTTAATCGTCCTGATGAATTTAATTCAATGAATATTGATTTTTGGGATGAATTCCCAAAAGTGATTCAACAGATAAATGATCAAGCTGCTGCTCGTGTCATTGTTATTTCATCAACAGGTAAACATTTCTGTGCAGGAATGGATCTAGCCGTTTTTACCCAAAGTAATAATGATAAGAATATTGAATTAGGCCGTAAACATGAGCAATTACGCCGCTTAGTATTAAGGCTACAAGAGTGCTTCAACGTATTAGAAAGTGCCAGAATGCCAGTATTAATGGCCGTTCAAGGTGGTTGTATTGGTGGCGCGGTTGATATGGTCAGCGCTGCTGATTGTCGTTATTGTACCAGTGATGCTTTTTTCAGTATTGAAGAAACTAAATTAGGCATGACCGCTGACTTAGGCACATTACAGCGTTTACCTAAATTAATCTCAATGGGTTTAGTTAAAGAATTAGCCTATACCGGTCGCAGAATGCCAGCCAATGAAGCCAAAGATGCAGGTCTGGTTAATCAGGTATTTGAAGATCAACAAAGCATGTTAACAGGCGTAATGGCAATAGCAGCTGAAATTGCTGCTCGCTCACCATTGGCGGTAGCAGGCTGTAAAGAGATGATAAATTATGGCCGCGATCATTCTGTAGCAGACAGCTTAAATTATATGGCAGCTTGGCAAAGTGGTATGTTCCAACCGCAAAATGACATGATGGAAACTTTTACTGCCAAAGCGCAAAAACGAGCACCAGAGTTTCAAGAGCTAACACCAATTGATAATTCAAAAATATTCTAACTCGCTGTAGGGCTATTGCTCGATTGAATTAACCAAACAGTGTTTAAATCGACAATAGCCTTTTTATAAAAGCTTTTATAACAAGATTTTATAAAAAGATTTTAAACCAAAAGTAATCAAACATGGTATGAAGTAACTATGACCAAGCCACTGATTAACCTCGTTCACGCCAATGGATTTCCTGCAGGAAGTTATAAAACATTTCTCGGTGAATTTAATGAAAAGTTCAGTACCATTGCTCATGATCAATATGGGCATAATCATAAATACCCTATACACACTAATTGGCAGCACTTGGTTACTGAGTTGCTTGATTATTTAAAACAGCAAGATGAAAAAGTGATATGTATTGGTCATTCATTTGGTGGCATTCTGTCATTTCTTGCAGCATGCCAACATCCAGAGTTGTTTCGTGGTGTAATCATGTTAGATCCGCCTGTGGTGACAGGTCCTTTCAGTCATGTGCTTAAAGTTGTTAAAAAGACTCGTCTTATTGATAAATGGTCTCCTGCAGGCCGGGCACAAAACCGTCAACGTCATTGGCCGCTAAACACTAACTTAGTTGGTTACTTCGCACAGAAAAATTTATTTAAAAACTTTGATCCAAGGTGTTTAAAAGATTACGTTGACCATGGTGTAACCCAGCGCAATAAACGCTTAGAATTAAGCTTTACCCCCGAAGTTGAAGCCGATATTTTCAGACATTTACCTTGTAACTTAGCCAGATATAAAAACCAACTTAAGGTCCCAGCTGCACTTATTTATGGCGAAAAAACTGACGTATTCCCGGTTAAGTATTTCACTCGCTTTGCAAACTTAAACAACATTGAAGTTTCCATGATGCCCAATGGTGGTCATATGTTCCCCCTAGAGCAACCACAAAATACTGCCAATATGATTAAGGCCATAGTCAAAGACTGGTAACAACGCTAATGGTATTAATAATGTTATTACTTAATAGCAGCTAAATTAGTCAGCTATATTTATAAAGTAAAACTAACAATAGTCTTAGCTTCTGGCGGCCTATTTTTATTTACTACAAGGTGCGAAACTTTTTGCATATTTATCTTTAAAGTTAACTCCATAGTAATTTACTTAGTGACTGCAATGGTCATTCAGCCGTTTGAACGCCCTATTCGCTGTTAAGGTTTACAAGCATTGCCATACCTAGCCAAGAGAACCACACTATTTGGCTTAAGCCAAATATTTCAGTGAGGATTTCAGCAGGATAAATTGTAAGAACACCGACAGTTCCAATTAATAGTCCGAAATAGTGTAACCATTTCGGTAATTCAATCGCTTTTAACCCTGCAACACTCAATAATAGAACCCATAAGCCGCCGACAATTTCGTTGCCGCCTCCAAAAGCCTCAACGATTGTGTTTATAACCATTAAAAGGGTCATTGCTTGCTGTGGATTTTGGGCTGACAAATCGATAACAGCTGCTAATCCAACATTTGCAATCATGCCACTTGCGATGACAAGGCCAACCCAAATAATACCGAAGACTGTAGCCGTTTGTGACAAAAGAGGCGCTTTGGTTTTCATCCGTTGATGGATCGCTATAACTAATATGGCTAAAAAAAGCCCAAAAGCGACATACATAACAAAATTAACGATTGATAAAATTGATTGATGATGAATTAGATAACTGAGTTTTTGTGTATCACCTGCACTGACTGGGTAATCCCAACACGCACCAAAAAATATAAAAGCTGATATGTAAATAACAGCTTCAAAAAGTGCAGCAACGCCAGCTATTTTTTGTATGTTATTCACACCTAATCCTTATTCATAAAACCTTGTTGTTACAGCGGTTAGCTTCCGCTAGTGTTGTTGATTAACTGTACGGTCTGATATTCAAACGCTAGGCTAGTTTGTCTACCTTTAACGGTTAAAGTATCACCTTTTTTTAACCTAAACCAAAGCGATTTAGGTACCCCGCATATACGGTCATTGCCGAATAATTGGTAACTTTTAATGTAAACAGCGCCAGTACAATATTGACTGCTATAGGCTGTACTCACATATTTAACAATGAACTCATGGTTAACATGCTCATATTTACCTAGCGTAGTCAGTAAAACATGACCATATCTTGCTGTGGCGAGTGGACCACAAAGGTAAATTGCAATAAACAGTAGACTATAAATACCTGTTTTTTTTAAACCTTGATGGTGAATTTTATTTTGTTTGTTGGGGCGGATATCTAGCCGATATAGGCTTAATATGATAACCGCTAAGGCTAAATACCAAAGATGGTTAGCGGCTAAGGTATGTTCATTAATGATAATGTCATTTAGAAAAACACTGACAACAATGGCGATTAAAAACAGCTCAATGGCTTTTTGGGTGATATTAATCTCTTTTATAATCATAATTTTAAATACGGTTTTTGTGATACCTCACAAAAGCCACTTATTTCTTCCTTGAATTATTTTAGCTCAATATGAAGCTGTAGTTTGTCGATTTTATATCGCGAGTTAACTCAGTTCCTTAATCGCCCTACCAATACCATCTACCGTTAGCGGGTACATTTTGTTATCCATTAACTGCTGAATTATCGATATCGACTGATGATAAGACCAATGCTGCTGGGGTTGTGGATTTAACCAGGTCACTTTATTGAAGTGGCCTAATAGCCGATTCATATAATCACTGCCAGGTTTCTCGTTCCAGTGTTCAACACTGCCACCGCGGGCGACAATTTCATAAGGCCCCATTGTCGCATCGCCGACAAATATGACTTTATAATCTGATCCGTATGTTCTGATGACTTCTTCAAGGTCAATTGTTTGTTGATAGCGTCTGCTGTTGTCTTGCCATACTTTGTCATATAAACAATTATGAAAATAGAAAAATTTTAATTGTTTGAATTCAGTATGGGCGGCTGAAAAAAGCTCTTCACAGGTTTGAATGTAATCATCCATTGAGCCGCCAACATCAAAAAACATTAGCACTTTTACCGCATTGTGACGCTCAGGCTCCATGTGTACATCTAACAAGCCACCATTTTGAGCAGTGGAGCGAATAGTGGTGTTTATATCTAACTTTTCACTGGCACCAGTTCGGGCAAATTTACGTAATTTTTTTAATGCTAACTTGATATTACGGGTACCTAGCTCTCGGTCTTGGTCGAAGTTTTTAAACTCACGTTTATCCCAGACTTTAACCGCGCTGTTATTACGGTTACCCTCTTGCCCCACTCTTATGCCTTCAGGATTATAGCCATAAGCACCAAAAGGTGATGTTCCACCGGTACCGATCCATTTATTGCCACCAGCATGGCGTTTTTTCTGTTCTTCAAGTCGCTCTTTTAATGCCTTCATTAGCTGTTCGAGGCCACCTAAGGCTTTCAGCTTTTGCTTTTCTTCATCACTTAAATGCTTTTCAAATTCTTTACGTAACCAATCTTCAGGCAAGATTTGATCAAACACATTAATGCTTTCTATGCCTTTAAAGTATTCCGCAAAAGCGTTGTCATATTTGTCATAGTAAATTTCGTCTTTTACCATCACGATTTTGGCCAAATTATAAAAATCTTCAACGCTTGCAAACACCACGCCTTTTTTTAATAAGGCAATAAGATCTAATAACTCCCGCAAACTGCAAGGTACGTTATGTTTTTTCAACGTAAGAAAAAAATCAATAAACATGATTTCACTACCTTTCTTTAGCGATTAGCGGTTTCTACGACTCATAAAAGCGAGTTTTTCAAGCAATGACACATCTTGTTCATTTTTAAGCAGCGCACCAAATAACGGAATAACGTCAGAATTTTTATCCAATAGACTCGCTTGAGAAATATCATCTGATATTAATAGCTTGATCCAATCAATCAGTTCAGAAGTAGACGGCTTTTTCTTAATGCCATTCACTTCTCGTAGGTCAAAAAATACTTCTAAGCTTTGCTTGAGTAGTTCTTGTTTCACATCTGGATGATGCACATCGATGATTTTTTCCATTTCGACTTTGGTGGGGAATTTAATGTAATGGAAAAAGCAGCGTCTTAAAAAGGCATCTGGCAGTTCTTTTTCGTTGTTTGAGGTAATGATGATAATCGGACGCTGTTTAGCTTTGATCACTTGCTGAGTTTCATAAACATGAAACTCCATCTTGTCTAATTCTTGCAGTAAATCGTTGGGAAATTCGATGTCAGCTTTATCAATTTCATCGATAAGTAAGATGGGTCTTTGCTCTTCTTCAAAAGCCTGCCATAACTTACCTTTAACGATATAGTTTGAAATATCATGCACACGTGCGTCACCTAACTGACTGTCTCTAAGGCGTGACACCGCATCGTATTCGTACAATCCTTGCTGCGCTTTAGTCGTCGACTTAATGTGCCACTGATACAACTTACAATTTAAAAATTTAGCTAACTCTTCCGCTAATTGAGTTTTACCGGTACCCGGCTCGCCCTTAATCAATAACGGTTTTTCTAATGCTATTGCGGCATTCACAGCCATAGTGAGATCACTTGACGCAATATAGTTGTCAGTACTTTTAAACATACTTTTACCTATTGGTGATAGTTATATTGTTAGTTTTAGTTCTAGTGCTATTTTTAGTTAGCGTTTTATTTACCGTGTCTTATTCGGTCCAGGGAAAAGATATTAGTTGTTTGTTGGTAGGCCTTATATTCAGGGCGTTTTTGCACTGAATAGAAATCAGAAGGCACTGCGCCAGTATAAACAACTAAGGTGGTGTGCATTATTTTGGAGGTGATCAGTAAACCTACACCTAATAATCCACATATAACCACCGATTCTTGTTGCTATAAAGCTAGCCATGATGGAATAGCGGCAATGACTAATCCATTCCACACCATCCATTCAGCAAAATAATTGGGATGACGACTAAATCGCCATAAGCCCACATTACAAACTTGATTGTTAATCCCTGTCGATTTCATTGCTTTCAAAAAAGCTAACTTTTGTATATCGGCAATAGTTTCCATCGCAAATGCAGCCAGCCACACAATAATACCGATAATCTCAAATATAGAAATTTGCGCGCCTGTATTGCTGCAATAATAAATGCAGGTAATGCCAAATACGACGCATTGGCCAAACCTTGTATTATCGCCTCTATTTGCTGCGCTAACGCCACGTTAGTTTTACCTGCTTTTTGCCAGCAACGTTTTTGGTATTCATAACGTGGCAATTCTTTTTGCAGGTGACCTGATGTCCACAGTTTTAACGCCCCAAACCTCATTCGGCTACCAGCAAAAATATAAGCCATACTGACTAATGCGACACGGGTTGAATCGCCGTCACTGTAACACCAAGTCATAATACCAATGAGTGTGAGCCCCATGGCCAACCTATATCAACCTAGGACATTCGGCCTGTACGCCATGTAGGTATACATACCACCAAGGTGAACATGAGTAATTGCAGCAAACCATTAACAAGATCAATTGTCGCCAAAGTATCACTAAATATTAAGAGTATCCAACCAGCAATAAAAACAAATAACGGTGTAAAGTATTTCATCTGTCATGTTTCCCCTACAGTTACGCAAGTTCAATAGCAACGGGTATACCATTAAGTACGGCATTACCCGTTAACGTGTCGACCTTACTTGCATCCGTTAAGTCATTCATACTGACACCCGCCTGTGTTGCTGCAACTGACATGCGTGTACCTTGTTGATTATGCCCCCAACCTTGAGGCATACACACCACGCCTTGGAGAATGTCATTGGTAATTGCGGCTTCTATGTGGATTTCACCCACCCGAGAACTCACCTTAAGCAATTGTCCTTGTTTAATACCGAGGGTTTGCGCATCTTGGCTATGGATCTCTAAGGTGCAGGGATTTTTACCTTTAACTAAACGCGCCGAGTTTTGCGTCCAGGTATTGTGACTTTTCACTAAACGGCGGCCAATTAAATCAAATGGATATGTTTGATCTCTTGGCGCAGTGGCCATCAGCGCATTTAAGCGTGATAAATCATCGAGGTATATTAGCGGCGCTAAGTCTATTTTACCTGTAGCCGTTTTAATCCTTTGCTCAATACACGGCATCAATGGGCCCATATCAATCCCATGTGGATTATCAATCAGCTTTTGTAAACTCATACCTTCTTCGCCATAAGGCCCTTGGGTTAATTCCCTATCTAAGATCATCTCAGGGGGATAAGGATCCATGGGGGTATTGGTCATACGTGATGATATTTCTTTTAAAATTTGCCAGTCACTACGCTGATTAGCATTTTTTTCAAACAATGGCGCTGAGTATTTAACCGTGTTCCTTACTGAAAAAGAGTTAAAGAAGATATCAAAATGCGAATTTTCAACGCCAGTGGTGCCGGGTAGAATAATATCGGCGTATTTTGTGGTTTCATTAAGGTAGATATCCACCGACACCATGTAATCCAACTTAGTAAATGCATCCGCTAATTGCTTGCCATTGGGCGCAGACAGTACCGGATTGCCCGCAATAGTAATCAAACTCTTTATTTGACCTTCACCTGGTGTTTGTATTTCTTCAGCCAAGGTGGAGACTGGGAATTCCCCGTTAAAAAATGGCAGCTTTCTAACCCGAGAGTGATATTGGCCAAATGATGATTTATGCCCTTTTACGTGGTTTCTTAGTAAATCATAAGCAGGCTGAGGAAACATAGCGCCACCAGCACGATCAAAATTACCTGTGATGATATTCAGTACATTGGTTAACCATTGGCATAAACCACCAAAGGTTTGTGTTGAGGCGCCCATACGGCTATAACAAACGGCTGAATCTGCGGCGGTCATATCAGCAGCTAGCTGGCGAATACTCTGTGCATCGATGCCAACAAATTCAGCAACATCTTCAGGCGCATAGTCTTTTGCGACAGATTCAAGTGTCTCAACACCATCAGTCATGGCGGCTAAGTGACGTAAATTCACTTTGTTAGACGCAAATACACAATGGATCAGCGCAAATAGCAGTAAAGCGTCTTTTTCTGGGCGAATAAACAGATGCTGATCGGCAATTTTAGCGGTACGTGAACACTTAGGATCGACGACGACAACCTTACCATCTCTTTTTTGAATCGCCTTCATGCGCCCGATAACATTTGGCGCTGTCATCATGCTGCCGTTTGACACAACAGGGTTACCACCAATAATTAGCATAAAGTCGGTGCGATCAATGTCTGGTACTGGGATTAACATACCGGCACCAAACATGAAGTTAGATGCTACATGATGGGGTAATTGATCAGCCGAAGCTGAGCTAAAACGGTTTATGGTGCCCAAAGACTTTGAAAAGGGTTTTAGCATCATGGCATTGCCAAGGCTGTGGGCATTAGGGTTGCCCAAATAAACTGCCAATGCGTTTTTGCCATGTTTATGTTGAATCGCTTTGAATTTCTCGGTTATTTCATCAAATGCCTCTTCCCATGAGATATCAACCCAACCTGATGTAGTACGTTTAATGGGGGTTTTTAAACGATCTTTGTCGTAATAAAAATCTTCTAACGCGGTGGCTTTAGGGCAATTGTAACCTTTACTAAAAGGATCGTTTTGATCGCCCTTTATCGATAAGATTTGTTTGTCTTGATATTTAATTTCCAAGCCACACATGGCTTCACAAATATTACAATTTCGGTAATGGGTTTTGACTTCATTCATGTTCATCCCTGACTTGGTTAATCTTACTTTTAAAATTTCCATAAAAAAGAGCAAAGCTTATTCACTTTACTCTTAATAGCAGTGTGGTTAAAAAAGGTCTTCAAACCACTTTTTAACCGAACCAATAACCACCATGGTTTTTAATTTAAATAACGCCATACTGTCGCCAGATTCAAGTGCTTCTTCGCCGCAGCGAGGATCTGAGCGTTGCAGCGCACCCGTCATGCTGTGATCGATTGGAATGGGTTCACAACCATGATCTGATTCACAGATAAAGTCCCACTTATCGCGAGCAGGTAAATGACAAGTAAAACAATTGCCGCCAAAACGGTTATTGACATCAACAAAGCCGCGATTAACTATTTTTGAGCCGTCCTCACTGACTTCTAACTCAAAAAATTCCCAATCACCTGTGACAGGAGATGAACCCGCCTTGCCTTTTACCATCACTTCTGTTGGTACCAACTGTACTACTGAGCCTGGAGGATATTTTGCTCCCTCAGGGGCATTGGCTACTGCCAATGTTGCGTCAAGATCACCAAGTATGTTGTCCACATAAAAATGCCTTACTGGTGTCATATCGCGGATACAGCTAAAGCTGTTTTCATCAATATTAATAGCAGCTTTAGCTGCATCTAATTCAATACCCACCTCTGCTAAATCATTAGCTTGTAACGTTACTGAGCCTGCTAAAAATAGCATAATAGAAACTGACAGTTGGCTTATGGGCAGTTTTTTAAATTTCATATATTTGTTCCTGTATTTCTTGTTATTTTTCAGGTGGGTCACACTAAGAAACTAAGCTTTGTCATTAATGAATATCTATAATGATTGCTAAATCATGGCAGCGGGAAACAGATCAGGTCATTATGCCCCTGATCTGCTATTAAAGTATTGAAATTTAAAACGTTAAATTCAAATGCAATCTTACTACTAGGTTATTGACTAAGAACGAAGCTCTTTTCTAAGTACTTTACCGACATTACTTTTAGGTAATTCATCTAAGAAGGTCACTTCTTTAGGGCGCTTATAATTAGTCAGTAATTCAGAGCAGTGCTCATATACCGCGGCTTCGTCTAAATCAGGATCTTTTCTAACCACAAACACTTTGACCATTTCTCCAGATGCATCACTTGGCGCTGCAACAGCAGCGGCTTCTAATATGCCTTCATGGCTAACGAGTACTTCTTCAATTTCGTTAGGGAAAACGTTAAAGCCGGAGACAATAATCATGTCCTTTTTACGGTCAACAATGGTAAAAAAGCCATTTTCATCCATGGTGGCAATATCGCCGGTTGCTAACCAACCATCGATAAGGATTTCATCAGTAGCATCTTGGCGATTATGATAACCCTTCATCACTTGTGGGCCTTTAACCCACATTTCACCGGGCTCACCATTGGCAACGTCTTCACCATTGGGGCCTACTAAGCGGATATCCGTTGACGAGGCTGGCACGCCAATGGAACCGTTATAACTTTGTTGGTTATATGGGCTCATGGTGACTAATGGGGCGCATTCTGTTAATCCATAACCTTCTAATAAGCGAGTCTTAGTTACTTTTTCCCACAGTTCTGCGACGGGCCGTTGGACTGACATACCGCCACCAAAGCCCATTTTAAGAGAACTAAAATCTAGTTTGTCAAAACCTGAGGTATGTAATAAGCCATTGAATAAGGTATTCACCCCTGTAATAGCAGTAAAAGGATATTTAGCTAACTCTTTAACAAAGCCGTCCATATCACGTGGATTGGTGATTAGAATATTTTTACCACCAAAAGGCATAAAGGCTAGGCAGTTCGATGTAAGCGCAAAGATATGATAAAGCGGCAAAGCCGTAATCATGATTTCTTTACCTATTTCATAAACATTCTTAGTTACAGCTTTAGATTGCTCTATATTTGCCACCATATTACGGTGGGTTAACATAGCCCCTTTTGATGGGCCTGTCGTGCCGCCGGTGTATTGTAAAAAAGCTAAATCAGCACCGACAATTTCAACTGGAGTAAAAGATAATTTACTGCCTAAAGCTAAGGCTTTATTAAATTTTATTGCTTGAGGTAAGTTATATTCTGGGACTTGTTTTTTTACATGTCTTAGCGCGGTATTAATTAAAGCACCTTTAATTGTTCCTAAGCGGTCACCTACAGCAGTGATAATCACTTGTTCTACAGCGGTCTTATCAATAACGGCTTGTAGTACATTGGCAAAGTTTTCGAGTATGAGGATAGCTTTAGTGCCTGAATCCTTTAATTGATGCTCCAGCTCCCGCGGCGTATAAAGTGGGTTAACATTGACGACCGTAAGTCCCGCAATCAGCGCACCAAATAAAGCGATGGGATATTGCAATAAATTAGGGATCATAATGGCAAATTTATCACCCTTAACTAAGCCTAATTCATGTTGTAAATAGGCGGCAAAATCAGTGGCCTGTTGTTCAAGTTGTTGATAACTAATGGCGACGTCCATATTAACGAATGCCGTGTTGTCTTTATATAACTTGGTATATTTAAAAAACAGCTCAGCTAATGAGTTGTATTTATCTGGATCAATTTCAAACTCAACTCCAGGTGGGTAACTTTTTTCAAGCCAAATCTTTTCCATAATACTTGCCTCTTAATTTATTATTGTTAAACCTTAGAGCACTTCAAACAATCCTGCTGCACCTTGTCCGCCGCCAATACACATACTGATGACTACGTATTTAACCCCGCGACGTTTCCCCTCAATTAACGCGTGCATCACCATCCGTGTTCCACTCATACCGTAGGGGTGGCCAATAGAAATGGCACCACCGTTAACGTTTAATCGATCTTCTGGTATCCCTAATGTCTGGGCGCAATAGAGAACTTGTACTGCAAAAGCTTCGTTAATTTCCCATAGACCAATGTCATCCATGCTTAAACCATGTCGCTCGAGCAATTTAGGTATAGCATAAATAGGACCAATACCCATTTCATCGGGTTCACAGCCTGTCACCACTAAACCGCGATAAACCCCTAATGGTTCAAGACCTCGCTCTTTGGCGAGTTCACGCTCCATAACAACCACTGCAGCAGCGCCATCTGATAACTGTGATGCGTTACCGCCAGTTATGGAGCCATTGTCTTTAACGACTTTTAAACCCGATAAACCCGCTAAATTGGTTGATGGACGATTGCCTTCATCTTTAGACAAAGTGACTTGTTGCTGAGTAATGGCGCCAGTTTGTTTATCCATGACTAATTTAGTGCAAGTTACTGGCACTATCTCATCATCAAACTTTCCAGCCGCTTGCGCTGCTGCAATACGTTGTTGTGATAATAAAGCGTAGTGGTCTTGTTGTTCTCTAGAAATGTTATAACGCTTTGCGACTACTTCAGCAGTATCAAGCATCGGCATATAAATGGCGGGGCGATAAGCTTTTACGTTTGGATCAACTACCCTGTAGCTATTTATTTTATCGTTTTGCACTAAACTCAGTGATTCACAGCCCCCTGCGACAACGATTTGCGAACCATCACAGACAATTTGGTTGGCCGCGATTGAAATCGACATTAAGCCTGAAGAACATTGACGATCAATTGTCATTCCGGGAACTGAAACGGGTAAATTAGCCGCCATGGCAACCTGACGGCCAAAATTCATTCCTTGATTGCCCTGAGTTAACACCACGCCAAAGATGCAGTCATCAATATCACTTGGCTCAATTCCAGCTCGTTCTATGGCGGCTGTGACCGTAGCAGCTGCTAAAGTCGGCGCAGAAAGATCGTTAAAAGCGCCCCGATAAGCTTTGCCTATCGGTGAACGTGCAGCTGAAACTATGACGGCTTCTCTCATAAATCCCCTCTCTTATTTTAATTATTTTAGTTTTTATATTGTTAGGTTCGGTATAAAGCAAACAAAACTGAGTCGCTAAATTTATTATGATTGTATGTAAAATTATTAGTTTAAGAATTAGTGCTGAGATTGCATAAACGCCATTGCTTTCATAACAAATTTCTCACCTTGCTTGGCGCCTGAAGTGAGTTCTGTTTGGCTTTCTTGCGCCGTTAACTCATCCCAATGAGCACGGACTTGTTCTGGGGTTTGTGAAGATTGAGGTAAAAAGCACCCGTCCGTTTCAAAGATGCTTGCGCTAGAATACCCGCCAGCTCCGGCACATAAAATGAATCGATTAGGCGCTTCATCATCACATAAGGTTAGCATCCCAGCAGTTACCGCCTCAGGTGCGAATGCTTTTACAATTTCTTCTGGCATTAAATCTTCCGTCATTCGTGTACCTGCAGTAGGCGCTAACGCATTAATTCGAATGTTATTTTTAGCGCCTTCAAGTACTAAGGTATTCATCAAACCTAACACCGCCATTTTCGCCGCGCCATAATTTGACTGGCCAAAGTTACCGTACATGCCACTTGAGGATGTGGTCATCACAATACGGCCATAATTTTGCTGTTTCATGATTTCCCAAACCGCTTTAGTGCAGTTCACTGATCCCATAACGTGGACATCCATCACTAACTTGAAGTCATCTAGGAGCATTTTAGAAAATGATTTATCGCGTAAGATACCAGCATTGTTGATAAGAATATCAACCCGCCCCCACTTCGCCATGGCCTGCTGCACCATGTCTTCCACTTCGTTAAAATTAGCCACATTAGCACCATGGCTTATGGCTTCTCCGCCCATAGTCTCAATCAATCTAACCACTTCTTGAGAGGCTGCACTTGAAGCGCCGCTGCCATCTCGAGCGCCGCCTAAATCGTTAACCACCACCTTGGCACCTCTTCTGGCTAACTCTAATGCGTGCGAACGGCCCAAACCATTTCCAGCTCCAGTAACTATAGCCACTTTTCCTATAAAACTCATCGTCATACTGTTTTCCTAATTTTCAATTTCACTATTGTTATTATTGTTTAAAGGAAAATCCTTTATATAACCATTTGCACAGATATCCATTGAGCAACCAGCGCTGGTGTATCACAGCCTTCTATTTCTATTGTTACTTCGGTAGATAATCTAAATTGTCCTGGTTTTTTCTGTTCAATAGATAAGGTTTTTGCAAAAGCACGAACACGACTGTTAACCGTTACAGGTTGTAAAAATCGCACTTTATCGAAACCTGCATTTAAGCCCATATAAAAACCATCGATGATGACGCTGAAGTCTTCGGCAAAATGAGACAGCATAGACAAAGATAAAAAACCATGAGCAATGGTGCAGCCGAACTGTGTCGATTTGGCTTTTTGTTCATCAACATGGATAAACTGATGATCGAGCGTGCAATCTGCAAATTGGTTTATTTGCTCTTGAGTAATGGTATGCCAATCAGTAGCCTCAGCTTGAAAGCCAATATACTTTGCAATGTCTTCTCTATTAATTACTGTTGGCATTATGTTGTCATTCCCTTGTCACATTTAATTAATGAATAAAAATTAAGCATTAACTCATGCTAATGTGGCCAATAAAATTACACAAATGAATAGATTTGATACCTTTACATTAACGTAACGAATAGTATGTGAGAATATTTAGCGCGTGAGTTTAGGGAAAAGGAAAACTTCAAATAAAAAAAAGCATGACTGATACAATCAGCCATGCTTTCACGAATGTAAATTAAAAACTATAATATCAGTAGGTTATATAGACAACCTTAACAACCAGCTAAAACCATTCTGGCTGCATATCAAAACTCGTACTGTCAGAGGTTAACAAAATAGTAGACCACAGCTCGATTTTCGGTAATTCAAACCGATAAAAATATTGCTGAGCCTGCAGCTTACCTTGATAAAAGTTTTCATCTGCTTGATGCGGCTTTTTACTGAGTGCTTCTGTGGCTACTATCGCTTGTTTTAACCATAGCCATGCAATAATAATGTTGCCAAACAATTCCAGATATTTAACTGAATTGGCTAATGCTAAGTCTATATTTTCAGTCGACATTGCCGTTAATACTGAGTCAGTAGTAATTTTTAATAACCTTACTGCATCACTTAACTGACTCGAAAACACTTTTAAATTTGGGTGTTTTTTTGCTACAGCAATGGTTTTAGTTATTTCGTCCAATGTTGCTATATAACCCTGCATCTTGTTCATAGGCACTTTGCGGGTCATTAAATCTAATGATTGAATGCCTGTTGTGCCTTCGTGTATCGGATTAAGACGGTTATCACGATAGAACATTTCCACAGGATGCTCATTAATATAACCATGGCCTCCCATTACCTGAATCGCATAGGAGTTGGCTTTAGGCCCATATTCAGATGGCCAGGTTTTAATGATGGGGGTTAAAAAGTCTAATAGCGTGTGAGCATATTGTCGTTGCTCTATGGTTGGCGCTGTTTTCTCGTCATCACTTAATTGGGTGCCGTATAACACTAATGATAAAGCACCTTCTGCAATGGCCTTTTGCGCTAATAGCATACGTTTTACATCTGCATGCTCAATAATATTGACCATAGGGGATAACGGGTCTTTACAAGAAGGTAAACGACCTTGTGGACGGTTTTTGGCATAATCAACTGAGTACTGATAACCGGCGACAGCAAGTACAGCGCCACTCATGCCGACCATGATGCGGGCTTCATTCATCATGTGAAACATGTATTTCAAACCGCAATGTTCTTCACCCACCAAGTAACCTATTGAACCATTTTTTTCACCAAAACTCAGCGCCGTTGAGGTTTGCGCCCGGCCGCCCATTTTATGAAATAATCCTGCCAATGCCACTTCATTATCGTTACCGATTGCGCCGTCTTCATTTAATAAAAATTTAGGGACGACAAAAAGTGAAATACCTTTTACCCCTTGCGGTGCGCCACGGAGACGGGCAAGCACCAAATGGACGATATTTTCACTGAGATCGTGATCACCGCCCGAAATAAATATTTTATTACCCGTTATGCGATAACTGCCATCTTCAGCTTTAATCGCTTTGGTGGTTAAATCCCCTAAACCAGAGCCACTTCCCGGTTCAGTCATCGCCATGGTACCCATGAAGCGACCTTCACGCATTGGTTTAACCCAGGTTTCAATCAGTTCATCACTGCCGTGGGCTTCAAGTAAATTGGCGTTTGCCGTTGTTAGCATGTTGTAACCCATACCTACGCCCCCAGCCACACTAAGATAAGCGCCAGCTGCACTGGCGACAATTGGCGGCAGTTGCATTCCACCGACATCGTAATCTGCGGTGGCTGCAGCAATACCTGATTCATTGACGGCATCAATAGCAGGTTTTAATTCAGGTATGAGATGCACTTTAGTGCCATCAAATGTCGGTTGATGTGTATCTAACTTTTGGCGAATGGGAAGAAAATGCTTCTCTGCAATGGCTTTAGCGGTATTAACGACTTCATTAAATGTTTGTCGATCATGATCTTGGTAACGCTCACGGGTAATCAAAGCCTCACTATCAAACAGTTCATAAAGCATAAATTCAAGATCGCGTTGATTCATTAAACTAGCTGGCATAATTTGTTCTCTTTATTGGTCAAAAACTCGCTGTAAATCCTGTAAAACAGTGATTCCCTAAGCGTGACTAACTCACTCTGGCTAAAAGTTGCCTTTTAAAGGGCTGATACTCCGCCATCTACTGCGATACATTGGCCTGTCATATAGGTATTTGCTGGCGATAGCATCATCAACATCACCGCGACTATTTCTTTGGGCTCACCGAGGCGTTTCATAGGTGCGCCGCGGCTCATTTTTTGTTGCTGCTCAGCATCTGCAAAATTGGTGACCATAGGGGTTAGCGTAAAGAATGGACAAATTGCATTAACCCGTATATTGGCGCGGCCATATTCAACCGCAGCGGTTTTGGTTAAGCCAATAACCGCATGTTTTGCCATTGAATAAGCACTGCCTAATGCCGCGCCGCCAATACCCGCCATAGAACTGACATTAAGAATGACCCCTTCTCCTTGGGTCAGCATTTGTTGTATTTGATGACGCATGCCAAATTGCACACCTTTAACGTTTACCGCAAATTGGCTATCCATAATAGATTCATCTATCTGATGAAACGGCATAAACTCATGGGCAACCCCGGCGTTATTGACTCCAATATCTACACGACCAAATACCTCCATGGCAGTGTCTACCATTAATTTACAATGGTCATTTTTTGAAACATCGCATTTCATGGCTAGAATTTCTGCGCCTGTTGCCGCAATATCATCTGCCACTTTATGAACACCTGCTTCATTGATATCGCTGATCACTAGTTTAGCGCCGCGAATTGCTAGTTCTTGGGCAAGTAGTTGTCCAAAACCTTGTGCCGCCCCGGTTATGATGGCGACTTTACCGCTAAAATCTAATAATGGATCCATGAGATAACTCCTGTAATTCGTGGTTTATTTGGTTATAGCAGTGAAAGCTGCAAGTTATTTTTGGGCGATTACTTGTAGGGCCATTTTTGCTAACGGTTCGACAAATGCGCCGACTTTATTAGCATTTTCGTTTGATGCATTGCCTTGGGATGCGCGTTTAGCAACGCCTTGAGCAATAGCGGCTAACCTGAAGAAACTAAATGCGAGATAAAACACCCAATTTTCAATGCGCTCGATACCCATTCTTTGACAATATCGGGCTACATATTCCTCTTCGGTAGGGATACCTAAACTAGTACGATCGACACCTTTCAATCCGTCGATGCTACCCATACCTGCAGGCATTCTTAGTTGCATACATTGATAAGCTAAATCAGCATACGGGTGGCCTAACGTTGATAATTCCCAATCAAGCAGTGCAATGACCTTGGCTGAGTCTTTGGCAAACATCATATTGTCTAGGCGAAAATCGCCATGGACTAGACAGCTTCGACCGTCATCATTAGGTAAATTCGCTTCTAGCCATTGGCTTAGATCATTCATCGCTTTAATGGGGGTAATTTCAGTCTGGCGGTATTGAGAAGTCCAACGGGCTAATTGACGCTCAAAATAGTTACCTGCTTTACCATAATCACTTAACCCTACCTG
This sequence comes from Shewanella sp. 10N.286.48.A6, assembly GCF_002873135.1. Lineage (GTDB taxonomy): Bacteria > Pseudomonadota > Gammaproteobacteria > Enterobacterales > Shewanellaceae > Shewanella. The sequence goes on from NZ_MCVI01000038.1 coordinate 36,805, forward strand.
CTCGACATCAACACTATGCAGCGCTACCAATACTTTGTTCATTTCATCATACATTGCTGTACGTTGCTCATTCGTGGCTATGTCAGATAAAGATGCACTCCAATACACAGTGCCATCGCAATACTCCATCACATAGAACATCGAGCCGATGATGTTTGGGTCCTCACATAAGTGATATACCTTTGCGACTGGCACCTTAGTATCTTGCAATGCTTTGATCACTTTATATTCGCGATCCACAGCATGGGCTGACTTTAGCAACTTGCCAGGTGGTTGCCTGCGCAGCACATAGTTACCTGTTGCCGCTTGCAATTTAAACGTCGGGTTAGACTGGCCACCGGCAAACTTTTCAAGCGTAATGGGACCCTTAAAACCCGCAATATGGCGCTCTAGATACTGAGTTAATTGTTTAAGGTCTATTAAATTATCGTCTAACATTGGCAATTCTCTTTTAGACCACTTAGGGTCAATAGTTAACTTAATTTAGTGTCGCGAATCAAAACCACTTCACCCTTTTGATTACAGTCAGGTGATGCCAGATGTTAATTCGCTACCTTCTTAACTAAGTCACGTCCCAGTTGCATCATATGCACCTGATCGGGTCCATCAGCTAAACGTAAGGTTCGTTGCCCAGCCCAAGCATGAGCTAAAAATGTATCTTGGCTAACACCCACAGCCCCATGGCATTGGATTGCACGGTCGATGACATCAAGGGACATATTCGGGGCAACAATTTTAATCATGGCGATTAAATCTTTAGCGGCTTTATTGCCTTCGGTGTCCATTTTTTGGGCTGCTTTTAACGTCATCAATCGCGCTTGTTCAATCTGACAGGCTGACTTTGCAATATCTTCACGTACCGATTGTTGTTTTATCATCGGCTGACCAAACACAATGCGTTCACTGACACGTTTACACATTAAATCTAAAGCCCGCTGGGCGATGCCAACTGAGCGCATGCAATGATGTATCCGCCCAGGGCCTAAGCGACCTTGAGCGATTTCAAAACCTTTGCCCTCACCAACAATAATGTTTGCAACAGGTACACGGACATTGTCAAACATGACTTCAGCGTGGCCTTCTGGCGAGTCATCAAAACCAAATACCTTCATCGGCCTGACTAAAGTCACACCAGGGGTATCCATTGGTACCAGCACCTGTGACTGCTGTACGTAGCGATTGCTATTTGTTGGATCCGTTTTACCCATCACAATCATAATTTCACATTGCTTGCGGCATGCGCCACTGATATAGAATTTACGGCCATTAATGACATATTCATTACCGTCACGTTCTATACGTAATTCAATATTGGTCGCATCACTTGAAGCGACTTCTGGCTCTGTCATCGCAAAAGCTGAACGAATTTTGCCTTCAAGTAATGGTTCTAACCATTGTTTCTTTTGGGCTTCGTTACCGTAACGAGCTAATACTTCCATATTGCCAGTGTCAGGTGCAGCGCAGTTAAATACTTCAGGCGCCCACATGACTCGGCCCATTAACTCTGCCAGCGGTGCATATTCAAGGTTGGTTAACCCTGCACTATATTTGCCATAGGTAACCGGTAAAAATAAATTCCATAAGCCTTCCGCTTTTGCGATTGCCTTGAGCTCTTCCATTAAAGGAGGGGTTGACCAAGGTTCAAGTTCAACTTGTTTATGCATTGCTGCTTCGTTAGGAAAAATATGTAAATCCATAAATTTGCTGATACGTTTCATTAGCTGCTGAACTTTAGGACTGTATTCAAAATCCATTTTATTCCCCTTTCAATCTGAACATCATTTTTTGCATTACAAACAGTGCAGTACGCAGGTCATGTCGTCAGTTAACAATCAACTAAGCGACATCAGTGATTTTTTGTTAAATGGTTTAATCTCGTCTATCGCATTGGACTTAATCTTATTTACCCACTGCGGATCAACGAGTAAAGCGCGGCCAATACCCACTAAGTCAAACTCATCGTTATTTAAACGGATCAGTAATTCATCAATACCCGTTGGGTTAGATGTGCCAGAAAGATCGGCGTTACCTTCACCGATAAAGTCAGCATCTAAACCAACATTACCCACTGTAATAACGGGTTTATTGGTAAGCTTTTTAGTCCAGCCCGCTAAATTAAGATCTGAACCTTTAAACTCAGCAACCCAAAAGCGTCGGGTACTTGCGTGGAATATATCGACACCGGCATTGCTGAGTAAACATAAGAAAGTTTCTAATTCCTCAGGGGTTTGGCAAAGCTTGGCGCTATAATCTTGTTGTTTCCACTGAGAAAATCGGAAAATAATTGTAAAGTCTGCACCTACAGCTGAACGTATGGCTTTGACAATCTCAACACCGAAACGAGTGCGATTTTCAAGTGAGCCACCATATTTATCATGGCGTTGGTTGGTGCCTTCCCAGAAAAACTGATCAACTAAGTAACCATGTGCCCCATGCACTTCGATAGCATCAAATCCAATATTTTTCGCATCCAATGCTGCTTGGGCAAATGAAGCAACAACGTCATCAATATCGGCCTGAGTCATAGCGACACCATTTTCTGCGCCAGGTTTGTATAAACCAGACGGACTATGGGCAGGCGCTTCTTTATCTGGACCTATGCCTAATTTTCTGACAGACCCCACATGCCAAAGCTGAGGGGCAATTTTTCCGCCAGCGGCGTGTACTTCATCTACCACATGCTTCCAGCCTGCAAGGGCCTTCTCTCCATAAATCGCGGGCACGTTTTCATAACCGTTAGCCGCTTTATGGGAAATAAAGGTACCTTCGGTAATAATTAAACCTACATCACCTTCTGCGCGGCGACGATAGTAAGCCGCAACATCTGCAGTAGGCACATAGTTTGGCGAAAAGGCACGTGTCATTGGTGCCATCACGGTTTTATTTTTTAATGACAAACTTTTGCTGCTGAAAGATTCAAATAGTTTATCGATACTATTATTGGTGTTATTCGGAGTGCTGTTGTTAGAAATAGTGCTGTTGCTTGAAATAGTGCTGTTTTGACTGCTCATAATTTTTTTCCTAACACGGGTTTTTATTGGTTATTGTTTTTAGTTATTTGATGCGAATTGACTGCTATTAATAACGGCTTTTGCCATAATCTCGTTAATTAACCGATTAAATAGCCACCATCCACATTAATCGCGGTGCCTGTGGTATAGCTAGAAGCGTTAGAGACGAGATACAATACTGTGCCGGCCATTTCGTCTGGCTGCGCCACACGTTTCATTGGCACGTGATGCATCATTTGTTTGAGGATTTTAGGGTTGTCGACTAATGCCGAGGCAAATTTAGTATCTGTGCCGCCAGGTAGTAACCCATTAACTCGAATATTAAACTGAGCACATTCTTTGGCAAAAGCGTGCGTCATTGAAATTACCGCAGCTTTGGTTATCGAATATATACCTTGATAATCACCCGGGATAACGCCATTAACGGATGCCACATTGACAATAGATCCACCGCCACTTTGCTTCATCAATTTAGCGCCTTGGGTAGACATAAAGAAATAGCCACGAATGTTAACGTCGACAGTTTTTTGAAAGGCACTTAAATCAGTATCCATAATGTGGCCGAAATATGGATTAGCGGCGGCATTGTTCACTAAAATATCTAACTTGCCATGCTTTTGTGTAATAGCGGCAAACAGCGAGTCTATTTGTTCCATCTCACCAATATGACATGCAATTGCCTCTGCACTGCCGCCAGCGATAACAATGTCATCGACCACTTTATTACACGCATCAAGTTTTCGACTTGAAACGATAACATGCGCGCCGTACTGGCCTAAAAGTTTCGCAATACTTTCACCAATACCACGACTCGCGCCAGTGACTAATGCTACTTTCCCTGTTAAATCAAATAAGTTGATCTCTGCCATGCTTAATCCCTATCTATTTTTAAGTTGTTTTATGCGGCGTTATCTAAAGGTTACCCAGTCTTCTCCTGCTTGCTCTAAATGACTATAATTATTTAAATAATCGATACTTAGCATCTGTTCTGAAAATAATAATTTAGTAACACTGGTATTTCTAACCTGCTGATTTATCATCAATAATTCTTTATTGGTTAATTTAAGGATATGTTGAATGATGACTGAAATTGTTCCGCCGGAAGTAAATACCAATATATCTTTTGATTTTTTTGCATTGTCATCATTAGCACTAAGCTGGCGTTTAGTGGCCAACTCTTGATCGATTATATTTTGTAGCGCACGGATGCAGCGTAACTTGAACTGCGGCCAGCTTTCTTTATATTCGTCATGTTTATCACTGAACATCCAGCGTTCTAACGCCAGTGCAAATTCTTTTTGAAAGGTTTTATTGGGGTGCTGCAATTTATTGATATCTTCACTCATCTTGGGGAAGTTTTGCCATTGAGGCTGGTGTTTTTTTAAAATATCAACATGGTCAAATTCATTAAAGCCCGAGTGAATAATCATCGGTACTGTGCTGGTTTGATAACCTTTATTAAATCCAGATAATGTTTGCCCATGGCGTAACAGATCGCCACAATAAAACTTACTTGGCTGGGCTCTTGCGCGCCAATATTCACCAAGAAGCTGTGCTTGTTGTTCACCTTTTTTTGACAGCTGATCGTAATCAGCACTTCCAAAAGAAGCTTGCCCATGTCTTATCAAATATATTGCAGCCATATAAATACTCAGTGTGATATTGGGTTTTAAGCAGCGAAACAAAAAACGTTTATTGATGCTTCAATTTGTTTATAGCTTTTAATTACCACCTGCACGTTTATTGACTAACAACTGCTGGTGGTTTAGTTACCTTTGTAATCGGGCTGTTTAAAATCGACTTGACTATGCTAAGGTTGCAACCTAGATTAAACAAATGAATAGTTCTTATACCCTACTATTTATATTTTAAATAGTTAGGCTGATAAATTTTGACCAGCGTAGGTTGAATTTTTTTGATTAAAGTTAGCAGTGTAGATTTTTAGCAAGGATGCAATGGTGTCAGCATGAAAATAGATTTAAATTTGTTTGTGGTTTTTGATGCAATTTATTGTGAGGGAAATATAACAAAGGCGGCTTCTGTACTGAATTTGTCTCAACCCGCAGTCAGTCATTCCTTAGGTAAGTTGCGTGCTCACTTTGATGATGCTTTATTTGTGCGACAAGGTAATGAAATGAGACCGACGCCGGTGGCAAAGAATGTTATTGCGGATGTGCGTGAAGCCTTACATCAGCTACAGGTTTGTTTGGTGCAATCAAGGCAGTTTGAGCCGTCAACCTCCCGTGAAAATTTTTCACTGTCATTGCATGGTTCATTAGAACCCTACTATTTACCGCCACTACAGCAAAGTTTATCTAAAGAGTCTCCGACGATAAATCTACGCAGTAATAAACGCGTAAGGCGTAGTGATTTAGAAAATAAATTAGCCAGTGGCGATATCGATTTAGCCATTGATGCACTTATTCCTGTTAGCAATAATATTTTGCATACCCAACTAGAACTAGATCAAGTGGTGGTGGTGGCACGCAAGGAGCACCCTACTATTAATAGCAGCTTAGATTTGGATACTTATTTACATCTTCAACATGTTTTAGTGTCTTCGCGCTCAACAGGGCCAGGACTTGAAGATTTTGAATTATCACGCTTAGGCTTACATCGTAAAATATCATTACGCTGCCAACATCCTTTTTCGGCATGCCGTATTATCACCAATAACGATATGTTGCTCACATTGCCTAGAAGAGCAGCTGAGATGTACAGTGAATTGTTTGATATCAACATTTATCCGATGCCTGTTGAATTGCCGGGCATTGACGTGCATTTATATTGGCATGTGAATGTCGATAAAGAACCCGCTAATAAGTGGCTTCGTAATAAAATGATTATGGCGGCATCAAATAACTAAACTAACAATTAATTGGCCCGTTAAAAGCTTGTCAGTAACTGAACCTAGACTTAATCAATAATATTGGCTTTGATTTGAAAGTTTGATGCAAGCTGTAGTTAAGCACTGTTAACGTTTTGAGGTACCAACTCGTCATCTACTAATGAAGTTTGACATTCACTATGTCGGTAGTACTAACTTGGTTTAAAGAAGGTGATTTTAGTTTTCATAATGCTTAAATCACCCTAACTCAGAAAACATTTCTATTAAGTTGTTAGGGTTATCGGCAGGATGCTGGCAGTGTATCCGTTCTTTACAACTGAGCAGACATAATTGCCATAACTGTTGCTTTGTTTGAGTGTCTAAACTTCTAAAGTCAGCAACGCACAATTGGCCTGATTGAATTAACTTAGCAAGTTTATCGATGGATATTGAAATGTTTAATTGGGACATACTATTTTCTCAATTGATTTTTTGGCTATTATAACCAATTGAGAATGATTATCAATAAGATTCAGCCTTTATCTTTGACTATTTATTGTCAGCTAAAAAATCAAACCATGTTGATTGCGGCTTTCCGTCAATTGAATAGTTAACTAGCGCGCGCCAAACCATATAATTACTACTACAGGAACCGTAAATAGCACTACCTTTATAGTGGTTAGGATTACTGTTTTTTTCTGCAGTAAGATTTACCGGTATTACCCCCATAAACATGTCTCTTCCTTCGATTCGCATTTTTACATCAGTGACAGGGACGGAAAAGTGTAAATCAATACTCAAAGGTTTTTCACTTGGTGTGAAAACGGGGTTAATCATCAGCATAATGTCGACACTGTTAACATTTAACTTACATACCCCTTGTTGAAATTGGCACAAACTGCTGTCTATTACATCAGATGTTACTGTTTTAGTGTTTGATTGAGGATTACATCCACCTAAAAACACTATAAAAAAAGAGCCAACAATCCATTTTGTTAAAAACCGCACAACTTTTAACCTCTCGATTCATATTGATAACATTATCTTTAGGAAATTGATCTAGATCAAGTTTACACCTAGCTCACATATATCTTTTTTGACTTAGCTCAAGTATCATTGCATTGCCTCGTGATAGTTATAAAAAACATGAGGTAACACCTTGACAATAATTAAAAAAGCAACTCTAAAACAGATACTTTTTTAACCACCTGTCACCCTAAACAGGTAAAGATCTTTCTTTACTAATTTTAAAGTAAAAGTAATAAGCCGTGGAAGCATTATGATGAACCATTCCCAGCCTACAGGCGCTGATTACAATTACACCGTTGTTCGCCAATTTGCATTAACCACAGTATTGTGGGGAATCGTTGGTATGGCAGTTGGTGTATTGATTGCGGCCCAGTTAATCTGGCCACAACTAAACTTTGAAACTCCATGGTTAACGTATAGTCGTTTACGACCTTTACATACGAATGCCGTGATTTTCGCGTTTGGTACTTCAGCCCTTTTCGCAACATCCTACTATATCGTACAACGCACTTGTCAAACCAAACTGTTTGCACCTAAATTAGCTGCTTTCACGTTTTGGGGATGGCAAGCCATTATCCTCTCTGCTGCAATTACATTACCAATGGGTTTCACCTCTGGTAAAGAATATGCAGAACTTGAGTGGCCAATTGATATCGCCATTACCATTGTCTGGGTGAGTTATGCAATTGTGTTCTTTGGTACCATTATCAAACGAACAACATCGCATATTTACGTTGCAAACTGGTTCTTCGGTGCTTTCATCATTACGGTTGCAGTATTGCACATTGTTAACTCAATGGCGGTACCAGTAAGCTTATTCAAATCCTATTCAATGTATTCTGGCGCAGTAGATGCCATGGTGCAGTGGTGGTATGGCCATAACGCTGTTGGTTTCTTATTAACAGCAGGTTTCTTAGGTATGATGTACTACTTTGTACCTAAGCAAGCTGGTCGTCCTGTATATTCTTACCGTTTATCAATTGTTCACTTTTGGGCATTGATTGCGTTATATATCTGGGCAGGTCCGCATCATCTTCATTACACTGCTTTACCTGATTGGACACAAACATTGGGTATGGTGATGTCGCTAATTTTATTCGCACCTTCTTGGGGCGGTATGATTAACGGTATTATGACACTGTCTGGTGCTTGGCATAAACTGCGTACAGATCCAGTATTACGTTTCTTAGTTGTTTCATTATCTTTCTATGGTATGTCTACCTTCGAAGGACCAATGATGGCAATTAAAACCGTAAACGCACTGTCTCATTACACTGACTGGACTGTTGGTCACGTTCACTCTGGTGCGCTTGGTTGGGTTGCGATGGTTTCAATTGGTTCTTTATACCATTTAATTCCTGTGCTATTTGGTCATGGCCGTATGTACAGTACTAGCCTAGTTAACGTCCATTTCTGGTTAGCGACAATTGGTACAGTTTTATACATAGTATCAATGTGGATCTCTGGTGTGATGCAAGGTCTAATGTGGCGCGCAGTTAACTCTGACGGTACTTTGACTTATAGCTTTGTTGAAAGCTTAGAAGCATCTTATCCGTTCTACTTTGTTCGCTTTATTGGTGGTGTGTTCTTCTTAACGGGTATGTTTATCATGGCGTATAACGTGTTGCGTACCGTTAATGCCCCTAAAGACACCCTTCCAGCATTACCTGAAGCCAAAGCATAAGGAGCAGAACGATGAAATTTAATCATGAAATAATCGAAAAAAACATCGGCCTGCTTGGTATTTTTACTGTAATCGCAATTAGTTTCGGTGGTCTAGTACAGATCACCCCTTTGCTTTTCCAAAAAGATACTACTGAACCAGTTGAAGGTTTAAAGCCGTACAATGCTTTGCAGATTGAAGGTCGTGATATTTATGTCCGTGAAGGTTGTTACAACTGTCACAGCCAAATGATCCGTCCTTTACGTGCCGAAACTGAACGTTACGGTCACTACTCTGTTGCTGGCGAATCAGTTTGGGACCACCCATTTCAGTGGGGGTCTAAACGTACTGGTCCTGACTTAGCCCGTGTTGGCGGTCGTTACAGTGATAAATGGCATGAAGTGCATTTAATCGACCCACGTAGTGTAGTGCCTCAATCTAATATGCCTGCTTACCCTTGGTTAGCAGATACCAAATTAGATGGAAAACTAACGGGCAATAAAATGCAAATCTTAAGTAATTTCCACCCGGATCATAATTTGTATACCGCGGAAGAAATTGCAGGTGCTGAAGCTGCTGTTAAAGGCAAAACTGAACTTGAAGCGTTAATTGCTTATCTTCAGTCTTTAGGTCATGCACTGAAATAAGGAGGCAGTTATGGATTATGGAACATTACAAGGCATTCTAACCATTATTGTTATGGTGGTATTTGCCGGTATTTTCTATTGGGCTTATAGCTCAAAAAGCAAAGCCAAATTTGATGAAGCTGCTAATCTGATTTTTTCTGAAGAAGAAATCGCGACACGCGCTAATAATTCAGGAGATAATAAGTAATGAGTATCTTTTGGAACGTTTGGATTATTTTTCCAACATTATTAGTTATCGCCGGTTGTTTTTTCCTACTTAGAGCTTGCTCTAAGAACAACACAGGAATTGATGAAGGGGAATCAATGGGTCATAGCTTTGACGGCATTGAAGAACTCAATAACCCACTACCAAAGTGGTGGTCTTATATGTTCTACATCAGTATCGTGTTTGGTTTGATTTATCTAGCACTTTACCCCGGTCTTGGCAGCTATCAAGGGCTATTTGGTTGGACAAGTTCGAACCAAAGTGTTCGTTCAATCGAAGAGTCTAAAGCAGCGGTTGAGTTAGCTACTGCAGAGCAACGCCTTTCTCAGTACGATCGTGAAGTCGCAAGTGCTGACAAGCAATACGGCCCTATCTTTGCTGCTTATTTAGCTACGCCAATTGAAGAGCTAGTTAAAGACGAAGAGGCACTTAAAGTTGGTGGGCGTTTATTCCTACAAAACTGTGCTCAATGTCATGGTTCGGATGCTCGCGGTAGTGTTGGCTTCCCAGATTTAACCGATGGTAATTGGTTATATGGTGGCGATCCTGCAACTATTAAGACAACGCTGATGAATGGTCGTAACGGCATGATGCCTCCTAAAGGCGGATTACCCATCGAAGATAGTGAAATTCGTGGCTTAGCTGAATACGTGTTTAAACTATCAGGACGTGATCATGACGCTACGTTAGCAGCTCAAGGTCAAGGTTCATTCATGAAAGGCTGTTTTGCTTGTCATGGTATGGATGGCACTGGTAATAAGTTTATGGGCGCACCTAATTTAACTGATGATGCTTGGTTATATGGCGGAAGCCGTTTACAAGTTATGCAATCAATTGCAAATGGTCGTTCAGGTGTTATGCCAGCGTGGAAAGATATCCTAGGTGAAGAAAAAGTTCATGTAGTATCTGCATACGTTTATAGCTTATCAAACAAATAGTTACAGCTTGATAACAAAAAAGGCCTCGTTTAAACGAGGCCTTTTTTTTAAGTGATTATTAATGGTTTTCAGGTTAAAATAGATTAATAATAAAAGTTAATAATTAGGACCGTTTTATGTCTGCTCCTCTTCCCTGGTATAAGCACTTTTGGCCTTGGTTTATCGTTGTTCTTCTTTTTGTTGTTGTCCTTAAAAGCATGGTTGCGATGAGTATCGCCATTGATAATGCTGACTCCTTGGTTTCAGATGATTATTACAAAGAAGGCAAAGCCATCAATATGGATTTGCGTAAAATTAAGCAAGCTAAAAACTTAGGCATGCAATACTTAATTGAAGTTGACGATCACGAACTTAAAATATCTCAACATGGCGGTCCTGCATACCAAGCCGTATTGAAAGTCAGTTTTATTCACCCAACCCTTGAAGAGAAAGATTTCAACATTAATGCCACTGCTGATGGCAACGGCACATATCGAATTGGTTTATCAGAAGCGATTTCTGGGCCATGGAATGTCCGACTTGAAGGCTTTGATGCAAGCTGGAGAATCCAGCAACGTATTGAAATTCATGATGATGTCGAATACTGGTTGAATTAATATATATAATGCAAAACTGCTATCACTGTAATGAACCTGTTTTAACTGGCAATGAATTCACCACTTTTATCGACAACCAAGATCAGCTTATGTGCTGTCCTGGTTGTCAGGCGGTTTCACAAGCTATTATTGATTCAGGTCTGGCGAGTTATTACCAATATCGAAGTGAACCGGGTAGCAAACAAACTGCCCTGGTCCCAGCTGAATTAGCGCAATACTCAGCTTATGATATCCCTGAAGTTCAACAAGACCTTACCCACAAAGTTGATGGTATCAATACCATTTCAGTTTCGATTGACGGTATAACCTGTGCGGCATGCGCATGGTTAATTGAACATAAGCTAAAACAATTAGCGGGTATTACTAACATAAGCGTAAATTCTACCACGCAGCGCGCTTTAGTTAGTTGGCATGAAGAGTCACTGAAACTCAGTGAAATTCTTGCGGCGATAAGCCGTATTGGCTACCAGGCTGCGCCTTATCAAGTGGATGAGCAAGAAAAGCAAAGTAAAACAGAAGGCCGAAAGTTTTTATTACGCTTAGGCTTAGCTGGTTTTGCTACCATGCAAGTGATGATGTTTGCATTGGCCTTGTACTCTGATTACTTCACCCTCCAAGATACTCAAATGCGCGATTACTTTCGCTGGGTCAGTATGACCTTGGCCGCGCCAGTGGTATTTTATTCTGCTCAGCCTTTTTATTTCAGCGCCATAAGAAGTTTACTTAGCGGTAAACTCAATATGGACTTATCGGTATCAATTGCAATCGCCGGAGCTTATATTGCCAGTTGTTTTGCAACGATTAATGGCAATGGAGAAGTGTATTTTGAATCTGTCTCCATGTTTACTTTCTTCCTATTACTTGGCCGCTATTTTGAACAAAAAGCCAAACAAACTGCATCCGTCAATTCAAGTAATCTTCATAAACTGGTGCCATTAACAGCTCATTTAAAACTTGATGGTGATATTTCAGAAATACCTGCCAAGCGATTAAAATTAGGCGATATTATCCTTGTTAGACCGGGCGATATCGTTGCCGCTGATGGGGATATTATTGAAGGGAAATCGGGTCTTAATGAATCAATGCTCACAGGTGAGCAAATGCCTCTCATTAAAACCATTAATGACAGTGTATTTGCTGGCACAATTAATATTGATCAAGCCCTGACGGTAAAAGTCACCGCTTTAGGACAAGATCAACTCGTCGCTGAAATTATTCGCTTGCAAGAAGTGGCTTCAAACACCAAACCTGCTATTGCGAAACTGGCTGATAGGTTAGCGCGTTATTTTTCAGGTACGATTTTAGCAATTGCGTCGTTAACCTATGTGGTGTGGTTACAAATTTCACCAGAAGATGCTTTTTGGGTGACATTATCGGTATTAGTGGCAACCTGTCCTTGTGCCCTCGCCCTTGCTACGCCAACTGCGATTACTTGCGCGACGGCTATTTTTACCAAACTGGGTATAATCACCCGAAAAGCTGGGGTATTTGAAAAACTGCCTCGTATCAACCATGTCGTATTCGATAAAACCGGTACCTTAACCTGCGGCACTATTTCACTTGAAAGTATTGTATTAACCGATAGCCAAAATGAACAAACCGTTTTAGCCTATGCCGCCGCATTAGAAACTGGCTCACTTCACCCAATTGCCAGTGCATTTAAAGCCCATGCTCACAGTGATATTTGTGCCACCGACATACAGCATCACGTTGGCTTAGGCATATCAGGTAACATTAATACTGATGTCGTTAAAATTGGTAATGCTGAATTTGTGGGAGTCGATGCCAATCAGTGTAACGGCAAACTGTTGTGGTTGTCTGTGAATGACATTATTACAGCCTGTTTTTCCCTAAAGGATGCTCTCAGGGTAGATAGTCTAGAAACCATAAAACAACTTCAACATCAAAATATCGATGTTAGTATTGCTAGTGGTGACTGTGCCAGCCATGTGAACGCTATCGCGCAGCAGCTTAATGTTAAAAATAGTTATGCAGGACTTAACCCTAAAGATAAACTAGATTTGATAAACAAATTACAACAAACACAAGATGTGGCAATGTTTGGGGATGGCATTAATGATGCTCCCGTTTTAGCCGGAGCCAATTTATCCGTCGCGATGGGAAGTGGCAGCGCTATCGCTAAAAATAGTGCTGATTTGATTTTACTTGGTGATCAACTATCTAAGTTTAATCAAGCAATTACAGTTTCAAAGTTAACAAATAAAATAATAAAACAAAACTTAATTTGGGCGTTTGCTTACAATGTCATTATTCTACCGCTAGCGGTTACCGGTCATGTAGTACCGTATATTGCAGCGATTGGAATGTCAGTTAGTTCGATTATTGTCGTATCTAACAGCTTACGCTTACTCAGGATAAAAATATGAGTATCATCTACGTACTAATTCCTATCGCAATGCTATTTGTTGCAATTGCTGTTGCCATCTTCTTTTGGGCAGTCAAAAGTGAACAATTCGACGATTTAGACCGTCAAAGTGTTTCTATTTTATTTGATGAAGATAAACCAAGTGAAACAGACTCAGAGAAAAAGAATTGATTGAATACAATGTATGGGGTGCTTTTTTAGTTGGATTAATGGGTGCGGCACATTGCTTTGGCATGTGTGGTGGTTTAGTTGGCGCATTTGCATCTAACTTACCCAATACAGCATCAAATCAGCTCGCCAATCAGTTAAGTTTTTTATTAAGCTACAATCTAGGCAGGATACTCAGTTATACCCTAGCTGGTGCATTAGCTGGAGCCAGTACCGCAGCCTTAGGTTATATGTTTGACCTTGATAACTATCTTATCGGCCTGCGTATTTTTGCTGGCATTATGATGATAGCCACAGGGCTTTACATCGCCCAGCTTTGGTTTGGTATTGTGCAAATCGAAAAAGTGGGCAAAATGTTATGGCGTTTTTTAAAGCCATTGGCTAACAAATTGTTACCCATTAAACATAAACATCAAGCCGTTATGGCTGGTATAATATGGGGTTGGTTACCATGCGGTTTAGTCTATAGCACCCTAACTTGGGCTGTTGCGGCTGGTAATGCCCTTGATGGCGCCTTAATCATGTTAGCTTTTGGTTTAGGTACATTGCCCGCGTTACTCAGTGCCGGTGTAGCGGCGAAAACGTTAGCTCAATGGGTACAAAAAAAGCAGGTCCGAATGATAAGTGGGATCTTGATTGTAGTATTTGGGCTACAAACTATATATATCGCCATCATGCAGCTAAACTAGCTGTAACTTTGTTATTAGTTTAACATGGCTAAGTAGTAATTAATTGAGAGTACATATGCCTATAGACCCAACTAAACAACTTCGAGCATCAACCGGAGGTTGTGCGATACATTGTCATGATTGCAGTATGGAATCATTATGTATCCCCTTCTCGCTTAATAACAACGAGTTAGATAGACTCGATGAGATTATTGAGCGTAAAAAGCCAGTGCAAAAAGGTGACCAAATATTTAAGTCTGGTGATCCTCTCAAGTCTTTATTTGCTATTCGATCTGGCACAATTAAAAGCTACACCATCACAGAGCAAGGCGATGAACAAATCACTGGCTTTCATTTAGCTGGTGACGTTATCGGCTTTGATGGAATTCATTCTCAAATTCATCAGAGTTTTGCCCAAGCATTAGAAACTGCAATGGTATGTGAAATACCGTTTGATACTTTAGATACCTTAGCGGGCAGTATGCCAAAACTTAGACAACAGATAATGCGTCTCATGAGTAATGAGATCATGAGCGATCAAGAAATGATTTTGTTGTTATCTAAAAAGAATGCCGAAGAACGCCTAGCCGCATTTATCAGCAATCTGGCTAACCGTTTTGGTAGCCGCGGTTTCTCACCTCATGAATTTAGATTAACCATGACCCGTGGTGATATTGGTAATTACCTTGGGCTAACAGTTGAAACAATTAGCCGCTTACTTGGCCGTTTTCAAAAGTCAGGCTTTATTGAAGTTAAAGGCAAATACATCACTATTGTTGATCATAAAGCACTGAGTCAGTTAGCGGGTAATTCGCGGATTGCAACCTAGGCCTAACAACTTTTCAAAGTTTGATCTCTCTCAAAGTATTTTATGGCAATAACAGTGATAGTTAATTAACAGAGTTTAACATTTTAGCTTGGAGGTTTTATGAAGGATTATAATAAGATACTCGTTGTCATAAACCCTATGACAGATCATCAACCTGCGTTAGCTAGAGCTGTTGAGCTAGCGAGTAAGTCCAACGCAACTATCACTGCATTTCTCACTATTTTTGACTTCTCCTACGAGATGACATCAATTTTATCCAGTAATGAGCGTGAAGCTATGCGTCAAGGCGTTATAGCTCAACGTGAAACCTGGTTAAATGAAGCCATCGAAAGTTATACTAAGACTGGAATGTCTATTGATGCGAAAGTAGTTTGGCACAATCGCCCATTTGAAAGTGTTATTAAATACGCTATCGATGAACAATTTGATTTGTTGGTCAAAAGCACCCACGAGCACGATAAACTCAAATCAATTATTTTCACCCCTACTGATTGGCATTTATTACGTAAAGCGCCTATTCCTGTTCTTATGGTTAAAGAACACGATTGGCCAGTAGCAGGTAATATTGTTTGCGCAATAAATGTAGCGTCTGAAGATGAAGATCATCAGACTCTTAATACCAAAGTTATTAAAAACGCCTTAAATTTAGCCGATAAGTTTTCAGCTAAAGTGCATTTAGTTAATGGCTATCCAGGTACCCCTGTCAATTTAGCCATAGAATTGCCAGAGTTTGATGCCGCAAGTTATAACGACACGGTCCGAATGCAGCATGAACAACGGATCCAATCTATCGCTCATAGCTTTGATATTCCATTAGAAAATTGCCATGTTGAAGAAGGTCTGCCTGAAGATATTATTCCTGAATTAGCCACAAAGTTAGACGCTGAGTTAGTTATTTTAGGTACAGTGGGTCGTACAGGTTTTTCTGCCGCACTAATTGGTAATACAGCAGAACATGTTATTGATAGCATTAACTGTGATCTACTCGCTATCAAGCCAGATGGGTATAAGTCACCTCTAGAAGAGTAAATCCTTTACCCTAAGGCAGAATGCTGGAATAATACGCGCCCTGAAACAAATGGTTACTGGGCGCTTTTTTATGTCGCAAATGCAACAACAAAACAAACTACAATTGGATCGTCAAAATAAGCTCGAAAAAAAGCTCCGCCATGAAGTTGGTCGTGCTATCGGCGATTATCAAATGATTGAAGAAGGTGACATTGTTATGTGTTGCCTTTCAGGCGGCAAAGACAGTTATGCCATGCTTGATATTTTATTAAATTTACAAAAACGTGCCCCGATTTCTTTTGAAGTTGTCGCGGTAAATTTAGATCAAAAGCAACCTGGGTTTCCAGAAGATATTCTACCTGCCTATTTAGATAGTTTAAAAGTGGCCTACCATATCTTAGAAAAAGACACCTACTCGATAGTCAAAGATAAGATCCCTGAAGGTAAAACCACTTGCTCTTTATGTTCTCGCCTTCGTAGAGGAACCCTATATGGTTTCGCACAGCGGATCGGCGCCACTAAAATTGCCTTAGGTCACCACCGTGATGACATCATTGAAACATTATTCTTAAATATGTTCTTTGGTGGCAAGATGAAAGCAATGCCACCAAAATTACTTTCGGATGATGGGGCTAACATGGTGATCCGTCCATTAGCTTACTGTAAAGAAAAAGACATCGCTGAATACGCAGAATTGAAACAGTTCCCGATTATTCCATGTAACCTTTGCGGATCACAAGAAAATTTAAAACGTGGTGCAGTTAAAGACATGCTAAAACAGTGGGATGTGGATTTCCCTGGTAGAATCGAATCCATCTTCACGGCGATGCAAAATACCTCGCCGTCACAAGGTGTTGATCGTAACCAATTTGATTTCTTATCACTTGAAAGAAATGCTGACGCACCTATGTCTGGCGCTGTGGCTGAATCAGAGCTACCTGCATTTGATTTTCTTGATATGAGTAACAACGGCCATATTAATCTTGATGCTGCAGCAAGAATTGATGTTGTGAGTACCTACAAGCCGTAATCACATAACGTTCGATTATACAGCACTTTAATAAGTGCTGTAGATATACAAAAGCCCTCTATTGAGGGCTTTTTCAATCTATCTAAAAAGTTTTACTCGACAAACGGGCTAATGACTGCAGGAGTAACAGAAAAAGAAATCTCATTTAATTCATTGAGTGTAAAGTTAGCCAATTGTAGCGGCTCACTAATAAGCTGCTGTTTATTATCAATGCTAACAGTTACCGGATAGTCAGTATCGTTAAAACTGAATGTAACACCAGATATTGGCTTTCTAAAATACTTCATTGGAAAACCTTGCTGGCCATCCAATAACGCATCCATATCATCTTTTACCGCAAGGATTTGCTGCTGATTATATGATTTAAGCTGTTGCTTCGCCCTCACCTGCATTGCTATGCCACATCCTGTGGGATCACCCTTCATGGTTAAGTTAATTAAACCGCGATCAGATTTTAACTGAGCATCATAAGGTAAAAAAAGCCGCTGCTGCTCATTAAAAGTTAATGGATATTGGTTTTTCTCAGTACTGATATCCCCGCTTAAAATAGTGCAAGCCTGAGTTTTAGGCACACTAAACACAATTTCAACTAACTGATAGTTGGCTTTGTTGACCTGCTTTAATCTTTCGTAAAAACCGGCATAAGGAATAGATACCGTATCGGCAATTGAAAAAAAGCTTACCGAGAAAGCCACTGTAGCCATTGCTAATCTTGTTGTTATTTTCATTAACTATAATCCAGCTAAATAATTTTTATTATGACGCATCATTTGAAGTAATTCGTCGATATATTCATGTTTACGTTCTGAGTAATGTAACAGGCCAAAGACCAATTCTTCTGCAGTGGGCTCAATATCTTGGGCTCTTAGATCCGCCCTGATTGAACGTAATAAATGGTAAGCCGAATTAGTATTCAAATTAAGCAGGTATGCAGCTATTGAGTCCTCTGGGGTATCAAACGATGCAACTTCATGATTAAGCCCTGGGGTTCTTGATTGCGGCACTAAACCACAGCCTTTAGAAAAGCACCATTGCCCAAAATAATTATTACCTTCTGTAGCGAAGCGAGAGCTGCCCCAACCAGTTTCATTGGCGGCTTGAATTAGTACCATTTTAACTGGCAAGGTATCGACGCGTTCAAGTAACGGTGTCAGAGTGATTAAATCAAACTTTTTTACTTGATATCGATATTTTTGAGTTAGCTTTTGCAATTTAAAAATATCAGCATCAGTAAGCGGTTGCCCATTACGAAGGTTATTGAGAATAACAATTAAAAATTTTCTTTCTGCACTAATAATTGCATTTTGATGTTTGACTGCAGGCGTCATGTAATCAAAAAACGTTTGTTTCTTAGTTGGGATATCTGAAATGCTCGAAAAATCTGGCACTTGATTTGAAAGCTGTGGGTTTTCTTTTATATCAGGAGTGGTTATCAAGATTTGTTCAATCGTTGGTACTAGCCAAGCTCTGATAAAAAACATAACAATGATGACCCCCGCTAAAGCAAGGGTAAACTTTCCAATTCTACCTGTTTTCAATTAAAAGCCTTTATGTAATTTTTTTAGTGATTATACCGAGATTTGCACGTAATAGAAGGTATGACTTAAAGCGATTAATCGCTATTTTAACAGACTGAAATATTTCAATAATAGAGATTAAAAATGGACTACCTTAAGCGCTTTTATATCAAGTTTAGATAACTGATTAAGTAAAAATAATGGGCCTTTAAGGCCCATTATCGTTAAAGCACCTGTGCAATCGCTTTACAAATCACAGGGATATTTTGTTTTGTCATTCCTGCAACGCTAATACGACCTGAGCCTACAATATAAACACCAAACTCTTCTTTTAAACGAGTTACTTGTTGCTTATTTAAACCAGAAAAACTAAACATACCGTTTTGACGTGATATAAAGCTAAAGTCTTGTGATACGCCTTCTTGCTTTAAGGTATCTACAAATAAGGTTCTCATTTCTGCGATACGTTGACGCATAGCACTAAGCTCTGATTCCCATTCTTTACGTAAGCCATCATCAGATAAAATGGTACTCACAATTAAGCCACCATGAGCTGGAGGGTTTGAGTAACTCGCACGGATAGTCTTTTTGATTTGGCTAAAACTTTTTTGTGCTACAACTTCTGTTTCAGCAACAACGGTTACTGCACCGATACGCTCATTATAAAGACCGAAGTTTTTTGAGAATGAGTTAGCGACTAATAATTCAGGCACTTTGGCAGCTACAGCACGTAACCCTTGTGCATCTTCTTCAATGCCGGCGCCGAAGCCTTGATAAGCAAAATCAAATAAAGGAACCAATTGCTTGTCGCTACATAGTTGACCGATGATTTGCCACTGCTCAATAGTCAAATCAATGCCTGTAGGGTTATGACAGCAGCCATGTAAAAGCACCATGTCACCAGCTTGCGCAGTATTTAGATCGGTGACCATAGCATCGAAATCCATGTCATGGGTTTCAGCTTTGTAATAACCGTATTCTTTTATCTCTAAACCAGCAGTTTGAAAAATATTTTGATGGTTTGCCCATGTCGGGTTACTCACCCATAAGATATTTGAGTCAGTGTTGTTTACTAAAAACTCAGCTGCAACTCGTAAAGAACCTGTTCCGCCAGGTGCTTGGGCGGTAAATGCTCTTTTGTCACGAATGATGGCACTGTCTTTACCAAATAATAAGCTTTGAACCACTTGGTTATAACGCTCCACACCTTCAATTCCAAGATAGTTCTTTGTTTTCTCAGTCTCTAATAAAATGGCTTCAGCTTTTTTTACCGATGTCAGTACAGGAGTTTGACCTGCTTCGTCTTTGTAGATCCCAACACCTAAGTTAACTTTGTCTGTACGAGTATCTTTTTTAAAGGCATCGGTTAAACCTAAGATAGGATCTGCTGGCGCTTGAGGGATTTGAGAAAATATCATTACATCTTTCCTACTATTGAAGTGAACAACTTTTTTTCTATTTATACCATTGTATGACTTTAGGAAGTAGTAACAAAAGACATTCTGGTAATAATTAGATCACAGTTTGAAGATTCATTAAAAATATTCCCATAAAACCAAATATTCTTGATAAAAAGAACTCTAACTTAGTTCATGGTTCAGTATTGTGTGTTTTTTATTTCAGATAGTCTTAATTGAGTACATCGAATAAAGAAAGACCAGCTAAAGTTTAACTGATGTTGTCTATTTAAAAACGACGAGGGATTATGAGTAATATGTTTTATTAAAATAAATTTTGGATACAAAAAGCCCCAACTAATGTTGAGGCTTTTTTGCACCATACTTACGTAAGTAAGTTCTCATCATTGCTAAGCAAAGACTAAGAATAATGGTATCCGAGGCCAGACTTGAACTGGCACGCCTATTTAAAAACGACGAGGGATTATGAGTAATAAGTTTTATTTAAACAAATTTCAGATACAAAAAAGCCCCAACTAATGTTGAGGCTTTTTTGCACCATACTTACGTATGTAAGTTCTCATCATTGCTAAGCAAAGACTAAGAATAATGGTACCCGAGGCCAGACTTGAACTGGCACGCCTATTTAAAAACGACGAGGGATTATGAGTAATATGTTTTATTAAAATAAATTTTGGATACAAAAAAGCCCCAACTAATATTGAGGCTTTTTTGCACCATACTTACGTATGTAAGTTCTCATCATTGCTAAGCAAAGACTAAGAATAATGGTACCCGAGGCCAGACTTGAACTG
>NZ_MCVI01000039.1 GCF_002873135.1 Shewanella sp. 10N.286.48.A6
GTGCTATCTGATCGCGCTCACCATGACCTAGCTGGTTTAACGCTTTATCAAGTAATGCCGCTTCAAATAAAGCTTCAACTAAGCGCTTGGGTAGCCATTGGCTGATGGTGTTACGTAGGCTTTGCTTAGGGTGGTTAGCGAGTGCCAGTTCTATTTTATCTCTCGCCAACTCATTGGGTAACAGGTTAATACTAATGCTTTGGCCTGCTTGCCAGTAGTTTGAGATTTGTAAAATTGCCGGGCCTGATAAGCCGCGATGAGTAAATAACAATGCTTCGCTAAACTGAGTGCCGTCTTCTGCCGTGATTGTTGATGGCACCGCAATGCCCGATAACGGTTCAAAGCGCGCTTTTTGATCAGCATGCCATGTAAACGGCACTAAGCCTGCTGTGGTCGGTAACACCTTTAGTCCAAATTGTTCTGCAAGCTTGTAACCGTAAGGTGATGCGCCAAGTTTGGGCATTGATAAGCCGCCCGTGGCAATCACCAGTGACTCACAACTAAACTCACCGTTTGAGGTCACGACTGCAAACTGCCCAGCATCATTTTTGGTGACCGACACAATCTCAGTGCGTAGCTGTATTTGCGCGCCAGCCCATTCACACTCTGTCATTAACATGCTGACAATGTCTTTAGCTGAGTCATTACAAAACAGCTGCCCATGGTCACGTTCATGATATTCAATGCCATGACGCTCAACTAACTCGATAAAGTCACTTGAACGGTAACGTGCTAAGGCAGATTTTACAAAGTGGCTGTTACCACACAAGAAGTTGTGAGGTTCCACTTTTTGATTAGTGAAGTTACAACGACCGCCGCCACTGATGAGAATTTTACGGCCTGCTTGCTTAGCATTATCTAGCACTAGAACATCACGACCTCGATAGCCAGCAGTAGAGGCGCACATGAGTCCTGCTGCGCCAGCGCCAATAATGATCACGTCATGATGTTTCACAAGCTTACTCTCTTTAAAATGATTGGGGGCGATTATTGTGACAGTTTACGCTGCCTACTCGACAGCGTTAATCAGCTAGCAAGCGGTATATTTAAGCCACAAAAAAGGGCGCTATATTAGCACCCTTTTAGTCGCATTCACACTTACACACATGCCTTTAGCTATTCACTAATGGTTTCAGACTTTTGGTCTCGACCCAGTAGCTCTTTAGCGGCATCTGTTGGGCTTTTACCTTGATATAACACTTGGTAAATTTGCTCAGTGATAGGCATTTCAACATTAAGACGTTTAGCTAAAGTGTAAACTTCTTTGGTGTTGCGATAGCCTTCAACCACTTGACCGATTTCGTCTTGAGCAGTATCGACATCGCAGCCTTTACCTAATGCCAAGCCAAAACGACGGTTACGTGATTGGTTATCGGTACAAGTTAGTACTAAGTCACCAAGGCCTGCCATACCCATAAAGGTATTAGCATCAGCACCTAAAGCAACGCCTAAACGGGTTAGCTCAACCAAACCACGAGTGATTAATGCGGTGCGTGCATTGGCACCAAAGCCAATGCCATCAGACATGCCAGCGCCAATTGCGATAACGTTTTTAACTGCGCCACCTAATTGTAAGCCGGTAAAATCATCATTAGCGTAAACACGTAAACGTTTCGGGCTATGCAGTAGTTCCACTAAATCATTAGTGAAGCTTGGGCAGGTGCCCGCTACCGAAATTGCTGTTGGCATACCTGCAGCCAGTTCTTTTGCAAAGGTTGGGCCTGATAATACTGCTAATGGAAATTTATCCCCAAGATGCTCAAGAGCAACATCTTGCAGTAATCGACCTGTTTCAGGCTCTAAACCTTTTGTCGCCCAGACAATGCGTGCATCATCTCGTAGCAAAGGCTTGGCCTGTTGCAGTACTAAACCAAACACATGGCTTGGCACCACAACCAATACATTTTTAGTGGCAGCAAGTGCGGTGGCTAAGTCGGCTTCAATTTCAAGACTATCAGGAAAGGTAATCCCTGGTAGAAAGGCATTATTGGCGCGATCGTTAGTTAACGCGGTCATGTGCTCAGGCTCATGACCCCAAAGTAAGGTCTTGTGGCCACTTCTTGCAAGAGAAATGGCAAGGGCGGTGCCGTAAGACCCCGCCCCTAAAACCGCAATTTCAGCAGTGTTATTCATATATTATGCGTTTGCTTCTTCAGCTGGTGCTGCAGCAGCTTCTTGCTGACGCTGTTGAACATATTGTGCAAATAGTGCATCAAAGTTCACTGGAGCAAGGTTAAGCTGTGGGAAAGTACCACGAGAAACTAAGTTACCTACTGTTTCACGTGCGTATGGGAATAGTACGTTAGGGCAGTAAGCACCTAAAGAGTGAGCAAGTTGTTGCTCAGTTAAGCCAGTGATAGAGAAGATACCCGCTTGTTGAACTTCACATAAGAAAGCAGTTTGCTCGCCATTTTGTGCAGTAACAGTTAGAGAAAGGATCACTTCATAAACATCATCAGATAGCTTGTTGCTACGAGTATCAAGATCCAGCTTAACTTCTGGATTCCATTCTTTTTGGAAAACTTCTGGGCTGTTTGGCGTTTCAAAAGACACATCTTTTGTGTAAACGCGTTGGATGTTGAATTGTGGTGCTTGCTCTTCGTTGTTTGCTACTTCAGCCATGATTTCCTACCTTCAAATGTTTTTTAGCTCTTCTGCGAAGCTAATCGTAAATTTGGGCTTGTCGCTAAAATGTGGCCGTTAGACAACATTTTAGACCATCCCGGTAAATTGGGTCTTACCAGTTTGTTATCTTACTTCTTACCTTTAACAACAGGTAAGTTTGCCGCTTGCCAATCACCCATACCGCCTTTTAGGTTATGAACATTCTCAAACCCTTGAGCGACAAGAAGTTGAGCAGCTTGCGAAGATGTCATTCCAGCAGCACATACAGTAATAATGGGACTGGTTTTAAACTTTTCAAGGGCTGTCGCTTTATTATTTTTGATTTCTGCTAATGGCACATGAATAGCGTCAACGATGTGACCTTTGCGGTAATCGTCTTGAGAGCGCACATCAACAACTTTAGCGCCTTGCTTGTTCATTAGCATGGTCAGTTCTTGAGTATTGACGTTGCTCACTTTTGAGGTTGCTGATTTAATGGTCATCACCACAACTGCAGCAAATAAACCAACCCATGCGATACTTAATACAGGGTTAGCTTGAAAAAATTCGATATATTCTTGCATCTTCTCTGCCTACTTTAAAAATGGCTAAAATTAATAAGCCACAGAGTATACCGATTGCATCTTTATAATGCAGCAAATTCAAGCCTAATCATCTTCTCTACTGTGCCATGGGCAGCACTTTAACGACGAAACATTGCATTTGCTTACTATCCTAAGGGCAATAGCTCACAGGTTTTTGACTAAATGTGTTGTTATTGAGCCTTATTCATCTTGCACGGGATTGTGACTGGGCAAGCTATTCATCGTAAATTGCCTCTACTGAGCCGCTCTTCAAAGGTAAATTTCTTTTTCAGGAGCTGAAAAAGAAGTAATATCCATACCATTAAAATTTTAGCTTTCTCTTAAAACTTTTTCTTTTAAAACTTAAAGGTACTCCCATGACGACACCAAAACGTCCACTGGCATTACTTATCTTAGATGGCTGGGGTCATCGTGAAAATACGCATAAAAATGCGGTTTTTCATGCGAAAACTCCAGTTTTAGATAAGTTAACCGCCCAATATGCAAGCAGTTTAATTTCCGGATCAGGTATGGATGTTGGCCTACCTGACGGTCAAATGGGCAACTCAGAAGTGGGTCATATCAATATTGGTTCTGGCCGTATTGTTTACCAAGAGCTTACCCGCATTAGCAAAGCCATTGCTGACAATGAGTTTAATCAAAATGAGGCACTGTGCGCTTCAATCGATAAAGCTATCGCCAATAATGGCGCTGTGCATATTATGGGTTTAATGTCGCCAGGTGGTGTTCACAGCCATGAAGAGCACATTGAAGCCATGTGCCGCATGGCGGTTGAGCGCGGTGCCACTAAGGTGTATTTACATGCCTTTTTAGATGGTCGTGATACCCCACCTCGTAGCGCAAAAAACTCTTTGATCCATTTTGATGAGTTATTTGCAAGCTTGGGTCACGGTAAGGTAGCCTCATTGATTGGTCGTTACTTCGCCATGGATCGTGACAACCGCTGGGATCGAGTTGAAAAAGCGTTCAACTTAATTGCTCAAGGTAAAGGTGACTTTAATTACCCAAGCGCGGTTGCGGCATTAGACGCCGCTTACGAACGTGATGAAAACGATGAGTTTGTCGCTGCATCGACCATAGGTGAGGCCGCAAGCTTAGCTGATGGCGATGCGTTAATCTTCATGAACTTTCGCGCTGACCGCGCCCGAGAAATCACTCGTTGTTTTGTCGAAACCGATTTTGCTGGCTTTACACGTGAAGTTACCCCTGCAATCAACTTCGTGATGCTAACCAACTATGCTAATGACATTGACGCTGTGGTGGCATTTCCATCAACAGATCTGGTCAATACCTTAGGTGAAACCTTACAAAAACAGGGTAAAAAACAGCTGCGTATTTCTGAAACAGAAAAATATGCCCATGTGACCTTCTTTTTTAATGGCGGCAAAGAAGAGCCATTTGAAGGCGAAGATCGCACCTTGATTAAGTCGCCAGATGTGGCAACTTATGATTTGCAGCCTGAAATGAACTCAACCGAGCTCACAGATAAATTAGTTGCTGCCATTGAGTCTACTGACTATGACGTGATTATTTGTAATTATCCAAATGGTGACATGGTCGGTCATACCGGTAAATTTGATGCTGCGGTTAAAGCCTGTGAAGCAGTCGATGCTTGTATTGGTCGTGTAGTAGAGGCGCTAGCGAAAGTCGGCGGCGAATGCATTATTACTGCCGATCATGGTAATGCTGAGCAAATGACCAATGAACAAACGGGTCAAGCTCATACTGCCCATACCAGTGAGTTGGTACCTTTCATTTATGTAGGCCGTGAAGCCACCATTGATGCAGGTGGACGATTGAGCGATATTGCGCCGACTATGTTAACCTTGATGGAACAAGAAGTGCCGCAGGAAATGACCGGCCGTTCAATCATTAAACTCAAAGAGTAACTAGCCACTCGTGAAAAAACGACTTTTGTTTAAAGCCAGCATGTTTGCTGGCTTGGTGATACTGACATCATCAGTTCAAAGTGCCGATCTTGGTAAGCGTCAATCAGAGCTGAAATCTATTCAGGCTCAGATTAACCAACAACAAAGCTCTTTGAAGGACACCAGTCGTCAACGAGAAAAGCTCATTTCGTTGTTAAAGCGAGATGAGCAAGCTATCTCTAATGCTGCTCAAAAAGTTAATCAAACCCAAAACTCACTGTCTGCGGTAAATACTAAACTTCGCGAACTTGATGCTGAAAAAGTCAACTTAGATACACTGCGAGTTACGCAGCAAAAGACCTTATCTAAACAATTATCTAGCGCTTACCTTGCCGGTAACCATGACTATTCAAAGATGATGCTTAACCAGCAAAACCCTGCCACAGTTGAGCGGATGTTAGCGTATTATCAATACCTTAATAATGCCCGTATTAAAGCCATTACCAGTTTAAAAACAACTATTGAGCAATTAGAGCTAGTTAAAGTTGAGCAAGTTAATGAACAGCAAAAACTTAATTCCTTAATTCTTGAGCAACAAAAGCAGGCTAAACAACTCGCTAAAGAACAATCACAACGTCAACAAACCTTAGCACAAATTCAACGCACCTTGACCAGCAAAGGCGCAGAGCTTGAACAACTACAAATTGAAGAAGCCAGCTTAAAACACCTTATTGAACAAGCGGTGCTGGCGGCCAAAAATAGCCCCTCAATGGATGGCTTAGCCAAGCTGCGCGGTAAATTAAAATGGCCAACTAAAGGACGAGTTTCGTCTAAATTTGGCAGTAGCCGCTCAGGACAAATCAGCTGGAAAGGTGCGGTAATTGCCGCTCCTGAAGGACAAACCATCACCGCTATTGCTCATGGCACCGTTATTTATTCAGACTGGTTACGAGGCTTTGGTATGGTTATGGTGATCGATCACGGCGAAGGCTATATGAGTTTATATGGTCACGCGCAGTCATTACTTATTCCACCTGGCGAAACCGTTAAAAAAGGAGAATCCATTGCACTTGTTGGGAGTTCAGGCGGACAAACAGAATCTGGCCTATACTTTGAAATAAGACACAAAGGGCAAGCCATTAACCCAGCGAGATATTGTCGATAACACGCTAATAATAAAGTAATTTAATCTTTGGCGGTTATCAAACCTTCCGTAGGTTTAATCGTTGAACAATCGACGCCCTAATTATACCGCAAGGTATCTAAGGGGCAGTTATGATGCAAATTACACGTTATATTTTGTGCTTCATATTAGGCGTAAGCGTTGCATTTTCATTGAACTTATCCAGTTCAGAGCAACACTATAAAACCCAATCTGAATACAGTTACTCACTCTTACTTGATGTCATCGATACGGTTCATACCTATTACTTTAATGAAGTAGACCGCGAAGACTTAATTGAATACGCCATCGAAGGAATATTCAATAAACTAGACCCCTATTCAGGCTTTTTAGATACTGGCGATTATCAAAGCATTAATGACAGTAATAATGGCCAGTACTTTGGTTTCGGCTTTGAAGTGGCAACTGATGACAACCAAATCACTATCATTACTCCTTATGCCAACTCACCTGCGGCCCGCGCTAATATTCAACCTGGCGATAAGGTCCTGCAACTTAACGACACCCTGATTGATCAAACCAATTTAACCGATGTACTTACCGAGATTAAGCAGCACAGTATCAACAAGCGACCAATAACACTCACCATTGAGCGCCAAGCTAACGAAACACTTCTATTTAATCTCGCCCCTGAGCTAATTCATATTAAATCAATTAATGCGAAAATTATTGATAATAATATCGGCTATATACAACTTAACTCGTTTCAGGAAGACGCTACCAATGCCATTATTAACCAAGCTAAACTATGGCAACAACAGCAATTAAAAGGTCTTATTATTGATGTTAGAAACAATCCCGGCGGGCTACTCAGTCAAGCCATCAGTATTGCTGATTTGTTTTTGCAAAAAGGTTTAATTGTTTCAACTGAAGGGCGTTTTTTCGATGCAAATGAAAACTACTATGCATCGCAACCTACCATATTTAAAGGCGTGCCTATGGTAGTACTTATTAATAAGGGCTCAGCATCGGCATCAGAAGTACTGGCTGCAGCATTACAAGAAAATAACCGCGCCACGCTAGTGGGAGAAACCAGCTTTGGAAAAGGTACGGTGCAAAGTTTGATCCCCATGCTGGATATGGGCAACGCTATAAAGCTCACGATTGCAAAATATAGCACGCCAGATGGTAACGACATTCACACTAAAGGCATTGAACCGGACATTAAAATATCAAATGATGCTATCCTAAAAACAGATTATCTGGATATAATTGAACAAACTACAGCGCAATATGATGAACCACAGGATGGTCAAATTTCTTCCGCTATTGCATGGATAACAACTCATAATTAAAGCAGACTTTGTGCGCTATATATTGATACTTTTAGCTTTACTGTTAACGGCTCCAGTTCAAGCAACCCAAATCGCTATCATCATTGACGATATTGGTTATCGTCAAACCGATGAGGCGGTTTTGTCTTTACCAAACGGCATTACCCTTTCGGTAATACCTCATACTCCATTAGGTCAGCAACTTGCAAAGCAAGGCCATCAGCGTGGCAATGAAATTATGCTGCATATTCCCATGCAGGCACTCAATGGTAAAAACCTAGGCCAAGGTGGTTTAACGAATGAAATGGATGAGCAAGAGTTAAAACACCAGCTAAAAGATTCTATTGCCAATATCCCTTATGCTAAAGGGGCAAATAACCATATGGGCAGTTTGCTCACACAACTTGAAAGCCCAATGACTTGGCTGATGCAAAGCTTAAAAGAGCAGGACTTGTATTTTGTCGATAGCAGGACAACCCGCTTTAGTGTTGCCAGTGAGCAGGCGCAGCAACATGAGGTGCCATTATTACGCAGACAAATTTTTTTAGATAACGATGTCAGTGAGCAGGCACTAGAGAAACAATTTAAGCAGATCATACTAAAAGCAAAAAACGATGAAAATATTGTTGTAATAGCACACCCATATCCTGAAACAGTGCACTTTTTGAATCAAAATTTACATCGCTTAGAAGCCGAAGGAATTAGCCTAGTCCATACTTCAAAGCTGTTGCCCGTAACAATGATCAGTAATAAAGCCACTAGTTCAGTTCAAGTATTGAGATAGATAAATCAGGTAAGGTATCCATTAACTCATCTGCATTCTTAACAATATCAGACAAAGTGCAGTCATTCAGCACGTTCATATATGCAGCAACTGCGTTCGCAAGAATACCTTTTAAACTACATGCTGGCGTAAAGCGGCAATAGGGTTCACTGCAATTAACAGGGGCCAGTGAAGGCTCTAATTCACCAACAAGCTGACCAAGATTAATGTCACTAGGCTTCACTGCTAATTTAAACCCACCACTTTTACCACGTAAAGTTTGTATATAACCTAGCTTACCCAGATGATGAATAATCTTTGCAACATGATTAGAAGACAGCTCAAAGACTTCCGTGACTTCAGCAATACGAAATAAAGTCTCTCTTTTTGGCTGTGCAGCAAGGTACATTAAAATACGGATGCCATAATCGGTATAACGGGTCAGTTGCATAAAGTCATATCCAAACTAATTAAAGGTACATACTAAGACGTTGAAGCTTCTAGCTCAGTGATCAAAATCAATGCTTGCTCATTTGATGTACTGCAAACATCCATTGTCGCGGTAAATTCTGCGCAAACAGCAGGTCTTGATGGATCGCCGAAAATCTTACACAAATTATCGTCATTTAACTGAATACAGCGAACCCCTGCAGGTTTACCGTTAGGCATGCCGGGTATTGAACTGGTAATTGACGGAGCAATACAACATGCACCACAACCTAAACGACAATCCATACTTCCACCTACCTGCTTAAAAGAGCAATATATCTTACTCATCACTAATATAAAAACATCTAAATCAAAAAAAGTACATTAAATGCATCTTTTAATCTAAATTGAGAGGTCCTGACGTCTTTTAATCGCACAAAAAGCCTAAATTATAGCCCGCTAAACACAAAAAAGCCCTAACTTTGGGGATTGCTGTGCTAATAAATGCTCAACATTCGAACTAAATATCACTGTTTAATAATAATATTTATTAGACACAACGAAAAAAGCCTCTACATTGCTGTAGAGGCTTTCGTCTTTATGTT
>NZ_MCVI01000040.1:0-165 GCF_002873135.1 Shewanella sp. 10N.286.48.A6
TCCAGTCCGGGGAGCCAATTAAAACAAATTTTGAAGCATCGATTCCCCTGTAGTTCAGTTGGTAGAACGGCGGACTGTTAATCCGTATGTCACTGGTTCAAGTCCAGTCTGGGGAGCCACTTCAAAATAGTGTAAAAATTAAAGTATCGATTCCCCTGTAGTTCA
>NZ_MCVI01000040.1:967-64528 GCF_002873135.1 Shewanella sp. 10N.286.48.A6
TCACTGGTTCGAGTCCAGTCTGGGGAGCCACTTTAATAGTATGTTTGTAAAAATGAAGTATCAATTCCCCTGTAGTTCAGTTGGTAGAACGGCGGACTGTTAATCCGTATGTCACTGGTTCGAGTCCAGTCCGGGGAGCCACTTCAATAAATCTTCAATTCCCCTGTAGTTCAGTTGGTAGAACGGCGGACTGTTAATCCGTATGTCACTGGTTCGAGTCCAGTCCGGGGAGCCAAGATTTACCTCTAGCATATCATCATGTTATATCTCACGTTTTTAGTTTAAAACCCTCTCCTTTTATGTCTTTTTCTATTACAATTTAATACAGTTATATTTCTTTTTTAAGTTTATAATACCTTGAGTACATTATTCTCATTAAACTCAAGCATTTAAGACAGGAAACGGATCATTCATGGGCTTATCAAAATCTTTCCAGTTAGTACTTTTTGTTATTTTTGGTCTGTTATTATTTCGTATTTATGACCTTGAAAATAAAGAAATGCAACGCCAAGGCCATATTGCAATTGAAAATTACAAGCACCAAATCAATTCAATTACAGAATGGAATAGTGATGGACAGGCACTCTTTCAGCAATTAAGCGAAAATTTTAGCTTCCAATTTTTCCAGTACATCCACAGTACTGACAGTGATAATAACTTTACCTATGGAACGTTAGCTAAAACTGACGCCGACTTTGAAGATAAAATTTTTTCTATCGAATTAGGTCATATTAATACGTTTGCTGACGCTCGCCTGCAAGTCCGGTTAAACACGAGTTCAGTTATCACCACAAGCTTTGTTAACCTTGAAAAAGCAGCGAGTCTGACCATTTTAGCATATTTAGTTATTATGCTGAGTTTTGCGCTGTTAATGCATGTGCACCGCAGAGGGATAAAGTATGCATCTGATTACATCAGTAATATTTCTAGTCTGTCATTTCAAGCTGTAGAAACCTCAAGATTAAAAGGCTCGC
This sequence comes from Shewanella sp. 10N.286.48.A6, assembly GCF_002873135.1. Taxonomy (GTDB): domain Bacteria; phylum Pseudomonadota; class Gammaproteobacteria; order Enterobacterales; family Shewanellaceae; genus Shewanella. The sequence goes on from NZ_MCVI01000040.1 coordinate 1,942, forward strand.
TTAAACCCATAGGTATTGCTCTTGAAAAGAGCCGAGGCGAATTAAAAGCCAGCATCGACAGTTTTCATAACAAAAATGATACCCTTACCAAAGCCGCTTATCAGGATGCTGTCACCGGCTTTTCAACCCGAAGACGCTTTGACGATCAAATAAAATCTATTTCGAAATCAGATAAGCAGCAATTTGGCGTGCTTTGTATTGTTAAAGCTGCTGAACTTGCCAGTATAAACCAGTTGCAAGGACGTGAAGCTGGCGATGATTATTTAAATAAAATTGCGACTTGCATCAGAACAGCTGGCTCTAAGATGGGAGTCAATGAATTTTACCGGGTATCAAGCAGTGATTTTGCATTATTTATTCATGGTATTACGACAAAAGAGTCTGAGCGATTTTTAGATAACCTAAAAAGAAGCTTTGATGAATATGCCCAAACCATTGAACCCGATAATATTGCCAATGCCGGTTTAGTCCCTTTTGAAAACCAGTTTGACCCTCACGCGCTATTGGTGTTCGCGGATACCGCAGTCAGCATCGCGCAAACATCTGGCCTTAACAGATACCATATTCTTGAAAAATTCAATGGTAACGAACAATTAGGCGATAACCACTGGAAAGTAACCATCAATGACCTCATTAACCGCAAAGGGGTTAAGTTTTTTCAACAACCAATCTTACCTTGTAATAATCAAGTCGATGTTTATCGTGAGTTATTTGCCCGTTTCTTTAATGATGAAGGCTCCAATTTACCCACAGCCAGTGTGGTCGCAATGGCTGAACGTCATCGATTAAATATCGATTTGGATAAAATGCTCATCGTTCATTGCATACAATTACTCAGCACCAATCCAAGCCTTAAGGGTAATTTTGGCGTCAATATTAGTGCCTCATCTGCTACCCATGAAGTCTTTGTGTCTTGGTTAACAGATATTTTATCTAGCCACCGCAGTGTTGCTGCAAGATTAATCTTTGAAGTCAATGAATCAGGTATGCAGAAGAACTTAAATGCAAGCCAACGCTTCGTTAATGAGATGCACAAAGTTGGCGTTAAGGTTGCCATTCAACAATTTGGATTAGGTTTTTCATCTTTCAAATTCTTTAGGGAAGTAAAACCCGATTTTATCAAGCTTGACAGCAGTTATAGCGATAAGATTGATCAAAACAACAACAATAAATTCTTCATAAGAATGATTGTTGATATCTCCAAAAGAATTGGCATAAAAGTGGTCGCTACAGGCGTAGAAAAGCAAGAAGAGAAACTAACACTTGAAAAATTACTCGTTGATGGCTTACAAGGTTATTACATTGCCAGACCAGAAATTATCGCGAAAACAGATAAATAAATAACCAATGTAAGACCTTTATTCAAAAAAAGGGTTATTATTTACATAACCCTTTTTTTTATCCGTTGTTAAACCAGCCTAAACCTTAGATAATACTGCTAATCTCTTAAAGAACTCTCATATAGAAAAGTGTAGTAATGACAGACTATCTCTTACTGTTAATTGGCACAGTGCTAGTTAATAATTTTGTATTAGTAAAATTCCTTGGACTATGCCCTTTTATGGGGGTATCTAGCAAGTTAGCTTCTGCCATCGGTATGTCCATGGCAACAACTTTTGTACTCACATTAGCATCTATACTTAGCTACTTAACCAACGAATTTTTACTTGAGCCTTTTGGTATCACCTATCTAAAAACCATGAGCTTTATTTTGGTCATTGCTGTTGTGGTGCAATTTACTGAAATGTTAGTACAAAAAACCAGTGCCTCTTTACATAGAGCATTAGGGATTTATCTCCCGCTCATCACTACCAACTGCGCAGTACTCGGTGTCGCCCTACTTAACGTCAATGAAGATCATAACTTTATTCAATCTGCAGTATATGGTTTTGGTGCAGCGGTTGGATTTTCTTTAGTACTAGTATTGTTTTCAGCCATGCGCGAACGTTTGGCGGCGGCTGACGTGCCTTTACCTTTTAAAGGTGGTGCTATTGCCATGATTACCGCAGGCATAATGTCGCTTGCCTTTATGGGATTTGCGGGGCTAGTTAAATAATCATGTCTAGTATTGCAATCGCTGTCATTGTGCTAACCATCTTAGCCTTAATATTTGGCTTAATTCTTGGTTACGCTTCAATTAAATTTAAAGTCGAAGGAAACCCTATTGTCGATCAAGTAGAAGCCCTGTTGCCGCAAACCCAATGCGGTCAATGTGGCTATCCAGGCTGCCGACCATATGCTGAAGCTATTGCCAATGGTGATAACATCAATAAGTGCCCGCCTGGTGGCACTGCGACTATGGAGAAACTTGCGTCATTAATGGGAGTTGATCCAGAGCCATTAAACGAAGTAGCTCAGGAAACGGTTAAAAAAGTCGCCTACATCAGAGAAGATGAATGTATTGGTTGTACTAAATGTATTCAAGCCTGCCCAGTAGATGCCATTTTAGGCGCGGGTAAACTGATGCACACGGTTATTACTAAAGATTGTACCGGCTGTGATTTGTGTGTAGAGCCTTGTCCAGTTGACTGTATTGATATGATCCCAGTTGAACAAAACCTAAAGAACTGGGATTGGAAATTATCTTCTATCCCAATCACGCTTATTGATATTGATCATGTTAAAAGCTCAAAAGCAGCTAAAGTAAACGATGTAAACGAGGAATCTCAGTGCTAACTTTATTAGAACAAATTGATAAAGGGACTTTATGGCATTCTCCAGGTGGAATACACCCTCCACAACTTAAGACTCTGTCTAATACTCAAGCTGTACGCCAACTCCCCTTAGCAGCTCAATATAGAGTACCGCTGCCTCAAGTCGGTGATTGCGCTCGTTTAACAGTAAAAGTCGGCGAGCAGGTACTCAAAGGGCAAATGCTCACTGATGGTGAAGGCTTTATGTACCTTCCTGTACATGCGCCTACATCTGGTCAAATTATCAGTATTGAACAGCATGCAAGTAATCATGCCTCTGGTTTACCTTGTTTAACTTGCACCATTGCCGCTGATGGTCAAGATACTGCTGCGGTATTTTTGCCTGCGACATTGACAGAACTGAGTAACCAACAAGTTATTGAGAAAATTAAGCAAGCTGGCATCGCGGGTATGGGCGGCGCAACGTTTCCAAGTCATATAAAACTTAATCCAGCCAGTGAAATTGATCTTGTGATCATTAACGGTGTTGAGTGTGAACCTTATATCACCTCTGATGATGTGTTAATGCGTGAATACGCAACTGACATCATCAAAGGCATCGAAGTCATCGATTATTTGTTGAAACCTCAACGGATAATTATCGCTATCGAAGATAACAAATCACAAGCTGCTGCAGCGATGAAGACGGCGTTAGCAGGCTTTGAATCCTTAGAAAAAATGACTCGTATCACCATCATTCCAACTAAGTACCCCTCCGGTGGCGAAAAGCAGTTGATTCAAATTGTCACCGGTAAAGAAATACACACAGGTAGCATTCCGGCCCAGCAAGGTATTGTGGTGCACAATGTCGGCACCGCCTTTGCGATTCAAGATGCTGTGTTAAATGGTAAACCTCTGATTGAGAGATTAGTGACCATCACGGGTAATCAAGTATCACAACCAGGCAACTATTGGTTACCTATCGGTACACCGATCACCCATGCACTCAAGCAAACACAAACGCCAGTCAAAGACACTAATAACATAAGTGCTAAAGTCATCATCGGTGGTCCTATGATGGGTTATGCACTGCCCAATACTGATGTTCCAGTATTAAAAGGAACAAACTGCATATTGGTACCAAGCAGTGATGAAATCGCCCCTGATGTCTATGAAAAAGCCTGTATCCGCTGCGGAGAATGTGCTGTTGTCTGCCCAGCTCTGTTGTTACCGCAACAATTATTCTGGCATGCAAAAGCCCAGGAGTACGATAAGGCCGCTAGCTTTAATTTAAAAGATTGCATTGAATGCGGCTGTTGCAGTTATGTTTGCCCCAGTGATATTCCACTTGTTGAGTATTATCGCATTGCCAAATCAGCGCTTAAAAATGAAGCGGAAGAAAAATTCCAAGCTGAACAGGCTAAAATACGTTTTGAAGCCCGCTTGCAACGCCTTGAAGATGAAAAGCGTGCCCGCGAAGAAAAATCAAGACTCGCAGCAGAAAAACGTAAAGCTGCTATGGATAGCAGTAAAAAAGATGCTGTTGCAGAAGCAATGGCGCGTATTGCAGCCAAAAAGCAAGCGACGGCAACACCCGCTGCAGAAACCAATAACAATAGTGCCACTACAGATAAAAGTGCAGCAGTTAAAGCCGCTATTGCCCGAGCAAAAGCCAAGAAACTCGCCAGTGCAGTTCCAGCTGATGCTAATGACACGCCTGTAACTACTAGCACTGTTACTACTAGCAGTGAACCTAGCAACACAGCTACAGACAAAAAATCACAAATCGCCGCAGCAGTTGCACGTGCAAAAGCCAAAAAGCTCGCTGCAACAAGTGCAACTGATGATGTCTCAGCCTCTGTTCAAGCCGCTAACGAGCAAGTTGTTAGCGAAGTAACAGAAGTAACGTCAGAAGCAGTTGACGACAGAAAAGCGAAAATTGCGGCTGCCGTTGCACGAGCTAAAGCCAAAAAGCTCGCAGCAACAGCTGCAACAAGTGCAACTGATGATATCTCTGCCTCTGTTCAAGTAGCTAACGTGCAAGTTGTTAGCGAGCAAGTTGTTAGCGAAGTAACAGAAGTAACCTCAGAACCAATTGACGACAGAAAAGCGAAAATTGCGGCTGCCGTTGCACGAGCTAAAGCCAAAAAGCTCGCTGCAACAGCTGCAACAAGTGCAACTGATGATATCTCTGCCTCTGTTCAAGTAGCTAACGAGCAAGCCGCTAACGAGCAAGTTGTTAGCGAAGTAACAGAAGTAACGTCAAAACCAATTGACGACAAAAAAGCGAAAATTGCGGCTGCCGTTGCACGAGCTAAAGCGAAAAAGCTCGCTGCAACAAATGCAACTGATGATGTCTCTGCCTCTGTTCAAGCTACTAACGAACAAGCTGCTAACGAGCAAGTTGTTAGCGAAGTGACAAAAGTACAGTCAGAACCCGTTGACGACAAAAAAGCGAAAATTGCAGCCGCTGTTGCTAAGGCCAAAGCGAAAAAACTTGCGCCTAAACATGACGCTGAAAATGAAACTGTATCAGCGCCAGCAAAGCTTAAAGAAGAGCCTGCTCCAACAGAAGCTACTGACGACAAAAAAGCACGAATTGCAGCTGCAGTTGCTAAAGCAAAAGCGAAGAAGCTTGAAAATCAGCGTAAGCTGAGTGAAAAGGAATAAACATGGCATTTAAAATAGCTTCATCTCCACATGTCAGTACCACACTGCAGACCAATAAAGTCATGCTGCGTGTTGCCTACTGTTTAATTCCGGGTATTTTAGCCCAAACCTACTTCTTTGGTATGGGGACTTTGGTACAAATCATTATTGCCGTAGTAACAGCCTTAAGCGCTGAAGCTTGCATAATGAAGTTACGTAATAAATCAATTAAAACAGCCTTAGCAGATAATAGTGCCTTAGTTACAGCTTTATTGATTGCCGTTGCCATTCCGCCCTTAACACCTTGGTGGATGACGGTTATAGGCTGTCTTTTTGCTATCGTGATCGTAAAGCATTTATATGGCGGGCTAGGTAATAATATCTTTAATCCTGCCATGGCTGCATATGTTCTGTTACTGGTTTCGTTTCCAGTGCAAATGACCTCATGGGTTGCACCTGCAGAACTTGCTAGCAATCATGTGGGCATTATTGCAGCATTAAATTCAATATTTGAATTATCCAATGTGGATATTCATTTATATCGCCTTGGCATCGACGGTCATACTATGGCGACACCGTTAGACACATTCAAAACTGATTTATCTATGGGGTTAACTAGCGCCGAAAGTTTACAGAAGAATGTTTTTGACGGCATAGCAGGTGTTGGCTGGCTTTGGGTCAATATTGCGTATTTACTTGGTGGCCTTGTGATGTTAAAGCTCAAGGTGATCCGCTGGCAGATCAGTACTGGCATATTATTAGCGATATTTATCTGTGCAGGTGTGGGATTTTTATTGAATCCAAGTACTCATGCTAGCCCATTACTGCATCTGTTTTCTGGTGGCACCATGTTATGTGCTTTCTTTATTGCGACCGATCCTGTTACCGCTGCAACCAGTCCCCGGGGCAGATTGTTATTTGGCGCTATCATAGGCGTGCTTATTTTTGTGATTAGAACCTATGGTGGTTACCCTGATGCGGTCGCCTTTGCAGTTTTACTTGCCAATATGTGTGCCCCATTTATTGATTACTACATTCGTCCGCGCTCATACGGCCATAGAGCAGGAAATTAAACAGGATTTATTATGTCTAATATTATTACACGAAATGGCCTGATACTTGCGATATTTGCTTTGTGTTGCACTAGTTTAGTGGCAAGCGTGAACTATTTAACTGCAGACAGGATTATTGACCAGCAACGCAAGCAACTTACACGCGTGCTGCAACAAATCATACCTCAAGCAATGCATGACAATGCATTAACTGACGATTGTATTGCCGTGATTGATGAAGCATATTTGGGCAGCGATCAATCGTTATCAGCCTATATTGCTAAACAGGGCGATTTACCTGTTGCAATGGCCATTGAAGCCATTGCCCCTGACGGTTATAACGGTGATATCAAGCTTATTATCGGTGTCGATAACGACAACACCCTACTAGGCGTAAGAACCTTAGCACATCAGGAAACACCTGGCTTAGGTGACAAAATTGATTTAAGAAAATCTGACTGGGTTTTAGCCTTTGCTGGGTTAGTTTTTAATTCAAACGATAAACCATTAGGCGTTAAAAAAGATGGTGGTAACATCGACCAATTTACAGGGGCTACCATTACCCCAAGAGCTTATGTCAAAGCGATTAATAATGCCCTAACCTATGTTAAAAACAACAGGCAAATGCTTTATAGCACCGTAAACCAATGTGGACGAGATCATGACTAATTACCGCGAAATAGCTTGGCAAGGATTATGGAAAAACAATCCCGGATTGGTTCAGTTATTAGGCTTATGTCCGTTATTAGCTGTAACAGCTACGGTAACTAATGCTTTAGGCTTAGGTGTTGCCACACTACTAGTGCTGGTTGGTTCTAATCTACTGGTATCATTGGTGCGCAACTTTGTTCCAAAAGAAATCCGTATTCCAGTGTTTGTGATGATCATTGCCGCACTAGTAACCTGTGTTCAGCTGTTAATAAATGCTTATGCCTATGGCTTATACCTTTCTTTAGGCATTTTCTTGCCCTTGATTGTCACCAACTGTGTGATCATTGGCCGAGCAGAAGCCTTTGCATCACGCAACAATGTTAGCAGCGCTGCTTTTGATGGGCTCATGATGGGACTTGGGTTTACCGCCATTTTAGTGGTGCTTGGCGCAGTACGTGAAGTTCTTGGTCAAGGCACTTTATTTGATGGTGCTGAGCTGCTGTTAGGTGACTGGGCAAGCGCACTGACGATTCAAGTATTTCAACTCGATAGCCATTTTTTAATTGCAATGTTACCGCCGGGGGCGTTTATCGCCATGGGACTGTTAATTGCCCTTAAAAATGTTATTGATGCAAAACTCGAAAGCCGACAACCAAAACAACAAAGCGAAGCCATAGCGCGCGCCAGAATTACCAAGGTTAGCTAATAGATGAACAAACAAAAACGTTATGAAATGTTAACCCTTCTTCGGGACAATAACCCTAAACCTGAAACTGAATTAAACTTTTCATCGCCGTTTGAACTGCTGGTTGCCGTCACCCTGTCGGCGCAAGCAACCGATGTCAGCGTCAATAAAGCCACTGACAAATTATTCCCTGTCGCCAACACAGCTCAAGGAATTTACGATCTTGGCGTTGATGGCTTAAAAACTTACATTAAAACCATTGGGCTTTATAACAACAAAGCGATAAATGTTATTAAAGCCTGTAAAATGCTAATTGATCAACATGGCGGCGAAGTACCTGAAAATCGAGAGGCATTAGAAGCACTCCCTGGCGTTGGCCGTAAAACTGCCAACGTGGTACTCAACACTGCATTTGGCTGGCCGACCATCGCTGTTGATACCCATATTTTTCGTATGGCAAATCGCACTAAATTTGCCATGGGTAAAAATGTCGACCAAGTAGAAGAAAAAATGCTGAAAGTCACCCCTGCCGAATTTAAAGTCGATGTACATCACTGGTTTATTTTACATGGACGCTATACCTGCATCGCCCGCAAGCCTCGCTGTGGTAGCTGTATGATAGAAGACCTTTGCGAATACAAAGATAAGGTTTACCCAGAAGATTAATCATTTAATGTTATCTTTTTAGTACTTTTTATTAGAGCATCTCTACGAACCATTGCCTTCCAATTGGCAATGGTTAAACTGTTAAATACCATCCTGTAAATACAATCCCGCGCCCAAATCAGTTAATACTTTTGTATTAATAAAATGTTAATACTGTGATCTATTTTGCTATCATTATAAGCTAATGATACTTGCAGCTATCCGTCATAACCTTTACAGCTAATTCATCTAAATACTCAATGCGTAGCAAGAATTATTTGTGGTTTAAAGCACAACATTTAGAAAAGGACATTTCATGACACAGAAAGACACAGCTTGGGTTGAATACGCTAAAGCAATAGGCATTATGTTAGTGGTGTATGGACATGTAGCCCGTGGCATTTATCATTCGGGCATAGACTTACCCGTTCCTTTTTACAAACTTGCTGATAGCCTAGTTTATAGTTTTCACATGCCGCTTTTTTTCTTTTTATCAGGGTTATTCTTTGTTACATCATTACAAAAAAGAGGACCGAAAAAATTAGTTTTCAGTAAAATTGATACTATCTTTTACCCCTACTTATTGTGGTCAATGTTACAAGGTTCATTAGAATTACTTTTACCTAGCTACACCAATGGAAGTCCCTCTTTTACTGACGTCCTTTCACTGTTGTGGGCCCCTAGAGCACATTTTTGGTTCTTATATGCTTTATTGTTAATCTTTGCATTATCGACGCTAGCATATCGTTTATTACCACAACGCTTCAGCGCTGTATTTGGCATTTTCAGCATTATAATGTACTTAACTAGCTCGATGATTTCAGATGATAAAATAATTAATTATATTACTGAAAACACAGCTTTTTTCGCGCTAGGAATTATTTTTTCACTGCATATAAAAACACAGTGGCTTGATAGCAAATTAGCCCTTGTCGGATTATTTTTGGCTTTCATATTAGGGCAATGGATATTTCACGGTTATCTGTCATTAGAATATCGTGATAGAGGTATACGGTCTTTGTTACTGGCTATAATTTCAGTTGGTTTTATCGTTTCTTTATCTATTCATCTGGCAAAATTTAACCTAAGTTTTTTTGCTTATTTAGGTCGCTGTTCAATGGCAATATATCTGATGCATGTTGTTGCAGGCGGAGCCGCTAGAGCACTACTAAGTCAACTAGGCATACACTCTTTTATCGAACAGCTTGCTATCGGTTTTATCTTTGCCCTGTTAGCACCGCTGGCTGTTTTAGTGCTGATTGATAAACTAAAAATACCTTATATGTTTTCAGCACCATTGTGTTCTTGCTTAGCTAACATATTTGCTAAAGCTGCAAAACTTACCCATAAAAAGAAGCAAACAGGTACTTAGTTTGACCAAGTCAAATTTAAGGCACAAAAAAACCGCTATAAGCGGTTTTTTGTGAATATTTTCAGCAAGTTTTAAAACATTGATACAAAAAATGCGCTGAAACATACTGCGATTACTACTGAGGTACCAAGAGCCATTTTTAGTTCTGTTGTCATTATCTTGTCTCCAAATGAATATAAGTTAATTTTAGCTTTTAATAATTATTTTCCTATTGTTTAACAACAAAACTGTGAACTAAAACGTAAATTTTAACCTGAAATCAATTTTATATCTCAGATGAAAATTTGTTATGCTTGAACAGTTACTTACATACATTCAATTATAGAGAATATTATGTCACAACTTCTTCATACCATGATCCGTGTCGGCAACCTTGAGCGTAGCATTGAGTTTTATACCCAAGTTATGGGGATGAAATTATTACGAAAATCAGAAAACAAGCAATATCAATATACCCTCGCCTTTGTCGGTTATGGGGATGAGTCAACTGGACAAGCTGTAGTTGAATTAACTTATAACTGGGGTACTGAGAGCTACGATTTGGGTACAGGTTTTGGGCATTTAGCTATTGGCGAAGAAGACATATACGCCCGCTGTGAAGCCATTGCAGCTGCTGGCGCCAATATCACTCGCGCACCAGGCCCTGTTGCAGGTGGAAGCACCGAAATTGCCTTTGTAGAAGACCCAGATGGTTACAAAATAGAACTCATCCAAATGAAGTCAGCGACTCAGGGCTTAGGTTAAAAATCAGCAAAAAATTAGCTTAATGGTTAGAATAACTATCTAACTAAGATTGTCACTTGGTGACAATACAAAAAAGCCAGCGTTAGCTGGCTTTTTATTGGATTAATATAAGTTTTAATTGCTTAGAACTTAAATGATACACCTGCGTAGATTTGACGACCAATGGTGTCATACACTTCAGGAACTGTACCTGCATCGTTTTCACTTGGGATCATCAGTGGCTCTTCATCGGTTAAGTTTTTCACACCAATGTTAGCTGAGACTGCGTCGCTGAAGAAATACGTTGCCGAAACATTATGGTAAAGAATTGAATCAATCGGATCACCCTTATTGATGTCGTTCATTTCGCCAATATAACGATTCGAATACATTACACTCCAATCACCTTGTCTAGCACTGATGTTAAAGTTGTTTTTGTATTCAGCGTAACCACCGAACATACCACCAATTGTACCAGTGTAATTTTGGCCATCTTGCTCAAACTTAATCAAGTGAGTCAAATCGTTATTGATTTTCCAATCTAAGCCAAGCGCTTCAAAGCTATATGCTAAGTTAAAATCAATACCTGATGTATCTTGGTAACCAACGTTGGTTAGTGGGTTGGTTAAGTGGTCTAAATTACCATCAGCGCCAATATTAAAGGTTTCACATGCACTTATATCGTTAGCAAAACAGCTATTAAGACCCGCTTGTACATCTAAACGCGCAATAGCGTTATCAATCTTAAATCTCCACCAATCTAGGGTGATAGATAGGCCATCAACATAACTTGGTGAGTAAACTAAACCAGCAGTATAAGATTCTGAAGACTCAGCATCTAAGTTTTCATCTGAGGTGTAGTTAACTAAAATTTGGTCGTCTAGCTCATTACCCCAAGGGTCATCTAGGAAGTCGAATGAACCTGAGTTACCACCAAATAATTCACTCACACTTGGTGCACGGAAACCAGTAGCTGCTACGGTACGAAGCATTAAATCATCAGTCGCTTCATAGGTTAAGCCTACTTTCCAAGTTGCAGCACTACCAAAGGTCGAGTAATCATCATAACGAAGTGCAAACTCACCTGTTAGTTTTTCAGTGAAAGGGACACTGACTTCTTGGTAAACCGAGAATACGTCGAAACTACCATCGGTTGGATATTGCTGCGCTGCAGTACCTTCACCAGCAATAATTACTGGATCTGGATTGTAATAACCACTTTCATGACGGTACTCAGCACCAATTGCGAAAGCCACTGCGCCGGCATCTAAATCAAACGCTTCACCACTGATCACACCAGCAATAACATGTTGATCGTTACCGCCATCTGTTTGCTCAGTGTAGCTAACGGCATCAATCATTTCTTGGCTCATAGGGTCGCCAGAAAACCATGCATCTTGATTCGCATTGATTGATTTTATCATGTTGCCTTCATGGATAGAATTATGTACCCAAGTATCGGCTTTGTTACTACCATAGGTATATGACACATCCCAGTCCATACCGGTGTTAATATCTAAATAACCGGCTAAACCAGCGGATACACGTAAGGTATCGGTTTCTTGTTCATAAACACGGTTACCCACGTCATTCATACGTTTACGGTAGTTAATAAACCCTTTGTCATCAGCTACGATTCCACCTGATATCATAGCATCATCCAACGTAATGCAATCATCTTGCTTAATATTACCTTCACAAACTTCTAAATCTAAGTTAGCAGGTTGAGCCGCCATCATTTGGCTAGATTTACGTTTAGTGTAAAGGATATCACCGCTTAAAATCATGTCATTTGAAAATTCGTGGTTACCGTTAGCAAAGAAGCTATAGCGTTTATTTGGCGTTTGTAACCAGCTGTCTTGGGTGAAGTCATAACCTTGCTCTTGAGTAACCCAATCACCGTTATCATAATTTTTGACTTCTGTGACAATGTTTCCTTTATCATCAAACACAGGATTACCGTTAGAATCTAGCTTATTTCCGACGATACCGCCTTGTGGCGTAAAAGAGCTATCACCCTTAGCAACCCAATCACGATCGCCCTGCATTACACCTTTACGCTCTGAGTAAGCTAAACCAAAAGTCACGTTACCTTTGCCGGTATCAAAACCATATAATGCACTTAGCTCTAGGTTCTCGCCATCACCTTTGTCAGTTGCACCGCCATTGATATCAAACTGGAAACCTTCAAAGTCTTTTTTAGTAATGATGTTAACAACACCAGCAATAGCATCTGAACCATATACTGCTGATGCGCCATCTTTTAAGATTTCAACACGAGCAATCATTGCAACTGGAATAGTGTTCAAATCGACTGCACTGTCTGCGCCAGATCCTGAGTTCACCATACGACGACCATTTAACAGTACTAATGTTCTGTTTGAACCCATACCACGTAAATCAACTTGCGCTACACCATCAGATCCGTTGTTGGTGGTCGCACCTGCAGCCATACCGGCCATAGCAGGTTGAGATTGTAGAATTTCATCTACAGAGTTATAACCTTCCGCTTTGATAGCACTGGCGTCAATCGTGGTGACAGGCGATGCTGTTTCCATATCTTGACGTTGAATACGGGAGCCCGTTACTGCAATTCTTTCTACGTTAGCAGATTCTTCTGCTGCGTAAGCACTTACCGAAACGGCTGAAGCAGCTGAAACTGACGCTAATAACGCGACGTTTACGCTGTTTGATAATTTAGATCTTTTAAGCATTTGTAGCTCCCTGGTGATATCTTTTCTTATTCTATGTACGCAATTAAATAAGTATTTAAATTTGCGTTGAACTAGATACTGTATAACCAGAGATATTTCGTCAAACCACTAACCTTTAACTTTTGACCGTTATCTTGTTAATAACTTACAAGCGCAAGTGTTAACACTAATAAGTAGCTATCGCGCTAAAATAGAATTTATTTTACTTAGCAGTGAATAACACTGCCAATAACCATCAAATAAAGTGTTATCATCTAGTGCAAAAATAACATTTTTAATACTTATCAAAACGAATATATGTGACAATGATCACACAATATTATTGAAGCTTGCGCCATATAAAATTTATTTAGTCAGTTTTTATTCAGTTTAAGATCTGTTTAGGATCTAAAACACTGTAACCCGCACCAGTACTGGGTCTTTATAGAATTATTAACTGTGGTTATTATTTAAACAAGTATATTTATAACAATGAAAGGTAATTTTATCTGTAGGATTGTTTGTATGGCTCAATTAAATAGCATTAGATTTTAACAAGTACAACACAAGCAGGTGTTAGGTTATTACAATTTAACAATTGAGTATTATGCCATCCGGTATGTTTTATTTTTAATCATTTATAAATGTTACAATTCGTCGATAAGTTAATAATGAATATTTATTCAATACTGCACCATTATTTATAAGTAAAAAAAAAGGAAAGCCTTAGCTTTCCATTTTTTATTACAACAAATTAAACTGCTGGTTTTATGATATCAAAGTGCAGATATGCTCTATCTGTTGCAATTCGGCCACGTGGTGTTCTTTGTATAAAGCCTTGTTGGATTAAAAATGGCTCTAATACATCCTCAATGGTTTCTCTGTCCTCACCAATAGCTGCGGCAAGGTTATCTAAACCCACTGGCCCGCCCATGAACTTATCAATGATGGCTAATAATAATTTTCTGTCTAGATAATCAAAGCCTTCTAAATCAACATCAAGTAAATCCAGCGCTTTTTGTGCGACCTCTGCAGTTACAAAGCCATCATGCTTTACTTCAGCGTAATCGCGAACACGTCTTAACAAACGATTAGCGATACGAGGTGTTCCCCTTGAGCGTTTTGCAATTTCAAAGGCGCCCTGCTCATCGATGGGTAATTCCATGACTTTGGCTGAGCGAGTCACAATGGTACAAAGATCTTTTACGTTATAAAACTCAAGACGCAGTGGAATACCAAAACGGGCGCGCAAAGGCGACGTTAACGCCCCTGCTCGGGTGGTGGCGCCAATTAGAGTAAAGGGTGGTAAATCCAGTTTAATGGAACGTGCTGCAGGTCCTTCACCAATCATAATATCTAATTGATAATCTTCCATTGCAGGATAGAGAATTTCTTCCACTACTGGGCTTAAGCGGTGTATTTCATCGATAAATAGCACATCACCATGTTCAAGGTTTGTCAGTAGTGCAGCAAGATCGCCCGCTTTTTCAAGTACAGGTCCTGAAGTAGACTTAATATTTACACCCATTTCATTGGCAACAATCATCGCCAGCGTAGTTTTACCTAAACCTGGAGGGCCAAAAATCAACATATGATCTAAGGCCTCTTCACGTTTAAGCGCTGCCTCTATAAACACTTTAAGCTGGGCGCGAGTATCATCTTGACCTGTATAGTCTTCAAGCATTTTAGGGCGCATAGCCCTATCAATATGTACTTCTTGCTCAAATTCTTGTGGTTGTATTAAGCGATCTGCTTCTATCATTTATATCTCTTTAATTAAGCAATTAAATACCGGAGTTAAAGCATCGATTTTAGCGCGGCTTTAATTAATACTTCGCTGGTCATGCCGTCTGAATAAGCTGTTATAACCGCTTTACTCGCTTGCGCGGGTTTGTAGCCTAATGATACTAGTGCGGCAATAGCATCTTCTTCGGCATTGTTTTCAACCACTGCAGGTTGATAGTTAGTTTGCAATGCAAACTCACGCTCGGAGCCAACGGAAGCTTCGAGTAAACTTTTCAGTTTATCGCGCATTTCAATAACTAAGCGTTCTGCAGTTTTTTTACCGACACCGGGAAGTTTTACTAAGGTCACGATATCATCACGCTCAACACAATTAACAAACTCGCCAGCGGTCATACCTGACAAAATGGTAAGCGCCAGTTTAGGGCCGACACCATTGGTTTTTATTAATAAGCGAAATAACGCCCGCTCTTGCTTAGTAATAAAACCATAAAGTAATTGCGCATCCTCACGTACCACAAAGTGGGTGTATAGCATTGCGGTATGGTTTAATTCCGGTAACTCGTAAAAACTGGTCATTGGTACCTGTAACTCGTAACCAACGCCATTAACATCAAGTACAATTTCTGGGGCCTGTTTCTCAACCACCAATCCGCATAATCTTCCAATCATTTGTATCTTCCATATGTGCGGCTTTGAGCTTTTCCACCCAGCGCAATTAAACTTTGATAAGTGTGGTAGTGACAAATAGCAACGCCAAGTGCATCAGCAGCATCAGCTTGAGGCGCAGCAGGCAATTTAAAAATTTGCTGGATCATATGCTGAACTTGCGCTTTTTGCGCGCGCCCCGTCCCCACAACAGCACTTTTAATTTGGGTTGCACTGTATTCAGCAACCGGCAAATTAGCATTCATGGCCGCCACAATGGCGGCGCCGCGTGCTTGCCCAAGCTTTAGAGCCGAATCGGCATTTTTTGCCATAAAAACCCGTTCAATGGCAAATTGATCCGGCTGGTATTGCTTGATGATTTCTGTAATGCCATCAAAAACTTGTTTTAATCGAGTCGGCAAATCATCTGCTGAGGTTCGAATACAGCCACTGCCTAAATACAGTTGTTGTCTGCCTTGGCACTTGATGACGCCGTATCCGGTAATTCGTGAACCAGGATCAATGCCTAATATTGTTGTCACGGTTTTAAGGTTTCCTTAACCTAGACTTTCCATTACTTCGTCTGATATTTCAGCGTTATGATAAACCTCTTGAACATCATCATGATCTTCTAAATTATCGATCAAGCGCATAAATTTAGCTGCGGTATCAGCATCTAAATCGGCTTTAGTACCGGCAATCATGGTGACTTCGGCATTTACTGCTTCAAAACCAGCAGCATCTAGGGCATCTTTAACACTGCCAAATGCATCAGGCGTGGTGAGTACATCAAATGCACCATTATCATGGGAAACCACATCATCTGCACCCGCTTCTAAGGCGGCGTCCATCAGTTGATCTTCATCGACAGTATTTGGATATGAAATGACCCCAGATTTTGTAAACATATAAGCGACAGAACCATCGGTGCCTAGGTTACCACCTGACTTACTGAATGCATTGCGTACGCCAGAGACAGTTCGGTTTTTGTTGTCGGTCATGGTTTCAACCATCACTGCGGTGCCACCTGGGCCGTACCCTTCATAAATAATGGTATCAAGCTGCTGACCATCAAGCTCGCCGGCACCACGTTTTACTGCGCGCTCTACCGTGTCTCGGGTCATATTATTTGATAAAGCTTTGTCTATTGCGGCGCGTAGACGCGGGTTAGCATCTGGATCTGATCCGCCTTCTCGTGCTGAAACGGTTAACTCACGAATAAATTTACTGAATAATTTGCCACGCTTGGCATCTTGGGCCGCTTTACGATGCTTAATATTGTCCCATTTACTGTGTCCAGCCATGGTAAGTCCTTTAAATTTCCGGTCTCAATACCTGTTAGATTACACACTTAGGTATTATAAAAACAGACCGAGGCATATGCCTCGGTTTGTTATTTTATCAATGTAGCCAAACTTTAGATTACTCTTCAGTAGCGGGCTTCTCTTGCGGAATAACATTGATACCTAATTCAACTAACTGCTGCGGGTTAGCAAAACCTGGGGCATTAGTTAACGGACATGCCGCAGTGGTTGTTTTAGGGAATGCCATTACATCACGTATTGAGCTTGCACCTGTCATTAACATGATAATGCGATCTAAACCAAAGGCTAAACCTGCATGAGGTGGTGTACCATAACGTAATGCTTCAAGTAAGAAGCCAAACTTCTCGTTGGCTTCTTCATCTGAAATACCTAAGATACGGAATACCGCGCTTTGCATCTCTGCATTATGAATACGCACTGAACCGCCGCCTAATTCACAGCCATTTAATACCATATCGTATGCATCTGAAATCGCAGCGGCTGGATCCGCTTCTAATTGCTCTGGGGTAACATCACATGCTGCGGTAAACGGATGGTGAACAGCGTGGAAACCACCATTAATTTTCTCAAACATTGGGAAGTCAACAACCCACAATGGACGCCATTCACCTTCAAGTAGGTCAAAATCTTCACCGGCTTTAAGACGTAGTGCTCCCATTGCTTCAGCAACAACATTGGCTTTATCAGCGCCAAATAACACGATGTCACCAGTTTGCGCACCTGTGCGACTGATAATTTCGTTAACGATTTCTTCGTTTAAGAATTTAAGTACTGGTGATTGAATACCTTCAATGCCAGCAGATAAGTCGTTAATCTTCATCCACGCTAGGCCTTTAGCACCATAGATGCCAGCGTACTTAGTGTAGTTGTCAATTTGTTTGCGAGACAAAGATGCGCCTGCTGGAATGCGTAATGCCGCAACACGACCTTCGACATCGTTAGCTGGACCACTGAATACTGCAAATTCTACGTCTTTAACCAAATCAGCGATGTCCACTAACTCTAGTGGGTTACGTAAATCAGGCTTGTCTGAACCAAAACGTGCCATGGCTTCTGCATATGGCATACGTGGAAATTCACCTAAATCGACATTTAATAAGTCGTTAAATAAACCACGAACCATTTCTTCAGTTTTCGCCATCACTTGATCTGACGACATGAAAGAAGTTTCGATATCTATTTGAGTAAATTCTGGTTGGCGATCTGCACGTAAATCTTCATCACGGAAACACTTTACGATCTGGTAATAACGGTCAAAACCAGACATCATTAACAATTGCTTAAACAACTGTGGTGACTGAGGTAAGGCAAAGAATTGACCTTTATAGGTCCGGCTTGGAACTAGATAATCACGAGCGCCTTCTGGTGTAGCTTTGGTTAAGATTGGCGTTTCAATATCTAAAAAACCGCTGTCATCAAGGAAACGACGCACAGCACTAGTCACTTTAGAGCGAAATACGATTCTGTCAGCCATTTCTGGGCGACGTAAATCTAAGTAGCGGTATTTTAAACGCTGCTCTTCACTATTGTTTTGGTAGTTATCCATGCTTAGTGGTAACGGCGCAGAAGCATTGATAATAACTAAGTCTTTACCTAATACTTCAATTTCACCGGTTTTCATTTGTGCATTAATTTGGCTTTCTGGTCTTGCACGCACCACGCCTTTTACTTGTACACAAAATTCACCACGTAAACTACTGGCAACCTTGAAAACATCTTCTAAATCCGGATCATAAACAACTTGTACAATCCCTTCTCTGTCACGAAGATCTAAAAAAATCACGCCACCTAAATCACGGCTACGGTTTACCCAACCTACTAAGGTGACTTCTTGACCAAGATGAGACTTATTGACGTCTCCACAATATTGACTGCGCATTTAACTCTACCCTTAATTCGGTAATAGGTTCTAAAAAATAATTCTGTTAAACATTAGATAAATAATGCTAGCAACTATAGTACTTAAACAACGTCAATGACGTGATAAATAAATCCGAACATTATTTTACTACAAGCTTTGAAATAGTTTACTGCAATTAACGCGGCTTTAGGAAAAAGTTAGCACAATAAACGTGCAAAAAAGCATCATCCAATGCTTTTTTTGTGGATCTGCTGCATTTTTGGTTAACCGCTGCCAAGCCTTAAGTTTATTTGTTAGAAATTAATCAAGACTATTCAGCTTATTGGTAACCTAAGTTGTTAGCGCTTTTCTTGTTGCGGTACATATTTTTATCAGCACACTTTAACAATGCAATGGCGTTATCACCATCATCAGGATAAATCGCCATACCGATACTGGCAGTAAGCGTTAGACTGATACCATCAATCCTCAAAGGCTCTGTTAGGTTAGCAGTAATGGTTTCAGCCACCTTAATTGCACTTTCTGCGTTATCGATATTATTCAGTAGTATGACAAATTCATCACCACCAAATCGAGAAACTGTATCTGATTTTCTAACCGCTTTTTTCAAGCTAATTGCTATAGCAACTAATGCTTGATCACCAACATGATGGCCATAGGTGTCATTAACTGCTTTAAACTTATCGATATCAATAAATAAAATGGCAAATTTATGTTGTTCTCTTAGATGAGCGGTGACGGCGCAAGCTAATCTATCATCAAGTAAACACCGATTAGGTAAATGAGTCACAGGATCATGCTCAGCTGCAAATTTACTTTCTAATTGTGCTTGTTTACGAAGCTCCACTTCTGCCTTCAGCCGCCTGTTACCCCAAATAACCAACAATGTAATAGCGCTAACAATAACTAACCCTATCAACAGCATCTTAAACCAATGTTGATATTTATCCGCTTCGCTACTTAAGTCAATGGCCACCCATTGCTGATACATTTGCTGCTGCTTTGTTTCATCAATAGTTTCTAAGGCACGATTAATTAGTGGGATGAGCTTTTTAAGTTCTGAATAGACGCCAATATGACTTTTTTGCTCTGCTAAATCCGCTACCAGTGCTATTTTTAAATCAGGGAAACCACCTTCATTAAGTGCATAAGCCAAGGTAACCACTTGCTCAATAAATAAATCAGCTTGACCTGTAGATACGGCTTTTAAACCACTTTTGACATCTGCCACAGGCATGATCTTTAAGCCTGGAAATTGTTGCCTTAATTGATTATTGATGCTGTACCCTTTGATCACAGCAATCCGTTTACTTGTGTATTGACTTAAATTAAATAGTGGTTGCTCAGTGAGTGAGGTGGCAATGGCCCAAGGAGATGGCCAGTAACCATCGGTAAATTCGAGCGTAGGCTGCTGCAATTTACTCTTGGCCATACTAGCGACCATGTGTATGGTTCCTGATTTAATATCATTGTTAAGGCTATCCCAATCTTGATAAGCAACTGGAATAATATCGATTCCTAATTGATTAGAGATAATGTCAGTGACGTCGCTGTTAACGCCAGAAAACTCACCCTGTTCATTTTGATATTCCATTGGTGCCCAGTCGTCTAAATAGCCCAATTTTAATGCACCTAAGGAGTCCAAATATTTTTGCTCGTTATGACTTAAAAATATTTGCTTATCACGGCTAATAAAAGTGCGGTCGTCATTATTAACCAGCCATTTACGCTCTATTTTATTTAGTTCATGCAAACTAATCAGCTTGAAACCATTGGTGATACGCTCAGCAAGCTCTGTGTTTTCAACATTGGTGAGGTTATAAATCTGGGTGCTAAATTCAGTTGAAGTGAGCTGATTGAAATCTGCCCATTTTTTATTATTAAGTAAGTAATGTGACGTAGTCGCACTCGATGCAACAAAGCCGACAATATCGCCGTCTTGGCTCGCTTTGACCATTTGAGCCATAGAATCGTAATACCGCAGCTGCGCATTAGGCAATAATGTTCTCAGTTCAACAATATAAGGAGATGTGGCAAAAATACCAATGCGTTTACCATCAACTTGACTAATATTGGTTAATTCTTTTTGGTAACTAAAAAAACGACTTTTTACAGTGTATAAATGATTTGCTCGATGCAAGCCAGTATTTATGCTGTCACTTTCAGGATAGCCAATATGTACATCGGCTAAACCTTTTTTAACGAAATTAATACTACCGTTCATATCGCTAGGTATAAAGTTGATACTAATACCCGTTTTTTCAGACCATAACTGCCAAATATCGACAAATAAACCATGGGGTTGACCTTCAGGGTTTATATCAACAAACGGCTCAATTTCAACTTGCATAGCGATCATTAAGCCGCCTGATTCACGTCTCAGGCCAAACCAGCGTTTCTCAATATCATCAACCACCTTCGCTGATATTTGCGCAAAACCTTGGTTAATTTCAGCAACCCAATGACTGTGCCGTTTGGCAACCGCTGGCGCTAAATTAACTGTATTAACTGAGATCCTAGCGGAAGTTTGATACTTATTGGCCAAATCAAAATTAACCGGAATCCCTTGATAATAACCTTGAATAGCAGCAAAAGCATATAGCTCGCCATCAATTACCGCGTCCACGAGTTCACGTTTAGTTTTGAAGGTTTTAAATGTGAGACTAGGTTCAATGGCTAATAAATCATCGAGATGAGATGTGCCTTCGATAACCCCTATTTTAAAAGGTTTTAAATCTGTGATGCTTTTCTTAGTGGCGATATCATTATGAAGGTAAACGTAATTATTTAATGTTGTTATTTGATTGGCATAAGCAAATTTTGTCTTTCTTTTCGCGTTTACTACCATTCCTATATGGGCATCGACCTTACCTTCTTCAACAGCAGAGAGTGACTCCTTCCATGGCATGGGCTTAAAAATCACTTTAATGCCACTCTTAACTGACCATTCGTGCCATAAATCGACCATCAAACCCGAAGGGTTACCATTTTGATCAACAAATTGATAAGGGTAAGCGTCTTCACTCATTGAAATAGATATTGTTTTCGGTAGTGAGCTTACTAGTATCTCATCTGAGGAGGTATTAGCCCAAGTAGCAGTGGTGAGCACTAAACTGACTATGATGACAAATATAAATTGAGTGAACTTCAAGCGCTATCCCTTGTGCAAGATGTATTTTCTCTGAAGAAAAAGGTTATGTGTTTGTTGGTTATTTTTAATTACTGTACATCATACCGTTTTATATCGACTAATTGTCTAACAAGATGAATAATTTACCGAGAAAATAGCCAATAAACAAAATAATTTACAAAAATTCCAATGGGATACTTGCTGCTATTTGTTAGGATTAGCTAGAATGACAATATAATACTCCTAAGTTACTGCAGATGAACTCTCAACAAGACACAATTTACGCCACAGCAACTGACAAAATATCAGATTTTCAATTTGATAATCGCGTCGCTGGTGTGTTCAACGATATGATCAGACGTTCTGTACCTGGTTATGCACAAATCATTAATACGATAGGTGATTTTGCTGATAGGTATGTAACGCCAAATTCTAATATTTATGATTTAGGCAGCTCCTTAGGCTCTGCTACCTTAAGTATTCGTCGTCAAATTGAACAACGCCAATGCCGTATCATCGCAGTAGATAATAGCGAGTCTATGGTTTCTCGATGTCAGGAAAATCTCGCGGCTTATGTCAGTGATACTGAGGTTGAGTTAATTTGTGGTGACATTAGAGATGTAGAAATCACCAATGCATCGATGGTGGTGTTAAATTTCACCTTACAGTTTTTACCGGTGCAAGATAGAGATAGCCTGATCAAAAAAATATTTCAAGGCTTATTGCCTGGCGGCATTTTAGTGATCTCAGAAAAGCTCTGCTTTGAAGATGATGTGATTCAATCATTGCTGTATGAACAACACCTCGATTTTAAACGTGCTAATGGCTACAGTGAGTTAGAAATCAGCCAAAAACGCAGCGCACTTGAAAATGTGATGCGCCCAGACAGTTTAACAATCCACCAACAACGCTTTACTGATAATGGCTTTAGTCATTCAACTGTATGGTTCCAATGTTTTAATTTCGCATCTATGGTGGCTATCAAGTGATTAGTTTCAGCTCTTTTTATCAACAAATTGCCGACTCATCGTTACAACACTGGTTGGAAGAATTACCGGCTATTTTAGGAAAGTGGCAACGTGAACATAAACACGGCAATTTACCTAAATGGGAAAAAGTCCTTAACAAACTTAATTACCCTACTCCAACAAGCATCGATTTATTCAATGGTGTCAAAATTGGCGATGGCAGCCAATTAACTGCAGGTCAAACTGAAAAACTTGAAAACCTTTTAGGCTTGTTTCAACCTTGGCGTAAAGGTCCTTTTAATATTCATGGTATTGATATCGATACCGAATGGCGCAGTGACTGGAAATGGGATCGAGTAAAACCACATATTTCACCGTTAGAGAATCGCACCGTGCTAGATGTAGGTTGTGGTAGCGGCTACCACATGTGGCGCATGCTAGGGGCTGGCGCAAAACGTGTCGTGGGTATTGACCCTTCGCCGTTATTTTTATGCCAATTTGAAGCCGTTAAGCGTTTAGCGGGTAATCAGCATCCTGTTCATTTATTGCCATTAGGAATTGAAGAACTGCCAGCACTTGATGCGTTTGATACAGTGTTTTCTATGGGAGTGTTATATCACCGCCGCTCACCTATCGACCATCTAATGCAGTTACGTGATCAACTGCGTATGGGCGGCGAATTGGTATTAGAAACTTTAGTTATCGATGGTGATGAAAATGCGGTTTTAGTGCCAGAAGACAGATACGGCAAAATGAACAACGTATGGTTTTTACCCTCCGTTGATGCGTTAATGTTATGGCTTAAAAAATGCGATTTTACCGATATCCGTTGTGTCGATGTTGATGTCACCTCTATGGCAGAACAGCGCTCAACTAAATGGATGAAAAACGAGTCGTTAGTGGATTATCTTGATCCAAATGATGTTAGTTTAACGGTAGAAGGTTACCCTGCACCCAAACGTGCAACGATTATTGCAATAAAGAACCAACCTAATCACGACTTAATTTAACCTAGATTATTAAAATAACAGGAATTATCATGTTAAAGCAGGTATTTATTTTATCTTGTACAGCCGCGTTAATCACCGGCTGTGCTTCAACAGAAAAAGTAACTCCGGTTGGTAGTGAAGAGTTTACTTCAAATTTAGCCAGTTCTCAGGCCGCTATTATTGAAGCGATTAATAGCCAATGTATTAGCGCCACACCTGAAATTGTTGCCTTAAACGAAGAAGTACAACAATTAAGGTTACAAATCACCGATACTCTTACCAAACAATCTGAAAAAATGGATGCTGATGCCGTTGCATTAGCGCAATTAAATGAACCACCTCAGTGTCCTGAGTCAGCAATAACCGATAAGTTTGTTCTGGGTGAAGTAGAAAGTGTTTTTATTGACGAATTAAAAGCCGCTTTTGCAACGCGTATTGATACTGGCGCTGAATCGTCATCATTAGATGCCCGCAATATTGTGTTATTTGAACGTAATGGCGTTCAATGGGTTCGCTTCGATGTAATGATCAATGGAGAGGATCAACCTGGGGATACTTTTGAACATAAAGTTGAACGTTTTGTGCGCATTAAACAAGATGCAGAACAACCTGATGATCGCCGCCCCGTTATTCATGCCCACCTGCAAATTGGTAAATACGCCGCTGAAACTGACTTAAACTTAACCGATCGTAGCCATTTAGATTATCCCTTACTACTTGGTCGTAAATTTATGAAAGATATTGCTGTAGTCGATGTCGGCCAGAGCTATATTCATGGAAAAAAAGACAAACAAATAACGACAAAAGTTAAATAGGACTTCTAATGCATTCACGTAAACCGTTTTTTATCTTCGTCGCGTTATTATTTATATTCGGTACTGCAGCCAGTATTTATCGCAGCGTTGAACACAACGTCCCTTTCCTTCCTGGTCAGCAGGTTCAAAGCTGGTCAGTTGAAGCAAAAGTGATGTTTAATGGTAATAATAACCCAACCGAAGTATCACTCTCTTTGCCACAAGATCCTGCATTTGATGTACTTTCAGAAAATGCTACCTCACCGGGATATGGTCTAAATATCTCAGAAGGGGCTGACAGAAGAGCAGTTTGGTCAATTCGTGAGTCCTCTGGACGTCAATCCTTATATTACCGTGTAACACTGGTACCGACAGGTCAACTTGACGTCACCCAAGATGAAGTACCTGAAACACCAGAACCCTTTTTATGGCAAGTCACTGAAAAAGGCGCCGCTGACCAAATCATGAACGATGTATGGCAGCGCAGTGCTAATAACCTTTCTTACGCACAGCAGTTAATGTCAGTGATTAACGACACTAATCAATCGCAGAATTTAGCACTGTTATTATCAGTTAACACTCGTACCCAGTTGTTTTTGCAAATGCTGCACTCTAAAGGCGTTCCTGCAAAACAAGTGAGTGGTCTAATGCTAGAAGACCAACGTCGTCGTCAGCAACTCAATCCTTATGTGCAGGTTTATCATAATGGTGAATGGGTTTTATTTGATGTTGAAGGCAACAAACAAGGCCGTCCTGATAACTTGGTTTTATGGCAACACAATAACCAATCGGTGTTAGATGTTGTTGGTGGCAGTAACTCGCAAGTTAACTTTTCAATGTTGCAAGAAACACGCTCAGCACTGGCAACCTCTATCGATATGATGAAAAACTCAGATGCACTGGATTTTTCTTTGTACCAATTACCACTAGAAGAACAAAGTACCTTCAAAGGGATTTTATTGATCCCAATTGGCGTGCTTGTGGTGGTGTTCTTAAGAGTGATTATCGGTATCAAGACATCAGGTACCTTTATGCCGGTACTGATTGCATTAGCCTTTATTCAAACCACATTATTGACCGGCTTAATTGGCTTCTTGTTAATTGTCGCCTTTGGTTTGATGATCCGCTCCTATTTATCGCAACTTAACTTATTGCTCATATCCCGAATATCCGCGGTCATTATTGTAGTGATATTTATTATTGGCTTGTTTACGCTTATTTCCTATAAAGTGGGATTAAGTGAAGGCTTAACCATTACCTTCTTCCCGATGATCATTTTGGCATGGACCATTGAACGTATGTCAATTTTATGGGAAGAAGAAGGCCCTAAAGCGGTAGTGATGGCCGGCGGTGGTAGCTTGTTTGTCGCCACCTTAGCCTACCTTGCTATGAGTAACAGTTGGATCCAATATTGGGTATTTAACTTCTTAGGTATTCACTTAGTGATTTTAGCAATGGTGTTAGTGATGGGCCAATACACTGGCTACCGTCTCACAGAGCTTAAACGCTTTAAACCTTTGGCTGGAGATCAGTAATGAACTTTGCCTGGCCTTGGGAGCTGCGCCGCAAAGGCGTATTAAATATGAATAAGCGTAATATCGATTACATTGGAAAATATAATCCTCGTAAATATTACAAACGCGTGG
This sequence comes from Shewanella sp. 10N.286.48.A6, assembly GCF_002873135.1. Classification (GTDB taxonomy): domain Bacteria; phylum Pseudomonadota; class Gammaproteobacteria; order Enterobacterales; family Shewanellaceae; genus Shewanella. Next base: position 28,149 of record NZ_MCVI01000040.1, read on the forward strand.
ATGACAAGCTGATTACCAAGCAATTAGCTTTAGCCAATGGTATTGCCGTACCTGACTTGATTGGTGTTGTTGAAGAGCAGCACAAAATCAATGATATTCCGCAAATGGTCATCGACCGTACTGGCTTTGTGATAAAGCCAGCAAAAGGTTCTGGCGGTAAAGGGATTTTGGTGATCACTAAAGTGGAAGGCGGTCGCTATTATAAACCTAATGGCGATGAAGTGACGCCGACTGAAGTTTATCGCCATGTCTCCAACATCTTAAGTGGGTTGTTTTCTTTAGGCGGCACCCCTGATGTCGCCATTGTTGAAGGCTTGATTGAGTTCGATCCGGTTTTTGATGGTTTTAGTTACGAAGGCGTGCCTGATATCCGCTTAATCGTGTTTAAAGGCTATCCAGTAATGGGCATGCTACGCTGCTCAACAGCTGCTTCTGATGGCAAAGCTAATTTGCACCAAGGCGCTGTCGGTGTCGGTTTAGATATTGCTACAGGCAAAAGTTTGTTTGCTGTTCAATTTGATGAACCTGTTTTAAAGCATCCTGATACTCAATTTGAATTGTCACAAATTCAAGTCCCAAACTGGGACACCCTGCTTCATACCGCATCCAGTGCCTATGAAATGTGTGAACTGGGTTATTTAGGAACCGATATGGTTTTGGATAAGCAGCGAGGTCCATTACTACTGGAGCTAAATGCTCGACCAGGACTTGCAATTCAAACCGCAAACGGTAGAGGGATTTTACAACGCTTGCAACATGTTGAGTCTATCAAAGGCCCTGCCGTTTCAGTGGAAGAACGTGTGGCTTATGCCAAAAAGCATTTCTGTAGTAATCCTAACTTTTAGTTTATTGGCAACTGCGCAAGCAGTTGCCAATCCTCTTCAGCTGTTTGTGCAACAATGTTTGCAATACAAACCGTCTTTAGCATCCCTAGATTTAAAGCAAACAACCCCTTACCAAACATTACAGTTTGAGCAATTAACCTTAGGCTTTAACAATTTTAACGACCGTTTAAATTACTACCGCCACTTAGCCACTCATAACCAGCGTGAAGGGCTATTAATGTGCCAATTACATTTAGCTGATGAATTATCAGCATTGTTAACAGCGCCTCAATTATCCAGTTTTATCGCTGAGCTTGAAGATAGCCACATGCCCTACTCTTTATTAGCCAATAAAATTAACGCGATTACACTAGCCCAACTTGATATCGATACCAAATCACAGTTACACAATGCACAGGCAACGATAAGACGAAACCTTAGTAATAGTAATTTGAAATTGGTATTTAATAACGCACAATGCCAGTTAGATACCAACCGCGATGATACAAACTCTGCTTTTGAGATCAGTTTAGCCAAATACTTACTTTTACAACCAGATGAGCAATGCCGAAAAACCACTTGGCAGGCCTATCAAGCACGGGCAAAAAGTAAAAATCAGCAGTTATTAGCGACAATTAAAACCATTAAGCAGCAAGTTTCAGCGCCTGAGCCCAGCATTGCTTCAGCTGAAGCCCAAAGCGCGCCATTACAGGCAACCCAATCATTATCAACAAAGCCGTTATTAACAAATCAGCTGTTATTATCCTTCTTAGAAAGCCAAACCAATAATATTAATACAGCGCCTTGGAATATCGGTAAAACCCTTAGTCAGATAAAAAATACCCCTTATCTCGGCCCCAAAAACAGTAGTGATTTATTTCAGCAAGTTGTCGATGTTTTAACGCCTCTGGGGCTTGAATTCGAAGCGATTCCCCTCCAAGTGCAAGCTGATATGTCGTCCACTAATGAAACCAATACCATCGCGAGTACTGGCAATGGCACTGCAACGGTCAATGAACCATCAGAACCAATTACAACTTATCGCTTGTGGCATCAGCAGCGTTTAGTTGGTGAACTCTATATCCATACAAGTAAGCATTCGATGGCGAATATCATTAGGTATCCGGTGATCGGTCAGCAATTTGCCCAAGCGAGCGTGGTTTTTCCAAAATATTTATCTAATCGGCGCCAAGCAATGCAACTGGTGAAAAGCCTCAGCGAGGCCATTACTGCTATGACTCGAGGCAGCCAATTCTATTTGGTAAATAAGCTTGGAGTATCAACAGATAATTATTTATTAGGTTATTATTGGTTAAGCAGTCATCTACAACACCAATTAGCCTATTTAACCCCTTCAGCGAGAGAGCAATTTGCTGAGTCTTATCGACAGCAACTTAGGGTATTTCGCAGCAAAGTCGCTTGGTATTATTTAAACTCTGAGCAGCAAGGGGATGATATAAATAATCAACAACCAAATAGCGCCATCAATCAGGCTTTTCAGGCGAGTTTTAATCAACAATGGCCGGATGCAAAAAATATGGCCTATAGCTTTAACGGCATAGCTAATGAAGGGCTCGATTACTATCACCCACTTTGGCAACAAAATTTAGTTAATTTGATTAATACAGACACTAACGCTTCAATAACAAATCGCCAAGTTTTTGATATTTTGGTAGTTAATGAAGATAATTTATCCCTAATCCAACAAATGAGCATTATACTTAATCCACCGACTGATCCATCATCAATCATCAGGAGAGCCTTTAATGTTGGCAATTCGAAAATTTAAATCCTTAACCAGTTTAATCAGCTTTTCGTTGCTACTTACTTGTGCCAGCAGCTTTGCTGAAACCAGAGATAACCATCAATTAACTCACCAGCAAGTTCGAAGCGCAATTCAGCTTAACCTTGAACAAAATATGTATTCCTTGCCACCTCGAATTCAAGGGCATTATGGTTTACGTATGTATCGCATGACTGGTGATGAAAAGTACGCTAATGCCGCTTTAATTGATTTGATCACCATTACAGAAAGACAAAACTACTTTGCCTGTAATATGGATAAACCTAATTTTATTGAAGATGAAGCCGAACAAGCTATTAGCGTGTTAGGTAAAGGTCCTCGTGCTAAAGCGCGTAAAAAAGCCCTTAAGCCGTTTCCAGAGTTTATTTTCTATAGCGATATTTTATTGCGCTATGCCAGTCGCACCGATGAACTGGGTTTCATGGGGCCATGTCATGAGCAAATGATTAAAGGCTTAAAAGCCTATGATTTAACCCCAGCTTTGACTGATCCTAAAATGATCACATCATGGGCCGCGCAGTTAGTGAATTATGTTTACTGGGCTAAACAGCTAAATGTGGGGGATTATGTCGAGGTATATAAACAAGCGTTCATCGAGACTTATCCTGACGATAAAGACAACAATCTTGATAAAAAGCAGTACCGAAACAAGCTATATGGTATGACACACTTTATTTTTGCCTCTAGTGGTTATTACCAAGAGCAAGTTAACGCCAAAGATTATCAATGGATTTTAGATTACTTTAATAACAACATTGATAGGATCTTAACTGATGCAACCGATGACATTATTTCAGAAGTCGGCATTAGCTTTTTATTAGCGGGTCAGCCAAACCATCCTGTGGTTAAAAAGACTCAAAACCATATTGCGGCGTCATTTATCCCTGAGTATCAACTGATCCCGTCACCTCGTGGTAATCCCAATATGGTGTCAGGCGAACACCGCAATGTATTGGCGATGATGCTTCTTGATTGGCCAGAGAAGCTGCATAAAGGCCCTTACCTTGCTGAAATAAAAGCGACGAAAAAGTATTTGCCGGTGCAAGTGACGCCTAAAGATCTCACTAAAACTAACAGCAATACAAAAGAGAAACCTAGCGCTAAGTAATTAAGCGCGTTCTCGATTGCCTTCAAGAGCGTATCACTGTGTGATACGCTCTTTTTAATATTGACCTGTAAACTAATGAGTTTTGTATGAATAGAGCAAAATCCACACTTGAGCAATGGCGAATTATTCAATCTGTAGTGGACTTTGGTGGTTACGCCCAAGCAGCAGAAAAGCTGAATAAAAGCCAATCTTCGCTCAATCACGCTGTGGCTAAACTACAAAACCAACTTGGGATTCAATTACTTGAAGTAAAGGGACGCAAAGCTTACCTAACGCAGCAAGGTGAAGTACTACTCAGGCGCTCACGTCACTTAACCCAAACCGTTGATGAACTTGAGCAACTTGCGAGCAATTTAGGACAAGGCTGGGAGCCCAACTTGACCATTGCCCGCGAAATCATCTATCCAATGCAATTTCTTGTGGACGCCTTAAAAGCCTTTTGGCCCGATAGCCGTGGGACCCGAGTGACTGTCATTGACTCGGTGATCACAGGCACACAAGAATTAATTGACAATAACATCGCCGATATCGCTATTTGCGGTATTCCTGCAAAAGGCCATATTGCCGAGTTCCTGTGTGAGTCAGACTTATACCTTGTATGCAGTCCGACTCATCCATTAACCCAGTGCGGTATTGTTGCCGATGAAACAGAGCTGGCGCAGCACTTACAAGTGGTCATTAAAGACACTGCAACTGAAAAATCAGTAGATACTGGTTGGTTAAAGTCAGAGCAGCGCTGGACAGTATCAAACTTTCACGAAGCAAAAAACGTGTTACAAAGTGGCATTGGCTTTTGTTGGGCGCCCGCTTATTTGGTCGAGGATGATATTCGCCAAGGTAAGCTCGCCAGGCTTATTCTTAAAGGCAGTAAAAGTCGTAAAATTGCATTAACTTTGGTTATCCCTAACCGAGATAATCAGGGGCCTGCCAGTAAATTGTTAGAATCTTTAATTTTATTACAGCACGATATTGACCAAAACAAGCCTTGATAGATAACTGATTTATTTAGCTTTAATGATACTCAAAGTCATTAATGCCAGCTCAAGTTACATTGAGTTCTACACTGAGACATCGAGTATGGTGCCAATGTTTTCAGACCAGACATTTATCACATCTACTGCAACCTCGGCGTGAGAGATAGCTTGCTGAGCATCAATCAGGGCCGCTGTTTGCGAGCTAAGCGTGACGCTATCTGCAGTTATTTGTACTGAGGCAGAACTTAGCGTTTCTGGGATGGCTACCGCCGTGGTCGCCTGCGCTAAATCATTGTGCGCCTGTTGCAGTCCTTGAACACCGAGGGTAAAACTTGATGCTATTTCCATGATACAACTCCTTTTGAAACAACCTAATAGCAAGTTATATCACATTGAATAGTCTTGATAAAATGCATACCAATTTAAAAACTAATACCAGTTTGTCTCCCAATCTTTCCATACTGGGTTAAGCCCTGACTTTTGTATTTGCTGCACCATTTGCACCGCGCTGCGCTCATCTGAGATTTCAAATTGATCCAACTGGGTGTTGGGATTTTGATAACCACCAGGTTGGGTAGAGCTGCCAGCGCTGATATGAGTCACCCCTAAAGGCAATAAGTTGTTACGTAACTGCTGGGTTTCTCTGGTAGATAAACTAATTTCAAGCTGGGGGTTAAACAATCTAAACGCACAGATCAATTGCACTAAGCCCACATCAGTTAATTCGACTTTAGGACTAATTCCACCGGTACACGGTCTTAATCTCGGTAAAGAAATACTGTAACGACTGCGCCAGTGATGTTTTTCTAAATAGACCAAATGATAGCCCATTAATAACGCATCTACGCGCCAACTGTCTAATCCGAGCAATACCCCTAATCCCACTTTATCAACCCCAGCCGCCGCGACCCTTTCTGGTGTAGTGAGCCGATAAGTAAAGTCTTGTTTTTTACCTCTGGTATGATGCTTGGCATAGGTTTGGCGATGATAAGTTTCTTGATATACCATCACAGCATCGAGCCCTAACCCCACCAGCTGGGCGTATTCATCTTGCGCCAAAGGCTGTACTTCGATTGCTACATAACTGAAATGCTGTTTTACCAGTGGCAAGATGGTTTTAAAGTATTCAATGCCTACTTTGGTTTCATGTTCTCCAGAAACCAGTAATATTGAATCAAAACCTCGCTGTTTAATGATTTGAATTTCAGCTAATAATTCGGTCTCTGTTAAGGTTTTTCGTTTGAGTTTATTACTCATAGAAAAACCGCAATAGTCACACTCATTTGCGCACAAGTTAGATAAATACAATGGCAGGTATAAACCAATATTAGCCCCAAAGCGTTGCCGGGTTATCTGATATGCCCGCTGCGCCATCGTTTCTAAAAAAGGTAATGCAGCAGGCGATAAAAGCGCGATTAAACTGTCAATATGACCTTGGGGGCGCTGTAATGCTTGTTGCACATCAGCTTCAGTGCTGCTATTAATCCGCATTGATAAATCGATTAAATCTAGCTGTTTAAATTGCTCGACAAAACTCATGGTGCGCCACTCTATTAACTTAATTTGTTGAACCAACCGCATTCAAAGTTAAATTACTCAAACCAAATCATTCACCTGTAAGGGAATAATCTGGCTTACAGATGTAAAAATTGCGTCAGCGGGCTAGTATGTTCTGCCTGTTTGGTAACACTGCCAAGTCCGGCGGTATAGGCATCACGACCGGTTCTAACCGCAAAATCAAAACACCGCGCCATCACTATGGGAGATTGACTACTGGCAATCGCAGTATTGACTAGCACGGCATCTGCGCCCAGCTCCATTGCTCGGCTAGCTTGCGAAGGTGCGCCAATCCCAGCATCAACAACCACCGGCACATTAGCTTGCTCAATGATCATCTCTAAAAAAGGCTCAGTGGCTAAACCTTGATTACTGCCGATAGGACTGCCTAACGGCATCACAGCGGCGCAGCCTACTTCCTCTAGCCGGTAACACAGCACAGGATCTGCATGAACATAAGGCAACACAATAAAGCCTTTTTTACACAAGACTTCGGCAGCTTTAAGGGTTTCAATAGCATCTGGCATCAAGTATTTCGGATCTGGATGGATTTCAAGTTTGATCCACTTTGTGCCAAGCATTTCACTGGCAAGTTGTGCTGCAAAAATAGCTTCTTTAGCGGTTCTTGCCCCTGCAGTATTGGGTAATAACTTAACTCCCATTTGCTGTAATGGCGTCAACAAGTCATCATAGTCTTTACTATGATCAATACGCTTCATTGCGAGGGTCACTAATTGTGAGTTAGAGGCCTCAATGGCAGCTAGCATAGTGTTAGCATCGCTAAACTTTCCTGTACCTGTAAATAAACGAGACTCAAATTGATGTCCGGCTATGGTTAACATAATCACCCCCCTGCTACAGCTGAAAAGACGTCTACTTTATCATTAGGCTGGCATTGAATGGCCTGCCAGCGACTTCTTGGTACAACTTGTTGATTGAGCACTAATGCCAGTGCTTTGGGATTAAGTTGTTTAGACTCTATTAGCGCTAATAAGCTTGGCGCTTGTTGCAACTGCTCTGGTTGGCCATTAAATTCAATTTCAATCATGTTTAATCCTTTTGCGGTAAAGTTATCTGCATGAGTTGACGTCATTTGTTGACGCTGTAATAGCTGCGCTACAACAACTACATTTAGGGTCTTGATTCATTTGTATAATCTGCCATTGCAAGCTTTTAGCATTAAACACATGTAACTTACCCGCTAGCTGGCCTTTGCCTAAGTCATCGGCTGTTAACCAATTTAGCCCCAATAAACTTTGCATTGATGCAACCGTTTGAACAGCAGCAGTGTTAACCCCCATTGATACACATGTTTGTGAAACATGAGTATCTTGTGGGTACAGGCATTGATAACAGCCCCTTTGCGGATAGTCAGTTGAGCTGCAAAATAATTGCCCATCATTTGCGGAAATCGCTGCGCTAATTAGCCCTGTAGCGTGACGAACACAAACTTCATTAATCATTAAGCGGCTAGTAAAGTTGTCAGTGCAATCAAACACCAGATCGACAGATTCAACTAATTTTGCACCATCTGTATCAGCGCCAAAGGCCTGCTCAATTGCCATGATATTTACGTCTTTATAGGCTGCTGCTAACTTATCTTTGGCAAGTAGCGCTTTGCTTAAACCAATATCTTGTTCGTTAAAAAGTAATTGCCGCGACAGATTTGAAAGCTCTACCTTGTCATGATCCATCAATATCAGTTCTCCAACTCCCGCGGCGGCCAATTGCTGGGCAACACTGTGACCTAAACCACCGATTCCGATGATCAGTAGCCGGCTATTAAGTAATTTAAGCTGACCAAGCTCACCCATATCAGTCAGTAAAATATGACTGGCATACTTGATAAACTGCTTGGAAGTGAGCCCACTCTTATTAGCTTGACGCTGTTGTGTAATCGTCATGACACTGGCTCACACTGCAGCTGTTTCACTGATGGCTTGTGGGATTTTACATGTGATTGCCTTGGCTGTTGCTGAGGTTGTTGCTGAGGTTGTTGCTGAGGTTGTTGTGCAGCCGCTAGATGCCATTGCTGCTCTAACAATGAATAAGCCTTGGCAGGGTTTTCTGCTTCAGTAATGGCTCTTACCACGGCAACACTATCAACCCCAGTGGCTTTGATATCCGTTATAACACTTGCATCAATACCACCGATGGCCACGGTTGGGCATACGTTGTTAAGTAATGCACTGTAGCGTGCTAATTTTGCTAAGCCTTGAGGCTTTGACGGCATCACCTTAGTGGTCGTTGGGAAAATATGCCCTAAGGCGATATAGGATGGATTTAATTGCTGAGCTAATAGAATTTCAAATACGCTGTGGCTAGATAACCCAAGGGCTAGCCCTGCCGCTGAAATTTCATTTAAGTCAGCTAACTCAAGGTCTTCTTGACCTAAATGAACCCCGAATGCACCAAGCTGTATTGCCAGTTGCCAATGATCGTTAATAAACACTTGGGCGTTATATTGCTTACCCAGAGCTATTGCGCGGCTAATATCTTGTACTAGTTTGGTTTGCTGAGCATCATTAGAGACCTCATTGACAGCATTAGCTTTAATTCGCAGCTGCACTGTGATGCAATTGGCTTCTAACACGCTTTGCAGCATAGTCACGTCATCCACAACCGGATAAACACCAATGCCCTTATGCAGCGCAGGAAAGCGGCAATCTAGGTAGCCCTGAGCTGTATTTATTAATCCATTGCTAAACTTTCCACCAGCAGCTAATTCTTGCTGTGTTTTGCCTAAATTGTTAATTTCAGCGCCACTTACGGCAGTAATTTCAGGGTAGTATTGTATTTCATCAGGCCAAGCGGTTTTTGCCACTGGCCCTGCGCCTTTACCAAATGATTCACTGCACACTAATCCCTTGAGTACATATGCTTTTGCCATCACAACGGCATCATGAAGTACATAGTTATGGGCTAAAAAGCATGCTATCGCAGTGGATAAGGTGCAACCTGTGCCATGGTTATTACTTGTATTAACTCGCTCGCTATTAAGCCAATAGCTTGATATTGATGGGCGTCACTCACGCCGTGAACTTTACGGCAAATGAACAAATCATTGGCTTTGGTTTGTTGCCATACTGCATCACCGCCTTTGGCGAGCACATGACAATGAAGCTGTTTAACCAGTTGCGCTGCCGCACTATAAAAACCATCACTTGAGTCTAGGCTTTGGCTTTTAATTGTGCACCGAGGTTCAAATTCCACGCTGTTAGTATCAGTCAGCGTGTGTAACTCCCTAACATTAGGGGTAATTAAGCTAATTAGACCTTTAAAAGGGCTAAAATCTAACGGCTTTTTTGCGCGCTCATTTAAGCTATCACCACTACTGGCAACCATGACAGGATCTAAAATAATCGGGATCAGCTGGTTAGCTAAACTCTGACTTTTAAATGTCTTTAACCAATGAGCAATGAGTACCAATTGTTGTTGATTGGCAATTAAGCCAATTTTTATGGCTGCTGGCGCTAAATCGCTAGCAAGTGTATTTAGCTGAGCCAATAAGATGGATTCTGACACAGCCTCGACTAGTGTTACAGCCACCGAATTTTGCGCAGTAACAGTGGTAATTGTGCTGCAGCCAAAACACTGTAAGTCATTTATAGTTGCTAAATCTGCCTGTATGCCGGCGCCGCCACCACTATCTGAACCGGCAATAGTCCAGACGATGGGCGACATGGTTTCTAAGCTATGTGGTTGTGAAACATTCATGGTTAAGCCTCTAATTCAGCAGTGGTCTTAACAGCTAAATCTACACTTGTTGCTGTGTCTGGCTTAGAAGGTAACGGATGATAAATTGCATAGCCTGTGGCTTTAAATTCAGCTGACTTTTGTGCCATGGCTGATTGAATATCTACACCGCAACTAACGCTTATATCTGCACTTGCGTCTACGGAATTAACATTGTGATTAGAGTGTGCCTGCAGGTGTTTAAATTCGCTAGCGTCAAGCACGTTCACCTTTTGTAACTGATCACGCGCTTGCTTTGCAGCGTATTCACGCACTTCTTGAGTGATTTTCATTGAGCAAAACTTTGGCCCACACATAGAACAAAAATGCGCAACTTTGGCAGACTCTTGGGGTAACGACTCATCGTGATAAGCCCTTGCGGTATCTGGGTCTAAGCCTAAGTTATATTGATCTTCCCAGCGAAATTCGAACCTTGCTTTTGATAAGGCATTATCACGAATTTGCGCACCAGGGTGACCTTTAGCCACATCGGCAGCATGAGCTGCAATTTTATAAGCGATAAGTCCTTGTTTAACATCTTCTTTATTCGGTAAACCCAAATGCTCTTTAGGGGTGACATAGCACAGCATGGCCACGCCATACCAAGCCATCATTGCCGCCCCAATCCCTGAGGTGAAGTGATCATAACCTGGCGCAATATCGGTGGTTTGTGGGCCGAGTGTGTAAAAAGGCGCTTCATCACAATGGGCAAGCTGCTTTTCCATATTCACTTTAATGAGCTGCATCGGTACATGGCCTGGGCCTTCAATGATGGTTTGCACATCATTTTCCCAAGCAATGTTAACCAGCTCGCCTAAGGTTTCTAATTCAGCAAATTGCGCTTCATCATTGGCATCGGCAATACTGCCGGGCCGCATACCATCGCCTAATGACAATGACACATCGTAGGCAGCGCAGATTTCGCAAATCTCTCTAAAGTGCTCATACAAAAAACTTTCTTTATGGTGACTTAAACACCACTTTGCCATGATGGAACCACCACGAGAAACGATGCCAGTAAGACGTTTTGCCGTCATTGGTACATAACGCAGCAGTACCCCAGCATGGATGGTAAAGTAATCGACGCCCTGCTCTGCCTGTTCAATCAAGGTATCTTTGAAAATGTCCCAATTTAGGTCTTCAGCGACACCATTTACTTTTTCTAACGCTTGATAGATGGGCACTGTACCAATGGGGACAGGAGAGTTTCGAATGACCCACTCACGGGTTTCATGGATATAGCGCCCCGTAGACAAATCCATTACAGTGTCAGCGCCCCACCTCGTTGACCAGACCAGCTTTTCAACTTCTTCTTCAATTGAAGACGTCACAGCAGAATTACCAATATTGGCATTAACTTTGACTAAAAAGTTACGCCCAATGATCATTGGCTCAGCTTCTGGATGATTAATGTTTAACGGGATAATGGCGCGGCCGCGGGCAACTTCATCACGGACAAATTCAGCGGTAATAGGCTGGCCAATGTGAGCGCCAAAAGCTTCACCGGGGGCTTTTTGAGTCAAAATCTCATCAGTGACTTGTTCTCTAGCCATATTCTCGCGAATGGCAATATATTCCATCTCAGGTGTGATAATGCCTTTACGAGCGTAATGCATTTGAGTAACGCGGCGGCCTGACTTGGCTTTTTTAGGGCGAACAAGGGCTTCAAAACGCAAATGATCTAAACCGTCGTCAACCAAACGCTGTTGGGTAAAGTCAGAGCTAACTCCATCAAGTTGCTCTGTATCTTCGCGCTCTTCAATCCAAGCTTGGCGAAACTTGTTTAAGCCTAAACGGACATTAATTTCAGCATCAGGATCTGAATAGGCACCGGCGCAATCATAAACTTTAATGGCTGGGTTGGCTTCAGTCACGGGCGCATCTTCACTACCGCCAAGGATAGTATCGCTTTGATGAATTTGACGCATGCCCACTAACAGATCGGGGCGGGATCCGCTCAGATAGATCTTTTCAGAATTTGGGTGCTGTAAAGGTTTTAGGGTTTCAATAAAATTTTTCGCTTGAGCGCGGGTTTCACGACGATTTGACATAAGCAACCTCAAAATAAAAAAATAGAGTTGCTTGCCTGGAGAATTGTTGATGACGAGCGAGTTAACATTAACTCTGTAATTGACTTGAATTTACACCTTAACTTTGGACCTTAAATATCGGCAAATGGCGGGTTAAATTAACTTCAGCAATAACTCTGCTTTAATTAATTCTATCTTTTATTTTGCACTAATATTTATGATCTAGCCACGCAGCTTTTATTTTGCACTAATATTTATGATCTAGCCACGCAGCCATTCACTATAAAATTGCTGCTGACTGTAGGGTAAAAATAAGCAAATTAACTGCTTGTTTCCTTCGCAGGTTCTAGCCTGATCAGGTTCAACGGATCCCGAATAAACGGTCTCAGCCATAAAGGCACTCCGACAAGATGGCTGCAGTATAGTCAGCTTATTTAATAAAATACAAGTCTTTGACAATTTTCGAATTGGAATATGAGTTAAATCATTTCACTAATTAAAATACTGTTATATATGAATTTAATTTACAAACAAGCGATTAAGACCAAATTAATACAGAAATAATTTGATAAATAAATTTGATAAATATTATTCATTTTTGATGTTGTTGAAATAAATCTTCTGTGAAAGTCTGAACAGTTCAAGGTAATTTAAGTTTCGATAAGCGTTGTTGAATGGCGTTATCTAGTGCTTTTTTTGTTTTGCCTCCTTCACATGGGTGTCCTAAATCTAAGCCTTCGGCATAAGGGTTAATTTGGGTTGGTAATGCCACCAATCGATGGCAAGTTTCACCAATCTTAACAATTCTATTTGGATCTAAACGATGATTGAGGGTAGTTGGTTGGCGCTTATCTTCTATTACTATTAACTCTATATCATCCATTTCAGGGGTTAACTCACTGGTGCTGGCACCACTAACAGAAGTCGCTAAATGGGCTTGCTGACTTATTTGCTGATTAACTTGTTGTTGATTGAGTTTATTTATAAAGGAATGGCTAGCTTGATTGATGGCCGATAAATTGTCGCTTGTTATGGTATTGGCCTTTGAGATGGTTTCATTAAACAATTGTGGCTTAAATAGATGTTCGTTACTGCTATCTTTTTGCTGCTGCAGATACATGCTATCAACTGAAGACCAATCGAACTGGTGCGTTTCGGCTTGCACTGCTTCTGCTATTGGCAATTTTTCAATTATGGGCTTGTAGTCAATGGGCTTTTGGTTAACAGCTTTTTGGTCAATATCTTTTTGGTCAATAGGCTTTGGGGAAATTGCCTTTTGATTGACAGTATCTTTTGGGCTAGTTGCAACTGCAGGCGCTATTGAGCTTGTATCGACAACCTTATTAGTACTTTGTTTGTTCGATATAGTTTGATCGATTATTTCTTCATTGGTAATGACTTCACTGACGACCTCTTCAATCAAGGCTTGTTCACTTGGCAGGGTCTTAGCTAGCTGGGTAATTTGCTCAGCCGTTAAAAAGTAGGCTTTTATTTCTTGGTTGTTACTTTCAGATGTCGCAGCTTTAACGGCTTGTTCACGGCTGATCTCGACAAAATGGCTAATGGTGTTATCAGCTAAGGAAAATAGCATAAACACTAGCACAACATGTAGCCCTGCAACAATAATGCTCGATGGTGATGTCAGTATCTTTTTAAACTCGTTATCAGAATTTTGTTTTAAAAAGCGACCTTGATTATTTTGATTGTCGATCAGCCCACAGATCAGAGGTAATGTTTGGGCTTTAATTACATCAGTGCTCATTATTTCAGTGCTAGTTACTTCAGTGCTAGTTACTTCAGTGCTAGTTACTTCAGTGCTAGTTGCATTCACCGTTTGTAACATCACAACATGATCACAGAAATCTATCACTTCAACCGCAGATTCTTGGCGGCTTGCATTTATGTAAAGCTGTCCATGTGAAACTTGTGTGCCATTTAAGCCTGTCGAATTTCCACTAGCACCCGGTTCAAAATTAGTGTTTGCTGCCAATCCTTGTGTTAAATGTTTATCACCACCTTGGTTCATTACTCGCGCCTCCTGTCGCTTTTGAATCACTGGATATAAATCGTGCTAGATCAGACTTCAACCACAAGCTGACCATAAACTAGATGATAAAAAAGCCATTAAGTTCATTTAATTTATGTCGATGACACACGACTCCCCACAAAATCAGTCAGTTATCATAGCGCCAAACTTAAGCTTACACGTGTACGCTAAAGTCATGGCCTATTATGAATATTGCTGGTAGACTCAATGTAAATTGCTTAACAAGGTTGTATGCAACTATGTCACTTGAGTTAGATGCTAATCAAACATTAGCACCAACACCTACATCAAAGTCAGACTATGGTGTGATTGAGGAATTAGCTAACAGTATCACCCATGGTATAGGGGTACTTGCGGGTATCGCCGCGCTAATTGCAATGCTAATAAAAGCGAATGGCCAACTTAATATCGCTGACACTATAGGGATCACTGTGTATGGATTAAGTATTATTATGCTTTTTCTGGCCTCAACCTTATACCATTCCAGTAAAAGCCCCTTATGGCGTAAACGCTTTAAAATGGCTGATCACTGTGCAATCTATTTGCTTATTGCTGGTACATACACACCTTTAATGTCAATTAGCCTTCAAAATGATAGTGCTACGCTAATACTAACTGCAATATGGTTATTAGCCTTAGGCGGTATTATTTTTAAAACCTTATTTATTGGCCGCTTCAAAGGGCTAAGTGTTATTTTGTATCTTGTTATGGGCTGGCTTTGTGTCACCATCATGGGAGATTTAATCAAAGGCATGTCAGATTTAGGCTTTAACCTATTACTTGCAGGTGGGGCTTTTTATAGCATCGGGGTTATTTTTTATGTCAATAAGCGTATTCCTTATAATCATGCTATTTGGCATTTATTTGTACTTGCAGGCGCCTTGTCTCATTTCTTGTGTATTTATTTAACAGTCATATAAACCTGCTTTATATCCACAGTATTAACCCTGTCAGTATTTCGTCTCACTGTTATAAACTCACTCAAAAAGTATCGCTCATCAACCATGAGCGATAACCAACACTCATAAGCTGGCTATTGAATACTTACTATTGTCTACTTAACTCGCAACACCAAAGCGGGTTACAATAAATTATCATCCCATACCTGATCAAAAGCCATCAATGGAAAACCTTAGCCCAAAGCAAAGAATTTGGTTTATTGTAAATATGATCCCCACAGGTCATGTTTTAGCTTATGGTAAAGTGGCTGACTTAGCTGGGCTACCAGGTAGAGCCAGGTATGTGTCTAAAGCACTCAAAGACGCCCCCGATAACCTAAACTTACCTTGGTATAGAGTGATTAACAGCCAAGGAAAAATTTCTTTTAAAGTCAATTCTATTCATTTCCAAAATCAGCAACAGCGACTAAGATCAGATGGAGTAGAAGTGAACCAAGGCAAGGTTTCATTGTCAAAATATGAATGGCGCCCTGACATTGCAACCCTTGTCATGTCGTTACCTTTTTAAATATTGCATGGGTAGGTATTACTTTGATTAGAAAATTCACCGCTTTATTAGCCAATATTATTGTTATTACATTGTCTCAGGCCCCTAATGCTGTCGCTTCTGATGACAAGGAAAACCTCGAGTACCTCAAAGCATTAACCCCTCACTCTGCTGAATATCGGGTGTTCTATGGCAGTATCGAACTCGGTAAAGCTCGCTACCAGTTGCCTGAAAGTGATAATGGCTACTATAACTATCGCTTTGATAGCGATATCAGCTTATTAATGCTATCGGATGTGCGTAATCTTAATAGTGAGTTCAAACTCGAAGATGGCAAGGTTAAGCCCATCCGCTATATGAGTAAACGTAGCGGCACCGGATCTGACTACACAGAGCAAACCGCCTTTGCTGCTGGACAAGGCGTTATCCACACCATATATAAAGACGAAAGAGAGAAATTACCCTTTGCCGAGGATATCTACGATCCCTTGGTATCTCAATTAATATTTAGAATGGATATGTACCGCCAACCCGAATTGCTTAAATACAAAATGGTCAAAGAAAAAGAGTTTGATGATTATGAATTTAAAATTGTCGGCAAAGAACAAGTGATATTAGACAGTGGCACTTATCAAACCGTAAAAATAGAAGTGGTACGAAAAAGTAAAAAGCGCCAAACCTTTTTTTGGATGGCGCCAGAATTAAACTACTTACCCGTGCGTTTAAGTCATTTTTCTAAAGGTAGTAAGCAGCTTGATATTCAGTTAGATAATTATCAAATTCAGCAAGCAATAGAATCCGATACAGCTGTTACTAAAGCAAACGCTGGATTAACTGTTAATCAGTAATTCGCCTTGCCTAAATAACTTCCATTCGCCAGGCTGTAAAATATGCCACTGTTCGTTTTTTGTCAGCGGACGAGTAGCAATCACTGTAACGACATCATTGGGTGTCGTTTCTTTATTAAAATCAATAACCACATCAGTATCGATTAATTTGGCTTTGCCAAAAGGCGCACGGCGGGTAATGAAGCACAAATTATTAGTGCAATAACTCATTAAATCGACACCATCACTTAGGATCATATTAAAAACACCTAAAGCTCGAATGTCATCAGCCAGCGTTGCTACAAATTCAAACACCTGTTTCATGTCATCGGGTGGCGTATGACCAAACTCACCTAACACCTGTTCCATAATCCAGCAAAATGCCAGCTCACTGTCGGTGTCCCCAACAGGCTGAAAATGATTTACTTGAAACTTATTTTGGTAGTCTGATAACTGTCCATTATGGGCATAAGTCCAATATCGGCCCCATAACTCGCGGGTGAAAGGATGGGTATTTTCCAGCGCAACACAGCCACGGTTTGCTTGACGAATATGACTGACGACAATCTCGCTTTTGATTGGATAAGATTTAATGAGCTGAGCGACATGGGATTCACTGCTAGGACGAGCATCTTTAAAGGTGCGGCTGCCCTTGCCTTCATAAAAAGTGATCCCCCAACCATCAACATGTGGCCCAGTAACACCACCTCTTTCAGCTAAGCCTGTGAAACTAAATACAATATCCGTTGGGACATTAGCGCTCATCGCTAGTAACTCACACATGAAACACGCCTTAAAAATATAATTAACTCAAAATATTACGTAATTTATATTGTACCTAGTGCAGAAAAAAATTGGCATTTTTATTAAACAAAATATTTTAAACAATTGTTTGAAATAACTTGTAATCAGCGCCAGTTAGGTTTAATTTTATGTGATACAGGTCAGACCACGGTCAGTTCTGTGAATAGGATCATTAATTTGTAGGTGTTTAAATATTAAACACTTTTAAGGAGAAAGACAGTGGAGACACTTATTTGGATCATCGCCATGATCGCGGTACTCGGCGCAGCAACTTACTTGCGGGTGTCGTTATTAACAGCAACAATTGCAGCAGCAGTTGTAATGTTAATTGGTAGTGTATTAGATATTGTTGGCAGTCTAGCTTGGGTTGTCTATATAGTTTTAGCATTACCTTTAAATGTTAAATCATTTCGTCAGAATTTCATCTCACGTCCACTGCTTAAAGTATATCAAGGCATCATGCCTGAAATGTCTACCACTGAAAAAGAAGCCATTGAAGCAGGTACAACCTGGTGGGAAGCTGACTTATTCGCTGGTAACCCTAACTGGAATAAATTACATAACTACCCTAAAGCGCGTTTAACTGCTGAAGAGCAAGCGTTTTTAGATGGCCCAGTTGAAACTGTGTGTAAAATGGTTAACCAACATCAGGTTTCACATGAGCTAGCTGACCTTCCACAAGAAGTTTGGCAATACTTAAAAGACGAAGGCTTCTTCGCCATGATCATCAAAAAGAAATACGGTGGTCTTGAATACTCAGCTTATGCTCAGTCACGTGTATTGCAAAAATTAGCTGGCGTGAGTAGTGAACTTGCATCAACGGTTGGGGTACCAAACTCTCTAGGCCCTGGTGAGTTACTGCAACACTATGGTACGACTGAACAACAAGATCATTATTTACCGCGTTTAGCTAAAGGTCTTGAAGTGCCTTGTTTTGCACTTACTAGCCCAGAAGCTGGTAGTGATGCTGGCGCGATCCCTGATTTTGGTATCGTCTGTAAAGGTGAATGGGAAGGCGAAGAAGTGTTAGGTATGAAACTAACATGGAACAAACGCTACATTACCTTAGCACCAGTGGCGACAGTATTAGGTTTGGCATTTAAATTACGCGACCCTGACAGCTTATTAGGTGATACCGAAGATTTAGGTATTACTTGTGCCCTTATCCCTACTGATATTCAAGGGGTTGAAACCGGTCGTCGTCACTTCCCATTGAACTGTATGTTCCAAAATGGTCCAACTCGTGGCAACGATGTATTCGTGCCACTGAGCTTTATCATTGGTGGCCCTGAAATGGCCGGTCAAGGCTGGCGCATGCTAGTTGAATGTCTCTCTGTAGGCCGTGGTATTACCCTGCCGTCAAACTCTGCTGGTGGCGTTAAAACAGCTGCATTAGCTACAGGTGCTTACGCTCGAATTCGTCGTCAGTTCAAACTACCTATCGGTAAATTAGAAGGTATTGAAGAGCCAATGGCACGTATTGGCGGTAATGCTTACTTGATGGATGCTGTAAGTTCATTAACTACTGTGGGGATTGGTCTAGGTGAAAAGCCATCAGTTATCTCTGCCATCGTTAAATTCCATTTAACCGATAGAATGCAAAAGTGTGTTATCGACGCCATGGATATTCACGGCGGTAAAGGTGTATGTCTAGGTCCAAATAACTATTTGGGTCGTGGTTATCAAGCAGCGCCGATTGCAATTACCGTTGAAGGTGCCAACATTTTAACCCGTTCTATGATTATTTATGGACAAGGCGCTATTCGCTGTCATCCATATGTATTAGCTGAAATGGAATCTGCTTTTGATACCACATCGGGTCAAGGCTTAAGTAACTTCGATGCTGCCATCTTCGGTCATATTGGCTTTGCGATGTCTAATTTTGTAAGAAGTTTCTGGATGGGCGTTACTTCTAGCCGCTTCACCAAATCACCTTATAATGATAAAACGAAACGTTATTATCAGCAGATGAATCGTTTCAGTGCTAACTTAGCCCTGCTTTCGGATTTAGCGATGGCAACACTTGGCGGTAACCTTAAGCGTAAAGAACGTATTTCAGCACGCTTAGGTGATTTATTAAGTCAGCTATATTTAGCGTCTGCAACGCTTAAGCGTTATGAAGATGATGGTCGTTTAACTGAAGATTTACCGTTAGTTCAATGGGCTGTAGAAGATTCACTACATAAACTACAAACATCTTTAGATGACTTACTGGATAACTTCCCTATGGGTCTTGGCATTGCACTTCGCGCTGTTATCTTCCCATTTGGTCGCCCACTAAAACGTCCTAGCGATGTATTAGACCATAAAGTGTCTAAAATTATGCAAACGCCATGTGCCAGTCGTGACCGTTTAGGCCAAGGCCAATTCTGGACAGCTTCAGAGCACAATGCGGTAGGTATTCAAGAGCAAACTTTATTAGATATTTTAGCTTCAGAGCCTTTATACGACAAAGTCTGTAAAGCTGCCGGTAAACGCCTACCATTTATGTGGTTAGATAAAGTCGCTGCACAAGGTAAAGCCTTAGGTGTGTTAAGTGATACTGAAGTGGCCTTACTTGAAAGAGCTGAAATTGGTCGTATGAAGTCAATCAATGTTGATGACTTTGACCCTGAAGAGCTTGAAGCAAAGGTTGTTAGTGAAGCCAAGCAAGTTAAAGCGGCTTAACTCACTTTTTAAAGCTAACTAAAAATACCAAAAGGGAAAGCATTGCTTTCCCTTTTTTATTTGCTGTAAACCCAAGTTAAGCTGCGCTAATTACCCTAGTGTTAAGCAAAAATAATAATGACTTAAGTTAAACGCTTTGCCCAATTACCCTCATGTTGACTATCACATGCCGCTTCACTGTCTAATATAATCTGCCCAGCAGTTATCTCCACAGAAACAGCCTGTAAATAATGGCTTATCATCTGCACAATAAACGCATCTTGCTTGGCTAATTTGACCTTGGTTATTTGCGCCTCATTACTAAATACACAAATCACTTTTAACGATTTAGGAAAAGCGGTGTAGTTTACCGAATGCGTGAGCCATTGAAAGCCCTCACACTCTGACATTAATAAATCACACACCAGTGTTAACTGCTGACGAATTTGGTTATCACGTTTCTTGTCGGATTTTTTCATCGTTAACCTTCGATTAGCTGTGAATTATAGGGTTGTCACTGAGTTGTCACTATACAGACATAAAAAAGCCAGTTGTGACTATTCACAACTGGCTTTTTGAAGTGCTTAAGTCAACATAGCGTTTATAACAGCTAATTCACTTAAGCAGATTGTCACTAAGTCGTTAACTCTTGTTCTAGTTGCTTGGCAATCGCTTCAGGCGAGCTACTGTTTCGGGCAAAGATACTGTAAGCCACCGGGATCACTAACAAGGTGAAGAAGGTTGCTAACAAAATACCTGATAACACTACCACGCCAATCACAAAACGTGTTTCAGAGCCCGCACCACTTGATAGCACCAATGGAATAGCACCAGCTGCAGTGGTAATACCGGTCATGAGGATCGGTCTTAAACGTTGGGATGAGGCTTGAATGACTGCTTGTTCAAACTCAATGCCTTTGTCACGCAATTGGTTGGCAAATTCAACAATCAAAATACCATTTTTAGCCGCTAGCCCCACCAGCATAATAATACCAATTTGACTGTAAATATTGATACTTTGTCCGGTAAACCATAGGCCAATTAATGCGCCTAGCGTAGCCAGAGGTACTGTAAGCATAATCACCATAGGATGCACATAACTTTCAAATTGCGCCGCCAATACCAAGAACACAATACCTAACGCTAGGATAAACACAAAGTACATGGAGTTGCCTGAACTTTGATAATCCAGCGATTGCCCTTTATAACTAATCACCGCTTCAGCAGGCAAATAGGTATAGGATAAATCATTAAGATAATCTAACGCTTCACCTAGACTATAGCCATCAGCCAAGTTTGCTTCGATAGTGATCGCCCGCATGCGGTTATAGCGATTTAAAGAGCTGGCATCAGCATACTCTTCTACAGTGACAATATTCGATAGTGGCACTAACTCGCCGGTTCGATCAGATCTCACGTAGATATTTTCTAAATCCGTAGCAGTATTTTGATTTTCACGATTACCTTCAATGATCACATCATATTCTTCCCCTTCTCGCATGAAGGTCGTCACTAAACGTGAGCCCAGCATCGATTCTAAGGTTCTGCCCACATGTGATATTGACACCCCTAAATCAGCAGCCCTGTCTTTATCAATTGACACTCTAAGTTGAGGTTTGGTTTCTTTATAATCATGATCAAGCCCGGTTAACATCGGATTTTCTTTAGCTTTTTCCATGATGATGTCTCGCCATAAAGCTAACTCTTCATAACTTGGACCACCTAATACAAACTGCACAGGCTTACCGACACCACGGCCAAAGGCTTGACGCATAATGGGAAATGCCCTGACCCCTGCTAAGTCCGAAATTCGAGCGCGAATATCAGTAATAATTTCACTGGCAGGACGTCGCTCGGCCCAATCTTCTAAAACGATAATCGCCATGCCATTTGAAAAGTTTGCTGAGCGACCAAAACCACGAGGAGCGCGGATCAATAAGCGTTTCACATCACCCGATTCAACTAATGGCATTAAACGGCCTTCAATTTCATCCATGTACTTTTCAATGTACTCAAAGCTTGCTCCTTCAGGGCCATTAACCACCAAAAACATTGAGCCTCTATCTTCGCGAGGGGCAAATTCCTGAGGTACTTGTTTAAGCAAGTAGCCACTTAACGCAAAAGCCACCACGACAATTACGCCGATAAGATAGGGCTTTTTAATCGCACTCACCAAATGCGATTGATAAATAGCAGATAACTTATCCATCACGTCATCGACTTTACGTACTAACCAAGTGCTTTCACCGGCGGGTTTAAGCAACTTAGAGCACATCATTGGGCTTAGGGTTAATGCGACTAAGCTTGAGAAAATCACTGCGGCGCTCATGGTAACTGCAAACTCTTTAAACAGCTTACCTAAATCACCTTCTAAAAACGTGATCGGCATAAACACGGCAATTAATACCAATGTTGTCGCAACTACCGCAAAAGCAACTTCACGGCCACCTAAATAGGCCGCTTTAAGCGGTGAGTCACCTTGCTCAATACGGCGATGAATATTTTCTAACATCACAATGGCATCATCAACCACCATACCAATGGCAAGGATCATCGCCAGCAAAGTCAGTAAGTTAATGGTATAACCTAATGAATATAAAACAATAAAAGTCCCCATTAACGACACTGGAACAGTCAACGCTGGAATTAACATCGCGCGCACACTGCCTAGGAACAGATAAATCACCACTATCACTAATAGCATCGCGATAAATAAGGTTTGGTACACCTCTTTAATTGACGCTTCAATGAATACTGAGCTGTCGTATGAGCGCTTAATCTCCATTCCTGCTGGTAATGTCGGATTAATAACATCGACTAACGCATTGGCAGCACGGGCGACTTCTAAGGTGTTTGATGTTGATTGTTTAGATACCCCTAAGCCAATCATTGATTCAGTATTACCGCGGAACATTATCCGCTCTTCTTCTGAGCCAATTTGCACTTTAGCCACATCACCAAGCTTCACTAAATAGCCATCATCACCTTGGGTAATAACCAGGCTGGCAAAGTCTTCAGCGGTTCTAAAGCTTCTATCAACCCTGACAGTAAAATGGCGCTCTTTTGACTCAATAGAACCCGCCGGAAGCTCAACGTTTTCTGAGCGCAGCGCAGATTCCACATCCGCTACGGTGAGTTTACGCGCAGCTAAAGCTTGTCTGTCTATCCACACTCGCATGGCATAAACTTTACCGCCACCTAAACGGATGTTGGCAACACCGTCGACAACTGAAAATCGATCGACTAAATAGCGTCGGGCATAGTCTGTTAGCTGTAATGTGTTCATTTGATCAGACACTAAGTTAAGCCACATGATCACTTCATCACCACCATTGGACTTTTCTACTTCTGGTGGGTCTGCCTCTTCTGGTAAGTTATCCAGTAACCCTGAAATTCTATCTCGAACATCATTGGTCGCCGCTTCAATATCACGGTTGATATTAAACTCTAAGGTAATAGAAGAGCGTCCATCACGGCTACTTGAGGTAATTTGTTTGATCCCTTCAACGCCGCTAATCCTGTCTTCAATTAATTGGGTAATGCGACTTTCAACCACTGAAGCACTCGCGCCGCGATAATTGGTATCAATCGATACTACCGGTGGATCAATGTTGGGGTATTCTCTAAGAGGTAACTTATCAAATGACACCATGCCAAGAATAATAATTAAAATACTAATAACAGAAGCAAATACCGGCCTCTTTACGGAAATGTCAGTGAGGATCATGCCGCATTCTCCACATCAGCGACATTGGCAAAGTTAAACGCTTCTGCAGCCTGAGTGGTGACTTCATCTCCCGGTCTTACTTTTAATAACCCGCGGATAATGACCGATTGACCAATTCCGACACCATCAAGAATTTCAACCCAACCTCGATTACGAATGCCTATTGTGACTTCTTTTCGCTCGACAATATTCTCTTCGTTAACTGTGTATACATAGTGTTTTGATTGAATAGGAATGATGGCAGACTCTGGTAATAATAAGGTTTCACGATTTTGTTTAATCAGTTTAACTTTCATCAACATGCCGGGTAATAACGCTGCATCGTCATTGGCAATAATAGCGCGAACTACCACAGCACGTGTTGTTGGGTTTACCCTTGTATCAATAGATGTGACCACACCTTTAAATATACGATCTGGATAAGCAATCGCTTTCGCTTCAACGGTTTTACCTAATTTGAGTTGTTGGATAAAACGCTCTGGCACTGAGAAATCAAGTTTAATTTTACTGACATCATCTAAGGTCGATATTTGGGTACCTGGTGACACTAAACTGCCGACACTGACAAGCTTTAGTCCCAAGCGACCACTAAATGGTGCATGAATGGCGCGATCACCCAAAGCAGCTTTAGCTTGCTCAAGCTCAGCGCGGGTCGTATCGATTAAGGTTTGTAATCTATCTCGCTCAAGTTCTGCTACCGTTTTACTGGTAACCAAACTACGAATTCTGTCGAGTTCACGTAAATTATCGCTGACTTTAAACTCAGCGGCTTTAACTTTGGCTAGCTGCTCGCGATTACGTAATTGAACCAGCAAATCGCCTTTTTTAACCACATCTCCATCGTTAAATTTAATGTCTGCGATTTTCTCAGTGATTTTTGGTGTAATAGTAATAGACTCAAACGCTTTGTTGGTTCCTATTGCCTCAACCTCATCTCTTACTGGCAACATCGCCACTTTAGCAACAACAACGTTTGGGATAGGTTTAGCACGCACCTTGGCCTCTTCAGTAGGCTTCATAGATTGGTATGTAAACCAGCCTATCAGTAACGCAACGAGGAGAATTATTATTTTTTTCATCGGGATTCCATTCATCAAACTCAAAAACGATATGTTATGGGATTTAGCCAACCGCTAGTGTACTCAGCATCATACTGGTATCAAGGTGTTTTACCTTTTCTTACAATTAACATACTTAGGAAACATTTGCGGAATATACGGGATCGGGGTTAACTAAGATCAATCTTAGCTTTTTAATTGGTAAACAATCGATATAGAAGGTTAAATGACTATTTTTACTATTTTTAAAGCATAAAAAAAGAGACAGTAAATACTGTCTCTTTTTTTTGATAGCCTAAAATACGAACAATTAGGTAATGTTAATTTAACGCATTATCGTACTTTACGATCTTCTTTCATTGCTTCGCTGACTACGCGATAGATTTCAGTAATCGTTTCATTTTCTAATGGCTCACCTGCGGCATCTTTAATAAAGATTTCAGTTTGATCTTTATCATCAGTTTCAACAAGCTCAATTCGATAGTTACCTTTTTCAAGTGATAACTTATCT
The DNA here is from genome assembly GCF_002873135.1 of Shewanella sp. 10N.286.48.A6. Lineage (GTDB taxonomy): Bacteria > Pseudomonadota > Gammaproteobacteria > Enterobacterales > Shewanellaceae > Shewanella. Next base: position 53,247 of record NZ_MCVI01000040.1, read on the forward strand.
TCGCCCCATAATGAACTCCAGAACCCGCCAGTTTCTTCCAAGACAATATAATACAAACCTTTGGCGCTGTTCATATCAACAATATCGAAACCTAGCTCAGGCAATACAATACGTAATCGATCCCAGGTTTTATTGAAATCAACTTCTGAAATGTAATAAGCGCCAGTGGTTTCTGTTTCAGCCACTAGATCAACGTTAATACCTTTACTTTGTTGAATACGGTCAGCTTTAATTTGCTTGTCACGTTTTAAGCTGATGTAAGCAATAGTGTTATTGAGCATATCAACGGTGTAACGGCGTTTATCTTCTGCCGTTAATAGCACTTGCTGATCATCACCATTGTAGCTTTCTTCATGCTCAATGAGATCAATACCCATGCTGCCTGAGCGACCATGAGGACTCACATCGACCTCATAACGGTAACGTTGACGCAGTAAATACACTTTGTCTTCACCGAACCAGCTTGTTTCTATGACGTCTTGCGTGTCTATCCAACCTGTTTCGATAAAACCTTCGTCATAATTTTCGTTTTCGATAGGTACTTCATGTTTTGCTAAGAAACCATGTAAATTATCAAAAACTTCTTGTTTTAGATCTTTTGTGGTCGTAATTGATTCGACAATAATTTTAATATTGTCACTGCCTTCTTCAATACGCGTACCTTCAGACATAGGCAAGACCAGTAAAGGAGGACGAATATCCAGACGTTTTCCAACTAAGTCTTTATCAACTTTGTTACCCACTTTAGGAATGTCGTATTCACGGCCATAAGTTGGCTCAGTCAAGCCTTCTGGAATAACTAATAGTGGGACTTCTTTGGCGTTAACATATTCATCATTGCCATTGGCAACGCGACGATCTGTCGGTGAACTACAAGCAGAAACTGCTGCTATAAGTAAAATTGGAGTGACTTGCTTCAACATTTATTGTGTTACCTCTATCTGGGCTTGTTTCATCGCTTCTAACAACTGACCATGAAACTGCTCAGAAAGTTCAGTTAAAGGTAAACGAATATGTCCTTGGCTAATTAAACCTATTTGATGCGCAGCCCATTTAACAGGGATTGGGTTAGCTTCGCAGAATAAATGCTCATATAAACCTTTCAGTGGTAGGTTCAGTTTTTCGGATAAAGCATGGTCACCTGCTAATGCTGCATCACACAGTTGTTTAAATGCTTTTGGAACAATATTATTAGCAACCGAAATAACACCATCACCGCCAAGTAATAAAAAGTCTCTCGCAGTGGCATCATCGCCGCTATAAAGTTTGAAATCCTGACCGCAAAGCTCGCGTAATCGAGCAACACGGGTTAAATCGCCAGTGGCTTCTTTAACACCGATAATATTTTCCACCGCTACTAATTCAGCCACGGTTTCAGGCAACATATCCACTGAAGTACGTCCAGGGACGTTATAAAGAATTTGAGGGATATCAGTACTTGCTGCAACAGCTTTATAATGTGCAATTAAGCCCTTAGGTGAAGGCTTATTGTAATAAGGCGTGACCCCAAGCATGGCAACAATGCCAGAATCAGCCATTGATTGGGTAAGTTCTATCGCTTCGGCAGTGGCGTTAGCGCCATTACCACCAATGACGGGTATACGACCTGCGGCAAATTTAACAGTTTGCGACACAACTTGTGCATGTTCTTTAATGGGTAAAGTAGCAGACTCACCTGTTGTACCGACTGCAACGATCGCATCAGTCCCCTGCTCTATATGAAACTCTACCAGTCTTTCAAGACTTTTATAATCTACTGTGCCATCACTATTCATAGGAGTGATTAAGGCAACGATGCTTCCGTTTATCATCTAAATTCCCCAAGGTTTCAGGATTCGCTATGTTACTGATGCCTACAACTAATGACAAGCATTAACGGGGGCTCTCAAATGCATTTTTACTAAAGCACAAATTTACATCGTCAGATGATTGTTTAATGGCTAAGCATATTTTTTATATCATGACGTTAGGTACTTTATTTCATTGAAATCAATCTTACACCTAAGTTGTTATGCCAAGAAGTAAATTTTTAATATGAATTAACTTTCATAGTGACATACTTATGTGGTTTTACATTAGTTATGGTAGCATTAGTGCCCGCAAAAAAACTTTGCGTTAGCTCGCTAGTTTACGCTCCATGATATCGAAAAAGTGAGGAAAATCCATGACCAACTATCTGGTCGTTACTGCTATGGGTGCTGATCGCCCTGGTTTAGTAAGTCGTCTAGCCCGTTTAGCAAGTGAATGTGACTGTGACATCGTCGATAGCCGTATGGCACTTTTTGGTAATGAATTTACCTTAATTATGATGATTTCAGGCTCTTGGGCAGCAATAACAAAGATAGAAACCCAGTTACCCAGCTTAAGTGTACAGCTTGAATTACTCATGGTAATGAAACGTACTTCCAAGCATACACCACAAAATTACGTGTCGCGTATCGAGGTCAATGTTAACGGTCAAGATCAACGTGGCACCATGAAGCGAATAACCGAATTCTTAGCGGATCGTTCCCTTGATCTTGCTGCGGTGCGCTCTCACGCTGACGACGATAATTTAACGCAGCATATTTTATTTACTATCAATGTGCCGGAAAAAATTGATCTTATAAAGCTTGAAAAAAGTATTCATGAACTGGCAAAAGAACTATCACTTGAGTGCTCTATCAATCATATGCAAAACAGTGACAAATAGAATATAAAATAAGGACATAAAATGAATACCTTAACCCTTGGTGATTTAGCACCACAATTTACCCTACAAAATCAATTTGACCAATCAGTCTCTCTCACTGAAGCTTTAAAAACCGGCCCTGTGTTAGTTTATTTTTACCCTAAAGCATCAACACCTGGTTGCACAGTGCAAGCTCAAGGCTTGCGTGATAGCAAAGGCCAGTTAGCAAATCATAATGTCACAGTATTGGGTTTAAGCCCTGACCCAGTTGCTAAACTGCTTAAGTTCAATGACAAGCAAGAGTTAAACTTTGCCTTACTCAGTGATGAAGATCATGCCGTTGCTGATGCCTTTGGCGTGTGGGGCGAGAAGCAATTCACCCCTAGAAATTTTTTATGACAAAAACCCTTGACAATTTTTTATGACAATCTACCTTTAATATGTGGGTAACATATTAAAGGTTGTTTTGTGATAGAAAAACATGACGAAAATGATGTTTATGATGACTACCGATTGCTCTCCATAGAGGTAGATACATTAGCTAAACTGAGAATCTCACAGGTCATCGATACTGACTCTGGAGAAGTGACACACTTACCCTACCTTTCCCCATCCAAATTACAGTCTCGCATAAAAAATACCTATATTATCGTTGCACCAGATGGCCGTGTTGTTTATCCACAATCTCTTTATCTTGTGTCAAAACTCAGCGGTGAAGGAAAAATTCAAGACACCAAATCAATGGCCAAAGGCTTATTGGCCTTTACTCGATATTTAGACTCTACCCACTACCCTCAAGTAGATGATGATGGGAATGATATACCACCTCAGTACCTAACCTATAAAACACTCACGAAACATGAAGAAGAAGGCGCGCCTTGGCAATTTGCAGAGCACCTTTTAGCAAACTGTCGTTCTCGGAATGAGGCAACTGGTGACGAAGCGTACTCGCTTAACTCAGCAAGAAGCTATATGGGTGCTGTTATTGGGTTTTATAAGTGGATGCAAAGACACGGTTACCTCAAAAATGATGATAAGCATGTCCTGACACACTTCACCGAGGTTAAGGTTAACGTAGGGGGCACCAACCAGCATGACATGCTTGCCCATACTAAGTCTGGCGCAAAGCGGGGCTATGAAATATCAAACATCATGAAGATGTTCCCCAAAGTCGATAAAACGCCTGCTCATCAAAAATTGAAGCCTATGACGTTAGAGCATAAAGAACTGTTCTCTCAACACATTCATACATTGCCAAAAGCTGCTTCCCTGATACTGAGACTATGTGAAGAGGCAGGACTTAGGATTGATGAAGCCACCCACTTTCCTGCTCGTGATATTGGTGATAAGGATTTTAGTGGATTAGATGTCGTGCCATTGACCATTACACATACCAAAGGCAGCAAGCAGCGCACGATTGAAATCCCTATCGCACTGTATGAGGAATTAGAGCAATTCAAGGAATGCAGTCAGCGACAAAAGAACCTAACTCGCCGAAAGGATCTGATTAATTCCAAAGAAGAACTGGATACCACTGAGTACCTTTTTCTTTCCAATAAAGGGCGGCCTTACACTGAAAATACTCTAGAGGCGCATTTTAGCAAGCTGCGACTGCGCATCCGGGCAATAGAACCTGACTGGCACTATCGAATCCATGACCTTCGCTCAACTTATGCCACGCATTGGCTTTGGTGTGAGTCTAAGGAGCGGCAGGTTGCCTATGAGTACCTAATGGACGAGTTAGCTTCGCTAATGGGACATGAAAGCACCGCAACGACGGAAAAGTACATTAAGTTCATGAATAAGTTTGATGAGCAGTTACGGGTTGCAAAGAGCAAAAACAACAAGATTAACAAGGGGTGCTAGCATGGCAAAAAGTCCACTCGCGAAGAACTCAAAAACGGTTAAGCACGTTAGAAACAATAAGAATGTGGTTCCGTTGCACCTTACCATTCCCTACAAGAACAGCAACAGCAGGAAGGCAACCGAGTTTGATATATCACAGCTGTTACACCTTGGCGCAAACAGCAATAACGTCAAAATCGACAGCCGTATCCTTTTTTTAAGGAGCTTTTGTAAGAAGGCCAACCAGTATGTTGATAATGGCAGGTCGGCAGCAACCGTCTCGCAGCTCTACGAGGTATTAAGAGCCTACATTGCCTTTTGTGACGCCGCAAACTTTGACCCCTTTTCTGAAGCTGGCTATTTAAAATATGCAGGGAATGATGGCGAACTGCGGCACCGGATGAAAATGTACCGCCCATCCAAAAGGCTTTGGGAGATGAGCCACGGTGATGAACTGGGTATCCAAGAAAGTACAGCCGCTAATGGCACGTCATATCTTCGCACCGCCCTTTCATGGTGTGGATTACCCGCTGACACATGGGCAACCCATCACCGAGGGTTTAGTGGCGAACAGACACCATATAAGGGTTACTCTGACGCTGAAGAAGAGGTGCTTGTTGCTCGGATTAGTGAGTTATTTTTCATCCTAGCCCCACAGCTCATTGCGGCAAAAAAACAAAACCTTGTCCTGCCTATCGAGCTGCCAGTCGTTATTGACTTAGGTGGCCACCAAGAAATCATTTCAATTAAAACGTCTCTCAAAGCCCAAACCCATGGGAAGAGTAAAACGGGCACATCCGTAAAATCTGCCGCTGCGTTTAACATGGCGATGGGGGCGGCTTATCACTTAATGTGCTTTTTTACCTCATTAAACGATGGCGACGTACAAAGCATCGCTCATCCAATCACGATTCATACTGATGAGCGGGATAAAAGCTTACAAGTGGTTAAGATATCGAGCTTTAAGGCACGCGCAAATAAAGAGGTAGACGCTGTACTTACCAGCCAGAGCTTCGATGTTGATAAACGCGATGGAGTGAAATTTATTAAAACCCTTGAAACACTTTCAGCACTCTACGGCGGTGGCGAAAAAGGCTCAGAGTTACTGTTTACGCTGAATAACCAAGGGGAGAAAAGTAGCACGTTCAATTTGAAGGAAATAAATAAGCACCTGATGGGAGAGTTAAACCTACTTTCACCCACTCGTGCATCTTGCCTGCCATGGTTTAAGGAACTGTTTTACAGCTATCGAAACCAGCATATTATCGAGTTAAAACAAGAAACGAATACACTTGGCCGAATTGTCGTAAGTAAAGTCACTTGCCCGAGTTCAAAATCCAGAGCTACACTAGGCGCAACAAATAGTGCCTACTGCATCTTATCGTGTTACACAGACTTACCCCTCAAGGGTATCTTACTGCCGCTGACTTATTCGGATAAAGACGCTGAGGGCAACATCAGTGTGTCGTTCAAATACCGCAATGGCGAGAGCCACCACTTCTCTGTTCCTGCTGCTGACAAGGCGTTAATCGAAGATATTGAACAATTCGCCACAGAGTTAGCCGATAAACAAGACTCTAAAAACTATGAGCGGTTGCTGCTCAAACGAGGTCATTACAAGCAAGCCCCTAAAGACTGGGAAGGAATAAGCCCTATCAGCTCTAATCAAATGGCAACATGGTCAATTGAAACCAACGAATACTTCATATCGCTTCAATCAAGCCGCTGGCGAGAAATGACCAGTAACCAAGTGTACTCCGTAAGTGGCGCTGGCGGTGTTCAAAGCCTCCTGCAAAACCTTCTTCAAACCATTGATAAGCACTATGCCAATGGTGACCCAAGACTCAACAAAATCATCATATCACAAGCTCTACAAGTGATGGAGCTATTGGATGAATACACTAGTTTAGAGCAAGCAAAAGAGATAGTTGCAGCTAAACTTGGCATCATAATGCTCACGCATGATGAATGGAAGAAGAAGCAAAATGAAGAAAGGGCAAAAACCAATCCCAATGGCATTCATTGCAATGGGCAACAAAGCATTGCAGGTGGAAAAAACACCCAGCGTGAAACCAATAACGCCATGAAGCTACAACTACCTTGTGCTGAATACGACATGTGCCATAAATGCCAATCAGCCAAAGCCGTTGATGAGACTCAATCCATCTATAAACTTATCTCTTTTATTGATGTACTGAAAGAGGCAGTAAACCTATACCCAAACGCGCAAGAGGAAGTCCATGAAAGAATCGCCGCTTTTGAGGTTACTCTCGATAGTGCCAGCAAGGATGTGCACGACAATGCGATTGCATTATTTAACAAAAACGGGCGTCACCCTCGGGTATCTATGGATCACGCCATTTTAGCCCTACACCGTTAATTGGGAGCCAATCATGATAAAGCTACCTAAGTACAATATTGGCCAACAAGATGCCCTGTTAAGCGCACAAAATCACGTTGGAAGCTACACTAATTACCTGAAGGATGTGTTAGAGCCTGCTATTAAATCGGGCAAGTGGGATGACTTTGAAGCGCTAGATATAGGCTTTAGCGTCACTGGTGAGTCACTGGGTAAAATTGGGGACAACAACGCTTGGCGTAAGCTCCAACCGTTCTTTGAGCCTAATGCTACCACTACGCTTACTTTAGATTTCTTTCTAGACGCAAAAGTGATGGAGCGTAACCTGACAAACGAATTGAGAGCACTGGCATTGAGTATGATGTGGCTCTCGCCCAAAGATTATTCATTTAGGAGCATTGTGGATACTATCACTGGGTTAAAGAAAGTCGCCACCGCCCTACTGAATAAAGGCCACAATAGCTTTGAGTTATTAAGTTTTGAGCTGTTAGAGGCTTGGGTATTAGGTGATGTTACCGTTTTGGACTTCGAACGAGAACATACTTATGTAGCACTCAAGAAACTGTTCATAGAGGCAACACGACTACCGTTCAAGGTTAACCTGACCAAAGCGTTATCTGCCTCGGATTTTGGTTTAACCATTAACGAGCCAGTGCAGTACACGGTTATCCCGCAGCGGCTGTACTATTTGGGACTTCAACAATCAGAAGCATTAGTGAACGAGCTATACCCCATTCGTGACGAGCTGAGCAAACTATCTAATTACATAGCTGACTACCATGAAATAGCCTATCAAGGATATGCCAAACACCTTGTTAGCGACGAAGCAAAGCTGAAAAATGGCGGGCTTCGGTGGTATTTAAGTTCAAAAAATAAAGGCGACAAGGAAAAGAAAATAGCCTTTCAAGCGGCTTTTCTCATGCTCAATAACCCGACACAAGAATCGACCCTTGAACTGCTCAACAAGTACAAACCTACGCTCAACTCTCAAAAAATCAACAAATTCCACCCTGAGCTAACATTGACGGTTGGCAACAGGATGGTAGCCGGACTTGCAGAGGCGCAATCATTATTTAAACAACACAATGGTAGCTGCCTCTGGGCATTAATGTCCCGCACAGGTATGCGCTCTGATGAAACCTTTCACCTACATACCGCAAATGGGTGCACAACAGAAACCATATCAGGGCAAACCATTCACGTTATTCATGCAGACCTCTCAAAAACAGTCAGAGGCTCTCAGTCAAAGCAGGATGAGTTTGTCACCACAGAGGTCGGCAAAAAGGCTTACGAGATCCTGCAAGCGCTTCATTCTCCACTTAGACAGCGTCATCCTGATAGCCAAGCCTTTTTTCATAAGGCTATTGAGGGCTGTGGTGCAAATAATAAAAACCAATTAGGAAAGCATCTAACGGATTGGTTTAAAGGCGTAATCGGGGAAAAGCTTGCACTAACCAATGATGATGTCATCGATTTGAAGATTTCCGACCCTAACCTTTCGTTTAATGTGGGGGATGACTATGGCTTCTCAGGGCATCAGCTGCGTCGCTCGTTTGCCTATTACCTGATCGGCTTCGAGCTTTGCGCGTTCCCCCAACTCAAGCAGCAGTTCAGCCATGTATCGATGGCGATGACACGCCATTACGCTAAGAACGCCAGTAAATTCCAGAAAATAAGAAAGCAAAAGCAGAACTTGCTTCACGCCATTGATGAAGAAAGGATTGATCAAAAAGCGCACGTGTACCTGAACATCTACGAGAAGCTGGCGAACAAAGAACGTGTCGCTGGCGGCAAGGGCAAAGAGTTTGCCAAAAACATGATCAAGGCTGAGCGTAACCTGTTTAAAGATAAGGTCGATAAGGACATGCTCTCGCTCAACTACTGGAAAAATCAAATTCGAGATCAAAAGCGCCACATCCACGCTGTCGCCCCTGGCGTTTACTGCACTTCAACAGGTTGTAGCCTACGTACACAAGTCAACCTATTAGAATGTGTAGACTGTAAGAACGACTATATTGTCGATGCCGTGTTTGCCGAAGCTAAGCGCAAGGAAGCTGAAATTCATATGCTATGGGACATTGAGCATGATGAATTAACGCCTCAAACAGCGTCAGAAGTGTATATCAAAATCACGGCTGCTGAACGCATTATGAAAGACCTAGATATCAGCTATGAACCCATTGTAATACCTCAAGAAGTTCAAGATCTGCTGATACCCTGCGGAGTGACTGCGTAATGACACAAGCAACTAAGAATAAGCTCAAAAATGCCCTAGAGCGCCTGTTAGAGGGTAAACCAGAAAACCGAGAACTAAGGAAGAAAGCCCGAGAAGGTAAGCTAAAAATCAATAACATTAGCGTCGAGAAAGAAGCGGGGCTTTCTGTCGGGGCATTGCGCAGGCACGAAGATGTTCAGGATATGGTGAAGAATAAGTCACTGGAATTTCGTGTAGCACAAGATGATTTAAGTCACTCACCTATTGATGTTTTACAGGCGGAAGTGAAACAGCTAAAGCTCGACAAGACTCAAGCTAATAAGAAAAAAAAGGAGTACCTCGACATCGCTAGAAGCCATGAACAAGCACTAGCCAAACAAGCAGCAAGCCACATAAAAATGGTTAAGGAACTCATGGAGATGTTGCATGAAAGTGAGCGAGAGAAGGCAATGGATAAGGTCATCAAAGCAAGGCCAGACAACCTTATCAAAGGCGATTTTAGATAAAAGTATCCTGTTTAGTGTAATCACTAGACAGGACACTGAATTAACGTTAAAAATGTATACTCTAACGTAATATAAATGCACTAAATAGGACGTAGCGAACAAAGCTACGCCACATACCATTAATTGAGAAAGTAAGGACAAAACCAATGGCAATCGAAGCCGGACAAACAGCACCAGATTTTACTTTAAATGACCAAGACAATAACCCAGTGAAGCTATCTGAGCTTCAAGGAAAGAAGGTCCTGCTCTACTTCTACCCACGAGCTTCAACACCAGGCTGCACAGTTCAGGCTCAAGGGTTGCGTGACACTAAAGCTGAGTTAGATGCTCACAACGTTGTTGTGTTAGGTCTAAGCCCCGACACCCCGAAAAAACTGACGAACTTTATCAACAAGCAAGAGCTGAACTTCACTCTGCTAGCCGATGAAGAGCACGAAGTGTGTGAGAAGTACGGTGTCTGGCAACTCAAAAAGTTCATGGGCCGTGAAAACATGGGCGTTGTAAGAACAAGCTTTCTGATTGATGAGTTTGGTAACCTTGAGCATGTGTTTAACAAGTTCAAAACCAAAGACCACCATGAAGTTGTATTGAACTACCTAAACAGCAAATAACCGTCCATGAGCAATTAACTCTTCAACTTGGGGGCAGGCATGATTGGCTACATTCGAATATCAGATCCACAAAGAGCCGATGGCGAATCACAAAGAGAAGCTATCAAGGCGTATGCCGCTAAACGTGGCATACAAATATCGGATTGGATAGAAGAACATGTGTCTGCCACCAAGACTGAACTTAGTGAGCGGAAGTTATCTTCCCTCATTACCTCTCAACAAAGCATCATTGTATCGGATATCACTCGGCTGGGTCGCCACAAGGTTATGGAGTTGGTCGGCGCTATCGGCCAGATAGCCTCATACGGTGAGCTGCATTTAGCATACAACGACATCATAATTAACTCTGAGAACGTTGATAATGCTGAAATCATTTTTACAGTTATTGGGCAGTCTTTTGCCAGCGCTGTAGAGGCCCAAAAACGCTCTGAACGAGCAAAAGCAGGTCACGCTAAACGAAAGGCCAAAGGTCTATCATCTGGCCGTCAGAAGGGACAGAAGGTTAAATCCAGACTTGATGAGCATACGGCTTATATATTGAACCTCCTCGACACCAAGACCTCCAAAGCTGAAATCCTAAGAAAGCTAAACGAACGCGGTGTTTCGATTACTAGAAGTAGATTTTATTCTTGGTTAGAAGACCGTGGACTTCATAATAAGAAGGCTGAATTCCAGACCGATATGTTCCAAACATAAAGCTAACTAACTTCAAGCCCCGCTAATCACTAACTCGTTTTTGGACATTTTCGTGTTAGGACTTTGGGTAATCATGGCATTTCAGATTACCCAAAGTATGGATAAGCTCTAAACCTGTGGCCAATTTCAATTGGCCACTACACTCTCGCTAATCTAGCGACCTAAAATAACGTTATTATGCGTTTAGTTTTAATGTTGGTACCACCGTTCTCGCCAAGCTAGCGACCCAAAAGGTAGACTGCCAACATGTGGGTAAAGGACTGCCAGCGTTAAAGTACCTGTCGCGATACCTTTATCGCGGCGTGTTACCCGATAAAAATATCGTCAGTAATATCGACGGACAAATTAGTTTTGAGTATCAAAATAGCCAAACCAACAC
>NZ_MCVI01000041.1 GCF_002873135.1 Shewanella sp. 10N.286.48.A6
AAAGTTATCGCTTAATAGCGTCTTTAGTTAACACATAAAAAAAGGAAGCTTCGGCTTCCTTTTTTGTTTTTATTGCATTTTGATTCTAACCATGTAAAATCCACCGCCTTGAACAGAACCACTAAATTGAAGAGTTTTTGTTCGCAGGGGTTGATCTATGAAATTAGATCTGTATAATTGCCCTTCGCTGTCCTAGACAGCGTAATATAATGTTTAATCATTTGGATTATTCATTTTCATAATTGACTCCGATTGGGAGTCTACGGTTAAATCATCTCGCTCTGCTTTTCCATTGGGAAGAAGCTAGAGGGTGATTTTTTATGTGTGCATTTTAGGAGCTCTGGTCAATGCAGAACCAAAGAATCCGTATCCGCTTGAAAGGATTTGATCATCGTTTGATCGATCAATCAACAGCGGAAATCGTTGAAACTGCTAAGCGTACAGGCGCACAGGTTCGTGGTCCAATTCCACTTCCTACGCGTAAAGAACGTTATACCATTTTGACTTCTCCGCACGTCAACAAAGACGCACGTGATCAGTACGAAATTCGTACTCACAAGCGCTTAGTTGACATCGTAGAGCCAACTGAAAAGACTGTAGACGCATTAATGCGTTTAGATCTTGCCGCTGGTGTCGACGTTCAGATTAGCTTAGGTTAATTGAGATCCTTAGAAGAGGTTTGAAAGATGGCTATCGGTCTTATTGGTCGTAAAGTGGGTATGACTCGCATCTTCACAGAAGATGGCGCTTCAATCCCTGTAACAGTAATTGAAATTGCTGGTAACCGCGTAACTCAAGTGAAAACTTTAGAAAACGACGGATACCGTGCTCTTCAAGTAACTACTGGTACCAAAAAAGCCAACCGCATCACTAAGCCAGAAGCAGGCCATTTTGCTAAGAGCGGCGTAGAAGCCGGTCGAGGTTTATGGGAATTGCGTTTGGCAGATGGTGAAGGTGAAGGCATTGAAGTTGGTGCTGAACTTAACGTTGATATCTTTGCAGATACAGCGAAAGTTGATGTTACTGGTCAATCTAAAGGTAAGGGCTTCCAAGGCGGTATTAAACGCTGGAACTTCCACGCTCAAGATATGACACATGGTAACTCTTTGGCTCATAGATCTAATGGTTCTATTGGTCAAAACCAGACACCTGGTCGCGTTTTCAAAGGTAAGAAAATGTCTGGCCACATGGGTGCCGAGCAAGTAACTACTCAAAATCTAGACGTTGTACGTGTAGATGCAGAGCGTAACTTGTTATTGGTAAAAGGTGCTGTTCCTGGCGCTACCAATGGTGACTTGATTATCAAGCCAGCCGTTAAAGCATAGGTCTGAGGAGATAGTAATGGAATTGGTATTGAAAGACGCGCAAAGCGCTCTTGAAGTTTCCGAAACTACCTTCGGCCGTGACTTTAACGAGGCATTGGTCCATCAGGTAGTTGTAGCTTACGCTGCAAACGCGCGTCAGGGCACTCGTGCTCAACAGACTCGTGCGGAAGTAACTGGCTCAGGCAAAAAGCCTTGGCGTCAGAAAGGCACAGGCCGAGCTCGTGCCGGTAGTGTTAAAGGCCCGATCTGGCGTGGCGGTGGCGTAACATTCGCTGCTAAAACACAAGATCACAGCCAAAAAGTTAACAAAAAGATGTACCGTGGTGCTCTAAAAAGCATTCTTTCTGAATTGGTACGTCAAGAGCGTTTAGTCGTTGTTGAATCTTTTAGTGTTGAAGCTCCTAAAACTAAAGAGCTGAAAGTTAAGTTAAAAGAAATGCAACTAGAAGACGTTCTAATTGTTACTGCAGATGTTGATGAGAATTTATTCTTAGCAGCACGCAACTTATACAAGGTTGACGTACGTGACGTAGCGGGTCTAGACCCAGTTAGTCTAATCGCGTTCAACACTGTTCTTGTTACTGCTGATGCAGTGAAGCAAATCGAGGAGATGCTAGCATGATCACCGAAGAACGTTTGCTAAAAGTTATCTTAGCGCCACATGTATCTGAAAAGAGCACTGTATTAGCTGAGAAAAACAACACTGTAGTTTTCCGCGTAGCAATCGATGCGACTAAAGCAGAGATTAAAGCTGCTGTAGCGAAACTTTTCGAAGTTGAAGTTGATAGTGTTCGCACTTTGGTAAACAAAGGCAAAACTAAACGTACCGGTGGCCGTGTAGGTCGTCGTAGCGATTGGAAAAAAGCCTATGTAACTTTAGCTGCTGGTGCTGACATCGATTTCGTCGGTGGCGCTGAGTAAGCAAAGGAGAATTATCATGGCAGTTATTAAGTGTAAGCCAACCTCTCCAGGTCGTCGCCACGTTGTTAAAGTGGTGAACAGCGACTTGCATAAAGGGAAACCTTTTGCAGGCCTGTTGGCTAAGAAATCTAAAAGTGGTGGCCGTAACAATACGGGTCGCATCACTGTTCGTCACGTTGGTGGTGGACACAAGCAGCATTATCGTATTATTGATTTCAAACGCAATAAAGACGGTATCCCTGCGAAAATTGAACGTCTGGAATATGATCCAAACCGTACAGCTAACATTGCGTTAGTATTGTACGCAGACGGTGAGCGTCGCTACATTCTTGCCGCTAAAGGCATGAAAGCTGGTGATGCAATCCAATCTGGTGTGGATGCAGACATCAAAACCGGTAACGCAATGCCGCTTCGCAACATCCCAGTGGGTAGTGTTGTGCACGCAGTAGAAATGAAACCTGGTAAAGGTGCTCAAATCGCGCGTTCAGCTGGTGCTTATGTTCAAGTTGTTGCTCGTGATAACCAATATGCAACTTTACGTCTTCGCTCTGGCGAAATGCGCAAAGTGCCTGTTGATTGTCGTGCAACATTCGGTGAAGTTGGAAATGCCGAGCACATGCTACGCCAGTTAGGTAAAGCAGGTGCTAAACGCTGGAGAGGCGTACGCCCTACAGTGCGTGGTGTTGCAATGAACCCGGTAGACCATCCACACGGTGGTGGTGAAGGCCGTACTTCTGGTGGTCGTCATCCAGTAAGTCCATGGGGTGTGCCAACTAAGGGTTATAAAACTCGTAGTAATAAGCTCACCGACAAGTACATTGTACGTCGTCGTAACAAATAGTAAGAGGATTCGCCCATGCCACGTTCTCTCAAGAAAGGTCCTTTCATTGACCTGCACTTGCTGAAGAAGGTAGAGAAAGCGATGGAAGCGGGAGATAAAAAACCAATTAAGACTTGGTCTCGCCGCTCAATGATCATCCCAAATATGATTGGGTTGACCATCGCTGTCCATAATGGTCGTCAGCACGTACCTGTGTTCGTAACTGACGAAATGATCGGTCATAAGCTTGGTGAATTTTCACCAACTCGCACTTATCGCGGCCATGCTGCAGATAAGAAAGCGAAGAAGCGTTAATACGGGAGACATAAGATGGAAGTTTTAGCTAAACATCGTTACGCCCGTACGTCTGCGCAGAAGGCCCGTCTAGTTGCTGATCAAATTCGCGGGTTGCCTGTATCTAAGGCGCTTGAGATTTTGACCTTCAGCCCTAAGAAAGCCGCCGTACTGGTTAAGAAAGTACTAGACTCAGCTATCGCAAACGCCGAACACAACGAAGGTGCAGATATCGATGAGCTTAAAGTTGGCCAAGTCTTTGTTGACGAAGCACCAACTATGAAGCGCATCATGCCTCGTGCCAAAGGCCGCGCTGATCGTATCATGAAGCGTACCAGCCACATTACTGTGGTTGTATCAGATCGCTAGGAGAAGAGAGCAATGGGACAGAAAGTACATCCTAATGGTATCCGTCTGGGTATCACGAAGCCTTGGATCTCTACTTGGTACGCCGATAAGTCAGATTATGCGAATAATCTGAACAGCGACTGGGAAGTTCGTCAATATCTTACAGAGAAATTGAAGGCTGCATCAGTATCTAAAATCGTTATCGAGCGTCCTGCGAAGAGCATCCGCGTTACTATTCACACTGCCCGTCCAGGCGTTGTGATTGGTAAGAAAGGTGAAGACGTTGAAGTATTACGTGCACATGTATCTAAAATTACAGGCACTACTGCTCAAATCAACATCGCTGAGATCCGTAAGCCTGAGTTAGACGCAAAGTTAGTTGCTGACAGTATTGCGCAGCAACTAGAACGTCGTGTTATGTTCCGTCGCGCTATGAAGCGTGCAGTTCAAAACGCAATGCGCATTGGTGCTCAAGGTATCAAAGTTGAAGTGAGCGGCCGTCTAGGCGGAGCTGAAATCGCACGTTCTGAGTGGTATCGTGAAGGTCGTGTACCTTTGCATACTCTACGTGCTGATATCGACTATTCTACAGCTGAAAGTCACACCCAATACGGTGTGATTGGCGTTAAAGTTTGGATCTTCAAAGGCGAAGTTCTAGACGGTAACGTTGTCGCGTTAGAAGAGCCGAAGCAGCAGTCTAAGCGCAAGCCTCGTGCTAAATAGGAGAAACTTTAATGCTGCAACCTAAACGTATGAAGTTTCGCAAGATGTTCAAAGGCCGTAACCGCGGTCTAGCGAACGGTACTGAAGTTAGCTTTGGTACTTTCGGTTTGAAAGCTGTCGGCCGTGGTCGTTTAACAGCTCGTCAAATCGAATCTGCACGTCGTGCCATGACACGTCACATTAAACGTCAAGGACAAATTTGGATTCGAGTTTTCCCTGACAAGCCAATTACCTCTAAGCCTCTTGAAGTGCGTATGGGTAAAGGTAAGGGTAACGTTGAATACTGGGTATGTCAGATTCAACCTGGTAAGGTTCTTTATGAGATGAATGGTGTATCTGAAGAGTTAGCGCGTGAAGCGTTTGCTTTAGCTTCTGCCAAGCTTCCTATTAAGACTACCTTCGTAACTAAGACGGTGATGTAATGAAAGCGAGCGAACTAAGAGAAAAGAGCGTTGAAGAACTTAACGCTGAATTACTTGGTCTGCTGCGTGAGCAGTTTAACCTGCGTATGCAACACGCTACTGGTCAGTTGACTCAAACGAATCAATTGAAATTAGTGCGTCGTAACATTGCACGTGTTAAGACCATTATTACTTCTAAGGCAGGTGCGTAATGTCTGATAAAATCCGTACTTTGCAAGGTCGAGTTCTTAGCAACAAAATGGACAAGTCTATTACTGTTGCTATTGCACGCCAAGTGAAACATCCTATTTATGGGAAGTACATTAAGCGTACAACTAAGATCCATGCACATGACGAAACCAATCAGTGTAATGAAGGTGACGTAGTGACTATTAGTCAGTGTCGTCCTCTTTCTAAGACTAAGTCTTGGACACTTGTTGAAGTAGTAACAAAAGCCTAGTAATCATTAGGTTATAGTAAACGGCTCCAATGCTTGGGGCCGTTTGTTTTTTTATACTATGCAACCCAATATTTTGGTGTTATACTTGCGCCCCATTTTTGAACAAATTGCATTCAATGCTAATGAGTAATTAGCAAGGTATGAATTGTTCAAGAAGTGGACAAATATGATCCCAATTTCGGGGTTTTGTAGTAACGATAGCGGAGCACTTAAAATGATCCAAATGCAATCGACTCTAGACGTCGCGTGTAACAGTGGCGCTCGTAGAGTTCAGTGTATTAAGGTCTTGGGTGGCTCTCATCGTCGTTATGCCGGTATCGGCGACGTCATCAAGGTTTCTGTTAAAGAAGCTATTCCTCGCGCTAAAGCGAAGAAAGGTGATGTATATAACGCGGTGGTAGTCCGTACTAAGAAAGGCGTACGTCGTCCAGATGGTTCTGTCATTCGCTTCGATCGGAATGCAGCAGTTTTGCTTAACGCAAACCTTGCACCGATTGGTACTCGTATTTTTGGACCAGTGACACGTGAATTGCGCAACGAGCAGTTTATGAAAATCGTCTCTCTGGCACCAGAAGTACTGTAAGGAGCTTCAAAATGGCAGCTAAAATCCGTCGTGAAGACGAAGTAATTGTATTAGCAGGTAAAGACAAGGGTAAACGAGCAAAAGTTTCTCAAGTCCTACCTACTGGTAAGTTGATTGTTGAAGGCATCAATCTTGTTAAAAAACACCAAAAGCCAAACCCACAATTGGGCGTAACTGGTGGTGTAATCGAGAAAGAAGCAGCGATACAAGCATCAAACGTAGCGATCTTTAACCAAGCCACAGGCAAGGCAGATCGTGTTGGTTTCCGATTCGAAGACGGCAAAAAAGTCCGTTTCTTTAAATCGAATAGTGAACTCATTAAGTAAACGGAGTAAACGATGGCGAAACTGCATGATAAATATCAAGAGACTGTTATTGCAGAACTTTCTAAAAAGTTCGAATATACCAGTGTCATGCAAGTCCCTCGGATTGAAAAAATCACCCTTAACATGGGTGTAGGCGAAGCCGTTGCAGACAAAAAAGTTATGGAGCATGCGCTCCGTGATATGACTGCAATCGCTGGCCAAAAACCAGTTGTAACTGTTGCACGTAAATCAGTTGCTGGTTTTAAAATCCGTGAAGGCTACCCTATTGGCTGTAAAGTTACCCTACGCGGTGAGCGTATGTGGGAATTTTTAGAGCGTTTAGTTGACATTGCAATCCCACGTATTCGTGACTTCCGTGGCCTAAGCGCAAAAGCGTTTGACGGTCGTGGTAACTACGCAATGGGTGTGCGTGAGCAAATCATCTTCCCAGAAATCGATTACGATAAAATCGATAAGATTCGTGGTATGGATATTGTTATCACTACTACTGCGAAGAATGATGAAGAAGGTCGTGCTTTGTTAGACGCATTTAACTTCCCATTCAAGAAATAAGGGTAGCATAATGGCAAAATCATCTATGAAAGCACGTGAAGCAAAGCGTGCACAGCTCGTAGCTAAATATGCTGAAAAGCGTTTAGCACTTAAGGCTATTATCAGCGCACCTGCGACTTCTGACGAAGACCGTTGGGAAGCTGTTCTTAAGTTACAAGCTCTACCTCGTGATTCTAGCGCTGCGCGTCAACGCAACCGTTGTAATCAAACTGGTCGCCCACATGGTTTCTTACGTAAATTCGGCCTTAGCCGTATTAAATTACGTGAAGCTACTATGCGTGGTGAAGTTCCTGGTCTACGTAAGGCCAGCTGGTAAGCACTTGTCACGGAGTAAGCTAATATGAGCATGCAAGATCCTATTGCGGATATGTTAACACGTATTCGTAACGGCCAAGCTGCTAACAAAGTATCAGTAAAGATGCCTTCAGCTAAGTTAAAAGTAGCAATTGCGAAATTACTTAAAGATGAAGGTTACATTACTGACTACGCCGTAGCAGAAGAAGCCAAGCCTGAATTAGAAATCACTTTAAAGTATTTCCAAGGCAAACCAGTCGTTGAGACTATCCAGCGCGTAAGTCGTCCTGGTCTTCGTATTTACAAAGGTAAAAACGAACTTCCAAAGGTGATGGGCGGTCTGGGTGTCGCAATTGTGTCCACTTCTAAAGGCTTGATGACCGATCGTGCTGCCCGCCTAACAGGCATGGGTGGCGAGGTTATCTGCTACGTAGCGTAAGGAGCTAGGTATGTCACGTGTAGCAAAAGCACCAGTGTCTATTCCTGCCGGCGTAGAGGTGACCTTAAACGAACAAACTATCACCGTAAAAGGTACTAAAGGTAGTTTGACTCGAGAAATCAACAAAGCGGTAAGTGTTGTTCTAGACAACGGCGTACTAAGTTTTGGTCCAGTTGAAGGCGTTGCTAACGCTTGGGCTCAAGCTGGTACAGCTCGTGCACTAGTAAACAACATGGTTGTTGGTGTTTCTGAAGGATTTGTTAAAAAATTAAAGTTAATTGGTGTTGGTTACCGTGCGAAAGCAGCTGGTTCAAACCTAGATCTAACTTTAGGTTTCTCACATCCATTGGTTCACAAACTTCCCGCAGGTGTTACTGCAGAGTGTCCTAGCCAAACTGACATCGTCCTTTCGGGCGTTGATAAACAGTTAGTTGGTCAGGTTGCTGCTGAGATTCGTGGCTATCGTCCACCAGAGCCTTATAAAGGCAAAGGTGTTCGTTATGCAGACGAGCAAGTACGCCGTAAAGAGGCTAAGAAGAAGTAGGTAACGCGATATGGATAAGAAAACATCTCGCTTACGTCGCGCTCTGCGTGCTCGTAAGAAGATCCAAGAGCTGGGCGTGAACCGTCTGGTTGTACATCGTACACCGCGTCACATTTATGCTCAGGTGATTAATCCTGAAGCTCAGGTGTTGGCAGTTGCTTCAACCGTTGAAAAAGCGGTTAAAGAACTACTAAAGAGTACCGGTAACGTAGACGCAGCTAAAGCAGTGGGTAAAACTGTTGCAGAGCGTGCGATCGAAAAAGGTGTAACTTCGGTTGCATTCGACCGTTCTGGTTTCAAGTATCACGGTCGCGTAGCAGCATTAGCTGACGCAGCTCGTGAAGCTGGCCTGAAATTCTAAGGGGTTATAAAAATGGCTAAATTAGAAGCTCAGCAGAAAGACGATTTGCAAGAGAAATTGATTGCAGTTAATCGTGTTTCTAAAGTAGTTAAAGGTGGTCGTATCTTTAGCTTCACCGCACTAACAGTGGTAGGTGATGGTAACGGTAAGATTGGCTATGGCTATGGTAAAGCGCGCGAAGTTCCAGCTGCTATTCAAAAAGCAATGGAAAAAGCCCGTCGTAACATGGTAACCGTGGAGTTGAACGCAGGTACACTGCATCACCCAGTTAAAGGTCGCCATACTGGTTCGCGTGTTTACATGCAACCAGCATCGGAAGGTACCGGTATTATTGCCGGTGGCGCAATGCGTGCCGTATTGGAAGTAGCAGGCGTTCATAACGTTCTGTCAAAAGCATACGGTTCTACTAACCCGATCAACATCGTTCGAGCTACTGTCGATGCGTTGGTGCACATGAAGTCACCAGCACAAGTTGCAGCTAAGCGCGGCTTGAATGTTGATGAAATTCGAGGTTAATGCACCATGGCTACTAAAACGTTTAAAGTAACACAGACAAAGAGTGCGATTGGTCGTTTGCCAAAGCACCGTGCCTGTTTATTAGGTTTAGGCCTAAGACGTATTGGCCACACCGTTGAAGTTGAAGATACTCCTTCAGTTCGCGGTATGGTTAATAAAGTTTACTACATGGTTAAGGTGGAGGATTAATAATGCGTTTAAATACTCTATCTCCAGCAGCAGGATCTAAGTCTGCTCCTAAGCGTGTAGGTCGTGGTATTGGTTCTGGTTTAGGTAAAACCGCAGGTCGTGGTCATAAGGGACAAAAGTCTCGTTCTGGCGGCGGTGTGCGTATCGGTTTTGAGGGTGGTCAAATGCCTCTTAAAATTCGTTTACCTAAATTCGGTTTTACCTCGCGCAAAGCTTTGGTCTCAGCTGAAGTTCGTTTACTCGAACTAGCAAAAGTTAACGGTGATGTTATCGACCTTAACGCACTGAAAGATGCGAACGTAATTACTCGCAACATACAGTTTGCGAAAATCGTTCTTTCAGGTACCATTGAACGCCCAGTGACCGTTAAAGGTCTGAAGGTAACCAAAGGTGCACGTGCAGCTATTGAAGCTGCCGGCGGCAAGATCGAGGAATAATACGTCGATGGCAAAACCAGGACTTGATTTAAAAAGCGCGAAAGGCGGTTTATCTGAATTGAAAACCCGTCTCCTGTTCGTGATTGGTGCGATTATCGTCTTTAGAGCCGGTTCGTTTGTACCAATTCCTGGTATTGACGCAGCTGTGTTAGCAGATCTGTTTGCTCAACAAAAAGATACCATCCTTGGCATGTTTAACATGTTCTCGGGTGGTGCTTTAGAGCGTGCCTCTATCTTTGCATTAGGTATCATGCCGTATATTTCGGCATCGATTATCATGCAATTATTGACTGTTGTTCATCCTGCACTTGCTGAATTGAAAAAAGAAGGCGAGTCAGGAAGAAAGAAAATCAGTCAGTACACTAGATACGGAACGTTAGTGTTGGGTACGCTTCAATCGATTGGTATTGCAACAGGTTTGCCAAGCCTAGTACCTGGCCTTGTGGTCAATGTAGGTTTTGGTTTTTACTTTGTTGCAGTTGTGAGTCTAGTGACAGGAACAATGTTCCTAATGTGGCTAGGTGAGCAAATTACTGAACGTGGTATTGGTAATGGTATCTCGATATTAATTTTCGCAGGTATTGTTGCTGGTTTACCGTCTGCTATCGGCCAAACGGCTGAACAGGCTCGTCAAGGTGATTTGAATGTACTGGTTCTGTTGCTATTAGCAGTAATCGTATTTGCAGTTACTTATTTAGTTGTATTTGTAGAACGTGGTCAACGTCGTATCGTCGTTAACTACGCTAAGCGTCAACAAGGCCGTAAGGTTTTCGCAGCGCAAAGCACACATTTACCTCTTAAAGTGAACATGGCAGGTGTGATTCCGCCAATTTTTGCATCCAGCATTATTTTGTTCCCAGGCACACTGGCTCAGTGGTTTGGTGCAAATGAGTCCATGTCATGGTTAAGCGATTTCGCTTTAGCTGTGTCACCTGGACAACCGCTGTATTCATTATTGTATGCAACAGCTATCGTTTTCTTCTGTTTCTTCTATACTGCGTTGGTGTTTAACCCACGTGAGACAGCTGATAACTTGAAGAAAAGTGGTGCGTTCATTCCTGGGATTCGTCCTGGAGAACAGACTTCGCGTTACATTGATAAAGTAATGACTCGTTTGACCCTTGCGGGTGCGATTTATATTACCTTTATCTGTTTAATTCCGGAGTTCATGTTAATTGCGTGGAAAGTACAGTTCTATTTTGGCGGTACTTCACTACTAATTATTGTAGTCGTAATCATGGACTTCATGGCTCAGGTTCAGACCCATATGATGTCTCATCAGTATGAGTCTGTGATGAAGAAAGCTAACCTAGTAAACAAAGCGAATTTAGATCGCTTTGGTCGCTAATAGCTTTTAACGGAGTGATGAAATGAAAGTTCGAGCTTCCGTGAAGAAGATCTGCCGTAATTGCAAGATCGTCAAGCGTAGTGGCGTTGTACGTGTGATTTGTGTTGAACCAAAACACAAACAGCGTCAAGGCTAAAAAAAGATATTTGCTCAGTTCTAAATAGAACTGAGCAAATAATGTTTGCAAATTTGTTGGCTGTCGAGTATCCTTTCGGGCTTTTCGCAGTCGACCTTTAACATATTAAGGAGTGCATAGTGGCCCGTATCGCTGGCATTAACATTCCTGATCAAAAGCACACAGTCATCGCATTGACTGCAATTTTTGGTATTGGACGTACGCGCGCTAGAGAAATCTGCGCAGCTACTTCAATTGCTGAAGATGCTAAGATCAAGGAATTGAGCGAAGCTCAAATAGATATTCTACGCGAAGAAGTTGCCAAATACTCAGTAGAGGGTGACTTACGTCGTGAGATTTCAATGAACATCAAGCGTCTTATGGATCTTGGTTGTTATCGTGGTCTCCGCCATCGCCGTAGCCTGCCTCTTCGTGGGCAACGTACTAAGACCAATGCGCGTACGCGTAAAGGTCCACGTAAACCAATTAGAAAGTAACGGGAAGGTAAACCAAAATGGCTAAAGTTCCGTCACGTTCTCCGCGTAAGCGCGTACGTAAACAGGTTGCAGATGGTATGGCTCATATCCATGCATCTTTCAACAACACAATTGTCACCATTACAGATCGTCAAGGTAATGCGTTGTCTTGGGCTACCTCTGGCGGTTCAGGTTTTCGTGGTTCACGTAAATCTACACCGTTCGCTGCGCAGGTTGCTGCTGAGCGTGCAGGTATTGCTGCACAAGATTACGGTGTTAAAAACCTTGAAGTTTTCGTAAAGGGTCCAGGTCCAGGTCGTGAGTCAGCCATTCGTGCGCTGAACGCTGTTGGTTATAAAATCACCAACATTACCGATGTGACACCT
Source organism: Shewanella sp. 10N.286.48.A6 (assembly GCF_002873135.1). Lineage (GTDB taxonomy): Bacteria > Pseudomonadota > Gammaproteobacteria > Enterobacterales > Shewanellaceae > Shewanella. The sequence continues at coordinate 11,859 of NZ_MCVI01000041.1, forward strand.
ATCCCTCATAATGGCTGTCGCCCACCTAAAAAGCGTCGTGTATAACACGTCGTATATAGGATAGTTGGAGAAAGATCATGGCAAGATACTTGGGTCCTAAGCTCAAGCTCAGCCGCAGAGAAGGTACAGACCTTTTCCTAAAAAGCGGTGTGAGAGCAATCGATTCGAAGTGTAAGCTTGAAGCTGCACCTGGTCAACATGGCGCACGTAAGCCACGTTTATCAGAGTACGGTTTACAGCTACGCGAGAAACAAAAAGTTCGTCGTATGTACGGTGTGCTAGAAAAGCAATTCCGTAACTACTACAAAGAAGCTGCACGTCTAAAAGGCAACACTGGTGAAAACCTACTTGCTCTTTTAGAAACCCGTTTAGATAACGTTGTTTATCGTATGGGTTTTGGTGCGACTCGTGCTGAATCACGTCAATTAGTAAGCCACAAATCAATCGTGGTTAACGGTCGTGTTGTTAACATTCCGTCATTCAAAGTGTCTGCGAATGATGTTGTAAGCATCCGTGAAAAGTCACGTACTCAAGCTCGTATTAAAGCGGCTTTAGAAGTGGCTGGTCAACGTGAGAAGCCTACATGGGTTGAAGTCGACAGCGCGAAAATGGAAGGTGCTTTCAAGCGTCTACCAGAACGTAGCGATTTGTCTGCGGAAATTAACGAACAGCTGATCGTCGAGCTTTACTCTAAGTAAAGCTAACAAACAAGAGAGGACACAATGCAGGGTTCTGTTACAGAATTTCTAAAACCGCGTCTCGTTGACATAGAGCAGGTTAACCCAACTCGTGCCAAGGTTACGCTAGAACCACTAGAACGTGGTTTTGGTCACACATTAGGCAACGCTTTGCGTCGTATCTTATTGTCGTCTATGCCTGGCTGTGCCGTAACTGAAGTCGAAATCGACGGCGTGTTACATGAGTACAGTAGTAAAGAAGGCGTACAAGAAGATATCCTTGAGATATTGCTTAACCTTAAAGGTTTAGCGGTAAACATTGAGGGTAAGGATGAAGCTTTACTTACTTTAAGTAAGTCAGGCACAGGCCCTGTTACAGCAGCAGATATCACACATGATGGTGATGTTACCATTATGAATCCTGATCATGTTATCTGTCATTTGACTGGTAACAATGATATCAGCATGCGTATCCGTGTTGAGCGTGGTCGTGGTTATGTTCCAGCTTCGGCTCGTGCACAAACCGAAGACGATGATCGCCCAATTGGTCGCTTGTTGGTTGATGCTTCATTCTCACCTGTTGCTCGCATTGCATATAATGTTGAAGCAGCACGTGTAGAGCAACGTACTGATTTAGATAAACTCGTTATCGATATGACCACTAATGGTACTATTGATCCTGAGGAAGCAATTCGTCGTTCTGCAACAATTTTAGCTGAACAGCTAGATGCGTTCGTAGACCTTCGTGATGTGACTGAACAGACTGTTGTAGAAGAGAAACCGGAGTTTGATCCGATTCTGTTGCGTCCTGTCGACGATTTAGAGCTAACTGTACGTTCAGCCAACTGTTTGAAGGCTGAAGCGATTCATTACATCGGAGATCTAGTACAACGCACTGAAGTTGAGTTGCTCAAGACTCCTAATTTAGGTAAGAAGTCTCTTACTGAAATTAAGGATGTATTAGCGTCTCGCGGATTGTCTTTAGGTATGCGTCTAGAAAACTGGCCTCCAGCTAGTTTAGCAGACGACCTATAAGTCCCAGTTTAGTTAGTACAGATTAAAGATTATAAGGATTAGGTCATGCGCCATCGTAAGAGTGGTCGTCAACTAAACCGCAACAGCAGTCATCGTCAAGCTATGTTCCGTAACATGGCATGCTCACTAGTTAGTCATGAGTTAATCAAGACTACAGTAGCTAAAGCGAAAGAACTGCGCCGCGTAGTTGAGCCTCTAATAACACTTGCTAAAGTTGACAGCGTTGCAAATCGCCGTTTAGCTTTTGCTCGTACCCGCGACGCTGAAGTTGTAGGTAAGTTATTTACTGAATTGGGTCCACGCTTCCAGGAACGTCCTGGTGGTTACACTCGTATTCTTAAGTGTGGTCTACGTACCGGTGATAAAGCCCCAATGGCTTACATCGAGTTAGTAGGTCGCCCTGAAGCTGCTGAAGCTGTTGAAGTAGAAGCTGCAGAGTAATTTATTACTCATTTAAAAAAACCGAGCCTAGCTCGGTTTTTTTATGTCTATTTTTCGTGAAATTTTAACTTAAATCATCTTTACTAATTAATTTCTCTTAGTATTTTACCTGGCTTACCTGGCTTACCTGGCTTACCTGGCTTACCTGGCTTACCTGGCTTACCTGGCTTACCTGGCTAGCAGCATAGAGCTTCCATTAATTGAAAATAGTTCGCTGCTGACTGAAGACTCGTAAATCCACATGAAAATGATTAATTAGCTTCTCGTAATTAGCTTCTCGTAATTAGCTTAGATTTACTCGCAAACTACCCAGTTGTAATTGTTAATCATCTGAACCTAAGTCAGTTAAACTGCTTTGAAAGTTGTTTACGAAGCTTTCTGTAATAGCTAAATTGTCATTTGCATTGCTGTAATCAGTTTTGACTGTAGCCATTTAGTTGTGTCATTTTTTGGTGACATAAGTTGGTTTACTAGCCATGAAAGGTTAACTGTTTAAGTTAGTTGGCAGCGTTAAAGGGTTCTGCGTCTTTGTTTATAAAGCCACTAAACGTGTGCTTAAAACCAGTTATCTTTTTCAAGTAGCACATGTTAAACGAGTCCACCTAAGTCTTTATCACCAAGTGTCCCGGCTTGTTAGGCTCAGAATCTATTGGACAACGAAAGTGATTTACCTGTTATTTAAACCCTAGTTGCTAATTTTAAGATTTATTTTGATTCATTCTAGATTTTATTAAGCAGTGAAATAACACTTCTTTTTATTAGCTGCTAAAAAAGGTATTCAAGTCAACTATATCAATTGCAGCCTGGTTTGGCATTGGTGTTTGCTCCAATGCAGAATATAGTTTTGTTTAAGGGATTTTTTTAAAGAAGGGTTTTGTGCGGTGCTAATAGGTAAGTTAGCTATTCATGCGCTGTAGGTATTAGAAATATAATCGCTTGAGAGCTATTTAAAAGCTTCCAGTCAGCTTATTACGATTAATATAGGGTTTAGTGTACTTTGTTAATATAAGTCCGTTTAAATGTGCGCAGAGGCTAGGGTTATCATTTTCCGGGTAATTAGCACTTTATAGTTTTTTGGGGGGGAATTGCGGCTAATGCAGAGGGATTGATTATTACAACTTTTTGGTTAAACATTAACTCTTGGTTGTTTGAGGGCAACAGTAAACTTAAACTCATAGTTGACTTCCTATACTTTAATTACGCAAGCCAAATAAAAAAGCACCGACCAATTATGGTCAGTGCTTTACATGGTGATTAGCTTACGGATGAAGCTTAAATTTCGTATGGTCGCTACTTAATCTTGGATTAGTTGTATTTATAACCTTCGGATTGAGTTTGCTCAGAGTAATCTAATTTTTCATGGCTTTGGCCCATGGCTTCAGCAACTTCTGGAGGCATGTAATTTTCATCATGCTTTGCAAGTACTTCAGTTGCTTGTAATACGCCAGGCTCTGTTAATACACCTTGTGCAACAATACCTTGTCCTTCACGGAATAGATCAGGCAACAAGTCATCAAATGTTACGATGATTTCGCCACCAAGAATATCATGAATGGCAAATTCAACATGTAAACTATCAGGATCACGTACCATTGAGCCTAAGGTCACCATACCACCTACACGTATACGTTGACCAACTTCAGGCTTGTCACCTGTATCTGGTTTACCGTTTACAATTTCATACGGAGTATAGAATAAGTTTAAGTTTGAATTTAGCGCATATATTAGTAATGATGCGATACCGGCAACACCTGCAATTAATGCGACTGCCAGTGTTAATCTCTTTTTGCGTCTTGAATTCACTATCTGCTACTCCTAGTTTCTTTAAGGCGGTCTTCTCGTTCCATCTTTTTAGATATTTCGAGTAAGACGGATCTTTTTTGACGAAGGCTCAAGAATAGTAACGTCCCTAAGCTTCCGAAGGTAACACCGTATGACAACCATACATAGAATGCATAACCGCCCATATTTAAAAATTCAGAAAATGATTCGAACTGTATCATTTCGATGCCTCCGCTTTTGCTAATTCTCTAACCCAAGGACGCATTCCATTTCTAGCTAAAATCTCAGCTTTGTAGCGTAGCAAAGTGATTGCACCAATCATTAATCCAAAACCGACGATATTGATAAGTAACGGTGCTAACATTTCCATTGGCATTGATGACTTTTCAGTGATTTTAATTGTCGCAGGTTGATGTAAGCTGCTCCACCAATCAACTGAGTATTTAATAATTGGAATATTAATTACACCAACTATTGCTAAAATGCCCGCTGCACGAGCTGCAAGTACTTTATCTTCAAATGAAGCGTAAAGAGAGATTACACCTAGGTATAAGAATAATAGCACCAGTTCTGATGTTAAGCGTGCATCCCATACCCACCATGTGCCCCACATAGGTTTGCCCCATGCAGCACCAGTTAATAAGGCGATAAAAGTGATTACAGCGCCTATTGGTGCAATTGAGGCAGCAACCCAATCGGCTGCTTTAATCTGCCATACAAGCCCGACAAATGAAGCGGATGCCATAGCCATATACGCGGCCATAGACATTGAGGCTGCTGGTACATGGATATAAATAATTCTGAAACTTTCGCCTTGTTGGTAATCCATTGGGGCAAAGAGCATTCCCCAGATGGTTCCGACACTTATAAATAAGATGGCAGAAAATGCAAACCAAGGTAAAAGGGTTGATGCTAGTTTGTATGCACGCTCTGGATCAGCGTATGAATGTAGCCATTTCCACATTTAGTTTGTACTCACTCTTAATGAAGCACCAATTGCAAATGGTGCCATAACTAATGAACCGACCAACATTGCACCAATAATAGCAAGTTGACCTGTGTAGGGTAAATTCATTCCAGCCGCATCAATCGCACTTGTAGCGAAGATGAGAACAGGTATATATAGCGGTAAAATTAGCAAGCTTAGTAGTACACCGCCTTTGCGTAATCCAACCGTTAATGCAACACCAATAGCGCCAAGAAGGGACAATACTGGTGTTCCGACTGCTAGTGTCGAGATTAGCGCGCCATAGCTATTGCTATCTAAATGCAGCAGTACTGCAAGTAAAGGTGCCACTAATATTAATGGTACACCGGTTAAAATCCAGTGTGCCAATACCTTTGACAATACCAATATTGATAATGGCTGTGGGCTGAGCAACATTTGCTCTAAGCTGCCATCACTAAAATCGGCTTTAAATAAACGCTCTAATGACAGCATCGATGCTAGTAGGGCTGCGACCCAAATAATGCCTGGTGCCACACGTGATAATACTTGTGGTTCAGGGCCAATGCCTAGCGGAAACAATGTCACTACCAGTACAAAGAATAATAACGGGTTAAAAATATCACCACGATGTCGAATGGCGATTTTTAGATCCCGATGCAACAATGTCATAAATGCTTGGGTGTAACTTATGCCTCTTTTCATTGTTGTACCTTATACGAAACGATAGTCTAGTTTTACCTTACGAAGCACATCATCAGTAATGATGCCCATATCTTGGTGAGTTGTCATAATCACGCAACCCCCATTTTTAGTGTGCTGAATAAATAATTGCTCTAGTTCTTCAACACCTTTTTTATCAATGGCGGTAAATGGCTCATCTAAAATCCAAATACGACTGTTGGTATGCCACAGTCTTGCTAATGCGGTGCGACGATGCTGACCTGCAGATAAATGTCCTGCTAGGGCTTCTTCAAAACCGCCTAAGTTAACTTTGGCTAATATATCGTAACTATCAAAGTCATCATAACCACTTAACCTTAAATTGAAGTTAAGATTTTCTTTTGCTGTTAACTCACTTTTAACACCTGCTAAGTGACCTAGGTAAAGTAAATCTTCATTAAATTCATCACGGCATTGTGTGATATCGGTATCGATATATTCGACTTCACCAGCGTATGGCCTTGAAAGTCCAGCTATTATGCGTAGTAAACTGGTTTTTCCGGCACCGTTTGGGCCTTCAATTTGGACAATATCACCAGCGTTAATTTCAAAACTCAATTCGTCAAACAGAATGCGATCTTCGCGAATGCAGGTTAACTCATTCGCTCTTATTAAGGTCGGCCGTTGAATGTTTTCTGTCACTTAGCCCTCATTATCACTGTTAAAGATGAATATAATTTTATATTAACATAAACACAATTAGCGGTTTAGCATTCAGCTCATCTATGTGCTAGGTATTTGAAGTGGTTCCAATAAAATACATCTTATGTGAACTTTTTCATGATTCTCTAATATATTACTTTATCTTAGCTTATTGTCTTCATTTGGACGCTAAGGTGAGATTCTTGTCACAAAAAGGTGAGTTTTATTGAAGTTTGTAGTAATCTGATGACGATTTATAAGTCTGCCTTCATTAAAAGGTGGCGTTGAGCTGTTAATTTATTTGCATTTAGGAACGATGAACATGAAAAAATTATTAGCAATGACTGCAGTTGCCGCGTTGACTTTGTCTTCAAACGTTTTTGCCCAAGATGGCGAAGCGGTTTATAACAAAGCGTGTACAGTATGTCACAGCATGGGAGTTGCTGGTGCACCAAAGACTCACGACGCTGCAGCTTGGGAACCACGTTTAGCTAAAGGTCTTGATGCATTAGTTGCAACAGTCAAAACAGGTTTAAATGCAATGCCACCAGGTGGAATGTGTACTGATTGTACTGATGAAGATTACAAAAACGCTATTGAGTTTATGTCTAAGTAATTTTAGGTTGCTCAATAAAAAAACCGGCTTAAGAGCCGGTTTTTTTATGTCTATTTATTGATAGTGGATTATTGAACCACTGTATCAAGTAATAGTTTAGCTTCTTTACCCACAGCAACAGATGCAACGATACCTTTTAAATCACCAGGTTGCGCCTTCACACTGCCATGTTTTGATAGCACTGCGATAATTTCTACATTTGCAGCACTACTTAGTTTTACATCGCCACCCATTGAAGTAGTGTCATCAAGTGTCACCGTTACAGGTAAACTGTTGGCACTTATTTTGGTCGCAGCTAAAGGTACCTTAGGGCCTTGAGTTGAACGGGCGAAGATAAATACCATATCTGAAGAGCTAACTTGATCGGCTAACTCTGGAGCAATTGATATCGCGACATCTACAGTTTTAACACCTGCTTCGGCTGTAGCTGCTGCCATTGGGTTATGAGTACTATCGTTTGGCATCACTCCCGTTTCAGCTTGAATACGCATTTGGGCAGATTCAATAGCATTCATAAGTGCAGTGCGATCCACATCTTTACGATCGCTATCTAAAATAGATTGCCACGCTGTGATTGCGCTTTGATAGTCAGCAGTGAAAAACGCATCCATACCGACAAGCAACAATGTAGAAGGGTCGTTTGGATCTAAAGCTAAAGATTGATCTACAAGCGCTTGAATCTGAGGATTCATTTGCTGACCATTTTTGTAATACAGTGCCGTCGCTTTAGGGCCTAATAATTCAGAAGCTGTGCCAACTAATTCCATCACTTTATCAAAAGAGGCAACAGCATGATCAAACTGGTTTGCTGAAATATAAGCATGACCTAAGCTAAACCAAGCTTGGCTGTTTTCTGGCTCAGCTTGAACTTGCTGCTCCATCATTTGTACACGTTGAGCCATAATCTGCTCATTGCTCATACCTTGATGTGGCGAAGCTTCAGCTTGTGGCGGGGTAGCTAACTCCTGGTATGCACCAAGGGTTGAGTAAAAGTAACCTGAAACAGCCAAGACACCAACGGTCATAATTGATGGCCATAAGATCCCTTTTGCTTTTAATTTCGTATCTAAAGAATCGTCACCAGCAATCTTCATATCTTGCAGAAGGCCAATTTCTAGTTCTTTTTTAAGCGCGTCAAACTCTGTTTGATCAAGCAAGCCTTCTTCAAGTTCTTTAGCTAAAATGCCTGCGCGCTCGTTGAAGAGTTCAAGGTTAGTTTGCTTACGTACGCCTGATTCTTCAGCAGATAGCATTTTTTGCTGACGAAAATGAGGGATCCAAATCAGCATTAAGCTGATGAGTACGACAAGCGCAATAAATATCCAAAATGTGGTCATTGTTTCAATATTCACTTTTAGGTTGCTGAAAAAATAAAGCGGAACTGCCGCCTAACTTGAGTGCTAGATTATACGTAAAGATGATTCATTGAACAGTAATATACGATTTTACTTAGTCAGAATCCTTATAGTTGGGCACTGGTTCACAAATAAATAACCACCTTTGAAATCAAACGAAACTTAAATGAACTTTTTTAGTCATAGGCTTAGCTGTTATAACTGTGTGTTTTTAATCTCTATTTTTTTGAGAATGAGACTAGTGACCCAGTTTTGCATGAAATAGGCAGACATAAACAACAGCAAATACTAAAATATAACAAAATTCGTATTAGCTAATGTTAATGTAGCTGATATATAGCATTATGTTAGTTATGCGTTGGTTTGATTAGGTTCGGACCAACTTTTATCACACTGAGGAATACCCATGATCCCAGAACTTGGACACTTCTCGCTCATTATAGGTGTGGCATTTGCCATGCTATTAATGACCGTGCCGTTAATTGGTGCAGCCCGTAAGGACCAGTATCTCGTAAGATATGCTTGGCCGATTTGTTACGGTATGTTCTTTTTCATCGCTCTTTCAGTTATCAGCCTAGGCTATAGTTTTGCCGTTGATGACTTCTCTGTGGCTTATGTCGCACATCATTCAAACTCACAATTGCCAATCTTCTTTAAGATTGCAGCAGTGTGGGGTGGCCATGAAGGGTCACTTCTATTCTGGGTATTCTCTATATCTGTCTGGGCTGCATCAGTTGCATTGTTCAGTAAAGGTATGGAAGAAGTCTTTATCGCACGTGTTCTTGCGGTATTAGCAATGATCATTGTTGGCTTCTCTTTATTCATGCTAATCACTTCAAGCCCATTTGAGCGTATTTTCCCAATACCGATGGAAGGTCGAGATTTAAACCCAATGTTGCAAGATGTGGGCTTAATCTTCCATCCACCAATGTTGTACTTGGGGTATGTTGGTTTCTCAGTTAGCTTTGCATTTGCTATTGCTGCGCTTATGAGTGGTCGTCTAGATTCTGCTTGGGCTCGTTGGTCACGTCCTTGGACACTAGCAGCTTGGGTATTCCTAACAGGCGGTATCTCGTTAGGCTCTTGGTGGGCATACTACGAACTTGGCTGGGGCGGATGGTGGTTCTGGGATCCAGTTGAAAACGCATCGTTCATGCCTTGGTTAATCGGTACAGCGTTAGTGCATTCACTTATTGTGACTGAAAAACGTGGCGCATTCCGTAACTGGACCGTATTACTGTCAATATTCGCTTTCTCATTAAGCTTGCTAGGTACCTTTATTGTTCGTTCAGGTGTTTTAACATCAGTGCATTCATTTGCAGCCGATCCTAGCCGTGGTATGTTTATTCTGCTCTTGCTTGGCCTCGCAGTTGGTGGCTCCTTGACCTTGTTTGCGTTAAGAGCAAGTCAAATGAGCAGTCCTGCAAGGTTTGAACTCAAATCTAAAGAGACCTTCTTACTTGTATGTAATGTGTTATTAACTGTTGCAGCAGGTACTGTACTACTTGGTACGCTATATCCATTGCTAATTGATGCATTAGGTATGGGCAAAATCTCTGTAGGACCTCCATATTTCAACGCTGTATTTGTACCAATTGTACTTGTACTGTTTGGCTTCATGGGAATTGGCCCAATCATTCGCTGGAAAAAATCTAAAGCGGGTGAGATTAAACGCCAACTTATGATCCCTGCGATTGTGGCTGCAATTGTTGGTTTGGCAACACCATTTATCGCTGGTAACGAAATGAACCTTTGGGTTGCATTCGGTATTGCTGCTGCGACATGGGTAGCACTAGCAACCTTCAGAGCGGCATATAACCTAGTAACTGACAAAGAAGGTAAGTTCACCCTTAACAAGATTGGCCGTAGTGAAATGGGGATGATTATTGCCCATTTAGGTATTGCCGTATCAATTGTTGGTGCCACTATGGTGTCTAACTACTCGATTGAGAAAAGTGTTCGTATGGGCCCTGGTCTCAGTGAAGAGTTAGCGGGTTATACCTTCAACTATATTGAAACCAAAAACGTGGTTGGTCCTAACTACACCGCGCAACAAGGTCAGATTGAAGTTTATTACGATGACGAATTTGTTACATTGTTAAGACCTGATCGTCGTCAATACAATGTACGTACGATGGATATGACTGAAGCAGGTATTGATTGGGGCTTGTTCCGTGATCTATATGTGACTATGGGTGATCCATTGAGCATGACTCAATTTGCTGTACGTCTAAACTATAAACCGTTTGTTCGTTGGATTTGGTTTGGTTCAATCTTTATGATGGTCGGCGGTTTCTTAGCTGCATCAGACAAGCGTTACCGCGTTAAAGAAGCTAAAACTGCTAAAGAAGAAGCAGAACAAGCAAAATTAGCCACTGCTTAATATATCGGAGAAAGTATGAAAAAGTTGGTGCTGTTTATACCATTGGTATTGTTTTTGGGGATGGGAGTTTTTCTTTATCAGGGGTTATTCTTAAATCCACAAAAGCTGGATTCAGCACTAGAAGGAAAGCCGGTACCGGCTTTCCAACTTGAACGCCTTGAAACGCCGGGTGAAATGTTAACGCAAGCTGATTTAAAGGGTGAAGTGTCGATGATCAATGTTTGGGCTACATGGTGCCCGGCATGTAAATACGAACATCCTTTTTTAATGATGCTTGCGCGTAAAAATATTTTACCTATTTATGGTGTTAATTATCGAGATGAGCGTGCGCCAGCAATACGTGAGTTAAGTCGTGAAGGCGATCCCTACACGCTTAACATTTTTGATAAAGATGGACGTTTAGGTTTAGACCTTGGGGTATATGGAGCACCAGAAAGTTTCATTGTTGACCATAACGGTATAATCCGTTTCCGCTACGCGGGGCCAGTTGATAGTAATGTCTGGAGTGAAACACTCTACCCAATGATCCAACAGTTACAAGCTGAAGCTAAACAAGACGGAGTTTAATAATGAAAACATTGAAAATACTTGTTGGCTTGATGACAAGTTTAGTTTTAGCTTTTAATGTGATGGCAACGCCAGTAGATACTTATGAATTTAAATCTACCGATAACCAAAAGCGTGCGTTGAACTTAGCGCACTCTTTACGTTGCCCACAGTGTCAAAATCAGAACTTGATCGATTCTAATTCGCCAGTAGCCCAAGACCTCCGTCTTGAAGTCTACACCATGGTTGACGAAGGAAAGAGTGATGATCAAATAGTAGATTTTATGACAAGTCGTTACGGTGACTTTGTACTATATAAGCCAAGATTAGATCCTAAGACCTACATTCTATGGATTGGCCCATTTGTACTAATGCTTATTGCACTTTACATTGCATTGGTTGTTGTTCGTAAACAACGTGGTAAAGCAGCAAATGTGGAGCAAGAGTTAACTGACACAGATCGTGACGAGTTAGCCGCTTTATTAGCAAGCAAGCAACAGCGAGATGAAAAATGAACAAGATGATCAAATTGATCATGCTTGGTGCATTAGCGGTAAGTTTTACCGCTAATGCATATCCTGGAATGGAAAAACAGCAACAGCATGTTAGTCAATCAACACTTGATAAGATAAATGTATTAGCGCAGCCGTTTCCTATTGCACACATTGGTTTTAATGATGCCGAAGGCAATGAAGTTGATTTCGAAGCCCATAAAGGCAAAGTTGTTATCATTAATATGTGGGCGACCTGGTGTCCTCCGTGTGTAAGAGAGCTACCTGCATTAAATCGATTAGAGAAAACACTGAGTAAAGACGAATATGTGTTGATGCCAATCTCTATTGATGCAGAAGGCAAGAAGCAAGTTAGCCCTTTCCTTGATTCTATTGGTCTAGGTGCTTTTACTTCTTATTACGACCCAAGACAGAATTTACGAGAAGTATTTCCACTAGACACCATACCAGCGACCTTTATTCTAAATAAAGAAGGTGAATTGGTTGCTTATGTGCGTACTTATGTCGATTGGGATGATGAAAACGCTGTTGAGTTTTTACGACAGTTTCAATAAATTGCAATTAAAGTCTAACGATAGTGATATAAGGTTGCTTACTTAATAGACTAATCACACCTGAATTGATTAAAAAAGATCGTATTTGATGAAAAGATCATCATGCGATCTTTTTTTTGCTTTTTTATCACTAAAAGCCCTTGCGCTAAAT
>NZ_MCVI01000042.1 GCF_002873135.1 Shewanella sp. 10N.286.48.A6
TTAGACCTAAAACGACGACAGGGCGCAGCTAACTGTCAGCGCTGGTTGTGCGCTTAATACACCATTTCTTAATTTCAAATAACAGCATTTTCCACTTGATAGATATCAAGCTTTTTTGCTGTGTTGAATTTAGTTTATGAGTTATTTTTGGTGATTAATGATGAAGTATTTAGTCCTTTGGCAGGAATAATCCCATCAGTTAATGGATGTAAGTGTTAGCAACTTAAAACGAATGGCGTTATGTTATAACTTCTAAATAATGGGTGGCTTTGTAATTCTGATGGGTGGCTTTGTAATTCTGTAGCAAAGAAGAATCAAGCGAAGTTGAGGAAAGAGATGGATATGAAGCCAAATGATACCGGTGATGCTGCATGGGACAAATTTATTGAACAGTTAGGTCAAAAGACAGGAAAGATAGTTGAGGTAAAAGCAGTATGAAACTTGTTCTAAGTATTGAATTTATAAATGACTTATACAGTTCTGGTTTTACAATACATGCTGATGGAGCTGAGCATTACGCAGTAATTGATTACTTGGACAATTATAAAATTTTAAAATATGACATTGGTTCTTATTTTATCAATATGCTTGATGGGTCACCTGTTATTTTCTTTGGGGTTGACAGGTATAACTATGAAAAAAGTTATCTACTTGGATCAAATAATAATTTAATTGAAGCACCAGAGTTTTTACCCAGATCTTCTGAAGGCTATACTAATGTCTTTTTTCAAGGATACCGTGTATTTAAAGATAGAAAGAATCGTCAATGTATTGTTTATAATATGAACTCCTCGGAAGAGGAAGTTAAGAAGTTACCTTACCGTATCCCAACACTAGTTAATCGGAAATTGTACTTTGACAACTTCTCATCAATTACAGAAGTTGATAGCCAATTGAATGAACGCTGGAAACTTGAGTGTGACGACTCGCAATCAACAGGCTTTGGCCGCAGTCGCTTCTTTGCCGATAATCTACTCATTTATGTGTCTTTTTTTGAAGAACCTAGCTCACTAAGCCCATGGCCCGGTGATACGGTTAATGCCGTATGTTTAGATACGGGTAAAACCCTTTGGTCTACCACGTTTGACGATCCCGTGATGAGTGTGATGCATCACAGTGCTAGCAGTCAAAGTGAAGCCGCTATTTATATCGGCACCGACAAACACTGCATTGTGCTCAATGCGGAGACGGGCAAGCAGCGACTTAAATTTGCTAGCCCCTATAATGTCATGGATATGAAGCCCATCTTCCTTGATGATGGCTCTTACCAAGGCGAACTTCGTAGTGAGAGCCGAGTCTGGACCGATGGTCACTTCATTTACTTTACTGGCAATAGTGGCGGTTGGTCACATTATGGCGCCGATCAGTTGCACCTATATAGGATGGATGGGAGCTACTTTAGTGGTCCAATTCAAATCCCGCCTGCCTATCGCTTTGACGCCGTCAAGCAGTGCTTTCACCTTAACGGCAAAAGCTACATTCCGGTGAGCAGTGCCAGTCAAGCCTTCAACCTAGTGGATTTTGGGGTGATTATTATCGACCCTCTTACTTTAACCCCTGAGTCCGATATTGAGCTAGAGAAAGGGCCCGTTCGTGAAATTGTGCATCGAGTGCATGATAAAAAAACAGAATCTTATCAGCTGCAAATTATTGCCGATGAGTCGGCGGATAATGCTCGGGATGACTTGATCCGTTTTAGTGAAATAGAGATTAAACGTATCGCCGCGCGTTTTGGCGATCAGCGCTGGACCAATGAAGAGAAAAACCGCAAGTTCAATGGTGAGATTGAGCTGGTTATTACTGGCAGTGACAAGATGAAGCAGGAGTGCCATGCCATGTTAGATATCTTAGTCGAGCGAGTACACCTATGGGCTGAGGAGTCTGAAATTGATGCCGGCAATCGTAAAGAGCCTATCAAAGTCAGTTGGCAGTGGATTGAAGGCTAGTTAGCAAGAAATAACATGGCCACCCATTTTAAGGGTTACCCTAGCAAGCCAAAGCGAGGGCAGTAAATAACATGGCCACCCATTCTAATTCAGGGGTAAGTCGAAAGTTTTTTCAAACAACTAAAAATTTACGAATGTCGCCCCTTTCTTTAATGGCCATTGTGACTTTTTTAGAGGTGCATAAACAGCAAACATGCAATACAGTTTATGCTCAATGTAAACCGTTTCCTCAACAAGTCACAGATGAGTTAAATAAACTATATGCTACTGCATTTGCGAGCTCTTTAAATGACAATGTTAATTGGGTCGGTGGCAGGGAAATTGGTGGTGCATTTCATTTGGCAATGTTAGCAGTGAAGCAATTATCGTATGAGTTATCAGGATTAGAAACGCAAAAGCCAATTGCAATGGAAGTCAGTCGTGAAATTAACCTCGTGGAGTTAGACAAGAGAGGGAATGCATCTGAAAATGGCGCGAGCTACAAACGTCGAGTTGACATTATATTAAAAGGTGAAGCGGCTAATGATACTGACTATCGTTCAGACCTAAACATTTGGGTAGAGGTAAAATCGGTTAAGTATCAGGCCAATTATCTCAAAAAAACCTGGAAAGAGTGGAATATGAAAGGCGCAACCTACTCCTATCACAGGCAGTTTTATCTTGATCGGGTTGGTGCTACTGATAACCAGTTAAAGGGTGTGGAAAATGCTCAGCTTCGACTAGCCAAAGATTTCGAGTGGTGGATGCAAGATTTCAAAAGAAAATCAAAATCACGCCGTGGTTATAAAGATGCCGAAATGGCAAAAATTGCCACTCAGTTGCGTCATTTACCAACGGGGAAGTCGAGCACTGTTTATGCGAGTTTAGGTTATGATTCTGCGGCTGATAACAATGCTAAGTTTCCTAAAAATAACGTAACCAGCCGCTTTAGGCAGCATAATATAAAAAACTGGCTCATCAATGATACTAAAGCGTATCTGCTTGATGGGATAGATGATGAGACAATAAACGAGTTAATTACTGCAAGTGAGGATTTTTAATGAGTGATTGGAAGTGTGACGACAAAGAGTGGATGAAGCAGCGTAAAAAAGAGTGGCCGCAGTACAGGTTTAATTTTAGTAATGCGATAGAGGATATCGTTGATTTAACAAAGCAAGAACTCGAAGATTTGAAGGTTTATTTCTTGACTGGAGATACTTCTAAAATTAAAACATTCTATAAATTGTGGAGTAGTATCTTATTAGAGTTATGGTTGCATCCTAGTGAGGATGTTGATGTTTTAACTCAAGTATTTAATCGTCACAGCGAGGAAAAAAAGAACTATTCTGAATTACCTGTTTATTCAAAAAATGATCGTAATATATTTTATAGGCTTGCTAAGCATAGGCATAGTGTGCGTTTTAAAGGAGCTAGTCGATTAAATGGTCGAGATTGGGTGATTGATCAAGTTTTTATGCCACAGACATTAGAGGATTGTATTGAACTTGAAGGTGAAAGCGAGCGAGAGCGCCTTGTTAGAAAGTTTTGTATGGACCCTTGCTATGATTGGGGAGACTTTCTTACTAGAAAAGAACATTTCGATACAGATATCTGTGTGAATAAGATAGATATATGGAAATCTGCAGTTAAATTGAGTTTTGAGCAGTATAAAGATGAAAAAGGAATCGTCTGGCTTATTGAAGATCTTGATACTTTTTTCGCATCAACGAATGAAAAGCATCCCAAACAAGTTAAATTAGCACAAGATATTATTGATGCAATCAATGACCCTGAAATGCCTCAAGCGTTAAGGGATCGAGTTGAAGAAATAAGAGTGTCAAACTATGCGACTAAGTAATAAAACTTATTAATATGGCCACCAACTTATTTAAAATAACATGGCAAATAAAATAACAAATAACATGGCCACCCATTCTAAAAAAAATAACATGGCCACCCATGATTAATGGCTATATATCAAACACTCTACTAGGCTTTGGTTACTGCTTAATATTCGGTGATTTAATAACATGGCCACCCATTCTAAGTGGCTAAATATTGTACTTCTTACTAGGCTTGAGTTATTGCTCATTACTTGGTGACTAAAGATGGCCAGACCTAGA
>NZ_MCVI01000043.1 GCF_002873135.1 Shewanella sp. 10N.286.48.A6
CCGCGGTAAATTATTTTAAAGTTTTTTTGGCTAGCTGGTTTGATTGGATTTTATTACTGCAATTTAGCGGTTTAATCAGTCAGCTTGTTCCAGCTTTTACCCATAATTTTAATCAAAGAAATAAATTTAGCGCAAAAAAAATGGCAACCCAGTGGGCTGCCAGAAGTATTACTTTGCGGGTTTTGCTAATAATGCGCTAGCGTATTAACAATGCCCTAAATGGGGGGATGATGATGAACAATGAAAACCGGGTGAAACATAATTCGGTTAGCGATAATGTCATTTAGATATTCAGTCACTGTGATGAAGAGTTCGTGAACATCGCCTTAAAAGCACATTACCTCGTTGCTACAGTTACTCAGAGTGGCTCATTTCAAAAAAGTTCATTACCGCGGTAAATTATTTTAAAGTTTTTTTGGCTAGCTGGCTTGATTGGATTTTATTAGTGCAATTTAGTTTTAAATCAGCAGTTTGAATTGGTGTTTAATCTCAGGTCATATTCAAGCTGAGATAAACTTGGCGCAAAAAAAATGGCAACCCAGTGGATTGCCAGAAGTATTTCTATGCGGGTCACTGTTAACGGTGCGCTAGCGTGTTAGCAATGTCCCAATTGGGAGTGATGATGAAAAAGAGTTACCAAATTCGAGTAGCGAAATAATTGGGGAGATTAAATCTATAAAAGCTCAGTATCGAAATAACCTTGATGAGGGGTTAGCCTATTACTGACTAGCTACATTACTAAGAGAGGCTAAGCTGCAAATGGTTCAATAAAATTTATTATTTTTTAAATATTTAGAATGAGCGAAAGCGATACATTTTTATATATCTGTTTTTATTGGTTTTTTGTGGTAACCTTTATTGTTCTTTTATGGCGAACATCGTCAGGATTAAGGGGTGCTTTATAAACTTTGCTTTAACAAACCAGTCTCATCAAAAATTAGCGCCATAAAAAAAGGCAATCAAACGATTGCCTATTGATCCACTTTGAGATCAAAGGGACCGCGCTAGAAGTCCCAGGGAGATGATGAAAGTGAAAACACTGTCTATATACTATGAGCATCTCAAAGTGAAATAGTTCAAAAAAACATCAATTTTTTTATATTTTTTATCAATAATTTTTTATGCAATTAAATCAGTAGATTAAAAATACATAAAGTGTCGATTTAATGCGGTAACTATTACTTTTTCAGTAGATACTCAATTTGTTCTACTAAATTTTCAGGTTTCATGGTCGGTGCATAACGCTTTAACACCTTGCCTTCTTTGTCTATTAAGAATTTAGTGAAGTTCCACTTAATTGACTCGCTGCCCAGCAACCCTTTAGCTGAAGACTTAAGAAACTGATAGATAGGTGCGGCATTGGCGCCATTAACGTCCACCTTACTAAATAATGGAAAACTAACCCCGAAATTCAGTTCACAGAATTTGCTAATGGTAGCTTCGTCGCCTTTTTCTTGGGAGCCAAACTGGTTACATGGAAACCCTAATATCACTAAACCTTGCTCTTTATATAACTGATACAGGTGCTCAAGGGGTTTATATTGATGGGTGAAGCCGCATTCGCTAGCGGTGTTAACAACCAATACCACATGATCTTTAAATTGATCCATGGATACAGTGTTACCTTGAATGTCTACTGCGCTTTGCTGATAAAATGTTTGGCTCATGGTCAACTCCTAAAACGATAATAATACTTTTAAGTTTTATCATAACTGCAAATTGGATTGCGCACAATTTAAAATACGGATTTAATAAACGCATAAGCTGATCTGGGCTTGCCATCAACGAGAGCAGTTAATTTTACCGATTAAGTTATACTCAACCGCGACTTGATATATTAACTTACAGGTATTGCTAACTCTTATTTATTGTAACTTGGTTGTGGTTTAATTGTGTGTTAATCCATCTAGGCGCTCGTGTTAGGCCTTTTTATAAAGACTAATTAATTAGCTCAGTATAATCTTGGCCCATAAGCACTTAGGTTTGAGGTTATAAATGAATAAAAAAATGATGGCTGTTATTGCAGCGAGTGTGTTTTGCGTCAATGTTAATGCTACTGAGTTTTCTTTAGGGCTCAGTGAGCACGTGGTATCTGCTGACATTAAGACCAATATTAACCCTAATGTTAATCTTGAAGCCGGTTATGTGTATTCAGATAAAAAGGGTAACTTGGCGCAGTTTGCCATGCATATGACCCATCAAACAGGTCCGCATTCAATTGAAATTGGCCCTAAGTTATCCAGTGTTTGGTTTGATAATAGTCCTAATGGCAGTGTCATTGCCGTCGGTGGACACTATGGCTTTGCGCTAGGCAATAAAATATCGCTGCATGCTGATGCTTATTATGCGCCGTCAGTATTGTCTTTTTCGGATGTCGATGGTTACACCGAATTAGGTGGAAAAGTGCAGTATGACTTTAACCCTAATATGGCGGTTTTTTTCGGTTATAGAAATATGACCTTCCAGTATGATGGTCGTTCAGATCGTGCTTTTGAAGATGGTTTCTATATTGGTGGCACTTCACGCTTCTAATACTTATTAAGCGGCACCTGTGGAAACACTCTCCACCAAAAAAGCAAGTTGCGTGGCAACTTGCTTTTTATTATTTGTAATAGCAGCGTATTTGGCAGTGAGTTCATCTCAAAGTGAGTCGTGCTGCACTAATCATTTAGCCAAGAAGCCTATTTAGGTTTCCAGTTCAAAAAAGGTTTTGATGGTATCCATTTGGTTCATAGCGTCTTTATAACCGAGATCAATTAAGGCACTGGTGTAGGATTTTTCAAATAATAAGTATGACGCGATACTTGAGTCTGATTGACGATTAATGCCAATAAATTTCAATAATATTCTGATGGCGAGAGGTAAGTCTTGAAAGTAGCGCGCGGCAATAACACTTAAATCTTCACTGGGCTTAATGACTAAGGTGTCAATTTTACGCAAATTAACCAGCTTAGCATCGGCGGGTGGAATAAGGTCTAAGGTGCTGTTTATCCGCTCTAAGCGTTCTAAATCACTGTTTAAAGTGTCTGAGAAAATGGTATCCAGTAAATGACCTGCAATGGTTGCTGTTTTTGGGTGAGCATCTATATCACTGTGCCTTTGTTTATGAGGGCTATCTAGATTGATCACCATAATTTTTCTGGCTCCTAGATGTATCGGGCTGGATAACGGCGACAATTGGTGTACTGAGCCATCACCAAAATAGGCTTGTTTTAATTTTACCGATGGAAAAACCAATGGGATAGCTGAGGTCGCCATCAAATGATCTGTGGTTAATGTGGTGCGGGTACCTTGTCTTCTTGCCCGTTGCCAGTCGTTAATATGATGGCTAGCTTGATAGAAACTGTAGGAATATGAGTCATTGTAACTTGATGCATCTAAGCTAATGGCCTTTAAAGCGCCACTACCGATGTTGCGTTCAATACGCTGAAAATCGATTAATTGATTCAGTAGTTTTCGTAATGGCTGATTATCAAGCAGGCTGCCCGCTTCGGTATTGACCTTATCACTTTGTAGCCCTTTTAAGGCCATTTTTGATAAGTGTTTTAATACATTCCAAAACGATGAACTGTAGACTTTATGGGTTTCAAAGTGCCGCCAAACCCAATCAAGTTTGCGAACCCCTAAATGGAAACAAGAGGCATGGGTAGCTAATGACGTTGCGTTAATTGCACCTGCTGAGCTACCACTTAGAATATCAAACGGGATATGATGATTACGCGGATAAAGCTGAACTAGCGCTTTTAACACGCCAATCTGATACGCAGCCCGTGCGCCACCGCCACCTAATACCAGTGCAATTGAATCTGACAACTATGCTCTCCTCTGTTTGATAAGCTGATGATATCAGTATGTATAGCAATAACTGGTTATACCAATCAAAATAACATAATCGACAGTAGTTACATGTAAAATATGAAATGAAAACCAAAAAAAACGCACCTTAAAAGGTGCGTTTTTTACGGCATAGTTTTAAAGCGAATGATTAGCCATTAATTGCTGACTTGATAAAGTCGACAATCTGATCAAATGGGATATCTTGTTTTTCACCAGTGCGGCGGTTTTTATATTCAAACACGCCAGCATCGATATTACGATCGCCAATAACAATTACATGAGGCAAGCCAATTAGCTCCATGTCATTGAACATCACGCCTGGGCGCTCTTTACGGTCATCTAATAAGATTTCAATGCCTTGGGCACTTAAGCCTGCGTAAAGCTGCTCAGCCATGTCTTTTACGCGATGAGACTTATGCATATTCATCGGTAAAATCCCCACAGTGAACGGCGCCAGTGACTCAGGTAACTTCATACCGCGGTCATCATGGTTTTGCTCGATTGCAGCGGCAACGATACGGCTAACACCAGCGCCATAACAACCCATTTGCATCACTTTTGACTTACCGTTTTCATCAAGTACGGTTGCGCCCATTGCTTCTGAGTAGTTAGTACCAAGTTGGAAGATATGACCGACTTCAATACCACGTGCAAACGCATAAACACCTTTACCATCTGGGCTTGCTTCACCTTCAACCACGTTACGAATATCCATCGCTTGTGCCATTGGTAAATCGCGCTCCCAGTTGATGCCAAAGTAATGCTTACCTTCTTGGTTAGCACCAGCAGCAAAGTCGCTTATTAGCGCGACGTCACGGTCAATGATAATAGGCATTTCAAGGCCTACAGGGCCGATTGAACCTGGACCTGCACCTACAGCTGCAACCATTTCAGCATCAGTGGCAAACTCAAGTGGTGAGGCAACGAGCTCATGCTTCTCAGCTTTTAATTCGTTTAACTCATGATCGCCACGAATAACTAATGCTACCAATGGTGCATCTTCAGTTGCGCCCTTAACAATCAAGGTTTTAACTGTTTTAGTTATTTCAAGTTCAAACTGCTCGACTAATTCAGCAATGGTTTTGGCATTTGGCGTATCAACGACAGTCATTTCCTGTGTTGGTGCGGCTAATGTGCCAGTTGGTGCTGCAGTTTCTGCTTTTTCAATGTTTGCGGCATAATCACTTTCAGTTGAATAAGCGATCAAGTCTTCACCACTGTTAGCAAGAACATGGAACTCATGTGAGGTACTACCACCAATTGAACCCGTGTCAGCAATAACAGGACGGAAAGCAAGACCCATACGATTAAAGATGTTGCAGTATGCTTGATGCATGTCTGCATAAGTCTTATCCATGCACTCTTGGGTTAAATGGAAAGAATAGGCATCTTTCATCAAAAATTCACGTGCACGCATCACGCCAAAACGAGGACGGACTTCATCACGGAATTTTGTTTGTACTTGATATAATGTCAGTGGTAATTGCTTATAAGAGCTCACTTCTTTACGGACTAAATCAGTAATCACTTCTTCATGGGTTGGGCCTAAAACGAAGTCGCGGTTATGACGATCTTGGAAGCGGAGCAATTCAGGACCAAATTTTTCCCAACGTCCTGTTTCAACCCAAAGATCGGCCGGCTGTACTAGGGGCATCAAAATTTCAATAGAACCGACTTTGTTCATTTCTTCACGAACAATGGCTTCGACTTTACGTAATACACGTAAACCACTCGGTAACCATGAATAAAGGCCTGATGCATTACGACGGATAAAGCCGGCACGTAACATCAATTGATGGCTGATGACTTCTGCATTTGCAGGTGTTTCTTTTTGTGTTGAAAGCAGGTACTTGCTAACTCGCATTCCCAATGTCCACTTAGTAGCTATTAATGTGCGACATTTTATCACCTGTAACGATGAAGTCACCAGATAATTAAGCGATACCTGACAAAGATAGCCATAGGGCTATGGCAAAATGATATGGGCGATAAATTAAAGCAACTATTTATCGCGTCGGTCGCCAATGATTTTGGCAGGGTTACCGGCAACAATCGCAAATTCGGGAACATCTTTGGTCACAATACTACCCATGCCAACAATGGCTTGGTTGCCAATAGTAACCCCATCAACAATGCCAGCTTGGGCGCCAATCCATACATCACGGCCAATGACAATACCCTTTGATTGACTGGGTTGTTGATAGATATCTTGCTCTGCTGACATGCCATGGTTAAAAGCATAAATCGTGACGTTATTGGCGATACGGGTTTTATCACCAATGGTGATGCCGCAGCGACCGCCATCAAAAGAGCAGCCATGATTAATGGCCACTTCATTGCCTAGGGTTATCGGCCCATGTAAAAACACCTCGGCGGCAATCATGCATTGATTTCCCATAGTTATATTGCGCCCAGGCTCTGCAAACACATTGGCTTCGGGGGCGATAAAACACTGCTGACCAAACTTAATGGTTTCAAGCTGCTCAAATTGTTGCTGAACTTCATCTTGCCAGGGTTTAGCCCAGGTAAATTGTTTGTCTTTTAAGGAAAAATACAACCACGGCATCCAAGATAAACGTTTTTTATGCTGAGTTTGATAATCAGGACTTTTGTTTGTATCAAGGGTGCTGTTCAAATCAGACTTCATATTAGTTTTGACCAACGCTGGTGGGTTTAATTTCAATAACATTAATCTGCTGCTCAGTGACGGTCCAAAAAATATCAATATCATATAAGGCCACTTGATATAATTTTGGATCTGCTTTGGCTTTTTTATAAGCAGGTCGAGGGTCTTGAGCTAACACGTCAGTAATAAGTTGAATTAAATCACTGTTATTGAGCTTAGATGAGTGGGCGTCAATTTGCGCTTTTGCCAAGCTTGAAAATTGTACATCAATTAATTTTGGCGCATCTTGAGCGATGCCACCTGTCGCACTTTCTATTGAGTCAGAAAATGGAATATAAGGTTTTATATCAATAATGGGGGTACCATCTAATAAATCCATGCCGGATATTTCAAGACAAACTTTGCCATTTTTCTGAATAACCTTATGCAATTTAACCACTGACTGGCCAATACCATTAGGTCTGAATGTAGAGCGGGTGGCAAATACGCCTAACTTTTCATTGCCACCTAATCTTGGTGGTCTGACGGTATTTTTCCAACCTTGCTGTAGGTTTTCATGAAAACAAAAAAGCAGCCATAAGTGTGAATATTGTTCAATACCTCTAACCGCATCAAGGTTATTGACTTGAGGGGCTAATTCAATAACACCTTTAATATTTACCAACCCTGGTTGTCTTGGGATACCAAACTTTTGTTTGTAAGGGGTACGACAATACCCGACGGCCTCTATTTGAGAGTTAAAGTTTTGCGCGTTAGGATCTGTTTTCATGTCTAAGAAACCGTCAAGTGTTGTTACTAATAAATTAAGAGGGGGCATAATCAAGCATTGAACCTAATAAATGTTCAATGCTTTGTTAATTTAATACTAAAGAGCCATTAGCCAATGTAAGGTTTTAAGCAAAGCGGGTGTTAATGTCTTTAAAATGCTTCGGATAACAGCATAAATAAAATGACTTAGACACCTAGCCTGATGGTTTAATTTCTTTGACCATTAGCCATTAATAGTCGGTTGCTCTAATACTAAATTATTAACAAGTATCTACTGCTCAGTAGCGGTTTTAATTGCTTGGCCGACACAAATTGCTTGGCTGTAGCAGCTGTCGACCTGTTGTTCTGTTAATAGGCATTTTTTGATCATTAGCCCATTGGCACCTAGCTCGACCGCCTGTTTTCGTGCATCGGTTCTCGCATCTGCAATGCTTGCAGGAACCCCATCAGCAGTTTGTTGGCATGATTCACCTTCAACTAGGCCTAACACCTCAAATGACCCTTTAGGGCGTTGGTTCTCTTTATATAGAACCACATTTCCAGGTTTGAAATAGTCATCAATTGCCTTAGTGTCTAGGTTACTATTAAAAGTGTATTCACTAGCACAACCAGATAATAATATTGCTGAGCTTATAGCTAAAGAAAAAACAGGACGAGAAACGTTCATAGTAAAGCCTAATTCAAAAGAGGTGAATGTAGTATAGTTTACAATGCTTGCTAGCAGGTGGGAATAGAATACAGATAAGAAAAAAGCTTACCAAAGTAAGCTTTTTCTATATGAAGGATGTCAAAACAGCAAGTGTTATTCCATACCAGGAATTAAGAAGTCGTCCATTGTTTTGCCATTATCAACTTGGTTTTTGAACACAGTTGGCATACGGCCTTGACCCGTCCACTGGATTAATTCGCCATCAACTTCAATTTGGTATTTAGCAGGGCGCGGCGCACGTTTTTTTGGTGCAGGCTTAATTGATACTTCACCTAAGTCTTCAATTGATAAACCACTGTTTTCAATTTGCGCTAGAATTTCAGCAATGCGTGCATTTCTTTCTGCATTGGCTTCTTGTTCTGCTTTTTCGTCTTCTTCTCTTTCTGTAATGATTTTTTCAAGCTTTACTGAAAGCTCACGTAAATCTTCTACAGACAACTCTTTAACTGCAGCTTTAAAACGACGACCATGGGTTAGTATTTCTAAAAAGTCACTCATATCAATGTGCATCCTAATGGTTATTAAATAATAAGTTTTCAAGTAATGCTTTAGAGATTAAAGAATACCTATCAAAATCGCTACATTGCTTAATTATTTAGCATTGGAGTGTCAAATTTAATTGACCATTAAGCATGTCAATAAAGCACAATATTTAATAGTAAAAAAATAAGTTTACTTGAATAGTCATTAATAATAGAAACTAAATCTGAATGGATCAAATAAAATCATCAATAAGTAGATAAAAATTAATTAATCTACCTTTTAGGTACCTTATTTAATATAAATTGTGCAGATGTCAGTTCTTTTAAACGCACATTGAGCCAAAAAAAATATAAACAAGTGTTTGACTTAGGTTGACGTTAACGTTAACAGGCCGTAAAGTTGAGCCATATTACATTGGTTAAAACCAATGTGCCGTCCACATACATTGAAGGTGTAAAAGGAAATCCCATGAAAGTATTGGTGCCTGTAAAGCGCGTAGTCGATGCAAATGTGAAGGTCAGAGTAAACGCTGACAACACAAATGTTGATACTGCTAATTTGAAAATGGCGTTAAACCCATTCTGTGAAATTGCAGTTGAAGAAGCTGTAAGATTGAAAGAAGCAGGAAGTGTTACGGAAATTGTTGTGGTCACTATTGGAGCTAAAAATGCTCAAGAACAATTACGTACCTCGATGGCGCTTGGTGCCGACCGTGCTATTCATGTCCTGACTGATGACGAGTTAGTGCCGTTATCGATTGCTAAAATTTTAAAAGCGGTTCAAGAAAAAGAACAAGCAGAATTAGTGATATTTGGTAAGCAATCTATTGATGGCGACAATAACCAAACCGGTCAAATGCTAGCTGCATTAACGAATATGCCTCAAGCAACGTTTGCATCAGAGCTAACATTAACGGCAGACAGTGCAGAAGTAACCCGTGAGATTGACGGCGGCTTACAAACAATAAAAATGCCATTACCAGCGGTGGTTACGGTTGATTTACGTTTAAATGAACCTCGTTACGCATCATTACCTAATATTATGAAAGCTAAGCGTAAGCCATTAGAGACACTTTCAATTGATGATTTAGGCGTAAGCTTAAAAGCACATCAAACCATTATAAAAGTCACCCCTCCAGCTGAGCGTAAAGCTGGCATCATGGTGAATTCAGTGGCTGAATTAGTTGAAAAGTTAAAAAATGAAGCGAAGGTGATCTAATTATGACTATTTTAGTATTAGCTGAACATGATAACGCAAGCTTAAAATTAGATACCGCTAAAGCAGTAAGCGCAGCGGTTGCCATTGGTGGTGATGTGCATGTGTTAGTTGCTGGTAGCGATTGCGCTGCAGCAGTTACCGCAGCGCAAGCATTAACAGGCGTAAGCAAGGTATTAGTTGCTGATAATGCTGTGTATCAAGCGCAACTAGCAGAAAACCTTTCACAGTTAGTGGTTAACCTTGCAGGTGATTACGAACATATTATTTCTGCGGCTAGCAGTGTCGGTAAAGATACCCTGCCACGAGTCGCGGCGTTATTAGATGTGGCGCAAATTTCTGAAGTGATTGAAGTTGTAAGCCCAGATACCTTCGTGCGTCCTGTTTATGCCGGCTCGGCATTAGCGACAGTGCAAAGTTTAGATGCGGTTAAAGTGCTAACAGTACGAACCAGTGCTTTTGATGCCGCAACCAATGACGGCAGTGCAGAAGCGGTTATGGTTGATTTTGTTGCCACAGCAGCGGCAGAATTTGTTTCGCAAACATTAACTGAATCAGAGCGTCCTGAGCTTGGCAGTGCTGGGGTGATTGTTTCCGGCGGCCGCGGTATGGGCAGTGGTGAGAACTTTGCTATTTTAGAAGCGCTTGCTGATAAATTAACTGCTGCTGTTGGTGCTTCGCGCGCAGCTGTTGATGCTGGCTTTGTACCGAATGATTTACAAGTAGGTCAAACTGGTAAAATTGTCGCACCTGATCTGTATATTGCTGTAGGTATCTCAGGGGCTATTCAGCATCTTGCTGGTATGAAAGACTCTAAAGTCATTGTGGCAATCAACAAAGATCCTGAAGCGCCGATTTTCCAGGTTGCAGATTATGGTCTGGAAGCTGATTTGTTTGAAGCGATCCCTGAGCTAACTAATTTGCTATAGTCCTTAATTAGAGCCCTTAATTAGAGCCCTAAATAAGAGTCCTAAATAATGCTCTTTATAATAGGATTATGGCTTACGCTAGTTTTTTAGTGAGTTAATATCCACTAATAAAAAACGGCACTAAAAGGCTTTTACCGAGAGGTAAAAGCCTTTTTTAATGTTCCGTAGATAGTTGCTGCCAATTTATACTAATGCGTTGTTATTTGCGGTGCTGTTCTATCAGTGAGCAAAAATTACCACTGCGTTAAATATGAACCCTTGCTAATAAAAGGTTACACTGGTGCTGCGTCAATGTGCGCGGTTTTAGTTGTGATGTTATATATCACAAGATAATCAAGTTTTATCTGGCAATGATGCTACTGCTTATGTTTGTATGATGGGGTGTTGATATACAGAGCCTTTCTGTTGTTAGCATAAGTAGAGGTGCATTAAGTATCAGTACGGGTGAGTTGGGTGATGCCAATAACTTATTCGGAAAGGATTTAGTGCCGAAGTAAATGGATTCTATCAAAACCATTTATTGGGGCAGTTACCGAAAGGGACTGCACTGTCATGGTAATTTCTATCCGAAAGGGTAGAAGAATATATATCGACAACGATATTGATATTACTGTGGAGTGCTACTGAAAAGAATTTCGTTTACGTATTCAACGTAAACTTGCCTTATCAGTTATTCTCCATTCGTACTCAACGAAGAAATTATAAGAAATGATGATAACAAGTTACGCCGATTCGGCTCTCTCGCTTTTGCCACCAGTAGTGGCTATTTTGCTCGCAGTATTAACTCGCCGAGTCTTACTTTCATTGGGCTTAGGTATTATCACCGGGGTGTTTTTACTCGGTGATTTTTCAGTTAGCGCTGCAGCCTCAAATTTACTGACTACCGTCACGGGTCTAGTTTGGGATGATGGCGCGCTCAATTCATGGAACCTACAAATTTTAGGTTTCTTGGTGATTTTGGGCATGATCACGGCATTAATCACGGTAAGTGGTTCAGCTCGCGCCTTTGCTGATTGGGCTCATCAACGTATTCGCAATAAACGTGATGCCAAGTTGATGACTATCTTCCTTGGTGTTGTAGTGTTTATTGATGACTACTTTAACAGTATTGTGGTGGGATCTATTGCACGTCCAATCACCGACCGTTACCACATTTCACGGGCTAAATTAGCCTACTTATTGGATTCAACAGCGGCACCAATTTGTGTTATCTCGCCTGTTTCAAGCTGGGGGGCGTACATTATCGCCCTGATCGGCGGGATTTTAACGGCTCATGGCTTTGCTGATACAGGGCATTTAAGTGTGTTCCTGCAAATGATCCCAATGAACTTTTATGCCATTTTTGCATTATTATTATTGGTGTGTGTGGCGTTATTTGGTTTAGATATTGGCCCAATGCGTAAGCATGAACAAAATGCCCAAAAGGGTGAGTTGTTCGACGAATCTAAAGGCTTACCACCAGGAGCCACAGCCGATTTACCAGAAGCGGAAACCGGTAAAATCATTGGCTTATTCTTACCTATATTAGTGTTAGTTGCGGCAACCTTCTATTTCATGGTGGCGTCAGGCGCTGATGCATTATCAGCTAATGATTTACCTTTTAGCATTTTAGGAGCATTTGAAAATACTGAAGTGAGCTCGTCACTATTTTACGGTTCACTGGTGGGGTTAGCGGTCACCTTAGTATTAACTGTGAAGCAAAAAATTGCTCTGCCTATGGTGTTCACTGGCATCAAACTTGGCGCTAAATCAATGCTACCTGCCATTTATATTTTGTTATTTGCTTGGACGATTTCAACGGTTATTGGCAACCTTGAAACCGGTAAATACATGGCCAGTTTAGCCACAGGCAATATTCCATTTGCGATGCTACCTGCAGTATTATTTTTATTAGCAGGCCTAACCGCATTTGCAACCGGCACCAGCTGGGGTACCTTCGGTATCATGTTGCCAATTGCAGCTGATATGGCGATGGGCAGTGATAGCACTATGATGTTACCTATGCTTGCAGCCGTGTTATCTGGTGCAGTATTTGGCGATCATTGTTCACCGATTTCAGATACCACTATCTTGTCGTCAACGGGGGCGAGTTGTCACCATATCGATCACGTAATGACGCAATTACCTTATGCGTTAATCGTGGCGGTCATTAGTATTATTGGCTACGGTGTATTAGGTTTTACCGCGTCAGTGGCCATGGGCTTGGTCACCTGTAGTGTGCTATTTGTATTAAGCGTTATTGGACTGAAGTTGATCACTAAATAGCGTAAGCTAACTCGGTTTGATTTAAGCTTATCGCGAACTTTAGATATAGCTAGCTTGTATGAAAATGCCGCTCAGATGAGCGGCATTTTTTATGTTTTAAAATCAAGGCTGCATAATAAAGTGGTATATATAAGCTAAATATCTAAGTCGAATCACTAGAGTGAACCTCAAAGGTTTAAGCTCACATGTTTTGTTTATGCAGCAGTTATTGTTAGCGAAGAGAAGCAGCGATTAGCACTGTGAGTGAATGACTGTTTCTGCCAATGGTGAGTGCAAGGGTTAGCAATTATAGGGATTAACAGGTACTGCTAATCAGCGTACTCGGATCTAGGTGAAAATTGAGATAAAAAAATGCCGCTCAAATGAGCGGCATTTTTAGGATTTAAGTTTAAGTGCTAAATAAAATTAGCTTTAACCAAACTTAAATGATGTTAAGCCACAAGGTTCTAATAGCGTTAGTTTAAACCACGACGCTCAAGTAATGCATCAGTCGTCGGCTCTTGACCTCTGAAGGCTTTATACGCATCCATTGGTGGTACTGAGTTACCCACTTCACGAATGGTTTTGCGATACTTCATCCCAATTTCACGGTTTAGACCGCCTTGAGTTTGTACGTAAGCAAAGGCATCAGCTGCAAGGATTTCACTCCACATGTAAGCGTAATAACTTGCAGAGTAGCCGCCCGGGAAAGCGTGAGCAAAATAGCTTGAGCGGTAACGAGGTGGTACCGCTTTAATGTCAACACCGTGTTTTTTCAGGGCGCTTGCTTCAAAGCTCGCCACATCTTGTAATGGCACATCAGCAGCAAGTGAATGCCACTCTAAATCAACTAGTGCTGCCGCCATATACTCTAAGGTGTCAAACCCTTGATTAAAGCTGCGAGACTCAAGTAATTTTTCTAGTAGTGCCTCAGGAATGACTTCGCCTGTTTCATAGTGCTTAGCATAGTTAGCCAGCACTTTAGGGTGCGCTGCCCAGTCTTCTTCAAATGTCGATGGGAACTCTACAAAGTCACGTGATACTGAGGTGCCCGCAAGTGATGGGTAAGTAACTTTTGAGAACATACCGTGGGTACCATGGCCCATTTCATGGAACATGGTGGTGACTTCACTGTAGCTCACAAATGTTGGCTGACCTTCAGGGGCTTTCTTAATGTTCATCACATTAACTACCACAGGCTTGTTGTTTAATAACTCAGACTGACCCACAAACGAGTTCATCCAAGCGCCGCCACGTTTACCTTCACGAGAAAAGTAATCAGCATAAAAGATAGCCATACTGCTGCCATCTTCATCAAACATTTCATACGCTTTTACATCAGGGTGATAAACAGGCAGATCAGGTCTTGGTGTTAAGGTCACGCCATACAATTCTTTAAGAGTGAAAAACACGCCATCTTCCAGTACACGATTAAATTCAAAATAAGGCTTAATTGATGCCTCATCTAAATCAAATTTTTCTTTACGTACACGCTCGGCATAATAAGCCCAATCCCATGGTTCAAGGGTAAAGTCGCCGCCCATTTTGGTGATCATTGCTTGTATGTCTGCGGCTTCTTTTTGGGTGTTTTCAACTACAGCAGGCACCATTGAGCCAAACATCTTATAAACCGCATCTGGGGTTTTGGCCATTTGTGGCGCTAAGCGGTAATCTGCCCAACTGTCATAACCCAGTAATTGGGCTTTTTCGGCACGTAGTTGCGCTAAGCGAGCCACTAAAGAAGCGGTTTCATTGTCACCCGTTAAACCGCGGTTAGCAGATGCTTGCCATACTTGTTGACGTAACTGACGGTTGTCTAGTTGGGCTAATACAGGCTGACGAGTGGTGTTGGTAATGCTAAGTAAGTATTTACCTTCATGGCCTGCTGCACTGGCATCAATGGCTGCTGATTTAATGGCGGTTGCTGATAAACCCGCAAGCTCTGACTCATCCTCAACGACTACGGCGATTTCTTTACTTAAGCGCATTAGTCGCTGTGAGAATTCGTTAGTCAAGGTTGACTGCTCTTCATTCAATACACGAATTTGCTGTTTTTGCGCTTCTGTTAGTTTAGCGCCGGCTAGAACAAAACGTTGATGATAAACTTCAATTAAGCGTTTTGCTTCAGGGCTAATTTCTAAGCCTTCACGGCTGTTATAAATCTGTTCAATGCGGCTAAAAAGTGCAGCATTTAAATTAATGTTGTCAGAATGGGCTGCCATTTTAGGCGCCATAATGCCCTGTATTTTACGTAGCTCAGGGTTACTTGTTGAACCGGTTAAATTATAAAAAACCTTCGATGTACGGCCTAATAGTTCACCGCTTTTTTCCATGGCAACAATGGTATTTTCAAAGGTTGCAGGCGCTGGATTGTTAGCAATAACCAAGATTTGCTGGTAATGCTCATTGATACCTTGCTCAAGCGCAGGTAAGAAGTGCTCATTTTTTATGTCAGCAAAATTAGGGGTTTGATATTGCAAGCTGCTTGGAGCAAAAAAAGGATTATCTGCTTGTATCATAGTGACGTTTTCAGCTTGGGTTGTATCAGTATTTGAGATTGAGCATCCACCTACGACGATTGTGGCAGCAATAGCTGCAGCAACAAGTGTTTTATGCATAGTGTTTAGACTTCCTATTATATTTTATTGTTCAAACAATCTATCAATTGTTT
The DNA here is from genome assembly GCF_002873135.1 of Shewanella sp. 10N.286.48.A6. Classification (GTDB taxonomy): domain Bacteria; phylum Pseudomonadota; class Gammaproteobacteria; order Enterobacterales; family Shewanellaceae; genus Shewanella. Next base: position 15,483 of record NZ_MCVI01000043.1, read on the forward strand.
CTTAATCGTATCTGAAGTAATACAAAAAGCGTGAACTATGATGGCTTTTTTAACGTTAACTGTTTAATAAATGTGACATGTTAACTGGATTTAACATGTAATTACTGCTGCGAGAGGTGATTAGCTCAAAAGCGCAGCTGCACAGAGATGATTTTTTGTGATACCGACATGAGTTTATCTATTCTAACGCTTATTTCGCTGCTGAAAAAATGATAAACTGCCACGGTAAATAACCATAAGGACACACCGTTTTGGCGCAACTCTACTTCTACTATTCTGCAATGAATGCAGGTAAATCAACTTCGCTACTGCAATCATCGTACAACTACCGTGAACGTGGAATGAATACCTTAGTCATGACAGCGTCAATTGATGATCGTTATGGTATTGGCAAAGTGGCTTCTCGTATTGGTATTGAAACCGAAGCCCATGTTTTTAGTGATGGTGATAACCTTGCTTATTTTATTGAAAAGCAACTTGCTGAACAAAAGTTGCACTGCATATTAATTGATGAGTCGCAATTTTTAAGTAAAGAGCAAGTTAAGCAGTTAACCCATGTGGTTGATAATTTTGATATTCCAGTGCTGTGCTATGGTTTAAAAACCGACTTTCAAGGTGAATTGTTTACCGGAAGCCAATACTTATTAGCCTGGGCTGATAAATTGGTAGAACTTAAAACTATTTGCCATTGCGGCCGTAAAGCCAACATGGTGTTAAGACTGGATGGCAACGGTAAGCCTATGCGTGATGGTGAGCAAGTTGCCATTGGCGGTAACGAAAGTTACGAGTCGGTATGCCGTAAGCATTTTAGAGAATTTCTTTGGGACTAGTTCGTTGCAGTTAACGAGTTACTCTTAAATAAAACAGCGCCTATATTGATTTATAGGCGCTGTTTTTGTTTGGACTTGTTTTTGGTAGTTACTTACAAAGCAGCGTTAAAAATCCGCCTCATCAAAATTAGCAATATGCGCTACTCGCTTCAATTTGCTTAGGTAAACTTCGAGCCTGGCTACCCCAGTAACTCAGATATTATTAGGGCGTAGTTTGAATGTATCGTTATCAGCGATTAAAAATCCGCGTCATCAAAATTAGCAATATGCGCGCTACTTGCTTCAATTTGCTTGCGTAAGCTTCGAGTCTGACTGCCCCAGTAGCTCATATAAAACTGAGCGGTTTTAAGTTTGCCTTTATAGAACTCCGTTTCTTCAGTACCAGCTTCAATAGCTGCAAACGAGGTGGCGGCAATACGGGTCCACATCCACGCCAGTGTGGTGATGCCAAATAACTGCATGTAGGCCATAGAAGCTGCGCCAATAATATCTGGATTAGTGCTGGCAGATTTGACGATAAAGCCAGTGGCTTTTTCTAAATCGCCTGCCGCATCCATTAAGCCGGCAATGTAAGGCTGCATGTTTGCATTGGCGCTGTTTTCTTGGATGAGTTGTTTAACCATCCCTGACCACAATGTCAGTGCAGCGCCTTTATCTGAGAGTAATTTACGGCCAACTAAATCCAATGCTTGTACGCCATTGGTGCCTTCATAAATCATCGCAATGCGAATATCGCGGACAAATTGTTCCATGCCCCATTCGTTAATATATCCGTGGCCGCCATAAACTTGCTGCGCATCAACACAGGCTTTAAAGCCTTGGTCGGTGACAAAGCCTTTTACTATTGGGGTAAATAGCGCTGCCAGCATTGAAGCTTGTTTTGCTTGTGCGGGATCAGTATGGCGCTCAGCAGAGTCTAGCCAAAGCGCTTGCTGGCCCATTAAGGCGCGTGTGCCTTCATTAAATGCTTTTTGCGACAACAGCATTCTGCGCACATCGCCATGAACTAAAATAGAGTCAGCGGCTTGCTCTGGTTGTTTAGCACCAGATAACGCGCGGCCTTGAATGCGACCTTTAGCATATTCCAATGCGTTTTGATAAGCGATATCAGACACGCCTAAACCCTGAATGCCGACGCCTAAGCGGGCTTGATTCATCATGGTGAACATTGCCTTTAAACCTTGATGAGGTGCGCCGACTAATTCACCTAGAGCATTATCAAAATGCATCACACAGGTGGAGTTACCATGAATACCCATTTTATGTTCAAGACCGGTGGCAGATAAACTATTAGCTTCACCCAAACTGCCGTCATCGTTAACCATAAACTTAGGTACCGCAAACAATGAGATCCCTTTAACGCCTTCTGGAGCGTCAGGTAATTTAGCTAATACCAAGTGAATGATATTTTCCGCTAAATCATGATCACCAGATGAGATAAATATTTTTTCACCGCTAATGGCAAATTGGCCATCTGCAGCTGGGGTTGCCTTAGTGCGCAGTAAAGCTAAATCAGTGCCAGCATGAGACTCAGTTAAGTTCATGGTGCCAGTCCACTCACCACTGACGAGCTTGGCAAGGTATTTTTGTTTCAGTGCATCACTACCATGAACGTGGATAGCTGAGTAAGCACCATGGGTTAACCCTGGGTACATGGCAAAGGCCATATTGGTGGCGGTTTTCATTTCGGTGGCAAAGGTGCCAATAACTTCGGGTAAGCCTTGACCGCCATATTCAGGATCACAGGTTAATGTGGCCCAACCATCATCAACGTATTGTTTATACGCCTGTTTAAATCCTTTTGGGGTAATCACTTTGCCATCCACAAGCTGACAACCTTCAAGATCACCTGAAGCATTAAGCGGCAACATAATCTCGGTAGTGAAATCGGCCACGCCTTGCAAAATAGCATCAGCAAGCTCAGGGTCGATTTCATCAAAACCTGATAAGTTAGGTTGCTGATAAATATTAAGTAATTCAGATAATATGAATTGATAATCTCTAAGGGGGGCTTGATAAATCGGCATAATAGGATCCTTTCTTATGATATTTCTGTGCTTACTCGCATAGTGACAGAATTGATGTTCAAGAATTAAACAGGTGTTTAACCATAACTAACTTTGAGCAAAAACTCAGTAATTATTTATCGGCGGTTTGTTAACTTCACAGCGGCAATTATAGCGTCAGGTGTCGTTATTGAATGTGGATGGCTATTGAAAAGTGAGATTGATGTGCTTCTATTATGCTAATAGGTAATATAGTCAATGGGTTGTATTGAGCTAGTTTTGAATTAAAGCTGATTTGAGTGATTGATTTGAGTGATTGATTTGAGTGATTGATTTGAAACTAGCACTCACATCCCTGTGAATGCTACATCGATTCAGTATTGTGGCAATGGCTGCTAAAGTTTAACTCAAAACCACGTTTATCGCCCTAGTTATAGCATTTAGTTAGTGCACGTAAGTACTGATTCAGTTAATTCGCGGTCTTGTTGTTGTGATAACGGCAACTCCCTTGCTTGCTCGCGCAGATAGTCCATTCCCGCTAAGAAACCGGAGAACATTTTCAGCGCAATAAATTGCCCTTCAGTGGTAGTGCGGTAGTTACTGCCTTGTTTCTTTATTGCCCCAGCTGCATGCAAGTAACTCATTTCTAAGGGAAATGCCTGCCACAATGTTTTACCGGTATGGGCTTTAAATTGTTGATTATCTAATACACCATGACCCATCATCATCATTAAGTGATGTTGTATTAGCGCTTTTTGCTCAAGAGGTTTGGTATAACAGGTACCACTATGGCCGGCATTGATACGCTCAATATAGGTTGGGATATCAAAGCTGGAAATGTTGAATTGCTCGCCAAAGCGGCCAAAGGCACCAGAGCCAACCCCAAAGCAATCTTCACCGTCGAGCACATATTTGTTTTCAACTGGTTGGCCAAAATTACGGCTAAATGTCCATGGGAACTCCATTATGTACTTGTCACCTAACGCTTGTTTAACAGCTAGAAATTGCGGCCAAAGCTCATTAGGCTCACCTGCAAGGCTACCTGCTTTTTTACGGTTTTTACCAATGCCGATAGTCAGTGGATAAGTAGTAATTTGATCAGGGCTTAAGCGAATCGTTTGCTCAAGATCCCAAGCAATTGACTCAGGCGTTTGCACCTTAAAGCCATACATCATATCGAGGTTTACAGTGGGGATGACCTCAATGGCGCGGCTAACGTATTCAGCTTGCTGTAATCCCGAGCCAAACTTTTCAAAACGGCCACTGGCTTTTAAAATCTTATCGTCAAAGCTTTGCACCCCAATGGACATTCTATCCACTAAGCCTTTAAGTAAATGTGGATTGCCTTCTTTAAAGTAGATTGGATCGCTTTCGCAAGAGACCTCGCGTACCGTGGTGATCGATTTAATCATCTCGATGGTTTTAATCAACTCATCTTCTAAAATGGTCGTAGTACCACCGCCAATATAAACCCGGTTAAAGGTATAGCCTTTGGCAATAACTTCTCTAATTTCTTTTCTCAGGGCTTTGAAATACTCTCTGGCAATGCCTTCAACAAATTTGATTTTATGGAATGAGCAAAAACGGCATAAAGTATGGCAAAAAGGAATGTGAATATAGAGGGTTTCGATGGGTTTTTCAGGGATATAGTCTTTGGCGTCAGCATCAACTTCAACCGCATTTTTCAAGCTTAAAGAGCGTTTAATCGTTTGACCCATAACCCAGTCGAGGCTATTGGTTGCAAGGTCTAACCTTGAGGTTGAGAGAGTGGATTTCATTAAAGCCCTCATTGATATCATTATGTCTAATATAACCAGACTAATGGACTCCAGTGGTGATAAATGTCGGCTGAAGCATGAAGATACAAATATCTACAAATTAGAGGGTAATTTGTTACTAAAGTTTGATGGTTATCACTTTCTTGTAGCAGTTGCAGACTGCAAGATTTTGATTGTTTGTTGTTTTTTTGTACGAAGCCGTTAACCGTTCCTAATTTTCATTGTGGTTAATAGTTTATTTTGAATCACTAATATTGAATATAGTGCTAACGCTGTGGTTGCGGCAGGTGGGCAATTAATTAAAACACGTGTGTGATCACTTTTACTCAGGCTGCAAATAGCGTACATTATGCGCAATTGTATTTTTTAAAGAACTCTTCATTTTATTTTATAAACTATGTGCAAGGGGAAAACTATGAAACATCGTTGGCAGATAGCCATTTCAGCAGGGCTTTTGGCGGGATTATGGGCTGGTGTGGCCGATGTATTTCAGTTAGTTACTTGGATTGGCTTTTTAAGTTGTAGTACTTTTTTTGCTCAGGCTGAATCAGGCATAAAAGGTATGTTCATGGCCATGAGCACTAATTTATCAGGTGTATTTTGGGGCTGGTTAATTATTGCTGGCAGTAGCTTGTTTGTGTCACCGACATTTGGTTACCTCTTTACAGCTATCGCAACCTCAGCAATGTGTTTACAGGCAAGCTATCAAAAGCTGGCATTCATTCCTGGGGCATTTATTGGCTGTTGTGTCACTTTTGCCATGGGAGGCGATATTGCTGCAATATTACCGCCATTGTTAATTGGCGCTATGCTGGGTTACAGCATGAGTTTATTGACGGGGCAGTTGATTAATTTTACTGAAAAGTTTCAAGGTTTATCGGTAAATAAATCAGTTGATGCCGCTAGTAATAATGTAGCGAAAGAGTTATAAGCCTGTTAGTAAATCATTGTAAAAGCAGCATTTTTTGTTTTTGATACTTTTAATACATAGTGTTTTTTGTCATTGAGTTAGCACAAATCGATTTACTCCCTTGTGCTAACTCGCTAGGATGTTGCCCCATTTAGCATCTAGCAAGGTATCACATGAGATCCGTAACACTGGCTTTAACCCTCATCGCTTTATTCAGTCTTTTTAGCAGTTCATCAGTTAACGCCGCGCCACAAGTGGGTTTAATGGTGGGTAGTGATTCAGGTATCAATGTCAAAATTGATGATTACAAGATTGGTGTTGGATTTGACGAGTTATCTTTTACTATGGATAGAACCTTTAATTTCCAAGATAACCCAAATTTTTATTGGGGCCTTGGGGGTAAAATTGCTGACTCACATAAAGATGATATTCAGTTAGGTGCTAGAGCGGTGTTTGGTGCTCACGCTAAAGTGGAGCGTTTTACCTTTTTTGCTGAAGCACAACCGACCTTGTATATACTTGATGATGTTAAAGTGAAATTAGAAGCCATTGCTGGGGTGAGATATCACTTCTAGGTTTTCAATCTGCCGATTGAATGGCTAAGTTGAGATTTGTTGCCATCGTTTTGGTTAAAGTTGTAATCAAAGCTTTAGCTAGTGAGTTAGTGAAGTAGGGAATACCAAGGTATTCCCTTTTTTGTGGCTGATTTTTGATGGTTTGTTTGATGGTTTGTTTGATGGTTTGTTTGATGGTTTGTTTGATTGGATGTAACTTGATAGCTGGTGATTGGTGATTGGTGATTGGTGATTGGTGATTGGTGATTGGTGATTGAGAGTTAGTGGCAGGATTACAAGCTGTCGGTTGCTAAAGTCAACGTCGTGGGTTATCCACCCATACCCGACGAAGAGGGGAAACAACAGCAATCCGCCTCTTACTTTTCTAAGAACCATTTTTCTTGATCCCACTTATTTAACAATGGCGGTCATTACCCCAGCGACAATGAAGATAGGCTAAAAACGTTTGGCAGTATCTAAGCATGTTTACAACAGCATTTAGCGATGAAAAACGCTGCAAAATACTGACTATGAGTTATTTTTAGCATCTGAATTGAGTCAATTTGCTGTTATCATAGCGACATTATTTTATAGAAAAGGCATTCGTATGACCTCCCTTGCAGAACTTAATATTACCGACATCACGGTTGGTGAAGGCAAAGCCGCAGAAAAAGGTGCATTAATCACCTGTAAATATACCGGTAAATTAGCCGATGGCAGCGTATTTGATAGCTCAGAAGCATTTCAAGTGGTGATCACCGCTAAACGGGTTATCCAAGGTTGGTATCAAGGTATTATTGGGGACAACCCAATGAAGGTCGGCGGAACACGTAAACTGTCAGTCCCTGCTCACCTTGGTTATGGCGAGCGCAAAATTGGCGATAAAATCCCGCCTAATTCTGATCTATTCTTTGAAATTGAATTATTAGAAGTGCTAACCCGTGATGATTAATATTAGTACTTTATAACTGCTGAGATTAATCATCAGCATTGTAGTGAATGATGAATGGCAACAGTAATGTTGCCATTGTTGTTTATGGCTAACCTATCAGGGCGAATAAAGCCTTAGCTGCAAACTCATGTTCATTTTTCAATACAAATTCTTCTACATCATCAGCGGCTTACGATGTAGATTGTTGAATCTGTAGGTTCTATTGGAGTGTTTGGATTAGTTTAATTCGATTATTTATGACCTGCGGTCACAGTGATTAAAGTCGTGGTGCTTCGCCCACACCAGACGAAAGGGAAACAACAGCATTTCCCTTTTCGCTGATTCATATATAAAGATTCTTGCCGCTCCGGCGAAGTGTTGATCCTCATGCTTAATTAAGCGAATTTACTACCGCCTCAGATTCGCCATCCATGGCTCAACTGAGGCTATGTCGGCGTCCTGCCTCCATCACGTAAATTAGCTTAACGCATTCGGACACTTCCAACGGAGTGAATTGAGCCCGCAGGTTTCATTGTTATCTTGGCTAAAACATGCTCCTTTGAGTCTATATATAGTGTTATTTGTTACTATATAAAGGCATTTCACAACAGAGGTTTATATGCCAAGAAAAAATCAACATGCAGTTCCACATCCTGAAGGTGGATGGGGAGTTAAAGGTGCTGGAAACGAAAGGTTCACTAGTCGACACACAACTCAATCTTCTGCAATAGAAGTTGCAAGAGAGATTGAAAAAAATCAGAAATCAGAATTATTTATTCATAGGCAAGATGGTCGAATTCGCAAACGGGATTCTCACGGAAATGATCCATTTCCACCTAAGGGGTGATTGATTTTAAATTAACTATCAGAAGCAAGAATTCTGATTATTAAACTCTATTATCCATTGTATAAATAGGAACCATTATGAATTTAGATGAAAAATTAGCACTGACAGGTTTTAAAAACTTAGCACATCTAGCTGATGTTATTGAAGCACCAAAGTTGAACCTTGAAGAATATAAAATAGAACACCCAAAACTTTTTAACGCATTAATTGATGGAGTAGCATCTCAAGTTAGATTGAATAAAATGTTAAACCAACATTTCCAATTCAGGATTGTTTTTGAATATTTAAATGGGCATTATAAATCTGGTCAGAATTTGCCCTCAGAAAATGACTTAGCTCTCGAAATCGGTTCAGTGAAAAGCGTGATAAGGGAGCAATTAGCTAGATTAGAATCACTAGGTTATATAGATATTATTGAACATGGAAAAAGAAATGTTTGGCGTTCAAACTTATCATTTGACAGTTGAGGTCTATATTTTTTTGATTAGTATAATGAATGTTAAATATCCTCTGTAACCCTCTCTTAAAATATGATCGATATAAGGGAGGGTTACATGTGGATATATGAATGTCTCGAAGACAGGGATATCAGAGTGATCATGACTCAACTGAGGTAATATCAGTTTCGATAGACTGGATGCTTGAATGTCATGAAGTGCATGGATGCAAGAGAATGAACTGCCTCCATCACTAAAATTAGCTTAACGGATTCAGACACTTCCAACGGAGATCAACGAACCCGCAGATTAATTTTGCTGTACGATAAAGAAAGTTTGATCTGTTCCCACTTATTATATGAAATCGGGAGTAACTTTTGATAAAGGCGCAACCCCAAGGGACAGAATTTAAAACACCTATATTGTTTTTTAGTACCATATCTTTTGTTGGGGGGCTGAATAAATATAGCAAGCCAGTGTTATCCGCTAACGAATAAGTGGGAACCCTCAGATTTTGAGTAATGATTTGTAGGCCAGAATTTAGATAATAACCAAAGGGAATGATATAAATGGAAAATCCGTATGAAGGCTGTGAGCGTCAAGATACCTATTCTTTTATACTGTCGTCGATAATTCCAATTATGTTTATGCAAGGAAGTCTATTTTTCACTTTTTTGGGAAATTATGCAGTCGGAGTTGTAAGTGGAATTATATTTTTAGTCGCGCTTTTTACACAGGAAGAAATAAAACTGTTTAAATATGATGCAGATTTCAAACTTATTTTCTTATGTGTTTATGCTTCCACTGGATTGTATTCAGCAATCTTAGGTTTCTTTGATAAATTTTCACCAATGTTGATTCTTATAGTGATTGATACCTGTTGGATTATGTATATTTATTATGTATATGAACGAGTTTATTTAGAAGGCAATAAGTGAAGAAAATAAGTTTAGGTAAAGTAAATTGAATATCTAATTAAAAACAAACCTGCCGATTCAACAATCTCCATTTGAAGTGTCCGATGACGTTAAGCTAATTGACGTGATGGAGGCAGGACGCCGACATAGCCTTAGTTGAGCCATGGATGGCGAATCTAAGGCGGTAGTCAATTGGCTTAGTAAGTCAGAGGAATAACACTTCGTTGGAGCGGGTGGGTGTTCCAAGAGGGAGTTGCCGTTCACTCCCTTTTGGTCTGGTGTGGGCGAAGCGCCACGACGTTAATCTTTTAAAACCCCCAATAGTCCAAACCTAGTTTGGAAATCTTTTATTCAAATAATCTCAAATTACACCAAACAAAAAAGCGAACCTCCAATGAAGCTCGCTTTTGATCTTAAAAAAGCCAATAAATTTAACTTTTGGCTAGAAGTTAAAACACCATTTCTGGTACATGCTCTGGCACGACTAACTTACCTGCAGTTTTAGATTGAATCTCTTCAACACTGACACCCGGGGCTCGTTCTAACAAGTGGAATGCGCCGTCTTTGATTTCCATAAAGGCTAAATCTGTCATGACACGTTTAATGCAGCCATAACCGGTTAATGGCAGCTCGCATAAAGGTAATAACTTAGAGTTACCTTTTTTGTCAGCATGCATCATGGTGACAATAATATTGTCAGCGCCTGCCACTAAATCCATGGCGCCGCCCATGCCTTTAATCAATTTACCTGGGATCATCCAAGAGGCGATTGAGCCGTTTACATCAACTTCAAAAGCGCCGAGCACGGTTAAATCGACATGGCCGCCACGGATCATGGCAAAGCTTTCAGCCGATGAGAAAAATGATGCGCCATCAACTGCGGTGACTGTTTGCTTACCTGCGTTGATGAGGTCGGCGTCAATGGTGTCTTCAGTTGGGAACTCGCCCATACCTAATAGGCCGTTTTCAGATTGCAGCATCACGCTCATGCCTGCAGGAATGTAGTTAGCCACTAAGGTCGGAATACCGATACCTAAGTTAACGTAAAAGCCGTCTTGCATTTCTTGGGCTACACGTTGAGCAAGTTGTTCTCTTGATAAAGCCATGATCTTGCTCCTTATGCTTGGTTGTAAGGTTGAGGTTTAACGGTGCGCTGCTCAATACGTTTCTCAAAACTTGCTTGAATCACCCGATCAACATAAATACCAGGAGTATGAATATGGTTGGGATCTAGCTCGCCCGGCTGGACAATTTCTTCCGCTTCTACCACGGTGATTTTGCCTGCGGTAGCCATCATAGGATTAAAGTTAGCCGCTGTTTTACGAAAGATTAAGTTACCCATGGTATCGGCTTTCCATGCACGAACTAAGGCGAAATCGGCGGTTAGTGACTCTTCAAGCACATAATGACGGCCTTTAATTTCACGGGTTTCTTTACCATCAGCGATTGGCGTGCCGTAACCAGTTGCAGTGAAAAAGGCTGGGATACCCGCTCCGCCAGCACGAATTTTTTCAGCCAAGGTGCCTTGTGGGGTTAAGATGACATTTAACTCACCTGATAGCATTTGCTGTTCAAAAGTGGCGTTTTCACCCACGTATGAGGCAATCATGGTGGCAATTTGGCGCTGCTTTAACAATAAGCCCAAACCAAAATCATCAACCCCAGCGTTGTTTGAAATTGCGGTAAGCCCAGTTACGCCTGTGGTCACCATATGATTAATCAGGCCTTCAGGGATACCACACAGGCCAAAGCCACCGACCATAATTGTCATGTCGTTATTGAGGCCATTTAGGGCTTCTTGGTAACTGTGAACGACTTTGTTGAGTCCTGCCATAATCTTGTCCTTTTCAGTTTGCGGTTTGCAAATTTATATCGTTTTAATGTGCGCTATTAAGCACTGACTTTAAACAATGGCCTATACCGTTAGCGCTTGGGCGACTTTTGAACCTGTGGTGCGGCCCAATACTTGGCTGATTTGATTGCCTGCTTGGGCAAGTTTGTGTAAATCAATGCCAGTTTCTATGCCCATGCCATGGAGCATATAAACTAAATCTTCAGTGGCGAGATTACCCGATGCGCCTTTGGCATAAGGGCAGCCGCCAAGGCCTGCGACCGATGAGTCAATTACGCTTACGCCTGTGGTTAAACAGGCTTGAATGTTGGCTAATGCTTGGCCGTAGGTGTCATGAAAGTGTAGCGCCAGTTTATCGACAGGCACTAAATTAGCGACGGTTTCAACCATCTTACGGGCTTTTAGTGGCGTGCCAACACCAATGGTGTCTCCGAGGGAGATCTCGTAACAGCCCATTTTGTAAAGTATTTCAGACACGCGGGCCACTTCTGTGCTCTTTATCTCGCCTTCATAGGGGCAGCCCAGTACACAGGAAACATAACCGCGTACCTTAATGTTTCGCGCTTTAGCGAGCGCCATGACTGGCTCAAAGCGGGCGATTGACTCGTCAATCGAGCAGTTAATATTGCGTTGGCTGAAGCTTTCTGATGCGGCGCCAAAGATGGCCACTTCATCTGCGCCAGCGTCAAGGGCAAGTTCCAGCCCTTTTAAATTTGGGGTGAGGGCAGAGTAGACCACGCCTTGTTTACGCTTAATTTGCCGTAAAATATCACCTGAGTCGGCCATTTGTGGCACCCACTTAGGTGAAACAAAGCTGGCCGCTTCAATACGATTAACACCGGCAGCGGCTAACTGCTCAATAAGAGTAATTTTGTTTTCAATAGAGACCGTGGTTTCATTTTGCAGTCCGTCACGGGCACCAACTTCAAAAATACTGACCTGAGTCGGGAGATTGCTCGGTAACATTTATGCCTCCGAGTCAGCAGATTCAGGCGCTGTGACATCAAGTGTTGTTGGCTCGACATTTAGCAGTTGGGCACCATCGGTGACGAGCTCGCCGCTTTGAAAGTAAAATTCACTGACCACACCATCAAATGGCGCTTCAATGGTGTATTCCATTTTCATCGCTTCCATCACTAATAAGCCTTGGCCTTCAGTGACGCTATCGCCCACCTCAACTAAGTGAGTGACCACAGTGCCATTCATTGGCGCTTTTAATTTGTCGGCGCTATCAATGGTGTCTTCAGCTATTTGGGCTAATATCGCTTTAAAGTGATAGCTGCCGCTCGGTAAGAACAAGGTAAAGTCATCACCTTGATGGCTGACGGGAATGTTGCTTTTATGGCCATTAATTTCAGCCTGCAGCATGTCATCTTTAATGGTGCCTGCAAGCGATAATGCTTGGCCGTTAAGGTTAAGATGCAGTGCATCGCCTAAATCGGTGATGACGAGATTGTGCAATTGCTGCTCGTCACTGCTGTCGCTGAGTAGGGCAACATGATGCACGCTGGCGCTATTGAGTCTAAAGCCACTAACTTGTCCCCACGGTGAGTAAGGGTCGTGGCTGTTGGTGGCGGTGGATTTTGCCGCTTGCTGGCGAGCTAATACTTGATAAAGCCCCGCTAATGCCAGTGCGTTGTCTGACTCATCAGTAACATTGCCAATTAAACTGTCGGAATAGCGCTCGATAAAGTCGGTACAAAAATTGGCGTCTGAAAAGGCTTTATGCTCAGCAATATTAGCGAGGAACTCGATATTGTGTTTAAGGCCGCTGATTTGATACGAGCTTAATGCGTGGGTTAAGCGTTGCAGTGCGCGGGGGCGAGATTCGTCCCAGACAATCAGTTTTGAAATCATTGGGTCGTAAAAGTTACTAATGACATCATTTTCGCGAATGCCTGAATCAATGCGTACATGCCGGTTTTGATCCGGCTCGCGCAAGAAGGTTAACTTGCCTGACGCGGGTAAAAATTCATTGCGGGGATCTTCAGCATAAATACGAGCTTCAAAGGCGTGGCCATGAATACGCACTTCAGCTTGGGTAAGGGGCAACTCACTGCCACTAGCGACCATTAGTTGCCATTTTACTAAGTCTTGCCCGGTGACCATTTCTGTAACTGGGTGCTCAACCTGTAGACGGGTGTTCATTTCCATGAAGTAGAAACTGCCATCAGTATCTAATAGAAACTCAACCGTGCCTGCGCCCACATAATCAATGGCTTTAGCTGCGGCTACTGCCGCTTCACCCATTTGCTTACGCAGTGCATCTGACAGCCCTGGGGCTGGCGCTTCTTCGACCACTTTTTGATGGCGACGCTGGATGGAGCAATCACGATCTGATAAATAGATGGTATTACCGAAAGTATCGGCAAACACTTGTAGCTCCACATGACGTGGCTGGCGTAAGTAGCGTTCCATTAATAATTTGTCATTACCAAACGATGATGCCGCTTCTCGACGAGCTGAGTTAATCGCTGCTAGCACTTCAGCTTGGCTTTCAACAATCTTCATGCCTTTGCCACCACCGCCATAGGCCGCTTTAATCAGCATGGGGTAACCAACATTTTCAGCTTCAGCCAGTAGGGTTTCATCTGATTGGTCATCACCATGATAACCGGGCACTAATGGCACATTGGCTGCGCCCATAATCATTTTGGCGGCGCTTTTACTGCCCATAGCATCAATGGCATCACTGCCTGGGCCGATAAATACAATGCCGTTTTGCTCACAGTTGCGAGCAAAGTCAGCGTTTTCAGACAAGAAACCATAACCGGGGTGAATCGCTTCAGCGGCTGACTTTTTCGCAATTTCAATGATCAAATCAGCTTTTAGGTATGAATCAGCCGGAGCGCTGCCACCAATGTGGAAAGATTCATCGGCCATGGTGACATGGCGGGCATCTTTATCGGCATCAGAATAAAGCGCTACAGTACGAACGCCCATGGCGCGGGCGGTGTTGATGATGCGACAGGCAATTTCACCACGATTGGCAATTAAAATCTTAGTAAACATTATTGGGCTCCTTGTGCATCAGTCTTAGCGCTGCTTTTAGTCGATTGAGCACGCCATGATGGTGAACGTTTTTCAAAGAATGCATTGAGGCCTTCTTGGCCTTCGTCTGATACACGTATGCGGGCAATCTGCTCGCTAGTATGGGCAAGGGTGGCGTCATTTATCACGCCATCTTCAAGGTGGGACACTAAGGTTTTAACCCATGCCATGCCTTGGGGACTGTTAGCGTTAAAGGCCTCGATAAACGGCTGGGCTGCTGCGTCTAAATCATCATTAACTTCATGAATTATTTGATGAGTTAAGGCTACAGTGGCACTGAAGCGCTCGGCGGTGAGCATATAACGTCGTGCTTGGCGGTTGCCCATGGCTCGCACCACATAAGGGCTGATAACCGCAGGGATTAAACCGAGTTTGACTTCACTGAGGCAAAAGCTTGCGCGCTCATTGGCAATGGCAATATCGCAGCAGCAAATTAATCCCAGTGCGCCGCCAAAGGCTGCGCCATTGACTAAGGCGATAGTCGGCTTAGGAAACTTATCTAGCACGTGCATTAATTTAGCCAGTTCATGGGCGTCATTGAGGTTTTGCTCAAAGTCCATTTTGGCTTGCTTGCGCATCCAGTTAAGGTCAGCGCCAGCACTGAAGTTTTTACCGTTGGCGCGCAATATTAATTGCTGGCATTGGTCGTTTTCGGCAAAGGCTTCGATGGCGGTGATCATTTCATTAATCATCACTTCATCAAAGGCATTATGTTTTTCAACGCGGTCTAAAATTAATTCACCAACGCCTTGGTTAAGCTGGCATTGAATGTATTGATATGGGTTGGCTATTGCCATGTTTGCATGCTCCTATTGATATTGAATGAATAACCGCAATTACATGCGGAACACACCAAACTTGGTATCTTCAATAGGCGCATTTAACGCCGCCGATAACGCTAAACCCACTACATCACGCGTTTGAGCAGGGTCGATAATGCCGTCATCCCACAGGCGTGCACTGGCATGGTAGGGATGACCTTCTTTGTCATATTGCTCAACAATCGGTTTTCTAAAGGCTTGCTCGTCTTCATCAGACCAGTCTTGGCCTTTACGGGCTAAACCGTCACGGCGAACTGTGGCCAATACACCAGCAGCTTGTTCGCCGCCCATGACTGAAATGCGAGCATTGGGCCACATCCACATCATGGTGGGCTCAAATGCACGGCCACACATGCCGTAGTTACCCGCGCCATAACTGCCACCAATGATGACGGTAAATTTAGGCACATTGGCACAAGATACTGCGGTAACCATTTTAGCGCCGTGCTTAGCAATACCCTCATGTTCGTACTTTTTACCTACCATAAAACCAGTGATGTTTTGCAGGAACAGTAATGGGATTTTGCGTTGGCAACACAATTCAATAAAGTGCGCGCCTTTTTGGGCAGATTCAGAAAATAAAATGCCGTTGTTAGCCACAATGCCGACAGGGTAGCCATGAATGCGGGCAAAGCCGCAAACCAGCGTGTTACCGTAATTGGCTTTAAATTCATCAAAATCTGAGTCATCAACAACCCGGGCAATAACCTCTTTAACATCAAAGGGCTTTTTAAGGTCGGTACCGACAATGCCGTACAATTCACTGATATCGAATTTAGGTGGCTTTGATGGACTTAGCTGGGCTGTAATTTGCTTTTGATGGTTTAAGCGTGAAATGGCTTTACGGGCAAGCTCAAGTGCGTGGTCATCATTTTGGGCTAAATGGTCGGCAACACCAGAAATCTTAGTATGTACTTCAGCGCCGCCTAATTCTTCGGCGGTTACTTCTTCGCCGGTAGCGGCTTTAACTAATGGCGGGCCGGCTAAAAAAATAGTGCCTTGCTCTTTTACGATAATCGACTCATCTGCCATGGCGGGAACATAGGCGCCACCTGCTGTACACAAACCCATGACCACAGCCACTTGCGGAATGCCTTTAGCTGACATTTGCGCCTGATTATAAAAGATGCGCCCGAAATGGTCGCGATCGGGGAATACTTCGTCTTGGCGTGGTAAGTTTGCGCCGCCAGAATCGACAAGGTAGATACATGGCAAATGACAGCGACTGGCAATGTCTTGGGCGCGTAAATGCTTTTTCACCGTAATAGGGTAGTAAGTGCCGCCTTTAACGGTGGCGTCATTGGCGATAATCATACATTCAACGCCACTGACACGACCAATACCTGCGATTACGCCTGCTGCTGGAACGGCTTCATCATAAACTTCATAGGCGGCAAATTGGGAGATTTCTAAAAATGGCGAACCGGGGTCGAGCAGTTTTTCTACTCGTTGGCGCGGGAGCAATTTACCTCTCGATAGATGACGTTCAAGGGCGACAGGGCCACCACCTTGCTCAATCTTAGCGAGTTTGATTTTTAAATCATCGACGAGTGTGGCCATGTCGTTATGCTTGGCTTTAAATTCATCGCTGCGGGCGTTAATACGGCTGCTCAATTGCGTCACAATTCATATCCTTAATGAGTCAAGTGGCGCGATAGCATGGCTGAGACAATGGGGGGAACTCCCAACCATGCTTCGCAATAACACTTTCAATGTGGCCATTTAAAAAAAGGCTTAGGTTATGCTTTTTGGTGTATAGATAATTAGCGTTTTGCTGATTATTTTGTTTCGTTAAACAGTTCACGACCAATCAACATACGGCGAATTTCAGAGGTGCCTGCGCCGATTTCATATAGCTTGGCATCACGCAGTAGTCGGCCCGTTGCATATTCATTGATATAACCGTTACCGCCGAGTAACTGAATTGCATCGAGTGCCATTTTGGTTGCTAGCTCTGCGCTGTATAAGATAGCGCCAGCGGCATCTTTACGGGTTGTCTCACCGCGGTCACAAGATTTGGCCACGTTATAGATGTAGGATTTAGCAGCGTTCATGCCGGTGTACATATCGGCAAGCTTGCCTTGGACTAATTGGAATTGACCAATGGATTTACCAAATTGTTCCCGCTCGTGAATATAAGGCATGACAATATCCATACAGGCATTCATGATGCCTAACGGCCCACCTGATAACACCACGCGTTCGTAATCAAGGCCGCTCATCAGTACTTTTACGCCATTGTTAAGGCCGCCTAAGATATTTTCTTCAGGGACTTCACAATTCTCAAATACCAATTCACAGGTATTGGAGCCGCGCATGCCTAATTTATCGAGTTTTTGTGCGGTGCTGAATCCTTTAAAGGTTTTTTCAACAATAAATGCAGTGATGCCATGTGGGCCTTTGTCTGCATCAGTTTTGGCATAAATCACTAAGGTGTCAGCATCAGGACCATTGGTGATCCACATTTTGTTACCATTAAGAATGTAACGGTCGCCTTGTTTACGGGCGCTTAACTTCATTGACACCACGTCTGAGCCCGCATTAGGTTCACTCATGGCCAGTGCGCCGATATGTTCACCGCTAACTAATTTGGGTAAGTACTTGGCTTTTTGCTCAGCGCTGCCATTACGGTTAATTTGATTAACGCAAAGGTTTGAGTGGGCGCCGTAACTTAAGCCAATAGAAGCAGAGGCGCGGGAGATTTCTTCCATGGCGACGACATGGGCAAGGTAGCCCATATTCGCGCCGCCATGCTCTTCAGGCACGGTGACGCCAAGGAGTCCCATCTCTCCTAGAACTGGCCACATGTGGTTAGGAAAAGCATTATCTTGATCAACTTGCGCCGCGATGGGCGCAATCTCGTTGCTGGCAAAATCATGTACGGCATCGCGAAGCATGTCCACGTCTTCGCCCAGGCCGAAATTAAGGCTTGTATAAAGTGATGTCATTGTCTTGTGTCCTGTTGAATATTAGCTATTTGCGCCGTGAAACTATCTTGTTCCTTAGGCTTATAATTTTTATATTGTTGCTGTTATTATTCAGTTAAACGGATCTTTTGCTGTCGATGATGAGTCGCTATTTAACACTTTCCTCTAGGGCTGACTTACATTGCTGCTCAGCAGAGTTCAGTTCCATAAGTACCACCTTGATATCGTCCATTTGCTGCTGCAAAGAAGCTTTTTTCTCTTCTACTAAATCGAGCATTGTTTGTAGTTGAGAAGTACTGCTTTTATCTGCATCGTAAAGCTCAAACAAACGACGGGTTTCCGCTAACGAAAAACCTAAACGTTTACCTCGTAATATCAGTTTTAAGCGCACACGATCTTTTAAACTATAGATACGTGTTTGACCGCGGCGCTTAGGTTTTATTAAGCCTTGGTCTTCATAAAACCGAATACTACGTGTAGTGATATCAAATTCCTTTGATAAATCACTAATTGAATAAGTGGATTGTGGGTTTAAATTTGCGCTCATCGTTTCACCAAAAGTACGTCTTTTGATGCAAGATATATGAAGTTTACGTAAAGGTAAAGTTTGTCGCCAGTTGCCAAGGCTGTTTTTGTTAAAAAACAATGTAAATACAGCTTGCCAAGGCCTAGGTATTACCGCGCGCAAGAATGGCGCAGTGACAGAATAGTGAATTCAATATTGTAGCAAAGACGCCATTAATTAGGTTAATAATTAATGGTGATTTTTAGTGCTAACTTATAATTATCATTAAGTTAGCATCATAACACTGAAGTTTTTATTTAAGTGTTATTGCTGAGATTTCTATATCCCTTGGTCTAATGGGGAAACTTTTTTAACCACGCCATAATGAAGTTAATTCAATATTACTCACGGTAAGTTATTTAAAGGTATGACTTAGCGTGAAAGGTCAATCGTTCAGTGGGGAGTAGCTTATGGCTGGTTTAGGGATTGAAATGCATCAAGATTCTTTACAGGATAAACAAGGGTTTTGGGGAAAGGCTGCCAAGGCCATTACCTGGGATAAGCTGTTTGATAGTGTGTTAGATGAGGCTAATGCGCCATTTTATCAATGGTTTGCTGGTGGCGAAATGAATACCTGCTATAACGCTGTTGACCGTCATGTGTTAGCTGGCCACGGTGATCGCATTGCCATTGAATACATAAGTCCTGTAACCCAAAATCAGTACAGTATTAGTTATCAAGAATTACTATCCCAAGTGAGCCGGTTAGCCGGTTACATGCAATCCATTGGCATTGAAAAGGGCGATAGAGTGGTCATTTATATGCCGATGGTGCCAGAAACCGCCTATGCCATGCTGGCCTGTGCCCGCATAGGCGCCATTCACTCTGTGGTGTTTGGCGGCTTTGCAGCCAATGAATTAGCCACCCGGATTAATGATGCTAAACCGAAACTTATTTTATCGGCATCTTGTGGTATTGAGCCGTCAGGCGTGGTGAAGTACAAACCGCTATTAGATGATGCCTTAGCTCAAGCGTCTCACCAAGTTGACCATTGCGTTATTCTCAATCGACCTCAATATACTGCAGACTTACAAAGCCCAAGGGACGTTGACTGGCAAAGTGCTGTGAGCCATGCATCGTCAGTGGATTGCGTCGCCGTTGAAGCGACCCATCCGCTGTATGTGCTTTATACCTCAGGTACAACAGGCCAACCCAAAGGCGTGGTGAGAGATAATGGTGGCCATGGGGTGGCGCTAATCTGGTCTATGAAGCACATATATAATATCGGCGCTGGCGATGTGTTTTGGGCTGCATCAGATGTGGGCTGGGTTGTGGGTCATTCTTATATTGTTTACGGGCCATTATTAGTTGGCGCAACAACATTGATGTATGAAGGTAAGCCCATTGGTACCCCCGATGCGGGGGCTTTTTGGCGGATCATCGAACAATATAATGTAAAAAGCTTTTTTACCGCGCCGACGGCCATTCGAGCCATTAAACGCGAAGATCCTGACGGAGCATTAGTTAAAGGTGTTGATTTATCGTGTTTAGGGCAAGTATTTCTTGCGGGTGAACGCTGCGATCCCGACACGCTCAATTGGGCCCAAGATAAATTGGCCAAACCTGTTATCGATCACTGGTGGCAAACTGAAACCGGTTGGCCAGTTGCGGCGAATTTGATGGGGATAGATCCTATCGAGATTAAAGCGGGATCGCCCGCAAGACCAGTGCCCGGTTATCAGGTCGAAGTACTCGATGCCATGGGCGAGCAAGTTAGCGCCAATGAAAGTGGTAATGTGGTGATTAAACTGCCGTTGCCACCGGGTAACTTAACCACCTTATGGAACAACGATAAACGCTATGTGGAGAGCTATTTATCTATGTATCAAGGTTATTATTTAACGGGCGATGCGGGCTATATTGATGAAGATGGCTACCTGTATATTATGAGCCGCATAGATGACATTATTAACGTTGCTGGGCACCGATTATCTACTGGGCGCTTTGAAGAGGTATTGTGCCAACATTCAGCGGTTGCAGAAGCGGCGGTTATTGGGGTGCAAGATAAACTCAAAGGTCAGGTACCGTTAGGGCTAGTGGTACTTAAAAATGGCGTCGAGTTATCTGATGAAGTTTTATATCAAGAGTTACTAGCATTGGTGAGACATGAAATTGGCCCAGTGGCGTCTTTTCGATTAGTCAGCGCGGTGCAAAAACTGCCTAAAACCCGCTCGGGTAAAATCTTGCGCGCCACCATGCGTAAGATTGCTGACAATAACGAATATACTATGCCTGCCACTATTGAAGATCCGATGACGCTAGATATTATTCGCACGGCATTAACTAAGATGGGCTATGCTGATGCGTTGGCCAAGGAACTCACGGTTTAGTTTGTGTGTCATGTTAACAAACGAGCCTGATGGCTCGTTTTTTTATAGATAACGCCTTTTTATCGAATATAAAGATATTAAGGACTAAATTTGGTCTAAACTGAGAGTTAAGTGCTGATTTATAGTGTTATTTAATCAAACTGAGATGTTTTTTATTTTATAATCGGCAAGGGTATTCTATCTATCGTTAAACTAGATGTATTCTCGAATTCAGTTACTCGTGGCTGAAATTGAGAAAGATGACTGTTAACCAGTAAATATGACAAAGGTTTGATCAAGTTTTATGAACAACATTAAAGAACTGCCAGAAAAGATTAATACTAAAACCAGCAGACTATTTTGGTTAACCATTTTTACTGGTGGTATTTACCCGATAATTTGGTTATTTGCTAAGTATCCCAAAATGGATGCAATTACATCAATTCGCACCGCTGATGACGACTTTATTATCGCTATCGCGGTTTGCTTTGGCTTTGGTGGTGTGCTGTCACACAGTGCAATGGGGTTATTGAGTGGAGTAGGTAGTTTGTTACTTTTTGGCGCTTTCTTCTTGTACGTGTTTTGGTCATTTAGGGCCCGTTCTGCATTACAAGACTATGCCCATGTGAATTTTGGAATTGATTTCAAAATGAACACGTTTTTCACCGTGGTATTTAATATTTTCTATATCAATTATTGCATTAATCGATTACCTGAAGAGCAGCAAAAAGGCCACCCAGCCTATGGCAAAGGCAGTATTAACATTACAGAGATTAAGTGAAGTAACAAGCTGATAAGGCCTTAAGGATAGATACAAAAAAGCAGACTATTTTTAATCAAATAGTCTGCTTTTTATGAATAAGTTTACTGAAAAACCTTGTGGTTATTATTTTTGATGCAACGTCATCAAATTATTTATTGAACTCAGTAATAGCCTTTGCATTGTTTGCTCACCTAAATGTTGTGAGCATTGCTCGGCGTTTATGTCGCTGGTGTTTATTTTTCAAATAGACAGGCTTCATCGCTGCCATTGGCGCCCTGAGTAACCAGTTGTGCAATTTTATGTTTAACGCAATCAGTTAACTTGCGCTCTGATTTTCGGGTTTGCATATACAGGTTCATATTAGGCTTATTACGCATCAGTTCGGCGCGCTCTGTTTTCGGTATCATTTGCGCCCTAATTGCTTCATTTTGAGTTAAGTGATCAACCGCGCCTTGTGATACCACTAACGTGATGGCATCAGTGCCAACGAGGAAGTCACTAATTTCATTGAGATTATTGGTTTTGGCTGCAACGTCGAGCTCGCGTTTACGGCTATCGGCAAACTGTTTCAGTGGTGTGGCTTCAATGTCACTATTAAAGTGTAACACTTCGGTCAAAATAACCGGGTAGTTCAGCACTCTATCAAGAATAGGTTTGTATATCTCATTCCAAATTGGGTGATCATCTCTTGCGACAATGAAGGTATCTCGCACTTCACATATTTTCTGATTTTGAATCCCTACATGGCTAGATGCTTGGCAACTTATCACCACATCACATTGGCTATTTAGCAGCATTTCTTCATCATTGGGACCATTGTCTTGCAGTACCGCTGATTTCACACAGGCGCTCATGCAACTACATTGATAGAGATTTCTTAGTAGGCCATTGGTGAAGCCCGATGGAGCATGGATAACAACTTTGTTATCAAGTTTGTCATTACTTTTATCAATTTCTTGGGCTAAGTCGAGGTGGTTTATCTCGATTTTTTTAATGATGGGGTAGAGCCGTTGTGCTTTATCGCTAATTTCAAGACCGGCTACTTTTTTGACAAATAAGGGGTCATCAAATGCATCTCGCAAGCGTGATAAACAGCGGCTTATCTTTGATTGAGGAACATTAAAAGCTTCAGCAGTGAGCTTACCACTTTTAAATTCATATAGCCTTAAAAATACTAATAATGTCATGTAATCAAGATGCTGAAGCTTGTCTTGAGTGGTCGCGTTAATCATTGATTAGTTTCCGTAGCTGATGTGAATTTTTTGAATATACCAATTTCGGGGTATAGGTTGCAGGTTAATTGTAGTATTTATTAACCTAATCACATTTTTAATGGAATTTATTCAAGAAGTGTTAATTGGCAGAGGGGTAAAATCTAATTTTAAATCATTAGCTTAATTGCTTAAAACAGGTGGGTTTAGAGAAAGTACACTTTACCTATACAATTTAGGATTGCTGGTTAAGTGAACAGGTTTAATGATTGATATGTGTTTTTAATGCCAGTAAAAGGAAATGCAAAATAACTTTTACTCGGATAAACAAAGCATCACTTCCTTATCTAAAGTTAAAAATCTAGATTAAGGTGTTGTCTTATATGAATAATTTTTTTCAGAGTCTTGTTGGTGATCTAATATGCCGCTTTTGGCAAAAGTGTATGCACGTATTATGACTGTAATTTAGTTACACAAATCAGTATAATCACCGTCCAAATGGATTCGCTATACGCGATTAATCTCTGCGACCTTTGGAAAATAATAAATGAATACCCTACCATTCAGTTCAGACATCGGCGTTATTGGCCTTGGTGTTATGGGCAAGAATCTCGCGTTAAACATCGTTGATAATGGCTACCAGGTTGCTGCTTTTGATTTAGATACTGTCAAAGTTAATGCTGCCATTAATCAAGAACAAGCGGAAAGAAAAGCCAATTCAGCCCCCCGAATGCTGGCTTGTAATAATCTTACCGAAATGCTGTCATCTCTAACTAAGCCACGTGTTATTGTGCTGTCAGTTCCTGCTGGTGGACCTGTTGATGGAGTGTGTAAATCATTAATTGAAGCGGGCATTGAGTCAGATGACATTGTCGTTGATACCGGTAATAGTTTATGGACTGATACTGTAGAACGTGAAGCACGTTATAAAGGTCAGTTTGTTTTCTTTAGCTCTGCAGTCTCTGGCGGTGAAGTTGGCGCTCGATTTGGCCCTTCTTTAATGCCTAGTGGCGATAAAGCTGCATGGCAGTATGTAGCACCTGTCTGGAATGCCATAGCAGCTAAAGTCGATCCTGCTACAGGTTTACCCATTGAACGTTTTGAGCCTGGTAACCCAGTTGTTGAAGGCGAGCCTTGTACAACATACATAGGTCCTGCCGGTTCTGGTCACTATGTGAAAATGGTACATAACGGCATTGAATATGCGGACATGCAGTTAATTTGCGAAGCATTTCAATTGCTTCATGACGGATTAGGCTTAAGTGCCCATGAAATTGGTGATATTTTCAATGGCTGGAATAATGGCAGCTTGAATAGCTATCTGATGGGGATAAGTGCAGAAGTATTGCAGCAAGATGATCCACTAACAGGCAAGCCATTAGTTGAGATGATCCTTGATAAAGCAGGTCAAAAAGGCACAGGCCTTTGGACTGCGGTAAGCAGTTTACAAATTGGTTGCCCTGCGCCTACGATTGCCGAAGCTGTTTATGCCCGCGCGGTAAGTACTCAAAAAGATTTACGAGTACAGCTTAACAGCAAACTTGCTGCCCCTGCGGTTGTAACCCTTTCTGGTGCAGAAAAAGCAGCATTTATTGCTAACTTAGAAGATGCACTATATTGCGCCAAAGTGTGCTGCTATGCACAAGGGTTCCAGCTAATGGCAATGGCCGCGAAAGAGCAAAACTGGACTTTAGATTTTGCTGAAATAGCCAAAATTTGGCGTGCAGGCTGTATTATTCGTGCCACTTTCTTGCAAGAAATTACCAAGGCTTACCAAGATAATGCTGAGCTGCCGAACTTATTAATGGCTGATACCTTCAGTGCTAGCTTATCGGCTAAACATATGAATTGGCGTAAAACGGTTGCCGCATCAGTGATGCAAGGCACGCCAGCGCCATGTATTAGCTCGGCAATTGCTTATTATGATAGTTACCGATGTGAAACTTTGCCTGCTAACTTACTTCAAGGTCAGCGCGATTTCTTTGGTGCTCATACGTTTGAACGCACTGACAAGCCAGCGGGTGAAAAGTATCATTTAGATTGGAGTGCTAAAGCGCGCACCTTATCTAAAGTTTAAATTGCAAAAGCAGTTTAAGACTTATTGTAAATCAATAGATTAAAAAAGGGCTTCTACTAAATAGTAGAAGCCCTTTTTATTGGTGATATTTTATTATTGCGGCAAACTAAACACTAAACCTATGCTAAATAACAAGCTAAAAATCATTGTGAGTTTTGCGGTTCTGCCTAGAATTGGATTGAGTGCTTCACCACTGGTGTTACTGAACTCGCCACTTAACTGACGGGCATAAACGATGGAAAGCCCGGCGAGTAAAACCGGTAAACCAGCAAGGTAGCCCATCAGAAAACCGCCAATGATGAGCCCAAAGGGTAAATACACTAAGGCTTGATAAAGCACTCTTGCCTGAGCTTGGCCGATACGAACCGCTAAGGTGTTTTTGCCAGCTTTGGTATCAGTTTGGATATCACGGGTATTATTGACGAGCATAATCGCGGCATTGAACATACCAATGGCGCTGCCAAGTAACCAAGCGCTGATACTGGTTTCCCCAGCCTGTAAGTAATAACTACCTACTACGGCCACTAGTCCAAAAAAAACAAATGCGGCGATTTCACCTAAACCGTGAGAAGCTAATGGATACGGGCCGCCACTGTAACAGACGGCACCTAATAATGAGGCTACAGCTAAAATAGCGATAGGCCAACCACCGTGTAAAATCAGTGCTGAGCCGACGATAAGTGCGAGAATAAGACACAAAATCATCGCATTTCGAACACTGTTGGGAGATATCATGCCACTTTGGGTAACTCGAACTGGACCAACACGCTCATCGGTATCAATACCGTTTTTGTAGTCAAAATAATCGTTGGCTAGGTTTACGGCTATTTGCAATAAAATAGCACACAGCATCGAGATACAAGCAATTGTAAAACTAAAAAGTTCTAAATGTAGTGCTAAAATATTACCAATTAATAATGGACCAATCGCAGCCGGTAAAGTACGTGGTCTAATAGCTAAAATCCAAGATTGCATATAATTAAGGCTTCAGGGTGTTGATTTAAATTAGAATGGACTAATAGCATAGCAATTTTTTGAGATTTTGTACGGGGTTATGATCTCGCAAATGATGAAAAAGTTATGCTATTTTTTCTTCTAGGTAGATTTAATTTTATATGCGACTCAATTTACGATTAAATTTTCCAGTAACCAAGGTTATTAAGTTAACCTATGATATTAGTGATAAGTAAATAAACTGCTAGGAATATTATGAGCCAAGTATTAAATGACCTTTTGTCTTTGTTGTCTCTAGAGCGAATTGAATTAGGGCTGTTTCGCGGTCAAAGCCAAGACTTGGGTTTTGGTCATGTTTTTGGTGGCCAGGTGATGGGGCAAGCGCTGAGCGCTGCTAAGCAAACCGTCAGTGAAGATCGCCATGTGCACTCTTTACATTCTTACTTTTTACGAGCCGGTGATGAAAAGTTACCGATTGTCTATGATGTTGAAAATATGCGTGATGGCGGCAGCTTCAGTGCAAGACGCGTAAAAGCGATTCAGAAGGGTAGGCCAATTTTTTATATGACCTGTTCTTTTCAAGCTCCAGAGGAAGGCTTTGAACATCAAGCTGAAATGCCTAATGTCCCCGGGCCTGAAGGCATACTTAATCAGCAAGAACTTGCTGTGAGTATGCGAGATAAGATCCCAGCAAGAATACTTGAAAAGTTTATGACTGACTCACCGATTGAGATGCGTTTAGTTAACCCTTCGCACCCCATCGCGCCTGATTCCACTGAGCCCAAACGATATATCTGGATGCGTGCCAGTGGTAAAATCCCAACGGATCATAATGTACAAGAATATTTATTGGCTTATGCCTCTGATTTTAATTTTTTAGTCACCGCAGCTCAGCCTCATGGGGTTTCATTTTTAACGCCTGGCGTTAAGATGGCGACTATTGATCATGCGATGTGGTTCCATAGACCGTTTAACTTTTCTGATTGGTTGCTTTACAGTGTTGAAAGCAGCAATGCTAGCGGTGGTCGCGGTTTTGTAAAGGGGCAGTTTTTTGATCAACAAGGCCGTTTAGTTGCATCAGCAACCCAAGAAGGCCTACTTAGAATGACAAAAGGATAATTTATGAAATTTTCATTTAAAATGGCGATATTTTCGTTATTAACATTAATGCTAAGTGCTTGTGTCACCGTTCAACCTGAGCCGCCAGTGGTTATTAATGGCTATGCGGGCTACTTAGAAAAAATAGCCTTGCCTCAAGGCTGTAAAATCAATATTGCCATTATTGACTTTAATACCCCAGGTTCAATCATTTCACAAAAGACCTTCGATATTGCCAGAGCTCCAGTGCCGTTTAAGTTTACTTTACCTGCTGAAGGTATTGATGATGCGGTGGATTATGGGGTGGTGGCAATGATTACCTACAATGAGCAGGTAATTTTTCAAACCTATGAAAAGTTTCAAGTCATCCACAACGACAAGTTCACCACTGAAGTTGTGATGAAAAAAGTCCCTCATTA
The DNA here is from genome assembly GCF_002873135.1 of Shewanella sp. 10N.286.48.A6. GTDB lineage: Bacteria > Pseudomonadota > Gammaproteobacteria > Enterobacterales > Shewanellaceae > Shewanella. Next base: position 42,740 of record NZ_MCVI01000043.1, read on the forward strand.
GTTTTCGTTAGGTTTAACTCACTCAACCTATAAATATAATGCCCTAAGAATCATTTTAGGGCATAAGTCACATCTTAATATTTCCGCCATTGCTTATGTTGGTTTTCGGGTAATAATCAAATTCTTCATCAATTTTTATTTAAGGCTTAAGTTGTGCCTGAATTGTCTGCATCTACAAGGACTAAAACCTGTCGGCCAAAATCTGAAATACGCTTAATTTGGGCTTTGTGCTTAGCATCTGTCGTGGTTTATATAAACCTATATGCCATGCAGGGGATGTTGCCATCCATTGCTGAACACTTTGAGGTTTCAGGTGCTAGAGCTACATTGATTCTATCTTTTACCAGTTTTTCACTGGCATTTTCATTACTGTTGTATGCGGTTATTTCCGATAGAGTCGGGCGGTTAATGCCGATCATGGTGAGTATGTGGTTACTCGCAGCCTCTAATATCTTACTGATTTTTGTACAAGACTTTGACTCTTTGTTGATGGTGAGGTTACTGCAAGGGGTTTTGTTAGCTGCCGTACCAGCCATTGCGATGGCTTATTTTAAAGAGCAACTGCCAGCGAGCTTTATGCTAAAAGCTGCAGGTATTTACATTATGTCCAATAGTCTTGGTGGTATTGGCGGACGCCTGATGGGTGGGTTATTGTCACAATACTTTGATTGGCAGTCAGCAATGATGGTGAATTTTTTGGTGACCTTAACGGGTATCGCCTTGGTGACTTATCTATTACCTCGATGTGAGCAAAAAAATGCCCCACAATTAGATAAGCAAAGTACCTTTTTGAAGATAAAACAAGATATTGGCGGCTTTGTTTATCACTTAACGGATCATCAAATGCGCTTAGTGTATGTCATTGGTGGCATAGCGTTTATGATGATGGTAAACCAGTTTAGTTTTATTCAATTACACCTCATGGCTGAGCCGTATGGGTTTAGTCGTTTCGGTGCGACATTAATTTTCTTATGCTATCTCAGTGGCACTTTTACTTCGTACTTATCTGCAAAGTGGGTGGTTAAATTTGGGGTGGAATTTTTATATCGCGGCGCATTAGTTGTGATGTTCTTGGGTACTTTACTGACCTTAGTTGATAATTTATTTGCTATCGTTATAGGCTTTTTATTAACAGCAAGTGGATTCTTTTTAACCCATAGCTGTTGTAACTCATTTGTGGCCATCAGGGCGTCCTCTCACAGGGCTAAAGCAACATCACTATACCTTTGTAGTTATTATCTCGGCGCAGCTCTTGGAGGGCCTTACTTGATGATGTTTTGGGTTCAAGCTGAATGGCAAGGTGTTGTTGTGGGTTCAGTTGGCTTATTGGTATTACTGTCGCTGGCTATATTCAGGTTGTCGCATTATCAAAGCCTAAGTAAAGCTGCTGTATAATGTCAGTCCTCTTGGGAAAATAATTTCGTCATTGTTTATAGAAGAAGCCTTAATGGCTTCTTTTTTTGTCTCAAATTTACAGTTAAATAAGACTTTATAAGCACAGAGTTGAATAGCGATTTAGTTAATGAATTTAATAAAGTCACTAATTGATGAATTGAATAGCAGGTTGTGAGTAGGCAGTGCTTAGTATTGGTTTGAATCGTTCTAGTTTGAAAGCTCTCTAAGGCGGATTTGAAGTTATCAATTGGAGGATTTTATAGTGTTTTCGCTTGGTTGCTGTAATTGGTGTGATCGAGTATATCCGTAATAGGATATATGATGGATAAGAGCTGTTTGAATTAGGTTACAGATATCGATGAGATATTAGCGATGAGTTCTTTTGGGAAATTTACTCATATTCGTCATTGGAGCTTTTTTAACACGCTACCAACTCGCCTAATTTTAGGCACAAAAAAACCACATTTAAGTGGTTTATGTTCTTTTAGAAAAAAGAAGGTGGTATCCCCTAGGGGATTCGAACCCCTGTTACCGCCGTGAAAGGGCGGTGTCCTAGGCCTCTAGACGAAGGGGACCCGGACTGGCGTTATACTCTACCAAAGAGTGAATAACTCATTAAGTTCTGTAGGCTAAAACTTAACGCTTGTTTTAAACTATCGAAATAAATCAATAATTTTAAAATTGTGGTATCCCCTAGGGGATTCGAACCCCTGTTACCGCCGTGAAAGGGCGGTGTCCTAGGCCTCTAGACGAAGGGGACCCGGACATATTGTTTCACTTCTAATATAACGAAGACCTATAAGTAACACTTTAGAAGGCTATTAAAGTGAAACCGCCGTGCTCTTAATAAAAATAGCGCGGTGTCCTAGGCATCTCTTCTTTAATCGAAGGGGACCCGGACTGCATTAGACTCTGCAAAGAGTGAATACTCATTAAGTTCTGTAGGCTAAAACTTAACGCTTGTTCAAACTATCGAAATAAATCAATAATTTTAAAATTGTGGTATCCCCTAGGGGATTCGAACCCCTGTTACCGCCGTGAAAGGGCGGTGTCCTAGGCCTCTAGACGAAGGGGACCCGGACTGGCGTTATACTCTACCAAAGAGTGAATACTCATTAAATCCTGTAGGCTAAGATTTAACGCTAAAATTCAAACTACCAATTACTCAGTAATTTTTCTTCTTTTCGAAAAAAGAAGGTGGTATCC
>NZ_MCVI01000044.1 GCF_002873135.1 Shewanella sp. 10N.286.48.A6
ACAACGATTAAGTTTCCTTGTGAAACTCATTTGGGTTGTATGGTTAAGTGACTAAGCGTATACGGTGGATGCCTTGGCAGTCAGAGGCGATGAAGGACGTAGTAACTTGCGAAAAGCGTTGGCGAGCTAGTAACAAGCATTTGAGCTAACGATGTCCGAATGGGGAAACCCGGCCACATAAGTGGTCATCATAACGTGAATACATAGCGTTATGAGGCGAACCTGGGGAACTGAAACATCTAAGTACCCAGAGGAAAAGAAATCAACCGAGATTCCCCTAGTAGCGGCGAGCGAACGGGGATTAGCCCTTAAGTCTATGGGGTGTTAGTGGAATAAGTTGGAAAGCTTAACGGTACAGGGTGATAGTCCCGTACATGAAAACTAACCATAGATGAAAACGAGTAAGGCGGGACACGTGACATCCTGTTTGAATATGGGGGGACCATCCTCCAAGGCTAAATACTCCTGACTGACCGATAGTGAACCAGTACCGTGAGGGAAAGGCGAAAAGAACCCCTGTGAGGGGAGTGAAATAGAACCTGAAACCGTGTACGTACAAGCAGTGGGAGCGGTTCTTGAGACCGTGACTGCGTACCTTTTGTATAATGGGTCAGCGACTTACGTTTTGTAGCGAGGTTAAGCGAATAGCGGAGCCGTAGGGAAACCGAGTGTTAACTGCGCGTTTAGTTGCAAGGCGTAGACCCGAAACCGAGTGATCTAGCCATGGGCAGGTTGAAGGTTGAGTAACATCAACTGGAGGACCGAACCGACTAATGTTGAAAAATTAGCGGATGACTTGTGGCTGGGGGTGAAAGGCCAATCAAACTCGGAGATATCTGGTTCTCCTCGAAAGCTATTTAGGTAGCGCCTCGAGCGAATACCACTGGGGGTAGAGCACTGTTAAGGCTAGGGGGTCATCCCGACTTACCAACCCTTTGCAAACTCCGAATACCAGTGAGTACTACTCGGGAGACAGACGGCGGGTGCTAACGTCCGTCGTCAAAAGGGAAACAACCCAGACCATCAGCTAAGGTCCCAAAGTTATTGCTAAGTGGGAAACGATGTGGGAAGGCTTAGACAGCTAGGATGTTGGCTTAGAAGCAGCCATCATTTAAAGAAAGCGTAATAGCTCACTAGTCGAGTCGGCCTGCGCGGAAGATTTAACGGGGCTAAGCAATACACCGAAGCTATGGGTTTGCTCTTATGAGCAAGCGGTAGAGGAGCGTTCTGTAAGCGGTTGAAGGTGAAGGGGTAACCCACACTGGACGTATCAGAAGTGCGAATGCTGACATGAGTAACGATAAAGGGAGTGAAAAACTCCCTCGCCGAAAGACCAAGGGTTCCTGTCCAACGTTAATCGGGGCAGGGTGAGTCGACCCCTAAGGCGAGGCCGAAAGGCGTAGTCGATGGGAAACGGGTCAATATTCCCGTACTTCTGCTAACTGCGATGGAGAGACGGAGAAGGCTAGGCTAGCGCGGCGTTGGTAGTCCGCGTTTAAGGTTGTAGGCTGTAAACTTAGGCAAATCCGGGTTTACATTAGGCTGAGAGCTGATGACGAGTCACTAAGGTGATGAAGTAGTTGATGCCATGCTTCCAGGAAAATCTTCTAAGCTTCAGGTTAGTAGGAATCGTACCCCAAACCGACACAGGTGGTCGGGTAGAGAATACCAAGGCGCTTGAGAGAACTCGGCTGAAGGAACTAGGCAAAATGGTACCGTAACTTCGGGAGAAGGTACGCTGCTGTTGGTGATGGGACTTGCTCCCTAAGCTGACGGCAGTCGCAGATACCAGGTGGCTGCAACTGTTTATCAAAAACACAGTACTGTGCAAAATCGCAAGATGACGTATACGGTATGACGCCTGCCCGGTGCTTGAAGGTTAATTGATTGGGTTATCTTCGGAGAAGCTCATGATCGAAGCCCAAGTAAACGGCGGCCGTAACTATAACGGTCCTAAGGTAGCGAAATTCCTTGTCGGGTAAGTTCCGACCTGCACGAATGGCGTAATGATGGCCACGCTGTCTCCAGCCGAGACTCAGTGAAGTTGAAATTGCGGTGAAGATGCCGTATACCCGCGGCTAGACGGAAAGACCCCGTGAACCTTTACTATAGCTTGGCACTGAACATTGAACCTACATGTGTAGGATAGGTGGGAGACTTTGAAGCTTCGTCGCTAGATGGAGTGGAGTCAATCTTGAAATACCACCCTTGTAGTTTTGATGTTCTAACCGCGGCCCCTTATCGGGGTTCGGGACAGTGCCTGGTGGGTAGTTTGACTGGGGCGGTCTCCTCCCAAAGAGTAACGGAGGAGCACGAAGGTTGGCTAAGTACGGTCGGACATCGTACGGTTAGTGCAATGGCATAAGCCAGCTTAACTGCGAGACATACACGTCGAGCAGGTACGAAAGTAGGTCATAGTGATCCGGTGGTTCTGTATGGAAGGGCCATCGCTCAACGGATAAAAGGTACTCCGGGGATAACAGGCTGATACCGCCCAAGAGTTCATATCGACGGCGGTGTTTGGCACCTCGATGTCGGCTCATCACATCCTGGGGCTGAAGTCGGTCCCAAGGGTATGGCTGTTCGCCATTTAAAGTGGTACGCGAGCTGGGTTCAGAACGTCGTGAGACAGTTCGGTCCCTATCTGCCGTGGGCGTTGGATGATTGAAGGAAGCTGCTCCTAGTACGAGAGGACCGGAGTGGACGAACCGCTGGTGTTCGGGTTGTTATGCCAATAGCATTGCCCGGTAGCTACGTTCGGAATCGATAACCGCTGAAAGCATCTAAGCGGGAAGCGAGTCCTAAGATGAGTCATCCCTAGGAATTTAATTCCTCTAAAGAGCCGTTCGAGACTAGGACGTTGATAGGCAGGGTGTGTAAGCGTTGTGAGGCGTTGAGCTAACCTGTACTAATGACTCGTGAGGCTTAACCATACAACCCTAATGGGTTTTGTATACAAGCTGTGTTACAGACTTAGTGAAAGAATATATAGCGCTTAATGAAGTGCGAACTCAAAAAAATCTCGAAAGAGTTATCAGATTTCCGAATTATTATTTACTGCAATAGCGGTAAATAAAGCAAGAATTTGCTTGGTGACAATAGCATTGTGGTACCACCTGATCCCATCCCGAACTCAGTAGTGAAACGCAATCGCGCCGATGATAGTGTGGGGTCTCCCCATGTGAAAGTAGGTCATCGCCAAGCGCCTAATTTCTC
>NZ_MCVI01000045.1 GCF_002873135.1 Shewanella sp. 10N.286.48.A6
TGATATGTCGCTCCAATTTCTCATCTTAAGAAAATCATTCCTTTCAAATAAAAAAATAAACCCACTCTTAGCTCAGTTGTGCTTTTAGAAATAGTGATACCTTTTTTATTGCCAAGGTATAGGTCATTAGTTCGAACCACTTTTGATGAACAGACAGGTCGCTCCAATTTCTCATCTTAAGAAAATCATTCCTTTCAAATAAAAAAATAAACCCACTCTTAGCTCAGTTGTGCTTTTAGAAATAGTGATACCTTTTTTATTGCCAAGGTATAGGTCATCAGTTCGAACCACTTTTTATGAACAGACAGGTCGCTGCAGTTTCTCCCTGCGTTCAAAATGTCTCGGTTTACCCCCCCGCTTGCACAATATTTATGCATTGTTTAGGGTGCTGTAGCTGGGTGTTGTTTCATTGTTGCTAAATTACTTGTTTTTTATATGCAAAATATGAACTCGCTCAAATATTCTCAACTTTTTTTCAACCATAATAAATACAAGCTTTTACAATCTTATTTTTACTGACCGCCAAAGGGCGGTGACAGATGGAGTGTTTATTATGCGTATCCAACAATTAAGTGAAGTGCTTGAGTTCATTGCCAAGTCACGCTTAGACATGGGTCAGCTTTATGGCCGACTACACCGCAATGCAGACTCTACAAGAGTAAAAATGATGTTGGAATATCTACAGCAACACCAACAGCATGTGCATGACAGTATTGAAAATTATATTGATGAAGCACCAAAGCGTATGCTTGAAACTTGGTATAAAGACATCACCTTCGAAGACTTTGAAAAACGCTGCCAAGACTCGACTCTAGCAGCCAATATGAGTGAAGATGATGTACTCGAGATGCATCTTGATTTAGAAAACCGTTTGATTGGTTTTTTAGAAAAAACCGCTAACAGCACTGAGGTCACTGAAATCAAAGATGCTTTATTAGATTTAGTTCGTGTGGAGAAAACCCAGCAGAAACGTATGGTACATAGCGCATTACGGATGGAAGATATCTAAAATCCGGTTTTCCAGCGTCAATTTTATGTTAATATTTATATATAGAGCCAGCTATCAAGCTGGCTTTATTTTTTTAGGCCATCAAATAGCGCAATAGGCTAAGAGGTTAGTATTCTCAGCTATATTGCAGTTTTATATGATTAATCTCCCAAGTGCTGGTAAGTTAACATGACTTCGATTAAAAAATATCTTAAAGATGAGCAAGCAACGATTGATCTTGGTGTTGAATTATCTTTGTGGGTTTCAGCCCCATTAGTGATTTATTTAACTGGTGATCTCGGTGCAGGTAAAACCACCTTAAGCCGTGGTTTGATCCAAAGTTTAGGTCATGATGGCAATGTAAAGAGTCCAACCTATACCCTAGTTGAGCCCTATGAGCTCAAGGGAATGCAAATTTATCATTTTGACTTATATCGTTTGCTTGACCCTGAAGAGCTTGAATTTATGGGGATCCGCGATTACTTTACTGATAACACTATTAGTATTATCGAGTGGCCAGATAGAGGGCATGGCTTATTACCTGAAGCCGATGTTGCCATTCATTTAAGCTATGACGGAGAGCAACGACAGGTGGAGCTCACTGGCATGACAGGAGCAGGTAATCAGCTTGTCGCTAAGCTTTATAACTAATTAGTTCATAATAAGCTTTAAAAACAAACGCTAGTAAGCATAAGTCAATTAACTAAAATAATAATGACCCTAGAAAAAATGACACGATTTATAATCTTCATATGTTTATTATTCTGCTCCTTACAGGTTGCAGCTAATAAACTTGAAAGTGTGCGAATTTGGGATGCCCCGCAATCAACCCGAGTGGTATTTGATTTGTCTTCGGCACCTGATTATAGCTATTTTGTGCTAACAAACCCCCAGCGTTTGGTTATCGACTTAAAACAAGCTTCAACCAATGTGAAGCTTGCTGATATTGCTAAAGACAGCAAGTTGATCAAAAAAGTGCGTATTAGTTCCCCTCCCAAAAAAGGCACTTTACGTGTGGTGCTTGATTTAAACTCACCAGCAAAGCCGAATTTGTTTGCCCTGACACCGACAGCCCCTTACGGTAATCGTTTAGTGGTCGATTTAGATAACTCTGCCAGTAAAAGTGCAGCGGTACAGTCGGTGGTGCACACTAGCAAGCGCTCTACCGATGTGATTGTCGCTATCGATGCAGGCCATGGCGGCGAAGATCCTGGTTCAATCGGCCCCAAAGGCACCTATGAGAAAAAGATTGTACTTGAGATCTCCAAACGTCTTGCACGAGAAATTAATAAAACACCAGGAATGAAAGCGGTGATGACCCGCACTGGCGATTATTTTGTCAATTTAAATCAACGCTCGGAACTGGCTAGAAATAGTCGAGCTGATTTACTGATTTCTATTCATGCAGATGCATTTACGTCACCACAACCTAATGGGGCATCGGTATGGGTATTATCAAAGCGCCGTGCCAATACCGAAATTGGTCGCGTATTTGAGGATAAAGAAAAGCATTCCGAGCTATTAGGTGGCGTTGGAGACATAATTCAAAACTCCGATAGTGAACAGTATCTTGTGATGACCCTAATCGATATGTCGATGGACCATTCTCTGGCTGAAAGTCATCATATTGCCAGTGATGTATTATCAGGTTTAGGTAAAGTGACTAAACTACATAAGAGTAAACCAGAGCATGCGAGCTTTGCTGTTTTAAAGTCGACTGATATTCCCTCTATTTTGGTGGAAACTGGTTTTATCTCTAACCCTAGAGAAGAAGGGTTATTGTTAAATGGTAACCATCAACAAAAGTTAGCTAATGCGATCCATAAAGGTGTGCTGAAATATTTTGCCGCTAACCCACCTTCAGGCACCTTATTGGCGAAACAGAGTAACACTAAGCATACAGTAAGAAGTGGCGAATCTTTATCGGTTATTGCCCAGCGATATAAAGTCAGCATAGCCAGTATTCGAAAAACCAACAACCTTAAATCAGATGTCCTACGGATAGGCCAAAAGCTGGTTATTCCAAGAGCGTAAATTATGGCTATTCAAATTTTACCACCACAGCTTGCTAACCAAATTGCTGCCGGCGAAGTGGTTGAGCGTCCTGCATCTGTAGTTAAAGAGTTGGTTGAAAATAGCCTTGATGCTGGCGCAACCCGGGTGGATATCGAAATCGACAAAGGTGGCAGTAAGCTCATTAAAATTAGGGACAATGGTAAAGGCATTTCAAAGGAAGAGTTAGCCTTAGCCTTATCTCGTCACGCGACCTCAAAAGTACACTCCCTTGATGACTTAGAAGCCATTTTAAGTTTTGGTTTTAGAGGCGAGGCCTTAGCCAGTATTAGCTCTGTCTCCCGTTTAAGCCTAACATCAAAACCTGCTGAGCAAACTGAAGCGTGGCAAGCCTACGCTGCAGGCTCGCAAATGGACGTTAAAGTGACGCCCGCTGCGCACCCTAAGGGCACTACCATTGAAGTGGTGGATTTATTCTTTAATACCCCTGCCAGACGACGCTTTTTGAAAAGTGATAAAACCGAATTCACCCATATTGATGAATGGTTAAAACGCATTGCCATCGCCAGAACCGATGTGCATTTTACCTTAACCCATAATGGTAAGTTGGCGCGTCAATATCGAGCGGCCAATACTGAAATTCAATACAAACAGCGTCTTGGGCAAATTTGTGGTCGGGCTTTTGCCGAGCATGCTCTGCACCTAGAATGCCAGCATGATGGCTTGATATTATCGGGTTATTTGCAGTCACCAAATGACTTACAACCGACTGATAGCTGCTATTTTTATGTCAATGGCCGTTTAGTGCGAGACCGATTAGTTAACCATGCGGTAAAGCAGGCATTTGGTCAGTTTCAAGTTCAGCATCAACCGGGTTATGTGTTGATGCTTGAGCTGGATCCGCATCAGGTTGATGTCAATGTACATCCAGCAAAGCATGAAGTGCGTTTTCATCAAAGCCGATTAGTGCATGACTTTATTTTACAGGCATTGCAGTCTGTTTTAGCGCAAATACCTGAATTAGATCTCGGTATAGCTAATAAACCTACAGGCGCGCAAACTGGTATTGGCGAGGAAATTGGTCATTCATCAGAGGCAGAAATAAGCAATTGGCAGCAAGTAAGTCAAGACATGCCGCAAAGTCGGGGATCTGCCACTCAATTACATCAACCTAGAGAGTTATCGAGCAGCCGCTTTGGCAGCATGTCGGTGCCAGCGCAGGGCTATCAACACCAAAGCCATCAACCACAGCATAATGCAGCTACCGGAAGCACAGGAGCTACAAGCAGTGGCAATAATCCCTATAGCGGTGGTAGAACAGCTGACACGGTAGAAATAACCCCAACGGCTATCGCTAATTATGGACAATTACTGCAAACCCAAGCTGGAAATTCTTCATTAACGCAAATTAATGAGACAAATCTGTCTGCGCATATCACTATGCCGTCTATTGTTGATGGTCGCTTCTGGGTGATGGTTACAGGTCAGCAGATTTTATTAGTTGATATCGCGCAAGTTTCTATTTTTGTTACAAAATTAGAGATACAGACTAAAATAACAACAGGGCTTGTGGGTCAGCCATTATTAATGCCGGTTTCAATTGAAGCCGATGTTGACTGGAAAATTATCCTTGAAGAGCGAGAGCAGTTATTACGTAGGTTAGGATTAACCCTTTCAATCCGCTACCAACAGTTGATAATTAAGAATGTGCCCCCATATCTCAGAGATACCCAATTAGCTGTGTTGATCCCAGAATTATTAGATTGGATTAAATTAGAGCAGCCATCGGATGAAGCGTTGGCGTTGTGGATGGCAAAACAGCAAGCAAATCATTTTTCAGCCGCAGCTGAAGTGTGGCTTCAATATAGCCAATTAACCGCAGAGCAGCAGCAAATGCAGTTATCAAAGGCGAAATCATTGCCATGGCAATCCTGGTTAGAAGAGAATTAATGTGAACCAACTCAAACAGCCCAAAGTATTGTTTTTAATGGGGCCAACCGCTTCAGGAAAAACGGCTTTAGCAATTGAAATGGCCCAGCAGCATAATTGTGAAATTATCTCTGTTGATTCGGCATTAATCTATCGTCAAATGGATATTGGCTCAGCCAAACCTGATGCCGATGAGCTAGCCTTAGCGCCTCATCGTTTAATTGACATTCTCGACCCCAGTGAAAGTTACTCTGCGGCAGATTTTCGTCGCGATGCATTAATTGAAATAGAAGATATAATTAATCGTGGTAAGACCCCTTTATTGGTAGGGGGGACTATGATGTACTTTAAGGCATTGCTTGAAGGCTTGTCACCGTTACCTGCTGCAGATGAGCAGATCAGAGCGCAAATTATGCAAGAGGCAGAAGAGCAAGGTTGGGATGCATTACATCAACAACTTTGCCAAGTTGATGCCACAGCAGGGGCAAGAATTCATCCTAATGATCCCCAGCGGCTATCTCGCGCTCTAGAAGTATACAGAATTACGGGTAAATCGATGACTGAGCTAACGGCAACAAAGTCAGCGCCGTTACACTATGATGTGATGCAATTTGCGATAGCGCCACATGAGAGAAAAGTATTACATGAATTGATCGCAAAAAGATTTAAACTAATGATGCAAAATGGTTTTATCGACGAAGTTCAACGATTAAAAGATCGCAAAGACTTACATTTAGATATGCCATCTATGCGTTGTGTCGGCTACCGACAGTGTTGGCAGTACCTCGATGGTGAATTTGACTACGAGACTTTAATAGAAAAAGGCACCGCTGCCACTAGGCAATTAGCCAAACGTCAATTAACATGGTTAAGAAGTTGGCCCGAGTTACATTGGCTTGAAAGTGGCGCCGAAGGAAATTTAGTTACACTTATGCAACATTCTAGCTAGCTAATTAGCTGTTGCTGTATAATACTAAAACTAAACAATAAAACATTCTTCAAAAATTCAAAAAATTTATTTTGAAAATAAAAAAAGGAAATTGAAATGGCTAAGGGGCAATCTTTACAAGACCCATTTTTAAACGCTTTGCGTCGTGAACGTGTACCAGTCTCTATCTATTTAGTGAATGGTATTAAACTACAAGGTCAAGTTGAGTCATTCGACCAATTCGTTATCTTGTTAAAAAATACAGTAAGCCAAATGGTTTACAAGCACGCTATTTCAACTGTTGTACCAGCACGCCCATTTAATGTGGCTGCACAAGGTACTCAGAGCTATACCCCAAATGATGAAGCACCTGCATCAGAATAATATTTAAGGAGTTTACTACTTGTTTGATCGCTATGAAGCGGGTGAAACCGCAGTACTTGTTCACATTGACTTTTCTGACGACGAGCGTAGAGAAGACATTACAGAGTTACAATTATTAGTCGAATCAGCAGGAGTACGCTCTGTTGGTGTTATTACTGGAAGTCGGCGTTCACCAGATCGAAAGTTTTTTGTTGGGTCAGGGAAAGTAGAAGAGCTTGCAGCTATGGTTGCAGCTACAGAAGCTAAAGTGGTGATTTTTAATCACGCACTGAGTCCAGCTCAGGAAAGAAATTTAGAACAGATCTGTCAATGCCGAGTGTTAGACAGAACAACGCTGATTTTAGATATTTTTGCTCAAAGAGCGAGAACACACGAAGGTAAGTTGCAAGTGGAGCTAGCGCAATTGCGCCACATGTCGACGCGCCTTATTCGTGGTTGGACTCACTTGGAGAGACAAAAAGGTGGTATTGGTATGCGTGGCCCGGGTGAAACCCAGCTCGAAACCGATAGACGTTTACTTCGTGGACGGATTAAAAGTATTAATCGCCGACTTGATAAAGTAGACAAACAACGTGAACAAAGTCGACGTTCACGAAAGCGCAGTGACTTATCCACTGTGTCATTGGTGGGTTACACCAATGCGGGAAAATCGACCTTGTTTAATGCGTTAACCGCCTCAGAAGTTTATGCCGCAGATCAATTGTTCGCCACACTTGATCCTACTCTGCGTAAATTGAATTTACCTGACGGAGCAGTTATTTTAGCTGATACAGTTGGGTTTATTCGTCATTTACCTCACGACTTAGTCGCAGCATTTAAAGCAACCTTGCAAGAAACACGTCAAGCTGATCTGTTATTGCATATTGTTGATTGTGCTGATGAGAATATGACGGAGAATTTTGATCAAGTTCAAAATGTGCTTGAAGAAATTGAAGCAGATACTATTCCACAATTGGTCGTTTGTAATAAAATCGACTTATTGGAAGATTTTGTGCCTCGCATCGATTACGACGATGAAGGTAAGCCAGAGCGAGTCTGGGTATCTGCACAAAAACAAATTGGATTTGAATTGCTCTTGCAGGCTATCAACGAGTTAATCGGTGAAGTCATTATAGAGCAGACATTGAAAATTCCAGCTACGGCTGGACATTATCTTGGCCAGTTTTATCGACTGGACGCGATACAGCAGAAAGAGTACGACGATCTGGGGAACTGTATTTTGTCTGTTCGTTTATCGGATGCCAATTGGCGCCGATTAACAAAACAGAGTCAAGGCGAATTAGAGACGTTTATATTTGAGGATTCTTCTGAAGAATCAGACGTAGACGTTATTTGCTAATATCATTTATTTCATCCACTTATGGAGTGCTAAATGGCTTGGAATGAGCCCGGTAACAAGGGAAAAGACCCTTGGGGAAACAAAAACAGTAACGACAAAGGCCCACCAGATCTAGACGAAGTATTTCGTAACCTTTCAAAGCGCTTCGGCGGTGGTAAAGGTGGTTCAGGTGGATCTTCTAGCCCTTCTTTTAACCCAATGAGCCTTATTGTAGTTTTGGTGATTGGTTTAATTATTTGGGGTGGTTCAGGCTTTTATACCATTAAAGAGGCAGAGCGAGGCGTAACCTTACGTTTTGGTCAGCATTCTGGTGAAGTTGGTCCTGGTTTACATTGGAAAGCAACTTTTATTGATGAAGTGTTTCCGGTAAACATTAAAGCAGTGCGCTCTATTCCTGCATCAGGCAGCATGTTAACGGCTGATGAAAACTTAGTGAAAGTGGAACTTGATGTTCAGTATCGAGTGGATGATGCTTATTCTTACTTGTTTAGTGCAGTTGATGCAAATGAGAGTTTGAGTGAAGCAACAGACAGTGCGCTTCGTTATGTGATTGGGCATAACACTATGGATGACATTTTGACTACTGGTCGTGATGCTATTCGTCGTGATACTTGGGCTGAACTTGAGCGTATTCTTGAGCCGTATAAGCTTGGTTTATCAATTCAAGATGTCAACTTCTTACCAGCGCGTCCACCTGAAGAAGTGAAAGATGCATTTGATGATGCTATTTCTGCACAAGAAGATGAACAGCGTTTCATTCGCGAAGCAGAAGCTTATGCGCGTGAAATTGAGCCTAAAGCACGTGGTCAGGTTGAGCGTATGGCGCAACAGGCTAGCGCGTATAAGCAACGTGAAGTCTTAGAAGCTCAAGGTAAGGTTGCTCGTTTCGAAAAACTTTTGCCTGAGTATCAAATGGCACCAGAAGTGACCCGTAAACGTTTATACCTTAATGCGATGCAAGAGGTCATGGCAGATACTAACAAGGTACTAATTGATACTAAAAACAATGGTAATTTAATGTATTTACCATTAGACAAAATGATGGGTAATCAAGCTAAAACTATGCCTGCAGAGCCAGTTGTTGAAACGCATGTGAACACGCCTTCAAATAATTCGCTTACGTCTTCTATGCCAGTTGATGGACGTCAGACTCGTGAGTCTCGTTCACGCCAAGGGAGGGACTAACTCATGGGTAGAATAGGACTGATTGTTCTGGTAATCATTTTAGGTGTTGGTTTTTCATCTGTTATGGTCGTTAACGAAGGTGAACGTGCTATCGTTTCTCGCTTTGGTGAGATCTTAAAAGATAACGTTGAAGGTCAACCTGTCACGCGTGTATTTGCACCAGGTTTACACTTTAAAATTCCAGCAATAGATAAAGTAAAATATCTAGATGCGCGAATTCAGACCTTAGATGGCGCTGCAGATCGTTTTGTTACTTCAGAGAAAAAAGACCTTATGGTTGACTCTTATGTTAAGTGGCGTATTAGCGATTTTGAAAAGTTTTACCTGTCCACTGGTGGCGGTAATGTTGCAACAGCTGAAAGCCTGTTACAGCGTAAAATCAACAATGACTTACGCACAGAGTTTGGTCGTCGTACTATTAAAGAAATTGTTTCAGGTGAACGTGATGAGTTGCAGATTAATGCACTTGAAAACGCATCTGAAAGCTCACAAGATCTTGGTATCGATGTGGTTGATGTGCGCGTTAAGCAAATCAACTTACCTGCCAACGTAAGTAGCAGTATCTTCCAGCGTATGCGTGCTGAACGTCAAGCTGTAGCAAAAGAGCATCGTGCACAGGGTAAAGAGCAATCTGAAATCATCCGTGCAACTATTGATGCTAACGTGACAGTTAAAGTGGCTGAAGCAGAACGTAAAGCATTAACGGTTCGTGGTGAAGGTGATGCATTATCTGCGAAGATTTATGCTGATGCTTATAACAAAGATGCTGAGTTTTATGGTTTCTTAAGAAGTCTTGAAGCTTACAAGGCGAGTTTCGCTGGCAATAGTGATGTTATGGTTTTAGAACCTGACAGTGATTTCTTCAAATACATGAAATCTATCGATGGTAAATAAGCCAACATTTCATTAATTGAAATTTAGCGTTAATTAAAAACCCGGTTTATACCGGGTTTTTTGCGTTTTGAGATTGTGCAGCGAAATAAATTGAATTTCTGCCAGTTGATACCATTAATCAGCTGTGACTAATTTAGATAGCGTATGTTTCATTAAATATTGTTTATTTACAGCAATTTAACTATTTTGTTTGTTCTTATCTTCATAACAACTGAACAAATCGGTAGCTTATTTTTTGCTCATCGCAAAAAAAACACGCAAATCCCGTAACTTAGTTGTGTGAATTACTATGATCTGGTTCTAATTTTTCGCTATAATGAGCCCCGCCTCAAAGTATAGATTTAGCCGTTAGTGATTCTAATGTTGCTAAGTTATTAAAATATAAGAATTCCAACACCCTCTGGGAGATAAGTGGATGAGCAAAGCGCCAGTCGATACCGGACGCCGCAGATTCCTGACAGCCGCAACCGCCGTAGTTGGTGGAGCTGGTGCCGTCGCTGTAGCGGTGCCTTTTATTAAGTCATGGAATCCGAGCGCTAAAGCGAAAGCTGCAGGTGCACCGGTAGAAGTTAACATTAGTAAAGTAGAACCAGGTCAATTAATTCGAGTTGAATGGCGTGGTAAACCTGTATGGGTTGTTCGTCGTACCGAAACCATTTTAAATGAGTTAAGTTCATTAGATGGTCAATTACGCGATCCTGCTTCAGAAGAATTACAACAGCCCGCGTATGCAGCTAATCCTGCACGTTCAATTAAGCCTGAGTTCTTTATTGCTGTCGGGATTTGTACACATTTAGGTTGTTCACCAACTTATTTACCAGATAGCTTTGGTGAGCAAGTAGAAGGTGTATCTGCTGGTTTCTTCTGTCCATGTCATGGCTCTAAGTTTGATATGGCTGGACGTGTATTCCAGGGCGTACCAGCACCATTGAACCTAGTTGTACCTCCGCATCAATATGTCGATGATGGAACTGTACTCATTGGTGTCGACACAGGAGCTGCATAATGGTTAAGAATATCGTTGATTGGATTGATGCTCGCATCCCAATGACGGCGACCTATAATCGCCATGTTGGTCAATATCCAACACCAAAGAACTTTAACTTTTGGTATTTCTTTGGTTCATTAGCATTACTTGTTTTAGTTAACCAGCTATTAACGGGCATTTGGTTAACCATGAACTACGTACCAACAGCTGAAGGCGCTTTTGCTTCAGTTGAATACATCATGCGTGATGTAGAGTACGGCTGGTTACTTCGTTATATGCACTCCACGGGCGCATCGGCATTCTTCGTGGTGGTTTATCTGCATATGTTCCGTGGCTTAATCTACGGTTCTTATCAAAAACCTAGAGAGCTACTTTGGTTATTTGGTATGTTGATTTTCCTCGTGCTAATGGCTGAAGCCTTCATGGGTTACTTGCTACCTTGGGGACAAATGTCTTACTGGGGTGCACAGGTTATTATCTCATTATTTGGTGCGATTCCATTTATTGGTGATGACCTCACATTGTGGATCCGTGGTGACTATGTTGTTTCTGGTGCGACACTAAACCGTTTCTTTGCATTACATGTTATTGCACTGCCTCTAGTTTTAGTTGTATTAGTTTTCCTTCACTTGATTGCTTTACACGAAGTAGGCTCAAACAACCCTGACGGTGTCGAAGTTAAAAAGAATAAAGATGAAAATGGCTGGCCAGTTGATGCTATCCCTTTCCACCCTTATTACACAGTAAAAGATATCATGGGCGTCGCCGGTTTCTTAATCGTCTTCTGTTACGTGTTGTTCTTTATGCCTGAAGGTGGCGGTTACTTCCTTGAAAAGCCAAACTTTGAAGCGGCTAACCCAATGAAAACCCCTGAGCATATCGCTCCAGTATGGTATTTCACGCCATTCTATGCAATTTTGCGTGCTATTCCTGACAAGCTTTTAGGTGTTGTCGGTATGGGGCTCGCGATTGCGGTACTGTTCGTATTACCTTGGTTAGATCGCTGTAAAGTGAAGTCGATTCGTTATCGTGGACTTGTTCATAAGATTAACATTGCGCAGTTTACCGTTTCATTCTTGATCCTAGGTTATTTAGGTGCGGTTCCAGCTACGCCTACATTAACTATTGCAGCGCGTATCTTTACACTTACTTATTTTGCCTTCTTCGTGGCGCTGTGGGTTTACAGTAAAAACGAAAAGACAAAACCAGTTCCTATGAGGGTGACGCACTAATGAAAAAGCTATTAATCGCATTAGTTACATTGTTACCAACGCTAGCAATAGCGGCTGGTGGCAACAATGAATTTGTTAAGAGTCCTGATCCGGAAATCAACCTACATGACAATGAGTCATTAGAGCGTGGTTTAGACTTATTTCAACAATACTGTTCAGGTTGTCATAGTACCCAGTACCAACGCTATGGCCGTGTTGCTGAAGATTTAGGTATTTCAGTTGATGACATGCGTAACAAGTATATGTTCACCGATGCTAAAGTGGGTGAGCTAATGGAAAACTCTATCCCTGAAGCTGACGCAGCTAAGTGGTTTGGTGCAGCGCCACCAGACTTAACTTTAGTGGCTCGCGTGCGTGGTGCCGATTGGGTTTATTCATACCTTAAAGGCTTTTATAAAGATGAAAGTCGTCCATTTGGGGTAAACAATACTGTTTTCCCATTGGTGGGTATGCCCCATGTTCTTGAAGATTTACAAGGTATTTCTGTAAAACAAGAAGATGGAACGCTAGTTGCGACTGGTGGCTCTATGAACGCAGAAGAGTACGATCAAGCGGTGCGAGATATCACCGGTTTCCTTGTATATTCAGCCGATCCAGTGAAGCTTGAACGTGAAGCTTTAGGCTGGTGGGTACTCGGATTTCTATTCTTTTTCTTCATCATTGCCTATTTGTTGAAGAAAGAATACTGGAAAGATGTGCACTAGACACGAATAACGGGTAAAATACATTATTCGCATACTCTAAACGAGGGGCTTAGCCCCTCGTTTGTTTTGTTTTTCCGTTTCTGGAGGATATCAATGGCTGTAGCTGCCAACAAACGCTCTATCATGACACTGTTTTCAGGTGCCGATGATTTATATAGCCACCAAGTACGTATCGTACTGGCTGAGAAAGGGGTAACTGTTGATGTATTACAGGTAGACCCTAGCGAGAAGCCTCAGGAGTTACTTGACGTAAATCCTTACAACTCAGTTCCGACTTTAGTTGATCGTGAATTAGTATTGTATGAGTCTCGCATTATCATGGAATACCTGGATGAACGCTTTCCACATCCACCATTGATGCCAGTATATCCAGTTGCTCGCGGACAAAGTCGTCTAATGATGCACCGTATTGATACTGACTGGTATGAATTGGTTGCCCGTATTCGCCGTGGCGACAAAGCTGATGCTGCTCGTAAAGAGTTAACTGATAGCTTGGTTGCTTTAGCGCCAGTATTTGCTGAAATGCCATACTTTATGAGCGAAGAATTTGGTCTTTCTGATTGTTACTTAGGGCCGCTATTATGGCGTTTACCTGAACTAGGTATTAACCTTGATGCCCGTACTTCTAAAGATATCCATGCTTACATGACACGTATTTTTGAACGTGAATCATTTAAAGCATCGTTAACTGAGGTTGAGCGCGAAATGCGCATGGGCATGTAATGAAAGCAATTACCCCTAATCGTCCATATTTGTTGCGGGCTTACTATGAGTGGTTGATGGATAATCACTTTACCCCACATGTTGTCGTGGATGCATTTGTGAAAGGGACTCAAGTACCTCAAGAGTTTGTTAAAGACGGTCAAATCGTACTTAACATAGCTGGCGGTGCTGTGGGAAATTTGCAAATGACCAATGAATTTGTCGAGTTTAATGCTCGTTTTGGTGGTGTACCGCAGCAAGTCGTTTTACCGATGGCTGCTATCGTGGCAATTTATGCCCGTGAAAATGGTGCTGGTACCGTGTTTGATATGGAAGATGCTTATATGGCAGAAGATGAATCTGAAGATTTATCACCTGCTACAAGAGCATTTTCTACAGTAGAATCGACCGTAGATGCTACTGTTGACACTGCTGTATCAACTGAAGAAAAGCCAACTGGTGATTCTGAAAAAACTAAAGGACGTGCTCATTTAACGGTTGTTAAATAGTCGGCTCAAATCATAAAAAAACCAGTTATTAGTCCTAGATTAGTAACTGGTTTTTTATTGTCTGTTATTTACTGAGTGGCATAGTGTGCAGCTATTGAAGTCTCAGTAACATCTTAAACTTATCTTGCTAGTTTTACTTCCACTCCACTGAACTGTCCTAGTGCTTAAGCGCATGGGCTGCTAATCTTGTTAGTTTGAAAGCGACTTTTAAACAACGGTTTTCCAAATTATCATTTTCAATTTCTAGCTGGTATCGCGCCAAAATAGCCAGATAAGCACAGAGCTGCTCGCTATCCATGGCTAATGCTAATTGGGCGATTGGTTCGATAAAGGTTTGGTACTGATTTCGATAGCGAGCATTAGGAAATTGCTCACTAGGGTCCCAGTCTTGCCATAGGCAAAGATCCACTTGCTGTTGAAATTGGCATAAGGCTTCAGGGCTTATATCCACCTTAGGCAGTTGCTTTATCATCATCGCTAACAATGCTTCAACACCACTGGCAATCTGTTCTTCTGGGGTGGGTTGGTCAATAAAACAAAACTCGCCAAGGCTGAGTTGTGCATTATCAGATACGCAGGCGTCCTCAAGCTGTTTTTTGCGACCTTGATGCCAAGCAAAACTCACGAGTGGGTAGTTGGCAACCGCTGCGTTGTAATTAACACAAGCCAGGTATTCATTTTGAATATCTGGGAAACTGTCTAAGGGATAATGAGCCACTATTACCGGAACTGTTAACAGATAGTGAGGGTGTTGCTCGATTAACTCAAATGTTGGGTAATTCAAAATAATATTTAGTGCATGATTGAGCGAGTGATCTTTATCAAACGCGCAGGGCCAATATTGCTGTGATAAAGCATGACTTGGCTCTATATACGGCGCTAACGCTGTGATTGTTTGTTGATCCCAACAAGCATGCACTGCGCGAATATGACCAAAATCCAAAAACAGTGGCAATGACATAAACCAATCTATCCATTGATAAATTGATTCGTCAGCGGGATCAAATAACGATAGGAAAAAGGGGCCTTGTTGGCTTAGGCTATCTGAATTGAGTGCTAGCTTGCTCGCGCTAACTAAAGGCTCGTCTGTGATCGGGTGGTGTTTACTCCAACCTATGGCGTTAAACTCATTTATGCCAAGCAAACAATAAGCATAACCTTCATCAACCAGCCGTTTTATAAAGTTGAGTAAGGCGATGTGCTCAATAGCGGCTGCATCGGTTTGAGCAGGCTGGTGTGACGCAATTAAGTTGCCACAAAAAACTAACTTAACAAATTGAATACTCGATTGTGGATCATCGATATCAAAATCAATTTCGGCTAATAAATCGGTTAACTTGTCTAAGCGACCATAAATATCACCAATAAAATAAAGACTGACATTTCCCACCTGTGTGACTTGTGTTCCTGAAACTTGTGTATTTAAAAATTGCATTCCCATAGTTTACCTTCCTAAGATGGCGGTAGGAGCCACTGATATAGAGCTATAGTATAACCTAGCAATTAAACGTTACAGTCAACAAAACCAGCGATAGGTCTAAACGCTTAAGCACTGAGCAAAGCTATGCTATTATCCGCCACCATTCAGGTATTTTAGCTTTCCTGATTAATTATTCTTATAAAGCAATCTTGTACTTAGGGTCCTTAATGCTGTTAATGATTGATAACTACGATTCGTTTACTTTTAACTTAGTGCAATATTTTCAGCAGCTAGGTTTTGAGATTATGGTAAAGCGTAATGACGAGATCAGCATTGCAGAAATCCAAGCCTTAAATCCAACTCATTTGGTTATTTCTCCAGGCCCTTGCTCGCCTAATGAAGCGGGGATCTCATTACAAGCAATCGAATACTTTGCCGGTAAACTGCCAATTTTAGGGGTATGTCTAGGTCATCAAGCCATTGCACAGGTGTTCGGCGCTAATGTTGTTCGTGCTAAAAGAGTGATGCATGGTAAAATCAGCAAGATAAATCACCATGAAGCTGGCTTGTTTAAACAGCTTAATCAGCCACTTACAGTTACCCGTTATCATTCTTTACTAGTTGAAAGTTTACCTGATGGTTTTCAACTTGATGCATGGTTTGATGATCCAATTCATGGCCGTGAGATCATGGCGATGCGCCATAATAGTTTGCCTATATTTGGGGTGCAATTTCATCCAGAAGCTATTTTGACCGAACAAGGTCTTGAGTTACTACAGAATTTTTTAAATTATTAACTTGCTCATTTGGGGCCAATGAGTCGCATTTGGATCCCTTTATCATCTTCTAAACGGCTAACCTTACTTTCCTCTCCAATAATCAATAATTTCCGTTACAACTTTGACCAAAAAAGCTCACAAGTTTACTCCTTTTTTATGATATAAAAGAGCAATAATAAAAGCACTTGCCAAACAGTGGTTAACGTTTAGGCGAGAATATACCAAACATCTTTGATGACAAAGGATTCAATATGACAAGGCTACTGCGCAATACTGCGCTTAGTGCGCTTTCTTTAGCGATAATTTCTGGTTGCAGCGCGACCGCAACTAGCAATAACACCCCAAGCATTTCTAACGCAGCTTCAAGTTACACAGTGCCGCTTGCGACACCTCCTCAAGTTGAACAGCCTTTAACCTTAAATCAGATCATGGCCAACCCTGATTGGATGGGTGTGTTAGCTAAAAATGCTTATTGGGGCGATGATAGTCAGTCAATTTATTTTAATCGACAAGCACATCAGGCGCCAATTGCTGAGGTTTATCAGCAAGGCGTGAGTCAAACTCAGGCAAGTCTTATTAGCTTGAATCAGTTGCATTTAACTGATCAAAAGCACGGTGTGTTGAGTGCAGATAAATCGCAAAAAGCCTATATCTATCAGGGTAATATATTCGTTAAGCAATTAGCGTCAGGGGACGTAAAACAGCTTACCCGCGTGAATACTGCCATTGATGAGGTTAAGTTCCTTAGTAGCGGCG
Organism: Shewanella sp. 10N.286.48.A6; assembly: GCF_002873135.1. Taxonomy (GTDB): domain Bacteria; phylum Pseudomonadota; class Gammaproteobacteria; order Enterobacterales; family Shewanellaceae; genus Shewanella. The sequence goes on from NZ_MCVI01000045.1 coordinate 16,751, forward strand.
ATTTGGCTTATTTTCAAGGTAATAGTGTCTTCAAGATACATCTGCAGACTGGGTTAACTGAGCAGCTAGCAGATGTGCAAATGGCCAATGCCCCTAAAGGGGTTAGCGATCCAGAATCTTACATTGCCAAACAACAGCATCGTTTGATTGCCTATGTTGCTTTGCAGCATAACAAGAGTAAAACCCGCGCTGAATATGCCGAGGAGTTAGCGGCGCAAGACCCGACTTTTGCGGCTAAAACTTGGTATTTAGGCGATGATGAAAAAGTCTCTGATATGAGTCTTTCCGCTGATGGCCGTTACTTAGTGGTTAACTTAGTTGATAAAGACTATAGCTGGCGCAGCGAGCACGACATCATGCCAAATTATCTAGGTAAAGATGGCTATGTTGATGCAGTACCTGCAAGGGCGCGTGTGGCTGAAGACAGTTACCCAGGTGAACGATTGGTGGTCCTAGACTTGGTCGATCACGTTAAGAAAGATATCACTATTGAAGGTCTTGATGGTTACGATGCCGACGTGTTAGCCAGTGTAAAAGCTGAAAATGCCAAAGCCAAAGGCGAGCGTTATAACAGCGAAAAATCGCCACGGGTATTGCAACTGATGCAAGATTGGACTTGGAGTCAAAGTCCGATGCAGTGGCATGAATCTGAAAATAAATTGCTGGTTATGATTGAAGCGGTTGATAATAAAGATCGCTGGATCGCCAGTGTCAACCTTGAAACCGGCAAGCTAAAAACAGAGCACCGTTTACATGATGATGCTTGGGTTAACTACACCTTTAATCAATTTGGTTGGGTGGGAACATCTGAGTCATTCTATTACTTATCTGAAGAGTCTGGTTATTCACAGCTTTATGTTAAAGGTGAAAATGGCAAGACCAGCGCACTTACCAATGGCGAATATGTGGTTGATCAAGTGACCTTATCACCCGATGCGACGCATCTTTATTATCGTGCTAACAAAGACCACCCTGGAACTTATAATGTTTATCGGGTTGAGATTGCTAGCGGTAAAACTGAGCAGCTGACCCAGTGGACAGGTACCCTTGATTATGAGTTAAGCCCTAATGGTCAATCGTTGCTATTAACGGCATCAACAGCCACCCAACCTAATGAGCTGTATTTGCAGCCAATTGGCGGCGAGCTTAAGCAGTTAACTCATTACACCAGTAAAGCGTTTGCAGATTATGCATGGCAAGCCCCTCAAGTAGTAAAAGTACCATCAACTCATGGTGCGAAAGACATTTACGCTAGAGTCTATTTACCTCAGGGCTATGATGCTAATAATGCTGAAAAATATCCTGCAGTAATTTTTAACCATGGTGCGGGTTACCTGCAAAATGCCCATAATGGTTTTTCTGGCTATTTCAGAGAGTTCATGTTCCATAACTTATTAACACAACAGGGTTATGTCGTCATGGATATGGATTACCGTGGTTCTAAAGGTTATGGCCGCGATTGGCGCACCGCTGTGTATCGCAATATGGGTCATCCTGAAGTTGAAGATTTAAAAGACGGCGTTAGCTGGATGGCGGCTAACAGTCATGTTGACGGCGCTAAAGTAGGTACCTATGGCGGCTCTTATGGCGGCTTCTTAACGTTCATGGCGTTATTTAATGAGCCTGAGTTATTCCAAGCGGGCGCAGCACTTCGTCCGGTCACCGATTGGGCGCATTATAATGCGCCATATACCTCTAACATCTTAAATACCCCAGATGTTGACCCCATTGCCTATGAAAAGAGTTCACCAATTGAACACGCACAGGGTTTACAAAAACCATTGCTGATCATGAGCGGTGTGCTCGATGACAATGTGTTCTTCCAAGATAGTGTGCGCTTAGTACAACGCTTGATTGAGTTAGAAAAGCCGATGTTTGAAACCGCGATTTACCCTGTTGAGCCACATGGCTTTAGACAGGCATCAAGCTGGTTAGATGAATATCGTCGTATCTACAAATTGTTTGAGCAAGAGCTAAAGTAATGATGCGTTTTACTTAAGCTGATTTAAACCATAAGGCTTCCATTTGGAGGCCTTATTTGTAACGATAAGCAGCAGTTGAAATATAATTTTCATATAACTAACACAGAATTAAAGGCAGTTTATTTGTGGCAGTGTCGGTAGCAGGTGGCGTAAGGCCAGGAAAAGTCATTGAAGTTGAGCGCAGGCTGTATAAGCAACTGATTATGGGTAAGGAAAAGTTACCCTCGCAGCTTGATGACTTAGATAAGCAGTTAGAAGATGACGCCAATAAACTTGAAGTTGAACGTTTAGCCATTAAAGCACGTTTAGAAGAGCAAGCGCGGGCTCAGTTGGTGTTACAGCGCATATCAGAGCAATTGACTAACACTGTCATAAGCTCCCTTGAGCATCAGCTCAATTCACCTCAGCAGATGTTAGCGCAATCGGGTTTAAAAGAGTCCCATATTTTATTATTGGATTTACTGCTTAACAAAGAACCTGATCTGCGCCGAGTGCGATCGCTTGTTGAAAATATCAGCTGGCTATCGACCGATCTTATCAATTTAATCAATAGCCCAGCCTCGAGTCACCGCAGACCGCAGCGATCAGAAGTCAAAGTAACCGACATTAAGTTAGTGCTTAATTATATTGGCATTGAAAATTTGCAAGCTGTGATCCCTTACTTTTGTTTACGGCATTGGCTGCCATCGGGCAATACTAACCTGATTTGGGCTAGTCGTAAGTTATGGCGTTACAGCATGATCACCGCCATAGCGGCCAAAGCATTGGCAGCGCTGCATCAAAAGGATGTGGCATTGGTTTATAGCGCAGCTTTGATGAAGCAATTAGGCGCAGCGACTATATTAAATGCCAGCGCCAGACAATTTGAAAACACATGGGGAACCTGGCTACGTGAGACCAGCGCCAAAGGGGATAAAACCTTATACGATGCGGTAATGGCCTCAGCATTTCCAGCTGAGGAAGTGTTTGAGCAAGTGATGTCCTATGGTGAGCAGCTTAATTGGCAATTATTGGACTTAATGGATTTTAACCAGAGCCAGCTAACCCAAGTGCTAAAAGAGCTCGATTTAAATTATCACTTTAGCGAGTTTTCCACAGAAAGCGCTATCGTTGCCAAAGCCAGTTGTTATGCCAAGGTATTAATATTAGAGCAATCGCGTTTAATTGAGCCGCAAGAGAAGCGAGTGTTATTTGATTATTATGAATTTACCGAGCAAGAGCTGATCCGTTTAAAATCGCAAAATTACCGCAAGCTTAATTTAGTTTAAAGTCAGGCTTTATCCCCCTTAAGTATGACTAAATCTTGTTTAGTTATGCATTTATGATGAATAGCTAGCTTATTTGAGGCCAAATAACTTTTTTTATGACTATTTATGCTAAAAATAAGCTGTAATAGCACTTTGTATGTGAAGTTTGTTAACTCTTTATGCATTATTCATTTAAGTTATGAATAGTTAACCGCTAAAAACTGGTATTTTGATCACGTTTTAGCTAATAATGACCTGCAAGCTATACAAACATCCGCAGTCAACTTAAACCAAAATCAATACAGCAAGCGGAATAGAGTGACTTAAGTGTCGCTAATAACTTTAAGGAACGAAAAGCAATGAGCGTTGAAATGAACTTAACACGTGCCCAATTTGATGAAGTCATGGTGCCTAACTATGCGCCAGCAGCCGTAATCCCAGTTCGCGGAGAAGGCAGTCGAGTTTGGGATCAACAAGGTAATGAGTTTATTGACTTTGCTGGTGGTATTGCAGTGAATTGTTTAGGTCATTGTCACCCAGCACTTGTTGGCGCCCTAAAAGAACAAGGTGAAAAGCTGTGGCATTTATCAAACGTAATGACCAATGAGCCAGCATTAGAGCTGGCGACGAAACTGGTTAACGCCACGTTTGCTGAGCGTGTTTACTTTGCTAACTCAGGTGCTGAAGCCAATGAAGCTGCACTAAAACTTGCCCGTCGTTACGCATTAGATAATCACGGCCCACAAAAAGATCAAATCATCGCCTTTGATAAAGCATTCCATGGTCGTACCTTCTTTACTGTTACTGTGGGTGGTCAAGCGGCTTACTCTGATGGTTTCGGGCCTAAACCACAAAGCGTTACTCATGTACCATTTAATGATATTGCCGCTCTAGAAGCGGTAATTTCTGATAACACTTGTGCCATCATGCTTGAACCACTTCAAGGTGAAGGCGGTATTATCAATGGTGACCCCGAATTCTTAAAAGCTGTGCGCGCACTTGCTGATAAGCATGACGCATTAGTTATTTTTGATGAAGTGCAAACAGGTGTTGGCCGTACCGGTGAGTTATTTGCCTACATGGGCACCGATATTGTGCCTGATATTTTAACCAGCGCCAAAGCCCTAGGTGGCGGTTTCCCAATTGCTGCAATGCTAACCACTGCTAAAATTGCCGCACATCTTAAAATTGGTACTCATGGTTCGACTTATGGCGGCAACCCATTAGCGTGCGCTATTGGTAATGCTGTTATGGATGTGGTGAATACGCCTGAAGTACTGAATGGTGTTAAGCATCGCGAACAGTTATTCCGTGATGGTTTAGCGGCAATCAATGCCAAATATAATGTGTTCTCAGAAGTGCGTGGTAAAGGCATGTTATTAGGCGCAGTACTTAACGAGCAATATGCAGGCCGTAGCCGTGACTTCTTAGTTGCATCGGTTGCAGAAGGCTTAATGAGCTTGATTGCTGGCGCTAACGTCGTGCGTTTTGCTCCATCTCTTGTTATCCCAGAAGCTGATATCGCTGAAGGTTTAGCACGTTTCGAACGTGCTGTAGCTAAAGTGGTTGCAGGTTAATAGATAAGTAAAGCGTAAGGGTAAAACCTTGCGCTTTTTTATTGGGTTATCGGTAATGAAAAGTCTGTTTGTTGGTGACTTTTTATTACTGGATTATCAAGGAGAGTCAGATGCTAATCATACGACCGATTCGTGGCAGTGATTACGAAGCACTTTACAAGGTCGCCGTTGAATCGGGTCATGGGTTCACTTCCCTGCCAGTCAACGAAGAGCTATTACGCTCTAAAATCGCTAGAGCTGAAGCTTCTTTTTCCAAGCAAGTTGAGAAACCTTTCGATGAAGGTTATTTGATGGTGCTTGAAGATTTAAAAACCAATCAAGTTGTCGGTACCTGCGGTATTGAAGCCGCTGTCGGGATGGAAGATGCCTTTTATCATTACCGTTTAGGCACTGAAGTCTATCATTCTAAACAAATCTCAGTTCGTAACGAAGTGGAAACACTGACGCTTTGCCATGACTACACTGGCGCTGCAGAGTTATGTACGCTGTTTTTAAATAAAGAATATCGCAGAGGCTATAACGGCCGCATGCTTTCTCGCTCGCGTTTTTTATTCCTCGCTCAACATGAGCAACGTTTTGGCAGCACTGTAATTGCTGAAATGCGCGGCGTAAGCGATGAAAAGGGTGATTCACCTTTTTATGAGTGGTTACAAGATCATTTCTTAGGCATTGATTTTGTCGAAGCCGATTATTTATCGGGGTTAGGTAAAAAGGCCTTTATGGCTGAAATGATGCCAAGAAGCCCGATACATGTATGCCTATTGCCAAAAAAAGCACAAAAAGTGATTGGCGAGGTGCATAGAAATACTAAACCTGCGCTGAAGTTATTGCAGGCTGAAGGCTTTAAATTTAGAAATTACGTCGATATTTTCGATGGTGGTCCAACAGTGGAGTGTGCGCTAAGCGACATCCGCGCCGTGAGTCAAAGCCGTCTACTTACGGTCACTATTGGAAAGATGCCTCATGCCGATCATCAATATCTTGTCGCCAATACCTTGTTAGCGGATTACCGCGCAACAGCGGCAAGAATTTTAGTTTCACAAGAGCATGATAACGTCACCTTAAGCCCACAATTAGCTGAAGCGCTAATGGTTGAGCAAGGCCAGAAAATTCGCGTATTAGAACTGTAGGAAACAGCAAATGACACAATTTATCAAAGGCCAATGGTCTAATGGCGAAGGTCATGAAGTTACATCACTTAATCCAGCTAATGGCGAAGTTATCTGGAGTGGAAAAACGGCAACAGCAGCGCAAGTTAATACAGCAATTGATGCCGCAAGAAGCGCACAGTTTGACTGGTTTATGCTGGGCTATGAGGCGCGTTTAGCCATTGTTGAAGCGTACCGCAGTGAACTTGAAGCGCACAAAGCAGAGCTTGCAGAAGTGATAGCCCAAGAAACCGGTAAACCTCAGTGGGAAACCGCCACAGAAGTGGGCGCTATGATAGGCAAAATTGGCTTATCAGCTGCAGCGCATGATAAGCGTACTGGTACAGAAACTAATGACATTCCTGCAGGTCGCGCCGTTTTACGTCACAAGCCGCACGGCGTTGTTGCTGTATTTGGCCCTTATAATTTCCCTGGTCATTTACCCAATGGCCATATAGTTCCAGCCTTACTTGCTGGTAATACTGTGGTATTTAAGCCATCAGAGTTAACCCCCAAAGTCGCTGAAGAAATGCTAAAACTTTGGGACAAAGCAGGTTTGCCACAAGGTGTGATTAACTTGGTTCAAGGCGAGCTTGAAACCGGTAAAGCATTGGCCTCGCACCCGCAAATTGATGGACTATTCTTTACCGGTAGTTCTCGTACTGGTCACTTGTTGCATCAGCAATATGCAGGGCATCCTGGCAAAATTTTAGCCCTTGAAATGGGGGGTAATAATCCATTAATTATCAAAGACGTCACAGACACTAAAGCGGCCGTTCACGATATTATTCAATCAGCTTATATCTCATCTGGTCAACGTTGTACTTGTGCACGTCGTTTGTACATCCAGCAAGGCGCTGCAGGTGATGCGTTAATTGCTGAGCTTATTACCGCGATTAAGCAAATCAAAGTGGCTAGCTGGAATGCACAGCCGCAGCCATTTATGGGTTCGATGATTTCTGCAGCCGCAGCTAAAGGCATGGTTGCCGCGCAGGCTAACTTGTTGGCATTAGGTGCGACATCGCTTATTGAGCTTACTCACGTTGAAGCGGGGACTGGTCTAGTGTCTCCTGGGTTAATTGATGTGACAGCAATTGCAGAGCTGCCTGATGAAGAATACTTTGGTCCATTGCTGCAATTAGTTAGATACCAAGCCTTTGATGATGCCATTGAGATGGCAAACAACACGCGTTATGGACTTTCTGCTGGTTTGTTGGCGGATAGCCGCGAAGATTATGATTACTTCTTAGCCCGTATTCGTGCAGGTATCGTTAACTGGAATAAGCAAATCACTGGTGCATCTGGCGCAGCACCATTTGGTGGTGTTGGTGCATCAGGTAATCATCGTGCAAGTGCATTTTATGCTGCTGATTACTGTGCTTACCCTGTGGCTTCTGTGGAAGCGGATAGTGTTAGCTTGCCTGCGACATTAAGCCCTGGTTTATCTATCTAGTGATCTAGATAGCAATGAAGGCAATGACTTTTGGGTCATTGCCTTTTTTTAAAGAAGGATTTTATTATGCATACCGACGTTAACACTTTATTCGCCGCTTTATGGCAAGACTACATCAATATGACGCCCTCGGCGGCAAACATTCAGCAACTGTTAGGGCAGGGAAAACCGATCATTAACGATCATATTGCCCTGCGTACCTTTAATATTGAAAAAGTTAACCTTGCTGTATTGGCGGCTCATTTTGAGTCGCTTGGTTATGTTGCCAGTGGTGATTATCATTTTGAGCAGAAAAAGTTGGTTGCCAAGCATTTCGAGCATCCCGATCCGCATCAACCTAAGGTGTTTATCTCTGAGCTGTTAGTGGAAGAGTTTAACGATGAAGTGCAAAACATCATCCATGGCTTAGTTGATCAAGTGGATGCTGCGGCGACAACTGCGGATAATTTTTTATATTCAGGCTGTCATTGGCGTGTCGATATCGCCACTTACAAAACCTTATTGGCAGAAAGCGAGTACGCAGCTTGGGTTGCGGCCATTGGTTATCGCGCTAACCATTTTACGGTTTCCATTAATGAGCTGCCTGATTTTGAAACCATTGAATCAGTCAATGAAACCCTAAAAGCTGCTGGCTTTACCTTAAACACCGCTGGTGGTGAGATTAAAGGTTCAGCTGAAGTGCTATTAGAGCAGTCATCAACGATGGCAGATCGCATGGCGGTCAGCTTTGCAGATGGCGAACTTGAAATTCCAACTTGTTTCTATGAGTTTGCCCGTCGTTATCCGATGGCTGACGGTGACCTGTATACTGGTTTTGTCGCCGCGTCTGCTGACAAAATCTTTGAAAGTACTAATGCTGTCAAATAATGCTGCTAGCTAAGTCGGTAGAATTGCGTTAATTTTACCGCTAATGAAAATGCCAAGTAAGTCAGTTTATCTGGCATTTTTCATTGTTAAGTTGCAAGGTTTTAGTACGCCATTAAGGGATTATGTTACGGCGCTACCATCTGGGGTGGTATTGGCAAATATAATGCAAACATGTAAGCCTTTTAACACATCACCACGCTCGAACTTGAGTTGATAACCATATTGCTCAACAATTTCTTTTACAATGGATAACCCCAGCCCATGGCCTAACACGGCTTCATCTAAACGTTTACCGCGATTGGTCAGTTGGCTGATTTGATCGTCATTGACGCCGGGGCCATCATCTTCGATACACAGGGTTAATGTTTGTTGCTGCTGAGATACCGTCAAATTGACCGCTGAATTTGCCCACTTGTAAGCGTTATCTAATAAATTACCAAACAGCTCCATACCATCTTCACGGTGTATCGGCAGGCGACTTATGTCATCGCTGACATCAATGCTGCAATGAATGTTTTTATGGTGATGTACTTTATCTAGAGTGCTAATGAGCGCCTCAAAATCACGTGGCACCACCATTTGCGCTGCTGGCAGCATATCACCAGTAATTCTAGCTGCAGTGAGCTTACGTTCGATCATGTTGCGGATCAGGTCTAATTGCTGCTGCATGGCTTCAGCCGCTTGCGGGTTTGATAAACCCAATACTTCAACTTGTTGCTGCATCACGGCTAATGGGGTTTTTAGGCCGTGGCTTAAATTACCTAAATTATTTCTACTGCGCTCAATTTGATTAGCGGTGTAATCTAATAATTCGTTATAGGTTTCAGCTAAAGGTTTTATTTCAACTGGAATCTTGGTGACTTCTAGGGCATCGATTTCACCTTGGCGTAATTTGGCCAGTGAATCTTGAATGTGTTTAACTGGCTTAAATGATTGGCGTAGAATGATAAAAATACCGCCAATCATTGCCAGTAGCATGGCGATATTAATTGCCAACTTAGTGCCAAACACTTCACTAAAGACCCGCCGGCCAATACTTAAGTCTTGAGCAACCGTAAGGGTGGCAACTTTATCGCCATTGATTGAGCCTATACCAATCGATAATAACTGCATGTCATTATTTTTTGGCCCTTTGGCTTGCCATACCCGGGTTTGATCATGCTGCAATAATTCGATATCTAATTGCACATCCCATAGAGAACGGGAGCGGATCACTTGATCATCGGAGTTAAATTGAAAGTATCGACCTGAATAGGCGGGTTTGTAAAAGCTGGAGAGTTGGTTTTGGTCGATGATAATTTCACCAGCATTGATATGGCTGGCGATAATGATGTGTTCTAAATCTTCTTCGAGACGATTGATGATAGAGTCATGAAACGCTTGTCTTAACATGGACTCAAATAATATGAGTCCGATGACGGTGGCAATAATGATTAAACCGCTAAGCCATAAACTTAGCTTACTGCGGATTGATATCATTCAACAATGCCGTGAAAAATATACCCTTGGCCACGGCGGGTTTCAATGGCGGTTTTACCAAGTTTTTTACGTAAATGGGTAACGTATACTTCAACCACATTTGATTCTTTTTCATCGTCAAATTGATAAAGCTTATCGGTAAGTTGTGCTTTTGAGAGTAATTTCTTTGGCGACATTAAAAATATTTTTAATAGTCTAAATTCCATGGCGGTTAATTCGTAATGCTTGTCACCGATATGCACTCGTTGCTCTGACTCATCAAGGGTAATGCCACCATAACTCAACTGCTTTGATGAGGTATTAAGACGGCCATGGGCACGATGAATAAGTGCCTGAACTCGCGCTAACAGCTCTTGAGCATGAAAAGGCTTACCAAGGTAGTCATCAGCCCCCGCATTAAAGCCTTCGACCTTCTCGTGCCACTGACTGCGCGCAGTGAGCATAATCACCGGCGTATCAATGCCTTTTTCACGCCAAGACTCGACGAGTGTTAAGCCATTACCGTCAGGCAAGCCAATATCCAAAATCACACAATCGTATTGAGTTTCTTTGATGAGGTAATCTGCTTCAACAGCTTTATCGGTTACATCAGTAACGTAGCCGGCTTGTTTTAGTTGTTTTTCAAGCTCAGCAACTAAGAGGGTGTTATCTTCAACGAGTAGCAGTTTCATTTATTTGGCATTCACTTGGTAGTTGGTCAATTGACTCTGGCATCCCATTTGTAGCATCGAGAAATAAATGGATGATATGCCCTTTTTTTATCTTTAACTGTAAATCATAACGCCATTTGTCATCCTCTTGATAGAGGCTGGCATCAATTAATTCACCCTGACAGTATTGTGCAAGTAAAGTGAGGGAATAATCAAGCGAACGAATGCTACCGGATGTAACTAAGCGTTGAACTTCATCATGTGGTAGCTCTGCAGTCATTGCTTGTGATGCTGGTGTTAGAGTCGATATAAGTAGACTGAGTAGTAATGCAGTCAGCAGCCTCATCAGACAGACTCCCATAAAAAAAGTGATAATTAGAATTGCTAATTATCACTTTAATTAATCACCCTTAAATCAAGCTGAAGCTTAACTTAACGAGTGCCATATACCACAATAGTTTTACCGTGAGCTTGAATAAGATTTTGTTCTTCAAGCATTTTTAATATACGGCCAACAGTCTCACGTGAACAACCTACAATTTGACCAATCTCTTGACGAGTGATCTTAATTTGCATGCCATCAGGGTGAGTCATTGCATCTGGTTGCTTAGCAAGGTGTAATAATGTTTGTGCGATGCGTCCAGCAACGTCTAAGAAAGCTAAATCGCCGACTTTTTGGCTAGTGCTGTGCAAACGGTAAGCCATTTGCGCAGTTAACTTCATTAGAATTTCAGGATTAACCTGAATCAGTTGCTTGAATTTCTTGTAAGAAATTTCTGCGATTTCACAAGGTTGTTTGGCACGAACCCAAGCTGTACGTTCAGCTTGTTCTTCGAATAAACCAAGTTCACCAATAAAGTCACCTTGATTAAGGTATGAAAGGATCATTTCTTTCCCTTCTTCATCTTTAATCAATACAGCGACTGAACCTTTAACGATGTAATACAAGGTATCAGACTCTTCACCTGCGTGTATCAAGGTGCTTTTCGCTGGGTATTTATGGATGTGACAGTGTGAAAGAAACCATTCCAAAGTTGGATCAGGTTTAGGCTTGCCAATCAGAGCCATGTGTATTTCCTCGATTGATAAAATGAAAGTAAGGACTATCTAATAAAGTAATTGTACTTGAGTTAATCGTGTAAAACTTTGATGAAGATCGAGTTTAACATTATGAAAAAACAGTCAAGTACGGTATTAAGTTATTAAATTAGAAATTTATTTTTGCAGCTGCACGCCACATTATTATCTAATTTAGCCTTGTCTGTTTTAAATGGCAAGTTGATGTTTCTTTAAAAGCATTGTTTTATCAGATTTTTATCAAGCTTTAGATTGAAGATGAACGATTTATTATGATTAATAGGGATTGGTTTATTGTAAAAATCCCCATTGGTGGTTATTGTTAATTTGATTATCAAAGTTGAATCGCTGCAGTACGAGGTTAGTTTGAAATATTCGCAGAAATTATTAAGTGTTGGCTTAGCCTGCTCATTAGGTTTATTGACGAGTGTCAGTGCGCCAGTCAGTGCCTTTTCAATTCCTCAATCGAAAGCATCTCAAGCGGCTAGTAAATTAGTTCATATCCAATTGCGGGCGGCGGAAGGCAATGCCGACGCACAATTTTTATTAGGGCTAATGAGTTTAGCGGGGCGATTTGTCGACCAAGATATTGATCAAGGCATTTATTGGGTCGAGCAAGCGGCGCTACAAGATCATATTAAAGCGCAGCAAACTTTGGCAGATTTAACCTTTGAAGGAAAGTTATTACCGCGGGATTTAGCGGTAGCAGAAAAATGGTACCAGTCTTTAGCTAAGCATGGCGATCCACGAGCTCACTTTCGATTAGGCTTTATTTACTCTGCTGGTGGCGATGGTGTAACCCGCAGTTGCGGCAAAGCTTTAGAGCAATTCACCCAAGCAGGTGACGAAATTGCGCTGGGGAATGTGGCGTGGATTTTAGCGACCTGCCCTGAAGAAGAGTATCGTAATGGGTCAAAAGCGGTGCAGCTTGCACTGCAATTGCTTGAAAGTAACGCTAACGATCCGACCAACTTAGATAACCTTGCTGCTGCTTATGCCGAAATGGGTGAGTTTGAACTGGCTGTTGATACCCAACAAAAAGCCATTGAAGCATTAAAGCAAAACCCAGAAGTTGCCCAGAGCGATGAATTTATCATGCGACTTGAACAGTATCAGCAAGGCAGGGCTTATCGTGAAATCATTCCATTAATGAATTAAGCAATGTTTTGTTTGAATTGAAACGGCCAACAAGGCCGTTTTTTTGTGGCTAAATTTTAGTGCGCGTGGACAAATCATAGCTATTATTAGCTGATGATTAGAGTCAGTTTATTCATCACGACTAGGCGATCACAATGAATGGAATTGTAGATAATAAATTAAAGCTCTATCAGCTTACGGTGATATTTAGCTTACTGTTTTCGCTAATGGGATTCTCATATAACGTCTGGCGTATGGAGATAACAGAGCATAATAGCAATGTTAGAACAGCAAGTTTTGAAATGCTGCTAGAGCTAGCGCAATTAGAGCAACTGGTCTATGCGGCGCATTACGATAATGATACTGAATTAGGTAACCCTAGGGTGGGATGGGTCAAAGTGGGCTTAATTGAAGATTTAAGTTCATTAACCAATGATCAAGTCAGGCTTAAAGCACAAAATTTAACCTTGGTTTGGTCAGAACAATGGCAACAGATGCTAGAGAGCGAAGCTGCAAGTATGGAGATTACCGCTAAAATTGATTTGGTTCGGGCTGAGATAAAACGCTTACTGGTCTCGTTAAATTAACGGTTTAACAGGGCGAGTTGAAATGGTTTTAGTCTTAATTGAACGCGGCTTATAAGGGCGCTTCAAAGAGCAAGTGACAGGAACAGCGAATAATAGAAGCAGGTTTGCTGATATGCCCAAGTGCGCTAACAGATAAATAAGGGGGAATTAACACCCAAGAGCACATCAACTATCGTTCTTTCGCCTGAAGTCCCGACAGCGAGAATGATAATGGTTTAGGCTTAAATTAAGCTTAACCTGCCAAGTTTACTTGTATTACTTGTATTACTTGTATTAGTCGTTGCTTATTCTGCTGGGCTAGCATCATCGAGCTGTTGTACTTCATCGGCAGCTGCTTTTTTCTGCATAATATCTTTAATCAGTGGGGTTAATATTAACTCCATTGCTAATGACATCTTGCCACCAGGCACGACTAAAGTATTGATGCGTGACATAAACGAGCCGTCAATCATTCTTAAGTAATAAGGAAAATCAACATTGTCAATATCTCTAAAGCGGATCACCACAAAACTTTCGTCTAAGCTGGGGATGTCTTTAGCGCTAAATGGATTGGAGGTATCAACTGTAGGAACTCGTTGAAAGTTGATATGGGTGCGAGAAAATTGTGGCGTCATATGCTTAATATAATCATCCATACTGCGCACAATCGAGCCCATGACTTTTTCACGGCTATGGCCTCTGTCTGAGGTATCGCGAATAATTTTTTGAATCCACTCTAAATTGACAATGGGCACCATACCAATCAATAAATCTACGTGCTTGGCAACATCAGCATCTTCAGTGACGACGCCGCCATGCAAACCCTCGTAATACAGCATATCGGTTTTTTCAGGTAATGGGTGCCACTGGGTAAATGTGCCGGGCATTTGGTTAAATGGCACCGCTTCATCAAAAGTATGTAAGTAGCTACGGGTTTGGCCTTGGCCTGTTTCGGCATAGCTTTTAAAGCACTCTTCAAGTTTGACGAAATTATTGGCTTCAGGGCCAAAGTAACTGAGGTTGTTATTTTCAGCCTGTGATTTTCGAATTAATACTTCCATCTCTGCACGGGTGAAGTTATGGAAACTATCCCCTTCAATAAACGCTGCATTAATGCCCAGCTGGCGGAAGATATGAGTAAATGCTGTGGTCGTTGTTGTTGTGCCTGCGCCAGATGAGCCAGTAACAGCAATAATGGGGTGTTTAATAGACATTTATCCTACCTAGATCAAACGTGAAGAAGTTAATTATGATGACAATTCAGTATTTTATAATCCGTTAGTCATTCACATTCACATGTTTCAACCTGAAGAAAAACAGACTCTATTTATACGGCTTGAAACGGGTTAGGTCAATCTTGCATTAAAAGAATGGCTCTTTGTCATCACTGTTTGGATGAATGATCTGCTGTTTTTGTCTAATGGCAATGGATTCATCTTCTTCGCTAAATTCAACGATGAGTTCGCCTTGTTTTAAAGCTTGTTTACATTGATTTATGGCATTTTGTAACTGAGCGTCATCGGTTTGGCCAAAAGAGCCATCTTCAATTTGGGTAAACAAGTACTCTTTAATTAAATTGTCTAATGTTGCTGGTGGCAGTTGTAGCAAGGCATCATAAGGAATAAGCATAATTAGCTCTTTAAAAAATGGATAATTCTTGATTCAAGGTAAAAACGTGGCTTCCAAGGAACGCCGCCGCTGATAAAGCCAACATGGCCGCCCTTAGGGTGTAACTCGTATTCCACATGTTCTGATAATTCTACTGCCGCAGGAATGACATCATCGGTCATGAAAGGATCGTCTTGAGCATGGATAACTAAGGTCGACTTGCTGACATTTTTTAAAAAAGGCTTACCACTGGCTCTTTGGTAGTAATCATTAACGTCAGCAAAACCGTGTAAAGGAGCCGTCACTTTATCATCGAATAAATAAAAGGTGCTTAATTGCTGAATTTGCGCTTCTGTGACGGGCATTTTCTCAACCAAATTGCTTTGCAGTACTTTGCTGTGCATTTTGGCTTGCAGTTGCTTTATTAAATGCTGCTGATAAACTTTTGAAAAGCCCTTTTCTAATTTTTTAGCACAGGCTGCGAGCCACAAAGGCGCTGAAACAATTATGGTTTTTTCTAGCAAGCTTTGCTCGCCTTGTTCACCTTGATATTTTGCCAGTACATTGCCGCCTAGGCTGTAGCCGACGGCATACAGTGGTGATTCTGGGTACTGCTGATGTAACTGAGTTAGGGTAAAGTGAATATCTTCGGTGTCGCCACTATGGTAACTTCTGGCTAACCGATTTGGCTCGCCTGAGCAACTACGGTGATGATGGACAACAGCGCATAAGCCATGGTTTTGGGCGGTTTGTAGCATACGCCTGACGTAGTGTGATTCACTACTGCCTTCAAGTCCATGGAGGATCACTAAAATTGGCTGGCCATTTTGCGGCTTGCCTAACCAATCCAAATCAATAAAATCACCGTCAGTCAGCTCTTGGCGCTGTCTGTGGGTGTCTGGTTTGGCCACCTTAAATAAAACAGGTAAAATCGTTTGAATATGAGGACTTACTGCCCACCATGGTGGAGTGAAAATCTTTTTCATAAGGGTATGTATAGTGCAATAGTTTGTGAATGTTCAAACGTATGTTTAAATGTTGTTAGCGACCACTTTATCACAGATGTTTGCAGCAAGGGATAACTATGAAACGAAGAACCTTTTTGGCTGGCGCCTTTACCGGTACCGCTGCGCTGGCCTTGGGTGTGAGTTTATACACCCCAGACATTACCGATCATCCTGATGAAAATCATCGTTTACTTTTTAATGTGCTAATCCCTATTTTTATGGATGGCACTTTGCCAGAAGTTGCTAATTATCGCGAAGCCTTTATTAATCGTACCATAGTCGCGATTAATCAAACCATCAGTGTGCTGCCTGATGATCAAAAAAGCGAGATTAATCAGCTATTAAATCTACTTGAGAGCCGGATGGGTTTATTGCTGCTAACGAGTAGCCTGACGCCATTGATGCTTCGCTCTGCTGATGAGTTAGTGTTGATGCTAGAAGAGTGGCGCCATCATTTTCTGCAAATGCTGCAAACTGCCTATCTTGGCTTACGGGAATTAGTGCTATCCAGTTATTATGCCTGCCCAGAGCATTGGGGACGGTTACATTACGCTAAACCCACTTTTTTGACAGTCTAATTTTCTTTGATGTAAACCGTGTTTAGGAGTGAGACGTGGCCGCTAATATTATTGACCCCATTACAGAAGGTTTAAAAGCCGGCTGGCAACATATTGATGCGAGTAAACTTGAAAACGATCAGCATTTTGAAGCAGACGTAGTGATTGTCGGCACGGGCGCGGGGGGCGGAACGGCAGCTGAAATCCTCACTCAAGCGGGTCTTAAGGTCATCATGGTTGAAGCTGGACCACTTAAATCGTCCAGTGATTTTAATATGGAAGAGCGCCGTGCTTACCCTGATCTATATCAGCAAGCAGCAGCGATGAAAACCGCTGACAAAGGTATTGGTATTTTTCAAGGTCGCAGTGTGGGCGGCTCAACGACGGTTAATTGGACCACCTCAATTCGTACACCTGAGCAAGCCTTAGCATTTTGGGCCCAAGAAAAGTCAGTTAAAGGCCTATCGTCAGAAAGCTTATTGCCATGGTTTGAAAAAATGGAAACGCGGCTAAATATCAGCGAGTGGCAATTTCAACCTAACCGTAATAATGCGGCCTTAAAAGAAGGCTGTGAAAAACTCGGTTGGGAATATACGGTGATCAAACGTAATGTTAAAGGTTGCTGGAATACAGGTTATTGCGGTATGGGGTGCCCGGTCAACGCTAAGCAGTCTATGCTGGTCACCACCATACCGAGTGCCTTAGAGCAAGGCGCTCAGTTAATATCAAACGCTAAAATTACTGATCTACAGCATAAAGCCGATAAAGTGACTGGTTTAACCGCCAGAGCGCCTCTTGCTTCAGGCCATGGCGCGACTCTGACTTTTAAGGCGAAGCACTATATTCTTAGTGCGGGTGCTCTTCATACGCCGACGATTTTAATGCGTGCTAATACCCCAGATCCTTATCAGCTTTTAGGTAAAACTTTTCTTCATCCTACTTTGTTATCAGGCAGCATTTTTGATAAGCAAATTGATGGCCATAGCGGCGCGCCGCAATCGATATATTCCGATGAATTTGTATGGCGTGATGGCGCTGCTGGAGAGCTGGGTTATAAATTAGAAGTGCCCCCGATCCATCCAGTATTAATCGCATCAAAAACCATTGGTTATGGTCGTAGTCATGCCGAGTTAATGACCCAGTTTAACAATTTACAGGTGATGATTGCCTTAGTGCGTGATGGCTATTCGGCTCAGTCTCCAGGTGGGCAAGTACGCTTAACTGATACCGGCTTTGCGTTAGATTATCCGCTACAAAAACCTTTTTGGGATGCGGCGAGAAGGGCGTTTGCCACTATGGCAGAGCTGCAATTTGCTGCAGGTGCTAATGCCGTGTTGCCCATTAATGATGGTGTTGGCAAGCAGCTTAACTGGCAACAAGCCAAGCAAACCATTGCTACTATGGATATTGGTTTATTAAAAACCATTGTAGCCTCTGCCCATGTAATGGGCGGTTGCGCTATGGGAGAAGATAAAACCCTATCGATGGTCAATAGTGAGGGGAGCTCCCATTATTTTGAAAACTTGTCAGTTATGGATGGCTCCATGTTTCCAACTAGTTTAGGTGCTAATCCGCAGCTATCGATTTACGCGATTGTGGCCCGAAATGCGACCTTATTGGCAGAGCGTTTAAAGCCGTCAGTTAAGGTTTAATGCTATGTGATTTTGTTAGTCTGCAGCGGTATTAAATTGCGTGTAAATTTTTAAAATCATCATGGTTAATCCCGAATAATGATAAGTAGTTATCGGTATTTTCATTTGCGCAATGCTGATTCGCTTTAATCTCTGGGGTAACAGTGTTGAGTTTTGTTAGTAGCATTTGCTGGGATTTACGTTCCAGCATTAACTCAATGTCGAGCATCTGCTGATATTCATTAGCTTTAATATGCTCTTTCGCTAAACGGCGCAAGGTGCGATAAGGGTTAACGACCTTGGTGTCCCAATCGTTTATGGTAGCCGCTAACGCTTGCCATTGGACTAAGGGCAGTAGATAGCCTTTTTTATCAAGGTATTGCGCCAGTAGCAGCATGTTAACATTCACTTGGTAAGCATCCTGAAGGCTGATGTAGCGCTTAGGTTCAATAGCGTATTGGCTTTCACATTCTCGCCATAGTAATGAATTAAACTGCTGCACTGATCCTATCCCTTGTTATCTGCATTATGAATTAACCGATACCAAACTCTTGTTCGATGATTTCAATTTCTTCTTGTAGCTCAAACCAGTTCATTTCACTTTCGTCCATTGATTGGGTGAGCGTGGTTCTTTCATTGAGTACTTTGGTCATTTTAGCTTTATTTTCAGCTTCATAAAGTGAACCATCAGCTAACTCTATTTCTAATTCTGCTAATCTGGCAGTGATTTTTTGTTGCTCAGTTTCTAACTTTATTTGTTTTTTACGCAGTGGCGATACTTTTTGTCTTAGCTCTGCTTCAATGCGTTTTTGCTGCTTTTTATCAATACTTGGAGTTGCCGAGCTATCTTTACTGCTATTGGACTGAGCCGCTTTAGCCGCATCTAATAACCATTGATGATAGTCATCTAAATCACCTTGGAATGGTTTAACAGCGCCTTGGTCTACTAAGTAGTAATCGCTACAGCTTAAACGTAAAAGATGTCGATCATGTGACACAATCACCATCGCACCTTCAAATGTTTGCAGCGCCATGGTCAATGCGTGACGCATTTCTAAATCCAAGTGGTTGGTGGGCTCATCGAGTAACAGTACGTTAGGACGCTGCCAAACTAATAGCGCCAACACTAAGCGCGCTTTTTCGCCACCAGAGAACGGTCTAACGGGGGCAAGTGCCATATCGCCATTAAAACCAAAACCGCCGAGAAAGTTTCTAAGTTCTAGCTCTTTTGCGTTAGGCGCTAATCGCACCATGTGCTGTAACGGGGTATCATCAAGACTTAAAAATTCAATTTGATGCTGAGCAAAATAACCAATATTCATTCCTGGATTAGGTTGGTATCTACCCGTTTTGGGTTGTAATTGACCCGATAGCAACTTAATTAAGGTTGATTTACCCGCGCCATTTCGGCCCAGCAAGCCAATACGTGCACCTGGTACTAAGTTAAGCTCCACTTCGCTAAGGATGGTTTTATCATCATAGCCAATAGAGACTTTCTCCATAGTCACTAATGGGTTAGGCAAGGCTTCAGGCTCACGAAATGCCATGTGAAATGGGCTGTCTGCATGGGATGGCAGTAAGTTAGCCATTTTCTCCAGCGCTTTTAAGCGGCTTTGGGCTTGTTTAGCTTTACTGGCTTTGTAGCGGAAGCGGTCAACAAAGCTCTGCATATGTGCCCGTTCTTTTTGTTGACGCTCATAGGCCACTTGCTGCTGCGCCATACGTTCGGCGCGGATCCGCTCAAAGGAGCTGTAGTTGCCTTTGTAGTAATTAAGCTTAGTATGTTCAACGTGAACAATTTCATCCACGATACCATCAATAAAATCGCGGTCATGGCTGATTAAGATCAGGGTACCTTGATAGGCCTTAATCCAGCCTTCTAGCCAGTACATGGTGTCTAAATCTAAATGGTTGGTGGGCTCATCCAGCAGCAGTAAGTCTGAGCGGCACAACAGTGCTTGAGCAAGGTTGAGTCGCATTCGCCAACCACCTGAAAAGCTCTTTACAGGATTGCTTTGCTCCGCTTCGCTAAAGCCTAGGCCTGCCAACAATGAGCCGGCGCGAGATTTAATCGCATAGCCGCCAATCGCATCAATTTTACCGTGGATGAGGGCAATTTTATGGCCGTCATCTTCATCTTGAGCTTTGTTTAATTGAACTTCAAGCTCTCGAAATTCACTATCACCATCAAGCACATATTCCAGTGCAGACACCTCTAGCGCAGGCGTTTCTTGGGCTACAGTGGCTATTTGCCAACCAGCAGGAAGGCTAAACTCACCCTTGTCAAGTTGTAACTGCCCCAAAATCAACGCTAAAAGGGTTGATTTTCCGGTTCCATTGGCCCCGACCAGTCCCACTTTATGGCCCGGGTAAACGGTAAGGTTGGCATCATCGAGTAAGGTTTTAGTTCCGCGAATGAGCTGAGCTTGGCTGATGTTGATCATGAATAGCAACTTGATTGGAGTGAATACGTAAAGTGCAGTGATAATAACGTATCCCAATGCTGAATGACATTTTATTTCTGTGAAATAGTGAGACGCTTTGGCTGAAATCATGGCAAAATAGCGTCACAGGAATTGCACAATTACATTAGAAAAATAACAACATTATGCCAAAAATTAAAAAGCGCTTCGTTGCAGGAGCAAAATGTCCTAAATGTCACGCCCAAGACAGTATCGTATTATTCAAAGAAAATGGTATTGAAACTGTGGAATGTACTGATTGTGATTACCGAGAGCAACAAACGGAAGCTAAAGTGGCTGAAAAAGCCAATGGCAATATGATCGGAGTATTTAAGCCTGATTAGCGGCTGGAGTAACTGGCTTTGCTTCTCAAGAATATTGAGTTTGGCCTAGTGTTTAAGTTGATACTGGCTGTTTAAGTTGAGGCTAGCTGGTGAGGTCGATAATCAGTACTTAGCTAAAATGAAAGCGACTAAAAATCACTTTTAGTCGCGGCTAGCCTTCTTTTTGTGTCAGTGATGTTGGCGCATCACTTTCTTCGATGATTTTCTTTTTATGATCAGTTAATACGATGATAACTTGACGATTATTGCTCATAAGCTCGTCAAAGCGTGAATTGATTTCTTTCAAATCTTTAATGTAATCAGGGTCATCTTTTTCTTTTTTATGCCAATAGCGATTACGATCAAGTTTTTGGATTTCACTGGCGCGCAGAATTTCGAAGTAGCTGTTTTCTTGCTTCAATCGATACACTTCACTATCAAGCAGCTGAATTAACTTCTCTTTTGAAATGGTTTTTTTCTTCAGTAGGGCTTTGAGCGGGTCTTCTTTAAGGACAACTTTATCAGAGTCGATTTCGGTAGTGATCCCTAATTGAAATTCGATTTTGTGCTGACGATACTCTTTCGGGCAGACAGTTTGACTAAAGACGACGCGTTCATCTTTCATGCACTTATAAATGCCATTGGCTGATGCGATAGGGCTTGCAATCAACGCTAGCAAAATGAATGTTTGTAATAGTCTACTTGGCATGCGGCCACAGATCCTTTTGTCTAACCGATATCGTATCAACTTAGGTGTTGGGTTTATATCAGAAGGTTACCGCTTGGAGGCTCAATATCCATTGAGTTCCGCTGGTTGTTAATTATTATAGTCGGTTATTGCTGTAATGCTTTAGCATACTTTTTAACTATGGCTTAATTTTGGTGAGAATGCCAGTTTTTTGACGCTGGTTTTATAATGTAATAGTAAAAAATCACTATAAATTTGTAATACTTAGTGGACAGTGGGTTAAGTCTTACACTGTCAATGGCGAATGGCTTAACGACTAAAAGTAAGGTTATTGATTCGGTGAGGTTTTCGCCAAAATTCAGTAATAAGTATTACTAAGTGATGATATGTTTCTGATTTAGCAATTACGATCGTAAGGCTTAGTGAATCCTCTTCTAAGTATTACTATCGAACAAGCCAACTAGTGAATGACTTAACGGCTAAAACTCAGGTTGTCGATTAGGCGAATATTGGCTAAAAAGGGCAGTAAAGCGAATTTCAAAATAACTATCTATTTGGATTAAAAATCATAATCATAATCAGAGTCAGCAATTAGACTAGTAAGACTTAGTGAATTCTCTTCTAAGTCTTACTAACGAACAAGCCAATGGTTTAACGACTAAAAGTTAGATTGTCGATTAGGCGAGTATTGCCCAGATAGGCCGCGACAAGTATAACAAAATGGTTATCTTCAGCTGTCACTGGGGCTAAAGTCGCTGCGTTTCTTACCGCTAAAAAGTCCATTTTAAAACCTGTATCAATGAGCTGTTGTTTAGCTACTTCAATGGCTAGCTCAATGGTTTCTCCAGCGGTCACTTGATCGGCAACATAATCCATTACCTTCTTTATGCTTGTGGCTTGGATTTTTTGCTGGGCAGATAAATAGCCATTTCTAGAGCTCATAGCGAGCCCTGATGCTTCTCGAACAGTGTCGATGCCGATGATGTCGATAGGCAGAGATAAGTCTTCAACCATGGCGGTGATGACCATCAACTGTTGATAATCTTTACGACCAAATAGGGCGATATCCGCTTGAACAATATTAAATAGTTTACAAACTATGGTTGCCACACCGCGGAAGTGTCCGGGACGACTGGCGCCGCAAAACTCTTCGCCTATTTTAGGTACTTCAACAAAGGTCTGATTCTCTAAGCCTTTAGGGTAAATAATCTCTGGTGTCGGTGTGAATAGTAGCTCTGCACCCGCATTAATCAGTGCATTCTGATCATCTGCTAGGGTGCGCGGGTAAGCTGCTAAATCTTCATGTTGTCCAAACTGCATTGGATTAACAAAAATAGACACCACCACATGATCGGCTCTTTTAAGCGCTTCAGTAACTAATCTAATGTGACCTTGGTGTAAATTGCCCATGGTTGGCACAAACGCAACGGTTTCACCTTGCATATGCCATTGCTTTACTTGCTTTCTAATCTCAGCAATATTCGCGGTGGTGATCATCATTTTTACCTAAACTATTTATCCAAAATATCTATCGATTTAATTAATTGGTTCACTATTAATTAAATGAGTGTTCATCAGCAGGGAAACTGCCATTGGCAACTTCTTCGATATAGGCTCTTACTGCCGCGCGTATTTCGCCAGTTTGCTTGAGGTAGTTTTTAGAAAACTTTGGAATGTAACCACTGGATATCCCCAGTACATCATGCATGACCAAAATTTGGCCATCAGTATCAGGACCTGCACCAATACCAATTACCGGTATGGTAAGCGCTTCAGAGATTTTTTTCGCGAGTGCAGTTGGAATGCATTCAACTACTAATAATTGCGCGCCAGCGGCTTCTAAAGCTTTGGCATCATCAATCATACGTTGGGCTTTATCTTCTTCTCGGCCCTGAATTTTAAAGCCACCAAATACGTGTACTGATTGCGGAGTTAACCCAAGGTGAGCACAGACAGGAATACCGCGTTCAGTGAGCATTTTAACGCTTTCAAGTAGCCATTCACCACCTTCCATTTTTACCATGGTTGCACCTGCTTGCATTAGGGTGCTGGCATTGCGCATGGTTTGTTCCGGTGTGGCGTAACTCATAAAAGGCATATCTGCGATAAGTAGGGCGCGTTTACAACCGCGGCTGACGCTGGCGGTGTGATAAGCAATGTCATCAACGGTCACAGGTAAGGTGTCATTGTGGCCTTGGAGCACCATGCCTAAGGAGTCGCCAACAAGAAGCACATCGACACCTTCGCTATCAAATGCGCCGGCAAAGCTGGCATCATAAGCGGTAAGGGCGGTAAATTTTTTACCTTCTTGTTTGAATTTTATCAGGGTTGAGCTAGTGACTTTTGACATAATAAACTCTGCAAAGAAATCATATTCAAATAATGGAAATACACTCTGAGCTACCATTACAATGGGTTAAATTTGAATTAACTCAGCTCGCATTTCAATGGTAATAAGGTGTTGTAATTTAGTGTTACATGGTAGCACTAAATCGGCAGCAATATCTGCCAGTGGTATTAGCACAAAACTGCGTTGTTTCATGCCGTAATGGGGGACTGTTAATCTCGGTAAATCAACCATTAGCTCGCCATATAATAAAATATCGAGATCTAATGTTCTTGGTCCCCAGCGCAAATCTCTCACTCTACCTTGCCCATTCTCAATGGCCTGAAGGGCATCAAGTAAATCGATAGGGCTAAGAGTGGTGCTAAAGCTAACTACGGCATTGACATAGTCAGGTTGCTTTACATCGCCCATTGGTCGTGAGCGATAATAATGAGAGACCTTTATATGATGATCTTGCCCTAAGCTTTTTATTGCAGTAACTGCATTATCTAATTGCTGCTCTGGGTTTTCAAGGTTAGCGCCAAGGGCAACAAATACCCTTGTTGCCTTTTCAGCGGCTTTGGTCGCCCTAGTGTGAACCTTAAGTGGTTTATGACTCATTGTTATTCTTGAGTATTAGCAGGCTTTGGAGCTGGCTTAGGCTTATTAGGGCGTCTACGTTTACGCTGCTGGGCGTTACGATTTCTGCTTGGGCCATTCTTGTTACCGCTTTTGGCGATATCAGTACGTTGTTGCTCATCGGCTTCAACAAATGACTGCCACCAATTGGCAATTTTACCAATATTGCCCGCTTCGGCTTCGCCGCGCAGTAATAATAAATCATAAGCAGCGCGGAATTTAGGGTGCTCTAATAATTTGAAGGCACGGGTGCCTTGGCTACGTTCTAGACGCAATTGTAGCTGCCAAATATCTTTTGCTGGAGTACTGAAGCGGCGTGGAATGCTAATGGTGCGACATTGCTGCTCCATCACATCACCCATAGCGGCAACATGAGCATCGTAATGACTTAAGCCACTTTCTAAGGCAATATCATCAGCACGTTGCTTGAGTGGATACCACAATAATGCCGCATAAAAGAAGGCGGGCGTTACCGGTTTATCTTGGCTGACGCGTAAGTCGGTACTGGCCATGACTGCCGTTAGCATTTTAGCGGTATTGCCACTGGGTTGCTCTTTGATTAACGCAGCAATTTGCGGAAATAGCGGCGCAAATAAACCAAAATCTTGCATCATGTTGTAGTTAGCTTCTGCTTTGCCAGCAAAAAATAACTTTAGCACTTCTTCGTACATACGCGCTGCAGGGATATCTTTTAATAATGGCGCTAATTCTTTTATTGGCGCAGCCGTTACCGGCTCAATGGTCATATCCAGTTTGGTAGCAAAGCGCACCGCACGTAACATCCGCACCGGATCTTCACGGTAACGAGTTTCAGGATCGCCAATCAGCTTGATGACTCTAGCATCGATATCATGAATACCACCGCCGTAGCTGTGGATAGAGTAGTCGCTAATGTCGTAATACAGGGCGTTAATAGTAAAGTCGCGACGTTCAGCGTCTTCATCTATTTCACCGTAGACATTGTCACGAAGTAGACGACCTTCAGCATTGGATTTGGAAATTTTGTCATCATTTTCATTGTGATGACCACGGAAGGTGGCGACTTCGATAACATCACGGCCAAAAACAATGTGTGCCAATCTAAATCTGCGGCCCACTAAGCGTGAGTTTCTAAAGAGCTTTTTAATTTCTTCAGGGGTCGCATTGGTGACCACATCAAAATCTTTCGGCTCCATACCTAATAGAATGTCACGAACACCACCGCCAACTAGGTACGCTTTATAGCCAGATTTACTGAGTCTATAGAGTACTTTTAACGCATTTTCACTTATTTGGCGTCGAGAAATAGTATGGGCATCTCTGGTGACAATGTCCAAACGCAGGCCGTCATCTTGGCTTTGTGGCTCAATGACAGGAGTGGTTTTATTGTCTTCAAACAGCTGTTTGCAGAATTGACTTATACGGCGAAAAATAATACACCTCGAACGACATTATTAAATGGTTAAAAATCTGGCGGCTATGATATACCAAATGTTACTGAATGAGTATATCACTGCTCAATCAGAATCTCAGATAGTTGTGGAATTTGGCTAATCGCAAATTGCTCTGCGGCCTGTTTTAGCATGACATCGACATCATCAATATCAACTTGTTGTTGCCCAAGAAAGCGCAATGCGGCATTGATGCTGGCTTGGGGACGTTTTCGATCAATGGCATTAGCATAATTTTGCTTTGATAATTTAAACCCTGGCTTGGTGCAGGCTAAAGGTAGATGCAGCCAATTGGGGGAGTTAAAGCCCAAAATATTATTCATGCTTATTTGGCGGCAGCTGGTTTCCAGTAGATCGCAGCCTCTGACTATTTCAGTGATCTGTTGAAAGGCATCATCTAACACCACAGCTAATTGATAGGCGTAAAGGCCATCACTGCGTTTGATGATAAAGTCTTCAGCCGCAAAGCTGTGCTTTACCGTGACACTTCCCATCACTAAATCAGTAAAATGTTCAACCTGGGCGCTATTTCTGATACGAACGGCGCCTTGGGTTAATCGAGGGCGTAGCTGACCACAGCGGCTGTCATAAACGCCGCCCATTTGTTGAATTTTTTTTCGAGTGCAATGGCAAAAATAGCTAAGATCTTCTTTTAAGAGCTGCTCAATATGCTGCTGATAGATATCAAGCCGATGGCTTTGAAATAGCTCAGTATCATCCCAATGCAGGCCATAAGCCTCTAAGGTGGTCAATATATCACTGCTTGCACCAGCCACTTCTCTTGGTGGATCTATATCTTCAATCCTGACGAGCCATTTACCCTGTTGCTGTTTTGCCCGCAGGTAACTGCCAAGGGCTGCAATAAGGGAGCCAAAATGTAACGGGCCAGATGGGGACGGAGCAAAGCGACCAATATAAGCGGATGAGTTCAGCGACATAGCTTTTGCCTCGATTTATTGGTGTCGACATAAAAGGTTACTGCTTTTATGCCATAGCCGATAAACAAGTTCTGTTAATCCTAAAAGTAAAAATCAAAAAATACAAAAGGCGAGAATAATCTCGCCTTTTGGTATCAATACTGCCCCGCCTCATAAATAGCAAGCTAGCAGTTTTGCTGTGTGACAAATGTATGGGCTATATTAGCCAGCCATTTGTCTTTCTTTTATTTCTGCAAGCGTCTTACAATCGATACATTGATCAGCTGTTGGACGTGCTTCTAAACGGCGAATACCGATTTCAACACCACATGAATCACAGAAACCGAAATCGTCTTCTTCAATTTTTTGTAGTGTTTTTTCAATTTTCTTGATCAGCTTACGTTCTCTGTCGCGTGCTCGAAGCTCTAAGCTAAATTCTTCTTCTTGAGCTGCACGGTCAACAGGATCTGGAAAATTAGCAGCTTCATCTTGCATATGGTTCAAGGTGCGATCAACTTCTTCGCGTAACTGATTACGCCAAGCGTCTAAGATGATCTTAAAATGAGAGCGTTGCTCTTCACCCATATACTCCTCGCCAGCTTTCTCCTGGTAAGGTTCTACACCTGCGATAGCGAGTACGCCAAGTTTTTTGGTGCCTTCAGGCATAACGCATCTCCTGTAATAATTAGTGATTTTATGTGCGTCTAAAATTTATGGCCGCTATCTATAGCAGAAACACTAGAGCGTGGCAAATTATTTGATTAGTAAGTTATACTTTTTTGAACTAAACAATGACTTTGCACTTACGAGTAATTTTGCTGGATAGCGCCGACAGTTCGGTTTGATATGCTAACACTTCAACCCCACTGTTAACTGCTTGCTTTAATAATTGTGCATATTGTGGATCGATATGCGCAGCAGCTTGAACGAGATTAATGCCGCTATGTTGGACGACAAAAAGTAATACCGCTCTGTGACCTAGACTAGCCATATGCATTAACTCACGCAAATGCTTTTGTCCACGAGTGGTAACTGAGTCAGGAAAGTAGCCTACTGCTTGCTCTAATAATGTACAGCTCTTTATCTCAACGTAACATAAAGGTTTAGTTTCATCACTGAGTAAAATGTCGATACGACTATTTTCATCACCATATTTCACTTCTCTTTTTAGTGATGCATAACCGCTAAGTTCAGTAATGACACCATTACTAATCGCCTCTTCGGCTAATGCATTGGCGCGGCCGGTATTAATGCCAATTAAATGATTGTCGGGGGTGGCACTGAGCTCCCAAGTATTTGGGTATTTTCTTTTGGGGTTATCTGAGCTGGAAAACCAAACTGTTTCACCGGGAAACAAACAGTTTTTCATCGAACCAGTATTGGGGCAGTGAATGGTGATTTCGCTACCATCATCAAGTTGCACATCGGCCAGAAAACGTTTGTAACGCCTCAATAAAGTACCTTGTTGTAAGGGAGGGCTAAAGTCCATTAAAAAGAATGCTCCTAAAATTATTTATTAACAATTATTTTTACTAAATGATGCTGAATTAGTCACGTTCATTTAGTGATTTACAGTACACTTAGCTTATTGGTTATCTAAGTTACAACGCAAGCATAACAAGGACATTACAATGGAAATTATGACGATTACCCTAACACGAGAAGCGCCACAGAGCCTTTGGGGTAAAGCAGATGTGAGCTTTCAAGGCCATCAAGCGCTGATCCATTTATCTGCAGCAGATGAATTACGTCAAGTACAAATGGCGGCTAGAAAAATTCGTAGTCAGGGTATTAGCAAGGTGCAGCTTGACGGTGAGTTATGGAGCCTTGATTCGCAATGGGCTTTTTCTCAAGGTTTTACCACGGCCAAAGGCCCATTTGAAGTACTCTGGTGTGGTGACGTGAGCACTCAAGCCACTTTATCTCATCGCTTTGAAGCGGCAAGTTTCGCGCGCAAATTAGTTAACGAAACCCCTGAAGAATTGTCTCCGGTTATTCTTGCCGAGCACGCAGCAAACTGGCTCAAAGACATTGGTGGCGACAAGGTCAGTTTTGATATTTTTGAAGGCCAAGAATTACTCGAAAAACAATGGATTGGTTTACATGCGGTTGGCCGTGGCAGTGAGCGTCCGCCAGCGATGCTAGTGCTTGATTTTAATCCACTCGCAGCCGATGCCAAAGTATCCACCGCTCTTGTGGGCAAGGGCATTACCTTTGACTCTGGCGGTTACAGCATTAAGCCTTCAGAGGGCATGCTGGATATGAAATGCGATATGGGCGGCGCGGCAACAGTGACAGCAGCGCTGGGTCTAGCCATGAAAGCCGGTCTGAATAAGCGGGTTAAATTGTTTCTGTGTTGCGCCGAAAACCTCATCAGTGGCCATGCTTACAAGTTAGGTGACATCTTAACTTATAAAAATGGCGTTACCGTTGAAGTGGTTAACACCGATGCTGAAGGGCGTTTAGTGTTAGCTGACGGGCTGCAAGCAGCATCAGATACTGGAGCAGAATTAATTATTGATGCGGCAACACTGACAGGTGCGGCGATTATGGCTGTGGGCAATAATTACAATGCGATATTTTCACCGCAAATGGAAACCTTGCAATTAGCACAACAAAAAGCGGCCACTGTTGCTGAAAATGTCTGGCCACTGCCATTGGATACTTGGCATAAAGATATGTGCCCTTCACCTTATGCAGATACCGCCAATAGTCGCGCAATGAAAGGCGGCGGTGCAGGCGGCGCGTCAAATGCAGCAGGCTTCTTATGGCGCTTTGTGAGCCCAGAAGTTAACTGGTTGCACATGGATTTAGCTGGTGCATATGCATCATCGGCTACGCCATTATGGAGCGCTGGCGCAACAGCTCATGGAGTATTGACCATCGCGGCAATGTTAGAGCGATAAAGCCTATAACTCTTCAGGTTTTAGCTATAGATTCGAGAAACGAAAGCTGCATAGCAGCTTTTTTTCGTTATGGCTGTAAAGGCCACTGTTGCAGTGGTTTATATATAAGCCCTTGAGTACTGCTAATGGATTCATAGAGGGTTAAATGGCGGGCTTTTGTGTTTATAGCTTCAGTGAGTGCAGGTAACTTATCTATAAGGGCTGCAGGCTCTGACACAGCTCTAAATAAGCTGATATGGGGTCTAAATTCATGCTGAGTTTGATAAAGGTTTAAGTGTGATGTCATTAATTTTAAGCTGTGGGCAATATGCGCCAACGCTTTTTCGACATCACCCTGAATGCACAAGACTTTCGCTTTAGGCCAGTAAGCAAGTTGTTGCAGTGGTTGTTCAAAAGCGCTGAAATGCTGCTCGGTGATATACCGATCAATCTGCAGCATCTGATCAGAACTAATTTTGCCTAAAAATGCAGCGGTTAGATGTAAATTCTCCCGCTTA
Organism: Shewanella sp. 10N.286.48.A6; assembly: GCF_002873135.1. Lineage (GTDB taxonomy): Bacteria > Pseudomonadota > Gammaproteobacteria > Enterobacterales > Shewanellaceae > Shewanella. The sequence goes on from NZ_MCVI01000045.1 coordinate 46,925, forward strand.
ACGGCGCTAACCTGTATACTCAGATGCGGCATTAATTGCTGCTGATATTGGCTCAATTGAGTGCGGTTTGACTCTGATAATGCAATGGCAATAAAACAACGTTTATGGTGATTTTTAGTCATGGGTCTCCTTAACGCCATTGATCCTTATCTGTTGTTAGCATTATTTTTTATTATTATGACGTTTTTCGTCAAAGACATGTTAGCTTAATCGACGGCAACAGTTTACGGTTAGGTAAATTAACAGCAAGACCAGTGAAGCTCCGTTTAGAGGGATACTGTATAATGACAGCAAAAATGCTGCGAATGAATGAGTCATTGAATGAGCAATAGTGAACTGAAATCAGTATGGGCTAGCCCGCAGTCTGCTGAATTAAATCACTACCTGTGCTGTGATAAGGTTATGGCTGAGATTGATGCATTGCAACTGCAATTAGGCGTCGATGAAATCGTGGTTTTACTATCCCAAACAACTGAAAGTCTAACCAGTGGTAAAGTTTACCATGTCAAGGCGTTGCAAGCTTATCAGCATCAAGATCAATTTCAACAGCATCTTCAGCGCCAACCTAATAACGCACGAATAGGCCAATCACTCGCTGCCTTGCCTGATTTATGTGAACAATTACTCGCACAAGATAGTGCTGATATCAATGCCACAACAAGTCTTTTGCAGCGTCAAATAACTGATTTTGTTCAGTCACGGTCCGAGGTGTTTTCACTCTCTTTGAGTGAAGCGGTGCAAATAGGCAATACCAGGTTGATTTTTTTACCACTAAAATATCAATTAAATTGGCAACTTGAGGCCTCGGATGGTGTCAATTGTCCTATGACAAAGCTTAACGAGGCTAGCCTAAAGCTGGCATCTGAAGCTGAGCTGGCTCGCGTATCGCAATTATTAACAAACAAAGAAGCGCAATATCTTGAGCTTTTTCAGCAGCTACCCGTTGCCTGCGCACTTATTGATACCGACAACTGTATTAGCAGCCAAAATCAAGTGGCTAGCCAAATTTTGCCGTCAATCAGTAATCAAAGTTTATATTCATTAATCAATGTTGATGACCATATATTATTGGATGATTGCCTGCATATCGTTAGAGATGGAGCACTGCATCAGTCATGGTGTGAAATTCCATTGATTAAAGCCGGTGTCACTCACTGGTATAAAATTAGTTTTTGCCGGGCATTAGATATTGAACAGCAATTATTGATGATGATTGAAGATGTCTCAGAGCGCTACCGTTTAGCAGATGAGCTGTCATTTCAATCCAACTATGATCCGCTCACAGGTCTGCCGAATCGGTTACAGTTTGAGGCAATGCTTGAAGAATTAATTGAGCATAAAGATCGCTTGCCTGTGTGTGTTGCCTTTATGGATCTTGATCAATTTCAAGTGGTTAATGATATCAGTGGTCATCAAGCTGGGGATGAATTGTTACGTCAGGTGTCTAAGCGTCTGAGCTACTTACTGCGTCATGGCGATGTCGTTGCCCGTTTAGGCGGCGATGAATTTGGCATTTTAATGTTCCAAGCGGATAAAGAGTCAGCCGAGCAAGTGGGCAACCGCATTTGCCAGCAATTATCCGAACATGAATTTATTTGGGGCGAAGTCAGCCATAATATTGGCGTTAGTATGGGTATGACCCAACTGGATGCGAAGTCAGAAGACATTTACCGCATTATGAGTCAGGCAGATGCGGCGTGTCGTATCGCCAAAGAAGATGGCCGTAATCGCTGGCATTTTTACAGTAAAAACGATCCCCAAGTACATCATTTATATAATCAAATGCTGGCCTCCGTTGATATCGTCTCGGCACTGGCGCTTAATCAGTTTGAATTATTTTATCAACTCATAGAACCGCTAAATTCTGACGAGCGTGGCATTCACATGGAAATCTTATTGCGCATGGTGCAAGAGGATGGCCGTTTTGTATCACCAGGGGTGTTTTTACCTGCAGCAGAGCGCTATAACCTAGCATCAAAAATTGATAGCTGGGTTATCGACAACCTTTTAAAGTGGGGCGCACGCAATAGCGAAATTTGGTCACAATTATCAATGGTGTCGCTAAATTTGTCAGCGCTGTCATTATCCGATAGTAAGTTTATGGACTGGTTAGAAATACGCTTGATGGTTGAGCCCGAACTGGTGTCTAAGTTGTGTTTTGAAATCACCGAAACCGCCGCTATTAGTCAACTCGAACAGGCCACCACCTTGATTGAGCTATTAAAACCTTTAGGTTGCAAGCTGGCTTTGGACGATTTCGGATCGGGCTTTTCAAGTTTTGCTTATTTGAAATGCTTAGATGTGGACTATGTCAAAATTGACGGTCAGTTTGTGGTTAATGTCTGTGACGACCGCAGTGATAAAGCCATTGTCTCGGCTATTTGCCAGCTGGGTAAAGATATGGACTTTGAAGTGATAGGCGAATTTGTTGAAAGCGCTGACATTGGGCGGCAATTAAAACAGCTTGGTGTTAGCTATGGCCAAGGCTACGCGATTGGAAAACCTACCCGCTTGCAGGATTTATCCTCAGGGATCAGAACGCCGTGGTTAATCGATTTATAGGCGATTAGCTTTTTCGTTTCAGTCGTTAATTGTCAATGTGTGCATGCTTCGATTTGCATATGCTTTAATCTGCCCCCGCTTCGATCTGCATAGAGCCGTAGCATCAATAATCGTTTATGAGTAAACTGAAGCCAGATTTTCGCCGTTAAAGTATCTCCTTTGAGCTCATTACCTATTCAAGCCTTATTTGCGCCATTACAACAGGCGCTGGGCGATCATTCGCAAATTATCCTCGAAGCGCCCACGGGTGCCGGTAAATCCACCGCACTACCTCTGGCAATGCTGCAGTGGCCGCAAATTAGCGGCAAAATCCTCATGCTGGAACCAAGGCGGGTTGCTGCTCGCAGTGTGGCGCAATTTATTGCTAAATCCCTAGGGGAAAAAGTCGGTGAGCGAGTGGGCTATCGGGTCAGAGGTGAGAGCCGAGTCGGGGCTAATACCCGCTTAGAAATTGTCACAGAGGGTATTTTAACGCGGATGATCCAGCAAGACCCAGAGCTTGAAGGCATAGAGGTCATTATTTTCGATGAAATCCATGAGCGTCATTTACCCACAGATCTGGGTTTAGCGCTGGCGCTAGAAGTGCAAGACTCGCTGCGCGAAGATCTTAAAATTATTGCCATGTCGGCAACCCTATCGGGCTTACCCTTAAGCCAATTAATGCCTGACGCTGCCACATTAGTAAGCCAAGGTCGAAGCTTTGATGTTGAAACGCTTTACCGACCGGTAATGGGGCAAGTGCAGTGGCTAAGTCATTTAAGCCAAGTGGTTATCGACAGTGTCAGCAGTAGCAACACAGTCCCAAGCGACTACCAACATGGCTCGGTGTTGGTGTTTTTACCCGGCAAAGGGGAAATTAATCAACTGCAGCGATTATTAAGTCAGCGACTAGACCCAAATGAATTTTTACTGTGTCCCTTATACGGTGATTTATCTCCTGCTGAGCAAGATAAAGCCATTTCTCCCGCCCCTAGTGGCAAACGTAAAATCGTCATAGCCACTAATGTTGCTGAGTCGAGCTTAACCATCGATGGCATCACTATTGTGATAGACAGTGGGTATAAGCGTGAGGCAAGCTTTAACCCACGCACAGGTGTTAGTCGATTATCGTTAAGGCGTATAAGCCAAGCCTCGAGTATTCAGCGTGCAGGCCGTGCAGGGCGCTTACAAAAAGGCTGCTGCGTGAGATTGTGGGGCCAAGAAGAACAAAGTCGAATGATGGTGGCTGATGCGCCTGAAATCACCCAAAGCGAGCTGACGTCAATGGCGTTTGATTGTGCCTATTGGGGCGTGAGTGATATTGAGTCCTTACCGCTATTAACCAAGCCGCCAGCGATTCATCAACAGGTGGCGTGGCAATTACTCGCCAAGCTGGAGCTGGTGGATGAGCAACATAAAATCACCGCTCAAGGCCAAGCGGCCTATGAGCTAGGTTGTCACCCGCGTTTAGCGCACATGTTGCTGACTTCGCAAGCCCTTGCTAAATCCCAGCAACAGGCCGACTTAGTGTTACTGGCATGTTTACTTGCTGCGGTACTCGAAGCACGAGGCTTACCTAAAAAAGGCGCTGATATCAGTCAGTACCTGGGTTTAGCGACCCAAGGACAAATGGCAACCCAAGTGAATAAATGGCAGCGGGCGCTATCTGCTAAAGGCGATATCAAGCAAGTGGCTCGCGACGCCGCCAGTCGTGATATTAGTTTATTATTGGCGCTGGCATACCCCGACAGAATTGCCAAAGCCCGCGGTAAACTAGGTTTTGCCCTCAGTAACGGCACAGGGGTTACTATTGATGCTGAAGATGCTATGGCTAATCAAGCTTGGTTAGTGGTGGCCGATTTTCAAGAAACCCAAGGCCGCAATGCAGGACGAGTCTATCTTGCTGCGGCAATCAACCCTGAGCACTTCCAGCAAGAGCTTAAATTTTTAACCCATGAGGTTAAAATTTGTCAGTGGGATGAAACCAAAGGGCGCTTTTTTGCTGAAAAGCAAACCCGAGTGGGTGAGGTTATTATACAGCGCGCTCAAGAAACTCAGGTAGATAATAAATTAATCCAGCAAGCGTTATTGAGTCACATCCGCGCGAAAGGCTTAACTGTGCTGGATTTGGGCGAAAGTTTTTTGCAATTACAATATCGACTGAAGTTAGCCCAGCAATTTGCGCCGCAACATGATTGGCCAAACCTTGATGATGCCAGCTTGCTAGCAAGCTTAGAGCGGTGGTTAGCGCCATATTTAGCTGAGGTGAATTCCATTGCCAAATTACAAAAACTTGATACCTTTGGCCATGTGAAAAATCTGCTGACATGGCAGCAACAGCAAACATTGAATGAATTGCTTCCCACTCATTGGCAAATGGCTACCGGCACCCGAGCACCGATTGAGTATCAAGTGGTCGCTGCTCAGGCCGTAGAAAGTGAAGCCGATGGCAGCGATAGTGATAAGCAAAGCATGGAAAATGATGCCGCCGACAGCAATAAGGCCGTCAGCGGTAGAGCGCTATTAAAAGTACGCCTGCAAGAGGCTTTAGGTTTATCACAAAGTCCGCTATTACTTCATGGTAAGCTCACTGTCACCATGGAATTATTGTCGCCAGCCCAGCGACCTATTGCTGTAACCGCAGATTTAGCCAGTTTTTGGCAAGGCCCATATATTGAAGTAAAAAAAGAAATGCGTGGCCGTTATCCCCGCCATTTATGGCCTGACGATCCGGTTAATACAACCGCCACTAAATTTACTAAAAAGAAGACGCCAGGCTTAAATTGCTAATGGCGATAAAGAATTAAAAAAAGATGACAGAAACGACAAAGATGATGGCTCCTCAAGCGCCTAAAAAAAATGTAGCGAAAAAGCCTGCAGAAAAGCAATCGGTTCCTAAAACAGCAGCGCCTAAAACGCCAGCGACCAAAACTGCTGCGACGAAAAAAAACGCCAGCAAAAAAGCGGCGACTAAAAAGCCTAGAGTAAAAAGGGTCGTTGCTAAAGCTAAGCCGTCAATGTGGAAAAAACTGTGGTCAATCGGCTGGAAACTCGGCTTGATTGGCATCGTGGTGGTGAGCTCTTACGGCATCTATTTAGATCAAATTATTGCCCGTAAATTTGAAGGGCAAAAATGGCACTTACCCGCACAAGTGTTTAGCCGTTCAATGGCCATTTATCCCGGCGCAGCCATAAACCATCCGCAGCTAATGGCGGAGCTAAAACTGCTTGGCTATCGTAAAGTGGCCAACCCTCGTCAAGTGGGCGAGTTTTCAGCATCCAGTAGTAAAATTGAGCTTTGGCGTCGACCATTTTTACACCCAGAAGGCGATCAAGCAGCTCAGCGGGTGATGATTTCATTTGACTCTCAAGGGGTCAACTCAGTGCAGCGCATGAGTGATAAGCGTCAATTAGCAGTATTCCATTTAGAGCCAGTATTGCTGGATCGCATTTTGGCTTCTGGCGCTGAAGACCGATTATTTGTGCCTACCACAGAAATGCCCCAAGCTATTGTCGATGCCCTGATTTTGGTCGAAGATCGCAGTTTTTATCAGCATCATGGGGTTAATCCATTTGCCATTCTCCGCGCCGCTATCGTCAATGTGACCGCCGGGCGCACAGTTCAAGGTGGTTCAACCTTAACTCAGCAATTAGCCAAAAACTTCTTTTTAACCAGTGAGCGCTCAATTGTGCGTAAAATCCGTGAAGCCTTAATGGCAATCATCATTGATTTTCGATACAGCAAAGAAGAGATACTCGAGGCTTATTTAAATGAAGTGTATATGGGGCAAGACAAGGCGCGTGGCGTCCATGGTATGGGCTTGGCGTCGCAGTTTTACTTCGGCCGTCCTATCGCGGAGCTAACAGTATCCCAACAAGCCTTTTTAATTGCCGCCATTAAAGGGCCATCATACTACAACCCTTGGCGCTCACCTGAGCGGGCGCAAAATCGCCGCGACTTGGTGCTGCGATTACTGATGGAAGATGATCGCTTAACCGTTGAGCAATACAAAGCGGCGGTAGAATCACCACTCGGGCTGCGTGATTTTAATAAATCAGTACATCAAAAACTGCCAGCTTTCTTTGCGGTGGTAAAACAAGAGTTACGAACGCGTTATGGTGATAGCTTACTGCAGCAATCAGGGGTCAAGGTATACACCACCTTAGATCCTATGGCTCAAGATGCCGCCGAAAAAGCAGTCGTTAGCACCATGAAGTCACTGGATGAACGCACTAAAAACGTGCAAGTAGGGATGGTGGTAACTGACAAATACACCGATGGCATTGCCGCTATGGTTGGCGATAGAGTGCCAAGCTTTGATGGCTTTAATCGCGCGGTTGAAATTCGCCGCCCGATTGGTTCACTCGTTAAACCGTTTGTTTACGCCACCGCCCTGCAACAAGGCAGTCAATATAACTTAGCCACGCCCATTGCTGATAAACCTATCACCTTGCAAAATGGTCAAGGTAAAACCTGGTCGCCACAAAATGTCGACAAAACCTTCAGAGATCAAGTGCCGCTATTAACTGCCTTTAAGAACTCAATGAATGTACCCACGGTGAATGTTGGTATTGAAATAGGTGTTGATAATGTCGCTAAAACCATGACCAGTGCAGGTTGGAGTGAAGCGTTGCCTCGATATCCATCAATGTTGTTAGGGGCCATTAATGGCTCACCTTATATGGTGGCTCAGGCTTATCAAACCATTGCCAATAATGGCCGATATAGACCATTAACATCAATAACTGCAGTGCTTGATACTAATAATCAACCATTGAAGGTAACGCGTGAAAGTGCCGTTCAAGGAATGGATCCAGCAACCGATTTCTTGGTGCAATATGCGATGAATCAAGTGGTGAAAAGCGGTACGGCCAAAAGGTTAGGGCAGGCATTCCCCAATGTGGCGCTTGCGGGTAAAACCGGCACCAGTAATGATAGTCGTGACTCTTGGTTTGCAGGCTTTGATGAGCGTAACGTGGCTGCTATTTGGGTCGGTCAAGACGATAACAGTAAGACGGGGTTATATGGCTCAAGCGGCGCAATGGCGGTGTACCAGGCGTTTTTAAAACAGCGTCCGCCATTAGGCTTGAGAATGACGCCGGCAGATGGGGTCACCCAAGGCTATTTTGATAAAGACACTGGCGTGGCAAAACAAGCCGATTGTGACAATGTTATTGCGCTGCCAGCCACTCGCGACAGCTACAAGCCCGCTGCAAACTGTGGTGAGCCCTTGTCTTGGTGGCAAAAAATCATCAATTAACGCTCAGCTAAGCCAGCTTTATAATCTTAATGATTAATTAGGCAGAATAAAAAATGGCTACTCGTTTGAGTAGCCATTTTTATTGTGTCGGTATTTAGCGAGCTTACCTTTAGCTTAAGTTGAAATCGCTTAACTAAAGCTTAGCGGAAACGATTAAAACTTATATTGATAACCAAGAGTGGCCGATTGTGGCTTACCAGCAAAGATAGAACCGTGAATACGAGTGGTCATATAGGTTTCATCCAATAAGTTATCAACGGTCAAGTAGACTTCAGATGCATCATTAATGAAGTAACGAGCCGATAAATCCACAATGGTTTTATTGGCAATTAATTCTTCTGCAGGGATAGCACCTTGATCGGCGACGGTGCGCATATCAGAGGTATAACGACCTGCAATAGTGACTTGCCATGCTTGTGCTTGAACGCCTGCAGATAAGAACAGTTGGTTATCAGGTAAATAAGGCAGTTCATCACCTTTTTCAACGTCGCCCCATGACTCAAAGTCAGAGATGAATGCGTTTTGGAATTCAGCATTAGTATAGGTGTAAGCCATTTTTACCGGGAAACTAATCTCGCCTGTTTGATTAAATTCATAACCTAAACTTAGTTCAACGCCGCTGACTTCAACTTCACCAGCATTGTATTGATTACCGATATTGTCATCATCACAACCTTGAGCCGCGGTGCAGTTACCATGCATATTGCTGTAATCACTGTAAAAGGCGATAGCTTCAGAGTTTAATGCACCAGTGTTGTAACGAACACCTGCTTCATAGTTCCAGCTTTTTTCTTCTTTACCGTCATCATTACCGGGGGCGCTAGGGGCAAAACCTTGCTGAATGCCTGCGAGCACAATTAAGTTATCGGTTATTTGGTAAGTTGCTGCAACTGAAGGTAAAACCACATCAAAGCTGTTGCTGATATCTTTATCTGGTGCGCCTTCACGGCCGACGTTAGTTTTACCCCAATCACGACGCTGGGTGGTGACATCTTCATAACGTAGACCGGCAGTAATGGCTAAATCACCGAAGGTCATCTTATCTTGAACATAAAAAGCAAACGCTTCAGCACTATCAATACGGTTTGAATCAGAACCTGGAGTGCCGCTATTAGTCAGCGACATCACTTGGTTAGCGCCTAACTCATAGGTATCAACCCACTGGAAGCGATCCATTTCATCTTCATGGTAACGAGCGCCAATGGCTAAGTCATGGTCGCCCACTAGCCAATTTAGCTCAGTTTGAATACCTTGGGATAGGTAGTCACGGTTATTGGCTTTCACTTCAACATCAATCGCAGCTGCTGAAGCAGGATCGCGATCAAAATCAGCCGCAGCTTCAATACCACCGCTACTTAAACTTTGACCCGCCACTTTATTGGTTTTATACCAGTTGCGGTGGAAGTTGTTGTAATAAGCCGTGGTCGCAAGTGATACAGTCGAGCTAAAGTCGATGATATGGTTTAACTGAATTTGCTTGTGATCAGTGCTCATTTCATCTTTTTGAGAGGCAGAGTAACGCATATAAGGTGAAGCGTTATAATCATCTTCAGTTAAACCCATGTAAGTTTCGTTAGACACTTCATCTGAGTACTTTAATTTTAATTCAAGGCGTTGCTGATACTTGGCATCGTCGCTACTATCAATACTGATTTTCGCTAAGGCATCGTTTTTCACAAAACCAGTATCACCACCAACACCATTAATGTCGCGAAAGCCATCAGCTTGATAACGGTAAATTTCTGCTACCGCGCCAACGCGTTCGCCTTGACCGCCTGCATGGGCATGTACTTTAGCAAAGCCGTCTTGTCCTGCGGCCACATCAATACCGCCAGCCAGTTCTTCCACTGGGATTTGACGAGAAAGCATATTGATAATACCACCAGTGGTGCGAGGGCCGTATTTAAGGGTCGAGCCGCCTTTCATGATCTCAACGGTTTGCATTCTACCAGAGGTTGGAAAGTAGTAAGCCGCAGGAGAAGCATAAGGCGCAGGCGCCGCTAATACTCCGTCTTCCATAATGGTGATTTTTTCAGAACGATTTTGACCCGTGCCACGCATACCAATATTTGGACGTAAGCCATAACCATCTTCTTCTTGCAGATACACCCCAGGCACAGACGCTAGGGTGCGCATAATGTCGGTGTATTTGAAGTTTTCAATTTCAGCGTCACCGATAACATGAGCACTACCGGGAACATTATTAACCGGATTGGCACTGCCAAAAATTGAGATTTGCTCCATGGTGGCATTGGTTGCAGGATCTGTATCGGCAGCAGATGCTGAAAAAGCGCTGAATAGGGCAGTGGCTAAAAGACTAATTCGAAGGCTGTGTTGAGTCATGTAAATCTCCAAAAGCGAATTGCAAATATAATAAAAATGGTAATTGTTATCATTTGTATCCGTATTGTGATGGAGTTTACTTAATTAATTACTAAAATCAACATTTGAGTTAATAATGTTAACTCAAATGTTGGAGTTGGATTAGTATGATGTGGTTCGCTTCACAAATAGTGAGGTAAGAGCATAGTGCTGCAGTCGTGACAGCGATTAAGTCATCGGCTGAGTTTATGTGAATTTTTGCTGTAAACTCGATTCACAATAAACCCAACTCAATAAGAGATGGATATCTTTAACGAATAAGAATGGATGTATATGTTTTTGTCACCTTATTACGCTAAGCAAGACCAAAGTGTGTTTATTTCTGCTTTGCAAGCGAGCAATTTCGCCAAGCACGTCGCTGAAGACTTTAATCCTATTCATAATGTTGGCGCTAAACGCTTCTGTGTTCCTGGTGACTTACTGTTTGCTTTAGTGCTCACAGAGTTCGGCTTGAGCAAAAAAATGAAGTTTAAGTTTGCTGGCATGGTCGGTGATGGCGTTGAGTTAATTCTGGATCAGCAAGCCGGTGAACAATTTAGTATTTGTGACAACAAAGGCAAAGAATACCTGCATATCGAACGTGAAGGGGCGCTTTGTCAATGTGATGTACAAAAAGCGGCATTCATCAAAAGTTATGTGGCGTTTTCTGGGCTTAATTTTATTCATGTACTCGTGCCGATGATGAAACAGTACGGCATGATGATTAACCCAGCCAGACCTTTGGTTATTTATGAAAGTATGTCTTTTCAATTAGATACTTTCGATTTCACTGATATGAGCCTTGAATTGGTTGAGCAGGATATGCAAATCAATGGCAAACGCGGTGATGTGACCTTGCAGTTTGCCTTAAAAAGCGCAGGTAAAGTCATAGGCTCAGGTATCAAAACCCTAGTGTTAAGCGGTTTACGCGAATACGATGAGCTGCAAGCGCAGCAAATGTGTCATAGCTATGAAAGCAGTAAATTAGCTTAACTTCTGAAAGTTAAGTTTTAGTTAGCCAGTAGTAAATTAGCATTATTCCATTTTAAAAATGCGATATTCCGTTTTTACATTATGCTTTAGGTAGGATACGTCCATAAGTTGATTATCGCTTGAGGTTTATATGAAAAAATTATTACTGGTTTCGCTTTCTTTTTTAGCATTTTCAGCTAGCGCGAATATTATTTATGATAAAACGGGCGTGAATGAAAAAGATTTTGTTTTCGATCAATATCAATGCCAAGAAATGTCACAGCAAGTTCATAAAAATACTGAATCTCGTGGTGCCATTAGTAGTGGCCTTAAAGGTGCGGCAGTCGGCGCAGCGGGCAGTGCCATTGCTGGTGGTAGTGGTTCACATGGTGCTAAAACCGGCGCTGGTATTGGTGTTGCTGTAGGCTTGCTAGGTGGCGCGAAAGATAGAAGAGCCAATGAAGCCAATTACGAAGCAGAGAAAGAAACAGTAGTGCGTAACTGCATGGCAAATCGCGGCTACAGCATTTTAAACTAATCTAAACCGCTAGCGCTTAGTACTTAGCGTTAGTAAACAATAAACCATGCTTTTTAGCATGGTTTTTTTATTGGACTTTTACCCTATTTTACTCGGCAATCTATATCCGCTTGCCCAAATTGGCTTAGCACGGCTTGTTGCTGGTGAGTCCAGAAACTAACATTCTGCCCTTGGTATTTCGCCCCAGATGCACTTAGCGTCAGTAATGTTAATAGCGGATTTTGCTGCGCTACCGTGACAGCTCTTGAATCTGCAATTGGATCAGCAGTTGGAGCTAAGCTTAGGTTCAATATTGCTGCAGGTATCGCAGTTTGGTTATAAAAATAAACCCTAATACTCATCAGATTGTTGTTCGATGGGGGATCACATTGATATTGTACCGCCTTAGGTACGTCAAATACCGCAGCGGCGATCTGTAATTCGGTTAGCCGTGAAGTATAGGCGTAAATCACGCACTGTTTAATATCGTCAGCCTTCCAACACTCATTACGGCCTTTTATCCAGCCTCGCTGAAAAGCTTTAAGTTGCGCTAATGCATCTACATCTAAATCAGCATCTGCGCCTAGCTGGGAAATTGACTTTTTGAACACTTGATTGAGCTGTATATCAAGCTGTGCCAATTGACTATCTTGGCAAATAAGCTGCTCCACTTCGCCACTTGCTTGCTGGCAATCAAAAGCAGGCGCTAACTTATCAGCTTCAGTGGCTTGAGTATTAGCTAATACCTCATGATCACTCAGTGCAATGGCCTGAGTGCTCGCGCAGTAACTCAGCAATAACAGTAATGCTCTTATAGCCATGATAGACAATCCTATTTTTAAAGGTGCTTAAAAATAAATCATAACCTATCTGGCTAATTTAGCTTAATCGAGCATGAGCTTAATCCAACAGCTCAACTCAGCAGTAACAGCTTTAGGCTTTGATATTAATGTTATGGCCTGAGTTACCAACCGGTGGTGGCAGCGCGGCTTCAATTAATTGAAGGGCCATTTCACCTTCAATTTTTTGCTGATCTTTTGCAATTACAGCAACTTTGAGGCTACTACCTGAATCGATATTGGTCGGCATTGATGATGGAGCATTGATGGAAAGTGCCATAATATTATTACTCTAATTAGCGAAACCTAAATGGGTTAATGATTTATCGGCCAAAATAAGGAAAGGTAGATAATATTTTTGTATTAATCTGTATCAGCGCAGTAATGGCTAATGGTCTATCAGTATATTGTATTGTGCGCAATTTAAGTGTGATAAACTGATAATCGCTTTGGCTATGCAGTAGTTGTGATTAAGCTGCACATCAAATACTGAGCGCCATAGATATTAGAATTTTGCGAGAAAGTAAGCCTGTGACTAGGATTTAAGGAATGATTATGAGTGAAAAGTTTGATGCATTGGCATTAGAAAACCAAGTATGTTTTGCGCTTTATAGTGCCACCAATGCGGTCGTGCGCGCTTATCGGCCACTACTTGATGAACTATCACTAACCTATCCGCAATATTTAGTGATGATGGTGCTGTGGAAAGAGCCCGGGATTAGCGTTAAAACCTTAGGTGAAAAATTACATTTGGACTCAGGCACCTTAACACCGTTACTAAAAAGACTGGAAACAAAGCAACTGGTTATCCGAGATCGCAGTAAAGAAGACGAGCGGGTTAGGGTATTACAGTTAACGCCCCAAGGACTGGCTTTAAAACGGCAAGCGAGCCAAATTCCACAATTGATGCGCTGTAAAGTCGGTGGCAGCGCAGATGAATTACAGCAATTAAAGTTACTCAGCGAGAAAGTGTTAGCGCAATTACAAGCCTAACTAGACTCAATGAGCTATCGAGCCTATTGTCATCAAACTGTGCGGTCAGAAAAAGTACGCTGTCATAAAAACGACACCAAAGCGTCATATAATTAATCTAGTGACGGGGTTGATAGCAAGCTGGTATTAATGATCTCGTATCAAACTCTTATTATTTAAAACTAATTATTTAAACCTCATTATTTAAACTTAAGCCAGTGATGCTATCGCCAGCTTATCTCTAAACGGAATTGGACAGCTTATGTGGCAAATATTTACCCGCTTTTTAGCCTTAGGTTTAGTCAGTTTTGGCGGCCCCGCAGCGCATATTGGTTATTTTAGGCAGACCTTTGTTAGCGAGCTTAATTGGCTCGATGAAAAACGCTATGGCAGCTTTGTGGCGTTAAGTCAGTTTATGCCAGGGCCGGGTTCGAGTCAGGTTGGCTTTGCTATTGGTTATCATCGCGGCGGCTTAGCAGGCGCAATAGCCGCATTTTTGGGTTTTACCTTACCGTCTTTTATGTTGCTGTTCTTACTCGCCATAACCAGTGCCAAGTGGCTTGAAGCCGATGCGGTTGTCGGCATAATCCACGGCTTAAAACTGCTGGCAGTAGTGGTCGTTGCTGATGCGACATTGGGAATGTTTAGCCAATTTTGTCAGCGAAAAACCGCCCGGGTTATTATGTTGCTTACCGCAGCTTGCTTGATGTTACTCCCCTCAATGCTGACCCAAATTATCGTATTATTGCTGGCGGCGATAATGGGCGTGGTATTGCTCACCAAAGGCGAAAATATTACCCCAGAAAATAGCCCCATTAAGCTTAACTATGGCTGGTTAGCATTATTTATCATTGGCATAGTGTCGACGTTTTACTTTATTAATCAAACTGGCACCCTAGGCCAAGTATTTGCACAATTTTATCAGGTGGGCAGCTTAGTGTTTGGCGGCGGTCATGTGGTGCTGCCACTACTGGAAGCCAATGTCGGTGAGCTGGTAAGCCCAGATCGATTTCTAACCGGTTATGCACTAGCGCAGGCGATTCCTGGGCCTATGTTCACCTTGGCGACCTTTTTAGGGGCCGATTTATGGTTGGAGCAACCCATTTTAGGCGCGATTGTGGCGACCATTGCCATTTTTGTACCGGGATTTTTACTGATGCTGGTGGGGTTAAAAAGCTGGCATGCTATCAGTGAGCGACCGGTTATATCAGGTGCTATTGCTGGAGTGAATGCCGCAGTGGTGGGGTTATTGTTTGCCGCACTTTATTCGCCAGTGTTTACCTCAGCGGTGCTATTACCTATTGATATGGCATTGGTGTTATTAGGCTTTGGCGTGCTGAAAATCTTTAAGCCCAACATTGTTTTGTTAGTAGCAGGGTTTGCCGCTACAGGGGCTTTGTTAGCCGTGCTTTAACTAAATACGATATCGCGATAAAAAAAGGCAAGCTTGGTGATATACCTAAGCTTGCCTTTTTTATCAGTTTTACTTCAGTTAAGCGTGAAATTACACCGCTGTGGCTAACTCCGCTTTAACGGCGCAGACTTTAAACTCAGGTATTTTGGCCACCGGATCGACTGCGTTATTGGTTAACTTATTCGCCGCCGCTTCAGCAAAGTGGAACGGTAAGAATAAAACGCCCGCTTGCGCTCGCTTAGTGACAAAGGCGGCAATTTCAATTTCGCCGCGGCGTGAACTCAGTTTTAAATTATCGCCATTACTCACCCCAAGACGCTCAGCATCAAACACCGACATCATCACTCTTGGGGTACCTAAAGTATCTAAACCGCTGGTTTTTCGGCTTAAGGTACCGGTGTGAAACTGCTCTAATAAGCGACCTGTAGACAATACCAATGGATACTCATCACAGGTAGATTCGGCTGGGGCGCGATAGCTCACGGCGGTGAATATA
Source organism: Shewanella sp. 10N.286.48.A6 (assembly GCF_002873135.1). Lineage (GTDB taxonomy): Bacteria > Pseudomonadota > Gammaproteobacteria > Enterobacterales > Shewanellaceae > Shewanella. The sequence goes on from NZ_MCVI01000045.1 coordinate 62,298, forward strand.
CCTTTGCCTTTAATGGGCTGCTCATGATGCAGCACGGGCGTTCCCGTATGTTGCTCATCACGGCAAGGCCACTGCAGCCCTTTACTTGGCGTGCCATGTTTATCAGCACTTAAACGATCCCAAGTGATCCCTTGATATTGCGGGGTCACTTGATTGATCTCGTTAGTGATCGCTTGCTCGTTAGCGTAGTGCCAGTTAGCGCCCAGTTTATTGGCAATATCTTGAATGATTTGCCAGTCAGCGCGGGCTTGTCCCGGCGGGGTTAATACTGCTTCTAGGCGCTGCACTCGGCGCTCTGTATTGGTAAAGTGGCCCTGTTTTTCAGCAAATGATGCCGCAGGTAGCACCACATCTGCATACTTGGCGGTTTCAGTTAAGAAGATATCTTGCACCACTAAAAACGGCAGCTTCTCCAAAGCTTCAAGCACATGGGCTTGATCTGGGTCGCTCAGCACAGGGTTTTCGCCCATAACGTATAAGGCTTTAACTTTATCTTCGGTAATGGCATGCATCACTTCAGTGGCCGTTAAGCCCTCGGTGGCTGACAGCGGCGTTTGCCACTGCTGCTCAAATTTCTCACGCACCACAGGGTTATCAACCCGCTGATAGCCAGTGTAGTAATTTGGCAGCGCGCCCATATCACACGCACCTTGAACATTACTTTGGCCACGCAGTGGATTAATGCCTGCACCCACTTTACCTAAATTGCCACAGAGCATTTGCAGGTTAGCGATAGCAGTGACATTGTCATGGCCTGAGGTGTGCTGGGTTATGCCCATAGCGTAGTAGACTGCGGTTTTCTCCGCTGTGCCAATATAACGCGCCATTTGGGCAATATCCTCAGCGCTAACCCCACAAATCTTGGTGGCATTTTGCAACTGATATTCAGGCTTAAGCACTTCTTGCATCACTGCATCAAAGCCTTGGGTATGGGCGTTGATATAGTCTTTGTCATGCCAATCATGACGAATGATCTCAGCCATAATCGCATTGAGCAGCACCACATCAGAGCCGGGCTTTTGCGCTACGTATAAACAGGCATCATCAGCAATGGAGACACGTTTTGGGTCGGCAACGATCAAGCGGGCGCCATGGGAGCGAATCGCTTGTTTAATTCTTGAGGCAATTATCGGGTGCGCATTGCAGGTATCTGAGCCTAAGATAAAGATTAAGTCAGACTCTTTGATCCCCGGAATATCATTGGTCATTGCGCCGCTACCCAAACTGAGTTGCAGGGCTGACACAGTACTGGCATGACACAAACGGGCACAATGGTCGATATTATTGGTGCCTAATACGCTGCGAACAAACTTTTGAATGAGGTAGTTATCTTCATTGGTGGCTTTGGCTGAGGCTAAAGTGGCAATGGCATCAGCGCCTGCTTCAGCTTTAACCTTGGCAAAATTATCGGCGATGGTATCTAGCGCTTCATCCCAACTGCAGGGGATCAGCTCGCCCATTTTACGAATAAGCGGCGTGGTTAAGCGTTGCTCGCTTTGAATAAAGTCAAACCCAAAACGGCCCTTAACGCACAACATGCCATCGTTAACATCAGAGTGTTTACTGCCTTCAACATGGCAAATTTTGCCTGTGGTCGGTGACACGCTGACTTCGATACGACAACCCACACCACAGTATGTACAAATGGTCGAGGTGGTCGTTAACTGCTCTTCATCGCCTTGGCGTTTATCACGGGCATCAACCAGCGCGCCAGTTGGGCACACTTGCACGCAGTTACCACATTGCACACAATCACTGTCGGCCATGCTGGCACTAAAGCCAACCCGAGGTGCTTGGCGCTCATCGGTTAATTGATTCGGTAATGCTTGGAAGCTGTCTTTAGTGAACTTAATGGCATTGTGACCACTTTGCTGACCACAAATATCGACGCATTTGCCGCAGCTAATACAGCGGTTGGCATCAAACTGAATAAACGGGCTGGTTTTATCCACCGCAAATTGGCGCGCATTGGTGCTGTCTAATTGCTCCGCTTGCACATGATACTCAGTGGCATAATCACGTAATTTACAATCGGTATTGGCCTGACAAGCACACTCTAAACAGCGGGCGGCTTCTTGCATTGCTTCATCGGGCGCATAGCCTAACTCCACTTCATTGAAATTTAGCTGACGCTCAATGGCGCTAAGCTCAGCCATTTTGTAGCGAGGTTTTGCTGCAATGCTGGGGTATAACTCGGCTGATAATTCAGCGGTTTTAGGCGCTTTCGTTGCATTAAATGGTTTTGGGGTTAAGTCGCAATTGAGCCCCTCGTGTAGCAATTTATTAATGGCTACAGCGGCTTTACGGCCATCACCAATGGCCGCTACTGCTGTCGCTGGGCCGCGGCGAGAGTCACCAATTACAAACAGTTTATCAACCCCTGCAGACATAGTGTGCTCACAGCCGATAAAAGTATTCCAGCGAGTTAGCGCCAGTTCACCTGTGGTGAGGTGACTGGCTGGATCTTCCATAAAGCTCATATCTGGGGTTTGCGACACCGCAGCAATGACAGTATCAAAGGCTTCAATAAAGCTTTCGCCAGTGGCTTTTGGTGAGCGCCGCCCTGATGCATCAGGTTCGCCCAAGGCCATTTTCGCCAGTTCAATGGCGCTGACTTGGCCGTCTTCATTAGCGATATTGTTAAGCGGATTAGTTAAAAAGTGAAACTTAACCCCTTCAACTTCAGCTTCATGAATTTCATAAGGCTCAGCGGGCATATCAGCACGGGTACGGCGATAAATTAAGGTGACATCATGGCCTGCGCGCACGGCGGTGCGGGCGCAATCAATGGCAGTATTACCGCCGCCAATCACCGCGACTTTATGACCGATTTGATAGCTTTGCTCGGTGCAGTAATCACGCAGGTAATCGACCCCTAAGTAACAGCCTGTTAGATCACTGCCCGGGTAGTTCATCGCCACTGCTTTTTGGGCGCCAATGGCTAAACACACAGCATCGTAATCATCGGTAAGTTGTTTTAGATGAACATCTTCACCAAGGCGGGTATTAGTGACAATGTCTAGGCCATTTTGGCTAAGTAAATCAATTTCTTTATCAAGAATATCTTTAGGTAAGCGATACTCAGGAATGCCATAGCGCAGCCAGCCGCCCGCTTTGGGCATAGACTCAAAAATGCGCACCTGATGGCCTTGGTTTGATAAAAAGTAACCGGCGCTTAAACCAGCAGGGCCACTACCAATAATGGCGACTTTTTTACCAGTAGCTGGCAGCTTTTCAATTTGATAGCTGTGCTCATCGGCAAGGTCTAAATCGGCGGCGTGGCGCTTTAATTGTCTAATAGCCACTGGCTCATCAACCAAGCCACGGCGACATTCGGCTTCACAAAAGGCCGGGCAAACACGGCCAATAGACAGCGGCAAAGGTAAGGTTTGCTTAATGACTTTTACCGCTTCGGTGTGATTACCTTGGGCGATATGAAACAGGTAACTTTGAATATCCACCCCTGCAGGGCAGGCTTGCTGACAGGGCGCTTCACAGTCAGCAAAGTGATCAGACAAAATAGTGGTTAACGCTGCTTGGCGTAACTTGCTTAACTCAGCGGTTTGAGTGGTAATGTGCATGTCACTGGCAACAGGGGTTTCACAGGCTTTTACTTTGCGGCAGCTGCCATCGTGATTTTTGATATCAACCACACAAAGATTACAGGCTTGTTTGCCATGACTGTGTTTACCATCGCTGTGCTGGGTATTGCCGTTTGCAGGATCGCATAAGCTAGGAATGTTTATCCCGCCATCGCGAGCGGCTTGAAGAATATTTTTATCAGCACTGACAGTTAACGTAATGCCATCTATTTTGAGAGTAATCATCACTAGGCCTTGTAGGGGTTATTACAGGCTAAATTTTCGCCCTTTATTAGCTCTACAAAATATACCTATTTTTAGATGAACAGAATCAAGCTGAGTAAGTGGAATAAGCTTTTGTAACCGCCATCACGCTTGGGTGTGGTTTTGTGACTTAATCTGTTTTGCTCTAGCTTTAAGTGGGATTAGGTCGCAAATTTGGGGTTAAATTGATCTTGGTGCTATTGGTAGTTGATCGCTGCCATATTCGAGTGCTGATAAAAGTTTAAAGCTAAGGGGAGTAACGTGCAGATTTGAAAGAGATTGTTGTAGATGTGCTGAATAAAAGGCCCGATTATGTCGCAGGTTAACGTTTTTTTAGCAATTGATTCTAAGCCGGTTACATTACCAGTCAGCGGCTTGATGAACCATTTTTAGCTATAGTAATGCCATGGTTTTGGGCTATTTGCTGACATTTTTAGCCAATAACACAGCTTGTGGTTCAGCTTGCTGATGGGCGGTTTTTTCCTGGTTATCAACAATTCCACTAATGTTTGTTAATAATCGCCTCTGAGCGCTAGGTTTAGTCGCAGTCATGGGGTAAAATGCGCGGTTAATTGTATTGTTTACCGCTAAATTAAGTAGAAAATTCATGTTTGAAGTAAATCCAGTTAAATTCAAAATCAAGGAACTCGCTGACCGCACCGAACTTCTTCGGGGGTATCTTTGACTACGCTGCCAAAAGTGAGCGTTTAGAAGAAGTCAGTAGAGAGCTCGAAAGTGCGGAAGTTTGGAATGATCCAGATAATGCCCAAGCCCTAGGTAAAGAGCGCAGCGCCCTAGAAGCCGTCGTGAAAACGATCGACGATATGGATAGCGGCCTTGAAGATATTGAAGGACTGGTTGAACTTGCCATCGAAGAAGATGATGAAGAAACCTTTAACGATGCCAGCACAGAATTAGATGATCTTGAGAAACGTTTGGAAGAACTTGAATTCCGCCGTATGTTCTCGGGCCCACATGATGCTGCAGACTGCTACTTAGACATTCAATCAGGTTCTGGTGGTACCGAGGCACAAGATTGGGCCAATATGGTACTGCGTATGTATTTACGTTGGGGTGAAGCCCACGATTACAAACCTGAACTAATGGAAGTCACCGACGGCGATGTCGCTGGTATTAAAGGCGCAACCATCAAGTTTAATGGTGAATATGCCTTTGGTTCGCTGCGTACAGAAACCGGTGTTCACCGTTTAGTGCGTAAGTCACCGTTTGATTCGTCAGGTAAGCGTCATACTTCTTTCTGTTCGGTATTCGTTTACCCAGAAATTGACGATTCAATTGAGATTGATATCAATCCATCTGATTTACGTATTGATACCTACCGCGCCTCAGGTGCAGGTGGTCAGCACGTCAACAAAACCGAATCAGCAATACGTATTACCCATTTACCCACTAATACTGTGGTGCAGTGTCAAAATGACCGTTCGCAACATAAGAACCGTGACGCTGCAATGAAACAATTAAAAGCGAAACTGTACGAGTTAGAAATGCTCAAACAGAACGCTGATAAGCAAGCCGCGGAAGATGCCAAATCAGATATTGGTTGGGGCAGCCAAATCCGTTCATACGTGCTTGATGATGCCCGTATTAAAGATTTACGTACCGGTGTTGAAAACCGAAATACCCAAAGCGTCTTAGATGGCGACTTGGACAAGTTTATTGAAGCTAGCCTTAAATCTGGCCTTTAACGAGAGAAGAAGATGACTGAACAAACCCAAGACGAAAACAAGTTAATTGCAGAACGTCGCGCGAAACTAGATCACATCCGCGAAAACTGCCCTGCAAATGGTCACCCAAATAACTTCGATCGCAAACACAAAGCTGCCGATATTCAAGCTGAATATGGTCACTTCACTAAAGAAGAGCTTGAAGGCATGGACGTTAACCGTTCAATTGCTGGGCGTATTATGGCTAAACGTGGCCCATTCTTGGTAATCCAAGATGTATCTGGTCGCATTCAAGCCTACGCGGGTAAAGATGTTCAAAAAGATCTTAAAGCCACATTCCAAGGTTTAGACATTGGTGACATCATCGGTGTGACCGGTAAGTTACACCTTTCTGGTAAAGGCGATTTATATGTGAACATGGAGCAGTACCAATTGCTCACTAAAGCATTGCGTCCACTGCCTGAAAAGTTCCACGGTTTATCAGACCAAGAAACGCGTTACCGTCAACGTTACGTTGACTTAATCGTTAACGAAGAGTCACGTAATGCATTTATTATGCGTTCTAAAGTGGTTTCAGCTATCCGTAACTTCATGATCAAAAAAGAGTTCATGGAAGTTGAAACCCCAATGATGCACAGCATTCCTGGTGGCGCTAGCGCGCGTCCTTTTGAAACGCACCACAATGCACTTGATATGGCGATGTACTTGCGTATCGCACCAGAGCTATACCTTAAGCGTCTAGTGGTTGGTGGTTTTGAGCGAGTATTTGAAGTTAACCGTAACTTCCGTAACGAAGGCTTATCGCCTCGTCATAACCCAGAATTCACTATGATGGAATTCTATATGGCGTACGCTGATTACAAAGATCTAATGGATCTTACTGAAGAAATGCTAAGTTCGATCGCTACTGAGCTTTGTGGTTCTACCAAGCTACCATACGGTGAGCATACTGTTGATTTTGGTGGCCCATATGCACGTTTAAGCATGTTAGACGCTATCAAAAAATACAACCCTGACAACGCAACCATTCAGTCTATGACTTACGAAGAAGTTAAAGACGTTGAGTTCATGCGTGACTTGGCTAAGAGCCTTGGCATGACAATCGAGAAGTTCTGGACTTGTGGTCAACTACTTGAAGAAATCTTTGGTGAAACCGCTGAGCCTCAGTTAATGCAACCTACGTTCATTACTGGTTACCCAGCTGACATTTCACCACTTGCACGTCGTAACGACGACAACCATTTCATCACCGACCGTTTCGAGTTCTTCATTGGCGGCCGTGAAGTGGCTAACGGTTTCTCTGAGCTTAACGATGCACAAGATCAAGACAATCGCTTTAAAGCACAAGTTGATGCTAAAGATGCCGGTGACGATGAAGCGATGTTCTACGATGCCGATTATATTCGCGCACTAGAGCACGGTTTACCACCAACTGCAGGTCAAGGTATTGGTATCGATCGTTTAGTGATGTTATTCACTAACACACACACTATTCGTGACGTGATCTTGTTCCCAGCGATGCGCCCACAAGGGTAATTGTTGGTTAAGCCGTTGGCTTAACAATCACGATTAAAAAACCAGCCTACTTGAAAAAGTGGCTGGTTTTTTTGTGGGTGACTTTGCTAGGTTTTATCAATAAAAGTCATTTTATTAGGTTAGTTAATAAGTAGATCAAAGTCGTGGCGCTTCGCCCACACCCGACGAAAGGGAAACAACAGCATTTCCCTTCTCGACATCCCTTGCCGCTCCGACGAAGTGTTGACCCTCATGCTATAGAGCGAATTTGCTATCGCCTCAGATTCGCCATCCCTGGCTCAACTGAGGCTATGTCGGCGTCCTGCCTCCATCACGCAAATTAGCTCAACGCATTCGGACACTTCCAACGGAGACTATTGAGTCTGCAGATTCGTTTGCTATTAATTGCTGTATTTAAAATATGAACTGATAAAGAAAAAGCATACTGCTTTTGCTCTAATTTGAATGTTCAATTTGAATTGAGGTAAGCAATAAAATTGCGTGAGTCCAGACATGGCCTTTCTCGCATATCCATGTGCTTCAAGGCATTTAGTGCATCCTGCACTTAAGATTCCAGCTAGCTTTCGAGGGGATGGGACGCCTATTGGAAGCGTTAGAGCTTCAATAAACCAGAGTTAAAGCTTACCGAAGCTGGCTACAAACGAGGTTTAAAGCTGGATCAGACTCCGTTGGAAATAATCGTTTTTCAGATTATTTCGTTGGAGCGGGTGGGTGTTCCAAGAGGGAGTTGCCGTTCACTCCCTTTTGGTCTGGTGTGGGCGAAGCGCCACGACGTTGATTCAACAAATGAAGTTTGGAAATGTGATTGCTACCCTTTGGCAAATTAAGGCTCAATTCATGACATTAATTCAAACGGAGTTTGAAAATACCAACAAGCCGCCCATCATTGGAAGCTTCAGGAATCAGCTAACCCTTTTTTCCATTTGTAACCTAAACGCTTCAGGGTCTTTGTGTAATGCTTCAAAATAAGCTAGATATGCTTTGTACTTAGTGGTATTTATTAGCCAAAATGCAGTAGCGGGCAGAGCAATAAAGCTTAGATATAACCACTTAAACTCATGATCAAAAAATAATAAGCCAAATAAAAAGCATGCCAAGATAATGTATATAATTGCCTTATTAGCTTTAGCTGCTTTCGGGTATCCCCGTGTAATTATGATATTAGTAAAGGTAATACTCAGGCTTAAAATGACCTCAATGGGTATAAGAATCCCCCAAAGTTTTTCTGGAGTAAAGTCTCCGAACAAGTATTCAAGTGAAAAAACAAATATAGCTGCTGCAATACCAGCTCCAATCATCATTAACATGATGACTGTAGTTCCTACAGCAAAAATCCACAGGGAAAAATCATGCTCTTCAAAAAAATTACCGTTCATCGGGACCTAGCTCCTCATATATTCCGATAGCTAAATTCTTTATCGCTCGAGTTATTGGATCAAAATGAACCAGACAGAAAACTTCGATATTTATCCAAACGAGTTTGGAAAAAGGTAACCCACTATTCACCAGAATAACTAATCCGATAAACCGCATTCGCGGCATCATCAGATACCAGCAGCGAACCATCTGCCATGGTTAATACCGCTACAGGTCTGCCCCAACTTTGTTCACCTTGCAACCAGCCTGTGGTGAACGGTTGGTAATCACTTACTTTGTTACCATCCAAGGTCACTTGCATGATGCGATAGCCGACCTTGCTGCTGCGATTCCATGAACCATGTTGGGCAATGAAAATACGGCCTTTATATTCAGCAGGAAACTGCTCGCCTTGGTAGAACTCCATGCCTAATGCTGCCACATGGGCGCCGAGATTTAGCGCTGGCGGTGTGTTCAGTTTGGCTTTAGCTGCATCATAAAAATCTGGGTCTTTAATGTTAGCGTTATGCACATAAGGGAAACCAAAATGCTGACCTTCTTTACTGACGCGGTTTAACTCGTCATCGGGTAAATCATCGCCCATCATGTCGCGGCCATTATCGGTGAACCATAATTCGCCCGTGTCAGGGTGAAAATCAAAGCCGACACTGTTGCGTACACCTTTAGCGACGATGGTGGTTTGTTTAGTATCAACATCAAGCTTTAAGATTGAAGCGAACGGCAATGCATCGTCGCACACATTACAGGGTGCGCCCACTGGGATATACAGCTTGCCATCTGGGCCAAATTTGATGAACTTCCAACCATGGTGAGCTTTGTCCGGCAGCTGGTCATAGACGAGTTCTGGTTCAGGTGTATTGGGAAGGTGTTTTTCGATGTCGCGATAGCGCCATATTTTATCCACTTCTGCCACATATAAACTGCCTTCATGAAATGTGATGCCTGAAGGGAGAAATAAGTCTTTCGCCAATATGATTTGCTTATCTGCTTTAAAATCATTATTAGTGTCGATAAGCGCATAAAGGTTGCCCGCGCGGCGACTACCAACAAACAAGGTGCCGTTATCACCCAATGCCATTTGACGGGCATTTTCAACATTTTCGGCATACACCTCGATAGTAAAATTAGGCGGTAGTTTGATGTTCTCTAGCGGTAGCGCATTCACGCTAAAAGATAGCAGCATCGCGGATGATATGGCTGCCGTTTGTTTTAGCGGCTGACTAAAGCCTAGTGTAAAGCGCTTAGTCAACTGCTGGGTAAAATATTGGGGAATGGATGTCATCACAAACAGGTCCTTGTTAGTTGTTTTTATTGATTATGCTGTGGTGATTAGTACTGAGTTATTAGTGCTGAGTTATTAGCATACTCGCTAATGAGGTAGCGTTGATATACCTAGGGGCATTTCAGTTGATGGAGCTGCTAATTTGTCAGTTTATATTGCTAACATAAAGCGTCACCGTTTTCGCCACTGTTTTCGCAACAGTATAGCGGTAATTTATTCTAGCAATAACCCACAGATTTTTTGCTACAGCAAAGTCAGCGTTTAAGTTTAGCACCTATCAAAAAAAGCCCTTTTCAGGCACAATAGCGCGCAATTATTGCTATTGATATTAAGGGCTCACAATGACGCAACTCACAATGACTACGCCGGACGATTGGCACCTACATTTCCGTGATGGAGATATGCTAGCTGAAACCGTACCTGCCACTGCGCGTTTATTCCAACGTGCGATTGTGATGCCTAACCTAGTACCGCCTGTTACCGATACAGCTATGGTGTCAGCTTACCGTGAGCGCATTTTAGCGGCGCGTCCTGCTGGTAGCAGTTTTGAGCCGTTAATGACTTTGTTTTTAACCAATAACACCAGCGCTCAAGACATTATTGATGCCAAAGCGGCGGGCGTTGTGGCAGCAAAATTATATCCAGCTGGCGCAACCACTAATTCTGATGCTGCAGTAAAAGCATTAGATGCATTATTTCCTATCTTTGAAGTGATGGCCGAACAAGGCATGTTATTGCTAGTTCATGGTGAAGTGACTGAATCGCACATTGATATTTTTGATCGCGAAAAAATCTTTATCGATCGCTATATGGCGCGCATTGTTGAAGCCATGCCAAATCTTAAAGTGGTGTTTGAGCATATTACCACTAAAGATGCGGCTGAGTTTGTCGCGAGCGCCCCAAACAATATTGCCGCAACCATTACCCCGCAGCATTTATTGCTAAACCGTAATGACTTATTAGTTGGCGGCGTACGCCCACATAACTTCTGCTTACCAGTACTTAAGCGCAATATTCATCAGCAAGCATTGCAAGCGGCTGTTGCAACGGGTTCAAGTAAGTTCTTTTTAGGCACAGATTCTGCGCCCCATGAAAAGCACCGTAAAGAGTCAGCTTGCGGTTGTGCGGGTTGTTACAGCGCATGGTCTGCACTAGAGCTTTATGCCCAAGTATTTGATGACTTAGGTGCGTTAGATAAGTTAGAAGGTTTTGCCAGCTTACATGGTGCCGACTTTTATGGCTTGCCGCGCAATACTGGTACAGTGACATTAGTTAAAGAACAGTGGGTTGTTCCTGAGCAAATTATCTTGCCAAATCAGAATCCAATCGTGCCATTCTTTGCGGGCGAGACGGTTAACTGGAAAGTGAAAAGCGCGTAAATATTCAGTCAATTTAATGGTTAATATAAAAAAGGCATTAAGCTTAACGCTCAATGCCTTTTATTTTAAGTCGCAGTTATTTTAGCTAGTTAATTATTTTTCAGCGTAATACTTGCTACTAATTAATCCTTTCACCACAGAGTCTAGCTTTTTGATAGACATTGTCGCTTCAACTGCTTGTAAAGGCACCTCTTCAACTGCTTGTGAAGACGAAGGCCCGTCAACCCACTCATTGTGTGAGGTAAAGACTAATTCACCATCAGTCATTTTTTCAATACTGGCTACATGCCACCATCGGGTAATATTTTCAGTTGGCGGTGTGAATAAATGTTGCTCATTCTCAAAGATAACTTCTACTCGAGTGCTGGCAGGATCGATTTCAGGGCTACCAGAAAAATTGTACACATAATAATCGTAGGTGCCTTCTACAGGGAATTCTGGAATAGAGATAACTTCAGGGCCAAAACTAGTTACATCATCAACGTCTAAGTCGATGATAGTTTCTTCGATTACTACGCTCGGATTGTAGAAATAGACATGATTTTGATTGCCATCGACATCAGTTATATAAAGGTGAGAATCTAAATCCCGTGGCGCCTCGCCCCAGTTTAAGGTTATTTTAGTTAACGCCTCTGATAACACTAGACATGAAGCTAATGTTAAATCCGAATCGGTAGAGTCGATAATTGAAGTGCGACTTTGAAACCCAATGGTAGCGCCAAGTAGGATAGTTGAATTCATTCTAACCGGTAGGCTAAATGTTCCGTCATCTTCAGAATAAGTCAGTGAACGACCTAAATAATCACGACCATCAGATATAACTCTGGCACCAGCTAATCGATTTCCTTCGGCATCTTCAACACAACCATTTATCATGACGGTTTCATAGATTCTATCGGCATTCCAGGTGGTAAAGTGGCTAACATTTCCAGCGTAGTATTGTGCACCATTGTCGGTGATGAGCGTAGCTTCACCTTCTTCAATCCATAAGCCTGATACTTCATCAAAATAGTAAAGCGGGATAGTCGCTGGAGGATTAAATCCTACAACAGGGATCTGAATTTCAGCGGTTTTTCCCTCAGCCAACTGTAATGGATTACCTGATTCATCTTCGAAGCTAACAGTAATTGCACCAAATGATTCAATTGGTGCAATTTCACCCGTTTCTGTGGTTGTTAACATATCGCCAGGCATCATTTCAATATCAATGGCGGGGTTGATGACGGTAAGCTCTGCAACAACCGCAGTTGCCGCTAGGTTTCCATCGGCATCCACTAAGCTGTTTTCAGGCAAACTTACTAATAAACTACCTTCAACAGTTAATTCAGTTGCTTGCGTGACGTCAAAGTTAACGGTTGTGTGTACAGGCTGCAGTAATAAATTATGAACTTGAGCAACTTCATTATTTGAAATGCTCAACGCCGCCTCTGAATAACCTGTCGCATCAGCGGTAAAGGTCATTCGTTCAGTTAGCTGAGTATCTTGTACGCTCGCAGAGAAAGCGCCAGATTCATTAGAATCGATACTTTGGATGATTTCATTACCATTTGAAACAGCAATTTGGCTATTTGAAATAGCTTCACCGTTGAAATAGTTAATTGTCATACCATTTAAAGTGATAAAAAACTGCTCTTCAAGTGTAAAGTTAACGATAGCTGGCGCAGCGCTATCTTCACCGCCGTCAGCAATTTGTATCGAAATATCAGTTTTGGTGGTTTCGGTGACAGTAGAGTCGTAGCTGATTAAGCCTGATGCAGAAATCGATAATTCAGCTGGACCGGTAATCATTTCAAAGCTAATGTCATTCTCAATATCGACATCATCAACGTCAGTGACAATAAGTTGATAAGAGAATGCTGAGCCGGCAATGACTGTTTGCTCGTCCACAGATGTAACTGTAGGAGCATCATTAACTGGTGTGACAATAATTTCAAAACTTTGCCCTGAAGCTACAGCATTATCCTCGCCACCATCAGTCACAATTACAGACATTAGCCCGGAGGTTAATATGCCTTCAGTCGGAGTCCAAGTAATAAGTCCTGTGTCAGAGACATTCATACCTTCTGGAGGGTTGGTTAATGAAAAGCCTAAATCAGTGCCGTTATTAGCATCATCAGGATCTGTTACAGTAACTTGGTAACGATATTCAGTATCTTCTGTCGCAGTGATTAGCGCACTTGATGAAATAGAAGGTGCAACATTCTTCTGTGTTGCTTCATCTGAATCAGAAGAACCACAACCCGTTAAAGCTATTGTAAGTGCAGACGCAATAATTGTTTTGCACCAATTACGATTTAAATCCATTTAAAAACTCCATATCCATGTATTAACTATCTGTAGTGATAGCTTGATGATTTTCACTTTATTGCGAGCTTAAATAAACTCGCGCAGCGATCATGGCGGTTATTATTATTTTTGACAATTATCACAAAGGGTGTGCTTGGCTTATCTACACATACTTTAGGATGTGGTATGAGTTTGTTCTCGTTCGATAGGGGCTGCTTTATTAGCGTTAGAGAGCATCTAAGCTAGAAAAATAAATTATCGGTTAGGAAGGATTTTACTTTGATGAGTGTGGGTTTAAATTAAGTGACTTTTAGTCATTTACCATTAAATTTTGCAGCAACCTGATTAAATTACCTTGGGTGTTTCATAGTTATTGGTATTTTTTGTTTTATTATTGCGCTAGTACAACCATCTCTAGGCTTGTTTCAGAGTTGCTATATCTACCAGCGAATGTATTGCTACGGTTAGCTTGCAGCTGAGCTGCAAACAATAAAAAGCGCCAATATTCTTATATTGGCGCTTTTTATTTCTAGTGCGAGAGTTAAAACGAGTAAGGCGAATGACGCAATTTCAACTCGGCTTAATTAACGCGCGCGATTTGGCTTACGACCGCCACTTGGCTTACCTTTGCCGCCTTTACCTGCTCCCTTAGCTTGACCTTTAGTTTGGCCTTTACCGCCACCTTTTGCTTGGCCTTTATGCTTGGTGCTGCGGTTGTGCTGAATAAAGTGCTCTGGGCCTTCAATTTTTTCACGAGCTACGGTTTTAACTTTAGGCTGAGACTTTTTCTTTGGGGCTTTTTTGTCTTCTGATGATGAGTCTTTAATCATCTCAAACAATACATCTAGCTCTTGCTTATCTAAATCACGCCATTCACCGATTGGCAGACCTTTGAGGCTGACGTTCATGATTTGTTGGCGTTCAAGCTTGGTGACTTCAAAGCCAAAATGTTCACACATTCTACGAATTTGGCGGTTAAGACCTTGAACTAATACGATTTTAAAAGCGTACGGTGATACTTGTTCAACCTTACACTTTTTCGTGACTACCCCTAATATCGGTACCCCAGCGCCCATGCCTTTGATAAAGCTATCGGTAATGGGTTTATTCACCGTGACCACGTATTCTTTATCGTGGTTATTACCCGCGCGGAGGATTTTATTAACTAAGTCACCATTATTGGTTAAAAAGATTAAACCTTGGGAGTCTTTATCTAAACGACCAATAGGGAATATGCGGGTTGAGTGATTGACGAAATCGACGATGTTATCGCGTTCGGTGCCTTCGGTGGTACTGACAATGCCCACGGGTTTATTAAGGGCGATAAAGACTAAATCTTCAGCATCTCTTGGCTCAATATCTTGACCGTTTACTTTTACTTTATCACCAAAGCTAACTTGGTCGCCGACCTGTGCACGCTTACCGTTAATAAACACGTTGCCTTGCTCAATAAAACGGTCGGCATCACGTCTTGAACATATGCCACTTTCACTGATGTATTTATTAAGGCGCATTGATGAATCGGTCACTATGGTTTTCCTGTGAGTAGAGATTAATCTGAAGAAAGGTTAGGTTTAAGCCAGACAGTTTATCAATTTTTGGCAATTTTGCATAAGCATACTGATAAAAGAGCGCGTCGAAATGCAATTAATGGAATGAAAGATGAGAGGGAAGCATGCACTTACAGCTTAGGAATGTATTAGCCACCGATTTAGAACATTTATATCAGTTTCAAGCCGATCCACAGGCTAATGAGATGGCCGATTTTCCGGCGAGAGACCGTAATGCCTTTTTTGAACATTGGCAGAGCAATATTTTGAGTCATGCTGATATAACAGCCAAAGCGATAATTGTTGATAACGATATCGTTGGCAGTGTGGTTTTATGGCAAAGTGAGCAGCAATGGCTATTGGGATATTGGCTTGGGAGAGACTATTGGGGTCAGGGCATCGGTACTAATGCCTTAAGAGTCTTTTTAGCGGAGCAAACTCAAAGGCCAATATTTGCCGAAGTGACCCAAGATAATTTGGGTTCTATTAAAGTGCTTATCAGCAATGGCTTTATTCATGATGCTCAGCTTGATGATGGTCAAACTAATAAAAGCACTGACAATGAGCGAGCCTTATTGCTGTTTCGCCTTGGCTAATAATTAAGTATTAATCCAAGCATTGATTATCCAAGATCACATTGAGGGTTAACAGATAGGGCTAATATGGAGGTATTTACAACAACCTTGGCGGTGAATAAACGCTGTTGTGAACCGCTAATAGCAGCCCTTAATCGCCGTGGCTAAATCAGTCAGGTGATTTACCTGACTCATTCAAATAGTATGGAGGTCATTATGATTTCTAACCCTTCTTTAGTCACCCGCACCGCCGTGGGCAAGCTTATCGGTTTAGCCTTTGGGGTATTGTGCTTTTGGATAGTGCCATGGCTTGCCCCAGAAACCAGTTTATTGTTTTTGTGGGGATTACTGCTGTGGTATATCACTTTTGGCGCCATTATTGGGCTTGCTGGGGTATTTGATTATCATCCGGTGTTAAAAATAGCCATGCCTTGGTGGCTAACCGCAACCATAATGGGCGGCTGGATGAATCTGGTGTTTACCTTTGTGGCCTATGATCAAATTCAAGCCTTAATGGTGGCTATATTTGGTCTTGGCGGTGCATTACAATCACCGTTTTGGTTTGTTGCTGATGGATTAATCGCGGGTTGGATTATTGGCTATTTTGCTACCAAGTTTGGTGGTTATGGTCCAAGTACGGCGGGAAGGTAATGAAAGGCTTTTATCGAGCTTAATGGGTTGGTTTGGCTGCCTAACTGAAATTCTTAACTCATGAATTCAGTTTAAGCAGCTAACCTGTATCACTGCTATTAAACAGATTGATCGTATGCTAAAAGCAACCATTGCTTTACTTCATCATTCACATCCGCAATATCTTTTAATTGTATGCGATGGCTACACATTGCACCAAAAGGCCCAGAATCTTCAAGGCAACCTTGAGGTTGTGTGTCTTTGATTTTTAACCCTAGGTCGATACGGGTTTTGGTCGCAGGTTTAATCAGGGCAAATTGTTTTTTCCTAATGATACTCACTGTCGCTTTTTTAGGGGTTATTACTACGTCTTGGCCGAAGCCACTTACGATAGAAATCAGTAAATCGTAGATTGGCGTCAGTGCTTCTTTGCCTTGATATTGTTGGGTAACTAACTCATCAGTAGACTCATCTTTTTGTTTTGATAAGGTCACAATCGTATTGGCAAAGCCATGGGTTACTCCATGTTCGGTTTTTAAATATTTAACTGCCATTCCATGCTTTTCAATATTCTGCTGTGCAAGTATCTCAAGCCACTCTGGTAATGACTTGCCGGTTTTTTCTGGCATGTTCTCAATCATGGTTTGCAGTGCTTTATCCATTTTCGCTCCATTTCACCCTTTGATTAACTACAGAAATCATTATTTAATCGATGTTCGAATTATTTTATTTTTGTAATGATAAAGATAGTGCATTTGAAATCAAAAATGCACCAGTATTACTCCCAAACACCGAGTAATTTTTTTAATAACGCATCCAAGTGTTGCTGCTCATCAACGGTTAACGAAGCCATTTTGCGTTGCTCTTTTTGATGCAGTTCTAGTATCACTTGTTCAATTAGTACTTTTCCTTTATCTGACAGTTGCACTAACTTGCTACGTTTGTCTTCAGGGTTATCTAACCGGACAATTAAGCCTGCATTTGTTAGCCGAGTGAGCACTTTAGTTAATCCGCCTGAGCTAAATAGCATCGCACAGTATAGTTGAGTAGGGGATAAGCAAAAGGGGGCAGGTTCTTTGCGTAATGTTTCTAACACGCCAAAGTCGGCAGCTTGCAATTGATGGTGTTTTACGACTGATTCCATATTGTGGTGTAAATAAGTATGGATTCGATGTAGCCGTAAGATGGATGGCGATATTGTGGCAAATGACTCCGGCCAATTGTCGGCTGACTTTTGTAATATTTGGTTGATCGAATCTGGTTTGGGCATTTAAGTCTCCTATTCGCTATCAATATACCTTGCTAGAAAGATACTTTCTAGTTATTATCTTTCTGGAAAGATAGATAGAGGTCTTATGAACAAGCATATTTCAACATCATTGTTATTTTTACTGGCGGCAGTGTCTGCTTTATCACCATTTGCCATTGACAGTTATTTGTCTGCGATACCTATTATTGCCGCTGAGCTTAATAGCGATATTGCTTTTGTGTCTGTTACCGTGAGCATTTACATCTTTGGTTTAGCAATCGGTCAGTTAATTGGTGGACCGCTGTCTGATCGTTTTGGTCGGTTACCTATTATCGGGCTTGGGCTGTTTCTATTTGGCTTAGGTAGCATGCTCATTGCCATGACCACATCAATAGAAACACTATGGTTGTACCGAATTATTCAAGCTATTGGCGGCGGGATTTCTATCGTCGGTATACCAGCGATTATCCGAGACCATACACAAGGTAAAGAATCTGCGCGGTTATTTTCATTGATTATGCTTATTTCGATGATTGCACCATCGATTGCGCCTTCATTTGGTACTTTGGTGCTAAAAACCTTAGGTTGGCATTGGATATTTATTTTAATGGCAGGCTTTGGTGTTTTGTTAGGGTTATTAGCTTTCAAAATGAACCTGAAAAATCACAATAACAAACCTAAAGAGGCTGCTAAAGAAAAGCACCTTGGCGGTTATGCTGCTGTATTAAAACAGCGCCAGTATATGGGCTTCTTGTTAGCGCAAGCATTTGGTTTTGCTATGTTGATGACATTCCTAGCTAATGCGCCGTTTGCTTATATCAAACACTTCGATGTGACTGAAGAAATGTTCTCTGCGTTGCTCATTTTGAATGTTGTAGGCGTAGTTACCGTTAATCGGCTCAATAATCGATTATTGAATAAATATGAACCTGCAGCACTACTAAAGGCTTTTACTTTCATGCAATTGCTTGCTGTCGTGGTGTTATTGCTGGTCACACTTTTCATGCCACAAAGCTTACTTTTGACCGTTGCAGCCTTGGTGTTAGTCACAAGCCCTATTGGTGGCATTATGCCTAATTCAAGTGCCAGTTTTATGAATGGCTTTGCTAAAAATGCGGGAACCGCTGCCGCTGCCTTAGGTACGGCGCAGTATGTGATTGGTGCGCTAGTTAGCGCTTGTGCTGCATTGTTTAGCCAAGATTCTTTATGGGCGATAGTGGGAATGATGTTGCTTGCGACTTGTATCTCTTTTGCTGGCGCTGCTTACAGTAAAAGCGCAACAAGCACTGCCAAGCCGCCTGCCATTGGACATGAACCTGAATTAGATGCGGTGTAATGAATGACTGCCATTGTGGCATTAAGGTTATCGGAATAAGTTTAGCTTTGTATTCGATTGATTGTTAAGATATTTAAGCTAATCAATTCGTAACTAATTTATTATCTTAAAGGGACTTTAATGATAAAAACCATAATTTATTATTATGCAAAATTTCAAGGATATTTTCTGCATGATAAAGTTGACTCCTCGCTAGGCTACCCCAGATTTAATGAGTTTGTTGGCTACTTAGAAAACAAACAATGGCGTTCTTTTGAGGAGCAATACCTTCATTTATCGAGTGATGAACGTCACCTTTTGATGATGGCCATTCCTGAAAAAGTCACTGATTTAGACCTCTACAGCGAGTGGCGTTTCAGTAGTACATCATATTTAGCCTTGCAGTTTAGTGGTGCGATAGAAATGGCCAAGGCTTGGAAAGTCAGAGGGCATACTTTTGCTGAGCACATTCCTGATGATAAGTTACAAGCCTTCCACGATGGAATGGTTTTAGCTGATGAGTATTTTAATATCGCGCTGGAACAAGGCGCTGAAGATGCAGAGCTTTATTTCGGTATTATCAGTGCTTTTTCTGGAAGATCACCTAGCGCACGAATGGTTAAAGATGTGTTTAATCAGCTGCTAGCTATTGAAGGGAGGCATCTACCAGCAGCAATGTATACGTTACATGCATTGAGTGAACGTTGGTATGGCAGCGAAGACCAGATGTATCGGTTTGCTTATGGATTGGCCGAAAAAGACCCTTACTATAATTCCCTGATACTTTGTGCTCATATAGACAAATGGTCTTATGACACCATTAGTGAAATCCCCATGGCTGCTTACTTATTTCTGCAAGATGAGATTAAAGCTGAAATACCCGAAATAGAAAAAGACGACTTATGTGTGCAAGGAGAAGATTCCTACTTCAGTTTACAGGCGCGGAATATATATGCCTTTGTGGGCTATAAAAGTAAAATTCGGTTGTTAGCCACCAAGCATCTATTAAAAATCAGACATCAATTTACAGAATACCCTTGGTCTGAAGAAGGTAATCCAAAAGATATACTTAACAAGGCAAGAAGGGCTTCAAAAATGGGGCCTTTAAAGAAAAAATAACACCGTGGATGTTATTTATGATTTAGCCTGAAATCGGGATAGCAAACGACTCTTTGCTATCCTCACTTGAATCTTTTATGGGGTAATCCGAACGTAGAGAACAATCCAGAAAGCTTAAGTGGACGATAAATAGATTCTAGATTGTTATCGTCATTAATCAGTTCTTGCCCCTTTTATCAGGCTAGGTAGTATTTTTACAATGTTATTTTTGCTGTATATATTTTACCGATAAGATTGCGACTTTTTCTATAACCTTTAGTCTGCACCTTATAACTTGTTGATATGTAAGATATCCTTGGCTTACATTTTCCAGTGTCGTGGCATAGTGACTTTAGCCAGTAAATTAGAGGATGCCATGTTCATTCATAGCATCTTTATTTGTACTAGTTCAGACTTAATCTTAAATTAGCTAAACAGTTTAATGCCCATGTCCATGTTAATGAGAATGTGAATGCCCATCACTGATTGCTTTTCCTTCTGTGTCATAAAACCCAGATGCGCCGTGTTCAACAAATCCTAATGTCACCATTTTAGTTAAAAACTCATCGCTATGATCGTCGCCAATATCGGCGTAATCGGTCATTTTGTAATGATTAAGTTGTTTGAAAAAAGCAGTGATTTTATTTGCATCATGGCTGAGTTCAGTCAGTTGCCATTGCTCATGTGTTTGATGTTTTCCTTGGTTTTTTGTCCAGCTAAAACGATTAATAAGTTGAAGTTCTGGTAACCAAACTAACTCAATTTTACTGTTGGCAGAGGTCTGAGTTAATACTTGCTGACGCTCACAGCCTTTGCCTGTTTCGGCGCTAAGGGTTAACTGTGAAATAAGCTTGTCAGAGATAAATTGATAACGATATGACCAGTCGTGTTCAGATTTCCCGTGTACGACTTCTCCGGGTTGGTATTCTATACCGCGTTGATAATGATCAAAAAAGCGGGTGGGTTTGATTTGCTTATTATTGAGCAAAAACCACGATTCGGTAATGTCTGTTTGCGGATATTGATGTGCGACAGTGTTTCCCTGACGCCATAGGTTTAGCTTGCTTGTGTGGCTCGAATTTTTACTCGATACGTTTGGCGAATTATCAGAGGAGGTGAGTTGATAACTTGCCTGCAAGTTTGATGGTGATAACTCACATTGAGCCTGAGCAGCGCTCGATAACGTGATGAGTAAGCTTGATAGCATGAATGATAAAGGCAGTGATAACTTCACAAAAACTCCTATGACATTGGTTATTTTGCTCAATGTCGGTGTAAATAGGTTAAGACTAAATAATTAATTAAACCCTATGGCTGCAACTGGGTTACAGCCAAAGGGTTTATTACAACTGCTCGTATTACTGTTCAAAGAACTGATCTTATTAAAGCTAGTATTACAGCTCTTAGTACAATTACAGTAATGACTAGTTGGTTTGCGCAGCGTTAGCTTTGTTAGTTAAATCAGCAGCAAAGTCCATGATGTGATAAATCACACTCTGTTCATTGGTGCCGTTAACTAACATTGCCCCTGGGCCGTAGGCATAAACACCGACATCTTCACCCGCATGGGTTTCAGAGCTAGTCGGCACTAAAGACTCCTGGTGAAAACCTGTTGAAGCAGTGTCGATATCGGTTAGGTCAAAACGACCTGCAGTAATATCTTCACCGTATCCAGCATCGGCATCGGTTTCAGTGCCGAGGTTTTTATAGCCGCGACCATTGGTGTAACCCAATGTGGTATATGGCATGCCATCTGCCGCAGTTGATGGTTCAGTACTACCAATGCCAACTACTTTACCTAAGATTGGATTACCGCGTTTAGGGTAACCAGCAATGGTAAATACGTGGCCATGATCGGCGGTGACAATGATTAACGTATCTGACATATCGGTCATTTCAACGGCTTTGGCAATCGCATCAGAAAATGCAATTGTGTCCGTTAGGGCATTGTATGCACTGCCTGCGTGATGGCCGTGGTCGATACGACCTGACTCAACGGTTAAGAAGAAACCTTCATCATTGTTATCAAGGATATCAATGGCTTTAGCGGTCATTTCTGCAACTGATGGCTCGCCCGCAACATCATTAGCGCGGTCAGCTTCATACTGCATATGAGACTCGTTAAATAAGCCCATTACGCGAGTCGTGCTAGCTGCATCAATGGCATTAAAACCTGCTTGATCCATCACATAAACACCGTCTGCATAAGTGGCTTGCCATTCTGCAGTTAAGTCACGACCATCGGTGCGGTCACCTTCAATTGAACTGACGGCATCTGCTGAGTTATAAGCAGCATCTTTAGGTAAAAAGTGACGACGACCGCCGCCCATTACCACGTCGATACCATCAACATCAATACCGCTAATACGCGCTTCTAGGTTGGCTTCGAAGTTGACTAATTGGTCAGCAATATCTTTACAACCACCGGATACCGCATCTTCTGGCATGTCGGAAATATCTTCCCAGTTGCGATCAGCTGACTTTGCGTAGGTCGCCGCTGGCGTTGCATGAGTAATACGCGCCGTTGAGATAACCCCTGTAGATTTACCCGCGATCTCAGCCAGTTCTAATGCGGTAATTAACTCTGTGCCCGCAACAGTGCTACAGTCGCCGCGCTCAACATGTTCATCAACACCTAAGACACCAGCGTCAGATTTAACGCCGCTCATCATTGCAGTCATAGTGCCTGCTGAGTCAGGGGTTTGTGCATCAACGTTGTAGGTTTTAGCTAAGCCTGCAAATGGGAAGGTATCGAATGAAAGGTTATGCTCTTCACCGTTTTTACCTTGCATTTGGCCTTCTAAAATACGCGCTGCTGTCACCGTTGAAATGCCCATGCCGTCACCGACAAATAAAATCACGTTTTTAGCACTGCCACGTAATTCGTTTAAGGCGCTAGCATTAGTTGCCGCAACAGATGGTACTGATGTTTTAGCGCTGCTCGTTGTAGCCATACTTGGCGTTGTGGCAGCAAGCCAATTTTGGCGTGCTGCGGTGATTTCTTGCTGACCTGCTACAAACCAATCGTTGTTAACGCTGGTTAATATGTCGCTGGTGCTAACGGTTGAATTACCAGGAGCACAGACGTATTCAGTGGCTGTGACTTCAGTGCTTTGCAATTCACCATCGCTGTCGGTATCAATACCTGAGTCAATTTGCACGCCGCTGTTAGGACAGTTTGCATCGCCAATGGCTAAAGCTGTTTGCACGATAAGGCTCGTTGAACCATTTGAACCGTTCGAACCATCGGCACCGTTTGAACCATCATCACCGTCTGAACAAGCAGATAGACCCATTACAGCAAGGGCGACTAGGGATAGATTTAAGTTTTTCATGTTCATTCCTGCTTATTGCTGAATTAAGTCGAGAGATTGCTCAATAAGGTGAAATACCACGCTTTGCTCAACAACGCCTTGTACCAGTTGTGCGCCTGGACCTTGTGCATGCAAAGTGATGTCTTCACCTGAGTGGGTTTCTGAGCTCATTGGAATTAAGGCTTCCTGGTGGAAACCAGAAGTCGTTGTATCAATATTGGTTAAGTCTTGACGACCCGCGTTAACGTCTTCGCCGTAACCTGCGTCAGCATCGGTTTCATCACCTAAATCGTGGAAGCCATTACCGTTGGTGTAACCTAAAGTGGTGTAAGGTAGGCCATCAGATGCTGTTGAAGGTTCAGTGCTACCGATACCAACAACTTTACCTAAGATAGGGTTGCCGCGTTTTGGGTAACCGGCAATGGTGAACACGTGACCGTGGTCAGCGGTAACCAGAATCAGTGTTTCGCTTGGGTCAGTTTTTGCGACCGCTTCTTTAACGGCATCAGACAATGCAATGGCATCGGTTAACGCGTTATAAGCGCTACCTGCGTGATGACCGTGGTCAATACGGCCTGATTCCACCATTAAGAAGAAACCGTTATCGTTATTATCTAGAATATCGATAGCTTTACTGGTCATTTGTGCAATTGATGGCTCACCTGCAACATCATTGTCACGGTCAGCTTCATACTGCATATGAGATTCGTTAAATAACCCCATCAGCTGCTTGGTGTTTTCGGTATCAATGGCATCAAATCCTGCTTGATCCATTACATAAACACCTTCGCTGTATTTTGCTTGCCACTCAGCGGTTAAATCTCGTGAATCTGTGCGATCGCCTTCAATCTCACTCACGGCATCGGCGCTGTTAAAGCTGGCATCTTTTGGTAAAAAATGACGACGACCGCCGCCCATAACCACGTCGATACCATCAATATCAACACCTTTAAAACGGGCTTCGACATTGGCTTCAAAATTCACTAGTTGATCGGCAATATCTTTACAGCCGCCAGTTACCGCATCTTCTGGCATGTCTGAGATATCTTCCCAGTTGCGGTCGGCAGATTTTGCATAGGTTGCAGCGGGTGTCGCGTGGGTAATGCGCGCAGTTGAGACAATACCCGTTGCTAAACCTTTAATTTCAGCAAGCTCAAGCGCTGTGACTACTTCGTTACCAGCAACGGTTGAGCAGTCGCCGCGCACGATGTCTTCATCAACACCTAATACACCAGCATCACTTTTAAGACCCGACATCATTGCTGTCATGGTGCCTGCAGAATCTGGGGTTTGCGCATCAACGTTGTAGGTTTTGACTAAAGCAGTGTGGGGGAATGTTTCAAAGCTTAAGTAGCCTTCTTCACCAGGGTTTCCTGCCAATTGCCCTTGAAGAATGCGTGATGCCGTTAGGGTAGAAACGCCCATGCCATCACCGACAAAAATGATCACGTTTTTAGCTTTGAATTGATTATTGGTATTCAGTTTTGCATCGATTGCGCTTTGTGCATCAGTAAACCAAGCATTTTCAGTTTGGTATGTCGGTAGCACTTCAGCATTTAGGGCACTTGAAATGACTAAAGCAAGCACACCATATGATGCTTTCCAGGTCTTATTCATTATGTTGTCTATCCTATTGACGAGTTGGGTGGGGTAGGCTGCAATTCGTGGCTCAACCCTTGGAAACTTGAAAAGCATAGAGCGGTTATATGAACAAGGTCTTACGCAAAGTTGATGCTTTTGTGATCGAAATGTTTCGCTTTTGTGTCTTGGCAGTTGTATGCACTAATTAATAGCCTACAAATGACATCATCAAGCTGATGGTAATGACAAAACTCTTCCTATTGAGAAAATAACCAGCATGGTAAACTTTGGGGTATCTGTTTTTAGGAGTGTTTATGTCTTTTTCTTCGTTATCGCTGCAAGCTGAGTTAGTTGAGCATTTAGCCCGTTTAGGTTACGAGCAACCTACACCGATCCAGCAACAAGCAATTCCAGTGGTGCTTGCCGGAAAAGACGTATTAGCTGGGGCGCAAACGGGTACGGGTAAAACCGCAGCCTTTGCATTGCCGATAATACAAAAACTCGTTAATACATCGCCTTGTGAGCATCAAGAACGCACTCGCGCGTTAATATTGGTGCCAACACGTGAGTTGGCCCAACAAGTAAACCAAAGCATTCAAACCTATGCCGAGCACACTCAAATTAGCTCGCTAATGGTGTATGGCGGCGTGAGTATTAAAGCGCAGGCTGATGCCATTAAAGCGGGGGCAGATATTATTGTTGCTACGCCGGGCAGGTTATTAGATCACTTACGTAATCGAGTGATGACATTATCAAACATCAGCCAGTTGGTATTTGATGAAGCCGACCGCATGTTAGACATGGGCTTTAGAGATGAAATTATCGAGGTATTAAAGCGCCTGCCAAAAGAGCGCCAAACCTTATTGTTTTCAGCAACGTTAGATGAGCGAATTTTTAAGTTCAGTAAGCGACTGCTGCAATCGCCTCAAGTGATTGAAACCAGCGAGCGCAATACGACAGCGGCCAAAATTGTTGAGCGGGTGTATAACCTTGATGCGAATAAAAAAATGCCCGCATTGTGTCACTTGATTAACAAAGAAAGTTGGCAACAAGCGTTAATCTTTAGCCGCACCAAGCAAGGGGCGGATAAAGCAGCTGCGCAAATGAAACAAGCGGGGGTTAATGCTGTGGCATTTCATGCAGATCTTTCGCAAACAATGCGTGAGAGCGTGTTAGCGCAGTTTAAATCGGGTGACATTAAAGCGCTGGTGGCCACCGATGTTGCTGCCAGAGGGCTAGATATTAATGAGCTAAACTATGTGGTGAACATTGAGCTGCCGTTTCAAAACGAAGACTACATTCACCGCATTGGTCGTACAGGCCGCGCTGGCAAAGCAGGCCAAGCCATTACTTTGTTAAGTGTTGATGATGAGCCGCAATTAATAAAACTGGAAGCCTTTTTAGATAGACGTTTACCACAGCAATGGCAGCAAGGGTTTGAGCCCGATTTAACCCAAGTTGCCCCCGTGACCCGTAAAACGAAAAAGGGATCCCTTAAGCAACAAGCCCGCCAAAAAGCCTTAGCGCAGTCTAAAAAAGGCCGTTAAGCTGACTTACAGCAGTTGCTAATATCACTAACTGAATAGGAAAGGCTATGTTTAAAGGTATTCATCATGTGGCGATCATTTGTGAAGATTATCCGCGCTCAAAACACTTCTACACTGAAGTTTTAGGCTTTAAGGTGTTGGCAGAAAACTACCGTGAAGATCGCCAATCTTACAAGCTTGATTTACAGCTGGCAGATGGCAGTCAGATTGAGCTGTTTTCTATTCCAAACTCGCCTATACGCCCCAGTTATCCTGAGGCTCAAGGACTGCGTCATTTAGCCTTTAAGGTCACCGATATTGATGCGGTCGTGGCGCATTTAACCTCACACAATGTCGATGTCGAGCCTATTCGAATCGATGAATACACTGGCAAGAAGTTCACTTTCTTTAGCGATCCTGATGATTTACCGCTAGAGATTTATCAAGGCTAGTTGCCAACCTAAGTATTTTATTAACTGTAATATTAGTGATAGCTGAAGCTTTTAATTCTAATTTAAGCATGGTTCAGTAGGCTCTGCTGTCCTCAAAAGTGCGCCTCATTTGGAGAAAACCATTCATTATGCAAGCAACAGGTATGCTCTCAGTACTAAAAAAAATTGACCAAAGCAAAACCTTCCAGGGATTTGTTATTTTTGTGATTATTGTGTCGGCATTATCTATTGGTGCTCACACCTATCATTTGCCTACTTGGCTTGAAAACAGCTTATATGTGTTGGATATTGCCATTACAGTGTTCTTTTTGTTTGAGCTCATTATTCGCTACATGGCCAGTGATGGTATTAAGTCCTTCTTCTCCAAGGGCTGGAATATCTTCGACACCATTATTGTGATTGGCAGTTTAGTACCATTGGGTGGCTCCACCATATTACTGGCGCGACTATTACGTATTTTCAGGGTGTTACGACTGGTGTCTATGGTGCCAGAGCTGAGAATGTTGATTAATGCGCTGCTTAAAGCCATTCCACGCATGGGTTATATTGCATTATTAATGTTTGTAATCTTCTATATTTATGGCGCGATTGGTAGCATGTTTTTTGCCCATGTGAATGACTTTTTATGGGGCGATGTGTCTATTGCGATGCTGACATTGTTCCGTATTTCTACGTTCGAGTCATGGACCTCGATCATGTACGAAACCATGGCAGTGTATCCACTAAGTTGGCTGTATTACTTGACGTTTATTTTCTTAACGACTTTTGTGTTTTTAAACATGATGGTGGGCGCAGTGCTAGATGTGATGGGGGAAGAAACTAAAATAATGCGTGAAGAGCAAGAGGTCAACGATGATAAAAACGTTGAGTCAAAAACAGCGGCAACCACGGAAGATATTCAGCAGCTGCACGATAAGATAGATAAGTTAACCGCGCTGCTGCAAGCTAAAACGAATACTTAAAACTACAACCAAGGCTTAAGCAGTAATCTAAGCTTATGGATAGCCCCTTAAAACAGGCAAGCATTTATGCTTGCCTGTTTTGTTAGCAGCGATAACTGACATTAACCCCCTATTTGCATTAGAATAGCCCCCTGATTATTTTTTAAGTAGAGCAACGGCATGCACGTACATATTCTTGGAATTTGTGGCACTTTTATGGGCGGTTTAGCGTTATTAGCCCGCGGTATGGGACACAAAGTCACCGGTAGTGATGCCAATGTGTATCCACCTATGAGCACCCAGCTAGAACAGCAAGGTATTGAGCTTATTCAAGGCTTCGACCCCGTACAGCTGGGTAAAGAAGGTGAAAATCAGCCAGATTTAGTGGTCATTGGTAATGCTATGAGCCGTGGTAATCCTTGTGTTGAAGCAGTATTAAACCGTGGCATTAAATACACCTCAGGGCCGCAGTTTTTATCAGAATATATCTTGCCAGAACGCTGGGTACTGGCGGTATCAGGCACCCATGGTAAAACCTCAACCTCCAGTATGTTGGCGTGGGTATTAGAATATTGCGGCTATGAGCCGGGCTTTTTAATTGGTGGCGTACCGCAAAACTTTGGCGTGTCAGCCCGTTTAGGTAACTCGCCTTTTTTTGTGGTTGAGGCCGATGAATATGACAGTGCCTTTTTCGATAAACGCTCAAAGTTTGTGCATTACCGCCCGCGTACTTTAGTGGTTAATAATCTTGAGTTTGATCATGCCGACATATTTGCCGATCTGGCTGCTATTCAGCGCCAATTTAATCATGTTATCCGCACGGTTCCCAGTGAAGGTAAAGTCATTTGGCCTGCTGAAGTAGAGGCGGTAAAACAAGTGATTGAATTAGGTTGTTGGAGCGAGCAAGAGCATTTTTATGCCACTGAGCATAGCGCCACAGGCTGGTATGGTAAAACCATTGCTGCAGACGGTCATGAGTTTGAAGTGAAGTTTAATGGCGAGTCCCAAGGCATATTAAACTGGGGCTTAATCGGTCAGCACAATATTGAAAATGCCATAATGGCCATCGCAGCAGCAAGGCATGTTGGCGTAGCGCCAAGTCATGCTATTGAAGCCTTGAGCCAATTTGCGCCGCCAAAACGTCGTTTAGAGCTATTAGATACCGTTAATGGCATTGCGGTTTATGATGACTTTGCGCATCATCCAACGGCCATTGAAACGACTTTACAAGGCCTGCGCGCCAAAGTGGGCGAGGGCGATTTAGCTACAGGTAAATTAATCGTGGTGCTCGAGCCGCGCTCAAACACCATGAAAAGCGGCGTACATAAAGACACTTTAGCAGCATCTATGGCCTTAGCGGATTGCGCCTTTTTGTATCAAGCGGACAATGTCGGCTGGGATTTAAAAGCCAATATGGCTAGCGCCAGTATTCCTGTTGCCGTGTTTACGGATATCGACGCCATTATTGCTCAAGTTAAAGCTCAAGCACAAAGTGGTGATACCGTGGTGATTATGAGTAATGGCGGCTTTCATGGTATCCATCAACAATTGATAAATGCCCTAAAATAACCTTTTAGATAAGGTTAGATTAGGTTAATAGTCATCAATAAGTCGGTTTTGGCCGTATAAGCGGTAAAGCTTGATTAAAAGAGAACATATGAGTAATTCGAACCACCCGTACGCAAAAAAAGAAAAGGCCATTAGTCTCGCGTGGACTGGCGCTTCTGGTGCGCCCTATGGTTTAAAGTTACTGCAGTGCTTACTGACCGCCGATTACCAAGTGTTTTTGATGATCTCAAGTGCTGCCAGAGTGGTGCTTGCCACTGAAGAAGGTTTGCAACTGAGCGCAAACTCAGAAAAAGCCTGTCAGCAGTTATTAGCCCATTTTAAGATGGATAAAAATGCTGCTGGTGAGCTGGTGGTTTTGGGTAAAGATGAATGGTTTTCGCCACCGGCATCTGGCAGTGCGGCGCCAAAGCAAATGGTGGTTTGCCCCTGCTCAACAGGCACTTTAGCGGCGATTGCCACCGGAATGAGTAATAATTTGTTAGAAAGAGCGGCAGATGTAGTAATAAAAGAGCGCGGTCAATTAATCCTTGTTCCTCGGGAAACTCCTTTTAGTGCCATACACTTAGAGCATATGTTAAGCCTGACTCGCAACGGCGCGACCATCATGCCAGCGGCACCAGGCTTTTATCATTATCCCAAATCGATAGAAGATCTGGTAAACTTCATGGTTTCCCGAATTCTAGATCATTTGGGCATAGAGCACGGGCTGACAAATCGTTGGGGATATGCCAACGACAAGTCCGAAAAAATCGACAATTGAGAGTAATATGAAACACACAACAGAAGTGATGATTTCTGCAGAAGAAATCAGCGAAAAACTGGATATATTAGCTGAAAGGATTAATACCCATTACGCAGACAGCGAACGTTTGCTAATGGTCGGCTTATTGAAAGGGTCTGTGGTTTTTATGGCTGACTTATGTCGCCGTATCAAAGGCCATGTTGAAATCGACTTCATGTCAGTTTCAAGTTATGGCAATGCAATGACAAGCACACGTGACGTGAAGATCCTTAAAGATGTATCATCTGAGATTGCCGGACGTGACGTATTGATTGTTGAAGATTTAATTGATTCAGGTAATACCTTAAATAAAGTACGTGAGATGTTATTACTGCGCGAGCCTAAAAGCTTAGCATTATGTACATTACTCGATAAGCCTGAGCGTCGTGAAGTTAATGTACCAGTCGACTTTATTGGTTTTACCATTCCTGATGAGTTCATCGTCGGCTATGGTATTGACTACGCAGAGCAATATCGTAACTTACCTTACATTGCTAAAGTTGTACCATTAGATTAATCCAATCTGTGGTCGACCAACTCCCGCTATAGGCGGGAGTTTTGTTTTGGGCGTCAGAAAATTTTGCGTGTTAATCATTTACATTAGGTCATTAAGATCATGTAATTAAGACAGTGTAATTAACAGCACGTCATTCGCAATTCATGAACCAGAGGTATCACAATGAGCAACCCCACCAAAGCGTTGGTGATCGAAAACCTGCAAAAAACCTATAAGAGCGGTGTTCAAGCGGTTAAAGGCCTTAGCTTAACCGTAGAGCAGGGCGATTTTTTTGCGCTATTAGGCCCCAATGGTGCGGGTAAATCGACGACTATTGGCGTGATTAGCTCATTAGTGCAAAAGACATCAGGCAGCGTTAAAGTGTTCGATTATGATATCGACAACAACTTAGAGCGCGCCAAAATGTGCATTGGTTTAGTGCCGCAAGAATTTAACTTCAATCAGTTTGAAACCGTGCTGCAAATTGTAGTTAACCAAGCCGGTTACTATGGCGTGACCCGCGCAGTGGCATTGCAGCGTGCACAAAAGTATTTAAGCCAGTTAGATTTATGGGAAAAGCGTGATAGCCAAGCACGAGCGTTATCAGGCGGCATGAAGCGCCGTTTAATGATTGCTCGTGCGTTAATGCATGAGCCACAATTGTTGATCCTTGATGAACCAACAGCAGGGGTAGATATTGAGCTTCGCCGCTCGATGTGGGAGTTCTTAAAGCAAATTAACGCCCAAGGCGTGACCATTATTTTGACCACCCATTACCTTGAAGAGGCTGAAATGCTGTGCCGCAATATCGGCATTATCGATAAAGGCTTATTGGTTGAATGCACCAGCATGAAAAGCCTACTCAGTAAACTGGATGTGGAAACCTTCATTTTAGATTTACGCCGCGATATTGAAGCTGCGCCAAGCCTAAATAATATGAGTTGCCGTTTGGTCGATGGTCATACGCTGGAAGTAGATTTGGCAAAAGCCAACAATCTCAATGATTTGTTCGGCCAATTAAGCCAGTTAAATATTGAAGTGCTATCAATGCGTAACAAGGCGAATCGCCTTGAAGAGCTATTTGTCGAGTTAGTTAAAAAAACTAAGGACTCAAAATAATGAACAAGCTTTATTGGATTGCCTTTAAAAGTATTTTAATTAAAGAAACCAATCGTTTTACCCGTATTTGGGTACAAACCTTAGTGCCGCCAGCCATTACCATGACCTTGTACTTTTTGATTTTTGGTAACTTAATTGGCAACCGTATTGGTGAAATGGGCGGCGTATCGTACATGGAGTTTATCGCACCAGGTTTAATCATGATGTCGGTTATCACCAACTCCTATTCTAATGTGGCCTCGTCCTTTTTTAGTGCCAAAATGCACGGCAGTATTGAAGAGTTAATGGTGGCACCTGTGCCGCATTATGTGATGATTGCCGGTTTTGTTGGCGGCGGCGTCGCCCGTGGGTTAAGTGTCGGCTTGATTGTGACCTTGGTGGCAATGTTCTTTGTTAACCTCAGCCTACATCATGTTGGCTTAGTGATTATGACGGTGTTTTTAACCTCGGTGTTATTTGCGTTAGGCGGGTTAATTAACGCGGTATTTGCTAAAAGTTTTGATGACATTAGCATTATCCCCACTTTCATTTTAACGCCACTGACTTATCTTGGTGGGGTGTTTTACTCGCTATCATTACTACCTGATTTTTGGCAAGGCGTGTCAGCGCTAAACCCTGTGGTATATATGATAAACGTGTTCCGCTACGGCTTTTTAGGCTTTGCTGATATCAGTGTGCCGTTATCAATTGCCATTATGGTAGGCTTTTGTGCCTCGCTATGGTTTGTAGCATACTACCTTATTTCACGTGGCATCGGCCTACGTAGCTAGGTTTAGTTAGCTGTTAAGCTAGCTTGGTTACATGTAGCTGAGCAAGATTGTTGAAAGGACTCTAATGAGTCCTTTTTTTGTTATTTGGCTGTCGCTTTAACTAAATCGCGACATAACTATGCTGCAATGGTAATTACTGAGAAAAACTTAATTCTTAGCTGTTAATGGAGGAATATCAGCTGATCATTTGCCATTTTAATCCTTTTCGCTTCCATTCTTAAACTTCTCTCATTCACTTAAGGCTTTACGATTGAGTCATTATTGTTTGGCATTAGCAGACTATTGTCGGGGTTAGTATTGGTTGAAGTGTAATAGTTAAATTCAGCTTTGAGCTATTTATTGTTGAAGCGCTACACA
Organism: Shewanella sp. 10N.286.48.A6; assembly: GCF_002873135.1. Lineage (GTDB taxonomy): Bacteria > Pseudomonadota > Gammaproteobacteria > Enterobacterales > Shewanellaceae > Shewanella. The sequence goes on from NZ_MCVI01000045.1 coordinate 95,011, forward strand.
TCAATATTAATAATTCGTCATATGAATAGTTTTAAAAATACTAATAAAGGGGCTTAGCCTTTTTATATTATTCTTGGATATTACTTTTAATTTGAGTTGATATTAAATCTACTTATAGCTTCATTTAATCTAGTAACGTTATTTATTTAGCCGCTATTTGGGCAACCCCCTCGAATACTCTTCCTCTGTCAACCTGTCAACCTGTCAACTTGGCATGTTGATTTGTTGTTTTATTGATCCAGATCAAAAAAGTGTGTTTTTTATACACAAACTCAAAACTATAGACTACCGTTAATTATATAGGCTAGTTTAAATCTAAAGGCATAGTTATGTTGAGTTTTAACATAGGTGTGAATAAAAACTAGGGTTTGATTGGCCTTCCGAAATGATTCAAAAAATTTATTAAATGAACAAGAGAGCTGCCCAGTTCTCTTGGGGATTCCGTGCTTTTAAATTCAATTAATTATTTTATAAATAGGCCTTTTTATGTCAAATGATAACCTGTCTAATAATCCTGAAAATGATGCTCTTAATGATGCTGTTGAACAAGTAAACACAGAAGACTCGACGGTTTCATCATCTAAGGCTGAGAATAATCAATCAACAGTCACCAATACTGTTGCGACTGCGACATCATCGGTAGACATACAAACGGCAGAAGAAAGCTTGGCTCCTTCAGGCGGCTCAGAATCATCAACAGATGACTCTCAAACTGATGATGCAGAGGCCGCCAATGCCGAGGCTTCTTCTGCAGCCCCTAGTTCAACAGATTCTCAATCATCAGCTGTTGAAAGCTCAACCTCAGATGCTGATACGGAAGCAGCTAGTAGCTCTGCGGCCGAAGGGGCAGCTAATGCAGCCCCTGAAGAGGCTGTATCTTCAGGCGCCCAAAGTATCGGTGGGGCTGAAGGTGCTTCAACTAGTTCAGGTGCGCCATCTTCGTCAGCAACTGCGTCTGCAGCAACACCATCAAGTGCAAATAGCGAAACTGAAATATCTGATGGCGCCTCATCAACAGATGCAAGCACTGCGACCAACAGTGAGACTTTTGAGGTAAATGTTTCAAGTGATAACAATGCTGATGGTCAGATAGACGCTGATGATCTACCTACCACAGATACGACTACTGACTCGATGAGTTTTAATGTGGATGTGACCGCGGTAAATGATGCTGCCGAGGTAGAAGACCAAGCTTTCTCAATGAATGAAGACGGCGTAATCATCATTACCGATGAGCAGCTGCTGGCAGGTGCTACCGACGTAGATGGTGATGACCTGCTAATTGATTCAGTTACCTACACCGGCACTGACGGTGTCCTTACCGACAACGGTGATGGTAC
>NZ_MCVI01000046.1 GCF_002873135.1 Shewanella sp. 10N.286.48.A6
TCAGCTGTATTGTCAAAAGTATATGGTGGTGAAGTTAAAGATTTCGCACAAATCGATAACGCTCCAGAAGAGCGTGAGCGCGGTATTACAATTAATACTTCTCACATCGAATATGACACACCATCTCGTCACTACGCACACGTAGATTGTCCTGGTCACGCCGATTATGTTAAAAACATGATTACTGGTGCTGCACAAATGGACGGCGCTATCTTAGTAGTTGCTGCTACAGATGGTCCAATGCCACAAACACGTGAGCACATCTTGCTTTCACGTCAGGTTGGCGTACCTTTCATCATCGTATTCATGAACAAATGTGACATGGTTGACGATGAAGAACTACTTGAATTAGTAGAAATGGAAGTTCGTGAACTTCTTTCTGAATATGACTTCCCAGGTGATGACTTACCAGTTATTCAAGGTTCTGCACTTAAAGCACTTGAAGGCGAAGCAGATTGGGAAGCTAAAGTTGTTGAACTAGCTGAAGCTCTAGATACTTATATCCCAGAGCCAGAGCGTGACATCGATAAGCCATTCCTACTTCCAATTGAAGATGTATTCTCAATTTCAGGTCGTGGTACTGTTGTTACTGGTCGTGTTGAGCGTGGTATCATCACAGTAGGTGACGAAGTAGAAATCGTTGGTGTTAAAGACACAACTAAAACGACTTGTACTGGTGTTGAAATGTTCCGTAAGCTGCTTGACGAAGGTCGTGCTGGCGAGAACTGTGGTGTACTTTTACGTGGTACTAAGCGTGATGACGTTGAACGTGGTCAAGTATTAGCTAAGCCTGGTTCAATCACTCCACATACAACTTTCGAATCAGAAGTATACGTACTTTCGAAAGAAGAAGGTGGACGTCACACTCCATTCTTCAAAGGTTACCGTCCACAGTTCTACTTCCGTACAACTGACGTAACTGGTACTATCGAGCTTCCAGAAGGCGTAGAAATGGTAATGCCTGGTGATAACATCAAAATGGTTGTTACACTAATCTACCCAATCGCAATGGATGACGGTTTACGTTTCGCTATCCGTGAAGGTGGCCGTACTGTTGGTGCTGGTGTTGTAGCTAAAGTTATCGCTTAATAGCG
>NZ_MCVI01000047.1 GCF_002873135.1 Shewanella sp. 10N.286.48.A6
AATTATGTTTTACCCGGTTTCATTGTTCATCATCATCCTCCATTTAGGGCATTGTTAATACGCTAGCGCATTATTAGCAAAACCCGCAAAGTAATACTTCTGGCAACCCATTGGGTTGCCATTTTTTTAGCCATTGTTAATCAATAGCGCCGAGCTTCAAAGCTGCTGCATCAGTGCATCAAGTTGTACTTGCAGTGAAGGATGATAACCTGCCCTTGCCTGCTGAAATATCGCTAAAGCCTGTTGCTCATACCCGGCAATTAATAACTCGTTATAAAGCGGCTTAACAAACTTTGCTCGGCCAATATGACCTAAAAAGGCTGCAACCTTTGGCAGCACTATCTCATAGTTATTGCGGATGGCTACACTGTACCAGTCGCAGGCAAGCTCAGCATTTTGTGAACCCGAGAAGCCAAACACGCTATCAAGATCGGTAAGTTGTAGCTGCGTGAGTTGCAGCGGTAGCTGTTTGATAAAATACTGCCAATGATGCACTCGCCAACCAGCCACATTCAATTTAGCCGCACTGTCGCCCAGCTTTAATTGCTGCAATGCCAAATCCACTTTATCTAAGCTTATGGATGTCGGCCCAACAAACCATTGGGGTAATCCTTCACCGTATACCCAAGTCATCAACTCTGATTCACTGATGGCCTCGGGATACTGCACAAGCAAGGTTTGCTTGGCATATTCAATAAAGGTTTCAGTGGTAATAGCTTGAAACTTAAAATGCTGCACATAATCAAATAAGAATTGATCAAAATCGTTACGGCCTAAGCGCGCTTCAAGTTCATGGACAAACATTGATGCCTTGTCATAGGTAAAGCGATTAAAAGCGTCATTGGCATCTTGTTGCTGCACATTAGCCGGCAATGTTTGCGCAGCTAATGGCATGGAGATCATTTCTTCTTTAAGGCGGCCAAACTCAATAACCCACTCAAGCTCCGCTTGCTCTTTGCCATAGATTTTTTCCACTAAACGATTAGTAAAGTAAGTGGTAAAGCCTTCATTGAGCCATAAATCTCGCCATGTGGCATTGCTGACTAAGTTGCCCGTCCATGAGTGAGCTAACTCATGGGCTACGGTAGACACTAAGCTTTTATCGCCCGCTATCAAGGTAGGAGTAATAAAAGCCAGTCGTGGATTTTCCATGCCGCCAAAGGGAAAGCTCGGCGGTAACACTATCATGTCATAGCGATCCCATGGATATGGGCCAAGCAAGGACTCAGCCGCTAATATCATCTCCTCGGTATCTTCAAACTCAGCCAACGCTTTGGCTAGCATCACAGGTTCGGTATAAATACCGCAGCGGTCACTAATGGCCCCGTAAGCTAAATCTCCTACTGCCAGTGCTAGTAAATGGGTCGGAATGGGCTTTTCCATCTCAAACTGGAACACGCCATCAGCGGGCATAATGTCACTATTTGCCGCACTCATCACTGCCCGTAAACCGTTATTGACCTTAACGGCAGCTGAAAAAGTAATACGCGCTTTGGGAGTATCTTGCAAAGGGATCCAACTGCGGGCATTAACCGGTTGAGATTGGCTAAAAAGATAAGGGACTTGTTTACCTAAGGTTTGCTCAGGCGTCAGCCATTGCAGCCCTTGCGCCTTTGGGGAGGTACGATAACTTATGGTCACTTGGTTGATGTCATCACCTACTGCAATGATAATCTTCTCGCCTTGTCGCTCATTGATATGCTCAATACTAAATTCAAGCAAGCGACCACTATTATCGGTAATGGTATCGATAATCAAATCCCGGCCATCTAGCACTAATTCATTACAGTCTTCACAGCGATTAAATTGCAGTGTCGCTTGAGCGACTAATTGCTGCTTATCAAAATCAACATCTAAGTTTAACTGTAAATGATGCACTTTTATCTGATCAGTATTTGCCACTGAATGATAATCACGATTATTGTCCCAAAGCTTGCGCATTTTGATATCCATTACTCCAAAAGTTCTAATGAGTACTGTATACCAATGGCCGCTTTTCATCGAGTATCACTGTGTATCTAGTAAACTTAACGCTCACTATTTGAAATAAAAAAGCCTCTTAAAAATTATATATAGTAACTTTAAAGGGTGTATAATGTGTATTAAGGTAGAGAAATCTGCCTTTTTTTTGCATATTTAACATAACAGGTGTATAGTAAATGGTGTGTACGATATGTATAAGGAAAACATGGTTTGTCATCAGTAAAAGTTAGAGCAACGATTGTAGAGGACAATACGGGCATCAAAAGCCAACTGCCTATCTTGCTAACTGAGCAAGGAGAGTTAAGTACGGTCACAGACTACCTACTCAAGCTAGAGGCAGACGGTGTGAGTAACTCCGTCATGAATGGGTTTATTCAAGCGGTGTCCTTGTTGCTGGATTATATGGAAGCAAATAGAGGATTGTTTGACGATCCGAAGTTGCTCTTTCAGACCTTTTCTAAGCGGTTGTATACAGGAACGATTGGTGAGGATGGACTTGACCCATCAGGTTTGTATTGGGTGCCAAGTTCAACCAGTAACGTGAATAAGCATATTCATCGATTGACGGCATTTACAGATTGGTTGGCAAACAAGCACGGCACTGCGTCCATGAATCCCTTGCGTAATGCTACCCCGCATGAGCAGCGATTGAATTACGCTGCATGGTATCGCAAAAACCAAAACGATTTCCTTGGTCATATCGAAGATAAGACTGTGAACAAAACCATCCGTAAGGCGCGAACCATTAAAGGACGCACGCCGCTCACCAAAACCGAAGATGACGCCATCGCCTTTCCTGAAAAGCATTGGGAAGATTTTTATATAAATGGCATCGGTGGCGCGAGCGACCCACGAGTGGCACTCAGGGACAAGTTAATACTCCTTCTCATGCACGGTGGCGGGTTACGCGAAAGTGAAGCTTTAACGCTTTGGGTGACAGACGTGTTTGAAGATCCCTATGAGCCAGATAGTGCTATCGTTCGAATTTACAACGAAATAGATGGCAAAGCCCCTGATGGTTGGCGAAGTCGTTCTGGTACACCAAACAGAGAAGCATATCTAAAGGAGCAATATGCTCGCATCCCTCGCCAGCGCATGAAAGGCACAGCTCATCTTGGTTGGAAGAACCGTGTGGTTGACCACAAAGACAATTACATACAGGTTCAATGGTTTCCAACTGACTATGGCAAAGTGTTTATGTCACTTTGGAAAAACTACCAAAAGTACCGCGCCAGCATCGACTGTCATCACCCTTATGCGTTTATTTCGTTTCATCATAGCGCTATCGGCAACCCTTACACCATCAACGCCTTCCATGATAACTACGCCAACGGCTTGAAGCGCATTGGTTTAGAGCCGAGCAAGGCAGAAGGCTTAGATCCACATGGGCATCGACATAATTACGGCAGACGATTAGAACGTTCAGGATTGAACCCGTTGGTAATTCGACGCTGTATGCACCATAAGTCCCTAGACTCACAAATCCCCTACACAGGCAAAGGCCAGCAGGAAATCTCTGACGAACTCACTCAAGCCACGCTGCAACTGGCAAACCCTGAATCCAAAGTCAAAGCACTCGACTGGAAAGCATTGGTAGAGCATGGTTTTGATGACATCGACCCGCAGGGCTACTTCACTGGCAAACATCCAAAATTGAGAGGTAAATAATGGCGAACAAAGGCAGAAAACTCGACGGACGCTCATCGGATTTAACTTTCTCATGGATGCTCACCACGCTTGGTGCGGAGTGGCAGCAATGGCAGGAGTTAGCAGCGGAGTGGATGGCAACTCAAACGACAGGTATTAACAATAAACAAAATGCTCTAAATCGTTTCTTTGAGTCCTATCTGGCTGAATATGCACCCTATGCCATCGGCGATATAGATTTGTTTTTTAAGGGCTACTGCGGTCATCAATGCTCTAGCGAAGAGTTGAAGATTCTTGTAATGAAAACACAAAATGCCCCAGCTATCATCTCTAAAGGCGTGAATTTTCCTTGTGACTTTATCGACTTTGTTATTGAAAAAGTGTTCTCCGAGGAAGATGACCATGGCAACCTTGCTCCCTTAGTTCAAAACCCGCTCAGCAAAATCAAGAGCCAAGCCTCCACTACGGAAACCGTGCGTAACCCCTTGCCGTATCGCTATATTCAGGACTTACGCCAAATACTCTGTCCGTTGCCCGACAAAACCGAACTGACCGTCATTGAGCAAAATCTCAAGGAAGGTGAACAACAACTTCCTGCTTACCACTACCGTCATTTCAAGCACTGGACATGGGCGCAGCAGCAAACAGGGCAAGGAGAAAGAGGTGGCGATGGTGATTGGTTTGAAGTTGAGCCAGAACTGATTGATAAAGCCGATCCTGATTGTGTGTGGCGCACCAAAGAGGTGACTCGCCATATTAAAGGAGAGGGGAAGAAGAAAATCACCGTCCATCAAATCTGGTCGCCTGTCAAAGCGATGGTGATTTTAATAAAGCTCCATCTACCACTGCGTACCTATCAGGTGCGTATGCTGGACAGCGGTGAGGCTGATACATGGCGCTATGAGCAAGGTCAATGGGTGCTCAACACCAAACATGACTTTGCCCTTGGCAGCGAGAAGCGCCCGTTCGGGAAAGGCATCTTCCGCCGCATTCACGACACCATGACAGGGCTGTATTCCACAGGCTTGTATATCAACACCAACAAAACCGCTGACCAAAACAAAGACGAACTAGAGCGTGGTTATATCATCCCTTGGCAAAACGAGGAAGTGCTGTACTGGCTTGAGAAACTGCGTAACTGGCAAGAAAAATATAACCCCATTGCAAAGCCCACCGATTGCACCACACTGCTTAATAAGCATATTGGAAAGAGCAAGTCGGATAAACAATTAGAAAGCATGGGGGAAATTGCGTTTCTGTTTCGTGATGCGTCAGCAAAAGGTGAGGATGAATCTAAACCAATTGCAGGTGACGCAAATATAGCGCCTTTCTGGTATCAACTCCTAATAACGCTAGAAAACCAACTGGCAGAACGTGGTAATACCCTAGATAACGGAGAACGGCTAAAACTGGTTGTGGATTACCCTGAAGGTACTCAAGAAGGTTCTAAAGTTGCCACACTTTTTCCTTTACACAGTTTGCGAGTCTCACTCATCACGGCGTATACGATGGACACGCAATTGCCACTGCCTGTGATTTCTAAGCTATTAGCTGGACATACACGCCTGTTGATGACCATCTACTACAACAAAATCACTCCATCGGTTATGGCTGAGAAGATGGACGAAGCGCATGGCGCACTGGATGCCAAATCCAAACAATCAGTGCGCAACTTCCTTAAAGATGCTTCGATGGAGCAAATCCAATGCAAGATGGTGTATCACAGTGATGATAGCATTCAGGCGGCATTGGTTAACCGTAATCCGATAGGCTGGGAAGAACGCTCGTGTGGGATGTGTCTGGTTGGTGGCAACACCGTGAAATCGGATGAAGTCAGTACCCTTGGTGGCTGCTGGAACGGTGGTGAGGTGATTAAAGATACAAAAATCGCTTACAACCGTGTTTACGACAGCGTAGCGCACGGCTCTGAAAACTGTATCCGCTGCCGCTGGTTTATTACCGAAGCACGCTACCTACCTGCGCTTAATGCCCACTTCAATCAACTGAGCTACAAAGCACATCAGGCCGCTAACCTATCGGTGGAAATTGAGGGTGAACTAGAAGCCCTCAAAGATGAACAGTTCTTTTGTGAAGAGCAAGGTAAGCCGTTCATCAAGCATGATGAACTGCAAGCACTACAGCGCCGCTATGAAAAACAGCAAGTCGAAGCCGATGAATACGCCAAAGATTGGATAGCGTGCTTTGAGCTTATCAACAAAATCATTCGCGTCGAAGAAGCCAGGAATGAGGATGACGCCAAAGATAAGCTGATTGCGGTTGGCTCTGAACAAGATGTCAGCCATGCCTTGAAATTTATCGAAACCGACTCTGAATTGTTACACCTCTCCCTAATATGTGATGATGCGGAGTTCTATCCTGATTTACAGGATGAACTTCGTAAAACGCCTGCCATAGAAAAGCGCTCACGCAAGCTCAGTCGTGTACTGATGAAAAAAGGTTTTGAGCCAATTTTCATGGAAATGGACGACAAGCAACAACTCATCGCCGCCAATGCCATGCTGCGCCAAATGGCGAAAATTGCCGACCCTGACGACAAGCTGGAAGGCTACCGCAAGGTGGCGAGCTACATCGAAGCGGGTGAATACCTGACTGATAACAAGCTATTCTCTCAGGGTATTCAGGCACTGACTGATAAAGCAATTAATCTTGATGGCATAGCACTACCGAACTTATTGGAGGACTAATGGAACTCGATATTGAAGTCATTCTGGCTGACTTAAAAGAAGGCAAAGTGCCTCGTACGCAGCAAAACCTCGATAAGCTCAACGAAACCCTGAAAGCCTATGCAGAATCAGGTCAGCGTGACTTCTCCATCACGCAAATTGGTCGGGTGTCTGCGGAAAATGGCGGATTGGCGTATGAGGCTTTTCGTGCTACCCGAAACACGCATTACCGCACCTTGATTGAAGCATGGGCGCAAAAGTGTAAAACCAACACTAAAAAGCCACTATCACCTACATCACGCTCCAAATCTGTCCCACAAGACAACAAGTTGTTAGAGCGCATCCCTGACCCAGCCGTCCGCGCTTTGTTTGGTCAAATCATCGCAGAGCGCAACCGCTACCGCAAAGAAGTAAACCTGCTTAAGCAACACGCCAATATCACGATTGATAAGCGACCTGTCCGTCAGTTTGATGCCAGCGCAGAGCCAAGCATTGAAGTGCTCCCCTCACTTTCTGGTGTGCTTAATGAATCAGAAAAAAAGGCATTGGCTTATGCCATCTCCGATGAGTGTATGGACAAGAACGACTGGCAAACAACGCAGGCAGGCCAAGTGAAAGACATGGAGTTCAACACAGAAATATTCCCCCGAGGCTTTGTGACTGGCCTGCGCAAGCTACTGGGTGAGGTTGATAACTAATGGCAAATGGGCAGCAAAAAGCACAGCAAAACCTCGATGCGTTTCAGGTGTGGGTGGCAACTCAACAGGATGATGACTTTAAACAAATAGTGTTTAGAGGTCAGCTAAATCGTATTGAAGTGGCTAAAGCCGTAGGCTGTGGTAAATCAGCTCTAAATCAAAATCCTGATTTACGAAAATCATTAAAACAACTAGAAGATAACCTGCGCGACAAAGGCGTGCTGCCACCACTGACCGACACCGCAAAAAAAGAAACTGATAAGCCTAAACAATACGATAATACGGCGAATCGCAAGGCGCTTGATTCAAAACGCTTATCAGCACTGGAGGCTGAAAACATTGAATTAAAAACCAAAGTGAAAGAGCTTGAATGTAAACTTGAGCGCTTTGGTGAATTATCAGAAACCTTGTCAGAAATGGGGTTCATGCCTCGATGAATGCTACCTTACACGAAGACCAATTGCGCGTCACCAGTATCCCCTACACCTCATCAAAGATGGTGATATTCAGCGGTACACCGCTAAAGAAAAACTCATACAGAGCCAACAGTGGTAAATACTACGTCACGATAAAGGTAGATCCTGACACATTGCCTGCACAACCAGCTATCGGTCAGTATTGGTCAGTCAAAGGAAGTCGACAAGTCGAAAGCATGGACATAGGCGATTACGTTATGCAGCAGCATACCTTTGAGTCACCTGAGTATGTTGAATGCAGTTTGCCAGAAACAGGCGAACAACTGATCCGATTCATCGCTAGGGAAGCTGCCTTTAAAGGTATTGGTGAAAGCAAAGCAAGGGCGCTCTGGGAGCTTTTAGGTAAGAATTTTCATGCAACCTTGAGAAAAGATACGCCAGAGTCAAGAGAGCGGCTTAGAAGTGTTCTGAGCGAAGATTCCATTATCTCATTGTTTGAGGGATATTCTAAATACAAGAATCTAGCCTACTGCAATTGGATGTCTGAACACAAGATACCTGCCAGTGTTCAGCAGCGTTTGCTGAAGTATCACACTGAGAAATCCATTGAAGCAATTAAACATAATCCTTATGCGCTAATTGGTTTCGGCATGAGTTTTACAGAGGTGGATTCTATTTCTCAAGCGAAGCTTGAGGCCACAACAAATGATGACAGACGATTGAGTGCAGCGCTTGAAATAGCGATACGCAAAGAGATTGAGAAAGGCCATACCTACACGATACAAGCTGATTTACGCACTTATTTAACCAAGTTACTCAAGGACAAAGAACTTGTCGCCAAAGCCTTTAAAGCAGGACATGACAAAGCTCAGTATTTATTAAATCACACAACAGGCACATACCATCCAACGGCTCAGTTATTGATGGAGAATGTCGTTGCTAAACGACTCAATGCGCTTGCCAGTCAAAACAACTTGTATGACGAGTATGCAGATTCTGCATATTGCTCTGCGGTTGGTGAATTACCTTATGAGCTAACAAAGAAACAAATAGAAGCTGTCACTACATGCTTGGATAACGCCGTAAGTTGCATTACAGGTGGTGCTGGAACAGGCAAAACGACAGTGCTTAGAACTGCATTGCGTGCCTATCATATAATGGGGTTTGAAATACATGCTGTAGCCTTAAGTGGTCGTGCGGCCATGCGCTTGCATGAGTCAATTGGTTTTATCACTTCAACGATTGCAAAGTTACTGCGAAATGAACCTATTGATTCAGATAAACAAAAACATCTGCTCGTTATTGATGAAGCCAGCATGATTGATTTGCCGACCATGTACCGCCTGGTCAACCATATTCATCCATCGGTTCGTATTATCTTTACAGGTGACCCCGACCAGTTACCGCCTATAGGTTGCGGCAAGGTACTTGCCGATATCGTTCTGTCTAAAGCCATTGCTAACACCATGCTAGATATCGTTAAGCGTCAGGAAGGTTCAACAGGCATTCCCGAATACTCCAAGCTCATTAATCAAGGCATCGTACCTGAGAAACTAAGTACGGGCGCTATTCACTTCCACGAAACGACAAAGAGCGACATTGCTCAAGTCTGTTGTGACTTGTATCAGCAATCACCTGAAAACAGTCGTGTTATGGCACCGACCAAAGCGCTCGTTGCTGACATTAATAAACTAACACAAGAAGCCGTCAACCATAATGGAAATAGACTTGAGTTCGAAATGCACGGTGAGAGATTCATTCAAAACCTCAGATTGAATGATGCGATTCTATTTACGCAAAACCATTACGACAAAGGCATTCAAAACGGCTCTCTTGGTACACTAACCAGTGTTGAGTCTTCGGGTGAAAGCTATGGTGAAGTAACGCTGGATACGGGGGATAAAGTTGAGGTCACACAATCAGTACTCGATTGCATGGAATTGGGTTATGCAATAACCCTCCATAAAGCACAAGGTTCTCAGTTCCCACGCATTATCATTGCTTTGCAGAAAGGTAGAATCGTTGACAGAGCATGGCTTTATACCGCTATCACTAGAGCTGAGCATGAAATTCACATTGTTGGGGCAGAAGATGATTTTAAAGCCATTACTGAGGCACCAAGTCATTCACATCGGCGTAATAGCTATCTTGTTGAGCTTTTAAAAAGATAAAAATAAAATTTGTTACTTTGGGGAGTGACTACGGGTACAAGCGGAGATAAGCTGTGTGTTAACGCGAAGCGTTATCCACATCTTATTCTGCGTTCTTGCGTAGCAAGATGTGCCTGTAGTTGAGCGACCATCAAAAAGCCCGTTGGTGTTCACAATAATTGCGTACTCATTTGCAACACACTTCTGGACAGAAATCATTTAGAGTACTCTGTCTACGTCGACTAATATTGATTAGAAAAAGTATCCGAAATTATCAAAGATCTATAATTAGTTTCACCCTCTTTATCTACAAAACGAGCGGTGAACGGTAGCCGAAGAGTACAGGGCAAGATCACGAAGCTTTACCTTGTGCTAAGTTTTTTATCTTATACTTCTTTTTGATAACAAACCAAGTCAACCATGTCTAAGCTCAATTTATTCAAGTACTTTGTAGCCTTCATTGCATTTTGACCTTATTACTCTTTATTAAAAACGACGTATGTTCCCTCAAAAGTAGCAACCAATTCATCCGCACAAAATAGATTGCAGGCTATTTTAACACGACCTTTTCCCTTGCGTTGAAACGCACGATGAAACCGAGGCCACGCCGTAAGGTTGTCATATTTACATACTGCTGTTACATCTTTTCTGGCGGGTTTTAGGTATCGAATGCTATTTTCTTGAATAACAATTTGATGTTTTTTACCCTCTAACTGGGCATAAACTAAAGACCAACCTGCCAAAATACCAACAACAGATAAGCTGCCGCCAAACACCGTATTCATGTGGTTTGTATTCACTCTCAATGGTGCAGTAATCTCGATATTTTTGCTGCTACAAGTATTCACACCGATACCGAGAGACTTTGATACTGGTATATGATGATGAAGGTAGACTTCAAGCTCTCTATTTTTCATATAGACCGTTGCCTTTTTCAGACCGCCAAAATATTGCAAAAGTCCGTTTTAGAGGGATGCAGGAATTACATTTTAGCTAATTCAGTTAATACTTGCTTATACGTATCCACTGATTGGGCTCCAGAAATAGCGCTCTCGCGATTGAATACAACTGTTGGAACACTTGATATACCCGCTTGTTTCCATTTCTGTTCCAGCGACTGGACATGACTTCGCATATTATCGTCATCTAGGCATTGCATTGCTTCGTCAACATTAATACCAAGACTTTGCAACTCTTGCTCGAGGGTACTCTTGCTGGATATATCTTTTTGCTCGCTATAAAACGAAGCAAATAATCGATTTTTAAGCTCGGTTTGCTTGCCTACACTTTTTGCGTGCTCTAGAAGAATATGAGCATCAAGGGTATTTACAGCTTTTAGTCGGTCAAAGTAGTCGAATTTAAACCCAACGTCTTCTCCAAGCTCTGTCATCTCTTTTCTGAAAAGAATGCTATCTTCCAATGTAGTACCATACTTCCTCTGAAGGTGGGCACGTAGGTCTTCACCTTCAAGTGGCATATCTGGATTTAACTGAAAAGGTTGCCACTCAATCTCAATGCGATCTTCCATACCAAGCTCTTTTATCGCGGTATCTAAACGCTTATAACCGATAATACACCAAGGACAAACCACATCTGACACTATATCCAATTTGATTTTCTTATTCATATTTAACTCTTTTTATCAATCGTTTAGCTTCAATTTTATTTCATTAAATAACACTAAGCAGAACCCAAATTGTTTATTATTCGGTATCCTGCTCATTTTCAACGTAGAGAGTTGCGGTTCTATATTTTTTGCTCACAAAGCTGAATTGTTGGAACGGTATTAGTGAAGTTCGGTACATCAGCTTTTATCTTCTCTGCATTTGGGCCAAATGCCGTTTGAAATGACTCTATAGATTCAAATGAAATTGTACTAATCGCCACATATGCCGCTGCTTCACCAGGAACAACACTTGTTAGCCCTGCATCTACTGTCGCCCCTTTTAGTGCGTCTCCCAGAAGCTCTCCTATCATAGGAACATGTTTGTTGCAGTAGTAATCAAAATCAAAAATCACATCATCGTTATTTGGGTATATTACGTATACTTTAATCATTGCTTTTTCCCTTTTTCCCTTTTTCTTTCACTAAAGTTTTAAACTGTTGGGGGTTACATTTTGTTCTTGGGCATTGCTTTTCCAATCATTGATTCACCCATTATTGCCTGCTTTTGGTGGGAGATGATCCCAGAAAGAATAGCGGTCATTCGATTACGTTTACCTGGAACCACAACTGCTTTTTTACCTAAACCGTTGATAGCAATTTCGGCTACTTCCGCAGGATCTTTTGCAACCATTGGCAATTTAGACCAGTCAATACCATTGTCCGCAGTCATCGGTGTGCTAGTTAGCCCCGGAGAAAGAACGGTTACATCAATACCCTTGGGTTTAAGCTCGCCATGAAGAGAAGCACCTAGTTGTAGAACATAGGCTTTGGTACCTGCATAATTTGAAAAATATGGAGAAACCATATGACCAGAAAGGCTTGATACCATTAGAATGCCGCCGCGTTTTCTTTCCACCATCGCTGGTGTAAAGTGGTGGGTAAGTTGTAATACAGAGGTAACATTAAGCTGCACCATCTGTAATTCTTTAGCTAACGATGTCTTAGCAAATGAACCATTTATTTCAACACCTGCTGCGAGTACCAACAAACCTATTTCTTGCTTCACCTGCTTAACTTTTTCAACCCCTTCAGTAGTAGCTAAATCTGCTGAAACAATCATTGTTTTAATTCCATAACGATCCGCAAGCAATGCTGCGTGCTCTTCAAGTTCTTTTTCTCGACGAGCAACCAAAACAATATTCAATCCTTTTGCTGCAATTTGACTCGCCATTTCAGCACCGATGCCAGACGTTGCACCAGTGATAAGAGCCCAATCACCATACTTTTCTTTAAAGCTGATACCCATAATTCGTTACCTTTATCTGTGTTTAATTGATGGAGTAATTATATGGAAATCAGAGAAGGTAGGCTCTTCAGAAAAGTTCAAATATTGCTCAGATTAGCTCAAACGAGCCAATCAGAATCTGAATAGAAGGAATAAGTGTGGTGTCAGGCTAAACGAAATTCAGAGGGAGAAAGACCAGTTTGTCCTTTGAAGGTACGGTTAAAGGTGGAAACCGATTCGAAACCTGTTTCAAAAACGATGTCAGAGATACGTAAGTTATTATCTTTCAGTAACACCTTAGCTTTGTTGATTTTTAATTTGGTAATGTATTTCATTGGTGGTTCTGAATATACCTCTTTAAACTTACGTTTAAAGGTAGAAACACTCATATGACACAATGCCGCTAACTCATTCACACTCAGATCCGCATACAGATTACTTTGGATAATATCTTCAAATTTGGCAAAATTAGGTTTAAACATGGAAGCAAGAAAATCGACTTCGGACGGAGCATTGGTTCTTTTCGACATAAGAATGACAAATTCACGTAGCTTACTCTCGATAAGCAAATCATCCGCCAACTCTGGAGAGTCTAGCAATATGCTAATGCTGTCGCGATAGTGCTCAAGCAATCTATCCACTTCAACCTGCATAATATTATAATCAACCCTGTAGTTTGACTGGCTAATATCAAAGTTAAACAGTGACTGAAATATTTCAGGGTAAAGAAAGATGCCAATCGCTTCACCTACACCTTCATCATTAGGGTAGTTGGTATTTTCATAAAAGTAGTTGGTGCATTTTGCTAACACTCCGCAGTTTTTGTTCAATGAAACAGATTCTGTCTGCTCCCTGACGCTAAAATCGCCATTAGTAACAAACGCAAAACACGCTTCGCTATCAACAAATACACGTGGCATACGTTTGAAACTGGGTATATCTTGTTTTTTTAAAACAACACGTCCGTTATATTTGATTGTTTTCATTTAAAGGCACCATTCAATAGTATTGCGATAAGGATAAAGCAGACTACCTGCTCGATTAACTAATTGACTCAACTAGAACCGTGTTGCTACGGTGCTGCACTCATAATCATTAGACATCTAAAACTCGACAACAAAGCTAAAGCTCGAGAATAGTCTACGCATAATCTATTTTTCAAATGTACTCAATACAAGCATGAATGCATGTATAGATCGAGCGAGAGATTCATGTGGTCTTTGCCCTCTTGATTGAACTTTGAGTCCTTGACGAAACGTAAGGAAATAGTCGGTTAAATGCTCTGCATCTATACCATCAATAAGTCGTTCTGTTTTCTCATATTGAGTAAAAAATGCCAGTGTTGCAATACGACCTTGTTCAAACTTCCTAATAACATACTCATAGAGGGCTGGTTCGTTTGATTTTAATTCAACAATACTGTTTGTAATTAAGCAGCCGTAAGTGAGTAGATCATTCTCTGGGTTTAAGAACTCACTATCAAATAAATATTGAAGATTCTCTGATATTGATTTATCCGAGTCGAGTTTCCTGAGTACCACAGACATGTGATGCTCAACATAGAAATCTACTATACATTTAAACACGGTTTCTTTGTTGCCAAACGCGTTGTAAATACTGGTTTTCGTTAATCCTGTAACGGTCGATAATTTATCCATTTTAGTCGACGCATAACCATGCTGCCAAAAATATTTGGCCATAACTCCAAGCACTTCAATCTCGTCAAACTGTCTTTTCTTTGCCATTTATCTATACAACTACATAAAATTCTTATTGACACCTATTGTACTAGTTAGTACATTAATTGCAAATGTACTAACTGGTACAATTAAACAAAACAATGAGGAACAAACGATGTTTTCAGCTATAGCACTATCACTACTTGGATTTGCCTCAACGGTGATTGGAAGTTTGCATTACTTTCTAAAAGTAAAAAAGAACAAGCCTCCCAAAAATCCTATCATCCTTATGCTAGCACTTGCGGCAGGTGTCCTTTTGGGGCTAGGTGCAATTATCAGTGGGATTATAAATATGCATTGGAGCTTTGTTTTCGTTGTCTTAATGTCCAGCTTTTCCATATTTCTTGGTGGTAAATTCATTTGGGTATTCAGTCAAAAAGATACTCCTCTAGGTGATATTAAAGTTGTAATTGGAGATAAGTTCCCACAATTCGAATCAACCACATATGACAACGAGATTTATTCGACTGATGACCTAAAAAATCAACGTGTTCTACTTAAGTTTTACCGAGGTGCTTGGTGTCCATATTGTAGTGCTGAATTAAAAATGTTTAACGATATGAAACCGACCCTAGATCGATATGGCGTTAATGTCGTTGCGTTGTCGGGAGATACGGCAGAACAAGCAAAAATGCACATCGAACGAGATAGTTTAGATCTTCTTCTTTTGTCAGACCCAGAACTCAAAGTAGTTAAACTATACGGCGTTGAACACCACAAGGCTTTAGGGGCTGACTCGTCTAAAACAAAAACAATATTAGGGCTGCCATTTCCTACTTCATTTGAATACAAATCAATGTCTATCCCAACATCGATCTTAATTGATGAACATGGTGTCATCCAATGGATAGATCAATCTGAAGACTATCGACTAAGAGCAAGCGAAGAACGATTAACTCAAGCCTTACGTAACGCTTTCACCATTAATAAATAATAAACCGAGAGAATTATTATGTTTAACTACCACAATATTGAAACAGCACCAGAAGCTTCAAAGCAAATGATGGAGCAATCTAAAAAATCACTTGGTTTAATTCCAAATTTACATAAAGTGCTAGCAGATGCTCCCGCAACTTATCAAGCTTATTTGAAGACTTATGAGTTATTCACGCAAAGTACACTATTCAGTCCACTCGAAGCTCAAGTGGTTCTGATGACCTCAAACTTTGAAAACAACTGTCACTATTGCGTTCCTGGTCATACGTGGATCATGAAATCAGCTAATATGCCAGAAAGCATTATTGAAGCACTACGGGAAGGAAATGAGTTACCTGATGTCAAACTACAAGCGTTGCATGTCTTTACTAAAGAGCTACTAGATAATCGTGGTCATATAGGTGATGAAAAGTTGCAGAACTTTCTAACGGTAGGATACACTGAGCGGCATGCACTTGAAGTGTTGACAGGCTTAGCTTGCAAACTCATTTCAAATTTCACCAATGCATTATCTCATACACCAGTTGATGCCCCATTAAAGGCTTTTGACTGGACTCACCCTTCAGAGAGGTAAGATCAATCTGAAGAGAGTATCTACTGATACTCTCTTTTAATGGCCGTGTATTTTCATAAGTATATGTGTTGTGGATTAGTAAATTTGGCCACATAGTCAGAACTCTAGGCATAAAGAAAAGTAAGTCAAATTACGAATCTTTAGTATAGCCTCATTCCTGCTCTAGCTTGTTATGGGGCAAAAGTTAGCTAGAGGTTTTGCTTTATCAGGTAGTGTAAACTCCTACCAAGATGGAGCGCACGACAACCGACATTGCGTTGCAAAAAAAACGTACACACCATTATACATAGTGTGTACGTCATTGTTACTTTAGCTAGCCCTTGTCGTATATAGCTATTCACTCACTCACACGAGAATAAACATACTTTCTACTATATACTCCTCATGGAGGCTTTTTAAAAAGAAGCAGTTTAGCTTACAGCTTAATACCTGCTTTTTGTAAATCTTTTGCTACAACACTACGTGGTAGTGGTACATAGCCATCTTTCTCAACAACTTGCTGACCTTGAAGAGATAACACGTAACGGATGAACTCACGATCCATTGGTGATAAATCTTTGTTAGGGTGCTTGTTGATGTAAACATATAAGTAGCGTGATAATGGGTAAGTACCATTAGCAGCATTTGCCGCCGTTGCATCAATAAATTTAGTGCCTTTCTTAGAAACAGCGACTGCTTTTACGCCAGCAGTTTTATAACCGATACCAGAATATCCGATAGCGTTAAGGCCTTGAGATACTGATTGAACCACTGATGCTGAACCTGGTTGCTCGTTTACGTTTGCTCTAAAGTCACCTTTACATAAGGCTTTCTTTTTGAAGTAACCGTAAGTACCTGAAACTGAGTTACGGCCATATAATTGCACGTCTTTCTTAGCCCAGTTACCTTCAAGACCCACATCGCCCCAACGCGTTACATCATCACCGCCACACTTTTTAGTCGATGAGAAAATTGAGTCGATTTGCTCGATGCTTAGCCCTTCAATTGGGTTATCTTTATGCACAAATACCGCTAATGCATCAATGGCCACACGAATAGCTGTCGGCGCGTAACCGTAATGCTTTTCAAATGCTTCAATTTCGTTTGGCTTCATTTGACGGCTCATTGGGCCGAACTGAGAAGTACCTTCAGTTAATGCTGGTGGCGCAGTAGAAGAGCCGGCAGCTTGAATTTGGATATTTACGTTAGGGTAAATGTGTTTAAAATCTTCAGCCCATAAGGTCATCATGTTGGCTAATGTATCTGAACCCACTGATGACAAGTTACCTGAAACACCACTGGTTTTTTCGTACACAGGTAATGTTTTATCAATGGCTGCCATAGATGTAGCTGAAAATACACCAGCTGCAGAAAAGGCGATAGCGCCAACTAGCTGTTTAAGTTTCATTTTTGTGCTCCGGTATTATAAGCGTTGTTATTTAAGACAGGCTCAGTATCAATGACGATGATGACAAGTCTATGACGCTAATGTGACAGCAGTATGACAATTAACACTTTTAACAATCACACCAAACACGTTCCAAAGCTAATTAATGGCAACCTTAAGCAGTTAAAAATCATGGTATTAGCTGAAAATCAGTTTATTTAAATTGCTTAACACAGCTAATTTTGACTATGAGTTATTTATTAAGCCTGCAGTTTTTACCTAACAAGTTAGGCTTTGTTGCAATAAAGACCAGCAAATAGTTTACAGACGCATCCGCAAGACCTTATAAAACCCGCTTCATGTAAGTTATTTGATACTGACCATTTTAAAGAAGCATTATTGTGGCTTAAAGAATCGGTTATTATGAACAATTCAAAGTCGTGATACCTAGTCCGCACCCAAATTGTACTGTTGATGCCTTTTTGGTATTTCCAAACTCCGTTTGGATTAACGTCGTGGGTTTTCCACCCACAC
The DNA here is from genome assembly GCF_002873135.1 of Shewanella sp. 10N.286.48.A6. Taxonomy (GTDB): domain Bacteria; phylum Pseudomonadota; class Gammaproteobacteria; order Enterobacterales; family Shewanellaceae; genus Shewanella. Next base: position 17,619 of record NZ_MCVI01000047.1, read on the forward strand.
CCAACCAAAAGGGTATCAACAGCATTACCCTCCATACTCTTTATTAATGAATTAGGCCCCGCCGCCCCTAACGAAAAATGCTGAAAAGCGCATGATTTTCGATGGGGATTTATCCAGCTTTTAACTTCGTTTGTTGCTAACTTCGGCCCCTGTT
>NZ_MCVI01000048.1 GCF_002873135.1 Shewanella sp. 10N.286.48.A6
CTAAAAAATCCCTCGTCGTTTTAAGATAGGGCGTGCCAGTTCAAGTCTGGCCTCGGGTACCATTATTCTTCCATAAAGCGCTTATATACGACTTTTAGTATTAAAGAGTATGGTGCGAAAAAGCCTCAACATTAGTTGGGGCTTTTTTGTGTTTGCAATTTGGCTATATCAATTTCATTTCTTAAAGTTATTTTGAAGGGGTGTGGTTGAAGTCTGGCTTACGCTTTCACCTTAATCATGTCGCATGCTTGTTGTCCCCAGTGGGCATAAATAATCTCACTTGGATGAAACCCATCAATGGCCATTGGCGCATCAGCTAACGTCAATTCCATATTAAGTTGTTCGCATGGCAGTGAGCTTGTTTGAACCCAATTAGAAAGAGCTAAGTTGAACTCTCGGCTTCTTGCGCCTAAAAACCACCTAAAAGGCTGTGGTAACGCTGGAAATCGATCCATTGGAGGCACATTAGTAATGATAATTTGTGTTCCTCCTAACTTTGATGTGATCAATGCGCACAACTCGCTTAATTGTAATATCCATGTTTTTGCCGATATTGGACTCAGCACATCATTTACGCCCAGAGAGATCACAATAACATCTGCTTTTGTTAGCTGATTTTGATGGGTCATGAGTTTGACTTTATTGAGGCAGTTTTGGGTGCTATAGCCACTTTGGGCCACCAGTTGCCAATTGAGCTGATAATCATTAGAGAGCCGCTTAACCATGTTTCCCGCCAGTGCTTGTTGCTGGTGGCTTACCCCAACTCCCGCTGCAGCAGAGTCACCTAGGATCAGTAGCGACAATTGTGGCGAACGGCATGAGGCATTAACGCGCTTGCCGCTTGGCTCTGGTAATTTTATGGTGGTTTTTTTTACCCAAATAGCCTGTACTAAATAAATAGGCCATAAAAATATTAGTGTTAGATAGTGCAATGTTACATTCCTTTGTTATGTGCTTATTTAAGGGGTTACGACCTTAAATTTGATTTCATAAAGCTGTTCAATACCCGGATACACTTCCTGTATTAAGGCTTTTAATACTGCCAAGGGCATATTTTCTTGCTGCGCATGCAAGTCGGTTAATTGTGTAAATGGCACTGTATTAACGGAAATAACCTTGATGTCGCAAAACCATTTATCTTCCTCAAAGGTGGATACGGTTAACGTTTCACCTGCAATAAAGTGGGATTCACTGTCATCGCGTAAGGTAATAGTTTTAGCGCCTGACAGAATGTCTGTTTCAAAGCGGCTGAAAAAAGTGATGCTGTTAAGTGCTGGCATAGTGGCTTTGAGCCTTTATTAATTGCAGGTTTATTGTGCGTTATAGTAAATCAGTTTACTGAGGTTTGCCTTAACTTGTTTATCTGTTTGGCTTATCATGAGCGCCATTGCGACTTACTGCTTATTTTAGGATATTTCCATTGCATACTTTGGCTCAATTACAGTCTGGTGAATTACACCAAAACAAGATAAAACGATTACAGATAGCTGAAGGGTTAACCAGTTTTCCCATGGAAATTATTAAGCTTGCTGATTCCCTTGAAGTGCTTGATTTGTCGAATAACCGTTTATCATCGCTACCTGATGAGTTTGAGCAGTTGCAACAGCTTAAAATTTTATTCCTATCGTTTAATTGTTTTACTGACATCCCAGATGTCATTGCTAAATGCCCAAAGCTTGAAATGATCGGTTTTAAAGCCAATCAAATAACTACAGTTGCCGAAGATTGTTTTCCTGTTGATACCCGCTGGTTAATTCTCACTGACAATAACATTGAGCAATTACCTCAATCCATTGGCAAGCTACATCGACTACAGAAGTTTGCCATGGCAGGCAATAAGCTCAACAATTTGCCGCAATCAATGAGTCAATGTACATCACTAGAGCTATTACGTATTTCAGCCAATGAATTGACTGTTATTCCAGATTGGTTATTCAAACTGCCCAATTTAGCTTGGTTGGCATTTAGTGGCAATCCTATAACAGCGCCTGTTATCAATAGTGATGACGCTGCTGTTAATAGTGGTTGTGCGTTAACGCCAATGGCGCAGTTATCATTAGGGGAGCAATTAGGCCAAGGCGCTTCAGGGGTGATTTATCAAGCACAATGGCAGCAGGACTCTGGCACAGCACTGGACGTAGCGGTGAAAATATTCAGAGGTGCGGTGACATCAGATGGTTACCCAAAAGATGAATTACATTGCTGTTTGCAAGCAGGCTTTCATCCTAATTTAATTGGCGTACTTGGCTTTATTGCTGATGCTGACAATCTTGGTTTAGTCATGGAGCTCATTCCTCAGCGTTATTACAACTTGGGTTTACCGCCGTCACTGGAAACCTGTACTCGCGATACCTTTTGTGATGACATGGATATATCCCTAAGGCAAATCGTCACCGTTATGCGCAGTATGGCAGCTGCGCTAGCCCATTTACATCAACATAAAGTCAGTCATGGCGATATATACGCTCACAACACCATGATTGATAGTGATGCCAATATGCTATTTGGTGATTTTGGCGCAGCAACGGACTTGTCAGCGCTTGCAGTAGAGCAAGCAGCGTATATGCAAGCCATTGAAGTCAGAGCATTAGGTAATATGCTAGATGACATATTGGGGCATTTTAATGGATTTACAGGCCATGATAATAACCAGTTAAGGTTAGCAACTGCAGATAGTCAGATCATTAGCCAATTAAGCCAAATAGTGTCTAGTTGTTTGCAGGCTGACGTAGCGATGCGACCTCAGTTTATTCATATCCAGCAGCAATTAGCCACCATTCAACAGCAGTTATTGGATTAACAATCGTCGCTTATATTTAGGCCCAGATAGTTAAATTTATAAACAGGATAGGGGAGCGTTATGCCTGCAGCGTCATTAACGTCGTTAGTTGCACAAGTACGTCAATGCCAGCTTTGCCAGCATGCGTTGCCCCATGGCGTTAACCCAGTGATTCAAATTGATCCGCTAGCGCGTATTCTTATTGCTGGGCAAGCTCCAGGCCTTGCGGTGCATAAGTCTGGCATCCCGTTTGATGATAAAAGTGGTGACAGGTTACTAGATTGGTTAGGCATCGACAAAGACACCCTTTACGACCCTAAACAGATTGCGATTTTACCCATGGGCTTTTGTTATCCCGGTAAGGGGAAAAACGGTGATTTAGCGCCAATGAAAATGTGCGCCCAAACGTGGCGGCAACCCTTACTTAACCACTTAACTGATGTGAAGTTAACTTTGCTTATAGGCAAGTATGCTCAAGACTATCACTTGCCAAACAGGCAACAAACGCTGACAGAAACTGTTAAACATTGGCGTAATTTACCTTCGGGCATCATTGCATTGCCTCATCCAAGTCCTCGCAACAATATTTGGTTAGCAAAAAATCCATGGTTTGCTGAAGATTTATTACCAGTAATAAAATCGACAGTGCAGAATATTTTGCATGCTTAAGTGAAATATTTAATTGAAAGGGCTAATTTAGCTATGTTTTTAGACGAATTGATTGCAAAGTCAGCACTTGAACAATAAGTTTCATTTTTTTATTGATCCATTCTGAAAAACCAGTAAAGTATGCACCAAGTTCAGCGGCAGCAAGCAATTGCAGCAATTGAAAACAGATTCCGTAGCTTGTTTCGACAAGTTACAACAAGTTTGCCCGAGTGGTGGAATC
>NZ_MCVI01000049.1 GCF_002873135.1 Shewanella sp. 10N.286.48.A6
TCTAGGTCTGGCCATCTTTAATCACCAAGTAATGAGCAATAACTCAATCCTAGTAGAGAGTACAATATTTAGCCGCTTAGAATGGGGGGCTGTGTTATTCCATTCAATATTTAGCCACTTAAAATGGGTCACTTAGAATGGGTGGCTATGTTATTCTAGATTGCCGTCAACTGGGCAAGCATCATATCCAGAGCAAAATGGTCTGGCCGTCATTAATCACCGAATATTCAGCAGCAACGAAAGCCGAGTAGAGAGTTTGATATATAGCCATTAATCATGGCTGCCTATGTTATTCGCTGAATATCGGCAGGGAAAACGCCTGCTCTTTATAGCTAACTAGCCTTCAATCCACTGCCAACTGACTTTGATAGGCTCTTTACGATTGCCGGCATCAATTTCAGACTCAACTGCCCAGATATGCACTCGCTCAACTAAGATATCTAACATGGCTTGGCAGTCCAGTTTCATCTTCTCACTGCCAGTAATGATGAGCTGAATTTGACCATTAAACTTTTTATTTTTCTCTTTGTTCGTCCAGAGTTGGTCGCCAAAACGCACGGCTATACGTTTGGTCTCTATTTCACTAAAACGTATCAGATCATCCCGTGCATTGTCGGCGGTTTCATCGGCAATAACCTTGAGCTGATAGGATTCTGTTTTTTTATCATGTACTCGATGCACAAGTTCACGAACTGGCCCCGCTTCAAGCTCAATATCTGACTCAGGAGTTAAAGTGAGAGGGTCGATAATAATCACCCCAAAATCCACTAGGTTGAAGGCTTGACTGGCACTGCTGACCGGAATGTAGCTTTTGCCGTTAAGGTGAAAGCATTGCTTGACGGCGTCAAAGCGGTAGGCAGGCGGGATTTGAATTGGACCACTAAAGTCGCTTCCATCCATCCTATATAGGTGTAACTGATCGGCGCCATAATGTGACCAACCGCCACTATTACCAGTAAAGTAGATGAAGTGACCATCGGTCCAGACTCGGCTCTCACTACGAAGTTCGCCTTGATAAGAGCCATCATCAAGGAAGATAGGCTTCATATCCATGACATTATAGGGGCTAGCAAATTTAAGTCGCTGCTTGCCCGTCTCGGCATTGAGCACAATGCAGTGTTTGTCGGTGCCGATATAAATAGCGGCTTCACTTTGACTGCTAGCCCTGTGATGCATCACACTCATCACGGGATCGTCAAACGTGGTAGACCAAAGGGTTTTACCCGTATCTAAACACACGGCATTGACGGTATCACCAGGCCATGGGCTTAGTGAGTTAGGTTCTTCAAGAAAAGACACATAAATGAAATAATTGTCGGCAAAAAAATGGCTACGCTGGAAACCTGTCGCTCGAGAGTTTTTACATTGAATTGTCCAGCGTTCATTAAAATTATCGTCCAACGCTACTATCGATGAAAAGTTATCGAAATATAAAGCACCTTGATGTTGTTTTGGGTATCGATAAGGCAACGTTAGCAAAGGTTTATCAAACCCTTCAGTGTCTGCATCGAAAACCAGACACTGCTTATTCTGTCTATCCTTGACTAAACAAAAGTTTTCGAAAAAAGAACACCTGAACCGTTCTTGAGGCAATATTAGTGTTTTAGGTGCATTTACCAACTGACAGTGTGGGTCAACCTGATAACAATTCAAATAAGTAGGATTTTCACTACGGTAAATCGCTTTACCATAATAAATGTTTACATAATCTTCTTTTTTCTCAATTAAGTAGTCACCAACTTGAAAACCTACAATCCTATAAGTATCTTTGATATCAATAACTGCAGCGTGTTCATCACCATCTATATAAACAATATTACTATCTGAATAAAGGGTAGAAATAAACTCTAAACTAGGAATTAGCTTCATATGTCTTTTACCTCTACAACCTTATGTACATTGTTCCCTAATTCGTCTAGGAATGTATCCCAAAGCTCATCGCCTTCATCGCCTTTCGTCATTCTCATCTCTTTCCTCAACTTGGCTTGATTCTTCTTTGCCAATTCAACAATCTTACTTCCGATCCCCTTAGCCCCTGTTTTACCGCCATAGGCAAACTCATTAGCTCTAGAATCAAATGACCAACGGGTACAACAAAACTGCTCTCTATGTAGTTGGACTAAATCCTTAAATAACTGACCCGGCCCTTCTGTATTTCCATCCACCAAAAATTACAAAGCCACCCATTATTTAGAAGTTATAACATAACGCCATTCGTTTTAAGTTGCTAAAGCCATTAATCATGGGTGGCCATGTTATTTATGCTTGGCTGTAATGCCGGCGACGCTGCTGAAGCATAAACATTAACAATGGCTGGCCAGATTTATTCTTTTTATGTCTTAGTTATTTTTTACTCTTCTTTTAATAAGTCTGACTCAATTCCATTTTCTTTTAGCAGCTTAAATATATTACTTGGTAAGATAAACAAGGAAGTTGCCCCCTCTTCAACCGATAATAATGCTTGCTTCGGAAACCACTCCATAGCCAAATCTATAATCTTCTGAAAGTAATCTGCTGTTTCATTACTAAAAATCTCATCCAGATTAATCTCTCCTATCACTTGCTCATTTAAACTAATCGTTAATACATCATCTTTGGTCTCATCTTGGTAACTAACACTATCACGCCCGCCACGTAACTTAACTAACTGCTCTAAGGGGTCAAGAAAACCTAAATAAGGTGGGCGAATATTATCTAAATCCTCAATATTAAATAACTCAATCGTTTCATCTTCAAAATAGTCAGCTAAACAGTCTATGATTTCAGTTCTATTTATACCATCAAGTAGTAGCTGATTAAGTTCATCCTCGACATTAGTCTTATTGTTTTCAATATCCACTTCTTCAGCTTTATCTTTTGAAAAGTATTCATCACGTGTTAGATACTTCCCAGCTTTGACATTCACCCAAATGGTTTTCCATTCAGGGGCAATCTCGTCTGAATCAAGTTGCTTAAACCAAAGCTCTGCGATTGTTTGAAACACCGCAGAATATTGCTGCCGTTGCTGGTAAAACTGCAGGCTAGTTGCCAGCATCCGCCCGAGTTTTTCTTCAGAATCATCCCTTCGCATTTGTCTTTTATACATTTCAGTGGAGAGATATTGACTTAAATGACAAAGATGCTGAATAGAGAAAGCATTAAAATATGGAGCGAATGGTTCACCCTCTTTATTATCTTTAATAATCCCCCCCAACTTATCAATAGAAAATAATGCTCCACTATTTAACGGCCGAAGCGCTTCAAGCCGAGCTGGTTCTGTCTGATTAACATAAGCGTCATCGAGAAATTGCTGATTTAAGAATAAAAACTGATAAAGTAGTTGCTCACGCTGTAAAAAAAGTGACTTTACATTTTCAGTCGCATTTAATGGCGTCAACAATCGACTTCTATTTTTAATTAATAAATAGCTAGTACTGATACTGCCCAGCATTGATTCTTCACAGCGGGCTTCAGATTTGATGCGCTGAAACTCTGCAAACCAAACGTTAATATCATCTGATGGGTGCCACGCTAAACAGTAGATAAGCGGTACAGGTTCTGCCCATGCAATATCTTCTTGTTTACGTATTCCCTTTAGAAAATAGGGCTCCATATATTTAACTTCTTTTTTAGAGTATTGGTGCTCTAAGAGGCGTTTTTTTAACTCAGTCCATAATACCTTACGAGCCTTCATCCATTTTTTATCTTCAACTTTCCAATACATTTTTTATTACTCCACTGCATTAATTAAGTCTTCCATACCTTCCAGCAAGTTATTATCTAAAAAGTCTTTCATTATCGCCTTAGTATTTTGAACGCCAACCATACTGTAAAATAACGACTCACACGTTTTAGTATGCGCAACATGCTCGTTATCTGTTTTCTTTTTCACATCACTTTTGGCTGCTGCAGGTACCTTACAAAGTCGCTCGTCCAATTTTATTTTCTTCAAATCAGTCGTTTTAGGACCTTTATACTTTTTATCTTGGGAGACGAACTGCTGAAAACGCCAAGATAATTTTTGCAAACTAGGTTCATCTTCAGATTCAAGCTCTAAGAAATCAGAAAAGAACTCTTTATGGATATGCTGCCCTCGCTTTGGCTTGCTAGGGTAACCAGTCCATTCCTTTAGGAGACTTTTATTGAGTGGCATTTGCAGAGACTTCAATTCAAGCCACTCTTCTCCCTCATTGGTAAGCACGATATCCACCTCGCGGGAATAACTTGTAACACTGTTAAATGCGATCTTTCTCGAAGCTTCTATCGCTTTCACTTTAGGTTGAGATGAATCTACCTGACTTATTAAATGTTTATATGCCACCATAACTAAGTGAAACTGAGCGCCATATTTTTGCTGTCGGCCAAAAAACTTAATAGGGCTAAACATTCTGATATACAGCTCCCTAAGGGCTATTGCACTACCTCTATTTTCATCTGGGGAACTAACAAATAACCTACCCTCGGAGAGTTCTTTTTCAAGGTACACAATTAAACCCAGTAGTAATGGCGCTCTAACTCGCTGATCACCACTGCCTTTGAACATCTCCTTAAAGCTGTTTTTAGCCCCTTTAACCAACTTTACAGCTGCTATAATAAATACTCTTTTAAACACATAACCTCGGAACTCTTTTGATGACTGGTTCTGAATATTAAGTCACAAATAGTCAGCAGCAACGAAAGTGAGTAGGGAGTTTGATATATAGCCATTAATCATGGGTGGCCATGTTATTTTCTTGTTATTTTACTTAAGCGTTAAATTTTGTAATCAATTGCACGGGTTTAAATTTATCTGTGCAGGCATACATCCCTTTACCTAAAATTTCGTGCTCATTCCAATGGGTAAAACGCTTTTCCATCATTGCTAATCTTTCTAAAACAAGGTCTTGATCTTCATTACAACCACTGAGAATAAATCGAATAACACCATTGAATGTAGGAGTCGGTTGGCGAGTGCCATATGTTCTGCCGCCATGATTGAACCCGTGATGACTTGCTGAATCACGAGTATAGATTTCACCAAAACGTAGTGCATCATCTAAACTTGAAGAATGCATATTAATAACGATTTCATGCTCTAATTCGTCACTTGCAACCACAACTAATTCAATTGTTTTTTCGGGCTCTTTTTCAAATTCAATTTGGGTACTTAAATTTAAAGGGTCAACTTCAAGACTAGGAAAATCTGCAACATCTTGAGTGCGATTATCCAAGGTAAAGTAGTGTTTTCCTGTATTGGGATCAGTAAATTGATGTCCCTTAATACGGTAACCTGTTGGCATTGGGACGGTATAAAGCAGCGCATAGCTGTTGAGGTCATATATCAATAACAGCTCGTCTTCTGCATGGGTAAAATAGATGTAGCTGCCATCAACAAATATATGTGCAGCACTCACTCTGTAGCCTGGTAAGGCTGTGTTGGTCGCAATACTTGTTACAACATCACCGCTTTGGGGATCGATAATGAGTATTTTGTCATAGATAGCGACATAAATTTTACCGTGATACAGGCCTAGAGCATCTATCGCTTCTGGTATGGGAAGTTGCCACATTATATCGCCGTTATCATCATTGAAACCGGTGAGTGTTCCACCGCTTTCTTTGAGTTTACTAACTGTGTTTTCAACGAAATTTTCTGATATTTCTGGACCAATAAAACTGATTACAACCCCTTTCCATTTTATAGGTGTGGATGTACGACGCCCACTATAATTTAAATCAGTCGCCCATACAGTCTGTAACAGTAAATCTCTCTTAATAAACTTCTGCTCAAGACGTTCATAGCCATAGACATGCTCATCAATTAACTTGCTAAATATTGAATTGCTGCTTTTAGTGGTAATACTCTTAGTTAAAAAGTTATAAATAACTAAACTAGATTTTCGCCATTTAGGGTAATTACTTACATAACTGAAAAATAATTCATCGCTATAGCTTGCCATTGAAACTGGGCATAAATAATCAACAAAGATATCTGGGAAATCAATAACTTCCCCATTCTTACTTATTAACTTACATGTACCATTTTCTTCATTGGTGTAATCTACTTGTCTAAAATCTTTTCCACAAATATTAAAAAAAAAACCTAATTTATGTTCAATTTCATAGTTTTCCAAACTTAATGTTCCATTTTTAAATAAATAACTAACACCTACTCCGTCATTAATATAAATTTTGGTACTATCAAGTGAACTAATATGCAAATGACAATTATTCTCTGTTTTATAAATTTTCATTACTTTATTACTTCCTTAATAATATTTTCAAATGGATATATTTGTACAAACTTTACCCCATCGGGTCCATCACCCTCCATAGCTTCATATAATAAAACTTTTTTACCTTCCCAAGCCTCCCTGGACGCTTTATCTTTAAGTTTAAAACCCAAATCCTTCGCAAACCTAGCTTCATTTTTTGTAAACAACATCTGCATATGTTCGATGATCTCATCTTCGGTTTGTTTGATAAGTTCAGGGTCTTGTCTTAACTTAACCTTGGCAACATCATCTAGGTTTTCACCGACTGAAATCACGTCAGGCGTATATAAATAAAATCGACCTGAATTGCCATTCTTTATGTATCGTAACAAATCGGTATACAATTGCTGAGTATCTTTTGCGACAGCTTTAATACCATCCGTCGACTTTTGCGGTGAAGTCCCCATTGCATTGTTTAAACGTGTTTTATACGTAGATGCAAAATGATTTTTTACTTCGACGATAAATTCTTTACCATTGATTGTTGCCACTATATCTGCGCGTCTACCCGCAAAAATAGCGCCACTTGCGACCTTTAAAATATCCTCGAATTTTTCAATATCATGAATTTGCACATCACTACGCTTTAACATATCTATTTAACAAAGTAATTAACAAAGCCACCCAT
>NZ_MCVI01000050.1 GCF_002873135.1 Shewanella sp. 10N.286.48.A6
TCGTCAGCTAATTTCTTTACTTAAAATATCAATGCCTTAGCACCTCCTGATACTTTTTTTGTTCTGTAGTGGTTTAGTAAAATTGGCCATTACTTTGTAATCAAAAGGTGTGTTTGGCTTAGAATAAGTTATCAGAACGTTTAGCTTCATTTGTTTATCGTAACTCGGAATTGTCCAAAAGTGGGTTAGGGAACTAACTTGTATTTGCCCCATTTCTTCTTAGCCTCAGCAACGAAATGAATTTTTTGAATGCGAATGAATTTGCCAATTCATCCTCTTACATAACTGAAAAGCTGGCTGATATTCTCTTGATTTTCCCAGAATTACTCATTCGATTCACACTACAGATTTTCATTTGTTGAGTTTCATAGTGAATTACAGCAACATAGGCTGAATGTGAATGTAGAAAAATACCGTCTATTTCGTATTTAAGGAGCAAAAAAATTTTTTACACCCGTTATTTTTCTTTGAAAAATTTAGATTTTATGTGAGCTAATTATTGAGGGTTAGTCGTGAATTCATTTATAGATATACATGAGCTGGTTACAGATGGAAGTGTTTGGTTAGCAATTATTGCAATTAACATGACTATTATTGGCCTTACCTCACTTGCAGAATCCAAATCCGTTATTGGTATAGATTATGGCCAGTATTTAATTAAGTCATACAAAACGTTTTTTGGTGTGAAGATTTATCACTTACTTGTCATATTTGCATTAATAAATATTGTTTCTCTGTTTAGTATGTTTACGACTGTTTATTCTGTTAGGGTAGCTAATTTAGTTATTTTGATACTGAGTTTAGCATTTGCGATTTACTATTTCTTTTCTTATGTATTGATTAAGAATCCAAGAGTAAAAAAGCAGATATATATGGATGAGTTGCTAGGTATTTATTACGACAGCAATGATAAAACCAACTTTAAAGCTGATGTTATTACTGGAATGTGCAATGGTTGGAGAACCGAAAAAAGAATATCATCAAACTTGATTTCATATTTTGATAAATATAACTCAGAATCAAGGGACGTTTTTTGCAAGATTTTTAGCCCCACATCAGTGATATACTCAAGAAGCAACGCAGTAAAAAGATACTGGTTGAAGAACTATAATCTCAATGCATTTAATTACAAATCAGATAGTGGCGGAGTGCACATTTCGCATGAATTTTTTCAAATGTATAGATATTCAGAGTTGCAGGAGAAATGGCTGCTTGAAGTGTTAAACCTTTTTAACAAGGAGTATTCAGCTAATTTTAAAGAAAGCAGAGTTGATAATATCATAAGGGTGCTAGCTCATGTAAATAGATTTGGTCGTTGTGATAATTTATATGGCTATAAGTTTTTAGAATATCTATCAATATATGTGTGTGACGCATTAGAAGTGCTAGTTTCAGTTGACCAGGAAGACTTTGGGAAAGTTAGGAGGGAAAAAGAAGCTTTTCTCTTGCAAGAGTTTTTCCTATACATTATGAACACTTTGGAAACTAGAAGCGATCCACTATTCCATAATGTAGCAGTAGAAGTGTGCAAAAAATTAATCGTGAATAGTAAGTACAATAGATATTTCGATTGTAATGACAAAATTAATTTGATTATAAATTCATCTAAGGGAATGAAAGGTGATTTTATTGAAGGGTTTATTAGTGAGGTGGTTTACAATTACATTTCAAGTGGGGTAGAGGTTAAGTATAGCTTAAATGAACTTAAGTCACTCATTAGTGTGAAAGATGAAGACGACGCCATACAAAAAATAAAACATGAGCTTTACTCTTCATGTCCTAATCTCTAAGGAACAGTATTTCAAATTTATCTGACATAGATTTATCTGTATTAATACCTTAGTTAAGTTCAAGCAAAGCTATAGAACTAGCTCGTTAATTCTAAAACACTTCTGTTCAAAAATAAGCTAGGTAAGCTCTAATGTAGTGGCCAGTTTTAGTTAGCCACTACATACAGCGTATTAACCACTTCCGCTGTTTCATCGTATAACGCACCTTACGCGGATTCACTTGTGTTCATCATACTGACTGCCTAGCACTCACCCGATTGTGGTTATCAGGAGGATCGTCCTCTCACGATTTAGATCCCGAACGGAATGACCCCGTTCTTCGTTACATTGTCAGAGCCGCTACTTTATTCAGGCTCATAGGTTCATCTGGTGATACAGATGGTTCACACATTAAGCGGTGAACAGCGCTTCATACAACTTCACGTCGCACGCCCCAAAACGTGTTTAAGATTGATATTCCTTGAGGTAATACTGGTTGCATTTCCCCTCACAAATGTAATATCACCTCAAATAGAGTAGCCAGATGTGATAAGCCAATGCAAGGATATATAAAAGGCTGAAAGGTTCAACTTGAGGGTTAGCTAACTGCGTGAGATAATAATTTAAAAGATATTGAATACTACAGATTATATTGCATTTAAATAAAGTATTTTGATCAGGCGGAGCTTTATGTTTAAACGGTTAACAACAAAAAACTACTCATCGAAAAAAAGAATAATTGAAGAGTCTATATATGAAATCGTTGCTGAAGAGTTGAGTAAAGGTGAGAAACGTATTGGTTTGTGGACAAAAGCTATTGGAATGTCTGAAGGTAATGTTGATAAAGCTGAAAGTATTTACATACAGTTAAGGGCAAATTCCCTTTATGATGAGGCTCATCTTTATCAAGAGTCCATTGAAGACCCAAGAGAAAATAAAAGAAAATTAGAAAAACTAGCGATTCAACAAAAGACTGAAAAATTAGAGTTAGAAAGATTAGCTCGGGAAAAGTTAGAAGAGCAAATTAAATTAGATAAGCTAGAAACACTTGATAAATTAACGATGCTAGCAAATAAAACTTTTACACAAGATTCAGATAAAAAGGTTAAAAGTAAATCTAAATCGAGTATTTGGAGTTTCAATTTAATAGTTGTCCTAGTAGGGGCTCTGATTCTTATAAGTGCTATTGTCTCAATGAAATAAGTGGGGGCAGTGTAAACTTCAAGCCATTGCGCTAGAGCCGAAGTTCAATCTCATTTTTGTCTAAATCCTAATAACTATAATCGTGATGACCAACCAAAAAGGAGGGCATCATGGTCATATTAAACCATGGGCAACGAAGTGGTGTCAAAAAGCCTTTTTGGCTTGAAGAAATTTGGCGAATTCGTACCAGGCTCGAAATTGAGAACAACTTGATGCAGTTAGCACTGCTCAATTTGGCAATTGATAGCAAACTTAGGGCTAGCGACTTATTACCTTTGAAAGTTTCTGATATTTCTTCTCAAGACCTTATATTTAATCGAGTTAAGTGTATTCAACAGAAGACTAACATTTAAGTTCAGTTTGAAATCACGTCAAAATTAAATGGCCCTACAAGCTAGGGCTACATTATCATCGAGAGACAACGGATTTATTACTGGCAAATTTTTGCCCCATTACGCGTTAGGTTAGTGACACTTTCAATTAGTAAGAGTCATCGTATAAGGTTGTATAAGTATTGTTAATGTTGCAAAATTGAAGACATCATGGATGACGAACTAGGAACTACCGAAATGAAAAAATTTTCTTACTTAAAATCGATTTCTTTATCATTAACAATTACATCTCTTTTGTTAGTGAGTAATACTGTTACAAGTGGTGAAATAGAAGACTCAATTAAACTCAGCGCAGAAAAATATAAGAGTGGCGATTTGTATGCAACAGTAAGCCAGCTTAAAAGTGCACTTCATCTTGTTCAAACTGAAAAATCAGAAATCATTGTAAATGCTTTACCTGAAGCGCTTGTTGGATGGGAAACCGATGGTGAAAACGTTGCTCTGAACGATTTGTTTATGGATGGAATAAAGGTCGAAAAAGACTATTATAATGATGATTATGACATCGAAATAAGCGTAATTGGTGGGTCATCAATTATCTCAGAATCGTTTTCCATGATCACAGATAAAGCTTTTGTTAGTGCTTCTGGTGGCAAGAGTATCGATATTAAAGGTTATACTTCTGTCTTATCAAAAGATGATGACGAAATAGAGATAAGAATTATAGTGAATGATACAACTTTAGTTATCTTATCAGGTAATTTAGAAGATGAAACTGTACTTTTGAATTATGCGAATAAAATAGATCTCGATGCAATCAAGTAATTTGTCGGATCGCAACATTATACGGAATGTATATATGAATGTTAACTCATCTCAAAGGCTAACATCAGACTACTCTAGATGATTTAAAGTTATTTATGGTAATACAATAGCCCTAGCACGTTTCTGTCCAGGAATGGGTTAGGGGACTTAGCTCATTTATGCCCCAAAATGATTTTCACTGGTAGAAGTTGTTAGTAGCGCAATTAAAGCTTCAGCCTTATAAAAGCTAATACGGGATGCAAGACCTGCATGAACATTGCACTTTATGCAATGATGACAGTTCTTTGTTTCACTCAGGCGGAGAAACTAGGAATCAGTTCTTTCTATGTTCTAACTCATTGTTGATACACTGGTTTACTGTTAGTCTTGAGTAATTAAAGTACTGGCGACCTGTTCTTATTAAGACCGTTCTTATTCGGAATTCAGCCTAATATACGTTAGCATTCAAGGAGTAACCGTGTCATATAGTAGTACGCCCAAAAAGGAAGAATCTTTAGGTAACGGGTTATCTTCTTTGCATCATACAACTCGTAGATTATTAAGTTTTAAGAAAAATGAATTTGATGATGTTGAGAAATTCAAAGGTGCACTTGAGCAGTCTTTAAGTGATCCATCAGATCAGACGTATAGAATGACTGTTACGAGAGCTTACAATGCGTTACATAAGCACCATAAAGAATTTACAGACGAAGAGAAACTGATAAATCGCATGGAAAAAAGGTCCCAAATAAGAAATACATTTTTTCGTGCTTTGACAACTTTATCTATTGGTTTTTCTGTAATGTTTGTTTATTGGGTTGCTGCAAAATGGGAAATAGCAATGCCACTTATGCGAATACCGCTATAAAAAATAAAGTGCCACCCATTGTTAATGGCAAACCTGCCCACCTTCTACTAGGCTTTGGTTAAGCATTAAACAAGGAGGTTATGATGCCGCGCCCTCGTAGAAGCCAAATTAGCCTAGAAGACACGTCTTATTATCATTGCTGTAGTCGCGTGGTTCGCCGCGCTTTCTTATGTGGTGATGATAAATACACAGGTAACAACTATGACCACAGACGGGGTTGGGTTGAATCACTTATTCTTGAACTGACAGACGTTTTTGCCATTGATGTGACGGCTTATGCGGTGATGTCTAATCATCTGCATGTGGTGTTACACATTGATATTGAAACGGTAAATAACTGGAGTGACCGTGATGTCATTGAGCAATGGCATAAGTTGTTTAAAGGGGACGGGTTAACCCAAAAGTTTGCTAAAGGTCAGCTCATTGAACCTCACGAGGTGACAAGGTTAAAGCACACCATCGCCATCTACAGAAGTCGCTTATGTGATATCTCATGGTTTATGCGCTGCTTAAATGAACCTATTGCCAGACAAGCCAATCAAGAAGATAACTGTTCAGGTCGTTTCTGGGAGGGCAGGTTTAAATCTCAAGCTTTACTCGATGAAGCCGCAGTTTTAGCCTGTATGGCGTATGTAGACTTAAATCCGATACGCGCCAATATGGCCGCCACACCAGAGCAATCAGACTACACCAGTATTCAACAGCGGATAAAAGCGGCAATTAAAGGTGAACAACCTAAAACCTTGCTGCCATTTATAGGCAATGAACGCGCTAACCAACCCAAAGGCATCGCATTTTCATTACAGGATTACCTTGAGTTAGTGGATGATACAGGCCGAATAATTCGTGATGATAAGCGCGGCGCTATCAGCCAAAGCACTGCTAAATTACTCACAAGGCTTAATATCCCACAACAAAACTGGCTTAAAATCACTACCGAGTTTGGGCAGTTATTTCATGGCCCAGTAGGTTCACTGCAAGAGCTGACTCAATACTGTGAGCATCTACAAAAGCGACAACGGTATTTCGCTACAAGCTGCCAGTATTTTCATTAAGCTGATGCATTCAACTGTTTCCCTCTGAACCGATATCACCAAAGTTAAACACTCAATAACCATCATCCTTGGATGGTTGCAAAATGACGGCTTAAAAACGGTAAATTAAGCCGAAAACGCCCAAATATCATCATTATCAACCTTCCAAGCCCACCACCAAACGGCACAGGCTACTTAATGAAGCGTGTTCACTTGTACATCGTTGCAAAGGTCGTTATGTTATTGATTAACAATGGCTGTCTTATTTGTTTTAACTATATATATATACAGTTATATGTAAAAGGCAGCAATTGCTTCTCGTTATGTAAAAGCAAAAATTCTCGGTTTTATCCAGTATTTAGTCGATTGATTTAAATTTTAATGGCTGTTAAGTTGTTAAGTTGTTAAGTTGTTAAGTTGTTAAGTTGTTAAAAATATTAATAAATTAAGCTAAAAAGTGATTAAGTTTTGGTAATTAGCCTAGGGGTGTTTATCGGAATTCTCGCTAAATAAGCTGTTAAGTGGCAATCGAGTCACGTGAATATTAAATAAAATGGAGAATAAAACCAGAATGAAAAATAAATTAGCAATGTTGATGTTACTAAATCTTGCCAGTATTGGTATAGCTGAAGCTAATGATAAAACAAAAAATACTAAATTCGAATATATTGCGCCTTATTTGGGGAGCATTAGAGATATATACCCATCAGCAACAATTCAAACATACCGGACAGATTATTTTTCTTATGCGGAAACAGTATCTGGTGACGGATTTTCTAAGGGGCTTGAGTACCTTTATAACCAACAAAAAGATAAATTGAAAAACATGTGTAATCAACATAAAGGTAAATTCAATAAAGTATATTATGGATTTGATAACTTTTCCGTTTCTGAGAGACAATTAACAGATATCACCATCAATTATTCTGGTGGAACAAAGTATTCAACAGGTCAAAAAGTACACTTTTTATTTAATATGTATTGTGCAACAATTGAGTAGATTTAATCTGGGAGTATGGGCCACTTAACAAGCAAATAAATCAGGACAAATAATAGTTGGTTTTTGCTCCTTCGTCGCTATTATAACCAACTGTTATTTGCCTATTATTTGAGCGTTACGTTTACAGGGAAGGTTCGGTGATTCTGTTTAATTCTGATATCGTTGAAGTTTTACAAATGGCTCTCAGTGAGCAATACCTAGATTCAACTTTATTGTCTTCTTGTGGAATCGGGTTTAAATTCTGCGATGTCAAAATTCATTGTAATGAGCGAGTTATTGCTCGTATTGATGGAAAAATCTATGAATGGGATGATTCACCAAATAGTGCCCCATGGGGAAATTTGGTCAGGCAACAATTTTCAAATGTTTGTTTATCATCCCCGAGTTTGCTTAAAATCACTCTGCAATCTGGCGACTATATTAAAATTGAAACTTTAGAAAACCAATATGAATCGGTCATTATTAATTTCTCATCTAAAGGTAAAGAAATAATAATGGAAATATTTTAGTAAATGTAAACCTAACAGATAAGGATAGGCCGCGCGTAGCCGCGTCCTTATCCCAAGTGTTGAACAAGCCCGAGTGATACCTTTATAGTGTAAATATCGGCGTAAGATCTTACGCTTTTTCGATGTGTGCTGAGCAGTTACATTTTTTACTAGCCGCATAGATCCCTTAGCATCGTCAGCTAATTTCTTTACCTAAAATATCAATGCCTTAGCACCTCCTGATACTTTTCTTGTTCCGCATCTTAAGTGTTAATTTTTAATCCTTCCGCTTAAACAGTGGCGTTAGGTGTGGTTGGTTTTTGCCTAAGAAAGCTTGTCAGTCGTGCATGCTTATTCCTATGCACCCCCATAAATATCATCGGTTGTCGGCAACAAGGGCAAGGTCGTATGGCTTGAGTTTTAGTGGTGTTTTCGAGCGGCGCAAACACGGTGCCAGCAACGGCTAG
>NZ_MCVI01000051.1:0-42730 GCF_002873135.1 Shewanella sp. 10N.286.48.A6
GAAGCGACCACTGAATTAGCGCATAACCCATACATTAAATACACCAATTCAAGCATCGTTTAAGGAGATAAAATTATGTTTAACTCTTTATTAAAAGCACTAGGAATTGCACAGCCGCAACGTAAGAAAGTTAAATTACCTGAAGGCCTTGAGCATCTAGAGGTCATCCCAGCTAAAGCATGGTGGAACTAAGTCTTGTAGTGATATTTTACAGGCAAAGAAAAAGGGAGCATTAGCTCCCTTTTTAATACGCGGAATTTGCTAAAAGTATTGTTGCTGTTCATTACTAACCGCTAGTTTACGGGTTAATAAATATTTATGACTGTTGAACAATGGGTAAGCCAGAGGGCCCATCAACAAACCGGCAAATGACCATCTTTTTACTGCCATACCTTGAGCAAAAGCACAATTGCCAAGATAAATCGCCGATAAGATTGAAATAATAAACACTAGAAATACCACTGAAACCTCTACAATTCATTCAGTTAACATCATTTCTTAAGCTCGTAGCATTAAGTTTTTGTGTTCAATGCTAGCTTTGGTCGCATTATAACCAAGCCAAATACTCAAAGCTATGGGGATTTTTAATTGAGCCACAGTCAAAACATTCCGCAGTGTACATAAAACAGGCAAATCCCTGCCACTTTAGAATGAAAAAGCGGCACCATGTTGCCGCCTTGTTAAATGTGTAATCCTTAAAGTCTTAGTTTAGACTAATAAAAACTCGCTCCCTCATCAGCCATTTTGACTAATCTTTCACAAGGGGCAAATCTTTCGCCATGTAATTGCTGATACTGACGTAATTTTGACACTAGATTATTGATCCCCATGGTATCCATATAACGGAAAGGACCGCCTAAGAATGGCGGAAAACCAATTCCAAAAATAGCACCGATATCACCGTCTCTTGCATTGGCAATAATGCCTTCATCTAAACAACGAACAGCTTCGTTTAGCATCTGCACAACACAACGCATAGCAATATCGCTTTCACTACCACTTAACTGATTATTAATGCCTAGTACTTGATATACACTTTCATCCACTAGCTTAGCTTTGTTTTTCTTGTTGCCGTATTGGTAAAAACCTTTGCCGTTTTTACGGCCTTTACGGTCATCTGCAAGTAACTTATCAAATGCACTTGGAGCTTCAAAGCGCTCACCCAGTTCTTTAGTTAAGATCGGCGCGATCTTAGCACCAACATCAATACCTACCTCGTCTAGCAAAGTAATAGGTCCTACAGGGAAACCAAACTTAACTAACGCTTTATCTAAAAATTCAATTTTTTGCCCTTCAAGAAGCACTTGCGCAGCTTCATTCATGTATAAGGCTAAAATACGATTTACATAAAAACCGGCTCCGTCTTGAACAACAATCGGTGTCTTACCTTGCTTACGAGCAAAGGCCACTGTCGTAGCAATGGTTTCTGGAGAGGTTTTCTTATGCGCAATCACTTCCACTAACGGCATTTTCTCAACTGGCGAGAAATAATGCAGACCAATCACATTTTCAGGTCGACTGGCCGCTTCGGCAATTTGGCTGATTGGTAATGAAGATGTGTTAGATGCAAAGATAGTATTTTCATGACATTCACGTTCTACATCTTTCACCATTTGATGTTTTAATGCTAAATCTTCAAATACTGCTTCTACTACGATATCAGCATCTTTTACGCCGCTATATTCAGTGGTTGTCGTCATTAACGCCATTAGATTATCTCTAACTGCCGGAGTCATATGACGACGCTTAACGCCTTTGGCTAACAACTTATAAGCATAAGCCAACGCATTACTTAAGCCGGTTTCATTGATATCTTTAACACGAGCAGGAATTTTAGCTTTGGTTGTCGTCACAGAGGCTATTCCGCCACCCATTAAGCCACCACCAATAACCAGTGCCTTGTTCACTTTGCGAGGTTTTCCCCCTTCTGCACCGGTTTCTTTTTTCATTTCTGTGGTTGCAAGGAATATACTACGAAGCGCTTCTGACTCTGGTGACATAATAAGTTCAGCAAAATGACTTGCTTCAACTTCTAAGCCTTTGATCATGCCTTTATTCATACCCTGCTTAACACAATCAATGATTTTAGCAGGAGCTGGATAATTACCCTGGGTTTTCTTCATCACTTGTTTAGCGGCTTGATCAAAAATAATGTCACGAGTCGTACTGGTTGATTCAAGCAACTTGTTTAAAGCAGACTTTTTAACCACTTTAGCAGCAGACTTGCCTTTTTTTGCCATGGCAACTGCAGTCTCAAGCAAAATAGACTCTGGAACAACGTCATCAACCAAGGCTATTTTCAGTGCTTGTTTCGGACGCAGCTGCTTACCTGTTAGCATCATATCGAGCGCTGTAGTAATACCGACTTTTCTTGGTAAACGTTGGGTTCCCCCGCCACCTGGTAATAACCCAAGTTGAACTTCAGGCACACCCATAATAGTTTTCTTACTGTCGCTGCACACACGCAAATGACACGCTAGCGCTAGCTCTAATCCACCACCTAAGCAGGCACCGTTAATAGCAGCAACAACCGGTATAGTGAGGTTTTCTAATTCATTAAATACCACATGCCCTTGTTGTGATAGTTCTTTGGCAGCAGCAACACTGGTACAGGCATCTAACATGGTGATGTCAGCGCCAGCAACAAAAGAGTCAGATTTTCCTGAAATAATCACTAAACCTTTAATGCTAGCGTCAGTTTTTATCTCGGTAAGAATGTCACTAATTTCTGGGCCAAATTCTGCTTTTAAGGTGTTCATGGTTTCACCAGGAACATCCATAGTCAAAACCGCAATACCGTCTTCACGGCGTAGTAAATTAAATGTCTTTTCCATCAGAATTACTCCACTTCTACTATCATTGCAGCGCCAAGACCACCTGCTGCGCAGGCTGTGGCTAAACCGGTTCCACCACCACGGCGTTTAAGTTCACGACATACTTGAGTGATCAAACGCGTACCCGTAGCCGCAAATGGATGCCCATAAGCTAATGAACCACCTAGTACGTTAAATTTACTCATATCGATTTCACCAATCGCACGATTTTGGCCTAACTTTTCTGCAGCAAACTTTTTAGAGCCAAACATTTGCATGTTGGCTAAGGTTTGCGCTGCAAATGCTTCATGCATTTCAATTAAGGTTAAATCTTCTAACTGCATACCAGCACGCTTTAGTGCTAGCGGCGTAGCATAAGATGGCCCCATTAACATATCTTGCCAAACATCAATGGCAGTAAAGGCATAGCTCTTAATGTAACCAATAGGCTGATAACCTAATGCTTTGGCACGGCCTTCACTCATTAAGATAATTGCTGATGCGCCATCAGTTAGCGGCGTACTGTTGGCTGCGGTAACTGAACCATGTTTGCGATCAAAAGCTGGACGTAATTTAGCGTAAGACTCTAAAACTGAGTTTTCACGAATGTTGTTATCACGATCAATAAACTGCTTATAAGGAGGCACATGAGCCGTCATCACTTCATCGCGTAAATTACCTGAGTTCCAAGTTTCTGTTGCCAGAGTATGTGAGCGATGAGCCAGTGCATCTTGATCGGCGCGGCTAATTGAATAGGTCTTAGCCATTTGCTCAGCCGTTTGCCCCATTGACAAACCGGTAGAATATTCTGCAACCGCTGGCGGTACCGGCATTAAGTCTTTTAAACCCAAACGACGTGCAATGGCAAATTTTTGTTTAAAGGTACGGGCCTTATTTAAGTCCACTAGCGCATGAGCCAGCTTTTTTGACACGCCAATCGGTAAAACAGAAGATGAATCTGCGCCGCCAGCAATACCAATTTCAACATTACCAGTCATGATTGACTCAGCCACATTCACTGCCGATTGAAAACTTGTCGCACAAGCACGAGTGACACTGTAAGCATCCGTTGATACATCCATGCCAGTGCCTAATACGATTTCACGAGCAATATTTGGCGCAGCAGGCATTTGCACAACTTGACCATAAACTAATTGCTCAATGGTTTTTGGGTCTAACTCTGAGCGAGAAAGCAATTCATTAACCACCATTTTGCCCATATCTAAAGCTGAAACGCCATGAAATGCGGTGGCTTGTTTGGCAAAAGGCGTTCGTAAACCCGCTACAATTGCAATGCGCTCGCCGCGGGCATTGGTTACTTGTTGTCTATCACTCATTGTTCACCCTCTTTTAATTGTTTAGCCTTTATAGGCTTTTCAGTGAAAATCCATTTTGTCAGCGTTATCTGGTCTGACCATAAAAGTGTGATCTGATTCTAACTTTTAATTAGCAAGTTTAAAACACCCGTATGAAAATAACCTGACAATTTCCAACAAAATTAACAACCTGATTGTGATTTATATATTAAATACAGAAGGTTAAACTTTAGAGCATTAGCTTTATTAATATATTTAAGTATCGATTAAAGCTAGCTAACGCACCTTTAGTTGCAGCTAATGAACACCACGAATAAATAAAAATGAAATTCTGTTAATGCTACTAGCCAAAGGCCAATAAAATTCATTAACATAGAGTGAATTAGATAACGTTTTTTAGACAATAAATTTGAGTATCATCATGCCTTTGAGTCGATTTCATTCTTTACGCGCTTATTTAGATAATGTCATTTTGGGACAACCGGTTTTAACTGAAAATATGCTCATCGCACTTATTGCCGATGGTCATTTACTGGTTGAAGGCCCTCCAGGTTTAGCCAAAACCCGTGCAGTAAAAGCATTATGTGATGGCGTTGAAGGCGACTTTCATCGCATCCAGTTCACGCCTGATTTATTACCAGCGGATTTGACCGGCACCGATATCTATCGCGCTCAAACGGGTACCTTTGAATTTGAAGCGGGGCCGATTTTCCATAACTTAATCCTTGCCGATGAAATTAACCGCGCTCCAGCGAAGGTACAATCCGCATTACTTGAAGCAATGGCTGAAGGACAAGTGACCGTAGGTAAACACAGTTACCCGCTGCCAAAACTCTTTTTAGTGATGGCAACCCAAAACCCACTTGAAAACGAAGGGACTTACCCGCTACCTGAAGCGCAATTAGATCGCTTCTTAATGCACTTAAATTTAGATTACCCAAGTGCCGATACCGAGCGTCAGATTTTGCGTCAGTCTCGTAACGAAGCACTGACTCATCAGTTACCGACCATCGAGCCTGTGGTACAAGCAGATGTATTTTCTGCCCGTGAACAAGCGATGGAACTGTACTTAGCTGAGCCCCTTGAAAGCTATATCGTAGAAATTATTATGGCCACTCGTCAGCCAGAGCGTTATAGCCCAGAACTAGCCAAGTGGCTTGAATACGGCGTGAGTCCCCGCGCTTCAATTTCATTAGAGCGCTGCGCGCGAGCCAGAGCCTGGTTACATCAACGCGATTTTGTCTCACCTGAAGATATTCAAGCTGTGGCGCCTAATGTTTTACGCCACCGTCTACTGTTGAGTTATCAGGCACAGGCAGAAGGGATTAGTGCAGATCACGTCATAAATCATATTTTAAGCCAAGTGGCTGTACCTTAATGTTGAGTTATAGCCACTATGTCAGTAACCGCTATGTCAATTGAAAAAGAGTTGCCGCTATTTAGTAATGGCGTCAACCTTAATGAGCAAGAGCTAATAAGTTGCCAGAGTATTGCCCGTGCGATGCCTGAGAAACGTAGCCGCGCAAAAGCCAGCCTTGCAGGCCATAGAAGCAGCCTCATAAAAGGGCGTGGAATGGAATTTGCCGAAGTGCGACATTATCAAAATGGTGATGATGTGCGCACCATAGACTGGCGCGTTACGGCCAGAACTGGCAAGGCCCACACCAAATTATTTATTGAAGAACGTGAACGCCCTATTATCTTGCTGGTCGATCTAAGTCATAGCTTATTTTTTGGCTCGAGTTTGCTTTTACAGTCTCTGCAAGCCGCCCATGTCGCAGCA
This sequence comes from Shewanella sp. 10N.286.48.A6, assembly GCF_002873135.1. Lineage (GTDB taxonomy): Bacteria > Pseudomonadota > Gammaproteobacteria > Enterobacterales > Shewanellaceae > Shewanella. Next base: position 5,913 of record NZ_MCVI01000051.1, read on the forward strand.
ACACTTGGCTGGAACGCCATTAACCACGGTGACCGTTTGGGGGCATTGATTGCCAGTGAAACCGAACATGTGGAGTTAAAACCCCGCAGTCGCCGACAAGGTATTTTGCAGCTCACATCAGCATTAATCAAAGTGCATCAAAACCAGTTAAATCACTTTGATGAATTACCCCAAGATCCCCAGCATATTTTACGAGCTTGCCAGCGATTGCAACGCATCGCTAAACCCGGCTCACTGGTATGGATAATTACTGATGGCCAGCACTTTAGCCAAGAATGTTTAGCGGCACTCACCGAGCTTAAACGCCATTGTGATGTGGGTGCCTTTATTATTACAGACCCATTACGACAAGGCACATTAGCGTTACCAAAGCGATTTTCACTGCCTGTACGTGATGGTAAGCAACAACTTACCTTAACTCGCCATAGCTACGATGTGTGGTTAAATGAACAGTTAGCTTGTCAACAACAGTTTATTGAATTAATGAAAATGCTCAAAGTTCAAACCCGCTTTATCGATGCAGGTAAGAGTCTTAGCGATCAATTGGAACTATTACGTTAGATGAATGCTCCTCAACTCAATCCCGCATTAATGCAAATGGAAGATATCGTGCTGCCGCAGCCAATATCACAATTGCCCATTGCCCCCGGTTATTGGTTAGTGACGATTATCATTATCGCGGCTGGTGTAATCACTTTCATCAAGCTGCGAAAACGTGCCAAATATCACGCCCCGAGAAAGGCCGCATTAGCGCAACTACAGCAACTTGATATAAATGACAGTCAATACCCAAGCCAGATTAATAGCTTACTAAAACGAACTGCCTTGAGTTATTTACCCAGACAGGATTTTGCACAACTTGATGGCGACCAATGGTTCAAATGGCTTGAGCTAAGGTTACCGCAAGCAGAGCTAGGCCAAATTGGCTTGTTATTAGCCAAGCGTTATCAAGCTTGTGGCTTAAATGCAGCTGAAAAGCAGCAGTTATTTAAGTTAGCCAAGTCTTGGTTAACTAAAAAAGCTCGCTTTGCGCCCCTTAATGCCATCAAAAGCAACGCTAACAGCGCAAATACGCAAGCAAATAGTCCACAGGAGGCATCATGTTCTCTATAGCATGGCCGTGGTTATTGCTTTTATTGCCATTACCTTGGCTGTTAAAACCAAAGCGCGTTTCAAAAAATAATGGCGGTCACCTGCAACTTCCTGGCATCGCTAATGCTGATCAGGTCATATCAAGCCATGCTGACAAACCATCCCGTAAATTGTATTGGTTAATGTGGGCATGTTTATTGTGCGCACTTGTCAGGCCCCAATGGTTAGGCGAGCCTATAGAGCTGCCATCTGAAGGGCGCGACTTAATGCTGGCAGTCGATTTATCCGGCAGTATGCAAATTGAAGACATGGTTGTTGAAGGCAAAACGGTTGATAGATTGACCCTTATTAAACATGTGATTGGCGACTTTATCGAACGCCGTAATGGTGATCGCCTTGGGTTAATTTTATTTGCCGATCACGCCTATTTACAAGCGCCACTGACCCAAGATAGACGCTCGGTGGCAAAGTTCCTCGCCGATAGTCAAATTGGCCTAGTGGGCAAACAAACCGCCATTGGTGAATCAATTGCATTGGCGGTGAGACGCTTTGATAACGTTAACGACAGTAACCGAGTGCTCATTTTACTCACCGATGGTTCAAATAACGCAGGTAACATAGAACCTGAAGTGGCAGCTCGCATCGCTGCAGAACGCAATGTCACTATTTATACCGTCGGTGTTGGCGCTGAAATACTGGAAAGACGCAGTATTTTCGGCACTGAAAAAGTAAACCCGTCAGCAGATCTTGATGAAGCACAATTACAACAGCTTGCAGAAATGACCAATGGTCATTACTTTAGAGCCCGTAATAGCGAAGAGCTAGAAGAAATTTATCAAAAAATTGATGAATTAGAGCCAGTCAGTCGCGACCAATTAACCTACCGCCCCCAAAGCGAGTTATTTTACTGGCCATTGTTGTTAGCGTTATTAATCAGTTTAAGTATTAGTCTACGTAGTCAAATGAATTTACCTAAAAATCTGACTTCAGCCTTTTACAAGGAGGATAAATAATGAGTTTGCATTTTATCCGCCTTGAATGGCTATTGGCCTTAATTCCATTAACCATTATTGGACTATTTTTGTGGCGCCAGAGTAAAAATAACTCTGCATGGCAACACTATATTGCCCCTCACCTTGCTAGCACCTTGATCAGTGAGTCTGCACACATCAAAAAACAACCCAAATGGTTATTAATGCTGTGTTGGTTTATTGCGGTTGTGGCCATATCGGGCCCTGCCGTGAATAAACAAAGCCTACCTGTGTTCGCTAGCGAGCAAGGGCGTGTACTGGTAATGGATATGTCTTTATCCATGTATGCAACCGATCAAAAACCTAATCGACTATCCCAGGCCAAATATCGAGCCACCGATTTTTTAACCAATTTAAAAGAAGGTGAAACTGGGTTAATCGCTTTTGCGGGAGATGCATTTACTATTAGTCCGTTAACCCGTGATAGCTCTACCCTATTAAATCTGCTCCCAACCTTAAGCCCGGACATTATGCCCGTTAGAGGCTCAGATTTAGCCGCCGCCCTTACCCTTGCCCAACAGTTATTAGGTCAAGGCGGGCATATCAGCGGTGATATTATTGTGATGACCGATGGTGTTAATGCAGCCCAATATGCGCAGGCAGCAAAAGCGCTGGATGGCAGTCGATATCGAGTATCGGTGATGGCATTTGGTAGCCAACAAGGCGCAGCAATACAGCTGCCAGATGGTCAGCTCATGCGCGATAATGCCGGTGAGATCGTGGTTGATAAAACTGACTTTTCATTGCTTGATAAATTGGTTACTCCCACTGGCGGTTTAATGTTACCAGCACGGGCAGACGGCGCTGCACTGGGCCAACTCGAAGCATGGCTTGCTAATGATGGTAATGCAAAAGCCACCGAACTTGAAGGTGAAGCTTGGCAAGATTTAGGCCCTTATATTGCCCTTCTGTTGATTATTCCAGTACTGCTGAGTTTTAGGTTTACAGTACTGCCTATGGTGAGTGTCCTCACGCTAGGCTTATTGATGCAGCCAACTCCTGCTTCAGCTAATAGCTGGGATGATTTATGGCAAACCGCCGATCAACAAGCCTCAGAGCAATTTAATCAGGCTCAATCAGCAGAAGACTATTCTAAAGCTGCCGAGCAATTTGACCAGCCTCAATGGCAAGCTAGCGCCCAATATAAGGCTGGTGACTATGAAAATGCCTTAAGCGGTTTTGAGCAAGATGACTCTGCCAATGGTTTATATAATCAAGCCAATAGTTTACTGCAGCTGAATAAAATTGATGAGGCGATAAAGCGTTATAAGCAAGCATTAACTCAACAAGCAGATTTCCCTCAGGCCGAGAAAAACCTCGCTTTGGCTGAGCAAATGAAGCAGCAACAAGAGCAACAGTCGGAGCAGGATCAGCAAAGTGATGACAACCAATCATCTGACCAGAAGCCAAATGATGAGCAGTCATCAAATGATCAATCTCAAGGAGATCAATCACAGCAAGATCAATCTCAAAGTGATGAGTCTAGCTCTGAGCAATCTCAACAGCAGCAGTCTCAAAATGACCCGTCACAAGAAGATCAATCTGCGAATGATTCTCAGCAGGATCAGCAATCTAGTGACTCTCAACAAGATGACAGCCCCAATGAGACTGACGAAAGTTCATCAGCTTCATCTCAACAAAATGAGCAACAAGCCGATAATAATGAAGCTGAAATGCAAGCTAACAGTCAAGATAACCAAGCTCAAGCTGAGCCTGAAACTGCTGAGCAACAAGACAAGACTCAACAACAAGCTCAAGCTGCTGAAACATCAGAACAACAGCCAGAATCTGAGTCTGGCACACCAGTGGCCTCATCGGCTTTATCTGAAGAGCCGCTGCCAGCAGATTTAGAAAGAGCACTTCGCGCAGTCAGTGAAGATCCACAAGTATTAATTAGAAACAAAATGCTATTGGAATATCAAAAGCGTCGTCAAAACGGCCAACTTCCTAAGGATAAACAACAGTGGTAAACAGAATCATTTTAGCCCTAGTCGCTATTCTTTTTACAGGGCAAGCACTCGCGGTCACTAACATTCAAGCAACGGTGGACCGTAACCCCGTCATGCAAGGTGAGTATTTTGTATTAAACGTCACCGCAGATGATGATGTTAATGCAGGCTCATTAGACACCTCAATATTGCTAAAAGACTTTGTTGTCGGCCGCACTAGCGTGGGACGAAGCACGCAAATCGTTAACTTCAACTCCAGTAAAGAAACCCGCTGGCAAGTATTATTATCGGCTAAAAATAGCGGCACTGTGACTATTCCTGCCTTTACTATGGAAGGTATTCAATCTAATCCCATCGAGTTAACGGTTTTAGATGCTGGCTCCCAGCCTCAGCAAATGCGCAATTTGTTTGTGGAAGGCGAAGTTAGCACTCAAGAAGCTTATGTGGGCCAATTAATTACCTATAAAGTTAAGCTATTTTTAGCTGCTGAATTACAGCGTGGTGTCATTAGCGCCCCAGAAATATCAGGTGCTGAGATCAAGCAGCTTGGCGAAGATCAAGACAGTGTTGAAGTGGTTAATGGCCGCCGTTTTCGCGTAATTGAGCGAACCTATGCCATGATTGCCGATACTCCAGGTAAACTCGCCATTAAAGGTGCGAGTTTTTCAGGTGATATTTTAGTTGAAGCACCACGACGTGGCGGCATGTTTGGCTTTAATGAAAGCCGTCCGATGCAAGCTGCTGCTGAAGATACTGAAATCATAATTAAACCCATACCTGACAGCTATCAAGGTGATTGGCTCGTCAGTGATTTATTAATCGCTAAAGAAGTGTGGCCTGAAGACAGCAGTGAATTTGAAGTGGGTAGCCCAATCACCCGCACCATTAATATCATCGCATCTAATGCTGACAGTAATAGCCTGCCTGACATTGAATTAGCTATGCCAAGTGCGCTGAAATCATATCCAGAAAAACCAGTTAGACAAACTGTACTTAGAGAAAACCATGTAGTGGCTCAGTACAGCCTTACCACTGCTATCGTGCCAACCAAAGCTGGAACATTTACCCTTCCTGAAATTACAATTCCGTGGTGGAACTCGCAGCTACGTCAGCAGCAATTTACCACCATTCCAGCAAGAACAGTGACCATTGCGGCTAATCCAGAACAAGCACCAACGCCAATTACACCTGAGGTTACACAGCCCAGCAATAATCCTGGTTTTTGGCCTTGGTTAACACTGCTATTTGCCGCATTATGGCTTATCACAATCGCCCTGTGGTTAAACGCCCGTAAGCAAAAGTCGCTAACAGTTACCTCTGAAAATGTTGATGTTCAGTCCTCCTCTGCTCGAGTGAGCATCAAAGACATCAGCCTCGCCTGTGATAAAAATGATGTATCTCAAGTCATTACATTACTGCAGCAGCATTTTTCTACATTACTAAACAAACCAATGAACTTGGCTGATATTAGCCAGTTATCAACTGCGCTAGCTCAAGCAACTCATCAATTACAGCAGGCTAAATACAGCCAATCTTCAACATTTGTTGATAAAGCGGCTTTATTAAAAGCCATTGAGAGTTACAGTCATAATTCTGCAGTAAACTCCCCATCTGCACTGAGTTCGTTAAACCCTTAACGAATAAACTGATTGAATAGCAAGCATAATTATACTTGCTATTCATCAGTAACCTTTTAAGCTATCGAACATAATATTTTTAACAAAAAGATAAAAATGTTTGATAGCTTGCGAAATAAAAAGTCCGAACCCACGGTCATATCTGACATGTTAACTAAACAGCGACGATACGACAGCCTCGTCCGGGCACTTCACGCAGATATCTTCCGATATGCCTATTGGCTTATCGGCGATAAACATGTTGCTGAAGACGTCACTCAAGAAACCTTTTTACGTGCATGGCGTGCGCTTGACTCTTTAAAAGATGACAAAGCCGCTAAAGCATGGCTGATCACTATCTTGCGCCGAGAGAATGCCCGTCGATTTGAACGTAAGCAGTTTGACTACAGTGATGTAGAGCAAGAGTTGCTTGAAGACCAAAAGTCTTCCACTACCGAAGAGCAAACAGAGCAATATTGGCTACGTAAACAGATCGGCTTATTAGAGATTGAATATCGAGAGCCATTACTGCTGCAACTCATTGGCGGTTTTAGTGGTGAAGAAATTGCAGAGTTGCTTGAACTTAATAGAAACACCGTCATGACGCGATTATTTCGTGCCCGTAATCAATTAAAAGACGCTTTAGAGTCTCCTGAAGTTAGAGGTCAATCAAATGGATGATCTACAATTTCGTCGCCATGCCTATGACGACCCCAACAGCCAAGATGAAGATTTCTTGGCACAAATTGCTGCGTCTGAGTCTGATGCAAAGTTAGTCAGTGAATTAAAAACATTAGACAGTAAGCTTACCCATGCGCTTAATATTGATGTGCCTAATGATTTAGCAGATAAATTATTATTACGTCAGCAACTGAATAAACATCAGGAGCAAAAAAAGCATACTCGTTATTTAATGGCTATGGCTGCATCCGTGGCATTAGTCATCGGTCTAAGTTTTAGCATGTTAAAATTTGCCCCCGTTGACTTAGCTGAGCATGCGCTCGCTCATGTATACCATGAACCCAAATCAATGCTGGTTGATCAAAATGTTGGCTTTGAAGATGTTAATTTTAAACTGGCTGGTATTGGCGGTTTAGAAAACGCCAAATTCATTCAACAGCCTGGAAAAGTGTTTTATACCTCCTATTGTGACTTTCAAGGAGTTAAAAGCTTGCACTTAGTGATGGAAGGTAAAGACGGTAAAGTCACCCTCTTTATTGTCCCGGCTGAAAATAGAATGGTTACCGAAGAAGCTTTTGCAGATCAACACTATCAGGGCTTGGGCTTTCAAACAGCTGGGGCATTCATGATGTTAGTTGCAGAGCAAGATACTGATTTACAGTTTGTTAAATCTGAAATAGAGCAAACCTTTATCTAGTTATAGTCACAACCTGTAACCATCTCCTATCAATTAGATAATAAGCAGTCAATGTAAACTTATTGAGTGCTTGTTATCACATCAAATTTACTTCCCAAATTGTGCACTGGCTCATACATCTGCTAGCATATGCGCCACAATAATAAAAATACGGAAGTATCATGACCATAGAAACCCCCATTCTAATCACTTTTATCGGCTACCTCGCGTTAATGATGGGGATTGGCTACTGGGCTTATCGTAAAACAGATACCGTTGACGACTATATTCTGGGTGGCCGAAAAATGGGCCCTGCTGTCACCGCATTAAGTGTTGGTGCATCTGATATGTCAGGTTGGTTATTACTTGGCTTACCTGGTGCAGTGTATTTAGGCGGCTTAGGTGAAGCTTGGATTGGTTTTGGACTGATATTTGGTGCCTGGCTCAACTGGCTTTTTGTCGCCAAACGTTTACGTATTTACACTGAACTGGCTGACAACTCGCTGACATTACCTGACTTTTTTGAAAATCGCTTTCATGATAACCAAGGCGTATTAAAAATGGTTGCTGCGGTCACCATCTTAGTCTTTTTCACCTTTTATACCTCATCAGGTATGGTTGGCGGCGCAATATTATTTGAAAAAGTATTTGGCCTTGATTACACCTTAGCACTCATTATAGGTTCAGTAATCATCGTTTCTTACACTTTTGTAGGCGGTTTCTTTGCCGTCAGTTGGACTGACTTTTTCCAAGGCTGTTTAATGTTAGTGGCCTTACTTATTGTACCTGTAGCCATCTTCAGCCAACCTGAGACTCAAGAAAACCTGCAGCAACTTGACCCTGCCATGCTGTCGTTTGTCAGTGAAAACACCACAGTCATCGGCTTAGTGTCATTACTGGCTTGGGGTTTAGGCTATTTTGGCCAGCCACATATTCTATCTCGCTTTATGGCCATTGGCAGCGCTAAAGACATTAAGTTATCTCGTCGCATTGCTATGAGCTGGATGGGTATTTCTCTGATTGGTGCATTGGCAACGGGTATCGCTGGTACCTTGTATTTTGCCGACACTCCCCTAGATAACCCTGAAACTGTATTTATTCACCTTGCCCATGCTGCGTTTAATCCATGGGTTGGCGGCTTGTTAATTGCAGCAATTTTATCCGCGATCATGAGCACCATTGATTCACAGCTTTTGGTTTGTTCAAGCGTAATAACTGAAGACTTTTATCGCAAATGGATTAAACCCGATGCGAGTAATAAAGAGTTAATGCTCGTGGGCCGTTTGGGGGTTATCGCCATTGCTATTGTGGCCGCAGTCATTGCACTTAATCCTGAAAGCAGTGTCCTAGGGTTAGTGAGCTACGCATGGGCAGGCTTTGGCGCAGCATTTGGCCCTGTGGTATTACTATCACTATTTTGGCAGCAATATAGTCGTAACGGCGCTGTAGCAACAATTGTTGTCGGAGCGGTGACCGTGGTGGTCTGGAAACAACTCTCTGGTGGTATTTTTGACTTGTACGAAATAGTCCCTGGATTTTTGCTCGCCTCATTGGCAGGTATCTTAGTCAGTAAGCTATTTCCTGCAAGCACAGAGACGGTGGCCTCATTCAAGGTCTTTCGCCAGTCACTTTAGTGCTTTACAAGGTTAACCCTTAGTAAACACCTGCCGACTTTTTCGTTAACAACAATTAGTCGGCTGGCTCATTTCTAGAGTAAAGATTCTAAACTCAGCGTACAGGCGTTAGCTAAAAAGCAGCCCTAGTCACAATTCTTAATTACAGCAACCTAACAAAGTTATCATTATAAAATCAAACTCAAACCACTGAAATTACAGCGTTAACTCCCACAAAGGTTTGTAAGACCTTCTCACAATTATATTTAATAGTTCAAATTATTAACAAAAATGCAACACCAAAAGTCACTGGTCGGAGTTGTATAGCTTACTTGTGTTACCTAAGATGCGCTCAAATATAAGTGGCAGTGATATGAACACATGCAGTATTCATGCATATGCGACAATAAAGATGAGCAATAATTATGACTAAATTCAACAAGACACTACTGGCAGCAGCTGTAGCTTTAGCAAGTACTCAAACATTCGCAGCGGGTTTTCAACTCAACAGCCAGTCTGCAACCGGTTTAGGCCGCGCAATGGCGGGGGATGCCATCATCGCAGATAACGCTTCAGTATTGGCTCGCAACCCAGCGGCAATGGCATTATTTGATGAAAAAGCGCTTTCTATTGGTGCTACCTATGCCGACGTAAACGTTGAAGTCACAGACGCGCAATTCTTAGGTCAAGACTTAGGCTCAATTGATAACGCTGCTGAAGGGAAATTCATTCCTAACGCTTACTATATCAACCCTGTAAATGAGCAGTTCGCCTTTGGTTTTGCCGCTTTCAGTAACTTCGGTACTGGCGCAGATTTAACACCTCTAACAGAGGTTGAAGGTACCATTAGCCCAGTTGATTTATTAGGAAACACTGAAGTAGCTACCATCAACCTAAATGCGAGCATGTCTTATCGTATTAATGATGCATTAAGTTTAGGTTTAGGTATCGATCTTATTCAAGGCTCAGGTAAGCTATCACGTGGGTCGTTAGTTGAAGTTGAAGCAGACGGCTGGGCTGTGGGTGGTATCGTTGGTTTAGCATACGAAATCAACGAAAATCATCGTTTAGGTTTAAGCTACCGTATAAGCCCTGAAATGCAAGCAAGCGGCGACATTATGTATGTGGGTACCGAATTCGAAGATATTAATATCCCATTAGCAGATATCGCACAACTTGCAGGTTACCATCAGCTAACTGAAAAATTTGCAATTCACTATACCGCGCAGTGGTCTCAGTGGAGCTCGTTTGACAGTATTACTCTTGAAAACCCTAGTTCACCAGAGCAAATCCTTAAAGATTATCATTGGAAAGATTCTTGGTTCCTAAGTTTTGGTGCAACTTACGATATCGATGATAGCTGGACAGTACGTGCTGGTATTGCAAGTGATAAAGGAGTCGTTGATGAACAATCATCACTATCAATTCCTGATTCTGACCGTATTTGGTATTCAGCGGGCTTTAGCTATAACTTCAGCGAAAAATCAAGCATCGACTTCGGTTACACACTGGTCGTTGGCGAAAAGGTTCATGTTGAAGAAACAAATGCGATTTTATTACCGATAGATGCATACACTGAATCTGGTGCGAATTACTTCTCAATCCAGTATAACTACACTTTTTAAGCTAATATTTAACTAAAAATATAGTTAACTTAATTAGTTAAATCGTTATAGCAAAGCTTAAAATGCCTAAGTAAAACGATTATTAATTTAAAACCATCGATGATCCATCGGTGGTTTTTTTATATCTGCTATACTTTCATTAGATTTTTCTCATAAATGAATTGCGCTTAACATTAAAGTCCATTAGAATTTTCTCATAAACAAATTTTTGAGGTGGTACATGGCAACCTTTCACAAACGCTTATCTTTATTTAGTGCAGTAATACCTACTTTGCTGGCTATTGTTAGCTATAGCGCTATAGCTGATACAGACAAACTAAAAACCGATAAAGCTTTTGATACCCTAACAGTCACTGAAACAGAGTCTGTTTCATCAATAATCATTGATGGACAAGTGGAAGCGATTAAAGCCGCTACCGTTTCAGCACAAACCTCAGGGCGCATTATTCAGGTCAATTATGATGTCAATGATGTGGTCACCGCGGGCGCGTCTTTACTTGAAATTACCAGTGATGAGCAGACCGCAGAATTTAATGCGGCAGAGGCTCAGCTTGCCAGTTCAGAAGCCATGAACTTTGAAGCACAAGCGACACTGACTCGTTATGCGGCGCTGTTTCCTCAAGGTGCCATATCTCAAGGGCAAATGGATGAAGCGACCGCCAATGCCAAATCCAGTAAGCAAGCGGTATCCGCGGCAAAAGCTCAGCTTAATAAAGCAAAACAAAGTTTAAATTACACTGTGGTTTCTGCGCCATTTGAAGGCCGAGTGACTGAACGCTTTATTGAACTCGGTGAAACCATTTCATACGGTCAGCCATTATTTTCCGGTTTTGATACCCGAGAGTTACGCGCAACTTTTAATGTACCCTCTCGATACTTAGCCAACCTGCAAGCGGCTAAACAGCTTGAATTAACCTTAACTAATGGTGAAAAAGTTATCAGTAACCATATCAATGTTTACCAATTTGCCGATGCCAACAGTCACCAGCATCAAGTAAGAGTAAATTTTAGTCACCCTCAAGCTCTCACCGGCCAATGGGTTAAAATCGCGGTACCCGTTAAAACCAGTAACGTGGTCATTATTCCCTTAAGTGCCCTTTATCAGGTCAATGATCTGGATGGCGTGTATCGAAAAGTTGGCCAGCACACCTTGTTAACACAAATTCGCCTCGGAAAAATTGACAAGCAACTGCAAACTGTTGAAGTGTTATCAGGTCTTGATAAAGGTGATGAAATTATCCTTAACGCTAGTCGCTACGTGTTACTGCGTGCAGCTAACCAAAGTAAGGAGTAGTTCATGGCTAACTCAGAACCTCGTTTAGGTATTTCTGGCACTATTGCTAAGAACTTTCAAACCAGTGCTATCACCCCTTTACTGGCTATTTTGGCATTACTACTCGGCTTATTTGCGGTGCTCATTACCCCTAAAGAAGAAGAGCCGCAAATCGATGTCACCTTTGCTGATGTGTTTATCCCCTATCCTGGTGCAACTCCTACTCAAGTCGCTAATCAGGTTACCTTACCTGCCGAAAAAATTATTTCAGAAATTAAAGGTGTTGATACCCTTTACTCATTCTCACAGCCTGACGGCGCCTTAATCATTGCCATCTTCAAAGTGGGCATTCCTCGAGAACAAGCTGTTGTCGATTTATACAATAAAATTTATTCCAACCTTGATAAATTCAATCAAGCTGCAGGAATTGGTGAGCCGCTGATTAAACCTCGCGGTATTGATGACGTACCTATTTTTGGTCTCACCTTATGGTCAGATGATCCCACCATGAACCCTGAGCAACTCACTAAAGTCGCTACGGTACTAGAAACTGAACTAAAACGTATCCCAGGCACCCGTGAGATATATTCTCAAGGTAGGCATGAGCTTATTGCCAATGTTCGCTTAGATCCTAGTAAGCTAAACAGTTTTGGGATCACGATTGAACAAATTGAGCAAGTGCTAAACAGTAATAATTCCGTCTCAACAACAGGTTCATTAACCCAAAATAATCAAGAGATTAAGGTTCAAACTGGACAGTTTTTAGACTCAATTGACGATCTTAAAAACCTGGTTATCAAAGTAATACCCGCTAATAACTCAATCACTGAGCCTGCCAGCGCCAAGGTGGTTTATTTAGCCGATGTTGCTGATATCACCTTAAAAAGCGATATTCAAAAGCAGCAGGTCTGGCATGCTAATCAGCAAGGTCAATTCCCTGCTGTAACCATTGCTATTGGTAAGCAAGCCGGTGAAAACGCGGTAGATATTGCCAATTTAATTACAGATAAAGTTGCCAAACTCGATAACTTACTTATTCCTGATAACGTCAATGTCGCTGTTTCCCGTAACTATGGCGCTACCGCGGGCGAAAAAGCCAGCACACTGATATTTAAATTAATTTTTGCTACCGCTGCAGTGGTGATATTGGTGCTATTAACTATGGGCGCCCGCGAATCAGCCATTGTTGGCGTCGCTATTATTATTACCTTAGCACTGACATTATTTGCCTCATGGGCATGGGGCTTTACCCTTAACCGTATTTCACTTTTTGCACTGATATTTTCAATTGGGATCTTAGTGGATGACGCCATTGTTGTGGTAGAAAACATTCACCGTCATATGGCGATGAGTAATAAACCGCTCACAGAATTAATCCCACAGGCTGTGGATGAAGTGGGCGGGCCGACAATTTTGGCCACCTTTACCGTTATTGCGGCATTACTGCCAATGGCGTTTGTTTCTGGCTTAATGGGGCCTTACATGAGCCCTATTCCCATCAATGCCAGTATGGGCATGCTTATCTCGCTATTGATTGCTTTTGTGATGACCCCATGGCTGAGTAATAAATGGCTTAATGCCAAAGCTCACCGAGGTAACACCAGCAGTGACCTAAATGAGCAACCCCATACAGAAACAGCCTCAACTAAATTACTGAGCTTTTTCACTTTCATCATGAAACCATTTCTTGATGGTGAACACGCCAGTAAGGCGCGTAAAGCTATGGCGTTAGGCATTGTGCTACTAATCGCACTCGCGGTGTCATTACCCTTCATGCAAGCCGTTGTGCTTAAAATGCTGCCTTTTGATAATAAATCGGAGTTTCAGGTGATTGTTGATCTACCTGAAGGCACGCCGTTTGAGCAAAATCAAAAACTGCTACAAGAGCTTGGACTTTATCTGACGACTGTTGAAGAAGTTGAACACTTGCAGTTGTACGCAGGCACCCACTCGCCAATGAATTTTAACGGCCTAGTGAGACATTACTTTTTACGTGAAAGCCAAGAAGTGGCTGATATTCAAGTCAATCTGGTTGAAAAGTCAGAACGTGATAGAAACAGTCATGATATTGCTATGTCAGTGAGAGAGCCTTTGCAAGCCATTGGTGTCGCTTACAATGCCAATATCAAAATTGTTGAAGTGCCTCCAGGGCCACCAGTATGGTCGCCGATTGTAGCTGAAGTTTACGCGCCAACCACAGCGCTGCGCGAACAAGCGGCTAACGATTTAATGAGCCGTTTTCAGCAAACTGAGCATGTTGTAGATGTGGATATTTATTTACCCGCACAGCAAAGCAAATGGCAAGTGAGTATTGATCGTAATCGCGCTGCAATTGCTGGGGTGGCTTACTCAAGTATTGTTAATACTATTCAAGCGGCAATTGATGGCAAAGATGCCAGTTACCTTTATCAAAGCAACTTGCACCTGCCAACACCAATCAGGCTGCAGCTTGATGAAGCCGCCAAGGTGGATATGCATCAGGTGATGTTATTAAAAATCCCTTCAGCCTCAGGAGCAATGGTCACCCTTGCTGATGTGGCTTCAATTAAACAAACCAGCATTGATACCACTATTATCCATAAAAATATGGTGCCCATGATCATGGTCATTGCCGATATGGCAGGCCCGACAGGCAGCCCTTTGTATGGCATGTTTGATATGGTAGGCCAAATAAACCATGAGCAAGAAAGTGGTGAAGCAGCATACCCAATGAGCCAATACTTTGCCAATCAGCCCGACGGCTTAGATGAAGTTGCCGTACTATGGGATGGCGAGTGGAAAATAACTTATGAAACCTTCCGCGATATGGGTATTGCTTATGCGGTGGGTATGATTGCGATTTACTTATTAGTAGTCGCACAATTTAAATCTTATACCGTGCCACTGATTATTATGGCGCCCATTCCATTAACCATTATTGGGGTCATGCCAGGGCACGCAATACTCGGGGCGCAATTCACCGCCCCATCAATGATAGGCATGATCGCGCTGGCCGGTATCATAGTGCGAAACTCAATTTTGCTGGTTGATTTTATCCATCAACAGGCAACCGAAGGTGTGCCGTTTGAACAAGCCGTGATCAACGCCGCCGCAGTGCGCGCCAAACCAATTATGTTAACGGCCTTTGCCGCCATGATTGGCGCACTATTTATCATTGATGACCCGATTTTTAGTGGGCTAGCAATCAGCCTTATTTTCGGGATATTTATTTCAACCATTTTAACCTTGGTCGTTATCCCAGTACTGTATTACGCAGTAATGAAAAACCGCCAAGGGATCCACAACTAATCTAACGTTTAAGGAGTTACTTATGTCTATTGAAAGATCAATTATGGCTTTTGCCGGCTTTATGGTGCTGTTATCTTTAGTGCTTACCGCTACCGTCAGTCACCATTTTATTTGGCTGACAGCATTTGTTGGTGCTAATCTATTTCAAAGTGCTTTTACTGGTTTTTGTCCCGCCGCTATGGTGATGAAAAAACTCGGTCTAAAAACCGAAGCAGAAAAAGCAACCCAATAGCATTGCAAAAATATATCAATAAGGAGCCACAGTGCAGCCATTAGATTGTAATAAATTTACTATTCAAGCTGTTAAAGCCCTCACCCTACTTGCCATGTGCTTAATGGTATTAACAGTGAGTAAAATAAGCCTTGCCCAAGATATGAATCCCGTTATTGCGTGGGAGAAAATTAACAAGGGTGCGATGATATTGGATGTAAGAACCGCTGAAGAGTTTGCCGCAGGTCACCTTGAGGGCGCGATTAATATTCCCTTTAATATCGCCCTTAAAGAGCTAAATAAACAAAATATTGCCAAAGATACAGCCATCGTATTGTATTGCCGCAGCGGCCGCAGAAGCGGTATTGCCAACGATGAGTTAGCCGCTGCAGGCTACACTCAAACTTATAACGGTGGCGGCATTGCTACTTTATCAGCAAATAAGCAATAGCCCGCTTTATTAACGCTTACAGCTAAATGAGCCCCTTATTGGATATAAAAAAGGTCTGCCAGATAACTCTGACAGACCTTTTTGTTACTTCATTAAAAGTCTAAAAAACCACGGTTTTGTTACCATAGACTACTACTTGTTCATCAAGGACAAGCTGCAGGGCTTTACTCAGCACGCTTTTTTCAACATCGCGGCCATTATGAGCGAGTTCTTCTGCGCTGAAACTATGATCAACATTAATCACATCTTGTTTGATAATAGGCCCTTCATCTAAGCAATTATTGACAAAGTGGGCTGTCGCACCAATGATTTTTACCCCACGCTCCCACGCTTGACGATAAGGTGAGGCGCCAATAAATGCCGGTAAAAATGAGTGATGAATATTGATAATGGTATTGGGAAACTCAGCGACAAACTCAGGAGTTAAAATTCGCATATATTTTGCCAATACAATGTAATCAGCATTATAGTTTTTTATAACCTCAAGCATCGCTTGCTCGTGCTGGGCTCGGTCTAAACCTTCATGACTAACATGATGAAATGGAATATCAAACTTTTCAGTTAAGCCTTGCAACACATCGTAGTTACCCACCACTGCAGCGATCTCAACATCTAAACCGCCATAATAGGACTTCATTAAAATATCACCTAAACAATGGGCTTCTTTGGTGACTAAAATGACTATACGTTTTCGGCCTGCATCCACCAGCTTCATGTGATTTTGTAGAGGCAGCACCTCAGTTAAGTCGGCCAATAACTGCTGATCGTTAATTTGCCCTTCAAGCACAGTACGCATAAAAAAGCGCCCTTGTTCATGGTCAACAAACTCGGTGTTTTTAATAATATTTAGCTTATGGGCAAAACACACCCCGGTAATTTTAGCGATAAGGCCTTTTGCATCTTCACAATCAGTGATCAAAATTTTTCGCTCTAGGCTTGCTGTATTGTTAACTGGGTTACTTTTAGACTTCATAAACTATTGGCTCACAAGAATTAAATCGATGACGTTTACATTCAAATAAAATGCAGCTGGCTAAAAACTATATTTTACTTTTAACATAGCTTTTATGGGAGATGTAATTAAATAACCAGATATATCAATAATTGATTTTTTTATAGCTACCTAATTATTAAATAGTTAAAAGAGTTGCTATATTTATGAGGTTTTAATAATCATTTACGGGTGTCTAGGTACTTTTGCAGTAGTTTGCGCAAACTTTCCGCCTTAGTCCCAAATACAACCTGTACTCCATGCCCCACTTTGATCACCCCTTTCGCGCCTAAGCGCATCAACCTGGGTTTATCGACAAGTTTTGGATTCACGACTGTAATGCGTAAGCGGGTTAAACAAGCATTTAATTCAACAATATTGTCTGCCCCGCCAAGAGCACTAATCATGCTGCGTAGGCTTTCTTTATTGCCGTGACCATCAGCTTCTAACCGCCCAGGGGTTTTTAAGTTAAATGCTACAATACTCACCCTAAATAAAAGATAATAAACAAACCCCGTTAATGGCCCTAAAAACCAAATCCATTGAGTATTACTTGATTGAGCAAACAACAAACTGAAATCAATCAGTCCGTGGGAAAACACCACACTGTGTTTTACTTCAAGCAAAACACAAACGCTATAGGCCACACCAGTCAGAATAGCGTGAATTAAAAACAATATCGGCGCCACAAACATAAAGGCAAATTCAATGGGTTCGGTGATCCCAGTTAACCAACTTGCGGTTGCCGCTGACAGCATAATCCCGGCAACGCGATTACGTTCAGATTTATCCGCGCTACGCCAAATAGCCAACGCTGCAGCAGGGAGTCCCCACATTTTTATGAGGTAACCCCCAGCAAAATTACCCGCAGCAGGATCACCAGCAAGATAGCGAGCTATTTCACCTCTCACCAATTTACCGTCATCAATATATTGTCCCACTTCCAAGTAAAATGGCGCGTTCCAAATGTGGTGTAGGCCCAATGGAATAAGTAATCGTTCAATGGCGCCATAAACACCAAAGGCGACAGCAGGCTCTTGATATACAGCCCATAAGGATAAAGAATCGATTTCATAGGCCAGTGTGGGCCAAATATGGGCCAAGATAAACGCCATCAGCATGGAAAATGGAATAATGATTAACGCAGCGCTTCGATGGCCTTCAAAAAATGAGAACACTGCTGGCAGTTTTACATTTTCACTCAATCGCACCACCAAACAAGTCAGCGCGCCAATGAGCACACCACCAGCAATTCCGGTATCCATTGTCTCCATCCCCCAAATGGGCCTCGAGGGTAAGTGATAAAGGGTTGTCATTGCTCCAAGGCTTGAAATATAAACGCCAAAGCCAAAAACTGCGACAAAGGCGGCAATACCTTGGTCTTGACAAAAGCCAATGGCAATAGCTATCGCAAATAATAGCGGCATCATGGTAAAAATTAGATTACCCACATTCGAAAGCACGATGGCGAGTTCGGTAGATATAAAAGGAAGGGGATTGGCAGAAAGCCCGAGCATGACACCTGCAGCGGGTAAAATGGCGATGGGAATTAACAGCGCCTGACTAAGACGCTGAGCAAATTTAAACCACCGCTGGCTTAATAACCTTAACTGTCTTGCGACTGGGTTACTGCGGTTTGCCAAGTTGTTATCCATTGTGTGGCTTCTGTTTCTGGTTCCATGGTTTCACAGGCATCGATTTCAAGGCGCGGCGTAATACTGGTTGCACCGAGTTCAGTAAGCAGTTCATCAAATTGTTTTCCTCCGCCGCAGAATGTTTCATAGCTTGAGTCACCTAAGGCAATAACGCTGTAGTTAAGCTTAGGCAAATAAGGCGCTATTGAGCGCAACTCATTAAACCATGGCGCAATATCTTCAGGTAAGTCACCGTGACCAGTGGTAGAGGTCACTATGATCAGTAATTCATCTTCAGCTGGAACATAGCCTAATAGCTCAGTTGGCTGAAACAATTGGGTATTAAAATCCAATTGTGCGATCTTATCGGTTAATGTTTCAGCAACAAATTGTGCACTTCCATACACTGTTCCGAACACTATATTAACTTTATCCATGATATACTTTTCCCCAAGCTCACTGACTGCATTGATTATTACAGCTTAAATGCTGACTAATTTGAGTTAATAGCTTCACCATACTGCATTCCAGCGCTGGGCTGCAAGTATGAAATACAAACAAAAGTAACAACTTATCTAAACGTTAAGGTTATTGTTATGCGCCAAGCCAACCGGCATAGATTGTTCAAACTCCAGCATAAGGCCGCCCATATTAGGCGAAACTTTTACTTTAGATGTGAACAACAAGATACTAGCGAGCCACTTGCAAAAATTGATGAGTTCGAGAAGTTGAAGGCATTATTGTTAAAACACAATAAAACCCCTTTAAAACAAAGTACTTAATAAGCGCACTTACCAAGTACTTGGATTTATCTTTAAGATTCTTACGTAACTTATTATTACGTGATAGTTTTTACGTAAGAATTTTTTATAGCCTACTAAGCAATATCCATAGGTGCTGAGCAATCAAGCGCATCATCCCAGCCAAACTGCTCAAATATCCTCAGCCATTCTTGCTCCAATTCTGTTTCTATATGCATTTTCTCTAAGGTCACAGGATGAGTAAAACGAATTGACTTAGCGATAAGCCATAAACGATTTATCTCAAAGTGCGATCTAAAAAACTTATTCTGCTTACCATCACCATGGGTGGTATCACCAATAATAGGATGACGTAAATGTGCCATATGTCGTCTCAGTTGATGTTTACGGCCCGTTTGCGGTGTAAGGTTAATTAAGCAAAAGCGGCTACTGGGATAACGTCCAGAACTGTATGGGATCTCTGCATTCATTAACGGCTTATAATCAGTTACCGCTTCTTGTGCGGGCTTATCTTTATTGGCCTTTTTGTCGGCAACATCATCTAGTTCTACTTTTAAAGCGTAATCTAAACGGCCTGCCTCATGCATATTGCCTCGAACCAAAGCGATATATTCTTTCGTCACTTGATGATGTTCAAACTGCTCACAAAGCGCTCTGGCGACTTCACTGCTTTTGGCAAAAACTAACACTCCTGATGTGGGTCTATCTAATCTGTGCACCGGAAACACATGGCAGCCCACTAGGTCTCGAGTCAGTTGCATCGCAAAAAAGCGCTCCTTTCTTGCAAGGTAACTGCGGTGCACCAACAAACCAGCCGGCTTATGAATAACCACCAGATGCTCATCTTCAAAAAGAATTTCTAACTCAGGCGGTGTTTCATCTTCAAGCCCCTCCGCTGCTAGCGTTTCAGCTTGAAGGCTCGCTGCATCTTCTTGGTCATCGAAATATTCATCATCTATCATGTTATTGCTCACTTAAAAAGGTGTCTAACTCAGCCAATAAACGTATCAAAGGATTAAGATCATCACGCTGACTCCACACATGTGCCGCCATAGGGGCTAAGGCTATTTGAGTAGGTAAAGCCTGCTTCATACAAATAAGCTGTTGCATCTTAGGGATAAAAATAAACTGCAACCATTGCTCAAACCCCATGGTATCGCAGGCAAAAGGAGAACTGCTCGCAAGCGCTTGAGCAGAAGGTTTAGTCGATGACCAAAGGTTTGCATCTTTAAGGTTTTGTTCTATCTGAATTAAGTATTGCTCTGTTTTAATATACGGCATAACTGTGATTTATCGCTCACACAAGTTTGAAATAACACGATTGTTTGTGCGACTAATTATATCATCAGGAGGCAGTTAACCCTATAATACGCACAAGTTAATCGCTATATAAAAACACCATGACACAACTCGAAACCCTAAGTGAATTTTTAGACACCGCTAATACTCAATTTCAGGTTTATGATTTAGGCCGCAGAGTCGAAAACATCGATATGATGTTGTTTAATCAAATTGAAGCATTAAAAACCCCTTACCCTTTTCCAACTCAAGGTCATGCACAATTTGCCATCGTGTTTTGGCGCGAAGCACAGCCACCTTTTATTTGGTTTTTAAAGCTGCCACTGGATGAGCAAGGCTTGTTGTCTCCAGCGCAGCGCAGTCAATTCATCAAAATGATCCTCGAAGCTCTAGGGCAAGATCCAACCAAAGCATTAAGTGATGAAGAACAAGAGCGCTATGCTAATCACCCTTTTAGCTTCAAGCCTAGCCAGGAAAAGCTAGCGCTATTTAATGCCTTAGTAAAACGTCAATTAAGCCAGCAACCATCAGCGCAATATCAATTTGCCGCTAGCTACTTTGCTGCGCTGATAGCAAGTCCAAAGAAAGTGGATGACTCGTGGCAGCAATTAGGGCTTCAAGGCATTGCCGACATCTGTGTGCGCCTAGATCAACATAACCACGCTGCAGAAATTAATGCCGCTTTTGAATTTGCCCCAGTTGAAGTTCAAGCAGCTATTTGCCAATGCTTAGAACATGTGACCATTGATGCAGTGCTTGCACAAACCTTGTTTGATAAGTTATCTCAAGCGCCGGTTGAGCATAAGCATATCTATCTTAGAGCCCTTGCTTCACAAGCTGAGTTAACTCAAAAAGCCATTAAGCAATTGGTTAATTACCAACAACTTGATGAAAACTTATTGATCACCATTGCTGCCAGAAACTGGATTGCATTAAAAGATGACCAAACTCGCAAACTTTATCTAGAAGTCTTAGCAAATCAGCCACAAATCTTCTTTAACCAAGTATTTGCTGATATCGTGTCTATACCGAGTTTACGCCAGCCGCTGTTGCTTGAACTAAGAAATACCGAACGAAGTGAGAAACTATCAGCGGCTATTGGCGGTTTATTTAAGGCACTAAGCCAATGATGTCAGATTTTATTTTAATCGTAGCAGTCGTGGTTGTGGGCGCATTCTTTTGGCAATTACGACAAATGGCAGAAATTAGCCGTAAGTATGCTGAAAGCGCCTGCGGCAAGCAAAAAGTACAACTCCTTGCTATCGCAATGGAGTCAGCAAGACCTAGCCTGGGTGGTACTACTGGCCTTTGTTGGCGTGCTAAATTTTTGTTTGAATTTAGCACCGATGGCATGAACCAATATCGCGCGCATATCCAAATGCATGGTAAAAAAATAGAAAAAATAAATTGGCCTATTTTCCCAGAGCCAGAATGGATGGATGCGCCGATGGCAAAAGGTAAGTTTGGTGGTTGTGGCGGCGCATCTAGCTGCAACTCCGGAAAGTGTAAGTAATTTATTGGCTTAACGACTCAATAGGTAAGCCATACTGCATAAACCATTTTTTACTGGAAAATCGTTATTTATTAAACACTAGCCAAAAGAAAGACCGCGACAAATCATTGCCGCGGTCTCTTGTGCTTTTGTTAAGCCATCCAGCTATTGTTGTGCTCCCTGCACCATCCATGCGTCTAACTTGCTCCGAGCGCTATCCTTATTCAATCCTTGATATTCCTTGTACACTTAAGTACTTTCCATCTTACTCGATTATCCATTGACCGAGCCTGCTCAAATCCTTAAGCGTGTCCTTAATTCATCCTTGGGGTTCTTCCATGACATCCTTTAATCAAGTTATTGCATCCAATGCAATCACCATAAATCCCTTATGGCGTAAATCCCTTAATTGATGTCCTTCAATCTAATAAAGTCGCTTATATCCATAAACTGCAGTGATGGGGTATTAGTTAACTCCTTGTCACTAACCTTTTAATCATGCCACTGTCCATAGCGTACATTTTACCTTGATTTGAAAGTCACTGTAGAGCAGAAAACACTTTACTTATAATCCTATTGATACAACTTAAGCACTTCCTGTGCATATTTGCTTTCTTGGTATCTATTATAGTTCATATGGTTCAACAGGTAAGTCATAAGTATTCACATTACAGCGTAATTACAAAGTAGTAACACCACTAAACCAGCAGGCGTCAAATTAAAATCAATAAAAACAACAACTTTAAAATAAACCTAATTTAAGGCGCGTTTCAAATGCGATAAGGCTTACACCCCTTGTGAGATATATCGCACAAACACTCTGGCTATTAGGGAAATTAACCACTGCAAAAAAATTCACATATTTAACATTTGTATTTCTGAAATGTAAAAAGCGCAATCCTAATAAATTAAGATTGCGCCTATTTTACGCTCTGTTAGCTTATCCGGCTAAATTGTGCTTCCCTGCTCCATCCATGCGATTATTTGCTCCCTGCTCCCTTTATTCCCTGTTACTCAATTTCCTTGTATTCTTGCCAGTTGCTGAATACTTGAGTTTTCAATCCATTGAACAGTCTATCCCTTTGACTGACAGTTTTACTCCTAGATTACCATCCTGGTATGCTGCATCCTGCAATCCGTCATCATCCTGATGAGGGTTCATCCTAGTTTCAGTTATCCATAACTGAGCTTATGCCCTTTCCTTGAGCGTGTCCTGACTTCGTCCTGAATTCATATTTTGAGATAGCTAATAAGAGGTTTTCTCATATAAATATCTCAATGAATAACCAGCCCCCTTCCTTTAATTTTCATCTCATCCTGAGACATTAACGACCAAAGGTTGTTGGCTTTACAATATGACTATTCATTATAAGTGCAATATTAAACAAAACACCCTGTTTTATTTATGTTGCGACCTTGTGGAATATTTTAGCTAAATTCATTGGCGAGAAAACACCCCATTTACTCACAAACCAATAAATTCTCGTCGCCAAAACAGACCTGAAAACTTAAGGCTATGTTTTAATTGGTAAAAAACAAATTCAGCTAGAGAATGCATACAGACTAAAGTTAGATAACTTACAGGGTATGTGAGATAAGTCTTACACGCCAAAGTGAAACTTGCCTGTTTATGACTTTGAGAGGAATAGCTTTTTTAACATTTGCGCAAACATTACCCAGTCAGCGAGCAAACTGTATAGCGGGTATTCAAAAGTAGCAGGTTTGTTTTTTTCAAATACAAAGTGACCAATCCATGCAAATCCATAACCGATGACAGGGATAAATAATAGTTGCCACCATTGCTGGCTAACTAGAGTCACCAACAGCAATAACACTATCAGTCCAGAGCCGAGGTAATGTAAGCGCCGACATGTGGCATTTTGATGTTGTGATAAATAAAAAGGATAAAACGACTTAAAGTCTTGATACTGTTTATCAGCCATTTATTGCTCCGATTTACTTTGATAAATTAATATCTCACCATCAACAGAGCCAATGGTTTGATCAGACAAATGGCCAAAACCTTCACCAATAAAAAGCGCTGCATGTTTATCGTTGTTAACAAATACTCCGATCCCATCGAGCTCTAACTGCTCATCGCACCAACTCAACACCGCTTGAATTAATTTTGCCCCATTACCTTTTCTTTGCTCATTAGGGCTCAAAGCGATAAATTGTAAAATACCGTATTGTTTACTCGGTAAACTTTCTAAGATGGTATGCTCTTTTTTAATAAATGCTTGGGTTGAACTCCAACCAGTGCCGAGTACCATTTTTAAACGCCAGTGCCAGTAACGACTTTCACCAAGAGGCACTTGATGGGTGATCACACAGGCGACACCGATGAGACGTTTGCCTTCAAACCAACCAATTAATGGTTGCTCTTGCTGCCATAACTCTGTGAGCTCTTCTCTGATTGCAGCCCGCAGTTTTTGTTCGTAATTGGCTTTATTAGCAGTGGCTAAAGCTTCAATAAAAAATGGATCATCATGATAGGCATTATAAATAATCGATGCTGCAACTCTTAGATCTTCCGCAGTCAAATAAACCGCTCTAGGTTGATCGTTAGTTTGTTCATCCAAAGACGGCGCTGCTTGAGTTTTCGGGGGCAAAGTGTTGTTTTCCATGATGTCACTCTTAACTAATCCAGTTGATAGTCTCAACTTAACAACTTTGAAACATATTGCAATTTAAATAGGGTCACCTAATCTTAGTAAAGTAATATCATTCATACATGGTGAAAGCTCATGGATACGACAACGACAACATTTGAACACCTATTTCAGCAATTAGGTTTAGATTCATCTGAAGAAAGCATTAATCAGTTTATCGAACAACATAAACTGGCCAAAAATAGCACTATTACACAGGCTGGTTTTTGGTCTGAATCACAAAGACACTTTATTGAAGAAGCCTTAAATCAAGACGGCCAGTGGTCTGAATTAGTAGACCAACTGGACGTTTTATTAAGAAATTAAATGTTTTGGTAAGCAGTTTCACCCCAACCCACTAATTTATTGTCACTTATCACAACCGGAGTACATTCACTTTTAGTGGTTTTACCGTCACCTTTGCTCCACTGAGTGCGATAGAAAAACACCTGAACCTCTTGCTTTGGACTTTGTGCATCTGCTTGCGTCACATAAGCCTCACTAAAATCAGCCGTTCCCATCAAAATGGTGACTTGATCTTTTGCCATTCCGATTGAAAGTTTCGCTAAGTTATTACGATTAGTTTGTTGTTGTTTTTGCCAATATGAATCACTACGCTTACCTTCGTGATCGCCCACATTCAATACGCAACCAGTTAGTGAAGTCGCTGCTATAGCCATAATTAATGCTGCACCCAATTTTGCTTTCATAATACGTCCCTTTCAAATGGTTCTAATGTAATTTCTACTGAAACTGTTTTTCAGAGTAAGTTATACTGTTCTCAATACTGATTAAGCTAAAAGTGTGCCAAAAGTTAAACCCTTGATTTTATTCATCATTTAAAACCAAGTCTCACTTTTTGAGTAATTTCACTACCAATATTTAAGGATTTTCACTAATTATGAGTCCAATTGAACAAGTCCTTGCGGCGGCAAAATCCATTGCTGTAGCAGGTCATACACCAACATTAGCGTTAATAAAAGGTAAATTAGGTACGCGGATAGCCATGCCAACCCTTATTCAGGGGTTGCAGCAATTTAAAGCCATCCCCAAAGAGCAATGGCAAGACTTACCCGATTTAGCAGCCATGATACAGCCAGCTAATACTGAAACGGCTCAAGACCCATTAACGGCGCTAGAACAAAAATGGCAGGCTAAATTTGACGCTGTCGAAAGTGAATTTGCCCTAAAAATAGCAGCACTTGAAAAACGAATTGTACAATTAGAAAGTTAAGCACCACATCCTCAATACATTTAACCAGCTAAAAACGGAAAACCATGTTTGTCACTGAACTCAGATTTGAATGTTTCGCCGATACCACTATCACCGCGGCAGAAAAAGCCATTAATAACTTTCTAGAAGCACTCAGAGCCAATGGCCAAGTATTAGGAAGAGAATTTGCTGTCGCATTTAATGAAGGTGAGTTTAAAGTCAGGCTATTAATACCTGAAAAAAACAGTTTATCAGCCCGTAACAACAGCCCATGGGTCAAACAAGCATTAACTATGCTAACTGAAGCAAAGTTATTGGCGCCACGTGAAAAGTTTATCGGTCAAGATATCAATTCAGAGCAAAGTAATATCGACACTCCCAGCTGGCAGGTGCTTTACACCAGCTATGTACATATGTGCTCACCATTAAGAAGTGGCGACAACCTTCTCCCTATTCCGCTATATCAAATTCCAGCAAGCTTTAATGGCGACCATAAGCGAGTTATTCGCTGGCAAACAGAGTGGCAAGCTTGTGATGAACTGCAAATGGCGGCGGCAACCAAAGCTGAATTTGCAGCATTAGAAGAACTGACCAGTCATAAAAGTGATTTATTTAGACGAGGCTGGGATATCCGCGGCAGAATTGAATTTATTACCAAAATTCCGACTTACTATTATCTTTATCGCGTTGGTGGTGAAAGTTTACAGTCTGAAAAAGAACGAGCCTGTCCACGCTGTGGATCGAAACAGTGGTTATTGGATGAGCCATTATTGGATATGTTTCACTTCAGATGTGAGCCATGCAGAATTGTGTCGAATATCTCATGGGATCATCAGTAATAATTTCAAACGTTATTGTTCTGAAGTATCTAACATCGATCAGAACAGCTGCATCATTAACCTTCTTTTCAACAAAAAGCCTGACTTAATTAATCTATAAGTCAGGCTTTTTGATTTATCGCAAATTAATAACGTTGATCTATGACTTTCGTCTCAATAAGTCATTCCACATCATTTTCATTCGCTGCCAAATCCCCGGATGTGGCACATGGCCATGATCTTCTTCTACAGGTTCAATTGCTGGTGTTACTCTTGGCGTTAGGCTATCGATAAACCCAGCTAGGCTATCAGCAAGCTTTTCATGGGGCTTATTGCCTGGCACTTCAATCCACACACTGCCATCTTCATTATCAACCGTTAGCATGTTATCGCCATCACCCAATACACCGATAAACCAGGTTGGTGCTTGTTTGAGTTTTTTCTTCATCATCAAGTGGCCAATGATATTTTGCTGCAAAGATTCAAAGTCTTGCTGATTCCAAACTTGCAGTAATTCGCCTTCGCCCCAGTTTGAATCAAAATACAGTGATGCTGAAAAGAAGTGGCCGTAAAAATCATTGATATCATCATGCAGCTTAAGCTCTAAAGCATGTTCGACATTACTAAAGTCTGCGGTGCTTTTACGCTTAACAGTCTGCCAAAATACCGCTTCATCAGATTCAAGATCATACTGGCCCTCAATACAACTAGACCCTTGACCCATTGGGTAAAATCGCGGTAATTCCCCTAAGGTATCTTGGTAAGCTTGAATATAACGGTTAGAAAATTGATCCAATGATGTTGAACAAGACACTTAAGATGCTCCAATATTGTTTGTGACCAAATAGATTGGTGTATTTGTCACGTACAGTGATTACCTAATTATATAAATTGGTATTATAATAAAGGCCTATTTTGACACGGAAACACACTAGATGACACACAATCACGATCCCTATAGTGATGCTGAAGCACTTAAAGGTTTAACTTTAGGTCAAGCGACGCAATATCAAGCTGAATATGATGCATCATTGCTGCAAGGGGTTCCTCGTAAGCTAAATAGAGATGCCATTGCATTAACGGCTGAGTTACCTTTTCAAGGTGCTGATATTTGGACTGGCTATGAACTATCTTGGCTTAATGCCAAAGGCAAGCCTATGGTAGCCATCATTGAAGTTTACCTTGCCATCGAAAGTGATAACTTAATTGAATCGAAGTCATTTAAGCTTTATTTAAATAGCTTTAATCAAACCCGCTTTGACAGTGTTGAACTAGTACAACAAACTTTACAACAAGATCTTAGCCGCTGTGCCAATGGCGAGGTCACGGTAAAAATCATCGAGCCAAAACATTTTAATACCCAGCGCATTGTCGAGTTACCGGGTAACTGTATTGATGAACTTGATATTGAAGTTGATGATTATCAATTTAAACCTGAGTACCTTGAAGACAGCACTGAAGAGAAACATGTTGCTGAGACACTTACATCCAACTTGCTAAAGTCGAATTGTTTAATTACCTCTCAGCCTGATTGGGGTAGCGTGATGATCCGCTACCAAGGTCCTAAAATCGATCGAGAGAAGTTACTGCGTTATTTGATTTCATTCCGTCAACACAATGAATTTCACGAGCAATGTGTTGAGCGTATTTTTACTGACTTAAAACGTTATTGCCAATGTTCTAAATTAACGGTTTATGCCCGTTATACTCGCCGTGGAGGTTTAGATATTAATCCATTTAGAAGTGATTTTGAGCAGCCGCCTGAGACACATCGTTTAGCGAGACAGTAATTTCAAAAATGATATTACAACTTAAAAGGCACTTTTTAGTGCCTTTTTTGATCTGCAGGTAAACCGACTTAGCTAACGATCAATTTAGGCATGCCTTTAAGGCAACTTAATGAGAATCAATAATAAGCTCAGCCCAATCTATTACTTCAGCGTTATATTCAGGCTCGTTCGCAACACATCCACTATAAAAGCTAATGGCAAACCGATAGCTCTCATTAAGCTTACCTAAACTACAATGCCATTGGTTTTCAATCTCAAAGCGCTCTTTGTCATCATTTATCAGCCGCAAAGAGACATTGAATTGTAAAGGTATGACAGCGCCTTTATTCAGCTTAAGCTCGCTTTTTTCAGCCGATTGAAAATCAAATGCGAATGATTTAAGCGATAAAGCTAAGCCTAAGCCTTTGGCCTTAATGTAAGACTCTTTTAAGGTCCATAAATCAAAGAAACGTTCCCTATGCTCCACTGCAGGTAAAGCTAATAAAGCTGCCGCTTCAGGTTCAGAAAAGTAATGATTTAATATCGAATGAATATTGGTGCTATCACGGCGCCGCTCAATATCCGCCCCCAGCTCAAACGCTTGCATTGGGGCATTAGTTTGATAAATAGCCACCAATAACCAGTCACCACTGTGACTGATGTTGAAACCTAAACCCGTTTGCTGAAATTGCAGATCAGTTAAACGCGGTTTGCCTTTTTCGCCATATTCAAATACCCATTCATTGGGCTTTATATCGGCAAAACGCGACAACAAAGCCCGCAAGTAACCTCTAACCATTAAGCCTTTTTCACGGGCTGATTGTTGAATATAGCGATTCACTTTTTGGGTTTCATCTGCAGGCAACCAAGATGACACCAATGAGGTGGTTTCTTGATCCAATACTGCCGTGGTAAGCGGACAGAAAAATAGATTTATCTTGGTGTCAGAATTCAAAATCAACTCAATAGTAAAACAAAAAGCCATTGTCGCTTGTTTCTAACTGAATTTATAGTCTGTGTAATACGCCAAATAAATAAAAACGGCTGGAACATTACAGCCCCTGCCGTTTTAATCCTATTAGCTTGCGATTAAGACCCGTTTATTGCCGTTGGCAACGATTAACTACTCATAGTGAACCCTTGGCGATTAAGCCATCGCGGTGGTCTTTGCCGCTTGCTGAGGTTGTACGTCATAGCGACTAAAGCTCATCGAGAACTGACCGTCACCACCCGTCATCGATTTTAGTCTAGTAGAATAGTCACTGACATTAGCCAAGGGCACTTCGACTTCAACTGTAACCATGCCAGAGCTATCGGCTTGTGTGCCGCACACCATACCTCGCTCGCTACTGATATCGGCGGTGATATCGCCCACATGTTGCTGAGCAACACAAATATTCATTTCAACGATAGGCTCTAAAACCACTGGCTGAGCAAGTTTAACGGCTTCCATAAAGGCTTTTTTACCCGCCATCACAAAGGCAATCTCTTTAGAGTCCACACTGTGATGTTTGCCATCTAATACAGTAACTTTGATGTCTTGCATCGGAAACCCACCAAGCTCACCAGCTGTCATAGCTTCTTTAATTCCCTTTTCAACCGCGGGAATATATTGAGTGGGTACCGAGCCCCCGACCACTTTGCTGACAAACTCAAAACCTTGACCACGCTCAAGGGGCTCAACTTTAAGCTCTACTTCTCCAAATTGGCCAGAGCCACCGGATTGCTTCTTATGACGATATCTAAAGCTCGCCTCACCCATTATGGTTTCACGATAAGCAATGGCTGGAGTGTCAGTGTCCATATCAACATTAAACAGCGTTTGCGCTTTTTCTAATGCAATTTGCAGATGTAAATCACCTTGGCCTTGCAGCACAGTTTGTCCTTCTGCCTCATTACGGGCAATCTGTAAGCTTGGGTCTTCTGCCACTAACTTATGTAGCACTTCCGATATTTTTTGTTCATCACCGCGGCGCTTTGCAGACACGGCCAAGCCAAAAATAGGTTGCGGCAATACCAGCTCAGGTAAATGAAATTCATCTTCATCATGGCTGTCATGCAGCACAGCGCCAACTTCTAACTCATCAATTTTAGCAATGGCGCAGATATCACCCGGGATAGCCTGATTGACGTTACTATGCTGGTCCCCTTGTAACTTAAGAATGTTAGTCACTTTAAAGGGTTTACGGCTATGACCGATAAACAGTTTCATGCCCACTTCTATGGTGCCTTGGTATAAACGAAAAACGCCCATGCGGCCTAAAAATGGATCGATTGACACTCTAAAGATATGGGCTAATACATGGTCATCAGCTTTTTGGCTAACATCAATAGGGGTGGCATTTTCAGTAAAGCCTTTGATAAATTGCGGCGGATTAGCTTCAAGAGGGCTTGGCATCAACTTAGTCAGCATTTCCAGTAACGAGCTAATACCAATGTCTTGTTCTGCACTGGTAAAACATACTGGTACTAAATGACCCATTCGCAATGCGGCTTCTAGCGGCGCATGCAATTGCTCTGGGGTTAATGAATCACCTTGCTCTAAATACAGCTCCATTAACCGATCATCTTCTTCAAGCACGGTATCAATGAGTTCATCACGGGCAGTTTCCACATCGCTGAATAAGGTTTTCGCTTTTAGATCGCAATGCAGATAACAATCCACCACATCATTAGCCATTTCATTGGGGAGATTAACGGGTAAGCAGCGATGACCAAATTGCTGCTGGATATCAGTCAGCAATTCAGCAACTAAAGCTTCGTTGCCATCTAAGTGGTTAATGGCAATGATCACTGCTTTGCCCTGCGCTCGGGCTGCTTCAAAGGCTCTTTTGGTTACCGATTCAATCCCAGTGCTGGCATTGACCACCAATAATACCGATTCAACGGCAGAAAGAGGCAATAATGCTCTGCCAATAAAATCAGGTAAACCTGGAGTATCAATAACGTTTAAATGGTGGTTTTGGAAGTCAAAATTAAGAAAGGAAGGTTCTAGGCTGTGGTGGTGGGCTTTTTCTTGGGCAGTGAAATCGGCATGATTTGTGCCCTTGTCGACCCTGCCTTTTAAGGTTATTGCATTGGCGCTAAACAGTAATGCTTCGAGTAAAGAAGATTTGCCTGCGTTGGTGTGACCCATTACAGCCAAATTACGGATTTGCTCAGTGGTGAAATCAGCCATTGTGGCCTCCCTTTATCACATAGTTAATCAATCCATTTCGCTTTAAGCACTGTTAGCTTCACATGTTTAGCTGTAATAACTCAATCTCAGTAAAAGTATGCCGACAGGATTAACTGATTAGTCAGTGAAACCTTGCTGTTCACCTTTTAAGAGCCTGTCCGCCTTGCAAATCAAGTGAGATAATTCATGTCATTTAAAGCAAGTGCCTAGCGCTATTTAAATTCAGTATAGAACTGTAACTATGATTAAAAGTTGACCTAGATCAGGCTTTAACTCACCAATTAAATTTCATAACAAATACTCATTTGAGCTTACAACTGCTCGCTAGTTATGGTCTGATCTGTGAATAATCAGTCTCGGGTGATTGTATCGACCCGAAACCTCAGGTACTCTGCTTGCTCGATTGTGCTAAAACGATGATTATGAAGATTAACTATTGTTCATCTTTACTAGTCCCAACAGATTGTATTGCAAAAATACAGACCAAGGTTAAGCCTTAATGACAGTAGCATTATATAAATGACAGCAGAGCCAAGCGCAAAAGCTGCGATAAAGAAATCAGTGACGACAGACACTAGCACGCCAGTGGTGCGTCACCGTAATGCCACCACCACCCCTGAAATGCGTCAGTTCATTCAAACGTCTGACTTTAGCGTGAGCCAATTAGCTAAAATCCTCAATATTTCAGAGGCCACCGTGAGAAAGTGGCGTAAGCGTGATTCTGTCAGCGATACCCCCACCACGCCACATCACCTCAAAACCACATTGTCGCCAATGGAAGAGTATGTGGTGATCGGTTTGCGCTACCAATTAAAAATGCCGTTGGACAGACTGCTTAAGGTAACCCAGCAGTTTATTAATAAGGATGTCTCTCGCTCAGGGCTTGCCCGCTGCTTAAAACGCTACGGGGTATCAAAGCTTGATGAATTCGAAAGCCCCTATGTGCCCGAGCGCTATTTCAACCAGTTACCTATTGTTCAAGGCACTGATGTCGCCACTTATACTTTGAACCCAGAAACCTTAGCCAAAACCTTATCCTTACCTGAAGCCACTCAAGACAATGTGGTGCAAGTGGTGTCACTGACGATTCCACCACAATTAACGGATAAAGAAAGTTACTCGATTTTACTGGGTGTTGATTTCGCAACTGACTGGGTTTATCTCGACATCTATCAAGACAGCCATACCCAAGCGACTAATCGCTATATCGCTTATGTGTTAAAGCACGGCCCGTTTCATTTAAGAAAATTACTCGTAAAAAATTACCACACTTTTTTAGCTCGCTTCCCGGGCGCTAAAACCATGCATGCTTCGGAAGCAGCACACTCTACAAATAATTCAGCTATGGATAGACTGAACAACGGAGACTCAAAATGAGCCAAGAACCGACCCCACAAGAGTTAGTTGAAGACAAACGACTCAATAAGCGTCTTAAAGATATGCCTATCGCCATTGTCGGCATGGCAAGTATCTTTGCTAATTCGCGTTACTTGAATAAGTTTTGGGACTTAATCAGTGAAAAAATTGATGCCATTACTGAAGTACCTAAGTCGCACTGGCGCCCTGAAGATTACTTCGATGCAGACAAAACAACCCCAGATAAAAGTTACTGTAAGCGCGGTGGCTTCATCCCTGACGTTGACTTTAACCCTATGGAGTTTGGCCTACCGCCAAATATCCTAGAGCTCACTGACACCTCACAATTATTATCATTGGTTATCGCCAAAGAGGTGCTTGCCGATGCGGGTGTAACACCTGAATATGACACCGATAAAATCGGTATTACGCTCGGCGTGGGCGGCGGTCAAAAAATCAATGCTAGCCTAACTGCGCGCCTACAATATCCTGTACTTAAAAAGGTATTTAAAAGTAGCGGCTTAAGTGATGCTGACAGCGATATGCTGATCAAGAAATTCCAAGACCAATATGTTCACTGGGAAGAAAACTCATTCCCGGGGTCTTTAGGTAATGTTATCGCTGGTCGTATTGCTAACCGCTTTGATTTAGGTGGCATGAACTGTGTGGTTGATGCAGCATGTGCAGGCTCACTAGCCGCTATGCGTATGGCATTAACAGAGCTGGTTGAAGGCCGCAGTGAAATGATGATCACCGGTGGTGTGTGTACTGATAACTCACCTTCTATGTATATGAGTTTCTCTAAAACGCCTGCATTTACCACTAACGAAACCATTCAACCATTTGATATCGATTCAAAAGGTATGATGATCGGTGAAGGTATCGGCATGGTGGCGCTGAAACGTCTTGAAGATGCTGAACGTGATGGCGATAGAATCTACTCTGTTATTAAAGGTGTGGGCGCGTCATCAGATGGTAAATTTAAATCAATTTATGCGCCACGCCCAGAAGGCCAAGCAAAAGCATTAAAACGAGCTTATGATGATGCCGGTTTTGAGCCTCACACTGTTGGTTTAATTGAAGCACATGGTACAGGTACTGCTGCAGGTGACGTAGCTGAATTTAACGGTCTTAAGTCCGTTTTTGGCGAGTTTAATGACACTAAACAACACATTGCTTTAGGTTCAGTTAAGTCTCAAGTGGGTCACACTAAGTCAACAGCTGGCACGGCAGGAGTCATTAAAGCAGCCCTAGCCCTGCATCATAAAGTGCTGCCACCAACCATAAACGTGTCTAAGCCTAATCCCAAACTAAATGTTGAAGATTCGCCGTTTTTCTTAAATACCGAAACCCGTCCTTGGATGCCGCGCCCTGATGGCACCCCGCGTCGTGCTGGTATTAGCTCATTTGGTTTCGGCGGTACTAACTTCCATATGGTGCTTGAAGAATACACAGCAGAACATGCTCGTGATGCGAAATACCGTCAACGCCAAGTACCTCAAAGTGTGTTAATTAGCGCCGATAATAAAGCGGCACTTCAAACTGAAGTTAGCACGTTAATCGCTGCCATTGCTAAGCTAACTGATACTGACAACACCAGTATTGCTCAAGCTGAACTTACCCGCATCGCTAAGCAATATGCCGTTAGAACATTAGATGTAAACGCGCCACGTTTAGGCTTAGTTGCTGCGAATTTAGCAGAGCTAACGGCTCAATTACAATTGGCATTAAAACAGCTTGAAAGCCAAAGCAGTGATGCTTGGCAATTGCCTTCAGGCACTAGCTACCGCTCAGCCGCTTTAATTAATACTGCCGCTAAAGCTAGCAAGTCAGCTAAAGTTGCAGCCTTATTTGCAGGTCAAGGTTCTCAATACTTAAACATGGGTATTGAAGTCGCTTGTCATTTCCCAGAAATGCGTCAGCAGCTTAACAAGGCTGATAAAGTCTTCGCTAGCTTTAACAAAACGCCGCTTTCACAAGTCTTATTTCCAATCCCTGCATTTGAAAAAGCAGATAAAGAGGCTCAAGCAGCGTTACTGACGAGCACTGATAACGCCCAAAGCGCCATTGGTGTCGTCAGCATGAGTCAATACCAGTTATTCACTCAAGCAGGATTTGCTGCTGACATGTTTGCGGGTCACAGCTTTGGTGAGCTTTCTGCATTATGTGCAGCGGGTGTTATCTCTAATGATGACTACTACCAATTATCTTTTGCACGCGGCGAGTCAATGGCAGCATCTGCTGTTGATAAAGACGGTAATGCACTTGATAAAGGCACCATGTACGCCATTATCTTGCCAGCAAATGATGCTGACGCGGCCAATGCTGAAAATATCGCAAAATTAGAAAGCTGCATCAGTGATTTTGATGGGGTAAAAGTGGCTAACTACAACTCAGCGACTCAGCTTGTTATTGCAGGTCCTACTGAAAGTTGCGCAGCTGCGGCTAAAGCCATTAGCGCATTAGGCTTTAAAGCGATAGCGCTGCCAGTATCTGGCGCCTTCCATACTCCGCTTGTGGGTCATGCACAAAAGCCATTTGCTAAAGCGATCGATAAAGCCAAATTTAGCGCAAGTAAAGTGGCCTTGTTCTCAAATGCTAGCGGTGAGCAACACCCAACAGATGCTAAATCAATTAAAGCGGCATTCAAGCAACATATGCTGCAATCAGTGCGCTTTACTGATCAGCTAAATAATATGTATGACGCGGGTGCACGGGTATTTGTTGAATTTGGTCCTAAGAACATTCTTCAAAAACTGGTACAAGCCACCTTGGGCGATAAAGCTGAGTCAGTTTCTGTTGTCAGCATAAACCCGAATCCTAAAGGTAATAGTGATACCCAGCTTCGCATTGCTGCTATGCAACTTTGTGTATTGGGCGCACCCTTGACTGAAATTGATCCAT
Organism: Shewanella sp. 10N.286.48.A6; assembly: GCF_002873135.1. Classification (GTDB taxonomy): domain Bacteria; phylum Pseudomonadota; class Gammaproteobacteria; order Enterobacterales; family Shewanellaceae; genus Shewanella. The sequence goes on from NZ_MCVI01000051.1 coordinate 41,485, forward strand.
ACCAAGCTGACATTGCAGCGCCTGCTAAACCTAAAGGCATGAACGTCAAACTGAATGCATCGAACCATATTAGCACGCCAACCCTTGCAAAAATGGAAAAATCATTGGCGACAGGTCAAGTAACATCACAAGTGGTTGAAACCATCGTTGAGAAGATTGTTGAAAAGCCAGTTGAGAAAATAGTAGAAAAGATTGTGGAAAAAGAAGTGATAAAAACTGAATATATTGAAGTGGCCTCAGCCAATGCCAACGCACCAGCTGTTAGCAATACAGTAACCACTGCGCCTGAAGCTGGCAATGCACTAGCGCAACCTGCTGCAGGAACTGGTAGCTTAGAAGCATTTTTCAATGCCCAGCAACAAGCTGCAAACTTACATCAGCAGTTCTTGGCTATTCCTCAACAATACGGTGATACCTTTACTCACCTGATGACAGAGCAAAGCAAAATGGTTGCGGCAGGACTCGCTATTCCAGAGAGCTTACAGCGCTCAATGGAGCTATTCCACCAGCATCAAGCACAAACACTACAAAGCCATACATTGTTCCTTGAGCAGCAAGCACAATCAAGCCAGTCTGCCCTTGCTATGCTAACAGGCACTTCGCTGCCAGTTCAGCCGCAGACAGTAGCAACAACAGCAGCTCCAGCAATGACTCAGGCTGTTGCAGCAACAGCAGCTCCAGCAATGACTCAGGCTGTTGCAGCGCCAGTAGCAAAAGCTCCGGTAACACAATCACAGATAGCACAAGAGCCTGCAGCAAAAGTAACAGCCCCATTAGCACCAGCAAGAACCGTTACTGCAGAACCTATTTCAGCGTCAGCAGCTCCAGTGCAATTAATGCCTGCTGGTTTATCAGCAGAAACAGTCTTGAACACTATGTTAGAAGTGGTTGCTGAAAAAACTGGCTACCCCACTGAAATGCTAGAACTTGGCATGGATATGGAAGCGGATTTAGGTATCGATTCAATCAAGCGTGTTGAAATCTTAGGCACGGTACAAGATGAGCTACCTGGTTTACCAGAGCTTAGCCCAGAAGATTTAGCTGAGTGTCGTACCCTTGGCGAAATCGTAGCTTATATGAATAGTAAACTACCAGCCGCGGGCGCTATGAACTCTGCGCCACCAGCAATTTCAGTAGCTCAAGCCGCACCAGTAGCTTCAGGTTTATCTGCTGAAACCGTATTGAATACCATGCTCGAAGTGGTTGCTGAAAAAACCGGTTACCCTACTGAAATGCTAGAACTTGG
>NZ_MCVI01000051.1:43607-43950 GCF_002873135.1 Shewanella sp. 10N.286.48.A6
GTACCCTTGGCGAAATCGTATCTTACATGAACAGCAAACTGCCCGCCGCGGGCGCTATGAACTCTAAGTTACCCGCTGAAGGCTCTAAGTTACCCGCTGAAGGCTCTAAGCTACCAGCGGAAGGAAACGTTACAGCTGCAGCTGCGCCAGTTGCTTCTGCTGTAGTTTCAGGTTTATCGGCTGAAACAGTATTGAATACCATGCTAGCAGTGGTTGCTGAAAAAACCGGTTACCCAACTGAAATGCTAGAACTTAGCATGGATATGGAAGCAGATTTAGGTATTGATTCAATCAAACGTGTTGAGATTTTAGGCACAGTACAGGATGAGCTACCAGGCTTACC
>NZ_MCVI01000052.1 GCF_002873135.1 Shewanella sp. 10N.286.48.A6
TTCAAATTGAGATAATTCTGGTGCCAAAGGATGCGTAAAATGAGCTTTTTACGCATCGATAATTTTGTAACATTCTAGAAACCCCATACATATCAGTCTACTGCGAATTTTTTTAAAGTGTTGTATAGACCTCGTAAACAAAGACGCATTCTTTTTCCGGCAGTATTTTGAGCGTTATTTACGTATTCGCGAAAATATTCGATTTACAACAATAACTTAGCGATGGTATCTTTGAAGTTTGAATTGAGCAGCCTGGAACATTATTGTGCTGCTATTGAATAAGCTGTTAGATTTTAGAAGTACACGGAGAAGTTAGTGAACCTTTTTCAAGAGTATGAAAAACAACAGAATTGGAGAGGCTGGGAACGCTATCTTCAGTTTATACCTCTGAGTCAGGATGACTCGGTTGTAGATCTTGGTTGCTCCGTCGGTGATGTGTCCCGACTTTTTTCGTTCCGTGTTAAAAATGTTTTAGGAATAGATATCAATCAGGAATTCATTGATTTCTGTGAGTCGAATAAAAGCAGCAATGAAACGTTCATATGCACTGATTTTCTAAGTTTTGATAGCCTGTCCGTCGAATCGGTAAACGGAATTTGGAGCAGCTTTTCTCTTTCATATCTTCGCAAGCCACTCGATTTTTTGATTTCTGTAAATTCGTCTATGAATCAAGGAGGGTGGATCGCATTGCTTGATGTCTCCTGCTTTATTTCCGGAAATCTTGAAAAAAACAGCAAATACTACGAAAGAGTGAGGCGCTTTGAACTTGAATCATACAAATCTGGCATTTATGACTTCAATTTTGGTGCGAAGATGCAAGGCTTGTTGCAAAGTGCCGGCTTCGAAATAGTGCATGTTGACAATGATGTTACTGACCCCGAGCTAAATTTCTCTGGTGCGGCACCTACGGAAATTATTGAAGGTTGGGCTGCAAGGCTCAATAGAATGCAAAGATTAAAAGAAAAGTTAGGGGCAGAATACACTGAATTTTGCCAAGAGCTACTTTCTGGCCTTGGCTCTGAGCAACACGAAAAACGAGAGAATGTAAGGTTCGTCGTAGCTAAAAAATCTAATCGGGTAGCCGGAGGTATCTAACCTCCAGCCCCCACACCACCCTGCATGCGGCTCCGCACAGGGCGGTTCATTTAGAACACCTAACTAAACTTTCTGGTTAGGATAGTGAACTGCGACCCATCCATCTCTTAGTGAATATAATCCTGCTTTCTTCAGATACTCATTACTCAACGCTTGCTGGATCCCTGGTGTTTTTGAACTTCTCCATGGGCCTTTGCTTGTGATACCACAACCAACGGCCACTTGAATTTTGACGCCACGTTTAAGTAGGTTTTGCACCTTAGTCCGTGGTTTTCGCCACTGACGCCAGTAGCACATACGTACGCGACGTCGGATCCAGTGGTCTAAATCGACACACCCTTGATAAGCGTTAGCTATGCCAAAGTAATTGATCCAGCCTTGCATGTATTGACGCACTTTAAACAGCTGATATTCCATACTAACGCCCCAATTTCGGTTCGTTAGTCGTCTCATCTTTTGTTTGAAAATGTGCAATGTTTTAGCATGCCACTGGATTTTCCCGCGATTAAATGTGAAGCCTAGGAACTTGCTTTGACTTACCTTAACCACTTGGCTTTTCTGTTCATTAACAACCAGTTTTAGCTTAGTGGCAAGGTATTGAGTGATGCTCTTGAGTACTCGTTCTCCCGCTCGAATAGACTTTACCAAAATGATAAAGTCGTCCGCGTAGCGGGCGAATTTATGCCCTCGGCTTTCCAGCTCTTTATCCAGACTATCCAACATAATGTTAGAGAGTAATGGCGAGAGTGGACCACCTTGAGGCACACCTTCAAAGCTTGCTTCAAATTGGCCATTGACCATCACACCTGCTCGTAGGTACTTACCAATAAGCGCCAACAGACGCTTATCCTGCACCTTACTTCTAAGTTGAGTCATCAAGAGATCATGATTAACTCGGTCAAAGAACTTAGACAGATCAACATCGACGGCAAATTTGCGTTTCTGTTTGATGATATCCCTTACTTGCAGTACCGCTTGTTTGGCATTTCTATTCGGCCTAAAACCAAAGCTGTTAGTCGAGAAGAATGGGTCAAACAGTGGCGTGAGTATTTGAGCTATCGCTTGCTGTATCACACGGTCAATGACGTTAGGGATCCCCAATTTGCGTATACCGCCATCGGGTTTGTCGATCTCAACACGCCTTACTGCTGAGGGCTTATACTCACCTCGCTCTAATTGAGATTTACACTGTTGCCAGCCGCCTTGTTGCATCCAAAGCGGGAAAGCTTCGATGGTCATGCCATC
>NZ_MCVI01000053.1 GCF_002873135.1 Shewanella sp. 10N.286.48.A6
GATGGCATGACCATCGAAGCCTTCCCGATTTGGATGCAACAAGGCGGTTGGCAACAGTGTAAAACTCAACTTGAGCAAGGTAAATATCTACCCTCAGCGGTCAGGCGTGTAGAGATCGATAAACCCGATGGCGGTAAACGCAAATTGGGGATCCCGAACGTCATTGACCGTGTCATACAGCAAGCGATAGCCCAAATACTCACGCCACTGTTTGACCCATTTTTCTCGGATAATAGCTTTGGCTTTAGGCCGAATAGAAATGCCAAACAAGCGGTACTGCAAGTTAAGGGTATCATCAAACAGAAACGTAAATTTGCCGTTGATGTTGATCTGTCCAAGTTCTTTGACCGAGTTAATCATGATTTACTCATGACTCAAATAAAGAGCAAGGTACAGGATAAGCGTCTGTTGGCGCTTATTGGTAAGTACCTACGAGCAGGTGTGATGGTCAATGGCCAATTTGAAGCAAGCTTTGAAGGTGTGCCTCAAGGTGGTCCACTCTCGCCATTACTCTCTAACATTATGTTGGATAGTTTGGATAAAGAGCTGGAAAGCCGAGGGCATAAATTCGCCCGCTACGCGGACGACTTTATCATATTGGTTAAATCTCAACGAGCAGGTGAACGGGTACTTAATAGCATTACTCACTATCTTGCTACTAAGCTAAAACTGGTCGTTAATACACAGAAAAGCCAAGTGGTTAAGGTAAGTCAAAGCAAGTTCCTCGGGTTTACCTTTAACCGAGGAAAGATCCAGTGGCATGCTAAAACATTACACATTTTCAAACAAAAGATGAGGCGGCTGACGAACCGAAACTGGGGCGTGAGCATGGGTTATCAATTGTTTAAAGTGCGTCAATACATGCAAGGCTGGATCAACTATTTTGGCATCGCTAATGCTTATCAAGGGTGTGTCGACTTAGACCATTGGATCCGTCGTCGCGTACGTATGTGCTACCGGCGTCAGTGGCGAAAACCACGGACTAAGGTGCAAAACCTACTTAAACGTGGCGTCAAAATTCAAGTGGCCGTTGGTTGTGGTATCACAAGCAAAGGCCTATGGAGAAGTTCAAAAACACCAGGAATACAGCAAGCACTGAGTAATGAGTATCTGAAGAAAGCAGGATTATATTCACTAAGAGATGGATGGATCGCAGTTCATTATTGTAATAAATAGGCTAACCAGAAAGTAAGTTAGGTGTTCTAAATGAACCGCCCTGTGCGGAGCCGCATGCAGGGTGGTGTGGGGGCTGGAGGCTAGATACCTCCGGCTACCCGATTATAACGATGATTTCATTGATTTATTTTTGATAAATGCAAGTTCAGAAGCTGTAACCCAACAAGCTACAATTAAACATAAATCGCCAAGTACAATTAAATTATCTAGATCCATTTTTATAGCAATAAACATTAAAATAACTGAGGGAATTAGACCAGCAAAGAATGAGCTCTTGAAAAATAAATTATGTGCAAAGTAGGCATACACACCACCAATTGCACCACCTACAACGGCTAGTAACAATAAAAATGCAAAGGCCATAAAAGATAGTTCTAAACCTTCAAAAGAATACCCAAGTAAAAAAAAGAAAATTGGTAATGTTAAAGCTGTTGTTACCAGCTTTGTAATATCATCTTTAGACAATTCTGACTCCTATCGTTATAACGCCTGCCGCAGCCGCTGCAAAGACTGGTGGTTGTTTTGCTGGTTTTTAGCAAAACAAGTGACAGTTTTTGCAGTCGGTTGCCGGCACTTGTGTACGCCCAGCATG
>NZ_MCVI01000054.1 GCF_002873135.1 Shewanella sp. 10N.286.48.A6
CATGGTTTTCAAGATAGGCAAAACTAATTTGTCCGTCGATATTACTGACGATATTTTTATCGGGTAACACGCCGCGATAAAGGTATCGCGACAGGTACTTTAACGCTGGCAGTCCTTTACCCACATGTTGGCAGTCTACCACCCACTTTTGGGGTATTGAGCTAGGGAGTTTTAGACTCAGTTTTGCCAGTTGCGCCAGCAGTCTTGCTCGCCACACGGTGGCAAGGTTAAAGGCGTTGAACAGGTATTTACCCTTGTTCTTTTTCCACTGTTTTTTGTGTTTATCAAAGCTGCCTGCCGGAATAATGAAGTGAATGTGCGGGTGGTAGTCACGCCTTCGGTTATGGGTATGCAGCACGCCCGTAAATCCAATATCACCACCGAGTTGCTTTGAGTTTTTAGCAAAGTCTTTTAGCACGCTGGCGGCCATGTCACTTATGAACCCATTTTTAGTACCATCCAAACGATAAAATAATAGATACATAAAACCTGATACATAAAACATGTATTTCTTTGAGGTGTGTGTTTTTAAACCCGAAAATAGCTGTAAACTATCGATGCCTACAGGCTGTAACGGCCTGCGTTTTTTTGAGTACTACACTACAATTTTATTTATTTGTATTTTTAACTTCATCTTTGTAAGCAGCTAGAGCTCTACGCGAGATAATTATGCAGCCAACAATCAGTAAAACTAACGGTACGATAAATTCCATTGCATGTTCCTTCTGTTTAGCCGAAATTAAATAATATGTATTGGTTCTAAACTGGTCAATAATATTATCCAAATTAGATCGTCCTTAGCTACATTTCAAATGCGATTTGTTCTTTAATTATTCTTATCTTAAGTACATCTTCATAGGCTACCTGCTCACAGCCATTATGACCCGACCATCGTGGAATAGGGGCCTTGCCCAGTTTCCTGTACATCATAATTTCATCTCGAGATGCGCCTGTTAACTGCATTGCTTTGTCAATATCGATGATTCGTTCCTTGACCTTAGAAAAGTGCTGTTTTATAAAGTTAACCAGTGATTGCTCATCACAGTAAAGTGAATTAAAAAGCGAGCTTCCACTGAGGTACCCCGTTATTAATGAACCATGATTGATGGCAATGATAATGTCTTTCAAACCTACATCATTTCTCAAAAGTTCAGTTTCATAAGATGATAGTGGGATCATATTAGGAAGCATTTGTTGTGAAGAAAGCAATTTGAATAACGGAGAAACGTCAACGATAGACTTACTGCTAATTCTGACATTCGATTTTGAATCAATGAGATTAACGCTGTTGAAAGCAGCTAAATCACCAACAGTGACCGCTAAACGTTTACACGCATCGTGAGCAGTTAACCATACTGTCGAAATGGGTGAGAGGCATCGTATTGTTTGATGTTGTATTAAATGCTCAAGTGCTTTGATTGAAGGCCAGTCGGATTTTAGATGGCTCAGAAAAGTGGTTATCACATTAATAGCGATATTAGTGGGATAATAACCCGATATTGAGTGAATGACTTTATTAGCCCAGTCAGTAGCATGCTGATTTTTCGTTAAAAATTCATAACCCAAATTCATTGTGAGTTCATAGTCAGGCAAGTTGGGATACTTCTCAAGTTGCAATGGGTTTGTATTTTTAATCATATGCGCAGCAAGCAATACGTCACAAACTTGTTCTTGAGTTAAATTAAACCTCTCATCACTTTGTGCTTTTAAGGGGCTGTTACAGATTGGGTTAGTGCACTTTGCTTGTAGTAACTCAGGTTCGAATTTAAGCAGTGACAAACATTTACTACATTTACTTAGAAGAGGGACGTTATGCACTTCGCAATAAGATATGTATGGGTTTTGCCATTCATCTCGATAATATGCCGCGTCTATGATGCATTCTGGGCAAACTTTTGGCGTAATTTGTAATGGGTGGAGAAACAAGGGACTTTGCATGCCTGTAATACCCGAGCGCTGAGGTAGCAACAACTCGAGCTCAGGGACTTTGGAATTAACACGTTTAATAATACGATTAATCACCGCCACCGATATTAACGCGGTTGTTTTTGACAAGCCATTACGCACGACTAATCTTAAAATGTAACCTATTGGTGCTTCGTTATCATAAGGAATTGGTTTGATAGCTAGTTGCATGATACTTGCTCGTACGCATCTTGATTGGCTTTTTTGTTTGCATCCTTCTTCGCGGCTATTTTAATTAACCGAATGGTCTCTTTGACTTTGTCAGTATTCTTGGCTCTAAATGGATTTATACTGCCCTTACAATATGTATCAAAATTACTTTCCAGAGTGACGAGTAAGTCATCAATGCTTTTGCTATTTATACAGTTATCTTGAATAAATAAATCATTAAGTGAGCTCATACTTCTCTCCAGATAAGCGATATAAACACTATCAATGAACAGTTTCTCTGCTTCATTAAAATGAGTTATTGGAGGTAGGCCTACTTGATTAAGGTGCCAATTAACACAACTTACCCAACTTTTGCTACTAGGAGGCATTCTTGATAAGCAAATCGAACGGAGCATTCTTCGAGACAATTGCTCGTTATCATTTAGTTTTTTATCTTTACTTCCAAAGGTCATTAACCTTTTAGCGAGATGACTACCAGCGAAAACAATGGAACAGCGAATATTTTCTTCATCAATTAACCAACACAAATTTTTGATGATGCCTTGGAATACAATCCCATCATAAGTTGTTGATAAGTTTTGAATTTCATCCAGCAGTATTATTTCAACATTAAGATCTCTTAGTAAGATGATAAATTGATGTTCCAGTTCACTAGAGTTGACTCTTCCTTTAGCGATTGGGCCACCTAAGGCTGCTATAAGTGTTTTTAGAAATTCATCGACACTGCGTTTACCCTGCCGAATCGCATAATAAAAAACAGGGATCGTTTGTTTCTCACGAGTCTTTACTGGCTTAAACTGCTTTTGATACGTTTTTAATAAATGCGTTTTACCTTCCCCAGAGCCCCCATATATGAGGAGGGCTTTTTTATTCACGTTAGGTTTGTCATACATAGCATGTATGAGCTTGATTTTATCCAACGCTTTCATAATCTGAGTACTTTGATGTAATTGATTCGATGGTAATTCTATTGCTAAGTTGCGTATTACCATAATTCCTCCTCGTCACTACTATTGTCACTATCTATATACTCTGTCATTCGTTCACTCAAAGGTTCATTGTATTGCTGCGGGTCTTCGGGCGTGACACCTTCGCTCAACTCAGCGCTCTTTGTCACAACATCGGCATTTTTCTTAGACGTAATTAGATGTGATTGAACAATACGCTCCTCAGTGTCCAAGTGACGTTCATTGTTATTTTCATAGGATGGAATTTCAGGGCCTCTCCTTGGTGACTTCCTATTCTTCTGCTTAAAAAATTCTTTGATTTGAAGTCTATTGCCATTACCAATCTTCACTATTTCATCATGATAAATGTCCATTGTGACTGGCTTAGTACCATTAAGCTCATCAAAGGATATAGGGGTTTCTCGTGCTTGTTCATCAATATGGTAGGCAATATACTTCGTTGGCGTAGTCGCTCCAGGCAATGTTGCTGTGACTGTGACACTTCTTGCATCATGGTGGTCAAAATAAACTCGCACATCAGGATTATTTTCACTCCCGAAATCCTTTAGTTTCCCATATAGTGACTTTAACTCAGCACTGGAAAACTTTTGTGATTTGCATATAACTAGGCCATTGGCTTGTAATTTATTTGTATGCTTACATAGCTCTGCATGAAAACATTCACGTACATTTTCATAACAAACTACGTCTCGAGGCGTGTTTGCATTTGATTCTGCCCATGCTTGTGCAGGAGTCTTGTTTATAGATGGATGTTCAGTGTTGTGATATTCGACTAGGTACGCATTCAGCATTCTTTTAAAGTCACTGACAAACAAATCAGCAACTTTCTTGGGTGGATTTTTTGATGCTGGGTCTTTTCCCGTTCTTTTACCTAAATAAGAATTCAATCCGACAGTGAACTCCCCACTGGCGGTTGTTAGCACCGTTCCTTGAAGGCAGTTCGTTCTCAATGTTTTATTGAAGCGCTCTGCAAATGGTTTTTTCTGAGGTGAATTTGAAGGGCAATATATAATATTAGCACCTAATGACTCAGCAACCCTTTTGGTCATAGCACTGTTATAGCCTGGGCCATTATCCATGACGATTGAGACAGGTTTGCCTGCGAAAGGCAAGTTCTCACTACGCGTAAAGATATTTCTTAGCGAATTTAACACCCCTAATTGGTTTTCAGCCCCAAAATCGAGGACCACAGATACGATAGCACGCGTATAAACGTCAATTGCTAAATAAAGCGACACCGTTTCGGTGGGCAAAAGAGTCACGTCATCAATTAGGCTCAATGAAAAGCAAACACGGTCAACTTCAACACGCTGCATTGCAAAGTGAGTTTTGATAGATTGTCGCAACTCATAACTCAATCTATTCGCTTCTTTTTCAGTGATATTTTTTCTTTTTAGCTTGATATCGATTTCATTTAATTGATTCAAATAACGTTTAAAGGTCTTATTTGAAACGACTTTAATCTCTGGATTGTTGTATGATTGTTCTTTTGCCTCTATCGCGTAATGTCTATAATAATTTTTTACGACCGTGGATTCTGAGTTTGAAAATGCCATCGCGATATGGTGTTTAAGAAAGGCCTCTGTTGCCACATTTAAACGGGTTCTACCATTTCGTTTTTTACAAGCTAGCGACTGTTCGTCACAATCTGAACTAATATAGTTTTTCCAATGTCTGCATAAAGTTTTCCATGCAATGTGTTTTTGACATATTGTTTCTGGATGCAATTGTTCAACTATTCTAATGACTTCTCTGTAGGTAGATTCTGTTGTGGGAGGTAAACCTCTTTGGACAACGTCATACATGACTTGCATATACTTAAGCTTATCGACCATAAATTCTTGCTGATATTCAGTGAGTTCAATAGGGGTGACGTTAGGCAGTTTGACAACTAAATGCTCTTTAGAGATAAGGCTCTCAAAGTCGTCTCTAGCGACTAATTCCTCATGAGATGCTGTATCTTGTCCGGTGAGTAATACCGAGTTATCCGTCAACGCAAGAATTTGCTGAATTCCCCCTGATGCAGTATCGAATTGAGTCCCTACAGTATAGCCAAACATCATAGCTCTCTTTTTCTGTGTAGCAGGCTATTTGAATTTAAATATTCATTTTTATTAAACTGATAAATACCAGAAGCGAGTAGGGTGTAAGCCTCTGAAATGGCGCTTTGAGTCAGTTCAGTTAATTGAGAGATAAGCTCACCAAATTTAATTTGGTCAGGTAAGTTGTAATCTTCATGAATGAATATCGGGTTAAGTAAATAATTTTCTGATATTAATTGATGGTTATGTAATTCGACTTCATTGATGCCCTTTGCTGTAATCAGTCTAATTCCAACACCTGTCGCCTCCATTGCATATTGGTTAAAGTGCGCAATTTTTTTATTGTATTCAGTAGTTGTAAAATCAACATGGTGAACTTCCAGGTACTCTTCAAAGCCATCTGAGTATGTGACTAAAAAATCAGGCGAGTACCTGCATTTCTTTCCATACATGATTGAATGCATGCTTTCCGGTTGAGCGGCATAGCGTGACACATTGGGGTTTATCTCGAGTTTTAATGCTAATGACAGCTCAAGATAAGAATCCAATTGAAGGGCACATCCAGCTTTTTTTGAATAAAACCGAATGACATGCCTTCCTCTGTGTTTATTTCCACTTCTTTTATTACTCATAAAATCTCCAAAATTTCTAGATGAGTTAAAAACAAACTATGTGTTGCAGTATAGTTTATTTTGTGAGATCATTTATGGTTACTCTCAACCGAATGCGGTTTTATGCCAACCGTCATTAACCTCAATTTTTTCATCTGGATTTTTACACTTGAATTATTTGTTGAGGGAATGGTGAAGTATTTTTAAAAAGGTTTCAACAATGGGTTATTTGGTGAAAATGGCAATATTCACTAAGTTTTTCAATAGTTAATTTCGGATGGGCACTTTAGCTTTTCGACAGAATACCTGCCAAAATCAAGGTAGTAATAAAAATTTTTTAACTTACAATTTTTGAAAGAAATCGTTTTGTTTCTATTCAAATAATTAAATCAACCCATCAGCGCCTAATTGTAACAAAATATTTCTATAAGATTTTTATCCCCCTTAATATCCTGATTTTTATGATTGGATTCTTACAAATGTTTTTTTCTTTTATTTTGAGTTTTTTTTCAATTTTTTTATAGAAAAAAGCCACCAATAACAGTGTATCAGTTTACGAGTGAGCATTTTAATCTAACGAACCGATTGGCTGCGATTATTCTCACTCTTTGAATCAATGCTATAAATAGCCTAATTCTCACTAATAAATGATTAAACTTGTTCTACACTTAGACATCATCTTAAAAACAAGGAATGTTTGATGTTGTATTTAACCCGCCAAAAAGAAGAAACCCTCGTTCTATCCGGTATTCATGATGCTCATGGCAATTTATTAGATGATGTGGAAATCGTGATAATGTCCCATAACCGTATAGGCATACATGCCGACAAGAAAATTCTGGTATTACGTAAAGAGCTAATTCAACGATATTCACAAGACGGCAAACTTAAAACGTTGCATAAATAGTAGAAGGATATAAAATACTGTATGAATATACAGTATTGGTTTTTTATGAATATTATCCCTATCTATGCAAGGCATCGGCATTTTTGATGGCGATATTTTAGTGGTGGATAGGCATTTGGCGGTTCGCAATCTCGATGTCATTGTCGGCTGCTATAACGGTGAGTTTATTTGTAAAATCATTGATATAAAGAACAAGCTTCTAATATCTGCCAATCCAGAGCACAAACCCGCTTTAATCACGACAAACGAATCTTTTACCTTAGAAGGGGTTGTCTCGCGTTCAATACGCTGTCATCGACCTGCCAATATTATCTAGCCTGCAAATACTCTGATGCAGTACATCATGAAGTCAACTTCAAAACCCTTACTTTTATAAGTATAACGATTGATTTCACAAAGATGTAACAGACCGAGTGTGTGTCTTTTTTTTATTAACTGTTTGTTATTCATCTCTTTAAGCGATTTATTAAATTTTGGTGGTTTAATAACGGTACAAACAATTCCTTGATATTGTAAAAAGCCCGATGTAGATTTGTATAAATAATAATCAACACCATCACGGAATGATGAATGAAATGCCTACTCTTTATACTCCTGCTGATTAGTTATCAAGGTCACTCAAAAGACATGATAGTGCCTTCAGATAGAGTAAAAAGTAGTGTGGTGCTAAGAGCTGAACCATCTAGTAACTCATCCATGTTAGGTCGCCTTTTTCCTGTTGAAGTAGCAATACTCCTTTATGCTGTACCATATTATTACAATGTAAAATTAGCAGATGGCCAGGAAGGGTACGTATCCAAAGCATGGACAAATCTACAATCAAACTCCAGCGCTGAATTAGCCTTAACGTTCTTAGATGTTGGGCAAGGAGATGCCACACTAATTAATTGCCCTAATAACAATAATGTTCTGATTGATATGGGCACGAGTCGTCTTCCTAAATCAAAAACTATCACAGATATACAAGCTGCATTTAAGTCTTCGCTTAATAACAACTTCACTCTTCAAAGCTTCATTATTACTCATCCAGACAAAGACCACTATGTTCTCTCAGATGACATTATTGGCGATATACCGATAGAGAACGTCTTTTATGTCGGTGAGGTAGCTGATTATGATGCAGATAGTATTAATAGCAGTGGCTCTGAGTTTAGGCATTGGTTTAGTCAGTTAGATGCAAACCTCATTAAACCCACGTCTGACTATTAGATGGTTGATAAAAGGTTGTAGAGACCTCTACATTAAGGCACTCACTTTTGCGGGCTTGGTATTAAAAAAATCGGTCTTAAGTTTTTATTTTAACATTATTAAACAGTCGGTTGGCTTGGCTTGGTTGCTGCTAAGTTGAATTTTAGCCGGAAGATTATCGAGCAGCTATATAATAAGCTGTTATGTACTCAATTTAAAACTAAGGAATGTAAAATGAAAGAAATTTTAGTCTTATTTACAGTGGCCATATTATCTAGCTGCGCTTCGTCGACTTATAAGTTCTCACAATCTTGTCCTGATGGAGAAAACAACAACCGTTGCCTAGAGAACAGAGATGCAAGGTCTGTTGCGATATTTTTTGATGGTACGAGTAACACTCCTTCCGACAATACAAATGTATTCAAAATGTACGAAATCATTAATTCGACAACCGAGAAAAATGTAATGTCGATGTATGTGGAAGGAGTCGGAACGGAATGGTATCGAATTGTATCAGGTAACCTATTTGGTAATGGTTTAGATTCTAGACTGGAAGAGTCGTATGAATATTTATTGAAAAACTATCGTGAAGGTGAAGATGAACTATACCTGTTTGGATTTAGTCGAGGAGCTCATAACGCTAGAATGTTAGCAGGATTACTATTTATCGCGGGGTTGCCCAATACGTCACATTTAAATGATAGTGAAAGAAAACAATTAGTTGAAGATATCGTTGATATCTATAGAGATGATGATTCATTTAAATTAAAGAAAGAGCGTATATTTTCTTTAAAGAATTTTCAATCCTCACAATCAAGTGCAAGCATAAAGTTTATGGGGATTTGGGATACAGTTTCTGCTACAGAAATGAAACTTAATAATGAGGTTTTTTTAGAAAAACCATCTAACAATCACATTGACCAAGTATGCAATATAAATAAAGTTGCTCATGCAGTTTCGATTGATGATAACCGTGGCAAACGATTCACACCAGAATTAATGATACTTCCATCTTTAGCTAAACATTGCGGACTTGCGCATAACCTCAACTCATCAGAGGTTGGTGACTTTTTGAACGAAAAAATTGATGAAGTTTGGTTTTCTGGTGCTCATTCAGATGTTGGAGGAGCCTATGCTCAGCCACAACCACTTGGCGGTGTATCGATGAATTGGATGCTGCGGAAGTTGTCACAAATAGACGACTCTATATTAACTCGTGATTATATTGTTGATGAGGATGCTAATGCCGCTTCTCACATAGGGGAAGATTCGATAATTGGAGGTAAGTTATATCTAAATTGGAATCGAAATATTCCAGAGTACATGAAATTAGCTCATCCTCAGTTAAGCACATTTACCATGCATAGTAGCGCACTAGCGAGAGTTAAAGAAACACCTAGAACATTTCGTGAGTTTGCTTTGATCCCGGATGAAATGTCAGAAACCATCAATTTTAAAGATTGTTTTGAGAGGGTTGAACTTATGGATGGTGAGTTAAAGAATGATCCCAGGAAAGCAGACTACACATTGAAATATAGCCCTAAAGATGGAGCAAAGTGTTTTTATGTTGATGAGCCAAACCTTTATGACTATCTATAACTTATCTCGTTGACTCGCACATAATCGGGTAGCCGGAGG
>NZ_MCVI01000055.1 GCF_002873135.1 Shewanella sp. 10N.286.48.A6
ATATTTTTATTGAATCCATATATTACCCCTTAACTCATTCATAACGCGCTGGTGATTTATTGAGCCACTGGTGCTTACCTTATTGGCTCAATAAACTAGCTTGCTGTGTCTATGACAGCTATTTTCAATGTACTCATTAAGTACTCTTATTGAGTGTAGTCAAATTTAACAACATTCGTTGATTGAATAAGTCGATTGCGGTAACAGGAATTTGTGTTTGTGAATACATGGGGGAGTTTAGTTTACGTTTTGTCCGCTTGAGAAGTTAGTTAAAACTCATATTTAGATAGACACGTTTGGTCACTTTGATTCGCTATCCCCTTTGGCCAGTTAATCGCAAATGGATAGTCGCAAATGGATAATCGCAAATGGATAATCGCTAAACCACTGAATGACGACTAGATTCAATAGGAGTTAGAAAGGGTCTAGCTGAATCATATAAAATGACTATGTAAGCCATGTATAATCCGTTGGTTAAATGACCAAGCCTAAAGGGTGTTGTTTATCTTTAAGTAATAACTGTTTAAATTCATCAGCGGTTACCGCTTTACTAAACAGATACCCTTGACCAAATTCACATTTCATATCGGCTAAATATTTCGCTTGATATGGCTCTTCTATTCCCTCAGCGATCACTTTTAAATTTAGTGCATTTGCCATTGCGAATATTGCTGTCACTAATGACCGATTAGCTGCATTCGTTTGCAAACCATCCATAAATGCTTTGTCTATTTTAAGTTTTGAAAATGGAAATTTTTGTAAGTAACTTAATGATGAATACCCCACACCAAAATCATCAATAGACAGACCGATGCCAAGTTTATCAACCTTATTAAGCATATTAAGTAAGTCTTTATTATGATCGATCAAGAGACTTTCTGTAATTTCAATGGTCAATTTATCTGCAGGGAGTTGACTCTCATTTAAGGCTGTTTCAATTTTTTCGAGGAGAGCATTACAATACCTAAATTGCACACTAGAAAAATTAACCGCTATATTTATTGGGGTAATTTCTTGCCATTCTGCCGTATTATAGCAAGCTTGCAAAAGTGCCAATTCACCAAGTTGATGGATCAAACCGTTTTTTTCTGCCAACGGTATAAATATATCAGGTGCAACAAAGCCTAACTCGTTATCATGCCATCGCATAAGGGCTTCTGCTGCGACAATTTTGCCACTTTTTAGCTCAATAATCGGTTGATAGTACATCTCAATGTCATTATTGTTAATGGCTAAGCGTAAACGCTTGTCTAATAAAACACTCTGCTGTAAAGACTCATTTAAACTTGAGTCATAAAAACTAAAGTCATTCCGGCCAGAGTCTTTCACACGATACAAGGCCATATCTGCATTTTTCAGCAATGTTTCAGGGTCATATCCATCCATTGGATACATAGACATGCCAATGCTCGCCGTTATAAAAAATTCAAAGTCATTTACGATAAATGGTTCATCAAAAATACTAAGAATTTTAGTTGCCAGATCTGTTGCTCTACCTATATTCATTTGAGACTGAGCAATGAGTAAAAATTCATCACCTCCCAACCGGGCAACCATATCCGTTTCATACACGGTATCAAGTAGGCGACGACTTGCCATTTTAAGGATATCGTCTCCAGCTGCATGGCCTAGTGTGTCATTAATTTTCTTAAAGTTATCTAAATCAATAAACATGACTAATATTTCAGTGTTGTTTATTTGTGATTGCTGAATAGTTTGACTTAAGTATGTATGACTAACATTCCTATTTACCAAGCCGGTAAGTTCGTCATGGGTTGCTTGATAAGCGAGTTGACTTTCCGACTGTTTACGCCTTTTTATTTCACGTTCTAACAAAACATTTTGCTGACTTAATTTATCTTGCTCTTCAACCGAAACATTAATTTGAGTGCGTAAAATGGTATTACTCTTATCAATTTTCAATAAGTAATAAAGACCAAATAACAAGGGGATAGCAAGAAAAGAAAGGATTAAAGTGAAATTAGAAGAAGTAAGAATATCTTGATCAAAAATAGGTTCAAACCAACTCTCTAAATACAAATCAACACCTGCAATTTCATTATCAATTGCAATGTTATTGGCTAATTCAGGCTTTAAAGTGAGATTATTTTTATTGTCAGATGAAATAGAGTCCCAGATGAGTAATGATTTACCATTAGGGGCTGTCAGCTGCAAACGACTATGACGGTCAGCAGTATTTTGTAATTTAAGTTGATTGATGACCAAGTGTAAATTAAGGTCAGCAACAAATACTCCAACAGGTTTTCTTTGATGAAAAACGGTTTTATGTAACTGTATTTTTAATCCGTTGGAACCTTCTACTACAAAAATCTCACTTTGTTGTTCTAGGCTTTTTTCCTTTGAAATGTTCGCCTTATCAAAAAATAAATCAGTATGAGTATCTGCGATTGCATTGCCAGACAAATCAATTAACACCACACGATTGAATATTTTATGCTCATCTAATTGACTATTTACAACAAAAGAACCTAACTGCCTTTGTAAATTAGTTAAACTTGAACCAAGCCCATACTCCATAGACATACCGGAATGGAGATTAGCAAAAAAAGTACTAACCGTTTTATCATCTTCTAAATCAATGACATATTGTTGACTCACTGAAAGAATAAACTCAATGGTTTTTACATATTGACTGACCTCAAGCTGCAATACGTTAACCTGAGATTTTTGGAGTTTACTCTGCCCAAAATGAGTGACAGTAAGAATTAACCCAAGATACGCAATCAGAATAGCGGCACCAATTATGATGATACTTTTAGTACTAAAAAACTTTATCACTTTCATCAGCTATTAATCTAACGTTTCAAAAAATTGAGGATAAAAATAGAAGACATCGGGATAATATTTTTTTACTAACTTTATGTAACTGCCGTCAACTAATGTTGTTTTAAAATAAGTATTAAATGCTTTTCGTAATTCAGGTGAATTTTTACGGAATGCGACAGCCATACGCTGCTCTTCAGATATTGGGCCAATGACTTTTATTTCGCCCGACCACTTTTGCAGTGCAATCAGTGTATCTGGTACATCAAGCAAGGTACTTTCAGCATCTTGATTTAGAATAGCGGGAACCATTTCATTTAGCTTGCGCGCCTTTACTGGCAAGATAATATTGGCCCCTGTTTGCGCCATATTATATAAATCTGGATCTAAGCAAGATTGCTTCATTGCCAAAACATCTCTTCCCAAAAGCTTTGATTTTACCGTTTGAATATCAGTAGTAATCGAACCACTAGGCTTAATTGGCTGTAAGCTAGAATCTGTCCGCGCGACTAGCCATACTGCCGATGGAAAATACACTTCGGAAAAATCGACAAGTTGAGTCCTCCAATCAAGAATGGTATATCCATTAGAAATAACATCGCCTTGTATTGCTTCTTTTGATCCTAACTGAATATTTTTGTCTACAAAGATTGCATTTTGGCCATTAATTTTACCAATTAGGTTGCTCCAAGATGCTTCAACAAATTGATATTCAACATCTAAATATTCTGCAAAGCCTTGCATAAGCTCCACATCGAGACCTGTTAGGACTGTTTTCTCGTTTTGTGGGTATTGAATGACAAAGTTTGCATAGGGAACGCCAATATGCCTGAGCACCCCTGATTCCTTAACCTCTTGAAGATCATACGCAAGAGACTGAGGACTAAAAATAACAATACAAAACAACCATAATGTATTTAATAAGTTTATATGGCTTCTTTTATTTAACATTTTACTTCCAACTAATTTAAACTACCCACTTAATACAAATAGATACTCACCACATCAATATAGACGATATTCATCTTGTTATCTTTGATAACAATGTCACTTCAAATGACATTATGGTTCATCAGTCAATTATTTTCTGTTCCCGGAGTAACAAAAACTTATTTTAGCTTCATGCTTTCTTGACAAAAAATATTAATTTAGGCTCATTTAAAATTAATTAAATAACTTAAAAACAGAAGGTTACTTAGGATGTATACAGACAGGAGATAAAAAGCTAATACAAGATATTCAAAATAAAATTTATCAGAGATTTGATTAGCACATCATTATAAAGGGCTTTGCTTCCCGAAATGGAAAGCTCGATGATTATGCTCGAGGCTAGCCAAAGCTGTACTTAATTGTTCTTGCTTTAATCTAATCCATTACCTATCTCAGCTAATGTTTAGAGTTTAGGGTCGATGTTTAGAATTTAACATGCCCCGCTTACATAAATGTGAGCTGAACTCATCGACGTTACAACATGTCCGAGCAACATTTTCGTTGAGGGTAGAGTCACGACATCGATGAATAAAGCCCTGTTCTTTTATGTGCTTTCTGCCTATGCCCGGCGCTTTTTAAACGCATGTAAACCAGCACTTAGAATAGTTTTGAACACCACACCAAGGGCACTTAATTTGGGGTCGGCTTTTTTACCTGCGGCGATACGCCACTATCACCACCTGGTTATTGGCAATGGCAGAGGCAATATCATGACGTTT
>NZ_MCVI01000056.1 GCF_002873135.1 Shewanella sp. 10N.286.48.A6
CATGCTGGGCGTACACAAGGCATTGCAAAGGACAAAAAACAGCTGGCCGTTGCTCGTGCCTCGCCATTTTGGCCAACAATTTTTAGCCTCTGAATGAGGCGTTAGGTAGCCAAGGAAGGGAGTCTTATGGAAGGTTTTAAATTTAGTCCCAAAAGCAAAAAAATTTTGATGCTGCTAGTTATATTAGCCCTTACTCCATTTGCACCTGAATTACTCTTGTTTATGGATGTTGCTGGTGTAGAAGTAGCCTTTACATGCCTCCTCATCATGATTAAGCCCATGAAGCTTTGGGTTGACTGCCAGATAGTTAAAATTAAAGAGTTCAGCCGTGTGATGATACTTGCTGTAAAGCAGCACCCCGTAAGTGATGCGCGAGTGTTTGCAGGTCATTATTTTGCCTTTTCTTTAACACTCCTATTAACAAGCTCACTATTTGTGTCAAGTTCAATATGGTTGCCGATTTTAGTCATGGGTAGGTGTATATGACCGAAATAATATCTTCAAAGACAATGCTGACTGTCGGTACGAAAGCATTTGATGTAATTAAAAATGCATATCAATCTCGTCAACAAGAGCGAATTAGTTCATTCTTCAAATGTGTTGAAACACGTTACGAATATATGGATGAAGAACAAAGAGCTAAATTAAATGAATCAATTAACAGTATTGAAGGGCAAGAAGTATTAGCGCAATATGCTGACGCTATAACCCAAACATCAAGTGACAGAGTACGTATGGCAATTGCTCTCTTATATTGCAATGATTGTGACTTTAATTTTTCTGAATTTGATCAACGAATTTTTATTAATGGTGTTACTGGGATAACTGATCATGTTATAGATTTCTTCATTGAATCAATTAAACGACCTAAAATATCTGGTAATTACCCATATGAACGACACTCTATCGAACAAAGTTCATTACCAGATTTCAATGTAGAAAACGTAGATGCTGAAATTGTTTATTCTTACATCAATGAATTAATCAGGCGAAGACTATTATTACCCGATCCTGCTGTAGGACTTTTGGGAGATGATAAAGGTTGGTTTATAACTTACGGTTCCTCTGATAAAACGAACAGAATGGCTAGGTTATTAGAAAAAGCTGGTGAAGTAATGATGTAAGTTTGCCTAACAAGTCAATTTAAACGGAACTAAAACAGTGGGTTAGGTTTCGCTTCGCTACACATTATAACCCACTATTTTAGTCCGCTTAATGTGGGCGTTAGCTCACAGGTGATTATGAATTCAATTTTTGCTACAAATTATAGTATTTATGAGTCAATTGCTCGTGAAGCATTTCAGGACATGAAAGATTCGATTGATTCAGGAAGACGTCCCAAACCTGATGGAAGTGAGGGATGGATCATAACTTATGATCCTACTCATACTAGTTTTAAAAGCGCTATGGTTTCAGTAGTTTTTACTGGGATGTGGCTAGAAGCTATTCTTCATCTTGAAATAGTAAAGCGTTTTGATGAAAGTAAATTTAAAGAGTACGATTTTAAGCCGTATGAAGAAAAGCTTAAATTAATTGGCATCGAAGATGCTGATTTTTTGAACCGTATTAGTCGCTTTAGAAAAAGCAGAAAAGAATTGGTTCACGAGAAGGCGAACTTTGATAGTGGTGAAATTAAAACAGCACAATCTGAAGCCGATAATGCTTTTGAAATCAGAAACTTTTTAATTGAGTATTTATCGTAAAAGCTCGCTAACAAGTCATTTCGGCAGGCCAAAAAACAGCTGGTTTTTGCTCGTGCCTCGCTAATTTTAACCAGCTATTTTATTGCCTCTGAATGAGGCGTTACCACATATAAGGTCACCATACTTTACCTAATGGAAGTCGTTGCTTTCAGAGTTTTAGCTCTAAATGATTTCTGTCCATAAATGGGCTAGGGGCGTAACATATTTATACCTCACAAATCAATTTAGCACTTAAAAAGTAAGTAGGCCTAATAAAGCTTTGGCTTTAGAAACGTTAATGTGAAAGGGCCTCGTTCAACTTAGAAGTTATGCCTGTCTTATCTTTTTTGAAACAAAACGCATATCGTTTGGGCAGAAATTCAGAGATTGAATAGTAATTAATAACAGAACTTCATGGATGTAGGATTCAATATTTGTATTTTTACTATCACTTTGACCCATTAAACATCCTTATTATTTATAGCGTTAGGCTTTATCTATTCTATTCGCAATTCATAAAAATGGTCTACACTTTATCGACATATTAAAAACAAGGAATGTTTTATGTTGTATTTAACCCGCCTGAAAGATGAATCAGTTGTGCTCTCTGGGGTGCATGATGCCCATGGCAATCTATTAGATGATATTGAAATCGTGATATTGCCTAATGATAAAGTGGGCATTAGTGCTGATAAAAAAATTACCATTCTGCGAAAAGAGCTAGTGCAGCGATACTTCCAAGATGGAACTCAGAAAGTCTTGCAAAAATAATAGAATTAACTACCATAACTGTATATAAGTACAGTGGTGTTGGTTATGAAGATTATTCCTATATACGCAAGTGCTGGTATTACAGGCTTTGAAAGCCCGGCCGCAGAATATAAGCAATCACCCTTATGCCTTGATGATTTACTAATAGAGCACCCAAGCGCTACGTTTATAGGTCAAGCTAAGGGCGACTCGATGCATGGAGTCGGCATCTTTGATGGCGATATTCTTGTGGTTGATAGGCAGTTAACCGTTAAAAATAACGATGTGATCGTCGGGTGTTATAACGGTGAATTTGTTTGCAAAATTATTGATACTCATAATCAACTGCTGCTGTCAGCTAATACTGATTATGATCCTGCCTTAATAACGAGCAGTGAAATGTTTACGCTAGAAGGGGTGGTATCACGTTCAATAAGATGCCACCGACCCGCTAAGCTCCTATAAAATCCTTGTCGTGTAACTGTAGTGGTTTAGCAAAACTTGATATGCCTGTACTGCCTGTACTGCCTGTACTGCCTGTACTGCCTGTTGCTACGCGCTCTTTACGCGTGTGGGTTTCTTTTGCGTAGGCCACAATTGACAAGAGGTCGTATACGTCGCGGTTAAAGAATCACGAATGTGATACTAGAATGTTTTAGACTAATCTAAATTAATTTTATACTTTATTCTTGGCGGCATGATCTCTTCAAATTCGCAATTTAACGCATTAGCCAATTTGTACAAGGTTTCTAATTTTATATTAACTAAGCCTCGCTCCATCTTGCCGTAATTGCCTCTTTCAATACCTACATAGGCGGCAAAACCTTCTTGAGAATAACCTGCGTCTTTGCGCTTTAGGCGCAACATATCACCAAACTGTTTAACTAAATCACTCACCCTAGTTTTCCCTTAGGTAAAATGATTAGATTTTCATGTTGAGCGCTAAAGCACCACGCCCTATAATACCCATTATTGTATTTAATTGAATCAGGATTTACTTTGAAACTGGACCCTATTGTTGCTCAAATTATTCTGGTGAAAAACTTTGACAACTTCACCACCAATGATGTCCGTTCAGCCTATTTCGCATTGAAAGGAGATATCTCTTTAGACCCTTCGATTGTACGAAGAAAAATATATTCCGAACTTTTAAAGCTGGTGAAAAAAGGCTGGCTTAAAAAAATAATACCGAAACAAAAAGGGTTAACTCGTTTTAAAAAGACAGTTGGTTTTGACGTTGAAGCAATAGCCTTAAAAGTTAAGTCTGAATCAACAAAATCACTTAAGAAGCCTGATGGTAAGCAAGAGCAATTACTTAGCAAGTTGAATCACTATAAAGCTGAATTGTTATTGAATTTAGGAGAGTCAGAAGCATACAAGGAG
The DNA here is from genome assembly GCF_002873135.1 of Shewanella sp. 10N.286.48.A6. Lineage (GTDB taxonomy): Bacteria > Pseudomonadota > Gammaproteobacteria > Enterobacterales > Shewanellaceae > Shewanella. Next base: position 3,816 of record NZ_MCVI01000056.1, read on the forward strand.
CTTTATTCAGAATGCCCTGAATTAGTTGATGAAATACAACCGCAATACAACATAGCCAGAGACAATAACACTAAAATCCTAGGGAAAATTAGAGCCATTGAAGGCCTACTTAAGCAATTAACACCATTAGAGAAAATATGAAATTAAGACAATGGCAAATGAGTTGTATCAATAAAGCATTAAAGCAATACTTGAATGGCAACTGCCACTTTTTAGCCCTAGCAACACCTGGCGCAGGTAAAACCTTGATGGCATCTGAATTAGCCGACCAATTATTGAAAAACGACCTGATTGATTAAGTCATTTGTTTTTCACCTTCCTCCATCGTATCTCAAGACTTCAGTCAAAGTTTACAATTGAGAATTAATGAACGATTTGATGGTTTGCTGGGTGCTAAAGGGCACTCTATGACATACCAAAACTTACAGCATCTCGATGCAAAATTTTGGGCGCTATTTTCTCGATATCGAGTATTTGCAATCTTTGATGAGATCCACCACTGCGCAGGATCAAATATTGAGAATGCAAATGCATGGGGAGAACAAATAATATTAAACATCAAAGGTAGAGCTAAATACACACTAGCACTAACAGGAACCCCTTGGCGCTCAGACGCTGCTCCTATCGTTCTTTCTAACTATGTACACCCTCCTTGCTATAAAATTGCATGTGACTACGTTTATGGGCTTGCTGAGGCTATTCAGGATGGTGTTTGCCGAATCCCGCAGATAATAGCTGTGGATAATAATAACATTTCAGTTATTGATGACGATGAAACTAAAACCTTTACGAGCTTTAAGTCTTTACTGTCTGAGTCAATCATTTCGTATCAGGAAGTTATTCAAAACGAAAAGGTCATTAAGTACATCGTATCTTCAGCACAAAAAAAACTAACATCAATAAGAGCGAAAAACTCCGATGCAGCAGGATTAATCGTCGCTTCATCGATTGAGCATGCAAAACAGATTTCAAGATTAATGAAAGGCTATTTTAACGAAGATGCCGTTGTTGTTACGTACAAAGAAAATGATCCTAGTAATATTATTCAACAATTTAGACATGCAAAAACTAAATGGATTATTTCGGTAGGCATGATTAGTGAAGGAACTAATATCCCTCGATTACAGGTTTGCTGCCACCTGACAAATATCAAAACAGAAATGCATTTTAGACAAATTTTAGGTCGAATACTTAGAATGACAAGTTCCCCGAATCAAGAGGCTATTATGTATATGCCTGCTGAACCAAAGCTGTTGGAATATGCTTATAGAGTTAAGCAAGATGTACCTATTGAAGCTGATGTAGTTCAGTTTGAAAAGATGAAAGATAGTGATGAAAAAGATGCTGATAATACAGCTTCTTCAGAGGTGACATTTGCTAAGGAAAGCAAGGCTTGCCCTTCATTAGAACTTAAATTCTGTGAGAATGATAAATTTATTGACCATTCAACCATTAACGGAAAGAGTGAAACCGTTGAAGAACATTTTTTAACAAGCTCGTATGACAAAACCGTTAATATTTTAGGGCGATTTCGGCAAGAAGCTATCGCTTTGGGGCTAAGTGAATTGCGGTGATTATACAGACGGTCTAGAAACTTAAGAATCTGATTGTAGTGGCTTAGTGAATTTGGCCACTAACATTTAGTTGAACACACTCTTGATATAGAAAAATTATTTGTAAGTTTTTAGTATTACTTACATTCCTAACATTGGAAATGTCCAGAAGTGGGTTAGGGGCTTAACGCGTTTATGCCCCGATATGTGTTTGAAATGGATATCTCTCGAGGTTTAGTCATTTGTATTTACCCTCAATAATCTAATATCACCTTCAATAGAGTGGCCAAATTCGCTATACCACTACACTTTTTCTAATCGATTATGACCGCCTTACTTGTCGTCCAAATGACTGGTTACCTATACAGGTATAACTGATTTTCTTCAAATTGAGATAATTCTGACGCCAAAGGATGCGTAAAATGAGCTTTTTACGCATCGATAATTTTGTAACATTCTAGAAAACCCATACATATCAGTCTACTGCGAAATTTTTTAAAGTGTTGTATAGACCTCGTAAACAAAGATGCATTCTTTTTCCGGCAGTATTTTGAGCATTATTTACGTATTCGCGAAAATATTCGATTTACAACAATAACTTAGCGATGGTATCTTTGAAGTTTGAATTGAGCAGCCTGGAACATTATTGTGCTGCTATTGAATAAGCTGTTAACTGCCTTTGGTAATCTATGACGACTAACTCTCAAAAAAACATTGAAGAATCTTATGCATTAAAACTGGCTGAATTACTTAACGAAACTTGGAAAGTTGAAAATGCGCCAGATGAAACTTCGTGGCCAGATTTATTGGTTGATGGTAATGGACAAAATTTTGGTTTAGAGGTTAGAGAAATTTATTCTGATGAATCTAGAAAAGGCTCTCCTAAAAGAGCAAAAGAATCATCACATATTAAACAAGTTAAATTGATATGCGAACGGTACTATAAAATTTCAAGTACACCAATTATTGTTAAGTTTTTAGGCTGTATTAAAGATGTTGAAAAAATAATTGATTGTATTAGTGCCATTGAATCATTAGATGATTTTCAGCAAGTTAAACTTGAACCATATTTTGGATCTTTAATTTTTATAACCATATTACCTGATTCGTGCATACAGTACGATCGCTGGATTTATGTATCAGATAAAGTTGGGTGGGTTTCAAAGCTTAACCTTAATATAATAGAATCAAAAATATTAGAAAAAGCAGTGAAATTGCCTAAGTATTCAGAGCACCTTAATGATGTAAGGTTGCTACTAGTATGTAATTCTTTATTGAATTCAGGTAACTATCAAATACCAGATGTAAGTGAATTAGATACTCAAGGATTCACAAAAGTATATGTTCTTAAGTATCCTGATAGTTTGAGTGTTATCGGCAGTTAACAAGGCGTTTAAACGGAACTAAAACAGTTGGTTAGGTTTCGCTTCGCTACACATTATAACCAACAATTTTAGTCCGCTTAACGCGGCGTTAGGCGTTTTATCTAGTTTAGTGCTTTCTGATAGTTTGGAGGAATTATGTTGGTTTCAATTGTTCTCGTTTCAATCTGGGCTTTTCTAATGTTTCGTTCAGGTGTAGCTGAATATAAATATTATCAATCGGTCAAAACACTTGAGCCTAAAGTTTGGGAGCAGCTTGGGTCTCCAAAACATTTTAAAATTCCAATAGTATTTGTATCATCAAAAGGTTCAAAATTATTACGTGGTATTTCCAACGAAACAGTATGTGAGTTTGCAAATAAACACAGGCAAGCAGGTATTCAATTTTTGGCATATGTTGCGTTTGTTTTAGTTGCGAGCATAGTGTATTTTAAAATCGCCTAACAAGCTGTTAAACAAGGACAAAAAACAGTTGGTTTTGCTCCTTCGTCGCCAATTTTAACCAACTATTTTTTGCCTGTTAACAGGGCGTTAGCATCATGGAGGATTCCTCATTAAATTTTTAGTAATCATATTGTGTTTAATATCTCAAACCGCAAACTCTGAAGAATGGTTCACAAATGGCGAACCAGATAGCTCAAAAAGCTTTCAAGGCACTTCAGGTGATTTTGGTGCAATGATTTTCATGACAACCGACTCGCAAAAAATGTTAGAAAATTGGGAAGCACCAACACCGGGTTTCCATATTTTAGAATCCGAGAATGTTGAAAAAGGTCAACCAATTGAAGCTTTAGTTTTATTTAGTGGTTGTTCTGCTAATGCGGAAGGGAACTGTGTTGCTGAAGTTGATTACCAAATTCTAAAACCGGATGGAACAATCTATGCTGAATATAAAAATACTGAGCTTTGGAAAAACAAACCAGCGCTACCTAAAGGTCAATTAGGCCTTGCTATCGATCGCGTGGGTTTAATCGCTGAGAGTAATGACCCTGTTGGGGTTTATAAAGTAACTTGCGTTGTAAAAGATTTGGTAAGTGATAATAGGTTTTTTATATATTCTAGCTTCACGGTAAATGAGGCTAACAAGGCAATAAAATCGGACACGTAACAGTTGGCTCGGTTCCGCTTCGCTTCACATTTTAGCCAACTATTACTTAGCCGTTTATTGCGGCGTTAACTTACTTAATCATGGAGGATTAATGGATATCAAAAAGTGGGCTTGGAAAATTGCGACAATAATAGTCATGGCGGGGTTATTGCTTAACCCTGAGTTAATGTCTTTAGTTTTGTTTATTGACGCTATTGGAATTGATTTATTTCTCTTACTTGTCGAAGTACAGATAGTAGCCATAAGTGGATATTACTTTCATACATGGATTAAGCCGATACTTATGCCCCTATATAAGGCTTTGCTTAGAGTTGACCCTTACTTTTTCATCCCGACTAGGGACTCTGTAGCAAAGTACCCATTGATCTTATGTCATGCAGTTCCTTTTTTGATGCTGTTTATTATTGGCGGCATCGTGGTTAAGCCGGTGATTGAGTCTGTGTGACGTAAGTTAACAAGCTGCTAAATCCAGATTCACCAAGGCTGTCATGCCATTTGCTGACCAAATCGCCCGCCAGCATTTGGTTCACTTATTAGCAAGGCGTTAGGTTTTTCGGTGAGAGTTGTGAATCTTGGGAATTGGGATAACTCAATTATTAAAAGTATTTTATACGTAGGAATCCTTATTCCTTTGTATTACCTTATTTCGTCGAATTCGATTAATGATGTTTCTGGCTTGCTTGTAACATTTTTACTCTTCATTGGTGTATATTTTGTTATCTCTTTTCTTGGTTGGTTAATTATTGGTTTTCCAATCCATTGGATAATATGTCGATTTACTAATAAACATGCAGGTTATTACGCATTAGTTGCATTTATTGTTGGCTTGTTGTTTTATAGCGCAGGTTTTGTTTTTTCATTTGCAGTAGTAATACAAATATTTATCTTTAGGCTTTATGTGTTTAAAAAAACCTAACAGATAAGGATAGGCCGCGCGTAGCCGCGTCCTTATCCCAAGTGTTGAACAAGCCCGAGTGATACCTTTATAGTGTAAATATCGGCGTAAGATCTTACGCTTTTTCGATGTGTGCAGAGCAGTTACATTTTTTACTAGCCGCATCGATCCCTTAGCATCGTCAGCTAATTTATTTACCTCAACATATCAACGCCTTAGCACCTCCTGATACTTTTCTTGTTCCGCATCTTAAGTGTTAATTTTTAATCCTTCCGCTTAAACAGTGGCGTTAGGTGTGATTGGTTTTTGCCTAAGAAAGCTTGTCAGTCGTGCATGCTTATTCCTATGCACCCCCATAAATATCATCGGTTGTCGGCAACAAGGGCAAGGTCGTATGGCTTGAGTTTTAGTGGTGTTTTCGAGCGGCGCAAATACGGTGCCAGCAACGGCTAG
>NZ_MCVI01000057.1 GCF_002873135.1 Shewanella sp. 10N.286.48.A6
TGTCGTCGTTTTAGGTCTAAATGCTCACAATAATCTGTTAATGCAGGCAACGCCCCCACCGCACCTTTGAATAAAGCGCCAAACTCAGTGGTGATTTTAAGCCAATTCTCTGCGGGAATGTTCAGCCTATTGAGGATATCCTGACTACTCGCGCTAATGACGCCGCGTTTATCTTCTCGAATAATCCGCCCTGTATCTTCAACCAGCACAATGTAGTCTTTAACACTAAACATCAGTCCATTAGGCATAT
>NZ_MCVI01000058.1 GCF_002873135.1 Shewanella sp. 10N.286.48.A6
GCTAACATTGATATCGCGGTTACGGATGTCAACGATGCACCGGTTGCGGGTTCAACCTCATACACAGTCAACGAAGACGGCCAAATCACCATTAGCGCTGAGCAGCTATTAGCGAACTCAAGCGATGTGGATGGCACCGTCAGCCTAGACTCAGTGTCATATTCTGGTACTGACGGTATCCTGGTTCAAAACCAAGATGGCTCAGTGACCTTCTCGCCAAATGAGAACTTCAACGGCGAAATCAG
>NZ_MCVI01000059.1 GCF_002873135.1 Shewanella sp. 10N.286.48.A6
TCATTAACCGCCAGTGTAGTGATGCCTGCGGTGGTTTCAGCAGTGGCGCCGTCATCATCGATGATGGTGACATCCAGGCTGATGTCACCGTTAAAGTTCTCATTTGGCGAGAAGGTCACTGAGCCATCTTGGTTTTGAACCAGGATACCGTCGGTGCCAGAATATGACACTGAGTCTAGGCTGACGGTGCCATCCACATCGCTTGAGTTCGCTAATAGCTGCTCAGCGCTAATGGTGATTTGGCCGTCTTCGTTGACTGTGTATGAGGTTGAACCCGC
>NZ_MCVI01000060.1 GCF_002873135.1 Shewanella sp. 10N.286.48.A6
TGGCTTAGGGATGCGTATTCTACACTTCCCGTTGTTGGCGTCAAGTCATTTTTAACGTTAATTTAAAATGCTTTTCAACCGGTTAATTATGACGCTTTAAAAGCAGCTTAATTAACGCTAACACCTGAGGCTATTGGCCTGTCGCCGTGTCAGTGGATGCGCATTATAGGCAAGTTAAGATTTAGCGCAAGGGCTTTTATGCATAAAAATGCCTTTACCTGTTTGCTTGCTGGGATTTTAAACTAATCAGCTAGTTTTTATGCATTTTTAGCCCCCAACAGCGACTTTTTGGCTTTATACTGGGTGTAATTAAACAAATCAGGGATTTTATATGTTTAGCTCTATTCGTTGTTATCAAGGTATTCATCCTCAATTGGCAGATAATGTCTATGTAGATAGTACAGCTGTTTTAGTGGGTGATATCGCCCTAGACCATGATGCGAGTATTTGGCCTATGGTCGCTGCCCGTGGTGACGTGAACATTATTCGTATTGGCAAGCGCAGTAATGTGCAGGATGGTTCAGTTCTTCATGTGACCCGCAAGTCTCCATCAAAGCCTGAGGGTAATCCGCTGATCATTGGTGATGATGTCACTATTGGTCATAAAGCTATGCTGCACGGTTGCACGGTTGGTAATCGGGTCTTGGTTGGCATGGGAGCCATTTTATTGGATGGCGCGATTGTTGAGGATGATGTGATTATCGGCGCAGGTTCTTTAGTGCCACCAGGGAAAGTACTGCAAAGTGGTTTTCTTTATGTAGGAAGCCCTTGTAAACAGGTTCGCCCCTTAACTGATAATGAAATAGCTTTCTTACCACAATCAGCTGATAACTATGTCAGATTGAAAAATGAATACTTAGTAGATCTGCAGACTACAAGATAATTATAATTGTGCCCTACTGTTATGATAGAAATAGCTAGTAGGGCTATAATTGATTGTGTAAAGCGATAAGACTCTTATATAGTAATGTTTCCCTGCGGATCAAATTCTTCTGCTTCTATCATCTCTTCGGCTATATCTTCTAGATCAAAACGTACTCGTTCGAATATTGCTAATGCCTGTTCTGCTAGCATAGGTTGTTCAGCTGCAGTTTGTTCACTGCTTATTAGCTGTAACAACTTTTCCTTGCTAACAATGCAATTGATATTCATGCCTTGCACTTGAGCACTAAACAGCATTGTTTGTTGTTGAGTATTCCATTCAACGAGATCGGTAAATATTACACTTTGGTTCATCTTGAGTACTCGGTGTTTTATTGGTTTATTTAAGTTGTGCTCTTAGGGTGTCATGAATTACCAGAGTGGCAGGTTTAACACCGCGCCAAATATAAAAGCTTTGGGCAGCTTGTCCCACCAACATTCCTAAACCATCGGCAACGGATTGCGCGCCGTTTGCTAATGCCCATTGGTTAAATAAGGTAGTCTCAGCACCATATGACATGTCATAGCAGTTGGTGTGACTTGCTATGATCTGTTCAGGTAATTTAATCAACTCACCAGCTAATCCGGCTGAAGTCGAATTAATCACAATATCAAAGCTGTTATTGAGCTCATCGATGGGAGTTGCCTGCACACGTCCATACTCAGCGAAAATAGCTTGCAAGGTTTGCGCTTTAGCATAGGTGCGATTACATATGGTTACTTGAGCCTGTGATTCTAGTAATGGTTTAAGGCAACCCCGTGCTGCGCCACCCGCTCCGATTAACAATACGCGTTTACCCTTTAAAGCACCAAAGTGCTGCATGACATCGTTTACTAAGCCAATACCATCGGTATTGTCACCACGAATGCGCCCATCAGTTAAATAGATAAGGGTATTCACGGCTCCTGCCAGTTTTGCAAGATCACTTAACTCATCACATATGGCATAAGCTTGCTCTTTAAAAGGCGCGGTTACATTGGCGCCTTTGCCACCGTCATTGAAAAAAGCCATTAGGGACTGAGAAAACTGATCCACAGGTGCAAGAATTGCTTGATAGCTAATGTCCTGTCCAGTTTGACGCGCAAACTCAGTATGAATGAATGGCGATTTACTTTGTGCAATTGGATTGCCAAATACTGCATACTTATCGGTCATTAACTTTCTCTATTCCCTAATTATTAATTCAACTTATGAGCATGGCTTATTGAGTATAAGCTTGTGGCATAGTCGACTTCTGAATATAGCGGTCGCGTAGCTCATCTTGGCGACTTTGCATGTTTTGCACTTCACCGTTAATCCACATTGTTTGAATCGCACTACTGTACTCAAATGGATCACCGCTCCAAAGCACCATATCTGCAGGTTTTCCTGTGGCAATGCGACCAGCATCTAGATGGAAGATATCAGCAACATTAGCGGTTATTGACGCCATGGCTTGATTATAATCCATGCCATTGGCAACCGCATTACCTGCTGCGTAACGTAAACCATAAATGCCATGGGCATCACCCGGTGTCGCCAGTATCACTTTGACCCCTGCTTTACTTAATTTTCCGGCGTTATCCAGTGAATTATGTAAAGAGTCAAAACTTTCAGGTAAATTGCGCATCGCGTCCATCACCACAGGTATGTTTGCGGCGGCCAATTGCTCTGCAACCACAATAGCATCGGCAGCTTTAAGTAATACCAAATCGAGGTTAAAGCGAGCTTTTAAGTTAATTAGTTGCAAGATGTCACTGGCTCTGTCGACATCAACCACCATAGTGATATCACCTGCAAGTACAGCATTGAGTAGTAACTCTTCTTTGCTTGGCGGTTTTGTCGCATCGGCTTTTTTAGCATCAGCTTGTTTATCCGCAGCTAAAGCTGTTTGTCTTGCTTCAAGTTTATTAATCAGTTGTTGCATACCGATAATACGTGAGCCTTCATGCACTGCGCCTAACTGCACCAATACGGCTTTTTCAGTTGCGACCACACTATCCCAGTGTCCTGTTAGCTCGACTTCAATAGCTTGGCCTGAAAAAATTGATTCTCCACCACCTGGTACCACGATATTGCGGCTAATGCCGCCTTTGCGGGCAAAGGCAATTGCGCTACTTTTAGGGTTAAAGGCTAAGCTTGGGTCGAAGCTGATATCAGCGTCTTTAGCATTAACATCACGGGTTATTTTTTCTTGACCGATTTCCACCAAACCTAAGTAGTTCATTGAGCCAATAAAGCCTGGGGTTAATACACTGCCTTTTGCATCAATAATATTATCCGCAATAACTGCTGAGTCATTTGATTGCTTGGCATTTACAGCGATGATGTGGCCATCTTCAATGACAACCGTAGCACTATCAAGTACGCCCTGTTCAGTTGAGGTATATACCTTAACATTAGTAATTGCCGTGGTTGCAGCAGACGCGATGATTGGGGTCAAACTCGCGAGCATAGCGCCAACGACCAGTGATTGGTTAAACTTTTTCATTGTATTGCTCCTTATTGTTGACCTAGCATGAAATCACTTTTAGCGCGGTAAGCATCGTCTTGATGATCAAACACTTTGGCGCCATCGATAAACACTTGCTCAGCTTTAGCATACACACTAAATGGATTGCTATTCCACATTACCACATCGGCGTTTTTACCCACTTCAAGGGAACCGGTTTTATCTGCAATACCTAATGACTTGGCCGCATTCGAGGTGATCCAACCAATAACGTGTTCTTCTTTTAGATCAAAACCGTTTTGATTAGCGCTATGCATAATTTTGGCGGTTTCTTGGTTAAGACGCTGAATGGTCACGCTAGAGTCGGAATGCACCACAGCGCAGGAGTTGTTAACCGCATCTACGATGGCTGCATTTTCAACCACCATGTCATAGGCTTCCATTTTAAAGCCCCACCAATCAGGCCACATTGCGGCGCAGTTACCATTTTCAGCTAACAACTCAGCTATTTTATAACCTTCAATTGCATGGTGGAATGTACCGGAGTGATAGTTAAACTCTTTGCCTAAATCCACCATCATCGCCATTTCTTCCGCTTTATAACAATGGTTATGAATTAAAATGTCACCCTCTAACACGCCGCGTAAAGTGTCTTTGGTAAGATCTCGCTCTGGCGCTGATGGGTTTAAACCAGCAGCATAATCCGCATCATATTTATCCCAAGCTCGCTTGTACTCAGTGGCCTCAATGAAAGCTTGACGATAACCCGCCATATTACCCATTCGGGTCATGGGCGCTTCTTTACGCTTTCTGCCATAGGCACCTTTAGGGTTTTCACCACAGGCCATTTTCAATCCATAAGGGGCTTGGGGGAACTTCATGCCTTGCATGGTGGTTGCTGGGATGTTTTTTAAGGTCACCCCGCGACCACCAATTAAATTGGCAGAGCCAGGTAAGATTTGTAAAGTGGTGATACCACCTTCACGGGCACGATTAAACCCCGGATCTTGCGGCCATACGCTATGCTCTGCCCACACTTCAGCGGTATTGGGAGAGGTCACTTCGTTGCCATCGCCATGGGCATCTGCGCTAGGGCTTGGATACACGCCAAGGTGTGAGTGAACATCTACAATACCTGGGGTTATCCATTTACCGCTAGCATCAATCACAGTGACATTGTCTTGACTTAATTGCCTGCCAACCGCATTAATTTTGCCATCCATCATTAGGACATCAGCGCCGTCGATTCTTTCACCTGTACCTGTTAGCACAGTAGCGTTAATCAGCAAGGTCGATGTTCTTGGCATCACTTGGTAAGTACTTGGGTAGGGGTTTTTATTAATACTAACTTTAGGGTCTTGCTGGGCTGAGTTACAGCCAAGCAGGGCTGTTGAAATCGCAATTACAATTAATCTTGGTGCCATCTTGGCCATGATCTCGGTCCTCGTTATTATTGTTATTAGAACGCCTAAGTTATCCGATAAGCATCTGACATCACAACAGATAAATTTAGCAAAACATTAACAAAATATGTTTATGGCTTAGTAAAGCGAGAGATATAAACGGGATTAATCGTTATAATCAAGCCACTTTCATTACTTGTACTCAGTGTCGATACCATGAATTGGTTAAAAAAACTTTTTAGCAATAAGGCGCAACCTGATGACCGAGATCCAAATCAGTCCAATGCCTATGATTTAATTGGTGGCGAGAAGACCATTCGCTTAATTGCCCAAAACTTTTACCAGCAGATGCAAAGCCGTGAAGACACACAGCCGCTACTAGCTATTCATCGCGCTCCAATTAAAGATTCACAACAAAAGTTATTTGAGTTTTTAAGTGGCTGGTTAGGTGGCCCACAGCTTTATCAGCAAAAGTATGGCCACCCGGCATTACGGGCACGGCATATGCCGTTTGATATTGACCAAACGATGGTTGATCAATGGTTAACCTGTATGGAGCAAGCCATTGCTGAGGCAATAAAAAAGCCTGAACATCAACAAGTGATATTTCAGGCCATTTCGCAGCTTGCCAATAATATGCGTAATAAAGATTAGTTTTCGAGCTTCAACCAATCTTGTGGTTTAAGGTAGCGCTCGTATAGCTCCGCCTCTTGGGAGCCTTCTTCTGGGGTAAAGCCATATTCCCAGCGAGCTAATGATGAAGCATAGACATTAGAATCGATTCCGCACCGACACCAACCTGTCGACTAAATTATACCGACTCATTTAAAGCTAGCTTTCCAGCTTCAACCAATCTTGTGGTTTAAGGTAGCGCTCATATAGCTCCGCCTCTTGAGAGCCTTCTTCTGGGGTAAAGCCATATTCCCAGCGAACTAATGATGAAGCATAGACATTAGAATCGATTCCGCCCCGACACCAACCTGTCGACTAAATTATACCGACTCATTTAAAGCTAGCTTTCCAGCTTCAACCAATCTTGTGG
>NZ_MCVI01000061.1 GCF_002873135.1 Shewanella sp. 10N.286.48.A6
GAGCTACCAGGCTTACCTGAGCTTAACCCAGAAGATTTAGCTGAGTGCCGTACCCTTGGTGAAATCGTTTCTTATATGAACTCTAAGTTACCAGTTGGTTCTACTACTGCGTCAGCAACTGTAGCTCAAGTGGCACCTGTCGCTTCTGGTTTAAGTGCTGAACAAGTACAAAGCACCATGATGTCAGTGGTTGCTGACAAAACTGGTTACCCAACTGAAATGCTAGAACTTAGCATGGACATGGAAGCAGATCTGGGTATCGATTCTATCAAGCGCGTAGAGATTCTTGGTACGGTACAAGACGAGCTACCAGGCTTACCAGAGCTTAACCCAGAAGATTTAGCTGAGTGTCGCACGCTTGGTGAAATCGTTAGCTACATGAACTCTAAGCTACCCGCTGAAGGCTCTAAGCTATCAGCCGCAGGCGCTATGAACTCTACTGCAGCTACAAACTCTGCCCCACAAGTTGCAGCGACAACAGCATCTGAATTAGCAACTGACTTACCTCCACATCAGGAAGTCGCGCTAAAAAAGCTACCAGCGGCGGATAAGTTAGTTGATGGTTTTTCAAAAGACGCGTGTATCGTCATCAATGATGATGGTCATAACGCAGGCGTTCTCGCAGAAAAACTTACCGCAACAGGCCTAACCGTCGCCGTTATTCGTAGTCCAGAATCAGTCACTAGCGCACAATCACCGCTAAGCAGTGATATCAAAAGTTACAACCTAACGGCTGTAAATGATGACGCGATTAGTGATGTCATTGCACAAATCAGTAAAAACCATAAAGTTGCTGGTTTTGTTCACCTACAACCACAACTTGCCACTGCGAACAATGTCATGCCGCTAAGTGATGCAGGTTTTGTTGCTGTTGAACAAGCTTTCTTAATGGCTAAGCACCTACAGAAAAGCTTTACCGAATTAGCAAAAACTGAACGTGTAAGCTTTATGACGGTTAGTCGTATTGATGGTGGTTTTGGTTACTTAAACAGTAATGAACTTGCCACTGCTGAGTTAAATCAAGCAGCGCTTTCAGGTCTAAGCAAAACCCTTAGCCATGAATGGCCAACAGTGTTTTGTCGAGCATTAGATATCGCGCCAGGCTTTGAAGCTGTGGACCTTGCTGATGCCGTTATTGCTGAGTTATTTGATGTTAATGCTGCCAATGAGATTGTTGAGGTAGGTATTAGTAGCGAAGGCCGTCATACATTAACAGCGACCACAACCGCGAAAACGCGCTATCAAACTACTACCCTTGATAGCAATGATACTGTGTTAGTCACAGGCGGTGCTAAGGGGGTTACATTTGAATGTGCGCTTACACTTGCTAAACAGACAAAGTCTCACTTTATCCTTGCAGGTCGTAGCCAACACCTTGGGGCAAACTTGCCGACATGGGCGCAAGGCAAGCAAGCTAAAGAGTTAAAAGCAGCTGCAATTGGCTTTATTCAATCTCAAGGTAACAAGCCAACGCCAAAACAAATTGACGCGTTAGTATGGCCAATTACCAGTAGCTTAGAAATTGATCGCGCCTTAGCAGCATTCACAGAAGTGGGCGCAAGTGCTGAATATATCAGTATGGATGTCAGCTCAGATGATGCCATTAAGCAAACGCTTTCAGCTTTCAAATCAATTACCGGCATCATTCATGGCGCAGGTGTATTGGCTGATAAGCATATCCAAGACAAAACCTTAGCTGAATTAGGTCGTGTATACGGCACTAAAGTCACCGGCTTTGCAGGTATCATTAATGCCATTGATGCCAGTAAATTAAAGCTGGTTGCTATGTTTTCATCTGCTGCTGGTTTCTACGGCAACACCGGACAAAGTGACTATTCAATGTCCAATGAGATCCTCAATAAAACCGCATTACAACTTGCCAATAACTATCCGCAAGCCAAAGTAATGAGCTTTAACTGGGGCCCTTGGGATGGCGGAATGGTTAGCTCAGCATTGAAAAAGATGTTTGTTGAACGTGGCGTTTATGTTATTCCGTTAGATAAAGGCGCAAACTTATTTGCCCACAGTCTGTTATCTGAAACTGGTGTTCAAATGCTGATTGGTTCGAGCATGCAAGGTTCAGATTCTTCAGCACAAGCAACTGGTTCAGCTGTAAAAAAGCTTAATGCGGACTCTGCGCTAAATGCTGAGAGTTCGCTGACATTATCTTTTTTAAATACTGTATCTAACAGTGCAACTGCAGCAGATAAGCCTCGCAGCTTATCTGTTGTAAGAGTACTTAATCCGGTTGCAATGCCCTTCATTGAAGATCATTGCATCGCGGGTAATCCAGTACTGCCGACAGTGTGCGCCATACAATGGATGCGTGAATCAGCGCAAAAGCTATGTGGTTTACCTGTAAGCACCAAAGATTATAAGTTACTTAAAGGCATTATTTTTGAGTCAGCCCAGCCACAAGAGTTAACTCTGCAGTTAACTGAAACCGCTGAAGGCTTAAAAGCATTGATTTCTAGCCGGGTACTTGACGGTAACAGTGATGCTAACGCGTTATTAAGACCGCAATACCAAGCGAACTTAATCGTCAACAGTGCATTACTTAATGAAGTTGCCACTACAGCAACCGATAAAATGGCTCAGTTAGCGTCAATCATTGATAAGGTTAAAAACAACAAGGCCATTAGTACTGACAGTGAACTTTATTCAAACGGCAGCTTATTTCATGGCCCACGTTTACAAGGGATCAAGCAAGTATTGGTTGCAAATGATAGCCAGCTTATTTGTAAAGTGACCTTACCAGAAATTGAACAAACTGATTGTTTAGGTTTTGAAGCGCAACTTGAAATCGGTGGTAGTCAGGCATTTGCAGAAGATCTACTGCTACAAGCAATGCTAGTGTGGGCGCGAATAAAGCATGACGCAGCAAGTTTGCCATCAACCATTGGTGAGCTAACCACTTATGCGCCATTTGCATCAAATGACCAAGGTTATTTAGTGCTTAATGTCGTAAAAAGTACTAGTCGCTCTTTGACTGCTGACATTGCGCTTTACCATGAAGATGGTCGCTTAAGTTGCACCATGACAGCGGCAAAAACAACCATTAGCAAAAGCTTGAATGAGGCTTTTTTAGCCCCGGCTAAAGCACTTGCTGATTTGCAGGAGTCGGTGTGAGCAATCAATCAACTTCTGTGATGTCAAAGCCTGAGCCAACAAAAGTTGCATCAGTAAAAAGCATGCGCATCGCCTTAAAACTGATTGCCAATGATGCTGCATCATTGGCGCAAGCTGCTAATGGAGCTAATGGTTCCTTGCATACAAATAACAATGCATTTGCTGCTATCAAACCTTGTTCATTGGCTGAAACATTAGGCGCGACAGCCATCCCGCTTGAAATTGATGTGTCGTCATTAGATGGCACATCAAATACCACCACAAACTTAAACATGAGTTTTCGCGACTATTTAGCTCAAGCGATTGAACGTATTGAGCAACAACAAACGGTATTGCTAAGCCATCCAGCTTTGCCATACCGCCTGTTAATGATGCCAGCCATTGTTGCAGCAAAACATCGATGTCATCCCCATGCCTATTTAACCGGTATGGGTGAAGGCCACGAGTTATCAGACGCAGTGCAACAAGCACTAACTCAAGCCAAACGGGCTCATGTTAGCCCAACTCAAATCGATGCGACTCATTGCACTAGCTATAAAGATAAGTTTTTTGAACTGATTCAGTTGATTGGCCACCTTGCGACTCGTAGCTTGCCAACAACGAATGACAGTAAGAATAACAGTACGAATAAACAGTATTGGTTTAGTGAAATGCACCAAAGCCGCGTCGCCAGTTTCAATTTTATTGAAGCCGAAATGCAACACGCAGTGGTAT
This sequence comes from Shewanella sp. 10N.286.48.A6, assembly GCF_002873135.1. Classification (GTDB taxonomy): domain Bacteria; phylum Pseudomonadota; class Gammaproteobacteria; order Enterobacterales; family Shewanellaceae; genus Shewanella. Next base: position 3,844 of record NZ_MCVI01000061.1, read on the forward strand.
TCGTTCAGGGAACTGAACTTGCTCAGGCAAGCTCATTACTGGATAACACTAGGTTGTTTTTCCCAATATCTGCCAGCACAGTCTCAGGTATACAGCAGCAACTAACGCAGTTACAAAGCCAGTTAAACGCTATTGCTGCAGTTATTACTAACCCAAGTGCCAGTGTTACTACTAGCCCAGCTGCCAATACAAGTGCCAGTTCAGCAATCAATGTCAACCACAGCACGCTGTTAGCACTGATGTTGAACAATCTAAACCAGTTTGATCACCAAGCAGCAAAAGCTGCGGTGATCATGGGCAATTCAATTGAAACTGCATGCAGCGAGATTGAAGCCATGTTGGCGATGCTAAGTACTTCAGATACATTAGCAAGCTCGCCATCGGAAGTTGAATACAAGACCCCATCAGGTAGCTGTTTGATGCTTACGGCCAATGAGCCATTAGGCACGAATGGTCTTTGTTTCGTCTATCCTGGTGTCGGCACTGTATACCCACAGATGTTCAGTCAACTGCCGCGCTTCTTCCCTGACTTATATGCTCAGTTAGAGCGTGATGGTGATGTAAAAGCCATGCTTCAGGCGGATAGCATTTATGCTGACAACGCTAAAGTCACTGATATGAGTTTGGGTGAACTGGCGATTGCAGGTGTGGGTGCAAGTTATATCTTAACCAAAGTGCTTAGCGAATATTTTAATGTAAAACCTAACTTTGCCATGGGTTACTCCATGGGCGAAGCGGCGATGTGGGCAAGTCTTGGTATTTGGAAGCAACCCCACAGTATGATTGAGGCGACGCAAACCAGTACTATTTTTACTACCGATATTTCAGGTCGTTTAGATTGCGTGCGCAAGGCATGGCAGTTGAATCAAAGCGACGATATCGTGTGGAATAGTTTTGTGGTTAGAGCAACCCCAGCCGATATTGAAGCGGTTTTAACCCAATATCCTCGTTGTTATCTCGCTATCATTCAAGGTGATACTTGCGTGCTGGCAGGATGTGAAGCCAGTTGTAAAGCGCTGCTAAAACAAATCGGCAAACGCGGCATTGCAGCAAATCGCGTGACCGCAATGCATACTGCACCAGCCATGCTAATTCATCGCGAAGTGGCTCAATTCTATCAACAAGCGCTTCACCACAATGAGCAGCTTGAACAAACTGCACAGATAAAATTTATCAGCGCAGCAAGTTCACAACCGATTAATGTCAGCAGCCTTGATATTGCAACCTCAATCGCTGACACCTTTTGTCAGCCGCTTAACTTTACTGAGTTGGTTAACAACGCACGTAAATTAGGCGCGAAACTTTTTGTTGAAATCGGCGCCGATCGCCAAACAACCACCTTGATTGATAAAATTGCTCGCACAAGTCCTACAGTTTCAGAGCCTTGCCAAGCCATTGCCGTCAATGCCAAAGGTGGAGACGATCAAACTGCGCTGCTTAAATGTATTGCCCAGCTTATCAGCCACAAAGCACCTGTTTCGCTGACCTGCCTTACACAAGGGTTAGCGAATTTGTTGGCTAGCACACTTAAGTTTGAAGTGAACAATCTTCAAGCGGATGCTACTTTAGCCCCACAATTAGAAGGAGAACAATCTTGAGTTCTCAATCGAATATGAAAAATATTGCCTCTAGCGATGCTAATAAAAATAACGCTGGCAGCGTCCCTAAAATCGCAGTCGTCGGCTTAGCCACCCAATATCCTGACGCTGACACGCCGGTTAAATTTTGGCAAAACCTGCTGGATAAAAAAGATTCTCGTAGCACCATTAGCAGTCAAAAACTGAACGCTAATCCGGCCGATTATCAGGGTGTACAAGGTGAGTCAGACCGTTTTTATTGCGACAAAGGCGGCTACATTCAAAACTTCAGTTTCAATGCTGAAGGATACCGCATTCCAGCGCAGCAATTTAGCGGCTTAGACGACAGCTTTTTATGGGCTACCGATACTGCCCGTAAAGCACTGGTTGATGCCGGCGTAGAAATTAATAACGCTGAGCACAATCTAACGCTTAATCGAACCGGTATTGTCATGGGAACCTTGTCGTTCCCAACCGCAAAATCAAATGAATTATTTGTACCGCTATATCACAGCGCAGTTGAAAAAGCCTTGCAGCATAAATTGCAGCAACCCAACTTCAATTTACAATCATTTGATAGTGAAGGCTTTAATCAACAACCAATCCCAGCATCACTGTCAAATGGTGCCATTGCCCATAACGCGTCCAAACTGGTTGCTGATGCACTGGGTTTAGGCGCGGCGCAATTAAGCCTTGATGCAGCCTGTGCTAGTTCAGTTTACTCGTTAAAACTTGCCTGTGATTACTTACATACTGGTAAAGCTGACATGATGTTAGCGGGCGCTGTATCAGGTGCCGACCCATTCTTTATTAATATGGGTTTTTCCATATTCCACGCTTACCCAGATCATGGTATTTCAGCGCCTTTTGATAGTAATTCAAAAGGTCTGTTTGCTGGTGAAGGTGCTGGCGTATTAGTACTAAAACGCCTTGAAGATGCAGAGCGTGATGGTGACCATATATACGCTTTAGTGAGCGGTATTGGACTATCTAATGACGGTAAAGGTCAATTTGTACTGAGCCCAAATAGCGACGGCCAGGTAAAAGCCTTTGAACGTGCTTATGCTGATGCAGCGATGCATGATGAAAGCTTTGGCCCTGCCAATATTGAAGTGATTGAGTGCCATGCAACAGGAACCCCACTAGGTGATAAAGTTGAACTGACCTCAATGGAACGCTTCTTTGAAGATAAGCTTAATGGCACTAATACGCCGTTAATTGGTTCGGCTAAATCAAATCTAGGTCACTTATTAACGGCTGCCGGTATGCCAGGGATCATGAAAATGATTTTTGCCATGCGCCAAGGCGTGTTACCACCGAGTATCAATGTCAGCGCCCCCATCAATTCACCAAACAGTACTTTTGGTAACACTAACTTGCCAAGTGATGTACTGCCTTGGCCTGATAAGGCAGGGAATAATGCTCGCCATGCGGGAGTCTCGGTATTTGGATTTGGTGGTTGTAACGCGCATTTATTAATTGAGTCTTATCAAGGTAAAGCTCAAACGATTGATTCGAAGACTAATGCTTCTACGACTCAAGCTTCTACAATCAATGCCCAAGCGCCAATGCACATTACCGGTATGGCGGCTCATTTCGGGCCACTATCAAGTATTAATGCCTTTGCTAAAGCGATTGATGCTAAACAATCGGCATTTACAGCCCTGCCTGAACAACGTTGGAAAGGCTTAGATAAACACCCAGAATTATTATCACAGTTTGGTATTAACCTTGAAGGTGAAGCGGCGCCAAAAGGTGCGTACATCAATCAGTTTGATTTTGACTTCTTGCGCTTCAAAGTGCCGCCAAATGAAGATGACCGCTTAATCTCGCAACAATTGCTATTAATGAAAGTCGCAGATGAAGCCATTCATGACGCAAAGCTTGAATCTGGCAGTAAGGTTGCTGTGCTAGTCGCAATGGAAACAGAGCTTGAATTACATCAATTCCGTGGCCGTGTTAACTTGCATACCCAAATTGCGGCTAGCCTTAAAGCTCATGGCGTTAACTTGTCAGACGATGAATACCAAGCCCTTGAAACCATTGCGATGGATAGCGTGTTAGATGCGGCGAAGTTAAATCAATATACCAGTTTCATTGGTAATATTATGGCATCGCGCATCTCATCACTTTGGGACTTCAATGGCCCTGCTTTCACGATTTCTGCCGGTGAGCAATCGGTTAACCGCTGTATTGATGTGGCGCAAAATCTACTGGCTATGGAGTCTCGCCAAGAGCCTTTGGATGCAGTGATTATTGCTGCAGTAGACTTATCAGGTAGCATTGAGAATATCGTCCTAAAGACAGCCTCGCTTGCTCAAGCTAGTGCCAGTAAGCAGAACTTATCAATTGGTGAAGGTGCTGGCGCAATCGTATTACAAGCCGCTACAGCAAATGCTTCCAATATAGATTTGATCCATCAAGCCCTAGGCGCGCTTTCTGATCAAGATATGACTGATTCAGATATAAATGCATCTGGCTTTGCTGGCAGTTACGGCACCATTGAAAGCCTTGAATTTGGTTATAGTGAACAAATCGGCTCAATCGCTGATACCTTGCTGACTCAAACAGGGTTAACTAGTACGGATATTAAATTAGTAGAATTAAACCAAGCGCCTGCTTGTTTAAACACGTCAAGCATCAAGGCTTCGCAAGCCTTATCGCAGTTGTTTAGCCAGTCCCTAAGCACTACTGCTCAATCTTGTATTGGCCATACCTTTGCTGCATCTGGAATCGCCAGTTTATTACATGGTTTGTTAGCACTGCCTAAGTCTTTTGCTCTCAATAACGCAGCAGAGCCTCAACATGCAATCATAGCCACATTGAGTGAAAACCAATGTTCACAGCTATTGCTGAGTCAAACTTCACAGCAACAAGGTGCGAGTCAGCAGCGTTTAGACATCGATATCCAGCAGCAAACAGCCAAGAAGCTCAGCTTAGTTAAGCAAGTTAGCCTTGGTGGCCGCGATATTTACCAACATATTGTCGATGCGCCACTGGCTGAGATTAATAGCATCCGAGCTAAAACAGCCCAAATAAAACCCTTAGCGTCTGCTGCTGTCACAGCAATGACGAGCCGAGGACATTTTGAAGCACCTCAAATGAGTGAGCAGCAAAATACTTCAACGACTAAACAAGCGATGGTGAATTCACCATCAACAATAATAGAGTCCCCTATGCCGTTTTCAGATCGTTCTACCCAGTTCAGTCCTGCTAAACAGGAACCTGCATCTTCAGTGCAAACACCTTCGCTTGCACAAGCTCAAGCACAAGTTCCGCCAGCACATCTAACTGCTTTTGAACAAAACCAGTGGTTAGCACATCAAGCGCAACTGGCATTCTTAAAAAGCCGTAATGAAGGTTTGAAAGTTGCTGATGCACTGATGAAGCAGCAACTTGCGCAGGCCAATGGTCAGTCGTACGCTTTACCAGTACAAAGCGCCCCGACTCAAGCAGTAAACGTGCTAGCTCAGCCAGTTGCAGTCGCAGTCGCGCCGACACTGCGCCCAAATCATGCCAGTGTGCCACCTTATATCGCGCCTATCCCTGCGGATAAGCCATGTATCTGGAATTATGCTGATTTAGTTGAATACGCTGAAGGCGACATCGCCAAGGTATTTGGTCCTGATTACGCTGTTATTGATAACTACTCACGCCGCGTACGCCTGCCTACCACTGATTACTTATTGGTCTCGCGCGTCACTAAATTAGATGCCACCATGAACCAATATAAGCCATGTTCAATGACCACTGAATATGATATCCCAGTTGATGCGCCCTATTTAGTTGATGGCCAAATACCTTGGGCTGTCGCGGTTGAATCTGGTCAATGTGACTTAATGCTGATCAGTTACTTGGGCATTGATTTTGAAAACAAAGGTGAGCGCGTTTATCGTTTACTTGATTGTACGCTGACCTTTTTAGACGACTTACCACGTGGTGGCGACACGCTTCGTTATGACATTAAGATTAATAATTTCGCTAAAAATGGCGACACCTTATTATTCTTCTTCTCTTACGAGTGTTTTGTTGGCGATAAGATGATCCTGAAAATGGACGGTGGTTGTGCAGGCTTCTTTACTGACCAAGAACTTGATGATGGTAAAGGCGTAATTCGCACCGAAGATGAAATTAAACTGCGTGAAGATGCGTTTAACAACCCGAATAAGCCACGTTTTGAGCCATTATTGCATTGCGCTCAAACCCAGTTTGATTATGGTCAAATCCATAACTTACTGCACGCCGATATCGGCGCTTGTTTTGCGGGTGAGCATCAAAACCATCAACTGGCTTCAGGTAAGCAAGATTCATTATGCTTCGCCTCTGAAAAATTCTTAATGATTGAGCAAGTTGTCAATCTAGATGTTCATGGCGGCGCATGGGGCTTAGGCTTCATTGAAGGTCATAAAACACTGGCACCTGATCACTGGTATTTCCCGTGTCACTTTAAGGGCGACCAAGTCATGGCTGGCTCACTAATGGCTGAAGGTTGTGGTCAATTACTGCAGTTCTTCATGCTGCATATTGGTATGCACACCTTAGTTGAAAATGGTCGTTTCCAGCCACTTGAAAATGCCTCGCAAAAAGTGCGTTGTCGTGGTCAAGTTCTGCCACAACACGCTGAACTGACTTACCGCATGGAAGTGACTGAGATTGGTATTCACCCTCGCCCATATGCCAAAGCCAATATTGATATTTTGCTTAACGGTAAAGCTGTGGTTGATTTCCAAAATCTGGGTGTGATGCTTAAAGAAGAGAGCGAGTGCGCGCGATATATTAACGATACTGTTATTAACGACACTGCGACTGTTTCGAGTACTGAGACGAGTAAAGCTAGCGGCCAAGCATCAAAAAATGCACCGTTAATGTCACAAATACCTGACCTATCTGCAGCAACCAATAAAGGCGTGATTCCGCTGCAACATGTTGAAGCGCCGCTTATTCCTGATTACCCAAACCGCAGCCCTGATACGCTACCATTTACGCCATACCACATGTTCGAATTTGCAACCGGCAACATTGAAAACTGTTTTGGCCCAGACTTCAGCATTTACCGCGGCTTTATACCACCACGTACCCCATGTGGCGATTTGCAGCTCACTACGCGAGTGGTCGATATTCAAGGTAAACGTGGCGAACTTAAAAAGCCGTCATCGTGTATCGCTGAATACGAAGTGCCTGCAGACGCTTGGTACTTTACAAAAAACAGCCACGCTTCAGTGATGCCTTACTCGGTATTAATGGAAATTTCTCTGCAGCCTAACGGCTTTATCTCTGGCTACATGGGCACCACATTAGGTTTCCCTGGTGAAGAATTATTCTTCCGTAACTTAGATGGTAGCGGAGAGCTATTACGTGATGTCGATTTGCGCGGTAAAACTATCGTCAATGACTCACGCTTACTGTCAACGGTCATTGCAGGTAGCAATATTATTCAAAGTTTTACCTTTGAATTAAGTGTTGATAACCAGCCATTTTATAAAGGCAGCGCGGTATTTGGTTACTTCAAAGGCGACGCCCTTAAAAACCAATTAGGGATTGATAACGGCCGTATTACTCATCCTTGGCATATTGATAATAATGTCGCCGCTGATATTACTGTCGATTTACTCGATAAGCAGTCGCGGGTATTCCACGCCCCTGCTAACCAGCCACATTATCGCTTAGCTGGCGGTCAGCTTAACTTTATCGACAAAGCTGAAATCGTTGATAAAGGCGGTAAAAATGGTCTAGGTTACCTATCGGGTTCACGCACCATTGACCCAAGCGATTGGTTCTTCCAGTTCCATTTTCATCAAGATCCGGTTATGCCTGGCTCATTAGGCGTTGAAGCTATTATCGAGTTAATGCAAACTTACGCCATCAGTAAAGACTTAGGTAAAGGCTTTACCAATCCGAAGTTTGGCCAGATTTTATCTGACATAAAGTGGAAGTATCGCGGTCAAATTAACCCGCTGAACAAGCAAATGTCATTAGACGTGCATATCAGCGCCGTGAAAGATGAAAACGGCAAGCGCATCATTATTGGTGACGCAAACTTAAGCAAAGATGGCTTAAGAATTTACGAAGTAAAAGATATCGCAATCTGTATCGAAGAGGCATAAGGATTAATAATGACAATTAGCACTCAAAACGAAAAGCTATCTCCATGGCCTTGGCAAGTTGCCCCAAGTGATGCCAGCTTTGACCCTGCCGCTATCGGTAATAAATTAAAAGAGCTTTCCCAAGCTTGTTACTTGGTGAGCCATCCTGAAAAAGGCTTAGGGGTTTCTCAAAAAGCCCAAGTTGTCACAGAAAGCATTAGCAGCGGCCAAGACTTACCTGTCAGCGCTTTTGCACCCGCACTTGGCACCCAGAGCTTAGGTGATAGTAACTTCCGCCGTGTACACGGGGTTAAATACGCATACTATGCTGGCGCAATGGCTAATGGTATTTCATCTGAAGAATTAGTTATCGCCCTCGGTCAAGCGGGCATCTTATGTTCGTTTGGCGCTGCGGGCTTAATTCCTTCACGGGTAGAGCAAGCCATTAACCGCATTCAAGCGGCGCTGCCAAACGGCCCATACATGTTTAACTTAATTCACAGCCCAAGCGAGCCAGCCCTTGAGCGTGGTAGCGTTGAGTTATTTTTAAAACATAAAGTACGCACCGTTGAAGCATCGGCTTTCTTAGGCTTAACACCGCAAATTGTTTACTACCGCGCGGCAGGTTTAAGCCGTGATGCTAGCGGCAATGTTGTTGTTGCTAACAAAGTTATCGCCAAAGTGAGCCGCACCGAAGTCGCGATTAAGTTCATGCAACCTGCGCCAGTTAAAATACTGCAAAAATTGGTTGATGAAGGCTTAATCACCCCCGAGCAAATGGAGCTAGCTCAGCTTGTTCCTATGGCTGATGATATTACTGCAGAAGCTGACTCTGGCGGTCATACCGATAACCGACCTTTAGTGACGTTACTGCCGACTATCTTGGCCTTAAAAGACAAGGTACAAGCTGAATACAACTACAACCCGCCTATTCGTGTCGGTTGTGGTGGCGGCGTGGGTACCCCTGATGCCGCGCTGGCGACCTTCAATATGGGCGCAGCTTATATTGTTACCGGCTCTATCAACCAAGCGTGTGTTGAAGCAGGCGCCAGTGAACATACTCGTAAACTGCTTGCCACCACTGAAATGGCTGACGTGACCATGGCACCCGCTGCGGACATGTTCGAAATGGGCGTGAAACTGCAAGTGGTTAAACGCGGCACCCTATTCCCGATGCGCGCGAACAAGCTATACGAGATTTATAGCCGTTATGAGTCAATTGAAGCGATTCCAGCAGAGGAGCGTGAAAAGCTTGAAAAACAAGTATTCCGTTCAAGCCTTGATGAGATTTGGGCGGGTACAGTGGCGCATTTTAACGAGCGCGACCCTAAGCAAATCGAACGTGCTGCTGGTAACCCTAAGCGTAAAATGGCACTTATTTTCCGTTGGTACCTTGGCCTTTCAAGTCGCTGGTCTAATTCAGGCGAAGTTGGCCGTGAAATGGATTACCAAATTTGGGCAGGTCCTGCACTTGGCGCGTTCAACGAATGGGCAAAAGGCAGCTATTTAGATGATTATACCCAGCGAAATGCGGTAGACTTAGCAAAACACTTGATGCACGGCGCTGCTTATCAAGCACGTATTAATCTACTGACCGCCCAAGGCGTAGCAATACCAGTAGCATTACAACGTTGGAGCCCGCTTGATCAGGTCAAGTGATTAAGTGCTGTAATCAAGCTAAGACAATTTTCATATAGGTAGCGGTAATGAGCGAAACACAAAAACTGGATTTTTCAGCGGTAAATGGCACCACACAAGAGTCATTTAACCAACAAAAGAACTTGATAAAGCGCATGCTGAAAGGCAACAGCGCAGAATGCAGTGAATGTAAAAAACCGCTCACGCTGCAATTACCGCCTAATACTAAAAAGGCAAAACCAACAGACAAAGCGCCTGGAATATATTGTGCCAAAGGTTGCACTGATATAGAACTGGATATGGAAGCAGTGGCGTTGTTGAAATAACCTTTAGTTATTTCGGGTTTAAAGCTAAAAAGAAAAGGCATCGAAAGATGCCTTTTTTGTTGGTTTTTTTAGGTTTTAACATCTGGCTGGAGTTGGGGATTGCATTTAAGCCCCAATTACCTGCCGTAGGGGCAGTATAAGATACAAATATCACGATCACATGGATGAGAAAGGTCAACCTTTCGTGTAAGCACAGCTGTGACATTTGTGTATTCATATCCATCAAATGACGAATCTAAGGCTGTAGTCCATTCGCTTATAATAATTAACTTTATTAAAAGCCATGATTTGAAGTAACTGATAATTGTCAAAAACGCACAATTATCCTTGTTGTTTAAATTAATGTTTTAAAAATTCAATGTGATTTAAGTACAGTATTCAACACTATTTTATGTTGCTGTGGGTGTACTTTATTAATAAAAAAAATAGATTCGCAAGCGTGACAACATAGCTTATCCCACTCTTTATACTTAAAGTTTCTTTCCCAAAAAGTACGATGAATCTTATAAAAAACGGTTTCTTCTTTACAGCATGGACATAACTTTGAGTAATTCATCATGTTTACCTAAGGTTTAAAAGTATGTAGCCACCTCCTTGTTCTCAAAGTACTTTCACCATGGGGTGTCGCAGTTATTATCTTCTAGGCTCACATACATTATTTAGCTTGCTACAGCTATAAGCCGTAACCTACAGCCTTAAAAATAAGCTAATTCAGCTTACAAGTGGTAAATTTAAATGATTAAGTTGAATTTCAATACTAAAGTTTTAGCCATTGAATTACTGAGCACAATAACTAATTAGAAATAAAAGCATATTCAACTTATCTCAGGACGGGACAGTTAACTTAAAAAAAAGCCTGCAAATTACTGCAGGCTTTTTTAATAACAACTAAAAATTAAAAAAAGCTTTTATGCTTTAGCAAACTTATAGGTGCGGTAACCGCCGATAAGGTTTCGGGCTTTAAAGCCGTTATTCACCAGCTGACGATAAGCGACGTTACCGCGCAGGCCTACTTGACAATAAATGACGATTTCTTTGTCTTTTGGTAATTCGCTCATGCGTTGACGCAGTTGATCTACAGGGATATTAATCGCGCCAGCGATACAGCCACCCGCTTCAAGCTCGCCTGGGTTACGGACATCTAACAATAGTTGATCTGCCGATAAATCATCCATTTCTTCAAAATGTATCGCGCTTGCATCACCTTTGATAAGGTTATTGGCTACAAATGCCGCTTGGTTGATGACATCTTTAGCGCTGCCATAAGGCGGTGCATAGGTCAGTTCAAGGTCTTGTAGCTGTTCAACTGTCATACCGGCACGTTGGGCAACCGCCATCACATCAATACGTTTATCGACCCCATCTTTGCCCACTGCTTGAGCGCCAAAAATCTTGCCTGTTTTAGGGTCAAATAGCATTTTAAACGAGACAATTTCTGCGCCTGGGTAGTAGCTTGCATGGCTTGCGGTATGCACATACACTTTTTGGTATTCAACGCCATCACGCTTTAATTGCTTTTCATTTTGACCTGTTGAAGCAACTGCAAGGTCAAAAATCTTACAAATTGCGGTGCCTTGTGTACCCTTATAGGTTTCATTGCGGCCAAGCATATTATCTGCTGCCATACGCCCTTGGCGGTTAGCTGGCCCTGCTAGCGGCACTAAGGTTTGCTTACCAGTCACAAAGTCTTTGTCTTCTACTGCATCACCAACGGCATAAATATCTGGATCACTGGTTTGCATGTTTTCATTGGTATAAATACCGCCTAAATCGCCAATTTTTAAACCCGCTTCTTTAGCAAGTTTGGTTTCAGGTCGAACACCAATGGCCATAATAAGAATATCAGTCTCTAAGGACTCACCATTATTAAGGCTAAGGCTTAACTTACCTTGCTTGTGTTGGTGGGCTTCATTTTCGCCCGACTCAATACTTAAGATATGATCGCAAGGAGTAAACTCAACAGCTTCAAGTGCTACTCCAAGTTTTAAATCCACACCTTGCTGGCGAATTTCAGCATGAGCAAATCCTGCCATTTCACGATCAACAGGAGTCATCACCTGCTCGGCCATTTCAATTAAAGTGGTTTTTATCCCTAGTTGATGAAACGCTTCCATCATTTCTAACCCAATAAAGCCACCGCCAACCACTGTTGCGTGCTCGGGTTTATTGGTTTTGATGGTATTAAGAATGCGATCCATATCTGGGATATTGCGTAACGAGTGCGTCAGCGGATTATCAATGCCAGCAATAGGCGGAACAATGGGGCCAGCACCTGGGCTAAGTAACAGCTTGTCATAAGTTTCAGTGTATTCATTGCCACTGATCAAATCTTTTACCGTGACCGACTTAGTTACGCTATTGATTGCAGTTACTTCATTCATGACGCGAACATCAACGTTAAAGCGTGCCAAGAAACTTTCTGGCGTTTGTAGCAATAGCTTGCTTCTATCTTTGATGTCACCACCAATATGGTAAGGCAAACCACAATTGGCGAACGATACGAACTCGCCTCGTTCAAACATGATGATTTCAGCATCTTCACTAAGACGACGAGCACGCGCTGCAGCTGATCCGCCACCCGCTACACCACCGATAATTAAAATTTTTGACATGACTCTCTCCCGTTACAACCGATTGCTGAACTGAAATAACTGTAATGGCAACTTAGTGTTTTGCGACGATGTCGTCTGCCATACTTTTTATTCATCGTTCTATATAGTTCACATATTGAATAAAACACATTATCCATAAGTTTTTTCTAATGCACAACTAGTTAAACAAAATTTCATAAGATTAGATTTTATTAATATACCCGCTCTTGTATACTGCTCTAAAACCTTGCTTTAACAATGGCTTGTGTGAAATTAATGCTGCACGATAGCGTTAATTGTTACCACGCTGACAATTAAGTGTTACAGCCGTTAAATTATATTGGAGTGTTGAATGACAGAATTCACCCCTTGGAGTGCCTTATTTGGCGGAATGCTATTAGGCCTTTCGGTAACCATGCTCATGCTATTGAGTGGCAAAACAGCCGGGATCAGTGGCATTTTAGGCGGCATTTTTGGCGCTAACAACAAAGACAGAGCATGGCGAGTGGCTTTTGTTATCGCCATGGCTGCCAGTTTATTGTTTGACCCTTTAATGGGCCTTCACACTGCCGCTTTACCTGACTATTCATTAACTTGGTTATTGGTTGGCGGGTTAGCTGTCGGTATTGGTACCCAACTCGCTAATGGCTGCACTAGCGGCCATGGTATTTGCGGCATAGGTCGCCTATCAATGCGCTCAATGATTGCCACTGTGATATTTATGTTAAGTGCGGCGTTAGTGGTGTGGTTGTCTGGAGGTGTGCATGTTTAAGGTCTTAGTAGGGTTAATCACCGGGCTGTTATTTGGCTTAGGTATGAATATTTCGCAAATGGTAAACCCTTACAAGGTGCTTAATTTTTTGGATGTCACCGGCAATTGGGATGGCAGCTTAGCGTTTGTTATTGGTGGCGCACTATTGGTATTTTTGCCAAGTTATCATTTTTTAATCAAACCCCGTACTCATGCCGTTAATGGCGATGAAATGCCAACGACGCCACAGGGGCTTACACCTAAGTTAATTATTGGCTCAGTTATTTTTGGTCTTGGCTGGGGAATGGTAGGCATTTGCCCAGGACCTGCGGTGGCAAGTTTGTTACGCGGTGAGTCGGCGATTTACTGGTTCATGGCCAGTATGCTGCTTGGCTACTACGGGAGTAAAAAAATCTCTTGGCCAATGAAAAGCTAGTCCCCTTAAGAAACGCAGTAGGACCTTGCGCGATTAAGCTCAAGTGAGCGCTTAGCATTTTGCAGCACCAAAATATCTATCCCTTTTTGAAAAATGCCAGCGATATAATCGCTGGCATTTTTTTATCGCTTAAAGCTAACTGACTGAAGCATCTGGCAGCTTTTTCATATAAGCCATAACCACTAACCCTAGCCCCAATAGCACAAATGGCACGCTAAGCATTTGCCCTACGCTCATACTCCAATCTTGGGCAAAGTCAGCCTGTCTTACTTTTACAAATTCAATTAAATAACGTGAGCCATAAACCAACGCTAGAAATAGCCCTAATAATGCCCCTTGTTTTTGTTTCATCTCAGTAAAGCGATATAGCAGCCACATTAGAATAAATAGCCCTAAATAGGTGATTGCTTCATATAATTGCGCCGGATGACGTGGCAGCATATCAATACGCTGAAAAATTATTCCCCAAGGCTTATCAGTTGGCACCCCGACAATTTCTGAATTGGTAAAATTAGCCATACGGACGAAAAAGCAGAAAATCCCCGTAGCAATGGCAATGCGATCCATCAAGAATAAAAACGGTAACTGCACCTTGCGTTTATAAAGGTACATGGCTAATAACACGCCGACCGTGCCTCCGTGACTGGCAAGCCCGCCTTTCCAAATGGCAAATATTTTTAAGGGGTTGGCAAAGTAATAGCCTGGCTCATAAAATAACACGTGCCCTAATCGCGCCCCCACAACAATGCCAACCACGCAATATATGACTAAATCATCCAGTGACTCGAGATCAAGCTCTTCAAGCACATAAATACGCCTCATAACCAAAAAACCACTGATAATGGCGGTGGCAAACAACACGCCATACCAATGTATTTTTAGCCCCATAAACGACAACATAACAGGGTCTAAATTCCAAACTATATGCTCCAAAATCGATGCTCCATATCAGATTGAACAATAAACATGCTAGCAAGAGTATTACGTGCTTCTAGGTGGTAATTCAAGCAGTTATTACTCAGGGCTCTGAGTTAGCAGCAAAATCATCCTTATCCCAAGTAAAATTATTTTCCGTTACTGCTGTCATTTATCACCAAAAAACAACGATACTGCCGACTCAGTGATGCTAGCCCTTGTCCGTTAAGCTATGATGGTATATTGGGTGTATTGATCCTCGTCAGTCAAAGCCGCTTAACAACTAGGAGCTATCGTTATGAGTATTACCACCATTGATGCCCAAACAGCCTTGATCGTAATCGATTTACAACAAGGTCTGGTGACCTTAGATACTTGCCACCCCATCCAAGAAGTCATCGAGAATAGTTGTAAGTTAGTGTCGTTATTTCGCTATGCCAGTTTGCCCATTGTATTAGTTAATGTTGATGGCATCGCTCCTGGGCGCACCGAACAAGTCAGAGTGCAGCAACAAAAACCAGAAAATTGGAGCCACTTGATTGATGAGTTACAACCTCAGCAAGAGGATTTACAGTTAACCAAAAACACTTGGGGCGCTTTTGCTTCAACTGAGCTGCATAAGTACTTAGCATCATTAAAAGTCACCCAAGTAGTCATTAGTGGTATCGCCACCAGCATGGGGGTGGAATCAACCGCAAGACAAGCATTTGAGCTGGGCTACAATGTCACCATCGCTACAGATGCCATTACTGATTTTAATATGGATGTTCATAACAATAGCGTTAACTCTATATTCCCAAAGCTGGCTGAAACCGGTACCACTGCAGATATTGTCGCTAGAGTTTCTACTGACCACGCCTAGTCTTAACTGACCACGTATAGTCTTAACTGACCACGTATAGTCTTAACTGACAACGAGTAAGCACTAGGTTAATAATACAGTCCCATCGTTTTAACCGCTTTCAGCCCCCTAAATCCATAGGTGATTGTAGCGATTGACTGCACCGCTTAACTAACGACCTATCAAAATGGTGCCATCAAGGCGGTTCAATAAAACTACTGCTTTGTTCCACCCTTTCTGCACCAGTTCTGCACTTTAATTGATTACCCTAACCTGACAACAACCTTGTGTTAACAACAAGTATCATCATCAGGAGTTTCTTATGCTCAATATTGCTTGCTTTTCATCGACTCGATTAACCGGGATCCCCTTACATTTTTTATTACTCGCAAGCCTTAGCTGTGGTTTATTACTTTCAGGTTGCAGCGGTAACGACGAAACCACAGAGCCCGAAGACACCACACCTGAAACTGGCATTATCATTCCAGAAGAGGATTACAGTGACACAGATTTTGAGACCATTGATTGGACTGATGAGACTCACAGTAAAAATGTCGATCCTAATTTTGAAGAAGTATTCAGTGATACTGAAGTCAAACGCTTAGATTTTGTGGTTACCGAAGACCGCTGGAATAGCATGCTCGATGATATGACGAACACCTACGGCAGTTTTGGCACATCTTCAGGTTCTAATAGTCTTCTAGATAGCGATGAAAACCCAATAATGGTGCCTGCGGATATCTATTATGAAGGCAAGCAATGGTATCGCGTTGGGATCCGCTTTAAAGGTAACTCGTCGTTGCAATCAAGCTGGCAGAACGGCGTGCTTAAGTTGTCGTTTAAGTTAGATTTTGATGAATTTGAAGATGATTACCCCCAAATCGATAACCAACGCTTTTATGGTTTCAAAAAGTTAAGCCTGAAAAATAACTATGATGATGAGTCACTTTTACGTGAAAAAGTCGCTGCTGATGTCTTTAAAGATGCGGGCCTTGCAGTATCACATACCGCTTTTTACACCTTGTATGTTGATCATGGTGACGGCCCTGAATATTTTGGCTTATATACGCTGGTTGAAGAAGTCGACGATACTGTGATTGATAGCCAGTTTGCTAGCGATGATGGCAACCTATATAAACCAGAAGATGATGGTGCCATGTTTATTGAAGGCACATTTAGCCAAGACAACTTTGAGAAGAAAACCAATGAAGATGATGAGGATTGGTCAGATATCCTCGCATTATTTGACGCCTTACATGACGATACTGCCAGCACTGACCCACAAACCTGGCGCGCAAACCTTGAAGCGGTATTTGATGTGGATGTGTTCCTTAAGTATTTAGCCGTAAACGGGGTGATTCAAAACTGGGACACCTATGGCCTAATGCCGCATAATTTTTACTTATACAACGACCCAGATACCGCAAAACTCACCTGGATCCCATGGGACAATAATGAAGCCTTACAAGATGGCAAAATGGGCGGCGCTCTAGCGTTAGATTTTGCCGATATTAATTCAAACAGCTGGCCACTGATTGCTAAAATTTATGCCGATGACACTTATCGCGATACCTATAACCAATATTTACTCACTGTAATTAATGATGCCTATGAAACGAATAAAATGCAGGCGATCTACAACAGTTACTCAGCATTAATTGAGCCCTATGCCACCACTGAATTGTCAGGTTATTCATTCTTAGAAAGCTCAAGTGACTTCTATCGCGCTATTGATGAGTTAATCGAACATGCAGAAAATCGCACTGAGGCCGTGGTTGATTATCTTGATAAGCAATAGTGATTTCTGAAGCTTTAAATTGTTAATCTATTTATTGCAAAATTCGGTCTAAGCAACAAATTAGGGAATGACAAAAGACCTGAGGAAAGTAATTTCCCCTTTTGGCTGCTTAGCTGTTTTATCTCACTTGGTCATTTTGCCCTTGTAATAATAAGACACGGTGAAACAGATTAATTTTAAAGTTAACATATTGAAATGCTAATATTTAAATCTTAACAATAGATCATAAATACTTGACCGCTATCAATTTATCCATAATGCAGCTCAGGCAAAATGTAGCCACTTTTATATCCTCTAATGGTTACCATGCGTATAAATCAACCTATTATAAATAGTGAGCGAGCACTCACCAATAACTGCATTCTGTTATCGACCACCGACCTTAAAGGAAACATTAAATACGCCAATCAAGAGTTCATCAACATCTCAGAATTTAGCGCAGATGAATTACATGGGCAGCCCCATAATATTGTTCGCCATCCAGATATGCCGCCCCAAGCATTCGAGTCTATGTGGCAATGTATTAACTCCGGAAAACCTTGGGTTGGTATCGTCAAAAACCGTACTAAAAGCGGTAAATACTACTGGGTTAATGCCTATATCTCGCCAGTATATGAAAATGATGAAATACATGAATTTCAGTCGATTCGTCGTAAAGCAACCAAAGCCCAAATTGCGACTGCAGAAAAGGTTTATCAGCAACTCAATGATGGCATAGCGCCAAAAGAACTCGCTAGTCCCATCATGAGTTTTGTCGGCAAGCTAAGTTTATGGGCAATGTTTATCTTGTTAATCAGCACAATTGCCACCAGCATGATTTCAACTCCAGCCCTTAGCATTGCGGCCGCGACAATCTGCACTATTGTCGCAGCACTAGGCATAAACTACCTTTGCCAACCCTTGAAAGCGTTAATGGTTAAAGCCACTACCATCATTGACGACCCCATTGCCTGCGGCATTTTAACCGGTAGCCAAACTGACATAAGCAAAATCGATTTAGCATTAAATTACTTAATCACTGAAACCGGTGGCGTCGTTGGCCGCATGGCTGATTCAGCCACATCAATTAGTGAACAAAGTGAGCAACTTAATCAGACTATTATTGATACGCGTGAGCGTGCTCAAAGCCAATGCCAGCAAACTACTCAGGTCGCCACAGCCATGGAGGAAATGACCACCAGCTTTACTGAAGTCAGTGATAACACCAATAACACAGCTCAAGAAATTACCCGTAGTCATAACGCTTCCACATTAGGTCAGGAACGTATGGTGAATGTAGTTGCTGCCATTAGTAAGTTAAGACAAGAAGTGACCCATTTCTCAACCATTGTTGAATCAATTGAACATGACAGCCATGCTATTTCAACAGTACTTAGTGAGATAAAAGGCATTGCTGAGCAAACTAATTTGTTGGCGCTTAACGCCGCCATTGAAGCCGCCCGAGCGGGGGAATCTGGTCGAGGTTTTGCCGTAGTGGCTGATGAGGTGCGTCAATTGTCGATGCGAACCACTGAGTCCACCACTCAAATTGGTAGCATTGTGAGCAATTTTCAGCAAAGTACCCAAAGCGCAGCTAAAGCTATGGATGCAGGTCAGGCACAAGCAGACCTTTCAGTGAAATTAGCAGAGGATGCCGATAGCGCTTTTGATCAGTTACGCGCCTCGTTAGATAATATTCAGGCGATGGCAGAAATGAATGCCACCGCCATGAGCCAACAAGCCTCGGTAGCCGAAGATATCAGTCAATCCATCGTGGTGATTAATGAGTTATCCAATACCAGCTTAGCGCAAACAGACCAAGCTAAAATCAAATGTGAGCAAATGACTCGTTTATCCAATAAAACGGCCAACTTGTCGAAGCAGTTTTGGCAACAAAGCGTTCAAAGGGAGCATTAATTCCCATAGAGCAAAGTCGCTATTTAAAAAGCACGATGTGAAAAAGTCGCTAGAATTAACACTAAAGGGTCGAGTTTTCGCCCCTTTTTTCATTTAAGGTTTACATATGTTTAAGTCGGCGCGTCCCCATATCCAAATGCTATTTTTCACCTTCATCATTGCGATGACTTTTCCTGTAGGCAAGCAATTAATGCTTGAGGTTCCACCAATGATTGCCACTTGGCTTAGATACGTTATTGCCGCTCTTTTGTTTGTGGTGATATTAGCCTTTAGTCGCCGCTTAAGTTTCCCTTCGGCGAAAAGCCTATTTCGCTATACCTTAGTGTGCTTACCTTCTTTGGCATATTTTGCCGCTATGTTTAGTGCCCTAACTCAAACCTCGGCTTTTGCCACTAGCGCGCTTTACACTGCGGTGCCGTTAATGACTGCGCTATTGGTGGTATTAATCCATAGAAAAGTCGGTAAGTTAAGCCATTGGCTCGCTCTCATAGTGGGTTTTAGTGCATCACTTTTTTTAGTCCTGCAGCAATCGAATGCTAACTTGGATTTTGAATGGAACACAGGTTACAGTCTGTTTATGCTGGGCTGCATTGCTATGGCAGCTAATCCTCTGGTCATAAAAGCCTGCTATCGACAAGAGAACTTTATGGTATTTACTGGCTGGAGCCTAATCGCTGCCGCGATTATATTATCGGTTTGTTTAACCCCACAGATAATCGACTTCAACTGGCAACAGGTCTCTGGCAATGCTTGGTTGGCGTGCTTATACCTTGCTGTTTTTGCCACTGCGATTAGCTTTTTCCTGTTTCAAAAAGCCAGTGTAAAATTAGCACCGCAACAAGTTTCAGCTTATATTTTTCTAATCCCGGTGTTTGTATTA
This sequence comes from Shewanella sp. 10N.286.48.A6, assembly GCF_002873135.1. GTDB lineage: Bacteria > Pseudomonadota > Gammaproteobacteria > Enterobacterales > Shewanellaceae > Shewanella. Next base: position 23,576 of record NZ_MCVI01000061.1, read on the forward strand.
ATGACAGGTGGCAATATCGATGTTAACTGGATTTATACAACCATTGCCATGCTACTGCTTAGTGCGGCAATGTATTTACTGATGCGAAAGCAATAAGGCATCTTTATAGCGCTATTCGCGTTAAGTGTTGGCCTTAGGTCGTAGCACATTCCAACGTAGCTGTTTTTAGGTTTGTAAAAATGCCTGTGTTGTATTTCTGTGTCGCCATACTTTGTTGATAGCCGTTGTCTTGCAACAGCAGCACTTAGTTTGTGGAGTGGAGTCAGTAGTGTCAAAGCTAATTTGGCCACCTAGTTAGAGATGATATCATCACCTCATAAGTTAACAGGTGACACTATGAGCAACGTACAAGAAGACTTTTTCGCGCAGGGTTCAAACTTGAATCTTCTCAATTTAGTGCTAGCTCAAAATTACTCAATTGTTGAAGCTGCTCAAACCATGAGTGTAGGCAAGCCAACCATGGATAAATGGATTCGTCAATTTAGAGAGGTTCGACATTAACACAAGTAGGCACACACCACACATAAAACTCACAACCACAACAATGGCTTAACCAATATTAAATGTCATTCATGTACTTGCCTTACATGTTTAAGCAGCGCTATTCTTACTGCCTAAGGTTATGGTTTTTTTGATGCCCCTCAATTTTAAACGTCGCACCAATCCTGAAAGTTAGCCAACGCTATATTCAGTTACCAGATCTACTTATTTTAATGTAACGGAGTTAGCCAATGAGAAATTTACAACTATTCAGCACCGCATCTGTCGATCACTTACTATGGTCAAGCAAAGTTCAAGTTGCACATATGGACTCACCTGCATTAGATATTTTTACTGACTTTGATGTTGCCCGTCCAATCGTAGTTGATGCGTCAACCACTGCGGTAGGCACAGGTAAAATCATGGAAAAAACCCATGCTTATATGCGACTTGTTATTGATAAGGATGATAAATTCCTTGGTGTGGTTACCATGCAAGAGCTCTCACATCATAATTTATTAATGACAGCGAAAAAGCTAGAACACAACATTGATGAAGTGCTAGTGACTGATGTCATGGTAAAAAGAGAAGATCTTCAAGCGTTTGACTATGATCAAATTGCCACTGCAAAAGTCAGCGATGTGGTACGTATTTTAAAAGAAAATAGTCTACACCATATGCTGGTGATTGATCACGAACAGGATCATATTCGCGGTATCATTGCTGCCAGTGACTTAGCCAGAAAACTCAGTGTGCCAATTGAAATTCATCAACGCCCTTCATTTAGCCACATTTTTAATACTGCCGGCTAGAGAAATTAGCGGCAAATTAACTCTTAGCAATGATACAAATTCAATCTATAAGCCTTACTTCAAAGGCTTATAGATTTAACATTCTAGATCCATATATTCAGATTAACCAAAATTGTACTTATACCATCGCCCAAACCGTATCCAGTCAACTTAGTAAACTACCCCGCAACTTTCGCTTCGCTCGGATCACGGGGATCTCGACAGATATTGATAAAGACACCGTGATTAAGCCACTTCAAGTGTAAATTCAATGCTGCAATTTTTGCCCTGATCTTTGGCGCGATAAAGCGCACTATCCGCTTTTTCAATAAACTCTCTGGCCGTTGTATCAGCATCTGGCGTCATGGTAACAAAACCCACACTCAGTGTGACCAACGATTCCGCCCCTTGAAAGTGAGGAATAGTTAATTCATAGACACCTTTGCGAATATCTTCTGCCAGTGCAGCCGTATCTACATTTTCGCCATAACAAATAATGGCAAACTCTTCGCCACCATAGCGGCACACCACATCTGTCGAACGGCTGCATACTCGGGCAATACACTGAGCCACTTTTATTAAGCATTGATCGCCCTGATAATGACCCAAACTATCGTTGTAAGCTTTAAAGTAATCAATATCACACATGATTAAAGAGACATTTTTCTGTTCTCTTTTGGCTAAGTTAATAACAAAATCTAATTGAGAATCAAATTCTCGGCGGTTATTAAGCCCAGTTAAACTATCTATTTTCAATAGTTTAAACAGTTCTGCACTGGTGCGTTCACACTCAATTACTCCAAATAAAATGATTGCGTTGCCTTTATCATCACGCAGTACCGCCCTTGCTTTACTGGTAAAATAAAGTACATCGTCAACGCGACTGTCGTAGTAAGGAAAACGATTATTAAACTCTTCGATGACACCGTTTGTTAATTTAAGATAATCATCGCGGATCTTGTTGGCTTTTTGGGAGTCTTTGATAGCAATATTTTGATTGTAATCACCAGCAATGGGACAGGTTTTTTTAACGCTGTGATGATTTAATTGTTTATCTAAAGCAAACATGTCACACATACTATCGTTGCAATAGTAGATATTACTGTCTTCAGATAAATCGATTAACCACCATGACACACCAGAGAAATTGAACAAGTTTTGATATAAATGATAATACTTTTCTATACAGGAATTAGGAAATGTCATATTTAATTAGCCGCTCATTTATAGCTAATTTATTAGCCTGATAACAGACTAACTTTCCTTTTAGCAGGATTTAAGATAAAGGTCTTTCGCTAAAAGTATAGACCTTAAAATCAAAATTTCCTCTTTAAGCTTTCGCGGCTAAGCATCAGATTACTATCTTGAACAAAACTATTTAGCCAACCATTGCTGGGTTAGCAAAGGCGTATTGTTCGACATGTAAGCCTCAATTGAATGACTATCCTGGTACTCTTTTCCTGCCCATAGTTTAATGGTAAAAACATCACCAGCATTAACCATTCCCACACCTTTTGGGGTACCGGTCATCACAATATCACCGTCTTCTAAACTGATAAATTCAGTTAACGATTGCTTAATGGCTGATGTGCTATACATCATTAAGTCGCTGTGACCCACTTGGATAACTTTTTCGTTGATTGATAATTGAAAAGCCCACTTTTCGCAGGCTGATTTACCTAATGAATCAAGGGGAATAAAGTCACTGAATAGCGCCGAGCCGTTAAAGGCTTTTGCCCGTTCCCAAGGTAGTTGCTGGGTTTTGAGGCTAGATTGCAGTGCTCGTTTGGTTAAATCTAACCCCACACCTACAGCTGAAAATTGGTTATTTTTCATGACAAAACATAACTCAGTTTCGTAATGAATAGGCTCTTGTTGAAAGGCTATAAGCTCTGTTGAGATGGCCGAATTGGGTTTTAAAAATACCACCATATCTGCAGGCATCTCATTGCCTAGCTCTTGGATATGATCGACATAATTACGACCAATACAGACGATTTTAGAAGGCGTCATCTTTACAGGGCTTGTATTAGAAATAGCAGCTAAAGCCGAAGACGATGAGCTAACGGTTGGGTTGATGATTGATACGGAATGTAAAGCCACGATAAGTCCTTATTTTATGACTCAGTTTTGTGAATAAAAACCAATTTAAATTAAGCGCCAAGCAAGTATGATGCGGATGAATCTACCAAAAATCTTCCTGATAATGCCCTTCTGCCCAGCAGCATTCTAAATTGCATATTGTCACGAGCAGTCAATGTCAGCTCAATATCAAAATGATGCTCACCAATGATAATCGGCGTTTTTATCACATAACGGCTGGTTATATGTCCGCCAGAATCTTTGACATTACGACGATCAAACACCGCAAACTCACACACAACTTCACGCAGCGACTTTTGCTGAGGATGAAACCACACTTTAATCCAATCTTGGTCATTTTTTATAAAGGGTTCAATTTTAAAAGCATGTAAGCATGATGTTTTGGCGCCGGTATCAATTTTCATATTGACCCGTTCATTAGCAATTTCTGGAAATGTGGCCCATTCACACCAACCAAGCACTTGTAACGATGTCGTCATGGTAAACCTTTAACGTTTTCTGTTTAATCCCAAGGCTAGACTATCAATACTGCAATAATTAGCCTTTGACAGTGCATAGCGCTAGCTTAATATAAGCCTTTCTGATACTTACCCCTAGCTGTTAATAGATTGAATTTAACCTTAATCTATATGATTGAACAAGTATTTGAACTAATGGTTATCATATGCCGTTATGAGACAATGAATGATTAAGACTAATAAGGCAGCCAATGTATTCTCAACAAAGCTTTAATTTTTTAAGTCAGTTAGCTGATAACAACAACCGAGAATGGTTTAAGCAACATCAGCAAACCTATGAAGATTTGGTGCGCACCCCAACCCTTAAGTTTATCGAAGCCATGCAAGGGCCCATCCTCAGCTTATCGCCAAGGCTGACTGCAGTACCTAAAAAAGTCGGTGGCAGTATGATGCGCCCTCAACGAGACAGTCGATTCAGTAAAGATAAAAGCCCTTATAAGCTTAACGTCGGTATTCAGTTTCGGCATTTTCAAGCAAAAGATGTCCATGCCCCGGGCATATATTTACACCTTGCCAATGATGGTTGTTTTTTAGCGGCAGGAATATGGCATCCTGAATCAAAAGCCCTCAATGCCATTCGTCATTGTATTGATGAAAACCCTAACGGTTATAAAAAGGCTTCGGTACAATTAGCCGCAGCTGGGTTTGAGTTATCTGGGGACCGTTTAATAAGACCACCGCGTGGATTTGATAAAGATCATCCATTCATTGAAGAATTAAAGCGCAAAGATTTTATTGCCATCAAACCTGTCACCATTGAGCAAGTCTGCGCTGATGATTTTGTTAATTTCTGCTCTGAAGAGTTCAAGCATACCATTGGTTTAATGGGCTATTTATGCTTTGCCTTAGACTTAGATTTTTAGTGATAATGACTTATATCATCGTGGTAAAACGGCCGTGGATAGAGTTTGCTTTAAAGAGATAAACATTCGCCGCTAAACGAGACTAACCAAGACACTGAAAACCAGTGTCGGTGAATTAGCGGCCAATTATCCAAATTTCAACTAGTATAAAACTAGAGACTAACATTAGCAGAAGGCATTTAAGATGACAGCATTCTCGCGCCTATATTCTGCCATTAATCCAAAAGAACTCAGCAAAGAAACGATGATAGTGCTGATGGCGCTGTATTTTGCGCTGGTGATTAACTTTGGGCTTATCCAACGTATTTTTCAATTATCAACTGATAGCCATTTAGTGTTCTCTCTTACGCCGGCGCTCGTACTCTTGGGCATTTTTATCATTGTTTTTTGCTTATTTTCGTCTCGGTTTATCTTTAAACCCTTACTGACAATCTTACTGCTCACCTCTGCAGCAGCCATGTATGGCACCATGAAATACCAGGTGTATTTTGATTACGCCATGATTGAAAATATCTTTGAAACCAATACTGGCGAAGCCCTGTCCTATATCAGCACCACGTCTATTTTATATATCGTGGTGTTTGGACTAATTCCAACCATATGGTTGTGGCGAGTGCGCCTAACGCCATCACAAAGCGTAGTTAAATCCTTAATGAGACGCTCAACATTAGTGGTTGTAGGCTTAGGTTTAATAGGAGTCGTGCTGCTAGGCTTTTATAAGGACTATGTGTCCATGGGGCGAAATAATACTTACCTTAAAAAAATGATCATACCCGCCCATGCTTTCAATACGGTAAAATATCTTTATAAAAACAACTTTGTCACCCCCTTGCCCTATACCGTTAGAGGCCAAGATGCACGCTTAATCGATACCAACCCAACTAAGCCAACTTTATTTGTACTGGTCGTCGGCGAAACAGCCCGCGCTCAAAATATGGCTTATTACGGCTATAGTCGTAACACCAATCCATACACTGAAAATTTAGACTTCATTATTGTTAATAACGTCAGCTCATGTGGCACCGCGACCGCGCATTCATTACCTTGCATGTTTTCCGATCTCACTCACGATAATTATAACCGTGAAAAAGCACTGGCCAGTGACAACCTACTAGACATTATTCATACAGCAGGCGCAGAAGTGGTGTGGCTTGACAATGATGGCGGTGATAAACATCTGGCAGCCCATGTGATTGAGTTTAATATTCCGACTGACTCAAGTGATGACTTGTGTGACGGTAGTAGCTGTTATGATCAAGTTCTGGTGCGCGAGTTCGCTTCACATATCGAGCAGAGATTAGAAAACAAGCAGCAAACCTTAACCAATCAATTATTGATATTGCACACGATAGGGAGCCATGGGCCTACCTATTTCAAGCGTTACCCTAAAGATAAGCAGCATTTTAGCCCCGCCTGCGAGCGCAGCGATCTTGAAAATTGCAGTGATGAAGAAATCATCAATGTCTATGACAATACCTTAGTTTATACAGATTATATTTTGTCAGAAATCGTAAAACTATTAGAGCTATATGCCAGCGATTATGAAGTGGCAATGATGTATATCTCTGATCGTGGTGAATCACTAGGTGAAAGCGGCATGTATCTTCATGGCACCCCTTATGCCTTTGCGCCAGCAGAGCAAACCCATGTGCCTTGGTATCTATGGTTACCAGAAAGCTACACCCAGTCAAAGCAACTCGACCGTCAATGTATCATCACGCAAGTGAGTCAGGGGACACATTCCCATGACAATTTGTTTAATACGCTTATCGGCTTGTATGGCGTCGATACCCATTTACTCGATACTTCGCTTGATCTTAGCCATTCTTGCAAGCAAACAACTGAGCTTTTGGGGACAAAATAGCATTTAGTGATAGCGATTTAATCTCTGCTATCACTCGTCGCCCTCAAACTAGTCGCAATAAATATGGCCTAAATTAGCCGCCGAATTAGATTTTTAATCAACTTCATCTATATTTATCTAATAAATAAAATGATTAACTATCAGCCCGTTAATTACGTACTCACCGACAATGTTAAAGGCTCACGGATGATAAAAATGCGCTTTTCCCGAGCTTCGACTCGATACTATTTCACCGCCCTTTTGGCCTTTTCACTATTACTGACGCAATCTTTTGCCCATAGCGCGCCAAAGAATATTAAATCCATCGTTAATCGCGCTGAGTCCCCAAGGGTTGGTACCGAAGAGCTGATACTCCCCTACGCTTTCAGCACTGACTCAATGGGATTAAACTTAGGCATTGGCACTATGGTCAGTGGTTATGGACAAGAACAAATAACGATTGGCGCTACTGTCTATGGTGGCGATGTCAGTTACGGTGTTGGCGCAGGAATTTGGAACTTTAAAATACCACGAACCGAACGCTTCTTTTTAAGTGCCGTTGGCTTTGTCGGTTATTATCCACAGAAAAAAGCCTACGCAGGGGGCACCTTAAATTATACCCCTGCAGGCACACCTATCCCTGGTAGTAATGACTCATCAAATGAACAGTTTTTACAAGCTGATGGCTCGTCAAACTGGTGGAATATACAGCTTGAATACACCCTACCCATTGGCGCAACACGTGATAAAGGCCAAGTACACTATGAACTAACCCGCGGCTTGCTGAGCTCAAAACCCTCTGGCGGTGACAGCTGGAATCCGCTTGAGTCTGGAGCCACAGTGGCGACACTGAAACAATTTAACCGCTTTGAAACCTTTGAATTTGAAGACGGAAAATTAGATGGCGCCGTTCATGCGATGAGTTTAGGACTGCTTTATGATAATACCGACTTTTCACGAAACCCCAGTTACGGCAGTAAGCAGTTTGTCGCCATTTCCCATGATGCGGCTTGGCTAGATTCTGATAATCAGTGGACATTTATCGAATTTGAAGCCAGTAAATACTTCTCTTTTGGCGCCTCCGACTGGGCATCCCAGCGTATATTAGCGTTAAATTTTTGGACAGGTTACTCGCCCTCATGGAAGCTTGAGTATAACGACGAAGGAGGCAGGCGGATCACCAATGATGCCCCTTACAGCGAAGGCGCAACACTTGGTGGTTTTTATCGAATGCGCGGTTATGACAACAGCCGTTTTCACGATAAAGCCTCCATATATGGCACTGCTGAATATCGCTACACCTTTAAAAACAACCCCATCGAAGATGTAAACTGGCTTAAATTTTTACGTCTAGATTGGTTTCAATTGGTGGGCTTTGTTGAAGCTGGCCGCGTTGGCGAGGCTTATACCGCCAATGAATTATTAACCGATTTGAAATTTGATTACGGCGTTTCTCTTAGAGCATTAACCGCAGGGATCATTGTAAGGTTTGATATCGCCCAATCAGATGAAGCCACCAATGCTTGGGTGATGGTAGACCACCCATTTTAATAGAGCTGTTTACTAAATTGTCTTTTATCCACAAAATGGAAGGCGACTAATCTAAGGATTAGTCGCATTTGAGGTCACATACCTTGATTTAACCGCTGTTGACCTTGCAACCACGGATTTAACAACAGTAGCAGTCATGGTAAACTGCAGCACTATTATCCCCATTGCGCTGCAAAGCCAACCTGAGTGAGTCATGGAACCAGTTAATCAACCCCATCTTCAAGCTAATACTCCCGCAGAAAAAAGAGCATTAAGCTACTCTGCCACCATCAAAAAGTTATTCGATGAAGTATTAGACACCAAAATGCCTGCTGATAGGATTGTGGCAAACTACTTCCGTGAGCACAAAAAGCATGGCTCAAAAGATCGCCGCGTGATCCGCGAAACCTTATTTGGGCTATTTCGTTGGTGGGGCTGGTTAAAACAGCTGGGTTCTCAGCATGAGCAACAAACTTGGTATCAAATGCTCAGCACTTGTGCCTTACTTGAGCAGCATCAATGGCGTCAGTTTGCTGATGCGTGGCAACAATTTGGCGGCTTAAGCCCCGAACAAGTCAGCTTGATAAATCACACCATTGACGCTAATGATGTTGCTAACTCATCTAATCCGCAATCAAGTGCAAACTTTGATGTTAGCCATAAAAATAGCCTTATGGGCCAGTTATTCACGACCATTGAATTTGCTGAAACTCAACTATTACCCGATTGGTTTTGGGCGCTATGCACCATTGATGATCAGCAAAACAAACTAAAATTGATTGAAGCCATGAGTAGCCGTCCTCCCATTTGGGCAAGAGCGCAGCGCATTGATACAGCATCAGCTGTTACCACATTACAAGCAGCTGGTATTGATGCCCTAGCCAATGAATACTTTACTGATGCATTAAGCCTTGGCAGCAAAAGCATTAACCTCAATGACGTTGATTTATACAAACAGGGCAAACTTGAAATTCAAGATTTAGCCTCGCAAGTTATCGGCAATGTCTGTCAGCCTTTAGCAAACGAGCAATGGTGGGACACCTGTAGTGGCGCGGGCGGTAAGACATTACAGCTGCGCTCATTGATGCTGCAAAATGCCGCCTCAAACAACAATACAACAGGTAGCATCACCGCATCAGATATCCGCTCAAAAGCCCTAGAAGAGCTTAATAAGCGCGCTAAACGGGCAAACTTTGACAGCATTACTGTGGCGCGCTGGAAAAGCGATGCTTTACCGGTAGCCAAAGCCCATTTTGATGGCGTACTGGTTGATGCCCCATGTAGTTGCACTGGCACATGGCGCAGAAACCCAGATATGCGCTGGATAGATGAGCCAAGCTGTATCGAAGATAAACCCGCACTGCAGTTAGATATTTTAACTCGCAGTTCAAAGGCGGTAAAACCAGGCGGCAAACTCGTCTACGCAACCTGCTCATTATCACCGCTTGAAAACGAACAAGTGGTGCAGCAATTTTTACAACACAATAGTGACTTTGAGTTGATCACCAGCGTACACCCATTTACCCAAGCTAAGCTTGAGCATATTACCGTATGGCCCTTTGAAGCCAATAGTGACGGCATGTATGTGGCGAGAATGATGAGAAAGTAATGTCCCTATTTATCAATAAACGATGACAATAACTATTATCAAAAAAGGCCTTCACAAATATTTGTGAAGGCCTTTTTAATTATTCAATGGCAGCACTCAATAGCAGTACTGTACGCCCGTATTAAAATTTGATAAAAAATATGGTTACCATGAACGGTTATAACTCAATAGTTTAATAATTTTCTGAGGGCGGATATCGTTTTCTTATAATAAAGTTTGTTACTTTAGTGTGCCGCACTTGTTCAAGCTCTCTGAATAGCAGGAATAATTATTAGGCACACTTTACATCCTTTATATTAATGCTTTTTGAGCCGCTTCAATATTTTTTACTCTAGCCATAAGCACCATAGGATCAAATGTGGATTCTTTGAAGCCAAACCTTGTGTAAAAATCTTTGGCTGAGAAGTGCTTTCTACCATGCTTAAAACCAAGCCTTACGATAAGTAACCGTTATCTGTTAAATAGCTAATCACTTGTAAAGCACATTGCTCAATATCTTGCTCTGCGGTCTTCACATGAATTTCAGCATTCGTCGGCGCATCATAAGCTGAGTCAATGCCGGTGAAGTGTTTAATCTCGCCCGCTCTGGCTTTTTTATATAACCCTTTAGGGTCGCGTTGTTCGCAAATCGCTAACGGGGTATCAATAAAGATTTCGATGAATTCATCTGCTGCCAACAGGCTTCGCACCATGTCGCGATCAGCTAAAAAAGGCGAAATAAAAGCAGTAGACACAATCAGCCCCGCATCGACAAATAGCTTGGATACTTCACCAACCCTACGAATATTTTCAACTCTATCAGTATCAGTAAAGCTTAAGTCACCATTTAGGCCATGGCGAACGTTATCACCATCGAGCACATAGGTTTTACAGTTTAGATCATGAAGCATTTTATCAACTGCATTGGCAATTGTAGATTTACCAGAGCCACTTAACCCTGTGAACCATAAAACGGCAGGCTTATGACCATTTAGCTTAATGCGCTGTGCCCGAGACACACTTGCCAAGTGCCAAACAACATCTGTTGACTTGTCACCAAGCACATTAACGTCTTGGTAGGGTGTATTTGACATGATTATTCCTTGTTCACTTTTTAGTTCTGTTAATACTGACAAATATTATGTTTTTATTGTTTAAAGCTGCCCATTAAAACGGGAAAAATATTGGCACGCTGATGTTCACGATTAAGCCGTAAACAATACTGACGGGCAAACCGACTTTGACAAAGTCTTTTAGCTTATATTGCCCTGCATTAAACACCATTAAATTGGTTTGATAACCGTAAGGGCTAATAAAACTGCCACTGGCAGCAAATGCCACAGTCATCACAAAAGGTAAAACATCCACCCCAAAACCGAGCGCCAAACTATAAGCAATGGGAAACATTAGCGCTGCAGCAGCATTGTTGGTCACTAATTCAGTCATCAACCATGTGAGAATATAAACCATAATCAAGGCAATATAAGCATGCTCTTTATCGACACTCTGATTAACCACATCACCAATTAATTCGACAACGCCAGCATTAACCAATGCATGGGAAAGTAAAATGGCAGAGGCGACGATAAGCCAAATATTGACCGGTAATCGGCGCATCACTTCATTGACGTTAAGTGACTGACTAAACACCAGTAGCCCTAATAAAATCACTAAGCTTTCAAGTAAATCAATGACCCCAAATGCGGCAAGGGCTATTGAAGTTAAAAAGCCACCGACAGCTAACCATGCCCTCCAGCCGTTAAGGCGTATCTCAGTTTCGACGCCGCTAAGCACAATAAAGTTTTTGCTTAAATTACGTCGAGATTTAAAATCCTCACCGACAGATAACACTAAAAAGTCACCCGCTTGTAACTCGACTTCACCAAGTTTGCCAGAGACATTTTCGCCATCTCGGCGAATCGCCACCACTGCGGCATCAAATAGTGCTCTAAAGCCGACTTTCTTTAGTGTTTTTCTCACTAAAATACTTTCTTGCTTTACCACCACTTCAGTGAGATTTGAGCCTTTTAAATCATTTTTATGGGCAAATGTTTCAAGCCCTGAAAACTGGCCTAATTGTCCTAGTTTTGCAATATCACCACTAAAAATAAGTCGATCATCTTGTTGTAACACTTCTGTTGGCGCGACCGGGGTGATTAACCTGCCTTCTCTTACGACCTCGACCAAAAATAATGACTCTAAATGACGTAAACCATTGGCCTCGACAGAGCGGCCAATCAGTTCTGAATTTTCAATAATTTTTGCATCAATAAAATAGCCCTTATTACCATCAAGTGTCTGTTCATTTTCTGGTAAAAACCTCACAAAAACCGCTAAAACGGCCCCGCAACAAATCACCAGTATCACGCCGATAGCAGTAAAAGAGAAAAAGGCTAATGAACGCCCTTCAACATCAATATACAGGCTATTTACAATCAAATTGGTTGAGGTGCCAATTAAAGTCAGCGTGCCACCGAGAATTGCCGCGTAGGATAAAGGCAATAATAATTTACTGGCAAAATGATGCGGGTTATTACGTATTGGCGACAAAAGCGTCGCCACCACCGCGGTATTGTTAAGTAGCGCAGAACAAATCGTGGTGATACCAAAAAGCCGTATAAAAGTGGCTTTATAGCCAACAACAATCACTTTTGACGCAATAACTCTCAGCAATCGGGTTTTCTCTAACCCGAAAGAGCAAATGATTAATAGAATGAGTGTGATTAACCCAGGGTTAGCAATACTCGATAATAATTGCGCTTTAGACACCAGCCCAAGTGCAACTAAGGATAATAAGGTCACACCGCACACAGCAGCAGGTCGACTTTGAAATTTTAATAAACCACAAATCGTTAGTATGAAAATACTTATTGTTAAGTATGCATCTGTAGACATAAATAGAAACCAACCTCAAGGATACAAAGTCAAAAAAAGCTGCAAGCTAATCAATCGCATTGCAGCTTTTTGATAAAGCCTAGGTGCTCATCTGTACTAGCTTAGCCTATGACTTTTGCGCCCCAATGAGGGTAATGTTTTCTAACCAATGCATTAAATTCGATTTCAAATGCTGAAGGTTTGGCTTCAGTGGTTGCTGCTTTGCCTTCTAATGAATTTCTTATCATCCCCGCACCCACGGTGACATTGGTTAGGCGATCGATAATGATAAACGCACCAGTGGTTCGATTGATATCATAAGCATCAAACTGCACAGCTTCATTGACTGCAAAGTTACAGTTACCCATTTCATTAAGTTCAAGTTGATGTGCATCAAATGTCTCTAGGGTGTTCACATCGACTTTGTGATTCACATTCTCGACATAGCCATAAACTGATTTACTGCCCATTTTAATGGCATATTCACGATCGACATGTAATGGCTCTTCAGTCATCCACACCACATCGGCCTCAAAATTGCTGCTTGATAATGGCAGTTCATGAGGGCGAACTAGCATGTCACCACGGCTAATATCAATTTCATCTTCTAAGGTGATAGTGATTGCCATGCCGATAGTGGCTTTTTCAAGCTCGCCATCAAAGGTCACTATAGATTTAACTTTACTTTCTTTACCTGAAGGCAAGGTTTTGACGGTATCACCAACGCGGATATCGCCCGATGCAACCGTGCCACAAAAACCGCGAAAATCCAGATTTGGACGATTAACGTATTGCACTTGCATACGAAATGGGTGGGTTTTATCTTTGGCAACCGTCACGGTATTTAACAGTTTCATCATGGTTGAACCCGGGTACCAAGTCATGTTGGCACTCTCGTTGACGACATTGTCGCCCTTTAATGCTGAAATCGGCACAAAGCGAATATCGTTAAACTGCAGGTTTTCAGCAAACTCACGATATTCTTTCTTAATATTTTGATAAACGCTTTGGTCGTAATCCACCGCGTCCATTTTATTGATGGCAATGATGACGTGCTTAATACCCAACTGAGAGCAAATAAAGCTGTGACGGCGAGTTTGTACTTGCACCCCATGCCTTGCATCAATCAAAATAATCGCTAAATCAGCAGTCGAAGCGCCCGTTGCCATATTGCGGGTATATTGCTCATGACCTGGAGTATCAGCAATAATAAATTTACGTTGCTCGGTGGCAAAATAGCGATAAGCCACATCAATGGTAATACCTTGCTCACGCTCAGACTGCAGGCCATCAACCAATAAGGCTAAATCGAACGACTCATCTGTGGTATTAAAGCGTTTTGAGTCTTTTTCAATGGCCGCCATTTGATCTTCAAAAATCATTTTACTGTCATACAACAAACGACCAATAAGGGTCGATTTACCATCATCAACACTGCCACAGGTTAAAATGCGCAGCATATCTTTATTTTCATGGACGTTTAAATAAGCTTCAATATCTGAAGCGATTAAAGCGGTATTAGACATCATAAATTCCTTAAGCTAACGCGCTGCTCTGAGCGTATATTCAACTGCAGCAACACATTGGTAATGTAATGGTTCAAATAATCAGAAGTGCCAAACACTTCATAAAAATGAGGTTTTAAAAAGCTTAGAAATACCCTTCCATTTTTTTCTTTTCCATTGAACCGGATGAATCATTATCAATCACTCGTCCTTGACGCTCAGATGTTGTACAAAGCAGCATCTCTTGAATAATCTCAGGTAAGGTTTGTGCAACCGACTCAACTGCGCCAGTGAGTGGATAGCAACCTAATGTTCTAAAACGCACCATCTTATGCTCAATGACTTCGCCTTCTTCAAGCTCCATTCGGTCATCATCAACCATGATTAAGGTGCCATCACGCTCTAAAACTGGTCTTTCTGCTGCTAAATAAAGCGATGGGATTTCAATACCTTCAAGATAAATATATTGCCAGATATCTAATTCAGTCCAATTTGATAATGGGAAAACGCGAATGCTTTCGCCTTTATCCACTTTACCGTTATAAATATTCCATAACTCAGGACGTTGGTTTTTAGGGTCCCATCTGTGCTTGTTATCGCGAAAAGAATACACACGCTCTTTGGCACGGGATTTTTCTTCATCACGACGTGCACCACCAAAAGCAGCATCAAAACCATGCATATCTAATGCTTGCTTTAAGCCCTCAGTTTTCATGATATCGGTGTGTTTAGCGCTGCCATGGACAAACGGGCTACAGCCCATTTCTAAACCGCGTGGGTTTTTATGAACGATTAAGTCAAAGCCGTACTTTTCGGCCATTTGATCACGAAAAGCAATCATCTCTTTAAACTTCCAGTTGGTATCAACATGCATCAAAGGAAATGGAATTTTGCCGGGATAGAAAGCTTTACGCGCAAGGTGCAATAAAACCGAGGAGTCTTTACCTACCGAGTAGAGCATGACAGGGTTATCAAATTCTGCGGCGACTTCACGCATAATTTGAATGGATTCTGCTTCAAGTTGCTTTAAATGAGTCAATTGTGTCGACATATCTATTCCAATAAACCTTTAATAATTCATACGCTTTAAACAGACAAATGATGATCCGTCTCATAACGATGATTGTTAATCCAAAGTTGCATGCAATCATATTACCAGTATCAACTGATAGTAAAAGTTATTAATGAAGGGTTGAATATAACAAAAAGGAATAAAAAGGATGAAAAGGTTTGTTTGGAATAATGATCTAAAAAGTAATAACTAACTCCTCCAATCATCTAAGTGGTAGAGAGTGACAACTGAAAAGCTAACTGCGAAAGGTTAGATGTTAACCAAAGACACTGGGAGGATTAGGCCGATTAATGAGTTAGCATTTGTGTAGCCGATTACTTAAGCTGAGCTTGAGCAAAATCTGTAAACCGTTATAAATACTCTTAAAAAAAGTTATAAAACATCAATATCGAGATTTCTAATCAAAGTTTTAATGGATACTTGCCAATCACAAGCATCGATACCCCAAGCCATTTTTATCTGCTGGCAATCAAGCACACTGTAGGGTGGCCGCTTAGCAGGCAAAGGATAGTCCTGAGTATCAATCCCCTTGAGTGTAGGAACTGTTAGTAACTTAGCTTGTACACTTGCTTCATCGACAATGGCTTTTGCTAAACCATACCAGCTGGTAGCTGTATCGCCGCAGTAATGAAAAGTGCCCCAAACTGTTTTACCCTGCTGAATTTGCGCAGCGATGTTTAATATCGCTTTGGCTAAATCCCCCGCATAAGTAGGACAACCTATTTGATCGGCCACCATCGCCAGAGTCGGTTTAGTTTTGGCTAATCTCAGCACCGTTTTAGCAAAGTTATGCCCAAATTCGCTTATCAGCCAAGACGTTCGAATGATAATGTGCTGCGGCAGAATATCAGTAATCAATTGCTCGCCGCGCCACTTAGACTCGCCATAAATATTCAGCGGATTTGGCACAGCAGTTTCAGAATATGGGCTTGGACTGTTTTCAATTGCAGTTTCAATAGCAGTGTTAGAGGCGGTTGCAAAGGTTGCTTCAAGGCCACCAGCAAGCTTGGGCTCATCTACAGGCAGCGCTGAACTTGCAACTTGAGATGGCAGCCTGCCACTTTTGCCATCAAACACATAATCGGTTGAGATATGAATAAGTGGAATAGATGCTTTTAGCGCCGCTAAGGCAAGATTCTTCGCCCCTGTGGCATTCACATCACCAGCAAGCTGCTGATGTGTTTCAGCCTGGTCCACTTGGGTGTAGGCGGCGCAATTGATGATTAAATCGGGTTTAAGCCTATCAATCATTTCCATGACCGCATTAGCGTCACTGATCTCTAAATCTGATTTATCTGCCGTGAGAAGTTGTAGCTCATTTGGCATGCATTGAGATGACAAGTCGGTGTTAATTTTACAGTGGCTCTCTCTGTTGTTCTCTCTGTTAAGAGCTCTGCTAATAATTCTAGAATAGTTGCCATTATTCTTGGCTAAAAAGGCATTATGATCTGCAATGCAGCGCCTAATACTCAATCCTAACTGACCATTAGCGCCTGTTAATAACAGCTTCACTTTGTGATGTCCGGCTTTAAGGTTAACGCCTGCTCATTGTGCATTGCTTTTAACGCCTGAAAAGATAACCCTTGTTGATCTTTAGCTGATTGAATGACCTCCCTAATAGGCCAATTAATGGCTAAGTCAGCATCGTCCCAGCTAAGACAAGCTTCATTTTTAGGGTCATAATAATCGCTACATTTGTATTCAACATCACAACACGCTTCTAAAGCAACAAAGCCATGGGCAAAGCCTTCAGGCACCCACAATTGTCGCTGGTTGGTCTCAGATAACTCAACCCCAACCCAAGCGCCATAAGTTGATGACTGTGGGCGGATATCAACAACCACATCAAACACCTTGCCTCTAACGACTCTCACTAATTTAGCTTGCGGCTTCTGGGTTTGAAAATGAAGCCCTCTAAGCACACCATAATGTGAGCGTGAATAGTTATCCTGCACCAAGGGTTTATTGGTGTTCAGCAATTGCTGATAACGTTGCTGCTGAAAGGTTTCCATAAAAAAGCCACGTTCATCTGCAAACACTTGAGGCTCGATGATTTTGACATCAGAAATGGTAGTATCAATAACCTTCATCAACGATGTTCCTCTACGAGTTGGCTTAGGTAAGTGCCATATGCCGTTTTTTGATGAAATTGTGCTTGTTGCGCTAACTCATCAACAGATAACCAACCATTAATGAAACCGATTTCTTCAAGACAGGCCACCTTTAATCCTTGGCGTTTCTCAATGGTCTGCACAAAATGACTCGCTTCAAGCAGTGCATCATGGGTTCCGGTATCAAGCCAAGCAAACCCTCGCCCTAATATATCCACAGTTAAGGCTTTTTTAGCCAGATAAGCCATGTTCACATCGGTAATTTCAAGCTCACCTCTTAGTGAGGGTGTAATACTTTTAGCAATGGATACGACCTCATTGTCGTAAAAATAAAGCCCCGTAACGGCAAAGTTGGTTTTAGGGACGGTCGGTTTTTCTTCAATACTTAGGGCAATACCTTTATCGTCAAAATCAATGACCCCAAATCGCGCGGGATCGCTAACATGATAGCCAAATACGGTTGCACCAGACGCTTTGGCTGTAGCTTGTTTTAGCTTTTCAGTAAAGTTTTGCCCATAGAAAATATTATCGCCTAACACTAATGCCACGTTACTATCACCAATAAACTGCTCACCAATGATAAACGCCTGCGCTAAACCCTCTGGCGCTGCTTGCTCTGCATAACTGAGCTTAATACCAAAGCGTTCACCGTTGCCTAATAAGCGTTTAAAGCTGGGCAGATCTTCAGAGGTTGAGATCAGTAAAATGTCATTAATACCCGCCAGCATGAGTACCGATAAGGGATAATAAATCATCGGCTTATCATAGACAGGTAATAACTGTTTAGAGGTGCCAAGGGTTAGCGGAAATAAGCGACTGCCCGTGCCACCCGCTAATATAATGCCTTTATACTGTGCAGAAGTGATGGGCTGCACAGCGCTTAAACTACTCATTGATATTTCCATTAGCGAGCCCAAGTCGGTTAAGGCGGTAGTCACCAGTTAAGATCTGTTGCCACCAGCTAGGATTATCGATGTACCATTTAACCGTTGCAGCTAACCCCAAATGAAAATCATGTTCAGGTTGCCAACCTAATTGTGATTGAATTTTTGATGCATTAATGGCATAGCGACTATCATGACCGGGCCTATCGTCAACATAGGTAATTAACTCAGCATAAGATTGGCAGCCTTGCTTAGCCTCTGGTGCCAATTGCTCTAATAGCGCACATATGCTGTTAACCACATCAATATTGGTCACTTGATTAAGACCACCAATATTATAGCTTTGGCCTACTTCGCCATGTGTCAGCACTTGATAAAGGCCGCGAACATGATCCTCTACATGTAACCAGTCCCTTACTTGCAGGCCATTACCGTAAACGGTTAACGGCTTACCCGCTAAGGCATTTAAAATGGTGTGGGGGATCAATTTTTCAGGAAATTGGTAAGGACCATAATTGTTTGAGCAATGACTAACCAGCACTGGCAAACCATAAGTACGCTGCCAAGCATTGACCAAATGATCGGAAGAAGCTTTTGAGGCAGAATAAGGCGAGCTTGGTTTATATGACGTCTGCTCAGAAAATGGCAGTTCATCACTATCTAAGTCACCAAAAACCTCATCGGTTGAAATATGATGAAATCGAAACGCAGTTTTAGCATCAGTTGCTAGCGTGTTCCAATACTCACGGCACACTTCAAGCAATGTGAATGTCCCGATGATATTGGTTTGCATAAAAGCACTGGCATTATCAATGGAGCGATCCACATGACTTTCTGCAGCAAGGTGCATTACCGCTGTCGGTTTAAACTTGGCAAAAACCTGTTTTAGACTATTGGCATCACAAATATCTGCATGAACGAAGTGATATCGTTCTGAGTTCGCGACATCTTTTAATGAATCAAGGTTACCTGAGTAACTTAAGGCATCAAGATTCACGATAGATTCTTGAGTATGAGCTAACAAGTAACGTATTAAGGTGCTACCGATAAAACCTGCACCACCTGTGATTAAAATCATACTCAGTAAACCTTCAACATTAAAATGACCTTTAAAACGCTTATATCAAAGTACTTATATCAAAGTGCTTATATCAAAGTGCTTATATCAAAGTGCTTTAAAGGTATTATACGCCAATTATCAATAGAAATTGATGTCTCACGCATAACAAAAATGCCAGAGTATCAATACTCTGGCATTTAATAGCATAGATAAATCTACCCTGATTGATAAGACAAATTATTAACTTGTCGCTTTAACCACATCCGCAATAGATTGCGCTTGAGTCTGGGTCATATCGGCATCGGTTGATTCAACCATCACCCGGATTAAAGGCTCAGTCCCAGATTTACGCAGTAATACTCGGCCATTATCACCCATCACTTGCTCAGCGGCTGTAACAGCTTGCTGCACTGCCTCAGAGGCAATAATCTCATCGGCGTTGTTGGCACTTAAGCGCACATTGATCAGCACTTGCGGCAGTTTTGTCATACCTGACTTAACTTCAGCTAAGCTTTTACCTGACTCAATTACAGCATCAAGCACTTGCAGCGATGCCACAATACCATCACCCGTGGTGGTATGTTTAAGGCTTAAGATATGGCCTGAGCCTTCACCGCCCAACATCCAACCGGTTTTTTTCAGCTGCTCAACCACGTAGCGGTCACCCACTTTAGCGCGAATAAAGGGAATATCCATTTCTTTTAACGCCAGCTCTAAACCAAGATTTGACATCAAGGTACCGACAACGCCGCCATTTAACTCACCAGCTTGTTGAAACGCTTGCGCTAAAATAAAGATGATTTCATCGCCATCAACCACATGACCGTTGTGATCAACAAACAACACCCTGTCAGCATCGCCATCTAAGGCAATCCCTAAATCAGCTTCATGTACCATTACTGCAGTTTGAAGGCTATCAAGGTGAGTTGCGCCGCAGCGCTCATTAATGTTTAACCCATCAGGCTTATCATTAATACTGATCACTTCAGCACCTAACTCTGCATACACTTCTTTAGCGATGTGATACGCCGCGCCGTTGGCTGAATCAACCACGATTTTCAAACCCGCAAGGGACTTATTGGTATCAAGAGTGCCTTTACAAAACTCAATGTAACGCCCTGCAGCATCACCAATACGGCGCACTTTACCCAATTTTGCCGAGTCAACACACGACATTGCGCCATGATTAATGGCTTGATCGAGTAGGTGTTCAATTTCTAATTCTTGAGCATCATTCAGTTTAGTGCCCGAATTTGAGAACAGCTTAATGCCGTTATCATAATAAGGATTGTGCGATGCACTGATCACTACCCCTGCATCGGCTCTAAATGTCGAGGTTAAATAGGCAATCGCAGGCGTTGGCATAGGGCCAACTAACGCGCAATTAATGCCCGCAGCAGAAAAGCCTGCTTCCATGGCGGTTTCTAACATGTAACCACTAATACGAGTATCTTTACCAATAATGACTTCTTTGGTGCCTGCTGACGCTAAAACCGTCCCAGCAGCCCAACCTAATTTCATCGCAAAAGACGGGTTAATCGGAAACTCACCCACCTTTCCTCGCACACCATCAGTGCCAAAATATTTACGAGACATAACAACTCCAAAACCAACAGTCCATGTTGGTATAAAACAAAAGTAAGATCACTTTTTCAAGTGGAGGCAAATTATATACGAAAAGCCCGCGCATTTACTCATCTAATTGTGACATTTTTAAGCCACAGCAATCTTTATTGGATTTTGTGGGTTAAAGCAAAGCAGCAAAGTGATTTGGTGCAGCCTTACTGGTATTTAAACAATTCAAAAATATAAAATGGTGATTATGTAGTGCAGCTATCTTTAATGGATGAAGAAATCTGTGAGGGTGTAACAGTCTCTAAAAAAACGTGGCTACTTATATGAAATATTACAACTAGAACGGCTACATTCCGCTAATGGTGATCTGTCATCAGTAGCGTTTGAAAATTCCCAACTAAAAGTGTCCAGTTTGGGTTGACCAGTACATATCCCTGGGGTGCACATCACTGCGACTCAGTGGTACGGTAACTGGCGCATCAAAGGTTTACAACCTTGGCTTCAATCAGGAACCGATTTACAAGGAACAATTACAGCGTCAACGGCTTCACGCGTGATCACACCAGAAGATGCTGATCAATTAGCGAGTTTCATCTCGCGGGCCATCTAGCACGATTGAAGAATTGTTCTCGCCGGGTATTGCTGCACCAGGTGTGGATATTTTTGCCGCTTGGAACGATGAAAACCCACTAAACCCACAAGCTGATACGCGTAACTATAACGCTATCAGTGGCACATCAATGGCAAGTCCACATGTTGCGGGTGTAATGGCGTTGGTACGTCAGGCTAACCCAAGCTGGACAGCATCTGAAGTACAATCAGCCCTGCAAATGACCGCCGACAGCCAAGCGATTAAAACTGTTCATCCTTTTGATAGAAAAGTTGAAGTGGCCGGTCCATATCGCGCTGGACACGGTCTAGTTAATGTTGCACGTGCTATTAATAGCGGCCTTGTAATGGATGAAACGGCTGATAACTTCCGCAGAGCAAATCCAAAAAATGGCGGTCAAGTTCGTGAACTTAACTTACCTCAGCTTATCAATAAAGATTGTGGGTTAAGTTGTAGCTGGATCCGTACAGTGAAAGCCACCCGTGATGGCACTTGGAGTGTTGATACACAATACTCTGATCGCTCACCACTATTTTGGGACTTTACTTTAGACCCAACCGCAAAAGTACAAGTTACCCCATCAAGCTTTACCTTAAAAGCGGGTGAAACAATTGATTTAACGGTGACTAGCCTATTTAAAGAATCGGATATGGCTTGGTACGATGGCACAGTGCAAACTGCTGCAGGAGAAATTCAATTCACCCCGCAAGATAGCACAATCCCTGCTGCACATTGGCCGTTTTTGGCAACCTACGCTGGTAAAACATTGCCAAACACCATCAACATCACAGCCCATGATGATCAATCGCAGCATGTGATTGCAGACGTACCATTTGGCGCACCAGGGTCAAGCTTAACCGGTGTTGTATATACACCTGTTGAAGCCACCACAGAAACTTTTGAGCTACCTCGTCGCCAGTTTAGTGAAATGCCTGTCGGTGATGACTTTTTCTGGGATACCACACTACCAAGCATCAAAACTTTTACAGTGGATGTGCCAGAAAATAGCGCTGTATTGCGCGCAGAAATGCTAGCACGAGTTGAGTCGCAAATTGACTCACCATTTAACCAGTACCTGCAAACCAATGTGTTTATCTTCCGTGATTTCAACAATGATGGACGTTTACATCAGTCTGAAGCCATTTGTGGCTCAATACTAGGCCAAACAACTAAAGGGCAATTCTGTGCATTAGAAGAACCTGAAGCCGGTGAGTATACGATTTTAGTTCAATCGGGTTACCCGCTATTCCCATACGACAATGTTGATACCCTAGAAATGGCTCATGTGGTTATTCCTAAAGAAATCTCATCAGCAATTAACCTTAACTTTGAAGACACAACAGAACGTAATTCAACATTAACCATCGACTGGAATATGGCAATGGAACAGGGTAAACATTATTACTCTGCTGCCGCAATTTCTGCAGGTGATAATGCACAAGGTTCATTAGCAATCGTGCCGTTAAACATCAAACGTGGTGTGGACACAGTTTCAATCAATACCTCGCAAGATGCAGCAAGAGTTGGCGACATCATTGATATGAGTATGGTGATTCAACCTAACATTTCAGGGAAAGATCGCGCAGTAGAGTTAAACGCGACACTATCTGCTGGCTTGAAGTTAGTACCAGGTTCAATTACAGCGATTGAAGGTTTAACTGAAACAGAAAACGGCTTTAGCTTGCTGCGTAGCCAGCTTGATACATCGGCTCGTGAAACTAACTATAAAATCACGACCAACATTGAAGATCCAATGTGTCGTACTCCACTGGAGATTGATTATCCAGATGGAACACCGGTTGATGGTGGCTATTTAGACTTAGCGCGGTTTGGTATTAACGTGTCATGGGGCAGTTTCTTAGAAGAAACACCTTGGGGAGGAAACTGGGTTCACGATGTTGAAATGCCATTAAATGCCGGAACACTAACGCCATTTGATAATCAGGACTATTTCAGTACTGACGCTATTATCTTAAGCTCTAAAGGCTGGTTACAGTTAGATACAGGCAACTACAATCCTTGGGACTTCGTGCCGATGGATATGTATCTAGAGTTACCAACTAATGACTATTCTACGCCACCTGACTTTATCGTGGCACCATTATGGGGTGGCTTAGATGCTACTGACCCAATGGCAATGTTTGGTCCGCAAAAGTGGACACTCGCTATGTATGAACCGAACTGGGATATCAACCAAGAGAAAGGTGTGACTTTAGCCTTTGCAGACGATTACACCATCATTGAATGGAATAAAGCTGCGACTCATGACAAGAGTTGGGATGAGAACTGGAACACATTGATCACACCTAGAAGTGATACTTATGATCACCAAGTTTTCTTGAAAAATAATACTGGTCACGCACCAGGTGAGTACGAAATTATCATGGCCTATGACAATATCGACTTTGCTGGTGAAGCGGGAGAAGGTTCTATTGGCGTTAGGGGATATAACGGCCCACGTGATACTTATGGCCCATTAAAAGGCCATACTGGTGTGAGCTATGCTTTCAATGACCTTGAAGACAAAGTGTCAAATAACTTAGTCGTCTGTTATGACATCACAGGTCCTAGTACAGTATCGTTGTGGTGAATATGCAAGCTGAAGTCACTGACGAAGCGCTTGGTGTCAATCAAACTGTCACTCTCGCAGGTGATATTGAAGGTATTGCCAATGCCCATGCTGAACAAATGATTAGCGTTGCATCAAATATCATTATGTCAGCTATTAGCGATAAAATGGTTGATGAAAACACCACACTTGAAGGTATTGTGGTTAACTATGCGGACAACGATGGTGGAGTATCTGCTAACACCATTACCGTAACAGGTGACAACATTACTGCTGTGGTCCATGGTCATACTTCAGGCTCAACCTTTGATATCACTCCTGTTACAGATTTTTGGGGTGAAACAATGGTCACTGTAACGGTAGCGGATAATTTATTCCCTAACGATATGAGCTCAACGACATTCATGCTAACGGTTAACTCTGATGGTGTTGAACCAACATCACCCGCGCCGGAACAACCAATTGAACCTGAAACACCTAAATCAGATTCTGGTGGTAGCTTAGGATTCTTAAGCCTACTGGCTTTAGCGGGCTTTGGATTGGGTCGTCGACGCAAAACTCACTAACGGTTATCGGATTGTGATTAACATTAGTTAATAGAAAATGAATAATGAAACTAAAAGACCTTCTTATGAAGGTCTTTTTTATGCTTTTAAGCAAACTTTATTGGTAAGCGGTACCCTTTAGTTAACTAAGCCCACAGTTTGTGCTCACATGCTGTCATGATTAAAACGATCTGCTAATTTTTGGACATTGTCGAGCTACGGATTTCGTGCAATGCTGAGCTTTCAGATAACTTATTCTATAACCAAACACACCAATTGACTGCAAAGTAGTGGCCAGCTTTACTGATCCACTACAGGTGTAATGTGGTATTATAATAAAATCCCGAATAATAAGGTGAGAGAACGCTTATGTTTACTGATACGGTTAATTATTGGATGCCACTCGTCGCTGTAGGCTTTGCGTCTATAGTATGTTTTGGGATGATAACTTATTTTCTCTATCAACAAAGTAAAAAGAAAAATAAATAGATAGATATAACTATTTGTTATAAAACTCGCGGTACCATTTTACAAACTCAGCAACACCTTCTTTTACACCAACTCTAGGTTTATAACCCGTAGCTTCAAATAAATCAGCTACATCAGCATAAGTTTGATACACATCACCAGGCTGCATCTCTCTAAAGTTTTTCCTGGCTTCAATACCCAATTCATCCTCAATGGCTTTGACAAAGCCCATTAAGTTAATCGGCGAACCATGGCCTATGTTATAAACTGAATATGGAGCAGAGCTGGTCGCTGGTGAACCATTTTCAACAGTCCAAGATTTATCCCGACTTGGTATTACATCAGCAATACGAACCACACCTTCAACAATGTCACTGACGTGAGTAAAATCACGCCACATGTCACCATTATTATTGATGTCAATAATTTCGCCATCAAGGATCTTTTTGGTAAAAATAAACGGGGCCATATCAGGCCGCCCCCAGCTACCATATACAGTAAAAAATCTAAGACCTGTCGTTGGAATATCGTAAAGATGAGAATAGCTATGCGCCATCAACTCATTAGACTTTTTAGTTGCAGCATAAAGCGAAACAGGATGGTCAACACTATCAGAAGTAGCAAATGGTGTCTTACTATTCAAACCATATACCGAACTAGATGAGGCATAAACAAGGTGTTGAACTTTTGTGTTTCTACAGCCTTCTAAAATATTTAAATGCCCAACTAAATTCGAATCAGCATAAGCATGTGGATTTTCAATCGAATATCGTACGCCGGCTTGTGCGGCCAGGTGAATAACACGGTCAAAGCTTTCACTTTTAAATAATTGAGTTACAGATTCTCTATCCGCAATATCTAATTCAACTAACCGAAATTTTTTGTGCTCGATACGTTTTAAACGTGCATGCTTTAAAGCAGGGTCGTAATAATCGTTAATATTATCAATACCAACTATCTCATGTCCGTTTGCTACTAGTTTTTCAACAACTGCACTACCAATAAATCCAGCTGCACCAGTGACCAAATACTTCATATCATTACCTCAAAAACTAATCTGAACCGAAAAGGTCACGAGTATACACCTTATCACTTACATCTCGGATTTCATCAACCATGCGATTAGATACAATAACATCTGACATAGCTTTAAAGTCTTCCAGCGATTTTATAACTTCAGAGTGGAAAAAGTGGTCTTCTTCAATCACTGGCTCAAAAACCACTACTTGAATTCCTTTAGCTTTCAGGCGTTTCATAATCCCCTGAATACTCGATGCCCTGAAATTATCTGACCCAGTTTTCATTATTAGACGGTAAATACCCACGATTTTAGGTTCACGCTTTAAAATTGCATCTGCTATAAAATCCTTACGCGTGGTATTTGAGTCAACAATTGCACCGATGATATTATTTGGCACATCTGAGTAGTTTGCGCGTAATTGTTTCGTGTCCTTAGGTAAGCAATAACCCCCATAACCAAATGAAGGGTTATTGTAATGACTGCCGATACGAGGATCTAAGCCAACCCCTTCAATTATTTGACGTGAATTTAAGCCATGGGATTCAGCATAGGTGTCTAACTCATTAAAGTAGGCAACGCGAAGCGCTAAATAAGTGTTAGAAAACAACTTAATAGCTTCAGCTTCCGTAGAATCAGTAAACAAAACATCTATGTTTTCTTTTACTGCACCTTCCACTAATAGGTTCGCAAACACTTGAGCTCGTTCTGAACGCTCACCTACAATAATACGGGATGGGTGCAAGTTGTCATATAAAGCACGGCCTTCACGCAAAAATTCTGGTGAAAATATTAAGTTATCACACCCCAACTCTTCTTTAATACGCGCTGTATAACCAACTGGGACTGTGGATTTAATAACCATTACTGCCGAAGGATTTATTGCCATTACATCTTTTATTACCGCCTCTACAGATGATGTGTTGAAATAATTTGTTTCAGCATCATAATCTGTTGGCGTAGCGATAATTACATATTCAGCGTCTTTATATGCGATGTCTTTATCAAGAGTAGCTTTAAAATTGAGAGTTTTATTAGCTAAGAAGTCTTCAATTTCAACATCAACAATTGGCGCTTTTTTTTCATTGAGCATTTCTACTTTTTCAGGGATTATATCAACCGCAACAACTTCATTGTTTTGAGCCAAAAGCATTGCGTTAGATAAACCAACGTAACCTGTACCAGCAACTGCTATTTTCATTTCTTTATAACCTCAATAATTTACTTCTGTGCCAGTAATAAGACATGCTTAAGAATTTGACATGTTTTATCTATTTCAGCCTCAGTCAATGTAGGATGAACCAAAAACATTATACTGGTTTCACCTAATACTAATGCATTGGGTAAACGATATTCAGGACGCCAAGGGGTATTATCAAAGGCTTTCTCAAGATAGATCTCAGAACAACTGCCTTGAAAAGCTGGAACCCCAAAAGCCATAATTTCATCCACAATACGATCACGACTCCAGCCTTCGGCTAAGTTCTTTGGCTTTACAAATAAATAATGCTTGTATTCTGCATGTTCAATATAATCAGGCACAACAACAGTTCTGACTACATTTATATCTGCCACAGCTGTGTCTATCGCTTTTGCATTTGATTGACGTTTAGCCGTCCAATCTAGCATTCGAGTTAACTGAATGCGCCCTATCGCACCTTGCATTTCAGTCATACGCCAATTAGTACCAAAGCTTTCATGTAACCAACGAAACCCTGGTGGGTGTTCTCGGTTATAAATTGCATCAAAGCTTTTACCATGATCTTTATAAGACCACATTTTAGACCACAACGTTTTGTCATTGGTAGTCACCATGCCGCCTTCACCACCAGTAGTCATAATTTTGTCTTGGCAAAAAGACCAAGCACCAATATGACCAATAGTACCTACGCCCTGCCCTTTATATTTAGCACCATGAGTTTGGGCACAATCTTCAATCACATAAAAACCATGCATTTCAGACAATGCCATAATGGCATCCATTTCAGCAGGCATACCCGCAAAGTGTACTACAATCACAGCTTTTGTGCTCGGTGTTAATACTGCTGCTATTGACTCAGCAGTAATCGTTTGGCTATTTAAGTCTACATCCGCAAATACAGGGTTCGCACCGGCGGTAACAATTGAAGAAGCGGATGCCAAAAAGGTACGAGGCGTGGTGATCACCTCATCAAGCTCTGTGCCTTTAAAAGCAGCACCTCCCCCTAAGGCATTTAGAACCAAATCAAGCGCCAAAGTGCCATTACCCAGTGCAATTGCATAATCACAACCACACCAAGCCGCAAATTCAGTTTCAAAATGACGACATTCTTGCCCAGTCCAATAGATAGTTAGGCCTATTAGGTGTTTTTGCAGCCAGTCATTTTATAAATTAAATTCAGTTACTTACAATGAAATCACGTTAACCATGAGACGTTTATTGGTCTTAAAATGGCCATTTGAGACAGTTTACCCCCACCCTTCTCTGAGATTAAAACGTGAATTCTACGCACAAAAAATGCCGCTAAAGCGGCATTATTGATGACTGTAAAATGCGTTTTAAGCCTATTTGTCATTCGGCTGAGTATCGATTTCACTCCACGCTGTCACGATTTGATGCGCAACACTTGCACATACACGCTCTGAGTCTTCACGTTCAATACCAATCCAATGTTGCTCTATTAACACCAAATACGTCGTCAGTTCATCAACTTTATACGCTTGGGCTAAGCGCATAACTTCAGTCTCATAATCTGCATACTCATTTGATAGTTCTTCATCTAAAGGATCTGCTGAATAAACAAATATAGGATCCCATTGTTGAAGTAGTACTTGATGTACGTAATGTGAAAATGCTTCATGGTTTATTAGCGGTGGGATAGATGAGAACATAACATCCATAAAACCAATCAAACCTTTACTAACCACTCTGTCTGCATTCAATTCATTAGCATAACTGAAACCACTATGACTAATTAATTCAGATGGACAATCATCCCAACCATCAATATTACAGTAATAGCCGATTAGCGGATTTTTATCTTTTGCGGCATTGAAATCTACACATACCACTTTATTGCTTAGGCATTCAGGGAAAGGCGTTGGAGTTAAAGTGTAATGTCCCACTACAACAGGAAATATCGGCTGTTCATTGTATTGAAGAGCATCCTTGTTTAATTTCACTGTAGGGATGTTTAACACTTGTGATTGAGGTACCACTGCCAGATCTCGATATGTTTCCACTTCGCTTCGACTTTTCCACCAAGCCACTCTGATATGATTTCTGTCAGTGCCTGTTTTATCAGAAAATGATACTCCATCAGGTAAACAAATTTCTGGGCCTTTAAGCAAAGTTTCAATCAATTGGTATAATTCATGTTGCTTATCAAAAGCTGAATACCAAAATTTTTCTTTTAAAGAGTTATCTTGATTAAGGTAAGGTTTTAACTTTGCGATACTTTCTTCATGCCAACAGGCATGTATGGCTTTTATGTTGCCAAAGTTCAGAAATAACGGCAAAGTTTTAAACCACTCTATCCACATTTTATGTAATGAAGAGTTTTCTCCTACCTGTTGAATAAAGAATTTATGTTGCTTTTGATTACTGACATTACTGCGATCTCGACAAAAGCTACCATCTGCTTTTTGTAAATACCAGCCGATAGCATTAAACTCATGATTTCCCAATAAACAATACGCATGTTTACGTTCAACTAAGTCTTTCACTTTTGTCAGTAGAGAAAGATGGTTTACTTTTGATATTGGTGAATTATCGATAAGATCACCTATAAAGACTAATTTGCTATCAGCAAAGCTGCTATTAGCGTCTTCAACATCAAATCCTTGATCTTCAAATAATGCATTGAGCTTAGCATCCTGCCCATGCACATCTCCGACAAACAATAAACTGGTTATCTGTTCACTTAGACAAAACATCAAACCCTGCTCTAAATCCTCACAACGACTTTTAAGAATTGGCATCATCGTATTGTGCCAGTAATCTAAATCTAGAATACCACCAGACATACCGCCACGATTTAAGGCATTAATCCTAACTTCATTCTCACCAAGATGCTGTTCAATGGGTAAATTTGAAACAAATTGATCTACCCATGCTAACAATCCTTCGGATGTAAAATTGCATTGTTTGTCTATAAGCGTTTCTTTCAATAAAAGCCATAAAGCACTATTCCCCCTTAAGCCATACTGTCGTAAATTTGTGAACAGGCTTGCAATATGTTTGCTCTCAATTAATTTCTTCACTATCACTTCCTTAAGCATAAACTTTGAGGTCAACTAAAACGGGTCACGACTTTAAAGATTTACCAGAAAAATCGCTCTGATCTATTGGGAACCAGCTCGCTGTTATATTGATGCGGGCGGGACGACTAAAGGTTTACTATGGTATAACTAGGAAAATACTTCCGGTTTAAATACTTTCTGAACACAGCTAGCTTTTGCCCTCTCAGGCATCAGTAGGAGACCATATTCTTCTAACGTTAATTCTTCAAGTTTTTCACTAGGCCAACGAGAGATAAAGTCGTTCCATAGTTGTTGTTTTGCTGTGAGGTCATAATAAATCCATTACATTATTCGCCAATTGACGAGCTAAAAATGTTGTTGCGTTTTATCGATTTTAATTATTTATTTGGTAACGATTTTCAACAATGATGACTAACGATTTAACTGCTTAAATAGGTTATGTTATGCCGTTTATGGGTAGAATCGACAAGTAGCTTTACTCTGTTGTATGCAATATTTTTACATAGACAGCCTTTATCAATACGGAGCTCTATCTTTAATCGCCCTTAATTATCATTCAATATAACCATAATTTAATAAGTAAAACTTAGAGCCCGTAGACAAGTTCACTGATATGATAAAAATTCTTAATTTCTCCTAAAGATTCTTGTAAATGAGCAAATCTATGATTACCACCTTCAAAGCTCATCACACCAAATCGACTACCTAGCATTTCGATTGTTTTATCTGCACTGAGTACTTCGTCAGCTAGATCGACCAAGATTAGACCACACCCTTCAAGCAGAAAGTCACTATAATTTTCTATGACCTCTTTCGTTAATAAGTAAGGCTCACCGAAATAAGTAATACCTTGTCCTACATACTTAGCTAATGATGTTTTGGGAGATATTGCTGGATTAATTGATACAAACGGAACCCCTATTTTTGAACCAATCCTATTAGCCCAATATCCACCTAAACTTGTTCCAACAATCAAATCGATGGATTCTTGACTTGAAAATTCTTTTAGTGCCTTTTCGATTGATTCTGACGATTTGGTATAGTCAATAGTGATACCAACAACCGAACCAATCGTGTTCAATAAGTTGATTTTATCTGACGTCTCGTCGAACTGACTACCGAAACCGTGGATATAAAGAATATTCATGCAGCGACACCTTATTATTAAATAATTAATATAATAATTAACTATATAAATTAATTATTTAGCTTCTTACATACTGAATAAATCAAATCAGATAACTCATCTAGCGTCTCACAATCGAAGTAACTACCAAACTCATCATCCTCTGCTTCAAAGGTTGCCTCTTGTGCACTGCGTACTTCTTTAATACCTACCAAATCAGGAAAGTCAGTCATATACATAGTAGCTATCATCATCCCACGATCTTCAAGCCCTCCGACAGCATTACCCTCATCATCTTGACTGCAAAAGAGTCGCCCATAAGTCACATCATCAAAAGCAACGCCAAGCTCTTTAGCCCAAACATGCCGTTCAATATCATCGACAATATTACTATTTAAATTAATTACCTGAGGTGAAATTTGGAAATAGTATGCGAATAAACGCATCAAATATTGACTAATTTGTTCTTTATTATTGATTTTATGCAGATTGATGGTTGGACATTGTTCTAACAAAGCATTTTCTTGTTCTGATGTCAGATCGTCATCATCAGTAAGAGGAAGGCATTGAATTGAAGGGCTGATTTTTATAAACATGTTTTTCCTTATACTAACTTGATCACTGCTATGTGACTTTACATTGCGTCTAGGCTTCTTATAATTTGCTTTTTAAGTCTCTGACGTTGATGAATTAGTTCAAGTAAATCTGTTAATCGGGTATCTAATACCGTAGCTTGATCATCACTTAACATGGGGACCTTTAATAAATTTAACTGTCTTTGGTCTATTTGTGGAAGTGCCCTTTGATAAGCAGTCTCGCACAGGAAGGTATATTCCAGCAGTTTTTTTCCTGCCTGGCTTTGAAGAAATAAAAATAATCGCTTACCATCCCAATTACTGTTCCCTTTCGACCTTAAAACACGAAAAAATTGGTTTGTATGTAAATTGAATTCAGTAGATTTTTCGTGTAAAAAGTAAGCAACTTTAATTTGTTTTCTTACCCTATCTTTATAAATCAATACATCATCAGATTTGAGTGCGATACAGAGGTTTTTTTTAATAGCTCGGGACTCTACAAGTTCAGGGGTTACAAGGCCAAATTCATCAATACTTTTTGTAGAAACCATTTCTATAATGGTTTCAATTTGATCATCACTATCAGACAATAACCGTTTAAGTTTTAAAGCCCGCACTGAACTGTATAAATTAAGAATATTATCCCATTCGCCACCTATTGCAGAGTAAGAGCATTCTATTTCAGACTTTAAATCGACTAGGTTTTGCTCATTTCTAATTTGGTTCATTTGAGAACTAAAATAGTTCTTAATCACGTCATGCCATGAAACACATATAGCCTCAATAGATCGCGAGTCAGCTGAAATTTCAATTTTTGAAGGTGACTTGTCGCTATTTTCGATGAATCTCACACACTCACAGAACTGTTCCCATAACGATAACAAAAGCTTAGGGCTTTCATTATCAGAGAACATATTCACTTCATCTCGCACATCATCAAGTCGGAATTTAAGCTGATGTATAAAAGGGTTTTCATTAATATAAAATGTCACATGCTGCTGTTTTTTAATGGATATTTTACTAATAATGTTTGTGTTTGCATCTTCAAACTCAACGGTAAAGTTATCCCAACACTCAAGTGCTTGTTTCAGCTTCTTAAGATTTACTGAACTGATAAATAACTGTTGATATTTATCTACAAAAAATAATCCACCTAATGATGTTAACTTGAACAAACTAGTAGACGCTGTGGTTAATTCTTTACTACATATAATCCCTAAACCAAAGAAGTCACTTAATGTGACATCCAGCTCTGCCATAGCTTGCTCAAGAGTATAATTTCCTAGCTTTGATTGTTCATCAATAAATTGATCTCGCCCTACAAACCATTCTTTAGTTAAGCTCATACGCAACCCATATTTAATTCATTTTGCTTTTGGTTACATTTATACAAAATTGCTAATGCAATTTTCCTTGCTCCTAAGTTTGATGGCTCTATAGGTGAAATAGATGCGAAATCATCACACTCATCGCAAATGGTACGAAGATCGAGTACTTCAAGCTTTCTTACTGCAGCTTCACGTAAAATCACTTCATTAAATATACCGATCGCCACTTGTTCCGCATAAGAAAGATTGGGAATACTATCGTAAATGGTACATATAACTGGCTTTGCAAATCTAAACTGAACTGCATCTAGCATGTTCTGATAATCGATGCGAAAGCTCTCCCGTACCTGATGAAGTGAAATCAGTGCATCGCCAATGGTAACAGCTTTAATCGACATTAATCCCGTTGCCTTATATCCAAGGAGATCATTTCCACCACAAGAAATAAATACATGATTTTCAACAGATGTAACCTGTTTTACCTTTTCTAGTTGTGATGGGATATTGGCCATCACATGACCGTCCACAGCTAAAAGTTCTACTTTTGCAGTGTCTCCAAACATTGTTTGAAGTTGCTCTGCTACTGACTCTGTCGCTTCTACGTATGGTGCATTATCAAAAATAGAATCGCCTAACAAAATCACTTTATTAGGCAGGTATTGTGCTTTGGGCTCGGACACATTACTGAAATCCATGATTTTCCCCTTCAGTTTGAATTGTTGTTAAACACTTTACTGAAAAAATCATCCTGGCGTAATTGTCGCAAAAAGTAGCGTGTAGCTTAATGTGACATGTTTTTAACATTACACTTTAAGCAGATTACGGCTTTGTAGTGTTTCTCTGATCTCATTTAGATTTTTAATACAGATTTGTTGGTAATTTGCCTGAGCATTGATGCTGTTTAAATCTAAGCCTAAGGAATCAATCAAATAATTAATAAGTGCTAAGCGAGATGGAATAACAAGCTCCCCTTGAACCATCCCGTAATCTCTCTCAATCAATGACTTTTGATGCTCGCTCAGCCTAGGGTCAGCTTCCAGCACTAAGTTAACTGGCGTACACCAATTATCGTCATCAATAAGTGGATTTGGTGAATAATCTAAAATATCAGGTTCATTTATGAAGCGACTTAAGACAAAATCTCGATAGGCTTTATTTTTTTCGCAATAGGCCCTTACATGCCATCTTAAAGGAGTGTCTACCAATGAGTGCGGCGCAATAACACGAGTTTCTGGCTCGGGTGAATTTAATGAAAGGTATTCAATCTCTAGCCTTCGACCGTCACTCATGGCCCTTATTATCGCACGCATGATACTGGGTTCGATTAACCTTGGAGGTGGTGTCACTGTACTAACTTCACGCAAACCTAAAGTTGAATAATTACTTTTTGATACCAAGCTTTGATTGAACGTTAGTAGTTGCTGGTATTCGTGTATATGTCCTTTTGTTAGCACAGGTTGAAAATTTACAGTCGGTTTATAACCTTTCAGCTGCATATCGTATTCTAAGTTGTTTGGGGCTAACTCTTTAAGGTAAGCATTGATATCTCTGGACGCTTGCTGACGGCCAATTCCAAACCCATTACACAGGTGATTGGTTGTAATGCGCCCTTCCCAATAAGCAATAATTTCAATTAACTGGTAACGGAGTAATGTCTGCTTGTTAATGTTGGCTAATGCAGCCTGTTGTAGCTCAATCATTTAAATACTCTAGTCTATGTTATTACAGGGTAAATAGGCTCACCCCAAAGCTCATTTGGGTGGCTCATCATGATGCTAATCAAGATAGGCACTATTTGAGAAAGAATTGAAGAACAGTCATTAATTTGTTGACGATTGACTTTACTGTCCCAAGTAGCTCCACCATGAAGAAGTTGATTACGTAGTGTATAAAGTCGATTAAAAATAATACTCAATACTTTATCTGTTTGCTCATTTGCTAACGCATGATGACTCGCTCTAATTGAATTAGTGCGGTTTTCCTTCCATTGGGCTTCAGAGATTAAGCCATTTTGCGCATCCCAATATGACTCAAAAATAAATTCATTATTTAACACGACTCGAATTGTGTTGGTGTACTCTTGCCAAATAAACCTTGAAAGTTGTTTGTCAGTATCAAGTACAACTAGCTTTGATAGAAACTGTTGGAATAGTCCTCGCTCCCCCATCAAAATCGAGCGGTCAATATGCTGAGCATAAGCAGCATTGAAGGCTATCCAATGAAAAATGAATTTACTATCAAGGTCTGAAGATTGCTCCGCTTTATTTAGCCAGCTTAATGCTCTGTGAATTCGGATTGTAAGTGATTTGGTGTGGTCATCCCTTACTTTTCTATGCTGTTCTTTTAAAAATTTATAATGCATGAAAAAGCCCCAGTAATATCGAAGTTACCCAATATATACAATGCACTATAAATACGCCATGGTGTTGCGATACGGTTCAAGAAATCACACATTGGCAAACAATTAATGACATGTACCAAAATACGTCACTTATGAACATTTATTTAGTGCTGTAAAATTTCAGCATAATAATAGATATGGTGTATCTTTATGAATGATCAGTCGCAATCGCAAGAAAAACGTCAACTGATGCTAGATAGAGCTCAAGGCTCAATGGTCGGCCTAGCTTTAGGTGACGCCTTAGGGACAACTCTAGAATTTAAAACCAAAGACAGCTATCAGCCCATTACTGATATGAATGGTGGCGGACCTTTCTCATTGAATGCTGGGGAATGGACTGATGACACCTCAATGATGCTGTGTTTAGCTGAAAGCTTGTTAGCAACAGGTAAGCATGATCCTAAGGATCAAATACAGCGATATTTATCTTGGTGGAAAGAAGGTCATAACTCAGTTAATGGCCAATGTTTTGATATTGGTAATACTGTTAGTGATGCACTAACGAAATACCAATTTGATAATGTTGCCAATGCGGGTTCCTCTGATGAATACAGTGCTGGGAATGGAAGTTTGATGCGCCTTGCACCCATCCCCATTTTTTATTCTTCTTACAGACATGTTTCCGAACAGAACGTTATAAAAATTGCAGGAGAAAGCTCGCTTACTACCCATGCAGAACAAAGAACCATTGAAAGTTGCCAGATAATGGCTTGGCTTCTTTATCAAATTTACAACTCAAGTCATTGTGTATCAGACAAAACTGACTTGTTTAATCGATTATCCACACACTGGAGCTCATGCGATATCCACCCGAACCTTAAAAAGGTCATCCAAGGATCATTTTTAACTAAGACTAGAGCACAAATTCGCGGTTCTGGCTTTGTTGTTCATTCTTTAGAGGCCGCTTTATGGGCATTTGCAAATAGTACGGACTTTCGGGACGGTGCGCTGTTAGCTGCGAATTTAGGGGAAGATGCAGATACAACAGCCGCAATATATGGCCAACTAGCCGGGGCATATTACGGCTATAGTCAACTGCCTACAGATTGGCTAAGCAAACTGGCATTGCACGATAAAATCAAAGAGTATGCAACTCTGCTTGTTAATGCCCCCAAGCAAGAAGATTTATCAAGTTTTGAAGATAAGGTCATAACCCAACCTAAAAACTCCTGTAATCGGTTAATTTACCAAGCACTATATGATCACAACTTTATATTACAAGATTACCCTTGGATGGATTACCCCAATCGACATTTGCTTACATCTAGCAATTATCAACAGCCACAATACAATGGTGATCAAAGAAAAGCATTAATAGAAAGCTTAACTTTTATCCAGTGTTTTCAACTCATAACAACCGTGATACGAGCAGACAGGTTCAATGAAGGAATATGGCGTCGGTTTCAAGAAGATGGCTCACTCAAGCTTTGGCTAAAGCAATTACATTTATTTATTGAAAACCAATAGAAATCACTAAAAAATATTTTTATCTAGGCAATAATTTACCGAATAATTTAATAATAAAAACAGGGCCAAAAATGGATTATCAAGTTGAAAGTTTTTACGCAAACATTACATTAAACGACGTTCAGTTAGCTGCAGTATATTACCCAATTTTAATTGATCTCGCCCGCCATAAACACTGTTTAACATACGGTGAGTTAGTGCAACGAGCTAAAGATCTTCACCCAGAAAAAGAGTATGTACAAAGAGCAATTCCTGTTTCGGCAGGCCGTAAACTAGATGTTGTTCGTATTTTTACTTCTGAAAGAAACCTGCCAGATGCAACATCACTCATTATTAACAAGACAGCTGGTGAATGTGGAAGCGGTATGACTGATAATTTTGATCCTAAACAACTACGCGAAGACGTATTTAATTATGATTGGTCAAATGTATCAAATGAATTCGATCTGTATATTGAAACGGCTGAAAAAAATTCAACACCACCCGTTAAAATAAAGCGTGTAGACGCCATGAAAATGACTTTGGATTACTACAAAGCACATCAAGCGGCGCTACCTAAAGCTATTTCATCACATCGTGATGATATTATTGCGCTCATTCTAGAAGGTTACGACACTGAAAGAGCCTTTAAAATGGTTAGTGAAAACCTTTAATTTATTGTATTAGGCGGGGCTATATGCCCTCGCCTCATCGAGTGCTAATTGCAAACGTGAAGAAGTAAACATGATGAAACAGACTAATTTGAGTGATAGTGCAAAAAAAATATGTGACTCACTATGGATCATGTATTGCGTTAAATACCCGCTATTAGAGCATCGCATCCCGACCATCTTGTTTCATACTTCCATATACCAAACTTTAGCAAATCATAAATCTGTTACTGGCAGTAGCGGTAGAGTTTTACAAGAAGACCTTTTATGTTCTTTCGAATCTTGGTATCCAAATATTCACCAGGCAAGAAATGTTGATTGGATTGACTTGTCATTTGAGTTAGTTGAGTACATACAAAAGCTAACCGGTGATTATAGTTATGGCTTTGCGGACAATGGTGACTTCATTAGAGGTATTAAAGCAGATAACTGGCAAACTAGTATTAATGAGCAGCTGTTTCTATCGCTATCAGTCCCAGACATCAAGAACACTCAAGTTACAAACCAAAGCCAGGAAATAAAACGACAACTCACCAACGCTTTATCACGTTTTATTCCTAAAACATCAGATAACTGCATGGCGGTTGATAATGCTATTTATACGTTGCTGATTGAAGATGTATCTGCACTACTTTTGAATCAAGCCCAAGCGGATCAAACAATATCTAAAGATGAGCGGTTAGCCGCATACCTCTATTGCTTTCAAGACGCTGTGCTAGCGGGCATACATTCTAAAGAAGCTTGCACCCGATTGGCATTTTCACTAATCAATATTGTTCACGATATCTATTTACGAGGGATGCCTCCACAACCAATGAATGTAGTTTTTCAGCTTGGTTTTAATCACCCCAAAGCTGTAATAAGTCAATTTAATAAACTCGCATTACTTTTAGATGGACAGACTTACACAATCAATACAGAACATATTGAAGATGAACTGATTGTGAATATTTGGCGGTATCCAAATATGGAAGCAACAATGCAAAAGATTGTGATTAATAAAAATGGTGAGTATTGTATAAACCTAAGAAGTGCTCATGAGTTAGTTGAACTAGATGCTGATGACGTTATTAATCATTTAGCTGATGACACTGACCCTATAGCAGATTCTGTGTAGCACCTAATGTCACATCACCTAGACCTACATCATTTACTTCGTCAAATGCATTTAAAGATATTGAGTTCACATCATTAATTGGTTTGTTGAACGAAGCCGCTCTGCGGCAGAAAGATAAAAGCTCACCTTT
>NZ_MCVI01000062.1 GCF_002873135.1 Shewanella sp. 10N.286.48.A6
GAAGATGGCTCAATTACCCTAAGCCAAGAGCAACTGCTTGCTAACGCAACCGATGTTGACGGCGACACCCTAACTGCTGAAAACCTCAGCGTCGGCGATAATGCAACAGTTGTAGCTAACCCAGATGGCAGCTTCACGATTACCCCAGATGCAGACTTTAATGGCGACTTAGACTTACGCTTTGATGTCTCAGATGGCACCACTACAGTGGCAGCAGGTGTTGACCT
>NZ_MCVI01000063.1 GCF_002873135.1 Shewanella sp. 10N.286.48.A6
GAAGATGGCTCAATTACCCTAAGCCAAGAGCAACTGCTGGCGAATGCAACCGATGTTGATGGTGACAGCCTAAGCGCTGAAAACCTATCAGTAGGTGATAATGCAACAGTTGTAGCTAACCCAGATGGCAGCTTTACCATTACCCCAGATGCGGACTTTAATGGCGACTTAGACTTACGCTTTGATGTCTCAGATGGCACCACTACCGTGGCAGCAGGTGTTGACCT
>NZ_MCVI01000064.1 GCF_002873135.1 Shewanella sp. 10N.286.48.A6
CTGACGGTGCCATCCACATCGCTTGAGTTCGCTAATAGCTGCTCAGCGCTAATGGTGATTTGGCCGTCTTCGTTGACTGTGTATGAGGTTGAACCCGCTACCGGTGCATCGTTGACATCCGTAACCGCGATATCAATGTTAGCAGGGGTCACAACGGTGCCATCGCTGACGCCGAAATCGAGCTGTAAATCACCATTGAAGTTTTCATTTGGCGCAAAGCTATGGGTACCATCACCGTTGTCGGTAAGCACACCGTCAGTGCCGCTGTACGTCACCGTATCAACAGATAGGTTATCACCATCGATGTCGCTCGCATTCGCCAGCAGCTGCTCATCGGTAATGATGATAATGCCGTCTTCATTCATGGTGAATTCGACATCTGGCGCTACTGCAGCATCATTGACAGGATTGACTGTGAGGTCAACACCTGCTGCCAC
>NZ_MCVI01000065.1 GCF_002873135.1 Shewanella sp. 10N.286.48.A6
ATGCTTTAGAGAGCGGGTGTTGATCTGAATTCAAATCTAATTCCTAGCAAGTATTTCAAAAAATGCGATCCTAGCAAGGAACTAGACTGAATGGTATTAGTTTAGACTTTTCCTGCCTATGCTGGGGTTAAATAACATTGCTGCATGTACAAATTCATCGCAATTAGTACATTGGTGCGGTTAATGGTACCAATCACTTTGCCATTTTCTACTACGGGGTAAATTTTAGGTTTCGCGCCTAACATTTGCTCAGCAAGTTGCAAAATACTGCCATCGGGCGTTGCCGTTAGCACCTCTGTTTTCATGCAGTCTTTGACGGTCTCAGTCATATCACAGTGGTAACTGCTTTTTAGCATCACAGATAAACAATCTTGCTGAGATAAAA
>NZ_MCVI01000066.1 GCF_002873135.1 Shewanella sp. 10N.286.48.A6
TTATGCCCCGAAATGTGTTTGAAATGGATATCTCTCGAGGTTTAGTCATTTGTATTTACCCTCAATAATCTAATATCACCTTCAATAGAGTGGCCAAATTCGCTATACCACTACACTTTTTCTAATCGATTATGACCGCCTTACTTGTCGTCCAAATGACTGGTTGCCTATACAGGTATAACTGATTTTCTTCAAATTGAGATAATTCTG
>NZ_MCVI01000067.1 GCF_002873135.1 Shewanella sp. 10N.286.48.A6
TTATCTTTTCTGCCGCAGAGCGGCTTCGTTCAACAAGCTGTTTAACAAGGATAAAATACAGTTGGCTTTTGCTCCTTCGTCGCTTAATTTTAGCCAACTATATTTTGCCCATTAACAGGGCGTTATATTCGCAGGAAGTCTCGCACTATGCGCACATTATTATTTTTGGTTACAACGATTCTTGCAGCAACAGTACAAGGAAGTGAAATGCAATACCCTGATGACGAAAAAATAGCTTTGTATTACAAAATATGTTCGATAAAGGTGTAAACCTTGAACGCACATATGAAATAGATTTTTTTCATCTATTCGAAGATGAAGAGTCAGCCGTAAAAATGGCTCAAGAAATTGACTCAAAATATTCTGACGTGAAAATATCAATATTAGTAAATGATGTTGTTGGTGGATTTGATGTTGATGTTTACGTTTCCAAAACTATGGAACCAACTCATAAATCAATCACTGAGCATGAAATGGCGTACGGTGAAGTCGCGCAAAAGTTTGGTGGCAAAAGCGATGGTTGGGGTTTTGAAAGCGAATATAACACATATGAGCCTTCCGCCAGTCAATAGGCGAGCCTAACTTATTTGACTGCTTTTGCAGTCAAATAAAAATCAATCAACAAATTCATCTACTTCGTCTGTCATTTAGCTGTCAAATCATCGTTTACAGCAAACACATATAGAGGCTCTCTTAGTGCGATCTTATCGCTGCCTGACGCTTTTCAATCCTTTGAAATATCAGGGGCACTAGACATTTATCGGTTAACCCTAAGATGGCGCTATTCAAGTCAGAGGTGCTTTGCACAGTTAGTTTCAGGCTCATTTAAGGTTTAAACGACTTTGTTGATGGTATTTATTAATGCACGCCACTAAGGCGTCATTCTTTATAAAATCAAGTGCAGTCGATATAGCTTAAATAGCATTTGGCATAGTGATGATGGTGTGAAGTCATTGCTTCATTAGCCACATCATTCACGGTCATGCTCGCTTCTCTT
Source organism: Shewanella sp. 10N.286.48.A6 (assembly GCF_002873135.1). Lineage (GTDB taxonomy): Bacteria > Pseudomonadota > Gammaproteobacteria > Enterobacterales > Shewanellaceae > Shewanella. Next base: position 998 of record NZ_MCVI01000067.1, read on the forward strand.
TTCAAGAGTATCTAGTTAGATGTTCAGCTCACCTTATTGCGCGACTTATCCTTTCAAGAATCGTTGCTCATCAAATACCGTTTTGTTCTTCAACATGAAATAAACACAGCGACCAAGCTTATGGGCCAGTGCAGATAAGGATTTAGCCTTACTCATTCTTTTTTGTAATCTATTAAGATAGTTACGGGCTTTGTCATTGCCTCGCAGGTAAAGCACTGCTGCTTCAGAGAATGCCCACTTTAAATGAGCATTACCGATTTTATTGCCATTAGTGCCGTAGGTTTTTCCGGCTGATTCAGCTTTGCACTTTACTAAACGAGAGTATGAGGCAAATTTTTGTACCGATTCAAATCGGGCTACATCACCGATCTCATATAGAATTGTCAGCGATAAAATCTTACCAATACCAGGCACGGTTTTAAGCAGTTCTAGATAGACAGGATTATGGTTTTTTGCCTGTTTTTCAATGAACCATTCGACCTGCGCGAGTTCCTTGGCATAGCAATCAAGGAGTGCCATGTCTAAATCGATATTTCGCTGCACGATAGGGTCTTGATATTGCTCGCGCAGTTTTTTTCTTGCTGAGATGTTTTTAAGGTTTAGGACAGTGGCAGGCAAGTTGTATTGGCTGTTGGTGTTAACCACATGACCTTTGAGCATAGCGCCGTGACGGACAATCTTCATACGTCGACGTAACAGGTCACGTGCAGCGCGCATTTCACTGGGGTAATCGTAGGCTATTGGGAAATTGCCACCACGCAGCAGTGTGGCAATTTTAAATGAATCGACTTTATCGTTCTTAGTTTTACCGCCGTGAATCGCTTTCATATAAAGGGCATGACCTAGAATAAAGTCGATACCCAGTTCAGCGCACCAATCAGACACCCAATACCAACAATGCATGCACTCAACCCCGACAATGACATTGCCGATATAGGGTTCGAGCATGAGTAGTAAGTCATCTTTGTCAGCACCAATCTTTTTATGGACGACAACTTCCCCTTTAGAATCAATGATGCATACATAAAGTAAACGCGCATGTAAATCGATACCACAGTAGTATGGATGTGAGTTATTATAAAATCTCATTGAGCTTTCTCCTGTTGGTTTGGTCACCTTAAGCATACCGCTGATGCGGCTTGCTAGGGAGGGGGCTCAATGAGTATCAAGCTAATAAATAAGGACAAAAAACAGTTGGCTGTTTTCGTTCCTCAACATTTTAGCCAACAATTTTTTGCCCATTATTAGGGCGTTATGTTGCAAAGGAGTCTCCAGCATTGGATGCTATATCAACTAAAAATTTAAACTCAATGCCAGAAGTGTTGGAGTTAAAAAAGCTACTCCAATCACTCGCAATGCTAGATGCAATTATGTCTCCTGAATGGGATGAACGTTTTTATTCCTTCAACTCAAATTGGGACGTTAATGAACAAATGGGTTCGATGAGAAATGGTTGTGGTGATGACTTCTCTGTACTTTTCAATCAAAATGGCTGCTTTGTTAAAGGTTTTGACCATGAATCAGCAATGTCATCTTGGAGTACTGATGGGCAAGTTCCATGGCCAGATTTATTAAAAGGATTACCTTCTGAATTCATCGCTGCTTCTAAAGAACCCGCTTTCTCTATGGATAATATTTCATTCTGTATTTGGAAACTTCACTCGGCAAACTTTTGGGGTAAAGGTGACTTTGAATTTGCAGATGACCAAGATCCTGATGGCTCAGAATATCTTTTAGAAATCTTTGACTGTAACCCTGAAACATATAGGGTGTTTGCTCAAGAGTACTATGAAGTAGATCTGGATGTTGCAACTATTGCAAAGATTTATAACCATTTACCTTTAACCGATGAATTGGTTAAAGAAGTAAACTCTGAAGTATCATTAAAACA
>NZ_MCVI01000068.1 GCF_002873135.1 Shewanella sp. 10N.286.48.A6
AAAGTTATCGCTTAATAGCGATTTTAGTTAACACATAAAAAAAGGAAGCTTCGGCTTCCTTTTTTGTTTTTATTATTTTTTGTAAGATTTGCTGATGATCTCTAGTGTCATCCTTGCGAACTGACTAGAATAAGAATACAATCTATGGCCGATTTTTGACCCTGAGCTGATGCTTTTCGTGGCTTAATTCGGAAGTACTGATTGATAATGGTACACTTTATCAATTTTAAGCTCAGGTCTCTTAGTGAGTAACGGAACCAACCGATGACAACAAATACTGAAAACCAGACTAATTCTCTGGATATTGTTAAGTGGGGCATAGCAGTTATATTGATTGCCGCCGCTGTTATTGGCAACCAAGCATTTGGCGAAGCCAGTGTTGTGGTACGCGCTTTAGGCGTAATTGTTGCCTTTGTTCTTGCAGGTTTTATTGCTCTGCAAACTGTGAAAGGTAAAGAAGCTTTATCTTTTGCTCGTGAAGCTCACATTGAAGTTCGTAAAGTGGTTTGGCCTACGCGTCAAGAAGCGCTAAACACTACATTCATTGTTCTTGCTGCAACAGCTGTCGTAGCCGTTATCCTTTGGGGTTTCGACTGGGTACTTTTGCGCGTTGTTAACCTAATTACTGGCGTATAGGCATTTACATGACTGAAGCAACAGAAGCTAAAAAAAGATGGTATGTGATCCAAGCATTCTCGGGCTATGAAGGCCGTGTATGTAAAACATTGCTTGAACACATAAAAATGCACAACATGGAAGATTACTTCGCTGAGGTATTAGTACCGACAGAAGAAGTGGTTGAAATGCGTGCAGGTCAGCGTCGCAAAAGCGAACGTAAATTCTTCCCTGGCTATGTATTAGTACAGATGGAAATGAATGACGAAAGCTGGCATTTAGTTAAAAGTATTCCACGTGTTATGGGCTTTATCGGTGGTACATCTGACCGTCCAGCGCCTATTTCAGACAAAGAAGCGGATGCCATTCTTCAGCGTTTACAAGACACAGTTGAGTCACCGACTCATCGCGTTATGTATGAACCTGGTGAAGTTGTTCGTGTTAACGATGGTCCATTTGCTGATTTTAATGGCACTATCGAAGAAGTTGATTACGACAAGAACCGCGTTAAGGTTTCAGTAATGATCTTCGGTCGCTCTACTCCTGTTGAACTTGATTTCGATCAAGTTGAAAAGAGCTGATTAAATTAACTACAAATAGTATTTGTTTGCGGGTGCGAATTTTTGTATAATTCGCACCCGTAATTTTCAAGGGGAGCATATTGGCATGTAGCCGATACGCGTTTGAACCCAAACTGAGGATATGTCGACATGGCAAAGAAAATTGAAGCTTATATTAAGCTACAAGTAGCAGCCGGTGCTGCAAACCCGTCTCCACCAGTTGGACCTGCTTTAGGTCAAAAAGGTGTGAACATCATGGAATTCTGTAAAGCATTCAACGCTCGTACTGAAAAGTTCGAAAAAGGCATGCCAATTCCTGTTGTTATCACTGTATACAACGACCGTTCTTTCACGTTCGAAACTAAGACTCCTCCAGCATCTTTCTTATTATTGAAAGCTGCAGGTCTTAAGTCTGGTTCTGGCCGTCCGAACACTGAGAAAGTTGGTACTATCAAGCGTAGCGCAGTTCAAGAAATTGCTGAATCAAAAGCTACTGATATGACTGGCGCTGATATTGAAGCGATGACTCGCTCAATTGAAGGTACTGCACGTTCAATGGGTTTGGTAGTAGAGGACTAATATAATGGCAAAGCTAACTAAGCGCATGCGCGTTATCCGTGAAAAATTAGACGGAACTAAGAACTACGACATCAATGAAGCTACTGCTTTATTAAAAGAATTAGCAACTGCTAAGTTCGTAGAAAGTGTTGACGTTGCTGTTAACCTAGGTATCGATCCTCGTAAATCAGATCAAAACGTTCGTGGCGCTACAGTATTACCACATGGTACTGGCCGTGAAGTTCGTGTTGCTGTGTTTACACAGGGCGCAAACGCTGAAGCTGCTAAAGAAGCTGGTGCAGAACTTGTTGGTATGGAAGATCTTGCTGCACAAGTTAAAGCTGGCGAAATGAACTTTGACGTTGTTATCGCATCTCCAGATGCAATGCGCGTTGTTGGTATGTTAGGTCAAATCTTAGGCCCACGTGGTTTAATGCCTAACCCTAAAACTGGTACAGTAACGCCTAACGTTGCTGATGCAGTTAAAAATGCCAAAGCTGGTCAAGTTCGTTACCGTAACGACAAGAACGGTATTATCCACACTACTATCGGTAAAGTGGATTTCACACCAGTTCAGCTTAAAGAAAACTTAGAATCGCTTGTAGCGGCACTGAAAAAGGCTAAGCCTGCAGTTGCTAAAGGCGTTTACTTGAAGAAAGTTACTATCTCTACCACTATGGGTGCAGGCGTAACTATCGATCAAGGTAGCTTAGACGAAGTTAAGTAATATACAAAGCGTGCGTATTAGTCTATAATGCGCGCACTTTGTGGGTTGAGGTCTATTTTCTACGTGTGTTACTAATTTATTAGTCCGCTTATTGAATAGATTTCCGTCCAAGACCGTAGGTGTAATCTAACCATTACTTAATTTCCTACGTAGACGGTGTCAGACCCCCCAGATAGATTTTGTTCTGCTGGAAAATCTGCACCGTAAGTCGTTAAACACTTTGTGTTTAACATGGTTAATTCTAGGGAATTCCCTAGGTAGAATCCAGGAGTAAAGCCAATGGCATTAAGACTCGAAGACAAAAAAGCGATTGTTGCTGAAGTCAACGAAGCAGCCAAAGGTGCTTTATCTGCAGTTGTTGCCGATTCACGCGGTGTAACTGTAGGTGATATGACCGGTTTGCGTAAAGCAGCTCGTGAAGCTGGTGTATTTATACGTGTAGTACGTAATACATTAGTTAAACGCGCTGTAGCTGGTACTGATTTTGAGTGCCTTAGCGACACGTTTACAGGTCCTACTTTAATTGCCTTTTCTAACGAGCACCCAGGTGCTGCAGCACGTCTATTAAAAGACTTCGCTGCTACGCAAGAAAAGTTTGAAATTAAAGCAGCAGCCTTTGAAGGGGAAGTAATCCCTGCAGCAGATATTGATCGTTTAGCGAAATTACCAACTTACGACGAAGCACTAGCTCAGTTAATGATGACTCTAAAAGAAGCATCTGCTGGCAAGTTTGTTCGTACCTTGGCCGCTCTTCGCGATCAAAAAGAAGCAGCTTAATATTTTATTAGCCGCTTAATTAAATTGAATTCAGTACAATAGGAATTTTTTGTTATGTCTATCACAAAAGACCAAATCTTAGAAGCTTTCGCAGAAATGTCTGTAATGGAAGTTGTTGAACTTATCGAAGCAATGGAAGAAAAATTCGGCGTTTCTGCTGCAGCTGCAGTAGTTTCTGGTGGTGGTGATGCTGCCGCTGCTGTTGAGCAAACAGAATTTGACGTTGTTATGACATCTTTCGGTGCTAACAAAGTTGCTGTTATTAAAGCACTTCGTGGCGCTACAGGTCTTGGCCTGAAAGAAGCTAAAGCGATGGCTGAATCTGCACCAGTTGCAGTTAAAGAAGCTATCTCTAAAGAAGAAGCTGAAGCACTTCAAGCAGACCTAGTTGCTGCTGGCGCTGAAGTAGAAGTTAAGTAAGTTATACTTTAACTTACCACCTCCCGAGTAATCGGGCGGAGGCTGGCGGTTTTTTAACCGTCGGCCTTTTTTGCGCTATATGCGCAGGCGATTTTTTATTCACCGTTTGTCGCCAGTTTTAGCAGTTCCTAGCAGAGATTACTGGTTAGGTTCTTGCCATTAACGGTGATGGGCAAACGTGCTGATTTAATCTTTTGTATTATTTCAGTCTTGGTCACATCTCGTAAGTAGAGGAAACCCATGGTTTACTCCTATTCTGAAAAGAAGCGTATTCGTAAAGACTTTGGCAAACGCCCAAAAGTTTTGGATATTCCGTACCTATTGTCTATTCAATTAGACTCTTTTAAGAAGTTCACCGATCAAGATCCTACGGGTGAACGTGGCTTCGAAGCCGCATTCCGTAGCGTTTTTCCCATCAAGAGCTTTTCTGGCAACTCTGAACTGCAATACGTCAGTTATAAGTTAGGCGAGCCAGTTTTTGATGTGAAAGAGTGTCAGATCCGCGGTGTTACATATTCAGCTCCATTACGCGTTAAATTGCGTATGGTGTTATATGACCGTGAAGCTGCACCAGGCACAGTTAAAGACATTAAAGAACAAGAAGTCTACATGGGTGATATCCCATTAATGACTGATAACGGTACTTTTGTTATCAATGGTACTGAGCGTGTTATCGTGTCTCAGTTACACCGCTCACCAGGTGTATTCTTTGATCATGACCGTGGTAAAACCCACTCTTCAGGTAAAGTGTTATATAACGCACGTATTATTCCTTACCGTGGTTCATGGCTTGACTTTGAATTTGATCCAAAAGATGCCTTATTTGTACGTATTGACCGTCGTCGTAAATTACCTGCGACTATCATGCTACGTGCACTTGAGTTTTCTACTCAAGAAATCTTAGACTTATTCTTTGAACGTACTCAGTTCAAAATTAAGAAAGATTCTCTTGTTATGGCACTTGTACCAGACCGTTTACGTGGTGAAACTGCAAGTTACGATATTAAAGATTCAGAAGGCAATGTTCTTGTTGAAACTGGTCGTCGTATTACTGCTCGTCACATTAAACAACTTGAAAAAACTGCCACTACAGAACTTGAAGTACCTGTAGATTACATTGTTGGTAAGTTTGCTGCTCAAGATTATATCGATCAAGATACTGGTGAAGTACTTGTTAGCGCAAATGCTGAAATCACCCTTGAAGACCTTGCTAAACTTTCTTTAGCAGGCATTAAAGAAGTTGATACTTTGTTTATCAACGATCTTGATCATGGTGCTTATATTTCTGACACATTACGTATCGATTCTACAACTAACCGCTTAGAAGCATTAGTTGAAATCTACCGCATGATGCGTCCAGGTGAGCCACCAACCAAAGATGCTGCTGAAAGCTTATTCCAGAACTTGTTCTTCAGTGAAGAACGTTATGACTTATCTAAAGTAGGTCGTATGAAGTTCAACCGTCGTCTTGAGATTGCTGAAGACGAAGGCGCTGGCGTATTGTCTAAAGAAGACATCGTACACGTTATGAAGAAAATCATCGAAATCCGTAATGGTGACGATGAAGTCGATGATATCGACCATCTTGGTAACCGTCGTATTCGTAGCGTTGGCGAAATGGCTGAAAACCAATTCCGTGTTGGTCTAGTTCGTGTTGAGCGTGCTGTTCGTGAACGTCTATCATTAGGCGACTTGAACGAGTTGATGCCACAAGATCTTATCAATGCGAAGCCTATTTCGGCAGCAGTGAAAGAATTCTTTGGTTCTTCACAGCTGTCTCAATTCATGGATCAAAACAACCCGCTTTCAGAAGTAACGCATAAGCGTCGTATTTCTGCTTTAGGCCCAGGTGGTTTGACTCGTGAACGTGCAGGCTTCGAAGTACGTGACGTACATCCGACTCACTATGGTCGTCTATGTCCGATTGAAACGCCAGAGGGACCAAACATTGGTCTAATTAACTCTTTAGCAAGTTTCGCACGTACTAACTCATACGGCTTCCTAGAAACGCCTTATCGTAAGGTTGTTGATAGTGTAATTACTGATGAAGTTGAATACTTGTCAGCAATTGAAGAAGGTCGTTATGTTATTGCACAGGCAAACATTGAAGTAGATGGTTCTAGCCGAATCATTGAAGAGCAAGTTGCTTGTCGTCATAAAGGTGAATCTACCTTTATGCGTGCTGCTGACATTCAATATATGGATGTATCACCACAACAGATTATTTCTGTTGCGGCATCACTAATTCCGTTCCTAGAACACGATGATGCTAACCGTGCATTGATGGGTGCGAACATGCAACGTCAAGCGGTTCCTACTTTACGTGCTGATAAGCCGTTAGTCGGTACAGGTATTGAGCGCACTTTAGCGGTCGATTCTGGTGTTGTTGTTGCTGCGAAACGTGGCGGTGTTGTTGATTACGTTGATGCTAGCCGTATCGTTATCAAAGTTAATGAAGCAGAGTTAACACCGGGTGAAGCTGGTATTGATATCTACAACTTAACTAAGTATACCCGTTCAAACCAAAACACCTGTATTAACCAACGTCCTTGTTGTTCTGTTGGTGATCCAATTGTACGTGGTGATGTATTAGCTGACGGTCCATCAACCGATTTAGGTGATTTGGCTCTTGGTCAAAACATGCGTATCGCGTTCATGCCGTGGAATGGTTATAACTTCGAAGATTCTATCTTAATTTCTGAGCGCGTAGCGCAAGAAGATCGTTTTACTACTATTCATATCCAAGAGCTTTCATGTATTGCTCGTGATACGAAACTAGGTAGCGAAGAAATCACAGCTGATATTCCAAACGTAGGTGAGTCTGCTTTATCTAAACTAGATGAATCAGGTATCGTTTACATTGGTGCTGAAGTTAAAGGCGGCGACATTCTAGTTGGTAAAGTGACACCTAAAGGTGAAACTCAGCTGACGCCAGAAGAGAAGCTATTGCGTGCAATTTTCGGTGAGAAAGCTTCAGATGTTAAGGACAGCTCTTTACGTGTACCTAACTCTGTTAAAGGCACCATCATCGACGTTCAAGTATTCACTCGTGACGGTATCGAGAAAGATAAACGTGCGCTTGAAATTGAAGAGATGCATGTTAGCCAAGCTCGCAAAGATTTAGGCGAAGAGTTCCAGATCCTTGAAGAAGGTGTGTTGAGCCGTGCGCGTAACTTATTACTATCTACCGGTTTCTCAGAAGCTAAATTAGCAGAGCTACCGCGTAAAGATGTATTAATTCAAGTTATCGATGACGAAGCTAAACAAACTGAACTTGAGCAATTAGCTGAGCAACATGAAGAGCTAAAAGCAGACTTCGATAAGAAGTTTGAAGTTAAGCGTCGTAAGATCACCCAAGGTGATGACTTAGCACCTGGTGTACTGAAAATTGTTAAGGTTTACCTAGCAGTTAAACGTACTATCCAACCTGGTGATAAGATGGCGGGTCGTCACGGTAACAAGGGTGTAATCTCTAAGATTTGTCCTATCGAAGACATGCCTTACGATGAAACTGGTGATCCAGTTGATATCGTACTTAACCCATTGGGCGTACCATCGCGTATGAACATTGGTCAGGTACTAGAAGTCCACTTAGGTGCTGCAGCTAAAGGTATCGGTAATCGTATTACTGCTATGCTTGAAGAGCAACGCGAACTGGCAGAGCTACGTAGCTACATTCAGCAGGTTTATGACTTAGGTGATGACGTTCTTCAGAAAGTCGACATCAGTACATTTAGCGACCATGAAGTAGTGCGCTTAGCTAAGAACCTGAGAGGCGGCATACCAATTGCTACGCCAGCTTTCGATGGTGCTAAAGAGAAAGAGATCAAGCAAATGCTTGAACTTGCAGGCTTACCTTCATCTGGCCAGTTAACATTATGTGACGGCCGTACCGGTAACGAATTTGAGCGTAAAGTAACTGTTGGTTACATGTACATGCTTAAATTGAACCATTTAGTTGATGACAAGATGCACGCCCGTTCAACCGGTTCGTACAGCTTAGTTACACAACAACCATTGGGCGGTAAAGCTCAATTCGGTGGTCAGCGTTTCGGTGAGATGGAAGTATGGGCACTAGAAGCATACGGTGCTGCATATACTCTTCAGGAAATGCTAACGGTTAAATCAGATGACGTTAACGGTCGTACTCAGATGTATAAAAACATCGTCGACGGTAACCATCAGATGCACCCAGGCATGCCTGAGTCTTTCAACGTATTGTTGAAGGAAATTCGTTCACTTGGTATTAATATCGAGTTGGATCAAGAGTAAGCATCGCTCTTAAGCAATGTTTGGTAACCAAGGATGCTTTGCAATAGCAAGGCATCTGGTTTAACTCCTTCAGGAGAGAAACGTGAAAGACTTATTAAAGTTTCTTAAACAGCAAAGCAAGACTGAAGAATTTAACGGAATCAAAATTGGTTTGGCTTCGCCAGATCTAATCCGTTCTTGGTCTTTTGGTGAAGTTAAAAAACCAGAAACCATTAACTACCGTACCTTTAAACCTGAACGTGAAGGTTTATTCTGTGCGCGTATTTTCGGTCCTGTGAAAGATTACGAATGTTTGTGTGGTAAATACAAGCGTTTGAAGCACCGTGGTGTTATTTGTGAGAAGTGTGGCGTTGAAGTTACACAGACTAAAGTGCGTCGTGAGCGCATGGGTCATATTGATCTTGCAAGCCCAGTTGCCCACATTTGGTTCTTGAAATCACTTCCGTCTCGTATCGGCTTAATGCTTGATATGACACTTCGTGACATCGAACGTGTACTTTACTTCGAATCATTTGTTGTGATCGAGCCTGGCATGACCAGTCTTGAACGTGGCCAAATGCTTACTGAAGAAACGTATCTTGATGCACTTGAAGAATACGGTGACGAGTTCGAAGCTAAAATGGGTGCTGAAGCAGTCTTAGACTTGCTACGTGCAATTGATTTAGAAGAACAGATCGAACAAATGCGTGAAGAGTTGCCTTCAATCAACTCTGAAACCCGTCGTAAAAAGGTCACTAAACGCCTTAAACTGATGGAAGCATTCTTCACTTCAGGTAACAAGCCTGAGTGGATGATCTTAAAAGTTCTACCGGTTCTACCACCTGATTTACGTCCTCTAGTACCACTAGATGGCGGACGTTTTGCTACGTCTGATTTGAACGACCTTTACCGTCGTGTAATCAACCGTAACAACCGTCTAAAACGTCTATTAGACTTAGCTGCGCCAGACATTATCGTACGTAACGAAAAGCGTATGTTACAAGAGTCTGTTGATGCGCTATTAGATAATGGTCGTCGTGGTCGTGCTATTACAGGTTCTAACAAGCGTCCGCTAAAATCTTTGGCCGATATGATCAAAGGTAAGCAAGGTCGTTTCCGTCAGAACTTACTTGGTAAGCGTGTTGACTACTCAGGCCGTTCGGTAATTACCGTAGGTCCTACTTTACGTCTGCACCAGTGTGGTCTTCCTAAGAAGATGGCACTTGAGCTATTCAAACCATTCATTTATGGCAAGCTAGAAGGTCGTGGTTTAGCTACTACGATTAAAGCTGCTAAGAAAATGGTTGAACGCGAACAGCCAGAAGTATGGGATGTTTTAGACGAAGTAATTCGTGAACATCCAGTTATGCTTAACCGTGCACCAACACTTCATAGACTTGGTATCCAGGCATTTGAGCCGGTACTAATTGAAGGTAAAGCTATTCAATTGCACCCATTAGTATGTGCGGCATATAACGCCGACTTCGATGGTGACCAAATGGCTGTGCACGTACCGTTAACGCTTGAAGCTCAATTAGAAGCTCGCTCGTTAATGATGTCGACAAACAACATCCTTTCTCCAGCAAATGGTGAGCCAGTAATCACGCCTTCTCAAGACGTGGTACTTGGTCTTTACTATACCAGCCGTGAATGTGTTAACGGCCGTGGTGAAGGTATGACATTTATGTCTGTTGATGAAGTTGAAAAAGCGTACGCAACAGGTGCTGCAGAATTGCATGCACGCGTTAAAGTACGTATTACAGAGACTTCAACTGACGACAATGGTGAAAAGACTCAAAGCCGTCGTATTGTAGATACTACAGTGGGCCGTGCATTGTTATCGCAGATCTTGCCTAAAGGCTTACCGTATGAACTGGTTAACCAGAACATGGGTAAAAAGCAAATCTCGAAACTATTGAACACTTGTTACCGTGCGCTAGGCCTAAAAGATACTGTTATCTTTGCTGACCAATTAATGTATACCGGTTTCCGTTATGCAACTATCTCTGGTGCCTCTGTTGGTATCAACGATATGGTTATCCCAGATGAGAAGTACACTTTAGTTGAAGAAGCTGAACGTGAAGTGCTTGAAATTCAAGAGCAGTTCCAATCAGGTCTGGTTACCGCTGGTGAGCGTTACAACAAAGTTATCGATATTTGGGCAAGTACCAACGATAAAATCTCTAAAGCGATGATGGACAACTTGAAGAAAGAAGTTGTTATCAATCGTGATGGCGAAGAAGAAGAGCAAGATTCGTTTAACAGCATCTATATGATGGCTGACTCGGGCGCTCGTGGTAGTGCTGCTCAGATCCGTCAGTTAGCGGGTATGCGTGGTCTGATGGCTAAGCCAGATGGCTCAATCATCGAAACCCCAATTACTGCGAACTTCCGTGAAGGTCTAAACGTACTTCAGTACTTCATCTCTACTCACGGTGCGCGTAAAGGTCTTGCCGATACCGCATTGAAAACAGCTAACTCGGGTTACCTAACTCGACGTCTTGTTGACGTTGCACAAGATCTAGTTGTTATTGAAGATGATTGTGGCACTGAAGCTGGCTTAACCATGAAGCCGTTGATTGAAGGTGGTGATGTTAAAGAGCCTCTTCGTGAACGTGTTCTTGGTCGTGTTGTTGCTATTGACGTACTTGAGCCAGGTACTGAAAAAGTACTTGCTCCACGCAATACGCTACTTGACGAAGCATGGTGTGATCTTCTTGAAGAGCACAGCGTTGATGAAGTTATCGTACGTTCTGTAATTTCATGTGAAACAGACTTTGGTGTTTGTGCCGCATGTTACGGTCGTGACTTAGCTCGTGGTCATATCATTAACCACGGTGAAGCTATCGGTGTTGTTGCTGCTCAATCAATCGGTGAGCCAGGTACACAGCTTACGATGCGTACCTTCCACATTGGTGGTGCAGCATCTCGTGACTCTGCTGAAAACAATGTTCAAGTTAAGAACTCAGGTACACTGAAGCTTCATAATGCGAAATACGTTAAGAGCATCGACAACAAGTTAGTTATTGTTTCTCGTTCATCTGAACTTGCAATCATTGACGAACTTGGTCGTGAAAAAGAGCGTTACAGAGTACCTTACGGTACTGTTTTAGAAGTGTTGGAAGACAGTGAAGTGGCAGCAGGCGCAATTATTGCGAACTGGGATCCACATACTCACCCAATTATTTCTGAAGTAGCCGGTTCAGTTAAATTCGTAGACATGATTGAAGGCGTTACTATGACGCGTCAAACAGATGACCTAACTGGTCTGTCTTCGATTGTGGTACTTGACCCAAGTGCTCGTAGCACAGCTGGTAAAGAAATGCGTCCTGCTATCCGTCTAATCGACGCTGATGGCAACGATCTTATGATCCCGGGTACCGATGTACCTGCGCAGTATTTCTTACCTGGTAACGCGATTGTAGCGAAAGACGATAATGCACAAATTAACGTTGGTGATGCTTTAGCACGTATTCCTCAGGAATCGTCTAAAACTCGCGATATTACCGGTGGTCTACCACGTGTTGCTGACTTGTTCGAAGCTCGTAAACCAAAAGAGCCTGCTATCCTTGCTGAAATCTCGGGTACTATCTCATTCGGTAAAGAAACCAAAGGTAAAGTACGTCTAGTCATCAGCCCTGCTGATGGTAGTGATCATTATGAAGAAATGATCCCTAAATGGCGTAACCTGAACGTGTTCGAAGGTGAAAAAGTTGAACGTGGTGAAGTTATTGCTGACGGCCCAGAAGCTGCGCATGACATCCTACGTTTACGTGGCATCCATCATGTTGCTAACTATATTGTTGATGAAGTTCAAGACGTTTACCGCCTACAGGGCGTTAAAATCAATGATAAGCACATTGAGGTGATTATTCGCCAAATGCTACGTAAGTGCTTAATTACTGACGCTGGTGATACCGAATTCTTAGTCGGTGAACAAGCTGAAGTTGCCCGCGTTAAGATCGCTAACCGCGAACTTGAAGCACAAGGCAAAACACCTGCGAAGTTTGAGCGTGAATTATTAGGTATTACCAAAGCATCTTTGGCTACTGAATCATTCATCTCAGCTGCATCGTTCCAGGAAACAACTCGCGTACTAACCGAAGCTGCTGTTGGCGGTAAGAGCGATCCATTACGTGGTCTGAAAGAAAACGTAATTGTTGGTCGTCTAATCCCAGCTGGTACCGGTTATGCATATCACACAGCTCGTAATGAAGCTCGTGCGAATGTCAAATCAGACAATGCAGAAGCGCCAGTGATCACTGCAAGTGAAGCAGAGAAGAACTTAGCTGACTTACTTAACTTAGCCGGAAGTGCTGATTAAAGTAAATGGTATGTTAAAAAAGGCGCCTTTGGCGCCTTTTTTATTGGAAATTGCATGAAAAGTTGTCTATTTCTTGACAGTTGGCCATTACCTTTCTAAACTTTCGCGTCCCATCATAGTGGGATATAGATTTTTCACACAAAATTGTTGAGATATTTCAACTGAACGGAGCTATTCATGGCAACTGTAAACCAGTTGGTACGTAAGCCTCGCTCGCCAAAAGTCGAAAAGACTAACGTGCCAGCGTTGAATGCGTGTCCACAAAAACGTGGAGTTTGTACTCGTGTGTACACAACTACTCCTAAAAAACCTAACTCTGCACTACGTAAAGTAGCACGTGTTCGCTTAACTAACGGTTTCGAAGTTACTTCGTACATCGGTGGTGAAGGTCACAACTTGCAGGAACATAGTGTAATTCTAATCCGTGGTGGTCGTGTTAAAGATCTACCTGGTGTGCGTTACCACACTATTCGCGGTGCATTAGATTGTGCTGGCGTAAGTGCTCGTCGCAACGGCCGTTCTAAGTACGGTGCTAAGCGTCCTAAGTCGTAACTTGTCCGTTTAAGTAAGGCCAAGCTAGTTAAAAAAATTCCAGTTTTGGAAGTACCTGAAGCATACGGAGAATTGTTATGCCAAGACGTCGCGTTGTAGGACAACGTAAAATCCTACCAGATCCAAAGTTCAAAAGTGAGTTGTTGGCTAAGTTCATCAACGTCATTATGGTTGACGGTAAAAAGTCAACTGCTGAAAAAATTATCTACCAAGCATTAGATGTTGTCGCTGAAAAGAAAAGCGAAGAGCATTTAAGCATCCTTGAAGCTGCTCTTGATAATGTTCGTCCATCAGTCGAAGTTAAATCTCGTCGCGTTGGTGGTTCAACTTATCAAGTACCATGTGAAGTTCGTCCAGTGCGTCGTAACGCACTAGCGATGCGCTGGTTAGTTGAAGCTGCTCGCAAGCGTGGTGAAAAATCTATGGCTCTACGTCTAGCTGGTGAAATGCTAGACGCATCTGAAAACAAAGGTACTGCTGTTAAGAAGCGTGAAGACGTGCATCGCATGGCTGAAGCTAACAAAGCCTTTGCTCATTACCGTTGGTAATTTGATGGAGTGGGCGTTAGCCCACTCCATATTGTTGATATTTTCTAAAGCACTTTAGCTTTAGTTGAGAGGGTATAAATAGTGGCTCGTACAACCCCAATTGAGCGTTATCGTAATATCGGTATCGTTGCTCATGTGGATGCAGGTAAAACTACCACAACAGAACGTGTTCTGTTCTATACCGGTTTGTCTCATAAAATCGGTGAGGTGCATGACGGCGCCGCTACCACTGACTGGATGGTTCAAGAGCAAGAGCGTGGTATTACTATCACATCTGCTGCTGTAACCACATTCTGGCGTGGTATGGATGCTCAATTCACCGAACATCGTATTAATATCATCGATACCCCTGGTCATGTTGACTTTACTATTGAAGTAGAACGTTCGCTTCGAGTACTTGATGGTGCAGTTGTTGTCTTCTGCGGATCATCAGGTGTCGAGCCACAATCTGAAACTGTTTGGCGTCAAGCTGATAAGTATCAGGTACCGCGCATGGTATTCGTTAATAAAATGGATCGTGCAGGTGCTGACTTTGATAGTGTCATCGACCAAATCCGTAACCGCCTAGGTGCGACTTGTGTCCCTATTCAATTGAATATTGGCGCTGAGGAGAACTTTAAAGGGGTTATTGATTTAATTAAGATGAAAGCAATTAATTGGTCTGAAAAAGACCAAGGAACGACTTTTTCTTATGAAGAAATTCCTGCAGATCTTCTCGCTAAGGCAGAAGAAATGCATGAGTATCTCGTGGAAAGTGCTGCAGAGGCCTCTGATGAATTGATGGAAAAATACCTTGAAGAAGGTGAGCTATCAGAATTAGAGATCAAGCAAGCATTACGTCAGCGCACAATTAACAATGAAATAGTATTAGCAACTTGTGGTTCTGCATTTAAGAACAAAGGTGTTCAAGCTGTTTTAGATGGTGTGGTCGATTACTTACCGGCTCCTACTGAAGTCCCTGCAATTAAAGGGATTGACGAGAACGATAATGAAGTCGAACGTCCATCAGACGATAATGCCCCTTTTGCGGCATTAGCGTTTAAAATTGCGACTGATCCATTTGTTGGAACTTTAACCTTTATCCGTGTATATTCAGGCGTATTAGAGTCGGGTGCAGCGGTTTACAACTCTGTCAAAGAGAAACGTGAACGCGTCGGCCGAATCGTACAAATGCATGCAAATGACCGAACCGAGCTGAAAGAAGTTCGTGCTGGTGATATTGCCGCGGCAATTGGCTTAAAAGATGTGACAACAGGAGATACTCTTTGCGCAAATGATCACAAAGTGATTTTAGAACGCATGGAGTTTCCAGAACCTGTAATTACTATTGCCGTTGAGCCACGTTCGCAAGCAGACCAAGATAAAATGGCGATTGCGCTGCAAAAATTAGCAGCTGAAGACCCGTCTTTTAGAGTGGAAACTGATGCAGAATCAGCTCAAACATTGATTTCTGGCATGGGTGAATTACATTTAGACATTATCGTAGACAGAATGCGTCGCGAATTTAATGTAGATTGTAACGTAGGTAAACCTCAGGTTGCTTATCGTGAAACAATTCGCTCAGCAGTTGAAGTGGAAGGTAAGTTCGTACGTCAATCAGGCGGACGTGGTCAGTTTGGCCATGTGTGGTTGAAAGTTGAACCTTCTGAAGAAGGTCAAGGCTACGAATTTGTTAACGAAATCGTTGGTGGTGCAGTTCCTCGTGAATTCATCCCATCCGTTGACAAAGGTATTCAAGAGCAAATGAATAACGGCGTATTAGCTGGTTATCCAATGCTTGATGTGAAAGTGACTTTATTTGACGGCTCATATCATGATGTCGACTCAAATGAGATGGCTTTCAAAATTGCTGGTTCAATGGGCTTCAAAAAGGGTGCGCTTGAAGCAACCCCTGTGTTACTAGAACCCACAATGAAAGTGGAAATAACCACACCTGAAAATAACATGGGCGATGTAGTGGGTGATTTGAACCGACGTCGCGGTATTATTGAAGGTATGGATGATGGTCTGGGTGGTGTTAAAATTATCCACGCTGTTGTACCGCTTTCTGAAATGTTTGGTTATGCTACTGACTTGCGAAGTGCAACTCAGGGTCGTGCTTCATACTCTATGGAGTTCTTAAAGTACGACGATGCACCATCAAATATTGCAAAGGCAATTATTGAATCACGTACTTAAATTTTTAAGTACATAATTAACTGTTATATAGCTCGTTGTCGAGCACTTCTGAAAAGAAAGGAATATATCGTGGCTAAAGAAAAATTTGAACGTAGTAAACCACACGTAAACGTGGGTACAATTGGTCACGTCGACCATGGTAAAACTACTCTTACAGCAGCTATCTCAGCTGTATTGTCAAAAGT
>NZ_MCVI01000069.1 GCF_002873135.1 Shewanella sp. 10N.286.48.A6
CCACATGTTGGCAGTCTACCACCCACTTTTGGGGTATTGAGCTAGGGAGTTTGAGACTCAGTTTTGCCAGTTGCGCCAGCAGTCTTGCTCGCCACACGGTGGCAAGGTTAAAGGCGTTGAACAGGTATTTACCCTTGTTCTTTTTCCACTGTTTTTTGTGCTTATTAAAGCTGCCTGCCGGAATGATGAAGTGGATATGAGGATGGTAGTCACGCCTTCGGTTATGGGTATGCAGCACGCCCGTAAATCCAATATCACCACCGAGTTGCTTTGAGTTTTTAGCAAAGTCTTT
>NZ_MCVI01000070.1 GCF_002873135.1 Shewanella sp. 10N.286.48.A6
GCGCTTAGGCTGTCACCATCGATGTCAGTTGCATTAGCTAATAGTTGTTCTTGCGATAAGGTGATTGAGCCATCTTCGTCAACCGAATACGCTAAATTACCTGACACAGGGGCATCGTTAATCGGCAACACATCCACTGTCATTTGTGTAGTAACCGTTGCGCCCTCTTCGTCCTGAATAACAATATCCAGTGTCACTTCGCCATGGAAGTTTTCATTAGGGGCAAAGCTACAAGTCCCATCACCATTAACACTGAAAATACCATCAGGGCCTGTATAACTAATCTCAACCAATGAGACATCACCTTCAATATCTGATGCATTCGCTAAGATTTGGCTTTCATTAAATGTCAGCACACTGTCTTCATCGATAGTGTAAGAAACAGGGCCTGCAATCGGTAAATCATTGACTGCGATAACCTCAATGCCTGCATTACCAACAGTGATTGCACCAGCTTCATCCACAACAGACACATCTAAGTTAATATCGCCGTTGAAGTTTTCATTAGGTGAGAAGGTAACCGTGCCATCTTGATTGGTCACTAACACACCATCAGTGCCTGAATAGCTGACACTATCTAGCGCCACTTCACCTTCGATATCAATTGCATTGGCAAGTAACTGCTCAGGGCTTAACGTGATACTGCCATCTTCGTTCATTTGGTATGAAGTAGAACCCGCTACTGGTGCATCATTCACTTCTGCGATTTCGATATCAATGTTGGCTGGGGTCACAACGGTGCCATCACTTACACCAAACTCTAATTGCACATCACCATTGAAGTTTTCATTTGGTGCAAAGCTATGGGT
>NZ_MCVI01000071.1 GCF_002873135.1 Shewanella sp. 10N.286.48.A6
GAGGGTGTAACAGATTCTGTGTAACTGCAATTTAGTTAATATGCTTCACAATTCTGTCTTCGAACTCAATAATAAATCGGCTCATCGCAGTACGCCAGTTTCGGATGGGCATGGTCCATTTTTTACTGGCTTCTTTTATCGCAAGGTAAATCATTTTCTTGGCCGAGTCATCATTAGGAAATACCTTACGTTTTTTCAACGCTCGTCTAATCACGCTATTTAACGACTCTATAGCATTGGTTGTGTAAATGGCC
Source organism: Shewanella sp. 10N.286.48.A6 (assembly GCF_002873135.1). Lineage (GTDB taxonomy): Bacteria > Pseudomonadota > Gammaproteobacteria > Enterobacterales > Shewanellaceae > Shewanella. Next base: position 255 of record NZ_MCVI01000071.1, read on the forward strand.
TTACGAATATCCTGAGGATAATTGAAAAACGTATTTAAGTTGTGCCAATGATTATGCCATGACTTGCTGATTTGGGGGTATTGCTCATCCCAGGTATCGCTGAAACGGTCTAATTCAAGTAAAGCTTCCTCCTCCGTTGTTGATTGGTAGATGCTTTTAAGGTCCGCAGTGACTGCCTTGTAGTCTTTCCACGATACGTACTTTAATGAATTTCTGACCATATGTACGATACAGAGCTGTACATGAGTATCTGGATAAACGGTATTGATAGCATCAGGGAAGCCTTTTAAGCCATCAACACAAGCGATGAGAATATCCTCAACGCCTCGTTGCTGTAGTTCAGTGAGGACACCTAACCAAAATTTAGCCCCTTCATTTTCAGCTATCCAAAGCCCCATTAGCTCTTTGTGACCTTCAAGGTTAATGCCTAACGCTAAGAAAATAGATTTGTTAATAACGCGCTTATCCTGACGGATTTTTACGACGATACAATCAAGGTAAACGATTGGGTAAATGGCATCTAAAGGTCGACTTTGCCATTCAATAACTTGCTCTAGAACGGCGTTGGTAACGCGAGAAACTAACGTGGGTGATATCTCTGCGCCGTACCATTCATCAAAGGCTTGAACGATATCACGAGTACTCATGCCTTGAGCGTAGAGCCACAATATTTTATCGTCCATAGAGGTAAATCTGGACTGGTGTTTTTTAACTAACAGAGGTTCGAAACTGCCTTCACGGTCTCGCGGCGTATCAAGCTCAAATTGACCATCTTCAGTTTGAATGCGCTTGCTGGTTTTACCGTTACGGCTATTAGCAGAAGTCGATTTATGGTGTTTCTCATAGCCCAGGTGGTCATCCATTTCGGCATTAAGAGCGGCTTCGACCGTTATCTTTTTGAGCATC
>NZ_MCVI01000072.1:0-152487 GCF_002873135.1 Shewanella sp. 10N.286.48.A6
AATAAATATTGAGTGAATTTTATCGTTCACGATAACCTAGTTGTTATTTTTTAATTTATATGCGGAATTTTATTCTGTAATTTGTTTTTGTAATAGTTTTATTTTGTGTTTTTTTTCTAATGTACATGCTATTTACTGGGTTGTTGTCGGTTTGTGCTGAGTGTCTAAATTTGTGATTGTGATGTAAAAATGCGTTACTTTCCTGTGGTTTATATTTTTTTATTGTTGTAGTATGAAACCACGATTCAGGGAAGAGTTAAGAAATTTATTATGGAAGATCCATTTTTTATAATATTTGCCTGCGCCTTCTTCCTTGATAATTCTATTATCAAAGGAACTATCACGTGAAAAAATCTCTCATCTGTGCATTAATCTGCGTACCATTATTTACTGGCTGTGCTTCAACATCTGATAACGCTGCAACGCTTGATCGAGATCAAGCTGTATCAGAGCTTACTGTCAAAATGGATAACTTAGGCTATAACCCAGTTACTATTCAACCTGGTGTTGATGAGTTTTTGAATATGGCGGCAGTAATATTAAAACGTCAGCGTAATGTGATTGGTGAATATAGAAAGCAAACTGAAAATTTTAGAGATGTACAAGCATTTTTATATGCTTATAAAGATGCCACCCCTGAAGAGCTTGAGCTTGCCATTGTGACATTTGATGCTGGCGCTAAAACTGAAGAAGAAAAAATTGCACCAAAAATCAATGCTTATAGCCAAGCGAATGAAAATGTTTACAATCAAAATGTCGAGTTAACAACCACTTTGACTGTAGAGATTGCTAAGTCTGCTTATATCTTATCAGAACATGGCACTGCAGTAGCGCAAGCAACGGCATTAAATGCAGCTGGTTCTCTATTTTCATCTATGATGTCTGATGAAGAAACAGAAGAGGATCCACAAGATCTTGGTACTGCATTATTAAAAGCCACGGATCAATTATCACTAGCACTAGAAGCTAATGAAATTATTGATTTAGAGAAAGAAACAATTGATGCAGTTAAACAGCTTCAAGAAGAGCAGGAAGCTAAAAGCTAATGATTAAAAGCCTATTTGCCTTTTTTATGGCAATTGCTTTTAGCACTTCTGTATATGCTTGGCCTGAGTGGGTAACGCATACACCGACCAATGATGATTACATCATTGGTATTGGAACTGGCAGCGATCGTATCGCTGCCAGAGATGCGGCTTTAAGCGAGATAGTGGCACAATTAAGTGTTGATTATAGCGTTGAACAAACTCAGGTTATAACGACTAAAAACAGCCATGCAGAAAGCCAATTTACGCAAACGAGTCAGATGAGTAGTTTGCCTTTTACGCTTGAAGGTGTAGAGGAGTTAAAGGCTGCGCAAGTCGACACTGAAACCGCTTTATTGCTTGGAATAAAAAAATCGACACTCATCGCTAACTTAGAAAATGAGTTGGCTATTTTGTCCCGTCTGTCACCTCCTCCATCAAACCCTAGCCTGAAATTTATTTGGGCGCTTCGTTATGATGAAACCCTCGATGTTGCCAATAAACGCTTAAGGGTACTGAGCTTACTCAATGCTAGTAATAGTGATTTTTATCAACAGCTTGAGGGTTTTATGGCGCATAAGCGGCAGGCATTTGATTCTGTGTCCTGCCAAGTCATCGCCAGTCATGAATTAGCTACGGTTAAATCAGTATTAAGCAGCGCACTTCCTCAAGGTGGTAATACGCCTTTGTGGGTCAAAGCTAATCTGAAATGGAAATACGCTAATCGTGGTGCTAAGCGCTTAGCCCAAGCCAATTTGTTGCTGTCGATTACAGAAACCAAGTCACCTTTTAGAGTATTACATCAGCGCAATGTTGTTGCCGAAGGCGTCGGTGCTGATTCTGCGATAGCTAAGTCAATTGCGCTGCAGCAGTTAGAAACACAAGTACAAGACCCTATCAGTAATTGGATGTTCGATAATTAGGATTTGTTATGAAATTTGTAAAATATGCTTCTTTTTCTCTACTCGCTTTAGCTGTGCTGGCGGGTTGTCAAAGTACTCCTGCACAGCAGACTCGCACAGATAAAGTCAGTAATCGAGCATCTAATGCGGAAGTGGCAAAAAGTGCTTACGAATTTAAAGACAGTGACATTCGTGTTCCGTCTTATTTTGATACTCAGGGTTTAGACCGCTGTAGTTTCGATGTAAACAATGAAAATGATGGCTGCCCACTGAAAAAACCTATTGTCCGGATGTATTTTGACGTCGCTAGGGTTACTGGTGAAGGGGAAGGGGTTGAAGCATTAAGTGCCTTTGAAGATCAGCAACTGTTAATGATGCTAGAGAATCAGTTTGCTGGCATTAATCGTTTTAGAATTGTTACCCGTGACGATAAAACTGTCTCACAAGAACAACAAACAGTTCTTGATCAGCAAGGGGCTAAAGCATTAGCTGAAAAAGTCAGTCGCCAGCAAGTGCTTCATCCAGATTACATCGTTAAATTAGATTCACTACGAACGGTTAAAAATGAAGGCAGTATCACCAGTTGGATGGATTACACCTTAGAGCTAACCAGTTCGGTGCTTAATCCTTACACTCGTGAAAAATTATCTCACCCTAATTTAGGCAAAATTAGAGTTAAATCTGAAGATGTGCGCCAGCGGTCTGAACTCAAATACGTCACTGCCAGCAATCGTTATGTGAGTGGCTTCCGTTATTTTGATAGTGCTCATGTTAATGCCGTAGTCAATGATATGGCTTCTCGTGGCATTGATATTTTATTAACGCGTATGCTGACAGAAATGCCTGCAACTACTCAGGTAATGGGTATAAAAGGTAATCAACTAAGTCTAGACCGCGGTCAAAATGCAGGTGTATTACCCAATGAAACCATGATTGTATTTAGCTATGAAGCAGGGTTTGTTGAACCTATTGGTGTTGCTCATGTGACTCCTTCTGCCAATAGTTCTATTGGCGAGATCATTCGCTGGAAAGATAATGACCTTGCGGATTCAATCAAGAAAAAAGCTAAAGGTGGAATTTATCGCCCTAATCCTAACAGTAAAGTATTTGCTGTTTCTGTAGGGACGCCACAAGGCTTTTTGGAGAAACGCACATGAGAACAATAGGCTTAAGTTTATTAGCCTTATTGTCTACGCCACTGGCGGCAGAGGTGAAGGTTCTCCCTGATGGCATGATGGAAACAACTGCCTGCGCTTATGGTCGTGGTAACTTGGCTATTTCTAGTGCTAAAACCCAAGCTGCGGCAGAGCTGGCAGCATTTATTAAAGGTAATAAAAGTTTAGCTATTACCGACAATAATCAGTTTTTAGGAGCATCGTTAGATGATGACACTGTGCGCCTTTATGAGCAGCAACGTAGTGACATTATTGAGGGGTTAAGTATGGGGGCTATTCCATTAAACACCTCATCACCTAGCTTAAGTGGTAATGATACTTGTGTCAGCGTTAGCTTGTCTTTGCTGGATATTCCTGCTCCTAGCCATCAAAACTGGGAAGAAGGTACTCAAAATATCAGTGTTACCGTGTCGGGTGAAGGTTGGCCTAAAAATGGCAAAACCGCTCGTCATCATGCTGAAATGGATGCTTTACAACGAGCTGTTTCACAGGTGGTTGGCGTGTGGTTAACCCAGCAGCACAGTCAGTCATCATTGATGAACTTACAGGTGTTAAATGATACTGAAACCACCCAAATGCAAGAGCTTATTGGGCAACAGTTATCCAGCCATAGCGAAGGTTTAGTTAAAGAGTGGCAGATTTTAGATAGCCAAAATATCGATAATGATGGTTTGCAAGTGACATTGCATGCGGTAGTTGAAAAAAAACCGCTAGTGCAGCAAGCATCCAAGCTTTTATCAGTAATAGGCTCGCCGCGGGTGAAAGTGATTGCGCCAGAGCCTTTAAAAACCGAATTAACCTTATGGTTAGGTGAGCAAGGTGTGGAAGTCGCTAACGTGGCTAGTTTAGTGGTATTGGCCGCTGCTGAGTTAGCGAATACCACCAATACCAGTCGATTACACCTCAATGTGAGCGTTCAAGATTTGAGCGGTAATATCTATGGCCACTGGAAAAATAACCCTGCGCTATTAGCTTTGCCCAGTGGTCAGCGAGTTGAACAAGACTTAATGTCAGTTCATCTTGCCCATGAACAACAAGCCCAAGATTTACAACAAGCGTTGCAACAGGCGTTTACTCAAGTTGTTGCTCGAGGCGGACTAGTCCGCCAAATATGGTTACCCCAATCCCAAATCAAGCAACCGCAAAAACTTCAAGCATTGTTAAGTACCTTGGGCGGAGTGTCTGATGTGACCATATATGAAAAAGATAACAACATTGTTGCTAGCCTGAGATATAAAGGCGCGACAGGTGACCTCGCTGATGCCGTGCATCAAGTGTTAACTACCACTGGTAACAGATTATCCGCCATCAGTATTGAAAATGATTTTACTCTTAGATATTAAAAAGTAAGGAAACTATTTTGAAATTAAGAATATTAACTCTAGCGCTTTCGCTTTCTATGCCAGCAATGGCGAGCGATGACTTTGATTTAACCGATATGGTGCCGGCAAGACCTGGTGCTGAACAGGTTGATAGCGATGATGTGCTCGTGCAAGGTGATGCCATCGTCGCTGATGATGCCAGTTTGGCGGTTGCGGTTGCACATCAAGCGTTGATTGAAAATGATGAAGACGGTGTCAAAATGATCCAGGTTGGTAGTGGAACAGGGATTTTGTCTATTGGTAGCGTCAGTTACACCACCTATGACAACCTCAATGCCACATTACTATCTAAGCGAGGCGCCTATAACCAAGCTTACTTGATCGCAAAAAAGCAGCTAATCGAAAACATGACAGGGGTTGATCATCAATGTAGTAATCTCGTTCAGACCAGTATGGATGCGATTGATACTGGCGTTGATAGTGTTGCCAATACACAAACAAAAATGATGGAAGCCTGTAAGGAGTCGATCTCAGGTTCTCTTGCAGGCTTCGTGACATTTGATGTGTATGACGATGTTGCAGCAAGTAATGTGCGTGTGAGTTTAATTTCTACGCCTAAAACACGTGCTCAAGTGCGTCAAAAGCATGGTGCAGTAGCGGTCACCACAGATCCTAATAGCATTTTTAAACAAGTTGTTAGCGATATCAAAGGTGGGGTGTTACCTCCAGTCGGCGCTAAAATCCTCACCCATGCAGAAACCGGTGAAGTTGTTGTTATGGGGTATGGCTCTGCGATTATTCGACAAAATAAAAATAAGTCTGTAGCCAATAAGTTACGCTCTGCAGCCAAGTCACAATCGCAAACCCGAGCTCGCTCAGCATTATTGGCAACCATGCAAGGTGAGAAAGTGTATTGGGAAGGTAGCTTTGATGAAAAGCAAATGGAAGGTTCTTCACAATTTCAATATGACGACCCTTACATGCAAGATCCTCAGCAAGTAAAAGTGCTTGAAAATGATCGTGAAACCTTTGTTAACCAATTTAAACAATCTGATGATTACTCGACACTAGCAAAGGGAACACTGCCTGCGGGTGTCAGTGTAAAAAGCTTTAGTAGTGAAGATGGTTACTGGCAGTACAGTATTGCAGTGTATTCACCAAGCCTTGAAGCTACAGCGAAAAAAGCCAATAAAGAGATGCAAGTGGGTGGGCAAAGTTTAAATGCCAGCGATAACTCAGCTCGCAAAATTAAGGCTGTTGGCGGTGTAAATAATAACGCGGCAAACCCACAAGCAGCTTCAGGCAAGGTATCGAGCACCGAGGAGCTTTAATGCTATCTATTGTTTTAGCTGCCTCGATTTTCTCTGGCGACATTTCCGTAGATAGTAGTGGTGTCGTTAGAGAAACTAGCCCTTTTTTTATTAGTGAGGCAAATGGTAGTAGCGCTAAAGTGGTGGCTTTAAAAACACACTCAAAAGCTGCTTTACAAGCAGCTTGTCGGCGTGCGTTAACGTTACCGCTACGAGAGCAAGTGCGCGCTGATTTAATGGCGCGTACGTCGCAAGTACTGCCAAAACCATTGAGTTTTATAGATGCCAATATTACGGATTATCAACAAGAAAAAACACACGATGGTTTGAATTGTGAAGGTAAGGTTAGTTCTAGTGATGCTTCATATAATATAGCCGGGCTGGCACTCACTGGCGCTTGGTGGGCAGCAGAAGACGGTGATATTGAGTTATTACGTGCGATGCTAAAGGTGGCGTTACAGCATAGGCGAACACAAGCCGATGCGGTGGCATTAATTGCGAGCCAAACTGATTTAGCATCAGCTTTAGCCTATTTAGACGAACATTTACACCCTGAAAAATTAACCCTAAACCAAAGTAAAATAGCCGTCGGGAAAATATGGTTAGCCGCTGAAAAATTTGATGAAGTGGTGAACTTAATGGGGGCCTGTGATGAGCCAGTCTGTCTGCAATTGCTTGAAAATGCAGAGGACAAATTACAACAAATTGAAGCTAGTCAAGCCGATGATTTAAGTAGTTATTTTTAATCACTAAGAACAATAAAGCCATATTGTAAAACGTAAAGGATAAAAATTTAGCGAATGAATGCTCAAGATATTTTAAATAAAAACACCGTCAATACCGGTGGCCAGCCCAAGAAAAAAGGCTTTTTTGCTCGAGTCGCTTCAGGCTTTTTAGTGCTGATGGTGGTGCTAATGGGCTTGGGTAATTGGGCTGACACCAAGCAATTACTTACAGAGGGTTATCAAGCATTCATTACTCATTTTACTCACCAGATAGAGGATAAAAGAGTAGCAGCTTTGGATATTGGTAATTATCTTGAGTTTGTGCAGCAGAGTGTGGGTATTCCTCAGGTGATTAAAACCTCGAATTTAGATCCCAATATCGAATATCGTTATTATAAAGATCCTAAATATCTGCTGACGCTAATTAACAAAGAGCAGCGCATTGTGGGAATTGTGCTACATAGCTTACAACATGAAAATCCGTTACTTGCTGAGTTCACCCCAGCAGTACCTTTTACTGACCACTTACTTAAAGCCAATACCATTGCAGATATAACAGCTGATTCAAATTTATTTTTTTATGATTATCAAAATGTGAGTTACTACCTGCAATCTAAAGAATTAGGGGCACAGGGAATGTACTTAAATTTGTTGGCCGGTTTCACTGAATATGAACAAGTTCAAACAAATGCCACTTTAACCTTGAATGAGCTTGAACATGCAACGTTAGAAGACAATTCTGCAGAGGTAAGCCAATTAACACAAAAACTAGCGGCTTATACTGCTAATTTTTATGGCATTTCTGAGATTTCACCGCAATATATTGCAGATTCATTGCTGACAAAGTATGAATTCAATGCTTACTTTTAAGGACATAGTCATGCGTAAACTACTGCTACCAATGATACTTCTACCGTCTTTGGTACTCGCAACAGATGCCTCTTTTGATGAGTTTAAAAAAGGCTGGAAACAGCAGCAACAGGATTTCAGCCAACAAAGACAGCAAGAATATGACACATTTAGGCAGCAATACTTGGCAGACTATGATGCATTTCGTGGCCAACTGCTAGAGCAATGGGCTGCACCTGCGCAAAGCTCAATTGAGCAAGAAATTGTTTATAGTGACGATTTAAACAGCAGGATTATTGTTAACGAACAAGCCAATACGTTAACCATAGAGCAGCTTGTTGGGGATGATCCTTTAACGTCAGCAGAACTGGATAAAAGCAATACAGCGACGTTAGTAAAAATCGTCATCGACAATGACGATTCTTTTGAATTGTTACAGCAAACAACGCCAAAAATGATTCAGCAACCTCAAGTCGAAGCATCTGAAATTTTGCTAAAACAACAAATTATTGTGCAGCATGAGCAAGTCGTAAATAGCTTTGAGGCTGACGAAAGGCTTACTGAAACTGAGCTAAAGACTAAGAAGCAACAGCTTGATAAGCAACAGCAGTTACGAGTTAAAAACCTTGAAAAACAAGTAGAGCAAGTTAAAAAGAAGGATGTGAAGTATAAGAATATACAGTCGTATACGATTGCGTTACCTGACGACTATTTATATAAAAAGGCATCACCATATTTGGATTCGTTTAATACACAAGCCAGTGAGCAGCGACAAGAACTGGCTTTATTGTTAGCAATCTCCCATGCTGAGTCATCATTTAATCCAGAAGCAAAATCCCATATACCAGCCTTTGGCTTAATGCAGATTGTCCCGAGATCGGCAGGAATGGATGTGGCTAATAAGTTGCTTCAACAAGAAGCTGCTCCCACCGCAAACGAACTCTATCAGCCAGAAACAAATATTCTCTATGGAGCAGGCTATCTTTCGATATTATCTGAGCGCTACCTTAAGGGCATTATTGATCCTCAAAGTCGAAAATACTGCGTTATAGCGGCTTACAATACCGGTGCAGGTAATGTCGCTAAGGCATTTAATGGTGGTAGCAATCGCAATGTTAAACAAGCATTAGGGAAAATAAATACCATGTCTAGTGAGCAGGTTTATCACACTCTAATGCAAGATTTACCTTATTCTGAAACTAAGAATTACCTTAAAAAAGTTCGTAAATTAGAAGAGCAATACCAAGCAAAATTACCCACATGGAATGGAAACAGTAAATTATGATGAAGAAACATTTAATGATCGCTAGCACCCTTCTTTTAGTTGGTGCATGTAGTAGCACTCAAGAGCCTCAGTCGACACCGCTAGCTGAAAATGACAGTGTCCCGAGTTGGGTATTGATGCCGACACATGAAACAGGCTTAGCATCTTCAAGCTGTGTTCAGTGGAGCGGTAATATGGCTGCAAGTAGAGCACAAGCGATTGCCAACGCACGTGCAGATCTAGCTGCGCAAATAAACACTAAAGCAATGGTGATGGATAAGCTAGTTAACCAACAGCAACAAGAAGATGACACGACTACAAGTAGTTCAAGCTTTGCACAAGTAAGCAAACAGATTGCTGAACAAAGTCTTGTAGGCGCAATACCAAAAGAAGTCGCTTTTGCTCGTATTGATGATCAAAAACAATTGTGTGCATTAGTCATTATGGAAAATACTAAGCCTTTATTTGACAAGTTAATTAAAGAGTCTGGTAAAAAGCTAGATCCTAACGATGAAGCCGTACTTTATTCTGAATTTAAAACTCAAAAAGCGATGAAAGAGCTAGAAGCTGAACTTTCATCTGCAAAAAAGCTTTAATAAGTTTGCTATAAAGTCACTACTTATGATTCATCAGAAATGAGTTTCACCTTACTCGGTGAAACTCTGAGTATCAGTAACGGTACAGATATTGGCTATAGCTTTTAACTGGATCCTATTAAGTAATAGAAGGTCTTAGAATGTGATATAACATCTAAGACCGTATTCTATTGTAAATTGGCATCGTTATCTTGCCCTGATTCTTGCTAGTAAACTTGTTAGATTGGAAAGGCGAGAAATTCATAGCACATGAAGCTGCGGAAGATAATAAAAGGATGATGTCAACTCAACAGCTAATGAAGTTCTTTGAAACTTCAATCATGGGTATGGCCGTAAGGATAGCTGATGGAAATCAGAGCGTACTAGATTTCACGAGAATGCTAAAGTGTACATGTAAAGAAGCGAAAACTTTGTCATGGCTCTTATGTCATTGCGTGTTCGTTCACTGGCGCATCTTGGGTCAGTCGTGACTACTTTTAACAAGGTCTGCCAGAAAAAGCAAAAAGCCGCCGCTTGGCCCGGGTTTTCGTCCACTGCGGCATTACTCAATCACTTATGCCCTAAATTGTCTTTAGAATCGATCCATTTCTATTATCACTTTCAGGTTGTTTGATAGCGAGATATCTCATCTGAAATGATTCAACTTTAGCATTTAAAGCGCTAGCTGGTTTAGGTGCTCTTTAACCAGTTCAATCATGGCCATTGCGGCAAAAGATAATGGCTTGCCTTTACTCCAAAATAAATTCATCTTCCAGCTTAAATTGGTATCAATAAGTTCACGCTGCACCACGCCTTCCAGTTGATAACGCTCGGCAATAAACTTAGGTAATAACATTATCCCAGTGCCTGCAGCAACCAGCGCTATGCCAAACTCAGGTTGATTCACTAAGGTTGGGCTTTCTATGCTGATACCAGCCTGTTGATAAGCATTAATGACCATCTCATGCAGTGAAAACTCTGCTTCAAATAAGATATGCTCGCAGTTACCCAGTGCCTTGATGGATATTTGCGGCTGCTTTGCCAGCGGGTGCTGACTTGGCAGCACCACGACCATAGGCTCGGTATGAATTGCTATTCCTTCAAACTCTTGATTAAGCTCGATAATACCTGTTGCTAGCTCTATTTCGCCATTTTTTAATGCTAAGGTTTGTTGCACTCCACCGCGAACTAACAGCTGATTATTAATGTGTGGATAACGTTGCTGGTATTTGGCAATAATTGGCGCAAATAGCTCGGCGCTGCCCAGTGGCGCTAAGCCTAATTTTAACTGCCCTTTATGGAGCCCTTTCAGTAAGGCTATTTCATCAAACAGCGCTTGTTTGGTGCTGAGTAACTGCTGCGCATAGTCATACACCAGCTGGCCGTAGCTGGTAAGGGTTACGGCTGTGCCGCGTTTACCACGGGTGAGTAGCGTAAGCTCAAGTTCAGCTTCCAATTGGGTGATGGATTTTGACAGCGCAGGTTGGCTAATATGGATTTTTTCTGCAGCGCGATTAAAGCCACCACAGTTTACGATGTCGACAAAATATTGCAGCGTTTTAAGATCCATAATTACATAACCATTAGTTATCTATTTGGTAAATAATATTCATTATTTTTATTTTTATTGCAAGGGTAAAATAGCCACATCGAAACTAATTCAATCTGATGTGTTATGACTTCCTCCCTGCTGTTTGTAAAACGAACTTCCCATTTGCTGTTACAAGTGGCTTTTTTGTGTGGGTTAGCTTTTAGCGCCCAATACTTGGTTGAGCTGTTAGCGTTACCCATACCAAGTAGTGTGATTGGCCTGATTTTTTTGTACAGCCTGCTGGCATTTAAGTGGTTACCTGAGCGGTTTGTGGCCGTTGGCGCAATGTGGTTAATTGGTGAATTATTGCTGTTTTTTATTCCTCCCGTTATCGCCTCAATCCATTATGCTCCTATGTTTGAAGAGTTTGGGGGTAGTTTGATGTTCACCTTAGTGCTGGGCAGTATTTCAGTGTTAGTGATCACCGGCTTTGTTATTGATAGGGTATTTAGATTCGAGCGCCGTAGAAACCGAGCAAGGCGCAACAGAGCGACAAAAATGTTAGCAGATGCAGCGCTGGCAACGTCAGATACGGTGGGAGTTTAATATGCAGTTTCTTAGCTCATTGACCTTAATGACGTCGCCATGGATGACATCACAAACCTTAGCGCTGATATGTCTTTTAGCGACTTTAGTGGCTTATTTTAGTAGTAAGTTTTTGCACCGACATTACCATTACTGGTGGTTATCACCGATTATTTCAACTCCGGCGAGTTTAATGGTATTGGTAGTGATTTTTTCAGTGCCGTTACCTACTTATTTTGTTTATAACCATTATCTTAGCGCTTTGCTTGCGCCTGCAACCATCGCTTTTGCGCTGCCCATATACCGTGAGCGTAAATTAATTGGCCGTTATCCATTAACAATTAGCATTGGGGTGATTACTGGTTTGCTGGTGGGATTATTATCTTCATGGCTGATTGAGCAGTTTGTTTATTTACCGCCTGAGCTATCACACAGTTTACTGGTGCGTTCAGTATCAACCCCATTTGCTATTGAGGCAACTACCGCATTTGGCGGTGCACCTGATTTAACTGCAACCTTAGTATTAATTACTGGGGTGCTAGGCATGTTACTTTGCGGCCCTGTATTTAAATTAGCCAAAATTAAAAGCCCATTGGCAAAAGGTGCAGCTTTAGGCGGCGCTGCCCATGGTGTGGGCGCGGCCAAGGCGGCTGAAATTGGCCAAGAGGAAGGGGTTGTTGCCAGCCTAACCATGATTTTTACCGGTATTGCTATGGTGATTGGCGCGCCGTTATTTGCTTATGTTTTAGTGTAAATAAATCAACTGCTTTATGTTTGCTTTTTAAGCAAGCTTACCGCATATTAATTAGTTAAAATGGTTTTGATTGTTATTCTCATTTGTTTAGGTAAATGCTGCGATGAGTTAATAGTAATCAAGTCAATACACCAGCGCCGCTAATTTGATATGGGTAAAATATGAAAAATAATAATATTCCACAAGAAGCTTTTGATTGGTACGATGAATATGCACATGGCGGCATGGACCGTCGTACTTTTATGAAAAAATTAACCGGTTTAGTGGCGCTGGGCTATTCCATGACAGTATTAACCAGTGCGCTATTACCTAATTATGCCTTAGCCGAGCAAGTGTCATTTAACGATAGTGACATTAAAGCCAGTTATCAGAACTTTGCGTCCCCCCAAGGCCATGGCGAAGGTCGAGGCTATTTAGTGTTACCCACCCAAGCTGTAGAAAACCCTGATAGTAAATTCCCTGTGGTATTGGTTATTCATGAAAATAGAGGTTTAAACCCTTACGTCAAAGATGTGGCCCGCAGGCTGGCTAAAGCAGGCTTTATTGCGTTTGCGCCTGATGCCTTGTTTCCGCTAGGTGGCTATCCTGGCAATGACGATGAAGGCAGATCCATGCAGCGCACCCTTGAGCGTGAAAAAATTCAATATGATTTTGTTGCCGCTGCTAAGTTTTTAAAATCACATCAGCAATCTAACGGTAAACTGGGGGCAGTAGGTTTTTGTTTTGGTGGCTATATGGTGAATTATTTAGCCGCGATAGAAAGCGATCTGATTGATGCCGGAGTTCCATTTTATGGTACGCCAGCGGCCAAAGCCTTACGGCCAAATATTAAGGCGCCACTGATGATCCAATTGGGTGAGCTTGATAAACGGGTTAATGCGTCATGGCCAGAATATGAAGCGGATTTAAAAGCGGCCAATGTCGATTACGTTATGCACATGTATCCCAATGCTAATCATGGTTTTCATAATGACTCTACCGGCCGTTATGATGAGAAAAATGCTGAACTTGCTTGGTCAAGAACCGTGGCATTTTTTGAAGCAAGACTAGCCTGAGTTGAGCGCTAAGCTGTGTGTGGGCATGTGTTAACTTGCCCACCTGCTCAGTGCTATTTTTCCAGAGTTCAGAGTCAGGTGAACTCTTTGCTGGGTTATCTTATCGGTTTGCATATTTTATTGGCAGTATATCCAAGCTATTCACACTCAGCTTGAATACATACTTGCCACAAATTGGCGTTATTTGACACTTTTTTAGATTAAACTAGCCTGGCTGATGGCGAAGGTGTTGTTATCTTCTATACTTTTATTATTCAGTGTTTTGGCTGCAAAGATAAAAAGTAGTTTTAGCGGTTTAAGTCGATTTTAATATCAGGGAAGAAGAGCAATTTTTAGATTCTAATAGCTTTAGTTATATTCCCCTCCCTGCGATGGCAATGCCGTTTATTTCTTAATCTCAGTACCAATAAATTCATGGTTTAAGTACAGCATTTAGCACCCTTTATCGACTGTTAGCGCTAAGGTTTACTGCATGTGGTTTGGTTTATTATCGCTCAGAAATTGTATCTATGCTTCGATGATGCGTCGTGCAGCAGTTGTGTGTGTGCTATTTGTCTTAGTGACTTTGTTAATCGTAAGCGTATCTAGCTCGTTCGCTGCGGCTTTATCTGCCCCCTTATCAGAGCCTAAATCTGAGCCTTTAGTTGAACGCTCTGTAAAAACCTCAGCACAGCTCAAAATAACCCAAATATCAGAATCGTTATCACTAGCGTCAACAAAAGCAGTGGATATCGTATATTTGCAGTTACGTTGGCATCATCAATTTCAATTCGCCGGCTATTATGCTGCGTTAGAAAAGGGTTTTTATCAAGAAGAAGGTCTTGAGGTTCGTTTGCTTGAAGGCGATCCGCAACGCTTACCGGTAGCCGAAGTGTTATCGGGTAATGCTTTATATGCAGTAGGTAACAGTGAGGTGCTATACCATCGCCTTTTAGGTGAACCACTTATTGCTTTGGCTGCTATCTTTCAGCATTCACCATCTATCTTGTTGACGTTAAAAGAGTCAGGAATACGCTCTGCCCATGACCTTATTGGCAGAAGAGTGATGCTGGCGAATAAGGATAAAGATGCAGGCTTTTTGACCATGTTAGTTAATGAAGGCATTTCCTTGTCACAGCTTGAGATCGTCCCCAGCAGCTTTCAGCTTGATGATTTAATCACGGGCAAGGTGGATGCTTTTAACTCTTATATTACCAATGAACCCTATGTACTTGCTCAAGCTAATGTCCCCTATGACATTATTGATCCAGTAAGCTACCGAGTTGATTTTTACAGTGATATTTTTTTCACTACTGAAGCTGAGTTAAATAATTATCCAAAACGTGTTGCGGCAATGAGGCGAGCGACCCTCAAAGGTTGGCGCTATGCCATGGACAACCCTGAAGAAATAGTCGATATATTAATGGCTAAGTATCAGGTTAATAAAACCCGTGAGCATTTGCTCTATGAAGCTAATGCAATGCAAAACTTGATTCTGCCTAATTTGATCCAAATTGGGCATATGAACTCTGATCGCTGGCAACATATGGCAAATACCTTTGCTAAGGCCAGTGTGGTCAATGATATTCGTCACCTTGATGGCTTTATTTATAATGATAGCCCTACATCAACTCCTAACTGGCTCTACCCGGTATTATCCATAGCGCTTTTTTTGGTGGTTTTAGCCAGTAGTATCACTCTCTATATGCACTTGTTTAATCGACGTTTGGCAGAGGCTAAAACGACTTTACAGCAAAGTGAGGAGCGCTTTAGGGCTCTTAGCGAAGCAACCTATGGCGGTATTGTTATCCATGATCAGGGCCGTATCCTTGAGTGTAATAATGGTTTATCCACTATTACTGGTTTCAGTTACTCAGAGCTCATTGGTATGGATGGTTTGAAATTAATCGCGAAAGAGTATCTTGAAACGGTAAAAATAAGAATGCATCAAGATGATAGAAATAGTTTTGAAGCTGAAGGCCTTCGCAAGGACGGAACACGATATCCGCTAAGCATTAAGGGAAAAAATATTACTTATAAAGGCTGTAATGCACGAGTTATTGAAGTTATTGATATTAGTAATAATAAAAAAATTGAAGATCAACTCAAACTCGCAGCCAGTGTTTTTACTCATGCCCGTGAGGGCATCATGATCACCGACATTAATGGGGTTATTATTGATGTTAACGCCACTTTTAGCGCGATTACCGGTTATGAGCGAGAAGAAGTCATTGGCAGAAACCCACGTTTTTTAAACTCAGGTAGGCACAACAGCGAGTTCTTCAACAGGATGTGGGCATCGTTATTACAACATAAGCAGTGGTCAGGCGAGCTGTGGAATAAGCGTAAAAATGGCGACATATTTGCCGAGCTAATCACCATTAGTGCGGTTACAGATTCCGAGGGGCAAACCCAAAACTATGTCGCACTGTTTTCAGATATCACCTCAATGAAGCGCCATCAACAACAACTAGAACACATTGCCCATTATGATCCGCTAACAGGGTTAGCCAATCGGGTAATGCTGGCGGAACGACTGGATCATGCAATGAGTCAGAGCATCAGACGCGGAAAATTTTTAGCCGTGGCTTACCTTGATTTAGATGGATTCAAAGCCGTTAATGACACCTATGGCCATAATGTCGGTGACGAGTTGCTAATTACTTTGTCGCAGTTAATGAGCGAAACTCTGCGAGATGGAGACATTCTGGCCCGTATTGGTGGTGATGAATTTATTGCTTTACTGGTGGATTTAGAAAGCATGCACGATTGTGAGTTGGTTCTAGAGCGGATGCTAGAGGTAGCAAGTTGTCCGATTAAAGCTGCTGGAGCCATTTTGCAGGTGTCTGCCAGTATTGGAGTTACCTTGTACCCTCAAGATGGTGTGAGTGCAGATCAACTGATACGCCATGCCGACCAGGCCATGTATATAGCTAAACAAAGTGGCAAAAACCGCTATCACCTGTTTGATGTCAATAAAGACAAATCCTTACAAAGCACCCTTGAGGTGATTGATGATATTCAGCGGGGGATTGAGCAAGATGAGTTTGTTTTATATTACCAGCCGAAAGTGAATATGAAATTAGGCACTGTGATCGGTTGTGAGGCGTTGATCCGTTGGCAGCACCCAGAGAAAGGCTTGCTATTACCTGGGGAGTTTCTTCCTTTTATTGATAATCATTCCATCAGTGTCACTTTGGGAGATTGGGTTATTGATACCGCGCTTTCACAGATGTATTCATGGACCCTTGCAGGCTTTGATATTGCTGTCAGCGTTAATATTGACGCCTTACAATTACAACAAAAAGATTTTACTGCCAAACTCTCAGCAGCATTAGCGCAGCGACCGTTGATTAAACCGAGTTCATTGGAGCTTGAGATACTAGAAACCAGCGCGCTGGGGGATATGGGGCAAGTGCTGGCGACAATGGAGCAATGCATTAATATTGGCGTCAGCTTTGCACTTGATGACTTTGGCACAGGGTTTTCATCACTCACTTACCTTAAACGTTTACCTGCCAACCTACTGAAGATTGATCAGAGTTTTGTCAAAGGCATGCTGATTGATATTGATGACCGCGCCATTGTGATGGGGGTGATTAGTTTATCGCGGGCTTTTCATCGCCAAGTTATTGCTGAAGGTGTTGAAACCATCGAACATGGAACCCAGCTATTGTCTATGGGCTGCATGCTAGCGCAAGGTTATGGTATTGCACGGCCAATGCCTGCTGAGCAATTACCAATGTGGGCAGAGAGTTGGAAGCCTGATAGCGCTTGGCAGTAATCAAGAAAATACAGAATAGGAATGAGAAGGTTAAGTAAGCGAAGAGTAAAGGTCAGTGGGGCACTCGAACCCCACTGTTATTTGTCTTTTGTTTACCTAGCCAATGGTTACCTAGTTAATATTTACCTAGCTAACTAGGCCTGCATTGTCACAGCGCCGAGATAAAGCATATAGCCACTAAAGCTCACTAAACACAGCGCCCCCGCAGTGCGGCCAAAGGTATAACTTTTTTCAGTAGCAGGGATGTTTCTTTGTTTAAAATAAGTAACCATAAATGCCACAGCGACGATAGCGGTGAGTAACAGCATCATAGGGTAATCACGGGCGACCAATAATTCTGGTAATGGCTGCTTGTCACCTAACAGCGCAGGGAAGGCAATCACCCCAAGTATATTGAAAATATTTGAACCAATCACAGTTGCAAATACCATGTCATGCATACCGCGGCGCACTCCAGCAATGGCTGCTGCTAACTCTGGTAAACTGGTACCAAAGGCAATAACGGTTAGCCCAATGATTAACTCACTGATCCCGGCAGCTTTAGCCAGTTCTACAGCGCCCCAAACCATCAGTTGTGAGGCGGCTAACAGCACACTTAGCATTAATAGCGTTTCCACAGCAGAGCGGCTTTTAGATATTTCTAAAAACTCAACTTCTTCTGCGTCAGCTTCGCCTTTACCCACTAAAAAGGCTAGGTAACCACAATATGCCGCTAACGCTACTAGTAGTAATAAGCCATCTTGGAAGTCTAAATTGCCGTCTGACATTAACAGGGCGCAAAATAAGATTGCCGCGATTAAGATAGGTAAATCTCGACGAATGAAATGGACTTTAATGGATAACGGCACGAGTAAAGCACAAATGCCAAGTACTAATCCTATATTAACGATATTAGAGCCAATACCATTACCAATAGCGAGTTCGCCAGCACCATTTAGGGCTGCGATAGAGGACACGAGAAGTTCTGGAGCTGAGGTGCCAAAAGCCACCACAGTCATACCGATAAAGGACATAGAGACTTTGCAATGCTTAGCCAGAGTCGCAGAACTTGCGATCAACCGGTCGGCACTGACAGATAAAGCGATAAGACCTGCAACGAGTGCAAGTAAAGGTAAAAATAATGACAACATAATATAACGCACTGCAAGGGCTGGTTGTGTTAAGACACGAAAAACCCACGCCCAGCCCTAGCTATATGCGTGTGGTCATTCGAGTCTCGCCAGACGCTTAATGCTAAGCGTTGATTGCACCATGGTCTTCGACCAATTATGTTGACACAACCTCCTGTCGTGGTGACAGAACGGCTACTCCCTCAAATTTGGGCGCATTTTAATCTGTTATTCGATTCGTTTCAATAGCAAATTTGTGGCTATTCGCGTCAAAGCTACTGCCAAGTATTTAGCACTGATATCGCTCGGCTTACAAGCCTTAGTGCTAGGAGAGACTTGTCATGCTAAAAACCGGCTAAGATAAAGGCAACTAACTAAAAGGCCGCTTATTCTTCATTGTCATTAAGGTTATTAAAGAGCGCATCAGCAATGCGTGTAAATGTGGCCAAGTCTTCAACTGGCAGGTTTCGCAGCATTTTTTGATTCACATCGTTTTGGGTTTTTGCAATCAGTACAGCGAGTTTTTTACCGTCTGCAGTCAGTGATAATATCTGACTTCTTTTATCTTCTGGGTTTGCCGTTTTCGTTAGCCATTGGTTATCCATCATTTCTTTTATTAACCGAGCAATTTGTGCTTTATCTCTGGCTAAAAGGTTAACGATATCGTTTGCGGTGCAAGTGTGACTGTTGTTAATCAAGCTAAGGCATTTAACATGCATGGCATTTAAGCCAATTTCATTAGCCTTAAGAGAAGATCGCATGGCTAAACGGTATGAATGTGCGATGTTAAAAATCGCATCAGAAATGGATAAGTGACTCATTTTTGGTTGGTCCTGATAATTAGTTGACTTAGTCAACAATGCTAACTATAGTTGACCTTATCAACTTACTAGCTTTTTTTCAAGTCGAAGAGGATGTCTCTATGAAGCCTAGAAAGCCCAATTTGCGCTCTGTACAGGTTGCAGAGATTATTGAGCTGTCGTCTCATTTACGTCGAATTATCTTTAGCGGAACCAGTTTACAAGGTTTTCCGCAGGGGCTTGAAGGCGCGCACGTTAAAGTGTTTTTGCCATCGACGGGCGATGAAGCGCAAAAAATGCGTTCGTACACGATTCGTTTTTTTAACCCACACACTAACCAGCTAGGGTTAGATTTTGTGATTAACCGTCACCAAGGTCCTGCCACCAGTTGGGCAAAAAAGGCAAAAGTGGGCGACCGTATTAGTATAGCGGGCCCAGGTTTGATGAAATTAACTGACTTTAATCACCATAGTTACTTGCTGGTGGGGGATATCACCTCTGTAAATGCCATAAATGGTTACGTGCCTAGATTTAATCCTGATGCCCAATTAAAGGCCATTATTAGCGTGCCTACCCGTGCTGATATCATTGAGATGGATTATGACGATTCAAAAAATACTCATTGGTTTATTGAAGATGAGTCAACAATAACCCTTGAGCAACAAGTACAACTAATCGCTAAAGACTTACCCAAGGATAGTCATGTCTTTATGGGGCTAGAAGCTGGTCAAATACGCGCTTTGAAGCCCGTATTACAACAAGAGCTTGGTTTTGAAAGGCTTAACATCTTTGCTGTTGGCTATTGGAAGCAAGGGATTGATGCTGATCGTTTCGGGGCGTTGAAAAAAGTTAATCCACTGTAAATATCCATGATAACCGTCATAGCCAAGTGACAAGCTATATTATTATCAATCACAGCTAAACCATAGCAGCCAGAGCTATAATTACTGCTAAGCATAAGTATATTAGCGATTAATTGTGCTATATACCTGTTAGTCAGTGGTCAGATATCTGGCTGTTTTGATATTTAAATAAAATAATACCTTTACAATTTTTTAAACTAATGTAAGATTCACCTCGCTCTGACATTCAGAGTTATTAATGAAACATCAAGTAAAAGTAAAGCCTCAGAATTCTACGTTATCGTTGTTCCTCTGTGTTTCCCTTAGCTTCATCGTCACATTAAATAATTCAGCTCTCAGCGCATCGCATTTTCGCGATAAATTTTTTAATTCTTAATTATATAAGGGACACATTATGTCTAACACTACTGGTATCGTAAAATGGTTTAACGAAGACAAAGGTTTCGGCTTCATCACTCAAGACAATGGCGGCGCAGATGTATTCGTACATTTCCGTGCTATCGCTTCTGAAGGTTTCAAAACTTTAGCTGAAGGCCAAAAAGTTTCTTTCGATTTAGAGCAAGGTCAAAAAGGCCCACAAGCAGCTAACGTAGTTGCTATCTAATTTGAAAGTCGACGTCACTGGCTAGCCAGTACGTTACTTCAAATAATTACGCTTTTAGGTTTACCTATTTATCGTAATTATTAAAAGAGCGAACCTTTGGGTTCGCTTTTTTGTATCTAAAATTCAATGCCTGTCTCATCCAGCATCCAGCATCCAGCATCCAGCATCCATTATTCAAAATCCATCATTCAAAATCCTAAATCCAACACCTCACGTCTCAACTGCTTAGTTTATATTTTTCCCTTATCGCCTTGCTCGATTCAACGCCTGTTTGGTAATTCATCTGTTTACTGAGTTGCTAAACCACGATAGCTACAAAGATCATTTTGTAACGGTTTTTAGTCTTTCAGGCCTTTCTTATGCGAATAGTTATCTATAGAACTTTGCCAATAGTGATGTGAAAATATTAATTCGATATTTTTATAAGCTACTTTCCACTGCAACGAACATCATATTTATGGCTTAACGATGGGGTGGTTTATTTAAATCAATGTAAAAAATAAAGGCTATCTAATGAGATAGCCTTTATTTTGCAGTGAACCAGGATTAAGTGGTTACTATTTATGTGGTTAAACCCTCTGTTGTGAGTATCAGTTCTTTAACTGCTTGGTAATATTTTACGTAACCGGTACAGCGACATACATGCTCCCCTAAAGACTCAAGAATAACCGCCTCTACATCAGCTTTGTTAATGGGCGCCTTTTGTAATTTTTCTATCAGTAGTGTGGTTTCGTTGGTGAAGCCAGAGGTACACCAACCACACTGAAAGGCAAAATGCTTGATGAATGACTCTTGTACTGGGCTAAGTTGAATGATTTCACCCATGTTATTGGTTTTAGCATGGCCTTCAATGGTTCTGATTTTAAAGTTGTTGAATGCATGAGCACCCGAGATACAAGTTCTTACTGTGCTACTACTGCCATCATCATTATCAACGATCACTACACAAGCATGGCAAATGCCTTCACCACAACCAAATTTTGTTCCAGTCATATTGAGATATTCATGAAGAAACTCAATCATCATGACATCCGTGCCTACATCGATAGGGCCGACTAATTTTCCGTTAATTGTTAAACTGATATCACTCATAATTAAATAGCCTTCAATATGTCTTGTGGTGTAATCGGTAGATGATAAAAACGCTGGTTTGTTGCTTGATAGATAGCTTCCACTAATGCAGGTACCACAGGGATCATCACGACCTCGGCAACACCTTTTGAGTCATCTGAATCTGACAATGGTGGCATAATGGTATGCTTCATATTCCATACACCATTATGTTTTGCAAAAGGAACTTGGTAACGGTCTAGGTTCCATTTACCTGTTCCAGCTCCTGTTTCGTCATCAGGTAGGTATTCATATAATGCGTGTCCAACGCCCATTGTTAGCCCGCCTTCAAGCTGACCTTCAACGAGTTCTTTAACATGGACATTTCCCGGTTCAATCCAACTATGGGTGCGCAATATCTCTACATTCCCTTGCTGCTTGTCAATGGCAATCTCAACCAAGGTTGCACAAGGGGTGTAGTAAGTGACCATGGCATTGTTCATATTGGTTTTAGGGTAATTGACTGATAGACGTTTTATGACTTGATAGCCTGCAGCATTGTATTGCTGCTTTTGTTCTGCTGTTGCGCCAATACCATATTGAATAGCAATTGCATCTAACGGAAAGTTTTGTTTTTTACCGTTAATGTCAAAATCAGCGGTTGCCCATTCCCAGCGATTAAAGGCATGGGTCATGACAGAGGTGATTAATCCCATGGCATGGGCTTTTTTGGCAAGTAGTGCAAAAGGGATAGGTTGCTGGCCTGCTAGCACCATAGCGCCCTTATCCCAGCTGTATTTTACCGTAGCAGGATCAATTTTTGCTGTGCTCTGACCATTGATGATAGCGGCAGCAGCGGGTATTAAGCTGTATTGTAGAATAAATTTTGCAGCCTGAGCGGTAGCATGGCTTTGAAAAAAGGATGACTGACTGGCTGATGAGGCCATTCCTATGGCAGGTGTCCATGTGGGTTTTTTAGACATTTCATCTTGATGGGCTTGAGACATAGTGTATGGATTGTCGTTTTCAATTAACTCCATGGCATCAAATTCTTGAATCTTTGCCATATGGACTTCATCAGCCATATTACCTAGGTACTTGGCTATTAATGCCCCTTGGGATGTTTCGGTTCCCGTGCCCATTTCAATTGAGCAAACTTGGATAACAATTTTACCTTCGGGGGTGATGGCAACCGAAGCCGATGGTGCCTCAGCTCCCGTTCCGTAATCTTTGGTGGCAATCCCAAAGCCGACGCCATACATTTTAGTTGGGTTGGCTTTTTCAAAGTCTGCTTTGTTTTGTTGTCGATTAACCCAGATATCATGCTTTTCAGCTAAATCGAGCATTTCGACGTAGCGTGCTTTACCGTTAGGCGTCGCGCCTTGGGTATTTTTTTGTCCAGTTTTAAAGGCATTAATTCTTCGTAATTCAAAGGTATCAATATCTAACGCTTCGGCAGCTTCATTGATCATCATTTCCATCGCGCCCATGGACTGCAGTGTGCCATAGCCCCGCATAGATCCTGCGTGAGGGGTTGCTGAAGGGTGACACCAGGCTTGGATATCATTTCTTGGTAAGTAATAAATACTCTGAATTGCACTGGCGCCGACCATGGTAACCGAATCAGAAAAATTCTTTCTTCCTCCTCCGGCTAGTACCATATTGGTGACTAATCCAGTTATTTTCTTGGTTTTTTTATCAAAAGCCAGTTTGTGATCCATGTTAAACGTATGGCGTTTCAAACCTGATTGAAATTGTTGAAAACGATCATTGGCGATTCGCACTGGATTGGTACTATAAAGTGAGGCAATAATGCCGTAATACGGGAAAATGGTATGATCTTTAGCGCCAAAGCCACCACCAATATAAGGGGTGTGGACGATAAGCTCTTTAATGGAAACACTTAGGGGACTTTTTGCTAATACCTCACCGGCTTGTGCGTAAAAGTCTTGGGGGGATTGAGAGCAAATGACCACGTGTAATCTGGCGTTGTTTTTATCAAACCAACCATTAAATGCTTCAGGTTCTAACATCATGGGTTCAATTGATTGGGTCGTGAAATTTTTATCAATCACTAACCAGTCTGGATTAGTTAAATCATTTTGTAACTCACTGGCGTAATACATGGCCTTTTCGGCACTATTACCTGATGGGTTAATACTGGCACTCCAAACTGGTTTATGATTTTCATAATCAGGGAAAATTAATCCATCATGCAAAGTACTGTATTTATCTTCTGCGTCGCTGCCACCGTCGCCTTGTTGTCGAATGATACGCCAACAAGCATAGGGATCTTGGTTGGCGGTGACTAACGGAGTTGATTCGCCCCATTTGAAAATCGCGTCATTAAACTCAATTGCAGCTTTGGCTTGTTTATATTTTATGAATGTATCAAACAGTAAAATGGCGACTTCATGACCTTGATAATCTGGAGTGTTACCTAATGGTAATAGCATGTTTTTGCCATAGAAATCGGGTAACTTAAGTTGGTTGTCTTTTAGGGTTTTAGCAGTAATAGTAAAGTAAGGTTTGGCATTATCAGGAATACTTGAAAGGTCTAAATCAACGAGAATTTTATCAGCTCGGTTGACCCTAATAATATGTGCATAATGTTGTTTTTTAGGCCAGTCAGGGATGTCCTGAGCGCGATAGTCACGGCCGTAAATTTTCTGTCCGGTGACTTTTTCTATCGCATCATAGCGATAAGCGGGTTTAGCGCCAACATTCCATTTGGCTTTTAATTGCTCTGAGGTGGTTGCGGCGAAAGCTTTATTTTTATCAAAAATCATTGGTGCGCTGTATACCGCAACACCACCAATCACACATTTTTTAATGAAACCTCGACGTGACAAATCCGTGTTACCTGTGTTCATAGTAAAATCCCAAAATGATGCGCACTTTATGTTTAAATGCATTAAATAACGTTAATCGACAAATCTATAAAAATTATAGTAGAAGCAAATAAAGATGGATGAGTTTTAATACATTGATTTACGTAAGATTTATCAGAGAATATGGTGTAATTTATTTTAAGTTATTGTTTTTACGTTGTTTTTGTTGTTGGCGGCTAGATTGGCGATTGTGGTTTTCATACCTTATCTTTATTCTTTTACAAGAATATCGCAGAGGTGATGTCTGGCGGATTGAAATTATTCGAAGACGTGATTTAGAATGAGGAGAATTAAGTGAGCAATAGACAATTAATACTACTGCTTAGAACCAGTATTACCATTGGTATTTGCTTAATTTTACTTGGGATTTATTTACACAACTTTAATGATACCGTAGCCGCAATGGGCGTTAAGGGAATTATCATCAGTTCGATGTGTGTCGCTTTTGGCATGGTGCTGTCACTGCCAACTAAAATGTATTTAACCTTTATTTTGGTTGCTAGAGAAGCAAATAAAAAAGACTCATCCGAATGATGCTATCTGGCGGTGAGCGCAAGTTCATTCTCAGCCTCAACTGCAACTTTTGCCTCAAGCTTAACTTAAGTCTTATTCTTCACAAGATACCTTTTGGCGACACACTTGGTTTCTACCGGCTTTTTTCGCTTGGTACAAACAGCGATCGGCTAAGGTTAAAAGCTTGGTTTTATTAACTAGGTGACGCTGATTGGCACTAACACTGACCACCCCAGCGGATGCTGACAGAAACCCGGTTGCTGAATCACTATGCTCAATCTCGAGCCGTTTAAGCTGCATGGGGAGATCTTCAAGCCAGTGCTTATTTTGATTTGAACTGACAGAAACCAAAATAAATTCTTCGCCACCAAAGCGCACCACCATATCGGCACCTTGGTTTGAAAGTAACTGGGCAAAGCTGACCAAGGCTTTATCGCCCATTAAATGCCCGTAGCGGTCATTATATTTTTTAAAGTGGTCAATATCGATCATCGCCAATGAAAGGTACTGCCCCTGTTTTAAATTGTGTAACAGAGTCGAGAATTGCTTATCGAAATTATAGCGATTATGAATCCCTGTTAACTTATCAGTTTGCGCTTTTTGTGTTTGAATTAACTCGTATTTATATTGTTTTCTCAGCAGTACATCCGTTTGATATTGCATCGCGGTCATGATAGTAACTGTTATCACATAGAAGTTTATACTCCAAATGATATCCACCTCGGTGTTGAATTGGATTATAAGCAGAGCAACACCCAGTAACAGCCAAATAATGAACTTTTGACCTAAGTGAAGTATGGGAATGGCTGTAATAAAAATGGCTGACAGCATAGGGCCGCCTTCATGGAGCTCTTGATGGTTAATAGCATAGCTATAAAAGAATAAACCATTGATGAGGGTAAACAGCACCGCAAAAAATAACAGTATCGAATCAAGGTAACAGGTGGCTGATTTTTTAATACTGAAAATCATTACCATTGCAATTAGGAGGCTGACAATACGGGTTAAGATGTCGGCGAAAGTATAATTAGTGGCTGCAAATGAAGATAGGGTAAAAAATAGCAACACCGTAATTAAGATGTAACTCATCATTACTGCATTTGTGCGTGAG
Source organism: Shewanella sp. 10N.286.48.A6 (assembly GCF_002873135.1). Classification (GTDB taxonomy): domain Bacteria; phylum Pseudomonadota; class Gammaproteobacteria; order Enterobacterales; family Shewanellaceae; genus Shewanella. The sequence continues at coordinate 25,777 of NZ_MCVI01000072.1, forward strand.
CGTTGATTTAAAGATTGTTGAAATGATAGTTCTGCCTCTTTATCTAACACCCACTTAGCAGGTAACCATTTCATTATTGACTTCCTTAGATTAATACTACGAGATACGACTCAAACCCTCAGTTAACATTATAGTATTAGTTAATTTTTTAGTTAATTTTTATTTCGCATTTGGGCTACTTGATCGATTATTTTATGATTAATCTCGTGACTATTAGTTAGACAGTATTGCATGAATACCCTCTATTCATGCTGTTGCTTTACAAGCCTGATACAGAACTTTAGGGCATATTGGGGCAAGTCTTCTTATTAACTATCTTGTTAATAATCTCAGTAAATTGAGTTACATTGTGGATTTGCTGCTGGTCAATATTGATATGCTCTAACGCAAGTTCAATATTAAGGTTATCAAGTTCTAGTTGCGCGATTAGCGACTTTGCATCTAGCTCTATATGCTCTAGGGTTAAGATAAGAAAGTCATTGCCAAACACTCTAAAAATTAACGACTCTGGCAAAAATGCAGTTAACTTGTTGGCTATAAAGGTAAGTTTTTTATCACCTTCGAGCCAGCCGTGGGTTTTATTGTATTGACCAAAATTGAACAAACTGATGACGTAACAGCAATGATAATGTTTGCTAAATAGCTCTTCGTTTAACGTGATAACGTGCTCTAGATATCGATAGTTATATAAACCGGTAAGCGAATCTTTGTAATAATAGGCAAGCCTTGCTTCTTCAAACTCATCCTTTAAATAATTATGATCAACAGGAATTAGATTAGCACTCTCTAGCACTGGCACAGCTGCTTTTACCGTTTCAGGGCAAAATTGTTTACCTGCCAGCGCCTTTATTTCTGCGATAGCTTCTTGTTTCGATTTACTCATTTTATAGATACGTTTTGAGGTCATTGCATCAAAGGCGTCAACTAAAATGAGAATATGAGAAAGTGGGCAGATCTGTTTGCCTTTAAGTCCCCGAGGGTAACCCGTCCCATCATAGTGTTCATGATGGCACCTGATGATTTCAGCATGTTTTTTAAAGGCTTTAATCGATACCAGTAGCTTGTAGCCGCTGTCTAAATGCTGCTGAATAATTTTGTATTCTTGCGAGGTGAGTTTACCTGGTTTTAGTAGAATACTATCGGGTGTAGATATCTTACCTATGTCATGCATGATTGCTGATTCATAGAGGATTTCCACTTCAGCATTACTAAAGCCCATCTCTTTAGCTATCATCACTGAGTATTGTGCAACCCGCCGCGTATGACCAGCGGTGTAGCTATCGCGCCGCTCCACTAAATCAAGCATAGATGATAGTACTTGACGGTAGTTTTTTACATCTTGTTGCTTGTGTTTTAGTGCCAGCTCTCGCTCTTTGCTATTAAGGGCATTTCTTTCTATCACGTATAAACATATAACCAGTAACACGGATAAAAAGATGGCGATAATGGCGACCAGATTATTGTAAAAATTGAGCTCAACCATCAGCTTGTTGATCTCTTGATCTACTGCATATTCTAAATCATCCACATATACCCCTGTGGCGATAATCCAATCAAAAGGCTTATATAATTTGGCATAGGCCAGTTTTTTAACGATTTCATCATTGGTTTTACGTTTGAAATAATACTCGAAGTAAACTTCACCTTGAGCATTAATGCCATCAAGCTCCATCTGGAAGGGGTAGTTACCTTTGATGTCTTGACTGAGGGTTGATAATAGCAGCCCTTCGGTTTCAGGCTGGCTAGGGTGAACTTTTCTAATGGCAAAGTCATCACCACCGGCGTAATTAATCACTTCATTTACCCAAACGTAGGTTTCTGGGTTCTGCAGTTTAATTAGCCTAATAAAGGCAGCGATCCTTTTTTTCGCTTCATTGATAACTTGAGGTGGTAATAATGACAGTGTCATTTGCATATCATCAGCAATCGCTGTGTTAATACTTATTTCAGCCAAGGTATTGTCTGGCTTAGAGGAGTGTAAACTTGGCTTATGGGATGACTGACAAAGAGCTTGTCCTGATTGTGTTAATTGGTATTGAAACTCATCATCGTCAGCGGCTAAAGTTTGTAGCACTTGGCAGCGTTGATGTTCAGGGGTGTTATTAAGTACTAATTTGAATTGTTGCGAATGCGTTTGTAGATTAGTTTGTTGTTTTTGGTATTCGCGCTTAAGGGTTGCTTCAGCTGCGATATGCACCGATGAAACAAGATCAGTAATATGCTCTTTTTTTAATTTAAATAAGTTTTCGCTGATAAGCTGTTTTTGCTTATCGATGACAAAATCTTCTGAGCGATTATCTAGATACAGAATTGATATACAGAATGAAAATACAATCAGTCCAAATAATAATGACTTTCTTAAATGCAGGTTAATCATATCTATAAGTCGCCCCTTATTAAGTTATTGTGACTAATAAGGGCTGATGGAAGCACAGGGGCGTAATATGCCGCTAAGTGCTTGAGGTGTTTGATGCTAGCTGCGCGTATAACGTCAGAAGGTCTTGTAAAATAGCGAAGAATAACAACATAAGTGGTTTGAAAGGCATTGGCCTGAGTAATGCTATCTATTACAGAGGCATCAGCTAACGTGACATATTCTAACGTGACGTCTAGTAAACTAAGATTGAGTAAAGTGAAAAATTGGCTCATCCTTAATCACCTCTAAAAACTCCATTAACTAAACAATAGCGCATTTATTAGTGAAGTTACAACTAAGTTAACCAAAGGGATTGCTGAAATTTTTCAAAGTTAGATATTATTGATTTAATTCAAAAAATATAGCTTGTCACAAGGTGATCTTTCTAGGCAGTTATGGCTAAAAATTCCTATTTACAGGTCAAGGATGAGTTAAAATGACTGGCTAGAGCAATATAACCGCGAACAATTATTTACCGCTTTTGCCGCTAATGCTGCCCAGTATTCCCCGCAAAATTTGTTTGCCAAACTTACTGCCCACCGCGCGTGCAGCTTGTTTTGAAAAGCTCTGTACTAGACCTTGACGGCGCTTGGTGCCAAATAGCAATTCGCTAAACCAATTGCTTTGTTCATCCTCGCTATCTTTTTGGGGTGTTGAGCTTGTTTTTTTTGGGGTAGACTTTTTAGTGTCAGCTTTTTCTATAGGAGGCTTGGCATCAGGGGCTTTTTCAAGTTGCTCGAGTTGATTGAGGCGTTCATAAGCCGACTCGCGATTAATGGCGATATCATAATGATTGCCGATAGGGCTTTGGGCGCGACAAGCATTACGCTCAGTCAGTGTTAATGGCCCCATGCGGCAACGGGGCGGAGAGACAAGGGTTTGCTCCACCATACTGGGTACACCATTATCTTGTAAGGTTGATACTAAGGCCTCACCCACGGCTAAGCTAGAAATCACTGCGGTGATATCCAGTTTAGGATTTACCACAAAGGTTTCAGCGGCGGCGCGAACCGATTTTTGGTCCCTTGGTGTATAAGCCCGCAAAGCATGTTGAATACGATTACCCAATTGCCCCAATATCGCATCGGGTATATCGTCAGGAAATTGTGAGCAAAAATACACCCCAACCCCTTTAGAGCGGATTAGGCGCATAATTTGCTCGATACGCTTAAGTAGATGATCTGGGCTATCCTCAAACAGTAAATGGGCTTCATCGATAAAAAAGGCCAACTTAGGTTTATCGGCATCGCCGACCTCAGGCAGGTTTTCGTATAGCTCTGATAACAACCATAGTATAAAACTGGCATATAAATTTGGGGTTAATACTAATTTATCTGCCGCCAGAATATTGATTAAGCCATGGTTTTGCTCATCAACGCCCATGATGTCACTTAGCTCAAGGGCGGGCTCGCCAAAGAAAACCTCACCACCGTCACGCTTTAAACTCATCAGCGATCGCTGAATCGCCGCTAATGATTGCGCACTGACTAAACCGTATTCAGCACTGATGGTTTTACGCTCTTTTGAGACCAAGGTCAGAAGCGCTTTAAGGTCGTCTAAATCCAGCAGTAATAAGCCTCGGCTATCGGCTAAGGCAAAAACGATGTCTAAAATGCTGCTTTGGATGTCATTTAGCCCCAGCATTCTGGCTAATAATGTTGGCCCCATTTCACTGACGGTGGTGCGAATAGGGTGACCTTGCTGGCCGAGTAAGTCCCAAAAAACGCATGGATTAGCTTGGGGGCTGAAATTGCTAATACCAATTTTATCAGCGCGGGCTAATAGTTTATCTGACACCTTGCCTGCAGCGGCTAGACCTGAAATATCCCCTTTAATATCAGTAACAAAAACCGGCACACCTTGACGGGAAAAGTTTTCAGCTAACATCATCAGCGAGACCGTTTTACCCGTACCTGTCGCTCCTGCAATTAAGCCATGACGATTACCATAACGCAGTTGTAGCTCAACGGGATTATCGCCTTTACCTATCAATATCGTGTTTGTTGAACTTTGTTTCATTGTCGCTCCTTGCAGATATTGCTTTAGGTAAAAGCACAAAGGGGTGATGGTTAACGCTTATGTAATACGTTTATGGCAATAACAGTGTAGAACAAGAATGTAAAATAAGAATGTCGAATTGATTGGCTGGCGAACAAACGCTGTGGCCGCTAAGTAGCATGTCGCTAGCGAGTGATTCATTTTTGTAGCGCTATAGAATCTATAGTTCAAATGAATAATAAAATATTATCATTTTAAGAATTTTTAATAATTATTTTAATTCTCATAGTTGCCGTAAACTAGCGTTATTAAATGAAAGCGAGCTTATTCGATAGTTATTTTGTCACCTTTAATAACATCGCTTTCATCCCAGTGAAGCTAAGGGCAAATTATGAAATTTTTACACACCATGATCAGAGTTGCAGATCTTGAAAAATCTATTGAGTTTTATACTGAAGTACTGGGTATGAGCGTGCTCGATAGAGCTGAAAATGCTGAATATCGTTATACCTTAGGGTTTGTTGGTTATGCCGATCAGCCAGATGGCACTAGCATTGAGCTGACTTACAACTGGGATACAGACCAGTATGATATGGGTAATGCCTTTGGTCATTTAGCCTTAGGTGTGGATGATATTTACGCTGCTTGCGACAAGATTAAAGATTTAGGCGGAAAAGTCACTCGTGAGCCCGGCCCTGTAAAAGGCGGCGCGACGCACATCGCATTCATCACTGACCCTGATAACTATCAAATTGAGCTGATTCAACTGAGCTAACTGAACCGAGCTAACTGAACTGAGCTCGTTATCTCAAAGCCCTATTACATCGGCTGCTCAATGACCCATTTTTCGAGGAATGACAACATGAAACAAGCATTATTTCAAACGCTGCAACTAGGCCGTCATACACTAACCAACCGCATTGTAATGCCACCAATGACCCGTTCACGTGCTTCACAGCCAGGAAACTTGGCTAATGACATGATGGCAAAATATTATGCTCAGCGCGCACAAGCGGGTTTAATTGTGGCTGAAGGCACGCAGATTTCTGCAATGGGTCAAGGCTATGCTTGGACACCGGGTATTTACAGCCCTGAACAAATTGCGGGTTGGAAAAAAACCACTGATTTAGTCCATCAACAAGGCGGAGTTATTTTTGCTCAGCTTTGGCACGTTGGCCGCGTTACTCACCCTGATAATATTGGTGGCGAGCAACCCATTTCATCTTCTGCCCTTAAAGCTGAAAATGTAAAAGTCTTTATCGACAACGGCACCCAAGAGCCTGGTTTTGTTGATGTGGTTGAGCCACGGGCAATGACCAAAGCAGATATTAAAGCTGTGATTGAAGAATATCGTCAAGCGGCGCTTAATGCGATTGAAGCGGGTTTTGATGGCATTGAATTACATGCTGCTAACGGTTATTTAATTAACCAGTTTATTGATTCAGAAGCGAATAACCGCACCGATGAATACGGCGGCTCAGTAGAAAACCGGTTACGTTTTTTAAGTGAAGTGGTTGGCGCTATGATTGAGGCGATTGGCGCTGACAGAGTTGGGGTGCGTTTAGCCCCATTTACTTCATTAAATGGCACCGTTGATGATAACCCTGTTGAAACTTACACTGCAGCAGCGGCGTTATTAAATACCCATAAGATTGTGTATTTACATATTGCAGAAGTGGATTGGGATGATGCTCCTGAAACCCCAGCAGGCTTTAAAAAAGCGGTACGTGAAGCATATCAAGGGGTACTCATTTATGCCGGTAAGTATAACGCCGATACCGCAGAGCAAGCGATACAAGATGGCTTAGTGGATATGGTTGGTTTTGGCCGCCCATTTGTGGCAAACCCAGATTTACCTAACCGTATTAAGCATGGTTACCCATTGGCTGCGCATGATCCAGCCACCTTATTTGGTGGTGATGAGAAAGGCTTAACTGATTATTGTGAGTATGCTAGCAACTAATGCCTATAAAGCGCACACTTGCTAGTTAAGCAGTCGCTAAACAGGTTAAAATATAATAGCCACTTTACTTCACTGTAAAGTGGCTATTTTACTATATGAGGGGGTGGTTAAGCTAACCGCTAATACCTTTCTTTTTATCAATGCATGACGATCCATGCATATTGATACAGCACTTTAGTTAATCTTATTTTCACTGCGGCCTGCTTGTTTTAGGCGCTGATGAGCTGTGTCTGTTTCAATATTACTCTAGAGAATTATCAATGCGCGGAGCGTTATATTTATTTATTGCCACCTTGTTGGCTGCTGTTGGCTGGATTTCGTCAAAGCTTGTGGTTGATGAAATGCCCGGCGAAGTGTTTATTGCTAGCCGCTTTATGTTAGCTAGTCTGATTTTATTACCTTTTTGCTATAAAAGTATTTGGCGATTAAGAGCCAAGCAGTTGCTATTAGCCTGCGGAGTAGGCATTTTCTTGGGGATGTCGTTACAGATTTGGGTGTTTGCGGTATCGATCAGTAATAGCCTGTCTGAAGGGGCATTTATCATGAGTTTAGCGATGATCATTGCGCCTATGACCGCCTGGGTTTTGTTTAAAGTTAAGCCTCACCGCGCATTTTGGTTAGCTTTACCCATCAGTGTGGTAGGGATGATGTTACTGAGTTTAAGTAATGGCTGGCAAGTGGAGACCAGTCAATGGTATTTCTTACTTGCCTCTTCATTGCTGTCTGTTCATTTTGTGTTGAACAAAAAAATTAGTCTCAGTATTAAGCCACTTGATTCGATATGTTTACAGTTATTTATGGTTGGCTTAGTTGCTGCTGTGTATGTTGCCTTTACCCAGCAATTAAGCTTTGAGGTCAATGATAGTTTGATATTTTGGTTTGTGGTCTCTACTGTTATCGCTACGTCAGTGCGTTATGTATTTCAGACTCTAGGCCAGTATCAAGTTAAGATGGAAACCGCGGCATTGATTATGATTTTAGAGCCTATTTGGACCATGATCTTAAGCTTTAGTCTGTTAGATGAGCAAATTTCGCTGCAAAAAGTTATTGGCGGTGCGCTGATTTTTATATCCCTAAGTGTTTATATTAAGCTGTCTAAGCCACCTAAAAACGCTAACTGATGCACTAACAACAAAAAGCCAGTCGTGAGACTGGCTTTTTAGTTAAGGCTCTACAGACCGATTAGAGCTGGTTTAAGTATTTCTCAACGCTGGCAAGTTCACGCTGCTTTAAGCTGACGCAGTTTTTAACACTTTCATCGAGCTTGGCTAAGGTACGGCCAAACTCAGGTGTTTGCGCGACTTTTGGCTTAAAGAATGTGTTGGTTGTATCCAGTGCCGCTAAATCACAACCGCTACCGGTAAACGATGGGATCATCGCCACCGCAAAGGGAGGTAGTTTCGCTTTTATGGCGCTGAAGTTAGCATAGATCCAATCTCTAAAGCGTTGTTTACGCTCATCGGTATAAGCTTGCCCTGCAAAGATATAGCGTAAATCTGGCGCATTGACTTTATCGGTCAAACTATAAGCTAGCACGCTGTTTTGTAGTTTTTCAGTAGGCGCATAGCCTAAGGCATACATTAAACGAGTGCGTTTTTGCGGGTCTTTCGTTACCTCAAATTCAGCTTTTACTTTCGCTAATACCTTACTGTCACCAAAATACACTGCAATATTGAGGTAAGTGCCGATAAGGTACTGGTCAACATCGTTATTACCATTAAGGTACAAGTCAGCTTGTTTTTTAGCGGTTGCAATGGTGGTTTTATCTTTGGCTTCAAAAGCTAATAAGTTAATCAATGTTGGACGTAACTTACTAATAGATGATTTTTCATCAACTTTTGCAGTAACACCGTACTTCTCGATTGCGCTTTGTACTCTTGAGGCAATGAACTTAGCCCATAGCTCTTGGTTGGTGTCATCAATAAAGGTGCGTTTTTGAGATTGTAAGTAACCTAATGCGGCAGAGACGATTTGCGGATGTTGGTCATCAATAAATGCGCCTAAAATATTCAGTAACTCACCACCTGAGATAAAGCCGGCATCTAATAAGGCATCAGCTGCTGAGATCAAGGCTTTACGCTCACGAGCTGTAAGCTGGGTTTTAGCATTGGCTAATAAGTTGCTCATTTGTGTTTCATCTAACAACCAGCGGTAGTAACCCATGGCGTCTGAATCTGGATAAATCCAATCAGGACTGAATGCTAATTTGATGGTTTGCGATTGACTGGTGAGTAAAATGGTTTCGGTTGCAACTTTGTCACCTTTACCATATTTAACCGATACTGGCACAGTCCAAGACTGCTTTGCTGCTACAGTGCCAGCATTTACAAAGCGGCTTTGTTTAAGGGTTAGCTTATCACCTGCTAATGACACATCGATTAAAGGGTAAGACGATTGTTCAATAAAGGTGCTTAAGATACTGCCAACATCTTTACCAGAGGCTTTTGATAAGGCATTCCAAAGATCATCAGCTTCAGTATTTTGAAAGGCATGATCTTTAATGTATTGACGAATACCCTTATTAAATTCAGCCTCGCCGATATAGTTTTCTACCATATCTAGCACTGCTTCGCCTTTACTATAGGCAAGGCCTAAACCGTCCATAATGTCGGCTTCGGTTTTAATGGGCTTGCGGATAGGCTTGGTCGATACCCGTGCATCTAATGACATCACGTAGTTTTTGGATAATGCTAAGTTAGATTCAAATTCTGGGTGAATTTGCTCGGTCACTTTCGCAGCCATCCAGCTGGCAAAAGCTTCGTTTAACCATAGGTCATTCCACCATTGCATGGTCACTAGGTTACCGTACCATTGGTGTGCTAGCTCGTGGGCAATAATTGAAACGGCCGTTTTTTTGCTATTTTGGCTGGCGGTTTGCTCATCAACTAACAAAATATCTTCACGATAAGTGACTAAGCCTGCGTTTTCCATCGCCCCAAAAGGAAACTCAGGTACGGCAACGCTATCAAGCTTTTGATAAGGGTAATCGACCCCAAAATAATCTTCTAATGCACTAAGCACTAACGGCATTTGCTCGGCTGCATATTTGGCTAGCTCGATTTTCCCTTTGGTGGTGATTACGCGCCCTGGGACTTTCATGCCTGTGACTTCAATTTCTTCAAATTGACCCACAGCATAAGCAACAAGGTAAGAGGATATTGGCTTGGTTTGAGCAAATACGTGAGTTGTCAGGCCATCTTTGGTTGCAACTGAAAGCTCTGGGGTATTGCTGTAAACCTTTTCAGTACTTGGGGCTGTGATGGTGACTTGAAAAGGGATTTTATATTCTGGTTCATCAAAGCTTGGAAAACTGCGGCGCGCATCACTCATTTCAAACTGGGTAAATAAGTAGGGCAGGCCGCCATCAATGGTTTTATACAGGCCGACAGATTGACGGTTATAAGGAGCTGTGAAATCCATTGAGAAAGAATATGCACCAGGTTCGATAGTATGTGGGCAGTTAAACAAAACCACCCCAGTATCTTGCATGATTACATCTAGTTGGCAGTCTTTGTTGTTAGCTGATTTGGCATCTAACTGGATATTGCTAGCAGTGTATTCTAAGCCGTTAAGTTGTAATTGCTTAGTGGCTTCAAGCACTTCAATTTGAATGGCTGTGCTGCCTGAGAAGTTATCTTTGACTGGATCTAAGTTGAGCTTAATACTTTGTGATAGTGGCTTGGCGACTTTACTTAGCACGTATTCATTAGCTAAGACGTTAGCGCTGCACACAAATGAGAGCGTAACTAGCCCTGCAGTGACGATTCGATACATGTTATTTCCTGTTGTTTTAATTATCATTCCATGATGTTTAATGGCATTGATTAGGATTGAGTGACTATTAGCGTTTTTATTGATAATGATTGTATTCATAACGCTTGTATTGGAACCATTGCATTGATGATTCTATAGGGTCATTTAAAGCTGATGCTGATTATAACAAATTAATAACCGCATGGTGACTAGGTCGCATCTTTTACATGGCGGTTGTTGTAACAATTGATGACTTGCTTAGAGTATTTAGTGTGATTACTTAGAGTAGCGCTTGATTGAAGCATCATCTAATCCCAGCTTGGCTAACATTGCCACATATCGAGGCGTGTGACGTATAGCTGCAAACCTTGGGTCATGTTTGGCGAAAATCAGGCAATTTGATTGGTATTCTAAGGCTTGTTCTAGCAGCGGAAATACCTTTTCAGTTTGGCCCATTAACGCGAATATCACCGCCGTTTCATAGGGGCACATGTACAGCTGTTGTTGTGTCGCCTGTTTTATTAATGGCAACACCTTATCTTTATATCCGCCAGCGGCATAAGCTTGAGCTAATAGAATTAAGGGAAAGGGGTCTTGATGACTTAAGGTCACCCCTTGGTTTGCCAGTTTAATACTTTGTTCTATATCGCCATTAATGTAGTGGGCTACAGATAAGCTCAGTAATGGGTAGGGCATTTGAGGATGTTGTTGTATTTTGCGTTTACCCCAAGCGATTGCAGCGTCAACTTCACCGACCATCATTAACGCCCATAAGCCCCATTCGGCTATCTCTTGATTTAATGGGTCTAAATGGTCTGCTCGCGCCACTGATTGCTGTACTTTTTCTGCTTCACCGAGTGCAGTGTAGTACAGGGCAAACCCGAGTTCTGTCAGAGCAAGATTAGGGTCTATCTTTTTTGCTCTGCTAAGCATTATCCAAGCATCTTCCCATAACATGGCATGAATATAAGCCATACCTAATGAGGCTTGAACGCTTGCTGAATTAGGGTTTATAGCCAGCAGCTCAGTGGCTGAAGCAATGACTTTGGGCAGTACATCTTTGGGTTTTTCAAATAAAATCATTAATATTCGATAAGCATTGGATTTAGCAATGTAGGCAGCTTCAAAATTTTCATCTAAGGCGATGGCTTGGGAGTACAAGTCAATCGCTAGCAATACTGAATCATGGCTCATCTGAGCTTGTTGGTATTGGCCTTGAACATATCGCTCATATGCGACTAAGTTGCTGGTGGGAACTTGAGCTAATTTCGCTTTTTCATCTTCAAGTATAATCACCTGTAACGATGTGGATACTGAGGAAGCAATGTCATTTTGAGCACTGAATAAATTAGTTTTATCCACGTTAATGTCAAAGCTGCCTTCCCAAACGACTGCGCCGTTATCAATATTTTCTAATTCCACAGTAAAGCGTACATCACCATTGTTCGCTGTTTTTACTACCCCATCGAGTACAAAGGTCACTTCTGGTAATTGTTGTTTGATATGAGCACGAGCTTTGTTTAATTTAAAGGTAAATGCTGATGGCGGCGGCACCACCTTTATTCCTGATACTTTGCGTAAATCTTGAATTAGTTCTCGGGTTATTTGGTCGGCAAAAGGCTGCCATTGGCTAACGTCATTACTTGAAACTGACATAGGCGTAATGAGTAAATAGGGCTGCTTTATTACTGCTGTTGAGGGAGCGCTTTGATAATAAATGCCGCTGACAATAATCAGTATGATGAATAAAATCAGGCTAACGATTGTGACTGTTGATTTTAGTGCAGGTGTTTGTTTGCTGCTTACTGTTGTTTGACTCTGCTTTGGGGGGTTAACAGGCACTATTTGAGCCGGTGAAGCGGCTAAGTGCTTATCTGAATTTGCGCTAATAGATGTTTCAAAAGATGCTTGAACCGGTATATTTAGCGACTCTTTTACAGATTCTTCTACATCAGCGATGAAATGGTAGCCTCTGGATCTGATGGTTTTAATGACTTTTTGCTGTTCACCGTCATCCGCTAAGGTTTTGCGGGCGGTTTTAATATGATTACTGAGGGTGGTGTCAGTGACTTCTCGCCCAGCCCATATTTGGCTCAACAGCTCGTCCCGAGAAATAATACGCTGCCTATTTTCAATAAGGTAAATAATTAAGTCATAGACCTTAGGCTCTACCGATAAAACATGGCTATCTTTACGGATCTCATACCGATCAGTATCAATCTCGATATTGTTAAATCGAAACAGCATAGATAATCCCTTATTTTATAGACATGAACAACGGTATTCAGAGCAGAAATAGCTAGGATCCATTCTAGCTGACTATTTGCCTTTTTTTGATCAACTTACGCTAAGCGAATGGCACGCTTGAGCTAATTAATACTAAATCGTTAGCTAACCATCATGTTTGTTACTGTGTTATTGCCAATAATGACACTTCTTAAAAATTGAAAATACATTAAGGAGTGCGATTATGCCTACGCCACTAGAAATTCTGCTGGACCCAGTTTCTTTAGCGTTGCTGGGAATATATTTGGGCCTGATGCTGCTTGAAGCAATTAAGCCTGCCCAGCATCAAGCAAAGGTTAAAGGCTGGTATGCTAAATCACTGTTGGTGTTTATTTGCTATTTTTACCTTTCGACTTATTTACCCTTGATATGGGATAAGTATTTATTGCCTTATCAATTGGTCAATCTGCAGCAGTTAAACCCATTGGCGAGTACCATTATTGCCGTGCTGGTTTTCGAACTTGGTATTTATGTATGGCATCGGAGTATGCACCGAACGCCACTGCTGTGGCGAACCTTCCATCAGATGCATCATAGCGCCGAAAGGTTAGACTCATTTGGGGCTTTTTATTTTAGCCCACTAGATATGATTGGCTTTACATTAGTTGGCAGTATTAGCCTTAATGTGTTTGTGGGTTTATCACCGCAGGCAATTAGTTGGTTTTTATACATCACCATGTTTCTCGCCGTATTTCAACACACCAATATTAGCACTCCTCAGTGGCTTGGATATATTATTCAGCGACCTGAAAGCCATTCTGTGCATCATCAAAAAGGCCTACATAGGTATAATTATTCTGACCTGCCTATTTTTGATATTTTGTTTGGCACCTTTAAAAACCCGCCAGGCTTTGTTAACGAAATCGGCTTTTATCAAGGCGCCTCTTCCAGAGTGAAGGACTTGCTATTATGTCGTGATATTTCTAAGCCCTGATGCTATCAGGCATATTTAACGGCTGAACAGACAGTAAAGGCTATCGGTTTAGCCTACTTTATGTTCGGCTTTGTTCGTTATTTGCATCAAAAATCGCTATTAGTATCAAAGTTGCTTCAAGTATCAAAAGTAGTTTTTAGTATCAAATGCCGATTTTAAATTATTAGCAAACTCGATAAATTTCTCTTTAATGGTGCGCTTGATAGACACCTCCAGCGAGCCCAAAATAACCTTACCCTCAATGGTGATGACAGGAGCTTGGCGGGTTGCGATAGAAGGCGCTTTGTTTTCTATGCTACTGACGAGCCCGTAAGTTTTACACACCACATTAATGCCTTCAGGAACATAGATACTGCTACTGCCCAAAAAGCAATTAATCTCAATGGTGACATGTTGATGCTGAAAAATGGCATCACTAAAGTCCAGAGTGGTTTCGCCAATAATATTATTAACCTTAATAACCTTTGGCACCACCCATTGGCCGCTACGTTCACTGTTACCTAATATGCTGGTTAAGCGCATATCTTCAGTGGCAGTTTTGCTGCCATAGTTTGGCGCAAACTGGTGGTCTTTTTGCTGACTATAGTCAGTATCAGCGGTTAAGGTTAGGTCTGCGACCAGTGCGACGATCTCTTGATGGTCACTGGAGTTCATTGCCTCATCAAGGCGTCTTTCAAAGGCTTCAGCAGAGATAATGCCGTGGCTATAATTGACAATTAACTGATCGATAACTTGTTCTCTGACTTGCTCAATAGGGCGATCTTCTAAAATCACGGCCATAATGTCACTCCTTGGACTTTATAGTACATAGTGACTCAGATTTTAGTCACTAGGGTAGATGTTGTATTTAAGTTAAATTAAAGCAATATGCAGGCCAGTTTAAAAATGCTATATAAAAACAGTGCTTTATCATTCTTGCAGCATTGCGTTATCGTTTTTAACCTTTATAAATGCAAATGATATAGTGAAAGTAGCCAGCTGAATTAGTCAAAATAACCAGTGAACAGCCATGGGTTTGTCATTTTTTCTACGTGTAGTTACGCTATAGAGCCATCTGCACCCGCTATTACGGATTTTTTATGGTTTAAAAACTCCATAAAGATTGGTGTCTAGCACTCTTTTTTTCTCAATGGAAAAGCCTAAAATGCACCGCATCGGCATCACCTATGAGGAAAATCATTATGTCACACCCAATTATTGCAGATTTGAATAAACGTTATACTGTGAAAAAGTATGATTCAAGTAAGCGTATTTCAGCAGCGGATATGGACGTAGTGAAACAAGCGATTCGTTTAACTGCTTCTTCTATTAACTCACAGCCGTGGAAATTTATCGTATTAGAAACTGATGTGGCAAAACAACGTTTTCATGAAACGTTTGCCAATATGCACCAGTTTAATCAGCCTCATGCTACTGAAGCCTCCCATGTGATTTTATTTGCCCATAACCCTAAGTTCACTAAAGATGACTACAGAAAAGTTGTTGATGTTGAAGTGTCGTCAGGTCATTTACCGGCAGACATGTATGACAACATGCTAAATGGTGCTTTTGGTTTTGCAGAGCAAAATACTGATGACAGTGGTTTTAATGGCCATTGGACTAAAGCGCAAACCTATATTGCTATTGGTAATACCTTGCATACGCTAGCTCGTTTAGGGATTGCTTCTACATCGATGGAAGGCGTTGACCCAAGCTTAATTGGTGAGATTTTTAAAGAAGAGTTAGATGGTTACGTTTGTGAGTTTGCGCTAGCAATGGGTTATCACAAAGAGGGCGAAGATTATAACTTTGGCCTACCTAAATCACGCTTACCTGAACAAGATATCATCACAGTTTTATAAACTATATTTGGTCGTTTAAATTATAGCTTGTAACACCTTTCTAATTGATTATTCTGTCCTTGTTATTAAAGCCCATCATGTACTCTTGATGGGCTTTTTTGTGTTGAGTATTTTTAAAAGATTAAATCAGCAGCTTAGTCTCCATTTTAAACAGTCACTATTTCACAGGAAGGTGGAAAATTTTAGGTTCGGCTTTTATAAGCCCTAAATGACTGATAATACTGCAATGTAACCCGTCACATTAACGTTGAGCATGAGTTAAACCTTTATAGGGACTGACTTCAACTGGAATACTGATGAAATTGAGTAGCCTCTGCAAGGTGCTATTCATACGTGTCATGCCATGAACCGCTGGCGCTGAAACGATATTATGAAGAATGGAATGTATTTGATGGGAGGCATGAATATTGATGGATGAATGCAGCTGCTTTGGTTGATAGTAGTATCATTAAGGCATTGCGCAATCGCTAACAACAGACAGTATTAAGAAGAGGAGTTACTTAGCTGCAGCTTATTGATAAAGCCGCCATTATGTTCAGTGTTTCAAGTCGTTCTCAACATGGTAAGTTATTCCAAAAAGTGTAGAGTCATAACTAAAGCGACTAAAAATGCTGATAAAATGGTAAAAAGGTGGGATTAATAATGACGTATTAGCTTGATTTTACTCTCCCAGTAATGACTTGGGAGAGTCGTGAAAGTAAACTATAACTTCTTTAATAAGGAACTTGGTTTTGCCATAAATTGTTGTTTACCGCCTTGTCATAGCCGTTTTGGTATAAGGCTTCCATGTACTGCTGATCAAACATTTTCTTGGTGGCAGGTTCTGCATCAAACTTGTCGTCAATATAAGTGAATGACAAATCGTAGTTATTTACTTCGCTGTAATACAGCATTCGATATAAATCACCTCTAGCTTGTTGAATCGTCATACTTTTCAAACTGCGATTCAGTAGTTCAAGGCCTTTATCATGTAGGGAAATATAAGGTGATTTTAATACCCCGTTACGGATAACGTGAATATTAGTTGGTTGCTGATAACCTAAAGCCTGATTGACTAACCCATAATCGAAATTACCTGGGTCGACAAACATTTGTGAGTTCATGCCGCCATCAACATGTAGTTCTTCTAGAGGCTTTCCATCTATCTCAACATTGATGAATTGTGGTGGAAACACCCCTGGAATTGACGAGCTTGCGGCTAAAATTTGATGAACTAAGTCATATTTATTTGGTAAGTTACTGGCAGCAATTTGGCCAATATTCCAGATCATCAGCTCGCCAGAATCAAACTGCGTAGTGCCAATAAATAGTCGACGCCCTTTTTGGTGTTCAGTCGCTATTTTATCAATCATTGTAGCAGGGTAAAACTGCTCCACTAGCTCATATAGACTACTGCCATCAGTAAAGGCATCTTTAAAAAGAGCATTTAAAAAATTGCGTTTACCTAATATAGCCTTATCGTTAAGGCCTAGCATGACTTGCTTTAATCGATGAATTTCATCACCACCAATAAATGCAAATGGTGCAATCAAAGAGCCTGCACTGATCCCTGTGACAATGGTGTATTGCGGTAGTTGATTACTATCATAAAGGCCGTTTATTACTCCGGTGCCATAAGCACCCTTAGCACCACCACCCGATAACACTAATATATTTAGCTTTTCTGACGCACTTGCTAATGGTGTGGTGTTGGTGGTTGCATCATATAAAAACGCAGGTTGTTCATCAGCCCAAAATCGATAAGGTTCAGCTATTTCGGTTTGATCCGCCGCCACGAGAGCATCTTTGTAATTATTAGCATCAACCCGTTGTTCAAGTTGATGATTTGAGCTACAGGCCGTTATGAACAAGGCAAAAAATATTAACTTAATAAGGTTCTTCGGGGTGTTCATTAGTGTCTCCATTTAGCCGTTTAGCGGCTAAAAATCTAAAGATATTTTAAATCAAATTAGCAATATTATAGAAGCGAAAGCGGTTTCTATGATCTGCTGATAATTAATATTAGAAGGTTAATGGACATTGTGTAATCTGTTAAATCGCGTTTGAAGGATTTAACCCTCACAAAACGGCTAACGTGAATTGCTATCGTCAATTGGGGGTAGATGGGCGATTTATCGATTTTAAACCGTGTAAATCTCACGCTTTTACTACTCTATAGCGGTTAATTTTATTACTTCAATGTTAATGATGATGGTTCGATCCTTCATAAGCGATTACAAGGTAAGGGTTAAATTAATTACTATAAATTTAATTATTCAGGCTCATACAGCAAAGATGCAAACTTTAACCTAATATTAGGCTTGAGCTACTTTGATGATTCACTAGCCAAACCCTAGCAATCAGAGATACATGGAGTTAATTATGACCGTGTTTTACCGTTCTACCCTTGCAGTGCTTATTTCATTAACATTAGTGGCCTGTGGCAGTGATGACAGCCCTAGTGTTACAGATCCAGAACCTGAAGTACCCGTTGTCGAGCCACTGCCACCACAGCAGATTGATCTGATTATTGGTGATAGCACCGTAATGGGGCTTAGAGAGTCAGTGGTGATTAATGATGTAGAGGGTACGGCAACGCGAGTTGAGTTAGAGGCGTTTAAAGGCATTACTTATGCGACTTCTGCGCGCTTTGAGCACAGTGTGGTCACAGAATTAACAGATGTGGTCGATGCAACGGTTTTTGGTGATGCCTGTCCGCAACTTGATTTAACGGTGCAGGAGCAATCAGAAGATTGTTTAAACCTTAATATTTGGCGCCCAGAAGATACGGTCGAGTCCGCTGAATTACCGGTTTATGTGTTTATTCATGGTGGTGATTTTGAATTTGGTTCAGGCTCAGACCCGCTAGTACAAGGCGATAATGTTGTCGCTCAGGGGGCATTAGATGATAAACCATTTATTGCGGTCACTCTAAATTATCGTTTAGGTATTTTAGGTAGCTACTGGCTTGATGGTAGTAAGAACGACAAAGGCGGTAATTTTGCTTTAGGTGACCAAAAACGCGCGCTTGAATGGGTTAATAACAACATTGATTTATTTGGCGGTAACCCTGATAACGTCACCCTAGTCGGTCAAGGCGCAGGCGCTATGTCGGTGGGTGTTTTACAGCAAACTGAAAATAGTGAAAATGTGGGCGGTGACTATTTCCAGCGCACGATTATGCAAAGTAACCCTTATGGCTTTGATTATAAATCTTATGCTCAAGCGGAAACGTTTCAAGGCAAGTTGCAGGATTATGCCGATGAATTACCTAGCACAACAGAATCACAGTCAATGGATGAGCTCTCTTTAGCACAAATTATGGAAGTGCAAGCCAAGGCGCTAAGCCCATTAGCGAAAATAGGGGCTTGGTCAGGACTGGATGATATACCCAGCTTTACTCTTTGCTTGACAGGTATTACTTGTTCTGGAATTACGCCGTTAGCAAACTTGAAGCCTTTTTCGCCTTATATTGAGTTTAGAGAAAAGACCTTGTTTAAACCTGAAATCAGTGGTTATCACTTGACAGCCCAGCCAGTACTTAGCGAGTTAAATGTACCAACAGTACTAGGCTTTAACACTAATGACTCAAGAACAACGGCATTTTTACCGAGCTTAACCTCATTAATTCCAACGATTATTAACTTAATCCAAGTGCAGAATGATGCCCCTGAAGATCCTGAGCTAGCGGCAGCTGAGATTGAAGCTTGGTTAGCCTCACAGGATAATTTGGCATTGTTAGAGCAAGAATTAATGGCCATTACTGCATCGGATATTGAAGCCCAAGTTGAGTTAGGTGACATTTTACCTAGCACAGCCTACGACGCTATTACCCGCTTTTTCTTTGGTTTAGGCAATGGCGCTATCATAGATGAACTGTTTAAATTAACGGACTTTTATCCAAACGATGAAAGTGAGTTAAGCGGTGCCACAGGTAATATGGCGCAATTTAATTTACTCGTAAACGATATGCTGTTTAGTGGTCCAGCACGGGTTATGGCCAAGCAAACCAGTGATAATGGTGTGGTGCCAGTGACTTTTTATAACTTTGATTACAAACCAAGCTTTAATGTGTGGACCACAAGTAATGAAGCAACATCCATTGACCTTGCAGCGCTAATTAAATCAATTAGTTGTATTGGAAATATTTGTAGCGGTGCTGAATTGCCGTTCATATTCAATAAACCTTATACCGTTACTGGCAACAAGGTTACTCCAAGTGATAGTGATATGATGTTAATGGATAAATTGTCACGTCTTTGGTTTAGTGATGAGCTGTTTGATAACTATCAATTCAATACCAGTGATGACAATGTGTTAGTGATTGATGGCGATACAAATATACAAATTGAAGCAGATTGGGACAAAAGAAAGCAAGCTGGTATAGACCCTGAGTTACGCGAAGGTCGCTTAACGGGTCTTGAGGATTTAGGCTTAATTTTAGGCTACTTTAATTAATGACTAAATAAGCTTTATCTTTATCGCTTTGATTGGCGGCTAGCATTTGCTAGCCGTAATTTTTTAACCATAATGACGGTATATCAATGAACATGCATTCTATTTCTAAGTGCCTAACTGTACTTAGCTTTATTATTGTTACCATAGTGGTGACTGGCTGCGCAACGTCTTACCCTGAGGTTGAGGACGGTTTTCAAGCGGATTGGGACTCGAAAAAATACCATGCTGATTTGTACTTAATCCCTACTGCACCAGAAGCCTTAGCGAGGCGTATTGAGCTAGTGCGTCAAGCCAAAAGCTTTATTGATATGACTTACTTCTCATGGAATAAAGATACCTCGGGATTAATGCTTTTTTCCGAAATTAAGCAAGCTGCCGATCGCGGTGTAAAAGTCAGAGTAACCCTTGATGACTTGTTGGTGTTTAATGAAAAGTGGCTTGCAGAGCTCGCCCACCATCAAAATATCGATATTCGTATTTTTAACCCTTTCGACTCTCGAAAAATGGGTTGGATTGGCCGTGCGATGGACTTTCAAATTCATCAGCAACAGCTGGATAATCGCCTGCACGAAAAGTACTTTAACGTTGATGGTCACAATATGATTTTAGGTGGCAGAAACATTGGCGATGACTACTTTGGCTATAGCACTGAGGCAAACTTTTTTGATTTAGATGTCATTTTTAAAGGTGATGTCATTAAGGCTTTTGAAGCGAATTTTGATGGGCTGTGGGGCACTGATTATTTGATCCCAATCGAAATGCTTGTAGAAGTGAAGCAGGTGGGAGTATTTACCGAGTTTGAAAAAACTTATCGGCAACAAACTGAAAACCGCCAACAAGTGGTGAATGCGATTAATCAGCAAGTGCAGAGCTTAACAGAAGTGGGTTATACCGCAGCTGTTGTGAAACCTGTCTTTGATTCGCTTGAAAAGATGAAAGACAGTAAGCCATATTTTAGAAGTCGAGTTGAAAATCTAATGACTGATCCGGTGAATGATGCAAAAAAAGCCGTAATTTCAACGCCTTACTTAATTCCAGCCGATAATAAATTTACCATTATTGAAAAGCTTAGTGCCAATAATGCACAGATCACTTTAATCACAAATTCATCGGCATCAAATGATTCGGGGTTTGTGCCGGCATACTTTGAAAAGCATCGCCCACTGTTATTAGATATGGGGGCGGATTTATATGAATATAAAGATCATGCTAAAAATAGTGATCATTTTTACCATAGTGATACTTATTACCATAATAAGACCTTTATCTTTGATGACTTATATTCCTACATTGGATCATCGAACTTTGATCCACGTTCAGATTTTTTAAATATTGAGTTTGGGGTGTTAATCAAGAGCCCAGAATTCGCCTTGACGTTAGAGCATTACTTACTGGCCAATAAAGAATTGCTTTATTGGCATGTAACTCAACAAGAAGACGGCAGTATTAACTGGCAATCAGGTGATGAAAGCTATGACGCTTCGCCTCATTATGGTGGTTGGCATGCTTTACCGGATTGGCTGATAAGGAAAATGAATGGCGAGTCAGAGCTTTAATTAAAGCCATATTTAGGGGCTAGTACGCTTTCTTTACGTAAGTCATTTAACGCCACAATATAAGAGCATGTTAGCTAAGAGTTTGTTAGGTAATAGGTTACTGACTAAGAGATTATTTGCTAACAGATTATTAGCAGAGAGGATTAGTTGAGAGTTTGTTAGCTGAAAGGATTACTAGAAATAAACAATAATTCATTGTTTTTATATACGTCCAACCCCTTGCATGATAATGAGTTTGTAGGGTTTCATTGCAGTTTAAGCAACAAATACTCGTTAATGAGCTAAATTTAATCGCGGTTATTTTTAACTAATAATAGCTATAAAAAAGCACCCAAGTTCTTTATAAAAGGCAAGGGTGCTTGATAAACACTAATTAGTTGCTGGAAGCCGTTACTCCACCACCACCAGAGCCACCACCGAAACCCTGAGCACCAGGCGCTGGAGCTGCTCCAAATGTGCCACCACTGGCAGTGAGTGTCTCCTCAAAGACCTCTGCAACAATTGAAGGGTCTATACCATTTGCAATAGCGATAGCCAATGCATCATCAGCGTTCATTCCTGCAGTTTGTGCAGCACTAAGCACTTCTAATATAGTTGCGGTTTTGCCAAAAGTCGCCTGTAAAGCAAAAGCGAGGATATTGGTTTGTTCTGCAGGTGATGATTGCATTTGAGTGAGCGTGTAATCAGCTAAACTCGTCCCTGAATTAGCAGCTGTCTGAACGCCATTGGTAAAATCTGTTTGAGATACAGCATATGCTCCTGCTGACAACGCCGTTGAAGATATTGCAGCAATCAAAATGAGCGTTAATTTGTTAGGGTACATTTATTCTGCCTCATGGTTTGATGGGGGACAAAAGTCACTGAGTTGTAAAGTACAGCTCCATGAACTATCTAATGTCACTGGTATAAGAGTAGTCAAATTTTGAACAGCATACAAACCGTTGCCTTGAAGACCATCCACATGGATATTGGAAAAAATGCCTATCATGGCTGGTGTTTCCAATTGCGCAGCGATGACTTTTAATCCAATACCATGGCATATTTGGGTAACTGTCTGGACAAAAAAGCGTGTGTCAGCTTGATCTATATCATGTACAAAACAAGGATCAATCTTTGTAAAATCAACATTTAAGTTACGTATATAGTGAAATGAATTTAAATTGGCACCAAAATTCTCTATGGTGATACCAATATTTAATGCTTTAGCTGTGTTAATAAATGCGCTTGTAGAGTCTAACGAAAGAATTACACTCGACTCATTAATTTCATACAAAAGTGGTGGAAGATTTTTTTGTGATTTTTGATATAAATTGAATAGCCAATGGGTAAATATCGGGTTTTGTAATGCACTATTACTAATGTTAATAGCGATTCGCGTTTTTTTTATGTGTCTTAATTTGTAAAAAATGAAGCAAGTTACTGCCTGTTCAAGTTCGAGTAATATGCCTAATTTATCAGCCATTGCGTACACTTCAATTGTGGGAAGAGTTTCATCCTCGAGTTTAAAGCGAACAAAGGACTCCACGTAGATAATTGATTGATTAGTACCAATGACAGGTTGAAGCATTAAATCAAAAATTTTATCTAAAGGGATGCACTTAAGCGCTAAATCCTCCGTTTTGCAGTGGTTAAGTTCGTTGATAAAATATTCGGTAAATTGCGTTAAAATGTGAGTCCATTCTTCACGAGAGTGATTGTTTTTAGGCTGAAGAGTGCTTAATTTTGTGGTTTTATCTAAATATGAATTTGCAATTAATTGCGTGTCTAACCGTTTGAGAGTATCGACAATCATTTCATGGGGCTCAATGCATGTAACTGCATACTTGGCAAAACCATACTCAAACTCTTCATTATCTTCAGTCGCTAAAATATCAGTTAAGTTCTTATCGACCAATTTTATAGCATCTTCTGTCATTGGAGATATCAAAGCAAATTCAGAACCTGAAATTCTATAAAGTTGTGCATCATGCATTGATTTAAGGTGTTTGCATATGACATCAGCTCCCAATTGAATATAGGCATCACCATGAGCATAGCCTTGCTTATCATTAACACTTTTTAGTGATGACATTGATATTAAAGCTAAGTAAGACCGATTACCATGCTGTTCAAATTGAGACTGAATAGATTCGAATTTTTTTAATAATGAACGTCTATTGGGTAGTTCGGTTAGGGGGTCAATATAGGCTTGCTTAGCTAAGCTTTCGGCAAGAGTAGTCTGTTCATTAAAAGCCCGTTGAATATTTTCAACCATCCGGTTAACAACATTTACGACAACTTTAAGCTCTGTAGTGAAAGGGGTAATTGAGTTAGTTGTGAAGTGTTTTTTTGCCGCAAAATTGGCTTGTTGCTCTATGGCTTTTAGTGGTGTTAAAACTGCTTTTAAAATGAAATACGCAATTAGTAGGGCAATTAACAGTTGGACTAGTGTCGTGCTAAGTGAAGTTAATGCGTATTGCCATAAACTATTATAGGAAGTACCGACGTGTGATTGTACCTCTAAGGTTCCAGCTACACGCCAACCATCGTTAACTTCGCTGCTCATTGTCGGTGGATTTAACGGAAAAAGTGCAATAAACCAAGATGGAACTGATAAGGATACTGAAGGGTTCGTGCGCTGAAATTGTACTGCGTGGTCATTATCTGAAAATTGTATTACTTGGTAATAGCCCGAGTCAAAAATAGCATTAGTCATTGTTTCAGCAACAACAAGCCCTTTTTCATGCATGTAAGGTGAAATTGAAAGCCCTAAACTATGCGCAGCTCCCTGAGCATGAGAAGCAAGTTGATTGTTTAGGTAACCTTTCATACTGGAGATATTGTTATACAAACCAAAACCAAAATTGAGAATAGACAAGCAACTGATAAGTAGAAATAACTGTAATTTTAACGACATTCCATTCTTAACCATTTATTCGCTCCAAAACCATATGACCATAATTACTCACCATTTTCTATTCTAGTTATTAAATCGGTCCAATTTGCTGTACGGCTACTAGTTGGCCTGGTAGAACCTAACCCTTGGGCTTTTGTTAACCATAAACCTTGACTGTTAAATGAGTAAATTGGTTTTAAATCAGTCCGTTGATTTGATTTTTTTATGCTTGTTGTCAAATTATCTAATACTAAGGGCATGGCCTTAGGGTTATCAAAATAAATAAGTACCATGTGTGGTTGGTCAATTAATAACGCTCTAACATACATTAAGCGCATTTTTTCTTCGCTGACTCCCATTGCTTTTAAAGTAAAGTACTTAAAAATTGCAAAGTCTTCGCAATCGCCACCTTTAGTGCCCAATGACTCTATCGGTGTCCCCCAGTAATCATTTTTATTCCAATGTTCGATATCGCTGACAAAATTAATATGTCGATTGGCAAATTGATTAACCAAGTGCAAGCGTTCACTGTCAGAAAACTCAGCTCCCTTTTCAATAATTGATTGCCACTTATGAAAGTCATCGATTCTGTTAAGTCCATATTTTAGTTCAATTTGAGTAAAAAACGCGCCAGAAAAAATATTGTGGTTCATTGTTGAAAAGCAAACAGCAGAAAACACTATTGGTATTAACAGCCAATAGCGTTGCCAATTCAAATCAACACGCAATGAATTAATTTTCTCACCCAACCTATCCATAGAGATGCTAAAACTGTAGCAAAAATGTGCAATAAGGGATCTGTAAATTTCATCATAGCGAAGTTGGCCTTAATGATCGTCAATATAATGACGTATTTAATTAGGTGCCTCATGCAGTGTTCTAAGTTTAAGCTCCGAGATTTCTAGGGACTAAACTATTGCAAAATTGTTACATTATTTGTTGGTACTTACTAACTTGCTTTGTTTTTGGCACGGATCTTGATTGAATTATGTACAGCTATTTAGGGCGATTTAATGGCCTTATTTTATAATTATTACTTAACACGCTTAATTTTGATTTTTAGTTATTGTATTTAAACGTTTTTTGTTGTTGCTAGCTTTAGTTCCCCTAAGTGGTTGGTGTTTATTAAAGTTAACATTGCACCAAAATACAGCAGCCTCAGGCATAGATGGATGCGTTCTAAGCTATGAGGATCCACCAAGTGCAAGGGTGACCTATACTAAAGTACTATTCTTGGTTCGCAGTAATAGTACTTAGTTTGATACCGAGGTGAGTAATTAGGCTACTTTAGGTTGATTTTTGAATTGAGGTTATAGGGTTTCAAAAAACTGACAGGGGTTTCATGTATGCTTCAATGTAACATCATTGTTAAGTGGGCTTGATGAAGCCAATTAACTTAGATGGCGTAGACTTTAATGAAGATCAATTTTGATTTTCATACTTTGTACCGAGATTCATGTGAGTGTCTATACTTTCATTTGTTGCTAAGTTTTCTGGTTGGATTTGAAAGTTGAAGCGTCCTAACAACCAATCAAATTTGTAAATTATTAGCTAAATTATTCATAACTTTTATAGCAATCTGGAAGCTAAAATTCAGTGCGGTAGCGTGGATAAAGCCATCTAGAGATATGTGGAATTATAATTTTTTGCTATTGAATCTACCGATAAGATTTACAAAAAAACATTAACTTATATGTTAAAAAGGGTGTTGTTTTAAATTAAAATAGCAATTGCTGGTACAGGTTATGTTGGCTTATCGAACGCTATGTTACTTGCTCAACACAATGAGGTTGTTGCTGTAGATATTATTGAGTCCAAAATTAACCTCCTCAATGACAAGGTGTCGCCAATTACCGATACTGAAATTGAAGATTTTCTTGCAAATAAATCGTTAAACTTTACAGCGACCTTAGATAAAGTCAGCGCCTACCAAGGTGCTGATTTTGTGATTATAGCCACTCCTACGGATTATGATCCTCAAACAAATTATTTTAATACTTCTTCTGTAGAAATGGTTATTGAACAAGTGACTTCGATTAACCCTAGCGCTGTGATGATCTTAAAATCTACTGTGCCAGTTGGATATACCGAACGGATAAAGGCAAAGTTAAATTGCGATAACATTATTTTCTCACCGGAATTTTTACGTGAGGGAAAAGCACTGTACGACAATCTATATCCTTCAAGAATAATTGTGGGAGAGAAGAGTAAACGCGCTGAAATATTTGCTGAGTTAATGGTTCAAGGGGCATTAAAGCAAGATATCAAAGTCTTGTTTACCGAGTCGACAGAGGCTGAGGCGGTCAAACTATTCTCAAATACGTATTTAGCCTTAAGAGTGGCTTATTTTAATGAGCTAGACACCTATGCAGAATCCCTTGACCTAGATACCAAGCAGATAATCGATGGAGTAGGTTTAGACCCTCGTATTGGCAATCATTATAATAACCCCTCTTTTGGTTATGGCGGCTACTGTTTACCAAAAGATACTAAACAACTGCGAGCTAACTATGCTGATGTGCCAAATAATCTGATAACAGCAATTGTTGACTCTAATACCACTCGAAAAGACTTTATTGCTAATTCTATTCTAAAGCGAAACCCTAACACTGTAGGTATTTATCGATTAATCATGAAGTCAGGATCAGATAACTTCAGGGCCTCAAGTATTCAAGGCGTGATGAAGCGCCTTAAAAGTAAAGGCATAGAAGTGATTATTTATGAACCTGTTATGGAGCAAGATACGTTTTTTAACTCACCAGTGTACCGAGATTTAGCAGCATTTAAAGCTAGTGCGGATGTGATTGTATCTAATCGAATTACAGCCGATTTAAATGATGTATTAGAAAAAGTCTATACCCGAGATTTGTTTGGCAATGACTATTAGTCGCTTTGGAACTTTGTGAATATTTGAAACGAAAGAGCAACTAACCTCGGTACTGTTAAAGGACTAAAAGTGATTCATGCCTGAAATTTCAAATGGGAAAAAATTAGCTAGTTCAATGCTCTATAGCGTAACAGGTCGATACTTAGTGTATTTAGTGCAGTTACTATCAATGATGATACTAGCGCGAATATTTACACCTGAAACTTTTGGTATATTTGCTGTTATTCAAGTATTTGCTGTATTTTTTGCCCTATTAAGCGAGATGGGTTTTGGGCCTGCTTTAATTAATGAATCCAAAATATCAACGCAGATGCGCGATGGTATTTACAGTTTTACTTGGGTTTTGGGTGCTGCGGTTTCTGTAATTTTCTTTATCATATCTCCACTTATTGCTTGGTTTTATGGTGATGACATATATCAATATTTAGTTATTCCGGTTGGCATTAGTATTGTGTTTAACACCTCGGTTATAGTGCCGATGTCTGCACTAAACCGAGAGAAAAAATTTATTACCATAGCGCGATGTGAAGCAATAGCAGAGATCATTTCCGTTGTCTTTTTACTGCTCACTTTAGACTATTTTGAACCTATATGGGCGCTAGCGATAAAGCCTTTGGTCGTCTCAATTTTTCGATATATTTTGATACTGTTTGCCGCTAAGAATACAGAAGAAGGTATTCCGCACTTTGGCCGAGAATTAGGCCATGTTAAAAAAATATTGGCTTTTTCAAAGGATCAAGCCGGCTTTAATTTTTTAAACTACTTTTCAAAAAATTTAGATAATATCTTAGTGGGTAAGTACTTAGGTGCAACAAGCCTAGGGATATACGATAAAGCCTATCGATTGATGAGATACCCACTGTTAATATTAACATTTGCAATGGCGCCGGCAATACAACCTGTTATGAAGGAGCTTAGAGAAAACCCTCCTGAATTTGAACGGTTACATATAAAGTTTACTAAATATATGTCATTGCTTGGTGCTTTAGTCGGAATATTAATATGTATCTTTGCCGATGAAATCGTGTTCATTTTACTTGGTGATAAATGGGGGGATGTATCTATATTGCTTAGAATTCTTTCTATTTCAATTCCAACTCAAGTGGTGATTAGTTCAAGTGGTGGTTTTTACCAAGCTGCGGGTAGAGCAGATTTATTATTGAAATGCGGCTTTTACCATGCCCTCACCAGCGTAAGTGCCATTGTTATCGGGGTATATTTAGGTGGTTTAGAAACGCTTTGTTGGTTAATAGTAATCAGTTTTACAATTAATTTTATTCAATGCTACCTGCTAATGAGTAAACATATTTTTCCTTCAGGCCTGTCAAGTGTATTTGGTACGATATCCTACGGGGTTATCAGCAGTGTAATTATTTTAGCTGCAAATTTTGTATTAGCGACTAATTTTTGATTATTAATATTTGGTGTCAGTCAGTGATTTATTTTAATTTTTCTCCGTTTTACTTTACATGTTCAATATGCATTTTATTTGAATGGGTTCTTAATGGTTTATTTAGCACTATTAAAGATAGGTAAAGGGCTTAGCAAATGAGTTATAAATATACAGTCATTATCCCTCACTATAACAATATCAATGGTTTGAATAAATTGTTATCAACAATACCTTCCAAAAACTATGTGGAAGTTATAATTGTAGATGATAATAGTCATTCGAAAGTGACTGACTATATAGATGAGTTTATGGTTAAGCATTATGAAAACTTGACTGTGCTGACTAATGAATCAGGTTATAAAGGTGCTGGCGCGGCAAGAAATATTGGGATAAAGCATGCTAAAGGAGAATTTATCATATTTGCTGATTCCGATGATTATTTTGTAGATAATGCTTTTGATACTATCTGTTCTGGTCTTAAAAAAGATTGTGACATTTGCTACTTTAAACCAACCAGTTTTTGTTTGGTTGAAAAAGAAAAGTCAGACAGGCATGTTCGATATGCTAAATTGATTGATAACTATTTACAGTCTGAATGTGAAGATATCCGCTATAAATTTTATGTCCCCTGGAGCAAGGTGTTTAGACGTAAATTCTTAGTTGAGAATAATGTTCGCTTTGATGAGGTTTTAGCATCTAATGATGTGATGTTTTCTTTAGTGTCAGGGAGTAAAGCGAATAAAATTAGTGTGTTGGATGAAGTTTTTTATTGTGTGACCAGAGGTGTTGGTACCTTAACTGTTAACCGTTCAAAAGAGGTTGTTTCTTCTAGAGTTGAGGTGGCTTTGAGAGAGTCATCCTACATAATAAATGAAAAAATAAATACCGAAAATCATTCAGTTATCTCAGTATGTAAATTGGCAGGAGATAAAATAGATCCCCCTTTGGCTTTGTCGACCTTGTTTGCGTTTTCGAAAGGTCATTTACCTTTTTTTCCCCAGTCATATAAGAATTATATTAAGAATCCAAGATCGATTTTAAACAGGATTTTATCTAAACCCGTTGTAGATTCTTCAAAGAGTAGCAAGTATAAAAAATATTCATTTTATTGCTCATTGTCTATTTTGTTTTTATATGAATGTGAAATGATAATTTTTAGTTGATAGCATTATTTTAATGAACAATATTTATCTTTTAAATGGATTTATAGGAAATTTGTTTTCGTAAGATGCTTTAACATAAGGATTTAATTATGTTGGCTAGTCGAAAGCTTGAAATTGACACGTTACGGGGGTTGGCATGTATATTGTTAGTTAGTTATCACGTAATTGGATCTTCATCTACGCAAGGAATGAGAATAGACTCAGGCGTATTACGTGATATTAATGATGTGTTTATTTATATTCGTATGCCGCTTTTCTCATTTTTATCAGGACTCATATATGGTATGAGACCCTTAAAAAGCAATTTTATTCCTTTTTTAAAAAAGAAAACGGCAAGATTGCTATACCCTATGCTAACGGTTGGAACTTTGTATGCTTTGTTACAGTTTTATGTGCCAGGGACTAATCGAGAAACGATAAACTTTTGGCTTATGCATATTATTCCTGTCGGCCATTATTGGTTTTTAGAGGCGATTTTTTTAGTTTTTTGTTTAGTTACTTTGTTTGAGTTTTTTAATCTGCTCAATAGTTATCTAACGTCTGTTTTTATTTTGGTTCTTTCTATCGTTATTTACCTTTTAGGCGTTGATGTTAACTATTTATCTTTAGATGGTTTTTTTTACTTATTACCATTCTTTTTATTTGGCATGATGAACTCAAGGTTCCCCTCTGCTGTGCAAAAAATGTTAACTGTTAGTTTAGCGATACTGGTGTCTTACGGGTTATCGGTATACTTTGACTTCGATGACAGAGCATTAAGAATTGGCATTGGATTTAGCTTTTGTTTTACTCTGTTTTTATTGAAAATAAAGATGAAATGGCTTTCGTACATTGGAGTTTATTCTTTTTCTATTTATTTGTTCCATGTGTTCTTTACGGCATCAAGCCGGATTTTTTTAAATTATTTTGATGTATTAAATACGAGTTTAGTTTTTATGGTTGGGCTTACAGCAGGCATCGCAGGCTCTATTGTTATTGATAAACTATTAAGTAGTAATAGTTGGATGACTCATTACGTGTTAGGTAGGTAGTATGTTGGATAAAGACAATGATGTTAACAAGTTGACCGTGGTGATCCCTACTTATGGCAGAGCTGAAAAGATTTTAAAATCAATACATTCTTGTCAGCATCCAGATATATCAATTGTGGTGATAGATGATAATGGACTAGATACACCTAACCAGGTTTCAACTAAAGCGCTAATAGATAACGTAGCCCCTGAGTTTAATGGCCGCTTATTATATTATGCTTTAAATGATAATTCAGGCGCTTGTATAGCACGTAATAAAGGGATTGAATTAACCAAAACCTCAATCGTCACTTTTTTAGATGATGACGATATGCTGCTTGTTGAAGCAACCTTAGCTAAACTTCAATTTTTTAATGAGCACAGCGAGTACGATATTTGTTGCAGTGATATGTACTCTAAGTTTAATGGGAAAAAATATCAGTTAGATTTCTGCCACTTCAAGGGAACCACTCCGATTGAATTACTCGAAGATGGTAACTGTTATACTCCTATGGTTATGGGCAGAAAAAAAGCATTGATGCAAATTGGTGGCTTTGATAATTGTAAAAAATACCAAGACCATGTGCTAATCCTTAAAATACATTTAAGCAAGCTAAGTGTGCTGTTTTTTAAGCAGCCAACATTTATCCATGTGGATCATGATGAGTATCGAATTTCAAATACACCGTGTTCTTATCAGACGGTTAAGCTTAGATTTGAATATGAAGAAAAGTTACTCAACAGTCTTAATTTAGACGATGCTGAGTATCAGAGATTGAAAGCGATTATATTATATAGGAAAAAATATCTTTGTTTTTATTATATAGTGATGCCAAGACTCAACTCCTTTAAAAAAAGGTTTATTGGTACCAAAAGATTTTTGTATTCGATAGAGCAAGATGGTAATGCTATTTTTATTAATGGTAAATCATTTTTTTATGCACTGAAAACCGTAACAGGCTTACCTTTCTTGATAAAAAGAATGGCTTATAAAATAAAACATAGTAATTAACAAGGAGTACTTGTGGATAGTCACTTATCATATAGCGATGATGATAGTATTCTAAATGTTAAGTTTTCATTTGTTTTTGCTGTTTTAATATTGTTTTCTATATTTACTCCTTTTTTATCATTTCTTTGTTGTGCTTTTTTGATTGTTTATACTCACAACTATAAATTGGTAAAGCTACTACCTATATCGCTTGTGTTTTTCTTTATTTTAATCAATTTTAATCGGGAGTTTTTCGTAAAGGGTAACGACCTAGAATGGTATTATACTTACTTTACTAATTTTTCAGATTATGAATTAGGTTTTTTTAATGCTTTTGAAGATGATCTGGCTAGCGTGTCATTGAAAGCAAGTGAGCCCTTGTATCATTTCTTTGTTTATATCTCGAGTAAAGCGACCAATGGATATTATCCAGCTTATATTCTCTGGGTACACTGTGTGATTTATCTGATTCCAACCTTTGTGATTATCGAGATCTGTAAGCGCGAAAAAGTAAATGTCTTGATATGTTGCTCTTTGGTTTTGTTTCAAATGTTGGTGTTTTATGATTTTGGTAATGCATATAATTTAATCAGACAACAGGTGGCCAGTTCGTTTCTGGTGCTGACTTTTTATTTTATGTATATAAAAAAGCCATGGTTTTGTTTGTTTTTCTCTATTGTTTCAGTGTTTACTCATAATTCAACGGTTTTGATGGCCGCACTAATATTATTGTTTTGTTTGTACAATATTAACTACATATCATACAAGCTATTACTAACGGCAACGGTGTTGTTATCTATTTTTTATGTTGCTGTATACTTTAACCTTAGTGGTCACTATGAAGATCTCGAAGATAAATCAAGAGGTCTAGTTGTTAAACTGATTGATTTTAGTATTTTTATTTTTAGTGGGATAATTGTATTTTTTTATGACTCAAAATATAGGAATGTTTACCGTTTTTTAGTGGTGTTATTCATTGCTCTGATGTTTTGTCATATTAGTTCTTTTTTACCTCTAAGATTTTTAACCTTTTATGATTCTTTTAAGTGGCTTAACTATTTTATCATCTTTAATTATTTCAGCACTAAGCTCTCATATTACAAAAATGCTAATTTAAGTATTTTTACTTCTTGTTTGATCTTAGGCTTTACCTATTTCAACCTGAAGCTTACTTATACAGCATATATATATAATGGTAGTTTTCTAGATTTTGTTATTGATTCACCCATTTATTATTTAGGTATTGATTTATGAAAGTGTTACTTATAACTACTTGCGTTTATAATGAAACTAACTACTCAGACTTTAAACGCCTAGTTAATAGCTTGCACTCGCAAAGTAGTGAGGCCGTCTTCTTTCATGCTGTTTTATTTCAAAACTACACTCAGACTGAAATGATTCAACCCGCTAATAATGATAATTATTGTGCCGAACACTTTTACATTAAAGATATCATTTCACTATCTAAAGCAAGAAATTTTATTATCGAGAGAGTTTTCGATCTTCTTAGTGATTATGATTACATTTCCTTTCCCGATGATGATTGCTGGTATCCTACGAGTTTTTGGCTCAATTTTGAAGGGTTAGTAAGTACCAATGATTGCGACCTTTTTTATACCAAGTTTTGTTCCAGCCCGATAGATGCTGTTGGTGGTATTGAAAAGCATTCTGCTTATAAATTGGTTCAAAACGCGTCTTCAAACACCACTATTTATAAAAGTCAGATTGTCGCTGAATTGAGATGTTTTAATGAGAGTTTCGGTGTTGGCAGTGAAAATAATGGTGGTGAAGATACTGATTTTGCCATCAGAGCAATGTTGTTATCTAAATATATATGGTTTAGCAACTCAAACCTAATTGGCCATCGCGATCCCATTGCTGAGTTCAGATATCGATACTTCAAAGGCTCTTTCGGCGTGTTAAAGAATCATTGCTTTAGCTCACTTGCATTGATGCTGATTACAGCAAGAAAAACCTGTGTAGGGTTAGTCTTTCTTTTTTCTAACAAAATTAAAGTTACTGACTTTTTCATAAGGTGAATAAAATGGATTTTACAAAAAAGAATAATTTTTTGGGTGTGAATTTTAATGACTTTACAGCCGATAATCTGGTTCATCATATTGTTAATTATAATGGTGAATATTCAATGCTAGTTACGCCTAATGTAGACCATGTCATCAGGTACAACTCTGATTCAAGCTTTAAAACTATATATGATAAAGCTGATATTACTGTCAATGATAGCCGAATTTTAAATCTCTTATCTAAGCTGGCTAGGGTTGATATCGGAGATGTTATTCCAGGTAGTGATTTAACCAAACGAATCATAGAGACTTTGCCAGAAAAAGATTTTGATATAACAGTTATTGGTTGCTCAGATGAAACTATATCCTTTGTAAAAGCTAAATATAAGTTACGCTCAGTTAATCATTATAATCCTCCGATGGGGTTTATTGATGTTGATATTGAAGTAGGTAAGTGTGTTGATTTTGTATTAGCCAATCCTGCTAAATTAATATTTCTTTGCGTGGGCTCACCAAGACAGGAAATTCTATGCCAAAAACTTAAACAGGCAGGTGCTTCAGGTCTGGCTTTGTGTGTTGGTGCTTCCTTTTTATTTTTAAGTGGTGAGGAAAAAAGAGCGCCTGTGATATTTCAAAAACTATCACTAGAATGGTTTTTTAGATTAATGCAATCACCAAGAAGGTTATTTGGTCGGTATGTTATTAATGGCGTTAAAATTTTTCCGATATTCATAAAGTACATTCATCAAAAGCATTAATTAATCCTTATTAAAGTGATTGGTAACGCTCATCGCTCCTTTTTTAACGTTAAATTCCCTATTGGTCACTGTAAAAATAATTTTTATCGAGGTTGAATATGATTTTACCCGTAATTATGGCAGGTGGTTCAGGCTCTCGTTTGTGGCCATTGTCTCGCCAGCAATTTCCTAAGCAGTTTCTTACTTTGTTAGATAATCATTCAATGTTGCAAACAACAGCGAACCGACTAGATGGAATTATTCATTCAGCGCCCTTAGTTATTTGTAATGAAGAACATCGTTTTTCTGTTGCTGAGCAGTTTCGTTTAGGCAATATAGATAACAGCGGAATTATATTAGAACCCGAAGGGCGAAATACCGCCCCCGCAATTGCACTTGCTGCTATGTATGCGGTTCGCAATGGGCAAGACCCTTTATTATTAGTGCTAGCCGCAGATCATGTCATTAAGAATGAGACCGCATTTTGTGAGGCTGTCACCAAAGCGGTAACCCTAGCAGAACATAACCAATTAGTGACGTTTGGCATTGTGCCGACAGCGCCAGAAACAGGTTACGGCTATATTCAACGGGGTGAGTTACTCGCTGATGAGCTTGGGTTTGAGGTTTCTCAGTTTGTTGAGAAGCCGAATTTAGCAACTGCGAAAGATTATATTGCCACTGGGCATTATTATTGGAATAGCGGCATGTTTTTGTTTAAAGCCAGTGTTTATTTACAAGAACTTAAATTATATAGCCCTGATATTTTTGCCGCTTGTGAAGCCGCAATGGTCAACACTACTCATGATGTAGACTTTATTCGTGTCGATGAAGCGGCTTTTATTACAAGTCCCGAAGACTCAATTGATTATGCTGTTATGGAAAAGACCAAGCATGCAGTGGTTGTGCCTATGGATTGCGGTTGGAGCGATGTCGGCAGCTGGTCTGCATTATGGGAGATTGAAGATAAAGATCCCCATGGAAACGTCTTTAAAGGCGATGTTATTGGTATAGATACCAACAATAGTTATGTTAATGCCACTGAAAAACTGGTGGCAACTATCGGCTTAGATGATGTGGTTATTGTTGAAACTAAGGATGCGATTTTAGTTTCAAAACAAGCTGATGTTCAACAAGTTAAACATATTGTAGAACAACTGAAAACTCATGAACGCAGCGAGTGGCAACACCACCGCGAAGTTTATCGCCCTTGGGGGAAATATGACTCCATCGATCATGGCGGACGTTTTCAAGTCAAGCGAATTACTGTCAAGCCTGGGGCAAAGTTATCAGTGCAAATGCACTATCACCGAGCAGAGCATTGGATTGTGGTATCGGGAACTGCGAAAGTAACCAATGGCGATCAAGATATTTTATTAACTGAGAATCAATCTACTTATATCCCTGTTGGTGTTATCCATGCCTTAGAAAACCCAGGTAAAGTGCCTCTAGAATTAATTGAAGTGCAATCGGGATCCTATCTCAGCGAGGACGATATTGTCCGCTTTGAAGACAGATATGGCCGTGTAGCAACAAAAGGCGTATCAAATGCTTAATTCAAAACAAGTGATAGCTTCAAGTCATATCGGTTTTGGAACCAGCGGTGCCAGAGGTTTGGTATGTGATTTCACTGTTGATATCTGCGCAGCTTTCACAGTGTCTTTTTTAAACACCATGCAAGACTCTTTTAATGTTCACACAATCGCAATAGCTATAGATAATCGTCCAAGCAGTTTTACGATGGCACAAGCCTGTGCTGCAGCTCTAGAGCTGTGTGATGTAAAGGTTGTTTATTATGGTGTTATCCCAACGCCAGCATTAGCCTGTATTTCGATGAGCCAAGAGGTTCCTTGTATCATGGTGACAGGAAGCCACATTCCCTTTGACCGAAATGGATTAAAGTTTTACCGGCCTGATGGTGAGATTACTAAAGCCGATGAAATAGCGATTTTAAATAGTGAATATTATTATCCTTGCGTAGAGCAACTACCCTTGCTTACCGTGGATAATGCTGCTGAAAATCATTACATAGATCGTTATGTGAGTTTATTTGATTCGCCATGGTTAACTGGTAAGCGCATTGGCATTTATCAACATTCAAGTGCTGGGCGCGATTTATATCCACTCATTTTTGAAAAGCTGGGTGCCGAGGTTATATCCATTGGTCGCAGTGATACCTTTGTGCCTATTGATACTGAAGCAGTTAGTGAAGCAGATTGTCAAAAAGCGATCGAGTGGACGCACGAGTATCAGCTTGATGCGTTATTTTCCACTGATGGTGATGGTGACAGACCATTGCTCGCTGATGAGCAAGGTAACTGGCTGCGTGGTGACATTCTGGGGTTACTTTCCGCCAAGGCGTTAGATATCGATGGATTAGTTGTACCCGTTAGCTGTAATACCGCCATAGAACTAAGCCACTATTTTGATCTAGTCGTAAGAACTAAAATTGGCTCCCCCCATGTGATAGCCGCGTTTTCTGAGGTAGAAAGGCAAAGTAGTCGTATTGCTGGATTTGAAGCTAATGGGGGCTTCTTGCTGGAGTCTACTATCGAGGTTAATGGACATAGTTTGTCTGCACTACCTACTCGCGATGCAGTACTGCCTGTTTTGATGGTACTTCATAGCGCTTTGAGTAAAACTTCTTCCAACTCTATTGCAGAATTAGTAGCACAATTACCCCAACGCTTTACCCATAGCGACCGTTTGACAGATTTTAGCACTGAACGCAGTAAGCACATTATTAAATTAGGTTTACAGCAGCCAGAGTATTTACTTGAGCAATTAAACCTATCTGAAAATAAATTAGTAGAAGTTAATTCTAAAGATGGACTACGCTTAAGTTTTACTAATGGCAATATTGTTCATTTACGACCATCGGGTAATGCTCCGGAATTTAGATGTTACGCCGAAAGTGATTCTATATCCAAAGCTAAAAAATTAGTTGAACATACTTTGTATCAGTTATTGAACATCAATTTAAATGCATCGTTAGTTAATTAGGTGAGCTAAATGGAAAGTCCATCAACACTTCAATTTGTCGGTACCCGTTCTAGTTTCTTATTGCGTATCTTTGATATTGCCATTATTGCCGCCGCATTAATGATCATGATGCATAGCTATAATATTACTTTCAATAAGGACTACTTATTAGTGCTGATTGGGGTGTTATTTTTTTATAGTTATATAGGGGAATCTTTAGGGTTATACCGTTCTTGGCGCTTGGGGCGGTTTTCTACCATGTGCAGAATTATGTGTTTAAATGTAACTCTCGCCTTTTTACTCATGACATTATTATTATTCGTATTTAAATACAGTGAAGTTTATTCTCGGGTAACAGTGGGAGGCTGGTATGTCTTAACACTTATATCTTTAGTGAGTTGGCGACTGTGTGTGCGTGAGTTTAAACGTTTTCGTCGTAAAAAAGGTTATAGCGTCCAAAAAGTAGCCATTGTAGGTTTAACTGAGGCGGGGCAACGCTTATATACTCAAATACAGAAACATGATGAGTTAGGTTTCGAGTGTGTGGGTTTTTATGATGATAGAGACCCAAATCGTATCGAAAATTTAGATTTGTCATGTTTAAAAGGCACGGTGAATGATGCGGTTTATGTTGCTCGCCGAGGGGATATTCAAAAGTTATATGTTTGTTTACCTATGATTGCAGAGCAGCGAATTGCCGATATTATTTTAGCTCTTGGCGATAGTACTGTTGATGTATTAATTACCCCAGACTTTTTATTGAAGAACCTAATGCATGCTCGTATCGGGAGCGTGGGGGAAGTTGATACCTTAAGTGTGTTTGAATCCCCCGTAAATGGGATGATGCGCTTTTATAAACGTAGTTTTGATCTCATGTTTAGTTTTGTAGCCTTGATTATATTAAGCCCTGTTTTATTAGTTATTGCTCTGTTAGTTAAATTAAATTCAAAAGGTCCTATTATTTTTAAACAAGATAGGTACGGACTTGATGGGCGTAAAATTAAAGTTTGGAAATTTCGCTCTATGACGGTGACTGAAAATAGCGATGTCGTTATTCAAGCTAAGAAGGGAGATGCTCGAATAACCAGTATCGGCGGCTTTTTACGTAAAAGCTCGCTGGATGAATTGCCACAATTTTTTAATGTGCTAATGGGGGATATGTCAGTGGTTGGCCCAAGACCACATGCGATTGCCCATAATGAAGAATATAGACATTTAGTTTCCTATTACATGCTTCGTCATAAAGTATTACCTGGTATTACGGGCTGGGCCCAGATAAATGGCTGGCGTGGTGAAACCGATACCCTTGATAAAATGGAAAAAAGAATCGAATTCGACTTGGCTTATATAAGAAATTGGTCTATTTGGTTAGATGTGAAAATTGTCTTTATGACATGCTTTAAAGGTTTTGTCGGTAAACATGTTTACTAAAAATCACAATCAAAGGAATAGGTGATAACAATGAGAACAAAGCTAAATATATTTACACTATTAGTCATCTCAGCTGGGATAGCAAATGTGAGTGCTGAAGAAAAAGCTGGGGTAATTACCACTGAGTCCGGTGTTGATTTTATTCCAGCATTAAATGCAGGCTTAAAATATGACGATAATATTGCCAGTAGAAGTACAAATGAAGAAGAAAGTTGGATATTAACCGTAGCCCCTGCGGTGCAGGCAAAGATGCTCGATGGGAATAACATTTATACTATTGATGCCGGTATTGAGTACGGTGATTATTTCGATAGTAGCGACGATAACTACCTTGATGCACTATTAAAAGCTCGCGCTCAGGTAGAGTTAAATCAAAGCAATCGTTTCAATCTTGAAGCTAAGTATTTTTACGGTCACGAAGATCGTGGTACTGGTGTGTTCGATTTTGGCTTTGATGATGGACTGCCAACAGAACCTGCTACCTATGATATTTTTCAAGGTGGTGGTTATTATGAGTATGGCGCTAAATCAACGCCGGCAAGAGTTAGGATTAATGGTTTATATGATTCTAAGGAATATACAAACTTTAAAGAATTAACCCAGTTCCGTAATAAAGATAACGTTAAATTAGGGGCTACCGTTTTTTATGATACTCGAGCAGCCACTAGTATTTTTCTTGATTACCAATATATTCAAACCGCTTATGACGTCATGGATCCTGGCGGAGATAGAGACAGTGATACCCAAAATTTACAGTTAGGTGTTGAGTGGGAAGCAACCAGTACCACTGAGGGTTCTATTAGGATCGGCTATCAGAAAAAAGCATTTGATAATCAAGAGCGGGAAGATTTTAGCGGTGTAGCTTGGGATGCCAAGTTAACTTGGAAACCATTGACCTATAGTCAGTTTGACTTCTATACCGGTCGCAGTAGTGAGGACCCTGATACATTTGGTGATTATGTTCGTGAGACCACTTACGGGGTTAAATGGAACCATGATTGGAGCGACTTGTTTGGTACCACTCTCGGGTACGATCGAATACAAGACGATTACACAGGCTTTGAGCGTGAAGATACCACCAATGTTTATCGCGTTTCGTTCAATTTTGAAGTGTTGCGCTGGATGACGCTAAGAGCAGGTGCAGATATTGCTGACAATACATCAATACAAGAACGCTTTGATTACGATCGTAATATCTATTTTATCACTGCCGAAATGACCTTGTAATTATTGGTGCAATCATGAGATTTCTATTTTTAAGTCTAGTTTTAGCTCTTGTATCCATGATGCTGACATCGACTGCAGAGGCGGTCGAGTCTGATGATAGTTACCTATTAGGGGCTGGTGATACCATTATTATTCAAGTGTATGGTGAGGACGCCTTAACCTTGGAAACTCAACTCACCAATAGTGGCACCATTAATTTTCCTTTTTTAGGCCCAATTAAACTTAACGGTTTGACCATAAAACAAGTGGAGCAAATTGTTTATAAGGGTCTTAAAGGGGATTATTTTGTTGAGCCTAGTGTCTATGTCGGAATGGTGGAATATCGACCTTTTTATATTCACGGCGAGGTTAAAAAACCGGGTGGCTATCCATATCAGCCAGGAATGACTGTTAACCAAGCCATCGCACTAGCCGGTGGGCTGACTGAGCGGGCTTCAGAAGACAAAATCAATATTTCCCGAGAAGGCGCAAAGGTAAACTCCAAGCGTGGCAACATTAACAGTAAGATTTTTGCTGGTGATACTATTACCATTGAACAGAGGTTCTTTTAAATGACTCAGCAGGAAAGGCGAGCCAACCCATTGCCTCAAATTCAAATGGATCAGCTAATTGATTTCAAAAAGCTAATAAAACCTGTTATGCGTTTTAAATGGCGCATATTAACCTTTGCGATGTTGATTACTGCTTTGGTTATTTTTGTCGTATTGAAAATGACGCCAATATACAGTGCAAAGTCTACCTTATTGATCGAATCAGAACAGGCTAATGCTATTAAAATAGATGAAGTTTATGGTATTAATTCAGGGCAGCAAGAATATTATTTAACTCAATTTGAAATTATAAAATCACGCTCAATTGCAGAGCGAGTATTTAACGAATTAGATTTAATAAATCACCCTGCATTTGTCTCAGAACCAAGTTTGCTTAGTCAACTAGCCTATTTACTCGATTTTATTCCAAAAGAATATATTCCCGAAGAGTACCTACCTGATGACTTATTGCCTGAAGGGAGTGCTACAGAAAATGTTGACCAAGAAATTGTTAAGCAACAATTAATCGATACCTTTGCCGAAGATATCAGTATTTCACCGGTTAGAAAAACGCAATTGGTCCATATTCGTTATGAAAGCTCAGATCCCGCCTTGGCCGCATTAGTGGCTAATGTGGTGGGAGATACCTATATTTTAAGTCAATTGGAAGCAAAGGTTGGCATGACACAAAAGGCCAATACTTGGTTAGGTGGAAGGCTAGAAGAGCTAAGATTAAAGCTAGATGAATCTGAAACACGCTTAGAATCTTTTAAGCGGGCGAATGGTCTGGTTGATGTTGAAGGGGTCACAGCGTTAGATGCTAAAGAGCTCGAACGATTAAGTGATGAAATTGCCATGGCACGCTCACGCAAAGCGCAGGCAGAGAGTTTTATTACCGTGGTCAGGCGCTACGGTGCGACTGATATCAGCCGTTTAGAAAGCTTACCTGAAGTAACCTCCCATCCCTCGATTCAAAATGTTAAGCGTGAAGTGGTGATTGTTGAAAGAAAAGTTTCTGAGCTTGAGCAAATTTATGGGCCAAAGCATCCAAAAATGATCGCGGCAAAAGCTGAGCTTAAATCAGTACAGAGTAATTTACATAGCCAAATAGCAAGATTAGTGAGAGGTATTGAAGAAGAAGCGCAAACAGCAGGACGTAAGCTGAAGGGGTTAGAAGCGCAGTTTAATAAATCAAAAGGCTCTTTTCAAAACCTGAGCACTATAGATACTGATTTCCGTCGCATGCTGCGTGAAGTTGATACTAATCAACAATTGTTTGATAGCTTTCTTGCTCGTCAAAAAGAAACCGAAGTGACCGGCAGTTTTGACTCGCCTATCGCCCGCTTTACTGACAGAGCGATTGTGCCAATCTATCCTACTAAACCCAATAAAAAGCTGATTGTAATATTGACCTTTTTTGCCAGCTTAGGCTTTGGGGTGGTCATGGTGTTAGTGCTTGATGGATTAAATGACACCATCAAAAATAGCGATGATGTAGAAAAAATATTATCGCAACGGGCACTTGGTTATATACCTAAAGCCAAGAAAAGAGCCAGCTATAAAGAGATTAATTTCGCCTTTTATGACAGTAACCAGCCTTTACATGCTGAAGCTGTGCGGACAATTAGAACCTCGATGTCTTTAATGGCGATGGGGACAGATTTCTCCACGATTGAGGTCACATCGTCGACGCCTAATGAAGGTAAAACCAGCGTGTCAATGAACTTAGGCTTTGCATTTTCTACTATGGAAAAAGTGCTGATAATCGATGCGGATTTACGTAAATCAAGTATGGGTGAGCGTTTTGGCTTGCCTTCTTACCAACCAGGGCTTGCAAATTTCTTATCTGGTACCGAAAGTCTCCCTCACTGTATCGTTGCCGATGTTAAACCGAACGTTGACTTTATGCCCGCAGGAGCCGTGCCACTTAACCCGCAGGAGCTTCTGTCTTCTAGCCAGTTTCCTAAATTGTTAACCTTACTTAAAACCCAATACACTAAAATCATTATTGATACACCTCCAATACATGCCGTCAGTGACGCATTGATTATTACTTCGTTATGTGATGCAACGGTATTAGTGGTAAAAGCCGCTCATACGCGTAATGAAGTGATTAAATTAAGCTTAGCAAAATTAAATCAAGCGAGAAGTAAAGTCTTTGGCGTGATACTGAACCAGTTTAATACGAAAGATGCTGAACATTATCAAGGTGATTATGGCTACTATAAAGCTTACGGCGCGGATCAGACTCCTAAAGATAAACCGGTGCAATTTGCAGATTATGCCGCCAAAGATAAGCCTAAGCCGTTTTCTGACTTGGACAATATAAAAGTATGATTGATTTACATTGCCATGTATTAGCCAATATCGACGATGGAGCTAAATCCGTTGATGAAGCACTGAGTTTAATGGCTTTAGCACAGGAGCAAGGGGTAACCCGCATGGTGGCAACCCCGCATATCCATCTAGGCATATATGACAATGATATCAACTCAATATCTGCAGCTTATAAGGCGCTTTCACAAGCCCTAGTTAGCTCTAACATTGCTATTGAATTGCGCGCGGCAGCGGAAGTGCGGATTTCACCAGAAATCGTCTTGTTTGTTGAGCAACATAAATTGCCTTTTATTGGTCATTATCAGCAAAAAGATGTCCTACTATTAGAGTTACCCAGTAGCCATATCCCAGCGGGAACAGATAGGTTAATTAGCTGGTTATTGAGTAAAAATGTATTACCGATGATTGCTCACCCTGAACGTAATAGAGAGCTGCAAAACCACCCCCATAGAATTAAGCCCTTTGTCCAAGCTGGCTGTTTATTTCAGTTAACAGCAGCGTCGCTAATTGGCGATTTTGGCTCGGCGCCGCAGCAATTGAGTGAGCAATTTTTAAAAGAGCGTTTTTATTCCATCATCGCTTCAGATTGCCATTCCTTAAAACGTCGCCCACCTAAAATTGCCCAAGCAAAGCAATTGGTTAGTAGCTTAGTTGATGAAGAGTACGCTTTTGCATTAACGACAGAGATGCCCAGAACTATTTCTAATTCGCTATTTCAATAATCATAAGGTGATGACATAAAATGTTGAAGTTTAAAATGATAAAAAACTTCACTTGGTCAAGGCAAAGGCTGATATATGTATTTTTACTCCTTTTGCTAGCGGCGATATTGCCGGTTATTGTGCAAAAAGGCATGGCCAGTGCGTATCATTTTAAATCCCGATTCTATATTGATCATTGGCAGAAAAATAACCCTCCTACCCAGCTTCAATACTCAGCGGCATTATTGGCCGCTGATAATGCTTATAACCTTGATAGTAAAAACCCTCACTATTTATTGACCTTGGCAAAAGTCATGGAGTGGGGCGTATATGCAAATTTTGCCGCTGCCAATAACGCACTATTTAACCAGTTATATACCAATGCCATTTCCCAAAGGCCGACATGGCCTAATGCTTATAGTGATTACGCATATAATTTAGCCTTCATTCAGCATGATGTGTCACAAGTATGGCCTTTATTAGATAAGGCTGTACTGTACGGTCCTTATACCCCTGAAGTATTGCATCAAATTCTAGCCATCGGTTTTGCATATTGGCCTCAGTTAACCCTAGTACAAAAGAAAAACGTTTTTGAAACGGCGCGGATTTCAGCTATGGCTAGCTGGGACGTGCGCACTGATTTGAAGCGCTTAGCCACGCAATATGACATGACGCCAATAGTATGTACCTACTTTAAATTTATCACCCCAGAGTTTACTCCCAAAGATAAAAACTGGGTTGAAAAGGAACTGTGTCGTTAATGGATACTCTTGCCAAACCAACGAAGGTTTTCAGCGGACGCTTTGATCATTTTATGATATTGGCTCTGTGTGTGGTGATTATTTGGATGCCAATCCCTTTAGGCAGTAATCGTATTTGGGCGTTGGCGATCCTTGAATTTACAACAATATCACTGGGGATAGTACATCTTGGCTATTGCCTGAAGCATGATAGTGCATTTTTTCGCTACCAGTGGCAAAAGCAATTATTGCTCCCCCCAGGGCTGTTATTGATATATTTATTTTTACAGTATCTTAATTGGCTTCCAGGTATTGATAGTGTCGACCCTTACCAGACTCAACAACAACTCCTTAAGACTCTGTGTTATTCA
Organism: Shewanella sp. 10N.286.48.A6; assembly: GCF_002873135.1. GTDB lineage: Bacteria > Pseudomonadota > Gammaproteobacteria > Enterobacterales > Shewanellaceae > Shewanella. The sequence continues at coordinate 70,357 of NZ_MCVI01000072.1, forward strand.
ATTTTTATTTTCTTATTAAGCCAATATTGTCAGCATTCTAAAACTTTAAGGTGGCTGTTTATAGCAATTATCTTATCAGGGTGTTTGCAGGCTTTTTATGGGGTGATTCTGAATCTACTGCAGTTAGATGCCTCGCCCATTTTAGGTTTTAGTGATGGCGAAAAGGCCCGTGGATCCTTTGTGTATCAAAATCATTTTGCTAATTATTTAGCCTTATGTTTAAGCATTGCGTTTGGTTGGCTGTTATCAGAGCTTAAAACCACTAAGCACGATCAAGATAAGCGCGCCATGCTTATCGGGATGATATCAACACTATTAAGTCGAAAATTAATTTTACGTTTAGCAATCGTGTTGATGGTTATAGGACTAATAATGAGCCGTTCGCGGATGGGCAATGCGGGCTTTTTTGCTGCTTTAGGCCTGATGTCGGTTATTGCATTATTTATTTACCGCCGCCCGCCGACATTGTTTAAACCCTTAGTTATCAGTATTTTTATTTTAGATTTGATTATTGTTGGTTCGATTTTTGGGATTGAAAAAGTTAAGCAGCGCTTAGCTGAGACCAGCTTTGCTTCAGAAACCCGCGATAATGTGGTTATTGATAGCTTACCTATCATTCAAGATAATCTTTTTACAGGTACAGGAGGAGGCAGCTTTTATACGGTTTTTCCGCAATACCAACCCCAGTTTTACTCTGGTTTTTATGATCATGCCCATAATGAATATGTGCAATTTGTAATTGAGTATGGTGTTGTTATGACGGTGATATTAGGCGCTTGGGTGTTGTATTCGTTTTGGCTTGCTTGTCGAACAATGTATCTACGCAATAACAAGCTTTATAAGGGTATCGCATTTGGTTGTGCTATGGCTATCGTATATATGCTCTTGCATATCTCGGTTGATTTCCATCTACAAGCACCAGCCAATACGTTACTGTTTTTAACCATAATAACCCTGTGTTGGTCGGTTCGTTATTTACCTTCTGAGCCTCAGCGAAAGGCTCGAAAATCATTTTAGTTTTACTTTTACTATACAATTTAGCGCTAGTTAAATAAGGATATTTTATGAAAGTTGTCATTCCCGTTGCAGGTTTAGGCACGCGTATGTTGCCAGCTACCAAAGCCATACCTAAAGAAATGTTACCCATTGTTGATAAACCCTTAATTCAATATATTGTTGATGAATGTGTCAGTGCGGGAATTAAAGAAATTGTATTGGTGACTCATGCCAGTAAAAATGCAATTGAAAACCACTTTGATAAATCTTACGAGTTAGAGTCAACCTTAGAAAAACGGGTTAAACGTCAGTTATTACATGAAGTGCAGTCTATTTGCCCTAAAAATGTCACCATTATGCATGTGCGTCAGGGTGAGGCTAAGGGCTTAGGCCATGCGATATTATGTGCAAAACCCTGTATTGGAAATAATCCATTTGCAGTGGTGTTGCCCGATGTCATTTTAGATGCCTACTCAGCGGATCAGCGAACTGAAAACTTAGCTTCTATGCTGGTGCGTTATCAGGAGTCCCAAGCCAATCAAATTATGGTGGCCCCTGTACCTGATGAGCAAGTGAATAAGTACGGCATTGCAGATTGCGCTGGTGAAACCGTGATGGCTGGAGAGTCAGTCAAAGTGTATAAAATGGTTGAAAAGCCTGCAGTGGGTCAAGCGCCGTCAAACTTAGCCGTGGTTGGTCGTTACGTGTTGTCCGAAAAAATTTGGGATTTACTAGCCCAAACGCCGCCGGGCGCAGGGGATGAAATTCAATTAACTGATGCTATTGATATGCTGATTAAATCAGATGCGGTGGAAGCTTTTAATATGACGGGTAAATCCCATGACTGTGGCGATAAGCTTGGTTATATGAAAGCGTTTGTTGAATACGGTTTGCGAGATGCTAAATATGGCGGCGATTTTAGTCGTGAAATTAAACTGTTATTAACCGAATACGACTAATGTAAGTTAATGAAATTGTGATTTATATACTGTTATATGCGGTGCTACCGAGCCAGCCCTAGCGTCTTTGCTTGAAAAGGCTGACAAACTAAAACCTAATCTTCGATACTGTTGCGGCAATAACGCTAAAATGGTGTTTGAGGTTAGGTTTTTTTGTACCTAAAATTTATGCTAATAATATATAAAACAGAGTTTTATGTTGTGTGGTCGAGGTATGGGTAAATAGCCTAATCAAAGCCATTATATTGTTGGATAGTCCTCCGCTAAACCGCTAAACCGCTAAACCGCTAAACCGCTAAACCGCTAAGCTTGCTGATACTTCATAATCATTTAGTCGGTGAGTTAAGCTAACTTTACTTGGCGCTCAATTCTGAACGCGAAGGCATAGTTCGCCATTTCCTATCTAATTCGTCTATTTTTTAGCTTTTTAATTTATTTTAATAAGTCTAGCAATCTTAGAAATCAACTACCCCTAAGTGAGTATGGCTTAAGGTTATAGTTATCAAGGGGTTTTTATTGGTATTTGATGGTTTGACTTTATTTTGCCTTTTACGAAGGGTTAGATCCATCAAAATGTATTAATCGGATTGTATGTTTATCCCTATGATGTTTTCCAAGGAAGCGAAAGACACAAGGTATCACTGGTCAAACGGTCGGATTGAAAGGTTCAATCTGGATTCAGCAGTGTTAATTCTAGCAAATATGCCAGTCAGTTCGCTCCACCTAATTCTTAATATGTAAACTTAACCTGTAAGGCAGCAATGATTATGAATATCATCCAAAATCTTTTTGCTATTTCGCCCTATATTGCGTTGTTTATTACTCTGGCACTTGGTTATCTGATCGGCAAAATTACCATAGGACGTTTTGTTCTTGGTGGTATTGCAGGTACCTTGTTGATGGGAGTATTAATTGGCCAATTTGGTGTGCAAATAGACCCAGGAGTCAAAACCATCTTCTTCGCATTATTTATTTATGCGGTAGGTTATCAAGGTGGGCCTCAATTCTTTGGCGCGCTTAACTTCAAAACTATCAACATTTTACTTTCCGCTGTCGTGATGACGGTAACCGGTTTAATTACGGTATTAGTGGCAGCTAAGTTATTTAGCTTAGACAGTGGTACTGCAGCAGGTCTTGCTGCCGGTGGCTTAACGCAATCAGCCATTATTGGTACTGCTGGTGATGCGATATCTCAATTAGGTGGCATGACCGAAGAAGCTAAAAGCTTGATGCAAACCAATGTGGCTGTGGGTTACGCCGTAACATACATCTTTGGTTCGTTAGGCCCAATTTTAATGGTGTCATGGTTAATTCCGACCTTTATGAAATGGGATATCCGCGAAGAAGCACTAAAGCTAGCTGAAAAAATGTCTGACGGTAAGCCTGAGCTGGCGCCAGGTGAATTTAATGCGATGACAGATCTTGTGTCACGTGCTTATAAAATTCCTACAGACAGTCGATTAATTGGTCAAGATATTCAAACTGTAAACGGTGATCTGCTTGATACCGCTATCGAAATGATTTCACGTGATGGTCAAAACATTGAAGTTGATAAATCAGTGGTGATAAAAGCGGGTGACATCTTAGTGGTAACCGGTCTTCGCCAAGCTATCGCTGGACACATAGAGTCTGCCAAGCATGAAGTGGCATTACCACGTGGCACCGTATTAATTGAAGAAAATCGTCAACTTGTTGCTAATGACAAGCAATTAATTGGTAAAACACTTGCACAGATTAAAGCTGAAACTAACGTGGATACCTTACGTGGTGTATATGTTACCGACGTGATCCGTGGTGGTAACTCGCAAAATATTTCAGCCGATTTTATCGTCCATAAAAATGACATTATTCAAGTCACTGGCTCTGCAAAAGATATTAACCGTATCGAAAAAGGCATCGGTAAGCGTTTAGTTTCATTATTTTCAACTGACTACGTACTGTTTGGTTTAGGTATGGTAGGTGGCTTATTAATTGGTCTGATTAACTTCGAAATAGCCGGTATTCCAGTGACAATTGGTTCAGGTGCAGGTTGTTTGATTTCAGGTTTATTTGTGGGCTGGTTACGTAGTCGTAAACCAAATATGGGATCACTGCCACTGGGCGCTTCAAACTTCTTACGTGACTTTGGTTTAGCGGTATTTGTTGGGGTTGTCGGTTTACAAGCAGGACCTCAGGCAATCGATATGGTTAAAGAAAACGGTTTAACCTTATTGTTCCTAGGTGTCGCGGTAACCATTATTCCACAAATTATCTCTTTCTTTATCTCTTACTACGTATTGAAGATTAAGAACCCGATTGAAGCACTCGCTTGTGTTGCAGGTGGCCGCAGCGCTAATCCAGGCTTTGCAGCTCTACTTGAAAAAGCAGGTAATGCAACACCGGTATTTGCTTTCACGGTCACTTACGCCATTGCCAATGTATTACTCACTCTTTGGGGTCCAATCATTGTCGGCATTATTTCAACCCAATAATTACCCTAGATAGTCGATGAGAGTGACGTCTCCTCTTATCGACTATCACCCCAAATTCACCCTTTTAAATTGATAAATAGGTAAAATATTATGACTACATCAAATACTCAAACTGTACCAACAATCGATTTCACTAAATTTGCCAACTTAAGCCCATTTGAATTAAAAGATAAATTGATTGAAGTGGCTAAAACCGTTCCAGATCGTATTTTATTGGATGCGGGCCGCGGTAACCCCAACTTCTTGGCCACCTTACCTCGTAAAGCATTCTTACGTTTAGGCGATTTTGCTATCGAAGAATCAGAGCGCAGCTACTCATACTTAAACGAAGGTTTTGGTGGTATTCCGGATGGTGTTGGCGTGGTAGAGCGTTTTGATACCTTTGCTAAAGAAAACCTAAACAGAGATGGCGTTAAGTTTTTACAAAAAGCAATTAGCTATGCTAATGACCGTTTAGGTATTGATAAGCAAGCTTTTTTACACGAATTTGTAAACGCGTTTTTAGCCTGTAACTACCCTGTGCCTTCACGTATGTTAACCAACATTGAAAAAGTGGTTAAGCAGTACATAGGTGAAGAAATGTATGGCCCAATGCCAATGACAACTGACTTTGACCTGTTCGCTACTGAAGGTGGCACTGCGTCTATGACTTATACTTTTGCGACAATGTTCAACAATGGTTTACTTAAAAAAGGCGACAAAGTGGCGTTAGTGACGCCTATCTTTACCCCTTATTTAGAGATTCCAGAGCTTGCTGAATATGAGTTAGAAATTGTTGAATTACGCTTAGACGAAAATACATGGCAGTTACCACAATCAGAAATTGAAAAATTAGCTGATACCGGTATCAAACTATTGTGTGTGGTTAACCCTGCCAATCCTGCATCGGTTAAGTTTTCAAACGATACGTTAGACCGTTTAACTGACTTTGTTAACACACAGCGCAAAGATTTGTTCATCATCACTGATGACGTATATGGCACATTTGCAGACAACTTTATTTCGCTATTTGCCAAACTGCCATACAACACCTTATGTGTGTATTCATTCTCAAAATACTTTGGTGCAACCGGCTGGCGTTTAGGTACTATCGGTATTCATTATGAAAACGTATTTGATGATGCAATGCGTGCGTTACCAGAAGCGCATCAATTACAGTTAGATAACCGTTATAAAACACTGACACCTGAACCAAGAGACATTAAGTTTATTGACCGTATCGTTGCCGACAGTCGTGCTGTAGCCCTAAACCACACAGCTGGTTTAGCATTACCACAACAGGTGCAAATGGCATTATTTTCATTAAGTTGTTTAATGGACTTGGAAGATAATTACAAAGCAGCTTGTAAACGTATTATTCGTGAACGTTACATCACATTGTATAAAAACATGGGTGTTGAAATTGAAGAAAACGAAGACCGTGTTGATTACTACACCCTACTAGAGTTAGATGCTTTAGGTGGTAAACTTTATGGCGATGAGTTTGTACAATGGTTTAAAGATAACAATAAAGGTCAAGACTTCCTCTTTGTGTTAGCGTACAAAACAGGGGTAATTTTATTACCAGGTAAAGGATTTGATGTTGTTCATGCTTCAGTGCGTGTATCACTAGCTAACCTAACTCACTACGATTATGAGTTAATTGGTCGTGCGACAAGAGTCGTACTTGATGGCTACTTTGCAGAGTATCAAGCAAGCTAGTTAATCAATACCGCAGTTAATCAGTCAAATATTGACTGATGATTGAGAAATGAAAATGCCAATCTTTTGATTGGCATTTTTTATGCTTGATTGAAAAATTTTGTACTATATTTCACAGTTATACAAAGTATTAAAACAGCAACAAAGCTTAATTGGGCAAGATTGCGACATGGTGTATTAGCTGCGTGATACTAGAGCAAATGAATTAAGGGAGTATCTATGGGAACGATCAGGTTGAATTCTATTGTTATTGGCCCATTGCTGTGTATGCTGCTGACGCCTATGGCTGCTGTTGCTAATGATAATGCTGAAGATAGCGTTGCCAATGAGCCAAGCTCATTAGTGCCAAATTTAAAAGAAAACCAAGCACCTTTAACCGTGAATAAAGGCAATTTTGTGGCAGCGCCCATTCCGTTTTCAAATCCGACCATTGATTCAGGTTTAGGCGGATTAGTGGGCTACTTTTATCCACAAACCGCAGAGCAAAAAGCGGTACAACCTCCTTCTGTTACCGGTATCGCAGGGTTTTATTCCAGTAATGACAGTTGGGGCGCGGCAGTTGGCCATGCCAGTTATTGGGATAATAATAACTGGCATTTAAAAGGTGGGGTCGCCTATGCCGATTTAAAGCTGCCGTTAGTGTCAACCGAGTTGCTTGGTTTACCTATCGACGTTGATTGGGGTATTTCTGGCTACGGTGCACTGCTTGAATTGGAGCGACGCATTAGTGGTAATTGGTTTGTCGGAGTTAATGGGGTATTCATTGATTTTGAACAAGACTTTAATGTTAACATTAGCTCCATCGATTTCGATTTACGAAATGAAATTGTCTCCGCAGGACTTGGTGCTGGGATTATTTATGATTCTCGTGATGTGCCTACTAACCCTTATGATGGTTATTACTTTAAGCTCAACGGCACTTTTTTTGATGATGCCATTGGCAGTGATACCAACTTTGAATCTTATTCATTAGAGTTTGATGGTTATTTTCCTGTGCATGAGTCGATAACCGTGGCTTATAAATTAAAAGGCTGTTTGAAAGAGGGTAACGTGCCGCTATGGGCAGCTTGTCGTTTAGGGTTACGTGGTTTTTCATCCACTGAATATATGGCCTTAGGTGCCATTGAAACAGAAGCTGAAGCCCGTTGGCGTTTTCATAAGCGCTGGGGATTAGTGGGTTTTATTGGCGCAGGTAAATTGGATGATGTGAATCATGCGGATAAATCTGATGATATCATTCCTTCATACGGTATTGGCGTGCGCTTTATGCTACAACCAGCAGAGCGAATCAATTTACGCTTAGATTATGCTCGCTCATCCAATAATAATGATGCGCTTTATCTTTCTGTCGGGGAAGCATTTTAATATCGTTATTTTAGTCTATGACTTACATTAGATGTTGTTTATATTGGTTGTCGTTAACTGATATTCTTTAAATGTAGATAGTTAATTATTCTTAAAACATAAATAAAAGAGAGTGTTATGAAAGGTGTCATTTCGATCCAGTCGCATGTTGTTTACGGGCATGCAGGAAATAGTTCAGCAGTATTTCCTATGCAGCGTATGGGTTTAGAAGTTTGGCCTATTCATACAGTGCAGTTTTCAAATCATACTCAGTACCAACAGGGCTGGACTGGGCGGGCTTTTTCTGCCGATGATATTAATGAGCTGGTGGCGGGTATTGGTAACATAGGTAAGCTTGCAGATTGTCAGGCGGTGCTATCAGGTTACCAAGGTAGTGCTGAGCAGTGCCAAGCAGTGATCCAAACCATTCAAACGGTTAAAGAGATCAATCCTCAGGCTATTTATGTGTGTGATCCTGTAATGGGTGACCCTGAAAAGGGCTGTATTTTGGCTGATGGTATTACTGAGCAATTAATTAAACAAGTTATGCCTCTGGCTGATGTGATTGTACCTAATCAATTTGAGCTGAGTCAGTTCACTCAAATGGATATTACCAATCTTGAGCAAGCTAAAGCAGCTTGCCAAAAAGCATTGTCTTTAGGGCCTGATATTGTGTTGGTTAAGCATTTACACAGCATCGCTGATGAGACATTCACCATGATGCTGGCAACCCAAGAGGGTTGTTATATCAGTCAGCGTCCACAACTTGAGTTCGTAAAACAGCCAGTTGGTGTTGGTGATTTAATTTCGGCGTTATTTACCGCAAGTTTAGTGCAAGGCTTATCTGCTGTTGAGGCATTTGAACATGCAACAGATGCTTGTTATGGCGTGTTAAAAGAGACCGCCCATCAGCGCCAGTGGGAGCTACAAACTATTGCAGCCCAGCAAGAGCTGGTCACACCTTCAGAGCACTTTAAAGCGATTAAAGTTTAGTGGTTTAGGTTTATAGGTTGAGCTTTAATGATTTGGCTTTAATAAATAAGTATCGCAATGTTTAGTTATAAGGCCTTTGACCTAACTGAATAAATCAGAGCTAAATAAAAACCACGCTAATTAGATTAAGCGTGGTTTTTTGTTTAAATGGCATAGCTATTATCTGAATTAAGAGTTTTAAGACGCTTAATTTACGGCTGTTTATTCAGTACCTCATCAATATCAGCTGCACTGTGGCGATTAGGCAGTTGCTCCCATTCTTCGCCCCATGAGCGATTGACGATACGACCACGCTTTACTGCTTGGCGCTGGGCAATAATATTGGCCCAACGAACTAAGTTCGGATAGCTTGCGACATCTAAAAACTCTGCAGCATCATAAAGATGGCCCAGCACCAAACTGCCGTACCATGGCCAAATTGCCATATCGGCAATGGTGTATTCATCACCGGCAATAAAGGCATGTTTCGCTAATTGCTTATCAAGCACATCAAGTTGACGTTTGGTTTCCATAGCGAAGCGATTAATCGGGTATTCAAATTTTTCTGGGGCATATGCATAAAAGTGACCAAAGCCGCCCCCCAGATAAGGCGCTGCTCCTTGAAGCCAAAATAACCAATTTAGCGTTTCTGTGCGCAGAGCAAAGTCTTTTGGTATGAAGTGACCGAACTTATCTGCTAAATAAACTAAAATCGCGCCAGACTCAAATACTCGCACCGCTTTAGCACCTGAGTTATCGGATAATGCTGGAATTTTAGAGTTTGGATTGATATCAACAAAGCCTGATGAGAACTGCTCACCTTCGCCAATATTAATCAAGTAAGCATCGTATTCTGCCTCTTTTACCCCTTTGGCTAGTAGCTCTTCTAGCATGATGGTGACTTTCTGGCCATTTGGTGTGGCTAATGAATGCAGCTGAATTGGGTTGCTGCCAATAGCTAATTCTTTTTGGTGACGAGCGCCTGAGTCTGGTCGGTTAATACTTGCCCATTGACCACCGTTTTCTTGATTCATGGTCCAGACTTTTGGTGGTACATATTCGTTGCTCATGATGTTTCCTTATCTGTGTCACTATTCTGTTTTAAAAGCATGTGTTTTAAAAGCGTGCGTTGTTATATGCGCGGGTATAAATCAGATATTGGGACTAATACGAAATTAACAATGATAAAGCTCATAACCATTGGTTATTGTTCAGCTGCGAATATCATATGGATTGACTGTTACTTTAAAGTGGGTTCATTACATAACTTAAAGATAAAAAATGCCAGTCAATTGAACTGGCATTTTGGGTTTTTAATCAAGTTTGATTAACTCTGATTATTGCTTAACTACCAAATACGCACACGTTGATCTTCTGGTAGGTACAGCTTGTCACCAGGTTTAACATCAAAGGCTTTGTACCATGCATCATGGTTACGTGGCGCTAATGCGCGGTAACGCCCTGGCGCGTGAGTACCTGCACGAAGCTGACTTAACATACTTTGCTCAGTACGTTTTTCTTTCCACACTTGCGCCCATGCTAAAAAGAAGCGTTGATCGCCTGTAAGGCCATCAATAATCGGCGCTTCTTTGCCGTTTAAACTCAGTTGATAAGCGTTATACGCCATGGCTAAGCCGCCAACATCACCGATATTTTCACCAAGGCTATTACGGCCATTAACGAAGTTTTCTGGGATTGGCTCATATAAACTGTATTGCGCTGCTAGCTGGTCAGCTTTAGCATCAAATGCCGCTCTATCTGAGTCGGTCCACCAATTACGCTGAATACCGTTGGCGTCCGATTTTGAGCCCTGGTCATCAAAACCATGGCCCATTTCGTGGCCAATAACGGCGCCAATGCCGCCGTAGTTCACTGCGGCATCTGCGTTAGGGTCAAAGAATGGTGGCTGTAAAATTGCGGCTGGGAATACAATCTCGTTGAATGAACTATTGTAATAGGCATTGACAAATTGTGGCGTCATGCCCCAACGGTTACGGTCGGTTTTTTGTAGCTCTTTAGCGACGCTGTCAGCATGAAAATATTGACGTAGGTTGTGGATGTTCGCCACTAAATCTTTGCTTGTCAGTGATAAACCATCAAACTGTTGCCATACATCTGGGTAACCAATTTTTGGTTTAAATGCGGCAAGTTTAGCGTGTGCATTGACTTTAGTTTCAGCACTCATCCAATCTAGGCCATCAATACGTTGACCCAGTGAAGTACGTAAGTTCTCAACTAATTCCGCCATTTGCTGTTTTGATGATTCAGGGAAATAACGTGCCACATACACTTTACCAATCGCAAAACCTAATGATTGCGTGCCCGACATTTCAGCGACTGCGCGTTTCCAGCGTGGTTTAGGCTCTTCTTGCCCGCTTAACTCTTTACCGTAAAAAGCAAAGCTGGTGTTGTAGATGTCTTCAGATAATAATTCTGCATTATTACTGATGGTGTGGAACTTAAGGTAATCCTGCCAAACATTAAGTGGTTGCTGATTAATTAAGACAATCATTGCTTTAACTGGCTCAGGCTGTGAGATATTTAATTGTGGAACTTGATAGCCCGTTTGTTCGATAAATAAATCCCAATTAAAGCCTGGGTATTGCGCTGCTAAATCAGCACGTTTAACTTGGTTGAGGGTCAGGTCGCGGTTACGGCGCTTTTCTCTTGGCCATTGACCTTCAGCAATTTTTGTTTCTAATGCCAGTATGGCTTCAGCGCGAGCGCTGCCATCTTTGATACCAGTGAAAGCCAGCATGGCTGTAATGTGCTCAACATAGGCTTTGCGGATGTTAATGAATCTTTCACTGTCTTCTAGATAATAAGAACGGTCGGGTAAACCTAGACCACCTGCGCCAATAGACATTTCATATTGATCTGGATTGATGCGATTAAACCACATGCCACCATAAATTGGCGATGCAGCATCGGTTAACCAAGTTTGACCGAAGACTTTGGTTAAGTCGTCGGTGTTGTTAATGTTGTTGATGCTATCAAGGGTTGCTTGAATTGGGCTGACACCCAGCTTATTAATGGTGTTAGTGTCCATGTAAGCATTATAAAAATCAGCGATAAGTTGCTCTTCAGCATTTAAGTCATTGCGGCTGGTTATATCATCAATGATTTCTTTAACTTGGGTTTCACTGCGCTCAGCTAATGCTGTAAATGCGCCATAACGAGTTTTATCTGCTGGCATGTCAAAGTTGTCATACCAAGTACCACTGGCATACATAAAGAAGTCATCACCGGGTTTAACTGCTTCATTGCGGGCGCTTAAATCAACCCCAAAGCTACCAAGCTCAGCTGCGCCTTTGGCTTGGGCAGTGACTTCTGCTGCTTCATTAGTGACTTTGACATCAGATGTACCGCATGCGCTTAAAAAACTGGAGGCGAGGGCGAGGGCGATTAAGGACTTTTTCATTATTATCTTCTTCCTTGTTGGTAATTAAAGTATTTATAGAGCGTTTTTTAGATAAAAATTAGCTAACAATATTGTTAAGCCAAGGGGAAATGTCAACCTTGTAATTGTTAGCAAGTTTGAGCAAAGCATTGTTGGGCGTTAAGTTATTCGGCTAGAAGTAGTAACACCATGCTTTAAAGCTTGTTTGGGCGGTGAGTTTTAACCGCAGTTAACGGGCGCATATTAATCTGCGCGTAGTTTGTGTATAACTAGTTTATACAATTCAGTTTCAGCTTTTTAGGCTAATTATGTCCAGCAACCCAATTGCTAATAAACAATCAATTATCATCATTTTAAGCTTGCTGTTAGCAACGGTTTCAGCGGTGATCTATATTACCAAGGCTCACCAAAGCCATAGCCCCGAAACTTGGACATCATTTGTTTATAAAAATGGTTATGAGTCAGCCAGTTATTTGATGCAAGATGGTTTTAATGATTATGCTTCATGCAAAATTTACTCCCAAGATATGTCTGTCACTTATCAGAATGCCCCTTGGCAATGTGGGTCTAAATGCCGCTTTGATTCAATGAGGCAAGGTTTTGAATGCGAGTCGATGATTAACGATTAATCAGTAGTTGCCGCTAACCTCTTAGATTGAAATCAAGTTATTTGCCACGTATCATGCGCTTTTTCATCATATTGAATATTATGCGCCACTTAAAAACCTGTCATCACTCTGACACACCTATCGAGTTTGTTGCTGCTAATCAACCATATATGCTGACGCGAATTGCTGCTAGAGCAATTGTATTAAAAGGTAATAATATTTTGATGTTATATACCGAGCGTTATCACGATTACAGCTTGCCAGGTGGCGGTGTTGATGCCCATGAAGATATTGAGCAAGGGTTGATCCGCGAGTTACAAGAAGAAACCGGTGCGAAATCTATTAGCAATATTACCGCATTTGGGGTTTATGAAGAGTATCGCCCTTGGGAGCGTGATGGCTATAAAGTGATAAACATGCTGAGCTACTGTTTTAGCTGTGAGATAGATAGTGAGCTGGGTGAGACCCGATTTGAAGCCCACGAAATTAGCAACGGCATGCAGCCTGTATGGATTGATATTGATGAAGCGATTCAGCACAACCTTAATACCATTGCCAATAGCGCTAAAAAAGGTTTATCCATTGAACGTGAAACCTTTTTACTTAAGCTAATTAAAGCTGAGCTTATCAATAGCTAGCTTTGAGCTAAGAGGATACTTGGGGTCGTAGAGTTAGTGTTGAGCTAATAATGGTTACTCAACATATTCCTTTAACGCCCAGCAAATAACGTAGGGGCGTCGTCATTGCGGCGAGTATGGTTATAACTGCTTAGTGCTTAATTGCTCAGCTCTTTAATAAATAGCTACCTTGCTACTTTTTGAGATGTGAACGTTCTTTTGAATTTCCAAGTATGGACGGCGATCACAAAAATGGCTTTTGCTTGCAGGTTTATTAATTAGTAATTAAGCAACAGTTTTGAAATACAGTTTTCATAGAGACTGACTAAATTATTGAAATAGCTGTTTTATTAGTGGCTTAAGCTTTATTGATAGGGGCGATTTGATGTCACACGAATGATTATTTCTTTTGGTTGGTAATATATCTACAGTTTAATGATTTGAGTAACGCAACCCCGACCTTGGTATAACTCTGGATAGCTTGACCAATGTTAGTAACTACCTGACACTCTATGCTAACCAAATACCCTACCAAGTATGGATAATAAAAAATGCTAATTTTCTTTATTTGTATTGCGATGTTAGTCCTCGCTTATAAATTCTACAGCCCTTTTGTTGAGCGCCAAGCGGGCATTGACCCAAATGCAAAAACACCTCAAACACGTTTTGACGATGGGGTTGATTACGTCAAAGTTCATCCCGTTAGAGCGTACCTTATTCAATTTTTAAACGTTGCTGGTGTCGGGCCAATCTTTGGTCCTATCCTGGGGGCATTATACGGTCCAATCGCCTTAGTGTGGATTGTATTGGGTAATATTATTGGCGGCGCGGTGCATGATTACTTCTCTGGAGTTATGAGCATCAAAGAAGACGGTAAAAGCTTACCTGAAATCGCCGGTCACTATTTTAATGTGTACTTTAAAGGGGTGATGTTGGTATTCACTGCGATGTTATTGTTCTTCGTTGGTGTGGTGTTCATTATGAGTCCTGCGGGACTGTTAAGTAACTTAGAGTTATTTGAAGGTACCATCTTGGCTAACAATACCTTTTGGGTATTGGTTATTTTAGGCTATTACTTCTTAGCGACACTGTTACCCATTGATAAAATTATCACTAAATTGTACCCATTATTTGGTCTACTCATGATTGTGATGACAGTATCAATTGCAGTGGCACTGCTTATCAGTGCGCCGCAATTGCCCGAGGTTGCAGATATTTTTGCTTATTTTGACCATAGCCATTACAACAATGATTTACTGGAGCCAAATCCTGATGGTTTACCAGTATGGCCGTTATTATTTGTCACCATAACTTGTGGTGCCATTAGTGGTTTCCATTCTACTCAAGCCCCTATTATGGCTCGCTGTTTAACCAATGAAAAATATGTTCGCCCAGTTTATTATGGCGCAATGATGTCTGAAGGTATTGTTGCTTGCGTATGGGCAACAGCAGGTATTGCGGCTTTCCCTGGTGGATATGTTGAGCTTAAGAGTATTCTTGATGCGGGTGGGCCTGGCCTTGTAGTGAACCAAGTTGCGAGCACTTATCTTGGCGTTGCTGGTGGTATTATGGCGATTATTGCTGTAGCAATTTTCCCGATAACCTCAGGGGATACCGCGTTCCGTTCATTACGTTTGACCATCATTGATGCGTTTAAAATCCCGCAAAGTATGCGTAACCGTTTGCTATTAGCCATTCCAATTCTGGTGATTGCATACTTTATGACTAAGATTGATTTCTCATTAATCTGGCGCTATTTTGCCTTCTCCAACATGTTACTTTCAACCAGTGTACTGTGGTTGGCAACTAAGTACTTATTTAACCGTGGTACTTTCCATTGGATTGTGAGTTTACCTGCAATCGTCGGTACTTCTATCACAGTCTCTTATATTATGACTGCGGGTGTTGGCCTTGGTTTACCACAAGAGTTAAGCCAGCCAGTGGGTATCGCTGTTGGGATTATATGTTTAGTAGGGCTGATTATTGCCCACAGTAAACGTAAAGTCGCGCACGCTTAATAGGCTCTGATATCGGCTAATTCTGCAATGATTTAAACGATAGATGATAACAATTAGGTGATCGCAGTTAAGCAATCACATAAAAGATGTTATTTAAGCCCCAAAAACCGATGTATGCATCGGTTTTTTTATGCCTAAATTGGGACGTACAGCAAGTTAAAAAGCCAGCTTAGAAGTCAGTTGATGATCAGTAATAGCGATTAGCCATTCTATTCACTGAGTGTGGTCAATTTGACGTATCCCAAAAAACGAAGGGCAAGGTAGATGCTGCTATCATGCCCTTTATTAGGGCTAGCTGCGGTTAGGTTTATTCATCTTTATTGATAATCGGATTACACACTCCTGTGCCCGTTAATGCAATATGGTTGAGGTTGTTTTTAATCACTTTAGAACCAACATTGAATGAGGTTTCAGGTCGACTGATGAGGTAACCTTGCACACAATGAATGCCCAGTTTTTTGATTAATTCAAATTGAGAGGCCACTTCAACGCCTTCAGCAACCACTTTTAAATCAAGGGTTTTCCCCAAGTTACTAATCGAATCTAAAATCTTTTCGTATTTAGGGTTAATAGTAGCTTGGTCAATAAACAGCTTATCAATTTTGATCACATCAACGGGTAAATTAGCCAATGTTGAAAGGGAGCTAAAGCCAGTGCCAAAATCATCGATGGCAATTAATACCCCTTGGCGGCGTAGTTTTTGTAAATCATTAATAATAGTGTCAGATGCATGGATTAAACATGATTCTGTTATTTCCAATAATAATGCTCTAGCTGGTAAGCCTGTTTTCGCTAAGGTGTCCATAATCCAGTCGTATAACGGCACATGCTTTAATTGCACCCCTGAGATATTCACTGAAATTCGGACTTTATTCATGCCGGCATTGTGCCAAGCTGACATTTGGCGACAGGCTTCAAATAAAATCCAGTTACCCAGTTCAATGATCAAGTTTGAGTCTTCTGCGATTGGGATAAATTCAGTTGGGGTGATTGGGCCTTCAATAGGGTGATTCCAACGGACTAAGCATTCGAAGTAATCGATACTGCAGTCATCAACGCTGACAATCGGTTGAAATGATAAGCTGAAATTTTGGCTGGCAATGGCTAAACGCATTTCTTCGAGTAGGTAGTGATAGCGGCGAATTTTATTACCCATTTCTGGCGAATAGACACGAAAAATACCGCGACCATCGGCTTTGGCGCGGTACATGGCCACATCGGCCATTTGTAATAGTGTATTGGGGTTTGATGCGCTGTCAGGGTAGCTAGCAATGCCAATGCTAGCACCAATTTTTATGATTTTATTACCAAGTACGAAATCTCGTTCAACTTCTTGTAGCACGTTTTTAGCGACTTCCACTGCACGGTTGTCATCGTCAATGTGATCAATAAAAATAGAGAATTCATCACCGCCTAAGCGGGATAGATTTAGCTCTAAATTTACCCCAGAGCCGATATAGCTAAGGTCATGGTTTCTGATCACTGTGGATAATCGATTGGCAACTTGAATGAGCACTTCATCGCCAAAGCTGTGGCCAAAGGAGTCATTAACCTGTTTAAATCCATCTAAGTCTATGAATAGTAAGGCTTGTTTGGTGCCATCTTTTTGGGCGCGTTGTAACTGTTTTTCTAAGTGTTCAAGGTAGGCATGGCGATCGACAAGACCGGTGAGCTTGTCTTGAAATATAGTTAACTGGGTATCAATATTTTGTTGTTTTACATGCCTATTTAACTCATTTAATGCCACGCTAATGTGTGACAGAGTATTGTTAGTGTGATTGTTTGGCTGCTTTATTTTGAAGGTCGCTAACAATTTATCGGTTTCATTACTGATAAATTCAAGTGATGCACTGTTCTTCTTATCAGAACTGGCTTTGATATAAAAAGGGATAAAGCAGGCAAATAGAAACATGAGTAGTAATGGCACATTACTGAACATCATCATAGCGCCAAACACGTCTGTGACCTTGACTACGGTGAGTTCATTGTCATCCCGAGCCAGTACCGCAAAGTAATGCTGCCCAGATTTCACGATATCATTTTCTAAAAACAGCCACTTTTCCCAATTGGAATTAGTATCTATGACATTGGCAGGTGCAATCTTAATTACGTTGTGGTGAAAATTTTCAGTATGAATAGCATCGATACCCTGGCTAAAACTTAACACCAGTAATACGTTCATCATCATCAAAAAGCTAATTAACATGAATACGAACTTTGAAATTTTAGTCATAAAGAGTCTTAGTAAAGTGTGCCGATTGAAAATCGTATAATGTTCGCATTTTGTTTACGGTAGTTGGCAATTTTGTTTCAATGATGTAGCAGCTGAATTATAAGCTCATTAATACGGGGATACAAGATTTTTTGGGTTATCGAATTGTTAAAAAGCGCAATAAATATAATGTGTTACGAATGTGACAAAGCTTTTTCTGTGGACGAGGGGAGCGTTTTAACCAGATTTGTAACTGGCTTTAAATTGGCTTTTTTTACAGTGCAATAAGGTGAAGTAATAATATGAATTAGCATTATATTCGGCACTATAGCCAATTGGCTTTGACCCGTCAGTTATTTGCCCAACATAGATGGCACAAAAGTATTAAGGTAATAGCACTGCTTAGGTTAACTTTATCGCGTCACTGTTACAAAAATCCCACCGCCCATTAATGGCGATAGGATTTATTAATCGGCGAGGCATGGTCTAGGTAGTTACACCTTGTCTAGCTCAGTTGTAATTGCCAGTTACCATTTCTTATAAGGTAAAAATTTACCATTCATGGTCACTAATACGCGATCGCCTTTGGGATCTTCAATTTTATCAATGTTTAAACTAAAATCGATTGCGCTCATTATCCCGTCACCAAATTTTTCATGGATCACAGCTTTCATCGGCATACCATACACCTGCATGATCTCGTAAAAGCGATACACCAATGGATCGGTAGGCACTGTCGGGCCTAAGCCTTTAAGTTGGGAGTTGGTTAGTGGCATCATTTGCTCTGCTTCGATACCTAAGGCTTGTGCAATTTGAATTGCTTCAGCTTCAGATGCACAGGCTTGGCCGTAGCATAATGCCGCCACCCAGACCTCATCTCGGCCCACCATCTGACCTATATCATTGAAGGTGAGTTTTTGTGCTTTTTTGGCAGCTAAAATTGTTTTACTTAGGGTGTTGATTTCCATAGTGCAGCTCCAGTTTAAGTGACATAGTTAAGGTAAAGTTAATTAGCACATCAGCGAAATATTAATAGCAAGATGATGAGACTTAAGATTGCACAAATCCCTTGCCAGAACTTAACAGGCTCGCGCTCGATAAGTGGGGCACGGGTTTTATTTAAAAAAGCTTGAGTGGGATGACGCAAGTCGTATAAGTATTCTGATAATTCACTGTAGCGTTTATAAGGATTAGGATGGAGCGCTTTTTTTAACGCATCATCAATCCAGGCCGGGATGTCGCGCTCATCATCCAATACTGATTGATATACCAAGCGGTTTTGCGCCGCTTTGGTCCTTGCTTGGGACATCTTACCGTCGAAGGGTAATTTGCCGCTGAGCATTTGATAGGTGATCACCGCCAGTGAAAAGTTATCAGCCATATGGGTGATAACTTCACCTACAAAGTATTCGGGGGCGGTATACTGCACTGTGCCGAGAATATCGGCATGTACGATTGGGGATGATATTTCAGCAAGACCAGCTACTTTGGTGGCGCCAAAATCTATGATTTTTACCATGCCATTAATGTCAATCATGATGTTTTCAGGGCGTAAATCTTGATGGATCATTTCTTGCCGATGAAAAGCCCGCAAGCCTTTAGCTATTTGCTCGACAATATCACGCACGGTTTCAATAGCGGGTTGTGGATTATCTAACATCCACTGGCTCAGGGTAATGCCTTCGATGTATTCCATGGCTACATAGAGATAATTACGCTGTTTAGTGGGCGGACAAGGCTTAAGGATATGGGCATTATTTAGCCTTCTGGCAATCCACTCTTCCATTAAAAATCGTTCAAGATAAGCAGTATCACCTTGTAAATCTATTGATGGTGTTTTAATGACAACTTTTTCTAGGTTGTCGATATCCATGGCCAAGTACACATGGCTGCGACTGCTATGGTGCAAAGCCCTGAGGATTTGATAGCCGTCAAAATTCATTCTGGCATCAAGAATAGGTGGAAAAGGTTGTTCGGTGAGTTTTTGTAAAGCTTCATCAGCGCTTTGCAGCGGCAAGTCATCAATGCGGATAATTTGAATGGTTAAATTGTCTTGGCTGCCATTGGCCAGTGCAACCTCTGCAATGACTTGGGCGGCAATATCTAAGGCTTGATGATGTAATTTTATTAATGAGTTAATTTCGTCTTCGGAAATAAATTCATAAATGCCATCGGTTGTTAAGATAAAAGTATCACCGACTTCTAGTGCCTTAGCATCATAATCGATTTCTAAGAAGGGGCTGATACCTAGGCCGCGGTTAAGGTAGCTTTTATGAGCGTTTATCCACAGGCGGTGATCTTCAGTAAGCTGAGTTATTTCATTATCCCGCAACCGATAAATGCGGCTATCACCAATATGAAATATATGGGCAGTGGTCGATTTGAAGACCATCGCGCTTAAAGTGCATACATAACCACGATCGTTATCAAATCGATGTTCACTTTTTTGGGATTGGGAATAGAGCCAAGAGTTTGTGGCGGTTAGCACCTGAGCGGCGGACTTTTTAACCGACCAAGATTCTGGCGTGCAACTATAGTCATCTAAAAAGCCCCTTACGCTAGATTCACTGGCAATTTGGCTCACATCACTACTACTGATCCCATCAGCAATGGCAATAGCAATGCCCTTAGAGGTCAATAGTGGTTGCTTTGGGATCGTGGCGCCATGAAAATCTTGATTGATTTCCTTAATGCCTTTGTTGGAATATTGGCCTATTGAAACGGTGAGCTTTCGAGTCATATATTTTCTTATTAAGCTAAAAGTAATGGCTCATCAGCGCCAATCATAAATACTTGCTTTTAAGTGCAACTAACATTCCAAAACGTGGCCAGTGCGCAATGTTAACTCAGTCAAAAGGCTAACAAGTTATAGCGTTGCAGCATTACTATTGCCTAGCGGTAACTAAGTTAAACCAATGAAAGTCTGTGATGGCGCTCAGTTGGTCGTTTGCTTTGTTACGTAATGGTGCAGTGCGAATAATTAACGCACTTAAATAGATCGAAATAGCGGCTGTGACTGGCTTATTGGCTTTGGGGTTAAAACATTATCCATTAGCAATAGTTAATTTAACGGGCTGTGTTTTATATAACGGTTTATATCTTTAAAATCAGTATAATTATACTTAAGCTAATTAACTGTGGAACACGCTGTGCTTACAAAAATACTGGTAACCTTGTTAGTGATCGTCGCTTGTGTGCTGTACATACGCAGCGGTCGTGGCACAAAGAAAAAGCCGGCTTTAGTGTCAATGGGCAGTGATTCTTCACCGCTATTTTCAAAGTTGATTATTTATCCGATGATCGCCGTTTCGATGCTAGTAACTGCAGCCTTTTGGGGCTGGTCATGGTATGACGATAATAAAATTGTGCAAGTGACCATTTCATCGCCTGTTGAAGCGATGTCGGCAACTTATTATGTGCGCAAAAAAGACATTGAAGCGCAGCGTATTACCACTGTGGATGGCATTCAAATTCGCTTATCTAACCAAGAGCGTATAACGGTAGCGGCACCTACTACGAAGTGATTTTCAGCTCGACTCGATGAACAAGTTATTTAGTTTTTCGTTTGCCATTGCAAACAAAACCTCATAAAGCATTTGAGTAGTGGGATTTGGTATTTGTCTTTATGTACTAGCAATCAGAAACAAATGGGCGGCATTACTGCCGCTGCAATACCTTATTGATATCAAAGCTGAACACTTGATTGCCATTGCAAACAAAACCTCATAAAGCGTTTGAGTAGTGGATTTTGGTATTTGTCTTTATGTACTAGCAATCAGAAACAAATGGGCGGCATTACTGCCGCTGCAATACCTTATTGATATCAAAGCTGAACACTTGATTGCCATTGCAAACAAAACGTCATAAATCTTTTGAGTAGTGGGCTTTGGTATTTGTCTTTATGTACCAGCAGCCAAAAGCTGCGCGGCATTTCAATTGGTTGTTTGAGTAAACTAACTCGGCCACTTTCTATAGCATATTGCGCGGCTAAGGTGGATAAGCAACCTAAGCCCAGCCCTGCTGAGACACTGCTAATTAACGCCTCTGTGGTATTAAGCTCAAAGGCCAGTTGCCAGTGTTTAAGTTGTGGTGCCAGCGTATTGATAAAGCATTCTCGCGATCCGGAACCAGGCTCTCTTAACACCCAATCATGATTGTCTAAATCGTTAATAGTTACCTTTTCAAGCTTAGCTAGAGGGTGCTCAGAAGCACTAATAACACACATGTTATCGGCACTGAAGGGCACAGAGAGGAGATCTGGGTGGTAATTATCTCGTTCAATTAAGGCGACATCTAGTTCAAAATCAAGCAGTTTTTGGCAAATAGTGGCGGAGTTTGAAATGAATAAACTTTGGCTGAAGTGTTGCTGTTGCTGGCGAAACTGGCTCAGTAAATAAGGGCTAACATGGTTGCCTATGGTGTCACTACTACCAAGCCTGAGTTTACCGCTATTGGCGTGCTCATCATCAAAGAGGGTATTGATTTGCTGGGCGCGATCCAGTAATTCATCGGCCAAAGGCAGCAGTTTTTGACCTTCTTGATTAAGGATAAGTCGATTATTTACGCGATCAAATAGTGGCTGTCCTAAGTGTTTTTCAAGCTCTGCTAGCGCCATGCTTACCGCCGCTTTTGATAAGTATAGTTTTTCAGCTGCTGCAGTTAAGGTGTTGTGCTGAGTAATAGCGTTAAATACATTGAGCTGCCGCAAAGATATCAGTATCGCCATGGTGTTATCATCCCCGCTTTTCATGGTTATCATTAGCGCTGACTTAGGTTTAACGCCAGTTTGCTTTTATTGTCAGTTGTTTTGTTGATGGCCTAATTGTACGTTCAATTAAACTTAACGCATGTTTTAAATAATTGGATATATCTGAACAATTAGCAAGAGTAATATCAACTCAAGCTAAAAAGTTGAAACTCTTTTATTGCAATCTCTTTGATTGCTAACAAAGGGGTTTATCCGAGAGTTAAGTTGAGGCCACCATGATAAACATCGCTAAAGCTAAATTAATGACCGCTCCAACCCCTATGGCAGGCTTAGCATTGGCGATTGCTAGCTTAGGTTGGTGCTGGGAGAATCTCGCCGATTTTCAGGGTTATGGTCAATGGGGCAGCGCTGCTATTGCGAGCCTATTATTACTGGTGTTAACGCTGAAGTTTTTATTGCTGTCTCATACCTTAAAGGCAGATTTAGCGCACCCTGTGGTTGGCAGTGTAGTACCGACCTTTGCCATGGCCACCATGGTAGTATCTAACTCAGTTGGGCATTTTTACCCTCAAGTCGGTGATGCTGTATGGTTATTTGCAGTAGGGCTTCATATCGTATTTTTAATTAGCTTTTTATATCACCGCGCTAAAGCATTTGAGCTACATCATATGGTGCCAAGTTGGTTTGTGCCGCCGGTGGGGATTATCGTGGCCGATGTGTCTTTTTCAGGTAACCCGCAATTGACATTAATCGCCCATATCGCCTTGGTATTTGGCATGTTTGCCTATGCCTTGATGCTGCCGGTGATGATTTATCGTTTGATATTTACCCATGAAGTGCCTGATGCGGCTAAACCGACCATGGCAATTTTAGCGGCGCCAGCAAGCTTATCACTAGCGGGTTATTTAACGGTAACGGCTACGCCATCACCCATTATCATTGCCTTACTATTTGGCATTGCAGTGCTGATGACCAGTATTATTTATTTAGCCTTCTTTAAGTTACTAACCCTCCCTTTTAGCCCTGGCTATGCCGCGTTTACTTTCCCTATGGTCATAGGCGCGACAGCATTATTTAAAATGATCAGCTGGATGCAAAGCATTAATATGGCTGAGCAATACATTCAGCAAGTGCGGATACTGGCTATTATAGAATTATCGATAGCCACCGTGGTAGTGGTGTATGTGGCCGCGTGCTATTTACACTTTTACCAACCCCGAAGGGCAAAATCCGCGCAAGTTTAGCGCGGCTTAATGGTTAATGTGTGCTCAATAGTTTGTGGCAATAATGGCGTAGCTTGATTATTAACATATTGCTGATAGCCACTACGATAATAAGGCGATAACGGGTGGCCAGATTGCCCACCAGGAATGCTCATGATGGCATCTTGCTCATTGCCCGGTTGTACAATAAATCGCTGTGAGGCGCCAAATGAGGCACCTTGCACCGCTGGCATAAAGCTGTCGCCATAACCTTGTGCAGCAGGCATATCTAACCAATGGCTCAGTAAGGGCATCTGTTTTGAAAATGGGTGCTTAATGTCGAGCTTATTTACCTCACCCCAGCGTAAATCAGCTAGCTGATTATCTTGACTGTGCTGTTTAAGTAAGGCGGTTTTAGCCTGTTTGTAGGCGCTGATGGCAAATTCATCCCAACTTTGGAATTGCTTAGGTAGCCAGCTTTTAGGCTGCTGATTGATCAGTTGCCACATAGGCGTTTCTAAATAGCGCTTAATCACAGCTAAGCTGCTGCCTTGGCTTGTTAGATTAGTTTCAATCGGCGCAAAGCTTTGATCTATCATGGCGGCGCGAAAATGTTTTACTAAGCTATAGCCCACCGAGTCTGCACAGGCACAATCGCCCCATTGATTGATGAACTTAACATCTTCAGCGAACCGTTTGGGTTGTTGGCTTAGCAGATTAAGTAGGTATTGCTGCCAAGGCTGTAAAAATCGTGCTTGATTATCTAGCTGCAAATTAAAAAAATCAGTTTCAGTAAATTGCTCTTGCTCATGTAATCTGTCCCGAATTTGCGTAGCGCGGGCCCCAAGAGCATAGCCGCCATCACCGAATTGGGCTAAATCTTGGGTGGAGAGCACCCGTGAATTAGCGGTCCAAATACGATGGCTGAGTGGGTTAATGACACTTGGGACATTGGGTTGGGGTTGCTGCCAAGCTTGGGTTTGCACTTCAGTTGCTGTTTGAGCGACATTGGCAGGATTACTACGACTTGGTAGCGCGCCAGCTATCTTCCAGCCCGCGTTACCTTGGCTGTCTGCTAACAACATATTTTGTGCTGGAATACCGATACTGCTGGCTAATGCCATGGCTTGATCGACTGTGGTTGTTTGCTCTAGTTCAATTAAGCCCATATTAATCGCATAGTCTTGATGGGCGACCCATGATAGTGCGTAGTTTTTATCATTAACGGTTTTTACCGGGCCATATTCACTGACTTGTACTGTATGCATCACTTCTGAGCTGGGCAGTTTAATCGGCTCATATTCAAGCGCTATTTCAGTGTTGGCGTCAATTTCAACCCAGTCAGCGGTGTCCACATAACTGTTGGTAAATCCCCAAGCGAGCTTGCCATTAGAGCCCACAACAATGGCTGGCGCGCCGGGTAATGAGACGCCAGTTATTTGCGCCGATGGATTGGTATTATTTGGGACATTATTGGTTTTAGCATCGCTAATGCTGGGGTAATTTAATTGCGCTCGATACCAGATAATAGGTACGGCAAACGATAAGTGCATATCATCAGATAACATTGCCCGGCCAGACTTGGTAAGTTCTCCGGTCACTGCCCAGTTATTGCTGCCGACCTCTAATGGGGCGGTGATTGTGCTGCTGTTTGCTTGAGCCAAAAGCTGGGGCTCAAGTGTTGGGATATCGCCGTCAAAGTAGGGGATTTGGCTATCATCAAGAGCTGCCTGATGGTGGCTTGTTTGGGTTAAAAATGCCAGCATATCGGGGCCAAAGGTTTGTTTTATTTGGGTTAAGGCCATATCTCGCTTAATGGTATTGCCTTGTAAATCAAGATACATACTAAATATGACCAATAAGCTGTCGGTTTCATGCCATGGTTGAGGACTTGATTGGGTGAGTAGGTATTCAAATGAGGACAGAGTTTGCGCCTTCAGTGCGGCATTTACCCCTTTAGTGTAAACCCTAAGGGTTTGCTTTTCTTTTGTGGTTAAGCCATCAAATATCATTTGTGCCCGTTTGCGTAGCTGATGAAAGCGGCGGTTTTTATCGCGCTCAAGTGCCTTTTCACCAAATATTTCAGCCAGTTCACCTGCGGCATTGCGTCGTAATAAGTCCATTTGAAAAAAGCGGTCTTGGCTGTGGGCATAGCCAAGGGCATAAGAGGCATCAAGGCGGTTGCTGGCGCTGATAATCGCCGTGCCGAGTTCATCACGTTCAATGGTGACAGGCGCTGTTATATCTTGGCTATTAAAGCTTGTATTTAAGCTGGGCATACTTAGGCGCAATACACTATAAATGGCTAATAACACCAGCATGATCAGTACGACTAGGCTGGTGAGCGTGTATTTGGTGACGTTAGATTGCAACACCTTGGTAAAGCTAATAGACATGGTTATGACCCTAAAGAATATTCGAGTCTATGATAACCAAGGTTACTAGTTTGTTAACAGCATTTTATTGCTTATAGCAAAATAACTTAACGTTATAAAATAGCGTTTATAAATTAGGGTTAGTTAATCATTGCTGATTAATTTTGGCTTTAAATTTAGCGCGAGTTTCTTGATTGGCTTTACTGTACCAATAATCGAGCATTTCAGTGATTTCTGCCTGATCTTGAGCAATTGTCTTAGGTGTCATCGCTGTCGGAGCTAATGCTGGCGCAGCCGCGACAGTGGCAGGTGCTGCTGTGGTCGTTGACGCAGGAGTTATCGTTGCTGTCGAGGTTATTGTTGGTGCAGCAGTTAACGCTGGCTTAGTCGCGAGATTGGCGTTGTCGACACTTAGCGGCGTAAAGCTCATGGCGGCAGGTTTATTGCTAAGGTTGTACTGGCTGAGCTCAAGCTCAAAATCGCGGCCTAATTGCAGCCCATCTTTTAGGAGTAAATCTTGTATAAACTCCACAGGTAGACCTTGGCTATTGGTAAGGGTTAATTGGGGCGATTTATTAAAGCTATTGGCGGCATTTCGATTGCGTATGCTTGGCAGTTTAAGGCGATAGGTATCATTACTGGCGCTAAACTTTACGATCACCGCTTCAGATTTAAATTGCGTTTGCATGCCGCTATCACGGTAATTAACCTGATAGCGAAATAGCAGCTGATTGTCACCTTCAACCAAAGTCACTTCATCAGTATCCAATTGTTGGCCATTCAATAGCAATACATCAACACTACTAGGAATATCTAATACGCTAGCGGCAAAGCTTGTAGGGCTGGTGATGACGACGAGGAGTCCGATGATAAGTGGATGTAATTTCATGGTGTTCTCATTATGGCTAGAAGTGGGTATGGTCACTATTGGCATTGAATGATGCTGAGCGAGCAGTGACTATTTGTTCAAAACAATGCTTAATCGTTCCATTAAGTTATAGCAAAGCTCGCCTGAGTTACAACTTAGGCATAACTAACTTTTAGGAATTTGATAATCAAAAAACTTGCGATGTTCAGGGCCTGCTAAGTTGGTGTTCACTTTATTAGGGTGCTTATATTCGCCCCAGCTTGCCACATGGGTGCCAACATTAAGCTGTGGAAACTCAGCAGTGGGGCTGTCATGTATACCAATGAAGTTGAGTAAAGTTTGCAGGCTATTGTTATCGCTAAGTTTTATCGATAGAAAGTCATCTCGATGCTTAAAGTAATGGTAAACAGCTTGTTGATGCGCAAGGTAGCAAGCTTTTAAACGCGCTTCATCTAGCAGATTATCAGCGTCTAACGGGCCAAAAGTTTGTTTGAAACAGCGCTTAAGGATCGGATGGAAGGTGCCGGTTTTATCGGCAAGGTTTGGCCTCATTTTTGTGAGCAGCATTTGTATTGACGCAACCCAAGTGTCGATAGGTCGGTCGATGTAGACAAATTTGGCATCGGGAAATAACTGATCTAACTGTGGGTAATCACAAAAACAGGGCACATCTGAAACCACATCGGCCACTTCAAAAGCGCGTTTGGTTAAACCGATATGGGCGACTTTTAATCCCTGTTCAAGTAAGGCAGCACTCACGCTGGTGGTGCCAGTTCTGGGCAAACCAATGATAAACACTTTGGACATGATTGCTCTCGATTAATACTCAAGAAACAATGATGTTAGGCTTGGGTATGGTGAGTTAAATGTGCGCCGAAAACGCAATAAACTAAGGTGGCTCCTTAGGTGCGGTACAAAATTTTTATCACATGCCAACCGAACTTGGTTTTAACTAAATGGGGGGTAATAAGCTCACCAGTAAAACAGACTCTATCGAATTGTGGCACCATTTGACCTTTTTTAAATTCACCTAAGTTACCGCCACTTTTTCCTGAAGGGCACGATGAATGTTTTCTTGCTAGCACATCAAATTTAGCGCCATTATCAAGTTGCTTGATTAAGTCTTCTGCTTGGGTTTTGTGTTTAACTAATATGTGCAGTGCTGCAGCGGTTCTGGCCATGGGGACTCTCCAATCAATAATGGCCAGATTATACCTTGTTTAATGGCAAAATTTGAATCGAATTTAATCGCCCGAGTTTGACTCTGATTTTTAGTTGAATTGATGGTATAACAGCTAGCTTAGTCCCTTTAAAACAGATGAGTGATACATGCCTCAACGACTCAGCAGCCCGTTAGTGGATCAGCCATTAGCCCGTAAGCAAGTGCAATTGTTTTACGTTTACGACCCTATGTGCAGCTGGTGCTGGGGATATCGCCCCACTTGGCTGGCATTAGCTGAGCAAATCAAGCTGCAGTTGCCTCAGGTGCAACTGACATACCTGTTAGGCGGCTTAGCCCCAGACTCCGATGTGCCAATGCCACTAGAAATGCAGCAATTTTTAGCTAACACCTGGCAAAAAATAGCGACGCAGCTAGGAACCCAATTTAATTTTGATTTTTGGCGTCAATGCAAGCCAAGGCGTTCGACTTATCCCGCCTGTCGGGCTTGCCTTGTGGCAAGGCACTATGGTTTAGAGCAGCAAATGCTGTTTGCCATTCAACAAGGCTATTATTTGCAGGCGCAAAACCCCTCAGATGACAGCACACTCATTGCATTCGCAAGCCAACTGGGTATTGATGAAGCAGACTTTAGGGCGAAATTAACCTCCAGTGCCACGCAGCAGCAATTACTGTCAGAGCTTAATGTTGCTCAGTCTTTACCTATTGAGGGTTTTCCGTCACTGGTATTGGCGATTGATCAGCAAAGCTATTGTGTTCCATTGGATTATAAAGATGTTAATGTCAGTCTAAAAGCGATTAACAAGCTGTTAGCTGAGTAACTATCAGTTATTTTTGGTTAATGACAGGCACAAAAAAACCAGTTGCAAGGCAACTGGTTTTTATTGCTCTTTATAGAGCGCTTACACTTGATTAACTAGTTTGGCCAAATCTGGATTATGGTCAAGCTACATCAAGGTTAAGGAGCTTATTTTACTGTGTGGCAATCAGCACATTCAGTAATAGTAAGATCTGGTGTATGTAGATCAGTATCTAACTCGTGAGCGTCAGTTAGGCTGTGACAATCATTACAAGTTTCGATGTTTGCTTCCATTTCAGCATGCTCTTCAACATTGATAGCATTGTGACAATCAACACAATCAACAGCAAAAGCAGAACCTGCAAACATAAGTGCAGCAATCATAGATAAATATTTCATAGTAACTCCATCATCAGTTAAGGGGCTTAATCGCCCATGCTAAGAACCTAAGTTGGCCTTAACAAACTGCGCATACTCAATGAACCAATATCTTAATGAAAATAAATCCGTTACTTTAAAACTAAGAACACTGAAAATTGGATAGCACATTTTTTAAATTAGTCTTTGTAATACAGCCTAAACTGCCTTACTCGAAGACTATCTTATCGATTTATGTTAATTGAAACTTAAAATTGCCCTTAAAGCTACAGTTTTGCATTTTCTAGCTTAGTTAATTCTCAAGGTTGTGATCTGCTTAATAAAATTCTAGAAAATTAAAATGTGTTAACCCTATCCGAGTTCAGAATTAACAGGGGGAAATTTTTGGAGAAAGCGGCTTAATCATTTAGGCGCGACAGATCTTAATCCATTTATCTGGTAGTGGATTAAGTAATGGCTGGAGCTGCGAAACATCATGATAAAGCCAGTTGTTAATCTCGGTAGACGGAATAAACAATGGCATGCGGTGGTGATACTGAGCGCATTTATCATTAGGGTTAATGGTAAGTGTAACCAGTTGATTTTCTTCAGGGTACAGTATGCCAGCCATAAACAATGGCTTATTAGCTGCGTGACTGAAACGATACTTTTGTTTTTTAGTCTGGCGTTCATCGCGCCACTCAAACCAAGCACTACAAGGGATGATACAGCGCTGCTGTTTAAAGGCATTGGCAAAGGTTGCTTTGTCGGCCGCGGTTTCTCCTTGGGCATTAATAATGATTTTTTTAGACCAATTAGGTTTTATCCCCCAAAGGCTATTTATGACAGTTAAAGGCGGAATATTTGCCGAGTGA
Source organism: Shewanella sp. 10N.286.48.A6 (assembly GCF_002873135.1). GTDB lineage: Bacteria > Pseudomonadota > Gammaproteobacteria > Enterobacterales > Shewanellaceae > Shewanella. The sequence goes on from NZ_MCVI01000072.1 coordinate 100,019, forward strand.
CTTATTGTTGCAATTGCAGTGCTACTAGGGTCTGCGGCATTTATTGATGGGGTTGTTTCAGGGCAAGTACGAGTGATGCAGGTAACAGTATCTGTTGGGCGTAAATCAAGGTTTGTTTGTATCGACAGTGGCATATCAAACAAGTCATCAAGTGTTTGCTTCATGCCATCAAATAGCATTTCAATTCTGCCACACATCATTTCGGCCCCTTTTTAATTCCATTCACTTAAAGTAGCATTTTTTCCCATGAGTTTGACTAATGATTTGTGTCGAGTAGCTTTGAAAATTTGCTTAAATAGCATTCTCGACTTTAAAAATTCAAACGAGCGTATAAATTTTTCAAAAATTTTTTGCTTCAGCGCACACGTGTAAGTTTATGAAATGCTGGTATTATTTTTTAAATGTTACTTTGTTGTTGTAATTATTGGGTTTATTTTTAATTAGAATGTTTGATCTAATTTAATTTTTGTGACGTAATGCACACTATTAGTCTGGTCTGATGAGTGTAAAACTATGAGCTTAAGAACAACATTTAAAAAAGTATTGCCAAGTATTTCGACGACAGAACAAGAAGCGTTAGATGCCGGAGATGTTTGGTTAGAAGGGTCTATTTATCAGGGCATTCCTGATTTTGCCGCCTTACGTGACATTCCTGGGGCAACGCTGTCAGCTGATGAGCAAGCTTTCCTCGATGGCCCGGTGCAAACATTAATCGAAATGGTTGATGATTTTGAGATTCAAAATGGTAAACACTTACCAGACAATATTCTTACTTACTTAAAAGAAAACAAATTCTTCTCCTTAATTATTCCTAAGTCTTACGGTGGACTTGAGTTTAGCCCTTATGCTAACTCAACTATCGTAGCGACCATTGCTGCTAAAAGTTCTGCGGTTGCTGTTACGGTCATGGTGCCTAACTCTTTAGGTCCTGGCGAGTTATTAATGCACTACGGTTTAGATAGCCAACGTGACTTTTGGTTGCCTCGTTTAGCTAACGGCCAAGAAATTCCATGTTTTGCGTTAACAAGCCCTGAAGCGGGTTCTGATGCTGGTGGTATTCCTGATATTGGTACCGTCACCATGGGTGAGTACCAAGGTGAACAAGTTCTCGGTTTATCAGTAACTTGGGATAAGCGTTATATCACCTTAGCGCCAATCGCTACGGTACTCGGTTTAGCGTTTAAAGTTGAAGATCCACAAGGTTTATTAGGCGGCAAAGAACAGCTTGGTATTACTTGTGCGCTTATTCCTAAGGCGCACCCTGGTGTGCAATTAGGTAACCGTCATGATCCTATGGGCTGTCGTTTTTATAACGGTACTACCCGTGGTGAGAATGTGTTTATTCCAATGGACTTTATTATTGGTGGTCAAAGCAACATAGGTCGCGGCTGGCAAATGCTGGTTAGCTGTTTAGGTGCTGGCCGTGGTATTTCGCTGCCGGCTTTAGGTGTTTCAGTTAGCCAATGTTCATTTAAGTCTTCTGCTGAATATGCCGCTGTGCGTGAACAGTTTGGTTTATCAATTGGTAAGTTTGAAGGTATTCAAGAAAAGCTTGCAGATATTGCCGGTAAAACTTACTTGCAAGAGGCGATGCGAGTGCTAACCACTGAAGGATTAGGTTTAGGCTTAAAACCTTCTGTAGTAACAGCTATTGCTAAGTATCACATGACAGAGCTTGGACGTGATGTTCTTGATTCTGCTATGGATATTCAAGCTGGTAAAGCGATTCAACGTGGACCACAAAATACCTTAGCATCAGGTTATGTGGCGCAACCTATTGCAATTACCGTTGAAGGTGCCAACATTCTAACCCGTAACTTGATGATTTTTGGTCAAGGGGTGATGCGTTGTCATCCTCACTTACAAAGTATGGTTGAATCAATTCATAGTGATGCAAGTGATGCTGATAAAACCTTTAACCGTATTTTCAGACAAACCGTAGGTTACAGTGTTGGTAATAGTTTACGCGCATTCAAATTAGGCGTATTGCCATTTACTGCTCCTGCTTCATCTGCATTGCCTGAAGTTATTGGTTACGAAAAATCAGTACACAAGCTTGCATCTAAACTGGCTGTTTATGCTGACTTCTCGTTGCTTGTATTAGGCGGCAAGCTTAAACAGGCTGAAATGATCTCAGCACGTCTAGGTGATGTAATGAGTTACCTTTATGCGGCGATGGCATCGATTCGTTTTTACGAGCAAAAAGTGTCAGCAGATGAGCGCATGCAAGCTAAGCCATACTTTGATTACGCGACTCGTTGGGCGCTATGTAAAGCTGAAGAAGCACTACTAGGCTTCCTAGAGAACTTCCCATCTAAGCCGACTCGTCAGTTCATGCGTTTAATCACCATGACTTACTCAGCTAAAATGCCAAAAGTGAATGATGATTTGGTCAGAGAGCTTGCCCATCAAGCCCAGCTTGATACCACATTTAAAAAGCAGTTAACTCATTTAATTAAGCCTGTTGCTGGTGATGGTAACTACATTAATGAGCAAGCTTACTTAGCTAAAATGGCATGTTTACCTATGCTAGCTAAAGTGAAAAAGGCCCTTAAACAGCGTGTATTTAAAGCTGGGGTTCGTTTCTCGTTAACACTGGATGCCGCGCTTGAAGCTAAGGTTATTACAGCCGATGAGCATAAGCAGCTGCAAGATTACAACTTAAAGCGTGAACGTGCGATCCGAGTTGATGAGTTTGATTTTGATATGAACATAATTACCGATAAAGCGGATTTAAAAATCGCTAACTAATATCGCTAAAATCAGCCTTGTTTAGGATGTTAAAAGCCGCTTTTAAGCGGCTTTTTTGCGTTTAGGGCTTATGTTGGCAAGATTAATGTTTGATTAATTGTCGATTAAATTGTAACCGGCTCACAATTTTGTATTAAAGCTGTATTTTAAGCGCGTCTTAATCATCAAAGTTTGATCTTAGTTCGTTTTTTGCTCAGCGCTAGGGCGTATAAATTAATGATGGTCACTAACTTTGTGGAGGAATAATGACTCGTGCTTATAACAGCAAATTGGCGTTAATACTCAAGGTGACTTTTATTTGCTTGCTGCCCAGTGTTGGTCATGGTGCTGAGGCCATTGTGGGCGGCGTTGTGGGTTATGCCGATTATAGCGCTTCTTCTGTGGGGCTTTCTGATACTCAAGAAAGTGGCATTAATTATCAATATAGAACAGCGATAACGTTAAACCCAAGTAACCGTTTATACGGTGCTTATTCCTATAATTCTGATGATATGACTCAGCATGAAGGACTATTAGTCTCCTATGACCGACTGTTTTCGGTTGATGATGTACATGATATAAAATGGTTTATTGGTGCTTCTGCAGGGTTTAGCGGTAATGAAATTCAATTAACCGATTTAGATCGAAGTTATCAAGACTCTGGCAGCAGCTATGTTTATGGCGGACAAGTGGGTTTTCTATTTGATTTGGGACATGATTTTACATCTGAGATAGGTTTTCGTTATTTAAGGCATAATGTCACTTCTTCGATGGAATATAACAGTGCTGCGTTATCAGTTAATGATGCTGAGCAAATTTACTTCGGCATTGATTTTACCTTTTAATCGCTTGTAATAAAAAAGCCATATCAAAATGAATTGATACGGCTTTAAAACTAAGCGGGTTAACTTTTTTAGCCCACTATTAATTTAGTCATCAATTAACTTGCTTTGATAAACTTGCCTTCAGAATCTTTAAAACTACCAACGGCTATGATAATAAAGTCGATTAGTGTCCAAATACCAAAACCACCTAAAGTTAATAGCATTAGGATACCAGTACCAATTTTACCTGCATAAAAACGGTGCGCACCGAACATACCTAGGAAAAAACATAATAGTAGCGTTGGTACGAATCCTTTGTCGCTTACTTGGACATCTGCAGTTGCTGTTTGTACTTCTGACATAAATAAATCCCTCAATTATAATTTTTGTCCTGGATAGGTAATCAACTTACCTTTCCCGTCCCTATAGCTTCCAACTAGAAGCATAAAAGTGACCACTATAGTGTGAATAACATCGATAACGATGAGACCTAAACCAAGTAGCGCGAGGGTGACGTCTTCAAACTGCATGAGTGTTAGCCCTACAATGGCTAAAGATAAATCAAATACACCATGGCTAATACGGCCGCAGTAAAAATGATGAATTCCTAGCACTCCGAAAATACCGGAGAGGATAACTGCTACAGCGTAGTTTTTTTCTGATTTGACAGAATCAGTCACTTTCAACCTCCTTGATGAAAATCTTAAAGTTTTATATAGCAAAGGCTTACCTTTATCAATCTAAAGTTGTTAATAAATAAGTTAATTTGTGTCACAAATCTAGGTTTAATAAGAAATTTGAATAACGATAGGTTAAATCAATGAGAGCTTATATCCGAGCTGCAGGCTATACATGAATGGTTTTTCGATAATGTTTCTGTTAACGCTAATGTGAAAAAGTTGTAAATTATGATTAAGTTAGGCATGTTAACCTTCGGGTAAAATTAAAAATATAAGAAGGGTTATATGTCATATCTAGCAATAGCAGCAACTAGACGAATTCAATATTATTTGAGTCATAAAAAATCGTTTAACCTAGCGATTATAGTCGGTTTATGTAGCGTAATACCTTCAATACAATCAGCCGATTTTAAAGTCATCCACGCTGGCGAATTACTTTCCATTGCAGGTGAAAAAACCACTAAACAACAATCAATATTGATTAAAGATGGTCAAATCAGCGCCATCAACAGTGGCTATATTGAGCTTCCATCCAGCCAAATAACTGAAGCAGATACCCTTGAATATATTGACCTCAAAGACAGCTTTGTCATGGCGGGTTTAATGGATATGCACGTGCATTTACAAGGGGAGTTAGGGCCCAATAATGACAGCGAAGCATTACGCATGTCAGATGCCGATGTGGCAATGAAAAGTGCTTATTTTGCAAATAAAACACTGTTAGCTGGTTTTACCACAGTAAGAGATTTAGGCGCCAAGCCTGAGCAGATTTATGCGCTTCGTGATGCGGTTAACAAAGGCTGGTTGGCAGGCCCTCGAATTATTGCCTCAGGCGGCGTCTCTGTCACTGGTGGTCATGGTGATGTGGATGGGAAAAGCCCTGACTTACTGGATATGCTAACCTCTAAAACCATTTGTGATGGTCCCTTTGATTGCCGCCGTGCTACGCGTCGAGCGATAAAATATGGCGCTGATGTGATTAAGATTACCTCTACAGGCGGCGTGTTGTCAGATACCAATACCGGCACAGGCCAGCAGATGGCCAATGACGAGTTAAAAGAAGTCATTGATGCAGCGCATGCATTAGGGCGTAAAGTCGCCAGCCATGCCCATGCGGCTGAAGGGATTAATGCGGCTCTGAGAGCAGGTGTTGATAGCATTGAACATGGCAGTTACGCCAATAAAGAATCGATTAAACTATTTAAAAAGTCAGGGGCTTACTTAGTGCCAACCCTGTTAGCGGGTGACACTGTGGTTCAAATGGCTAAAAGTGATGGCAACTTTATGTCTGAAGCAATTAAAGCCAAAGCGATTAGGGTCGGTCATGATATGCAAAACAACTTTGGTAATGCCTATAAAGCGGGGGTTAACATTGCTTTTGGTACAGATAGCGGCGTATCACGCCACGGCGATAATGCTAAGGAGGCTGTGCTGATGAGTCAGGCGGGGATGAGCAATCAAGATATCTTAGTCAGTGCGACCATTAACGCTGCTGACCTTATTGATATGAGCGATACTCTAGGCACGCTAGCACAAGGTAAGCATGCTGACATTATTGCAATGAAAGCGAGCCCCCTTGAAAGTATTGATGCCTTACTTGATATTCATTTTGTCATGAAATCAGGTAAAGTACATAAGCAATAACCTTGGCTAATCATTATCACCAAGGCTCCCGAAGGAGCCTTTTTAATGGATGGTTAATTTAGTCAACCCAATGCAGTACATCACGAATAATCGACCATCGCGGCACTGGTGTGGTTGCGCCTTTTCCTAGCATCCAATAATCATAAAATTGTTGCTGGTGGCCATCGACTCGGCGCAGTTTTTGCCAGTTATTAATGTAGTTTAATAGTGACTGATTAGGTTGGGCGACAGCATAAGCCACAGGATAGCGATTTTTACCTTCTAAAATGGCAATGCCGTAGCCTGGGAAGAATAATGTCCAAGCTGAACCTGCTTCAGCGCTGATCACCACCGCATCGTATTTGGGCGCTTTTTGCCTAAAGAAATCTTTATAACCGTCAATTTTAACAAAATTAATATGAGGCAGTTTTTTCTTGGCATCGGCAATTTTATCATCATGTTCAACATAGGCGATGGTGGTATTTTCCATTTCGAGAATGGACTCATCAGTTTTGAAGCTATTAACCCGATGATCTTGAGTGGCAATGGCGATGTTAAGCTCTAGCACTGGTTCGCCATAACTAAGCCTGTCCATTTGTTTGATATCCATTGACAGCCCCGACATGGCGACATCAAAAAAACCAGCCTGTAATGACGCTGCGAGCTTATCTTTTTTGAACGGGATAAACTCTACCTCGACTTTCAAGTCCTCCGCCAACTTAGTGGCCATTGCAATATCAAAGCCCACTAACTGGCCGGCATTATTGTAGTAACTAAAAGGCACATTACTGGGAATGTAACCGACTCTTAGTAAGCCACGTTGGCGAATGGAATGGACGCTGGCGATTGCTTGAGTGGGCGTTTTACCGATTTCAGGGTATTGGCGAGTCACTTTCGTGGGCACTTTGTCAGCCACTTTCATGTTGGCGATCACCTCACTGGTGATATCAGGGCTATGTATAAATAATCCCATACCTATGCGGCAAACAACAATGGTGACCGCGGTACTGGCTAAAAGCCCAACCGACATTTTAATTAATTGCGGCGGACGAATTTTCAGTGTCCCTTGGAATAAGCACACGGTTAATAGGGTGAGGGCGAATAGGTTCATTACTGCGGCAATAGAGTTGAACTTGCCTGTGATAAAGCCTGACATGACAAATAGTTGGAATAAGTCTGAAGGTAGTTGCACTAAGTCCAACATAAAAGGAATGGCGACATACACACTACCAAATAAAGATAATAAGCCACTAACAGACAATGATGGCATAGCGCTGATATCAACAGGGGTGCCATTAAACCAGCCAGCAAAGTAGACAAACAAGATAACGGTTAATTTACCGATATTGGGGAAGGTAAATGCAATAGGCACCAAAATCTCAATCAGGGTGACGCCATCTTCAGTTAAGTTATTATGCTCACGCATAATTTGCTTACACTCAGCAATAATTACCGGAATAACAATAAAGATATTACCTGTGGCAAAGGCGGTAACTAAACTGGCTTTACTTATGTTAACCGTCTGCCTATAAGTGATTGGCGTTAATGACGAAACTATCCAAGGTAGCACTGCAAATGTGAGCAATAAGCACAAAGCAAAGTAACTAATAAGGTAAACCTGCATACTGGCAAACTCATCCACTCCCATAGTGCCTGCTGCCGATGCTGACATGGCAAAAATACCAATAGGCAACACTTTAACCAAGCCTTGGGTGATCCGAGAAAAGGCTTCTGTGATGGTATGCATGAAGGTTAACACCAGCTTTTTATTGTCGCCCTCCATACTAATTAACGCGAGACCCAAGGCAATACTGAATACCACCATGGCAGGAACATAGCCTTCCGCCATCGACTCAAACGGGTTTGAAGGAATATAGAGCTTAAAATAATTAATCGGCTGGGCAGGTTCGATAATACTGGTGCTGAAAAACGATGCTGATTCAATAAACGGAAAAGACAATGGCATTAACGCAGTGAGAACTAAACCGACTAACCACAGCAATAACATAATGGCGCCAGCGCGGCTAAAAATTAATATGGCCGTGCTTTTTTGCAGTTTGCCTATACCGCCAATAAGCGATACCACTATGTAAGGCAATACGGTCATTTGCATTAATAAAATAACGCCATTACCGATAGCGCTAAGCCAGCCTACGGACTCGCCAAAGAATATCCCCACAGCAAAGCCGACAAACATAGCTACTAGCATTTGGGTTGAACTGGTCATCGCAAGTAATTTTTTAAACACAGTTATGTTCCATTTATTATCTGGGCTTGAGGGTAAACTCACATTAACCGTTAGCAGGCTAATGTTTTGATAATGCTACAAAGTTGTTGCTCAAGTTTAATATTAACAGTGTTAGTTTGGATTAGGGATAATTTGTACAATAAATATCTTACTGAATTTATTTATATGCAGTGTTTTTGAAACGGCTAAAAAGCCACTGTAAATACAGTGGCTTTAAAGGGGAAGGGGGGGGGAGTTTCAATACAGATATTCAGAGGCTTAATGTGCCACTGGTATCATTAAAGCGGTTTTAATTTGCCTTTAGCGTCATTAATACACTGGTAACCTTTACCGCGCATGAAGTCAGCGAGTTCTGTTTCAATACGCTCAAAGCAAGCTTCACCTTCTTTTTCAAAACAGGTCGCGATTTGTACCGCATCAGCACCGGCGAGTAGGTATTCAAAGGCATCGATTCCGGTTTTTATCCCGCCAACGCCAATGATTTGTACGTCATCATCCAGCAGTTCACGAAAGGCGCGCACATTGGCTAAACCGACAGGTTTAATATAATCACCACACAAACCACCAAAGCCGCCTTTAGGCTTGATTATGGGCTGCTCAGTGTACGGGTCGATAACTAAAGTGTTGCCGATTGAGTTAATGCAGGTGATAAATTTTACTGGATATTTTTTGATGACATTGGCTGCTGCCACAAAATGTGACATATCAAAATAAGGCGCCAGTTTAATCCCAATTGGTTTATTGCCTAGCGCTGTTAGGGCAGCGAGTGCTTTGTCAGTTTGTTCAAAGTCATAGGCGACCTGCGCTTTACCGGGGATATTAGGGCAAGAGAAGTTAACTTCAATTAGGTCAACATCACTGTTTTGAAAGGCGCTGACCATTTCAATATTATCTTCAATGCTAAAGCCTGAAATGCTTACAACAACAGGTTTACCTAATGCTTTTAATTGAGGCACCATTGCTAAATAAGCTTTATAACCTAAATTGGGTAAGCCCATCGATTGAATCGAACCTAATGGTAAATCTTTATAGCGTGGCTCAGGATTGCCTTCGCGCGCTTCCATGGTACAAGATTTAGTGACCACAGCAGCCGAATGAGATTGGGCAATCGTGTGCAGTTCATCCCAAGTGGTGCACTTGGGGCCAGAGGCATTCATTAAGTAACTGTCTAAGCTAATACCAGCAATTTCAGTGGATAAATCGATGTTCATGAAGCGTCCTCTTGGTGGAATAAACAATAAAAAAGCATGTGTAAATTGCGAGGTAGTTTATGCAGCGGGACAATAGAGGTATTGATTAAAAACAATAAATATGACAAATGTGTGATTATTTTTTAAGAGTGTTAACTAGAGCGTATAAATGCTGCTGTTCTTTATGCGCTGTTCTTTATACCACCGAGTAAGGCAGCGATGAACTGTTGCTGTTAATCGCCACTTACGTTTATAGCTATTTTAATTTGTAAATGACCTCAACACGCTCCTCGACACTGACTTGACCGTATTGATAGCTTTCGGCCGTGTCACTTTGCATTGCCGCCATACGCATCATCACAGGTTGTACCGGCTGCTGAGTTAAGTAACGGATTTTCCAAACACCATCAAGCTCACGCTCAAACCCTTGGGCCAATGATTGGGCTTTTTGTTTGGCATCTTTAATAGCGGCTTGTCTTGCTTGTTCAATCGCTGCAGTTTCGTTTGATGATTTCAAACTGATATTTTGCACCTGATTAATGCCTTCTTCTAATGCGGAATCTAAAATGTCATTAAGCTTAGGCAACTGCTTGATGGTAACAATCACTTGTCTGTTAGCGCGGTAACCCACTAACTCTTTGGGTTGTTTCGAGGGGTAATGGTATTGCGGCTGAATGCTCAAATTAGCGCTAGATATCGCATTTTTATCGACTCCAGCATCCTTGAGTCGCTTGATGAATTTAGCGACGGCTTGATCAACAGCGACTTTAGCTTGCTTAGCATCATCTTTAGTTAGGCTGACTTGAACTGAAATTACCGCCATATCAGGGGCTATTTTTAAATGGCTCGTACCAACCGTTTCAATATGTGGAAAATTATAGTCAGCAGCAATAGCATTTTGAGACAGTGAACCAAATAGTAATCCTGTTGCTAGCAAACCATTCATTAAGGTTGTTTTTATAATGCGATGTGTTGATGTTGTCATGTCGTGCTCCAAACAATAAATGAGGTTGGTAGTAACCTTGTTATAGCTATAAACGAGAGCAAATTTGAAAAGGGTTAATTTATTGAATTTTATTTTTGACGCGATAAAACCTAATTAAGAAAAGTCAGTTTTTAATAAGCACTTTTTAGGCGTTTGGCGTTTAATGCAAAATATAGGCGTAAAAAAGCCTAGTTAAATTAATCGCTAGGTTTTTAGGTTAGGCATATTAAAAATGATTGCGGCGTTATTCTACTCGCTCACCATCAACCCAAGTTTCCAGCACCTTAGTTTTCCAAATATCTTCAGGGTTAATAGCAAAGATATCTTTATCAATCAGAATAAAATCTGCTTTACGCTTAGGGACAAGTTGGCCAATCATTTGCTCTTGATGGGCGGCAAAAGCGGCGTGGGTGGTAAATGTGGCTAATGCTTCGGTTAAATTCATGCTTTCGCGGCGATACCAGCCATCAACAGGTTGATTGTCGTGATCTTGACGAGTTACCGAGGCGTGCAGGCCATAAAAAGGATTTGGCGACTCAATGGGGAAGTCAGAGCCTGCGGCAATAATCGTATTGGCATTAAGTAGCTTACGCCAAGCGTAGGCGCCTTTTATACGGGCATTACCAATTCGGTCTAATGCCATGTTTTTATCACTTGTGGCATGGGTTGCTTGCATTGATGCGATAACATTGAGTTGCGCAAAACGTGGAATATCGGCTAATTGCAACACTTGGGCATGTTCAATTCGATGGCGTAAATGACGGCTGTTACTTGCGGCGATATTGGCTTGGTAGTGATCCAACACTATTTGATTGGCATTATCGCCAATGGCATGGGTATTGACCTGAAAGCCTGCATCCATCGCTTGTTGAATCGTATCGCCCAACTCTTTTTCAGAATAGAGCAATAAACCTTTATGGCCAGCTAAATCGCTATAGTCTTCAATCAATGCAGCGCCGCGACTGCCAAGGGCGCCGTCGGCGGATATTTTTACGCTGCTGATGTGTAATTTATCTGAGCCTGAAGCCATCGGCCCTGCCTGCATCATCTTGTCAAATTCAGGGTCTTGAGCATCTATCATGGCGTACACGCGAATTGGCAGTTTATCGGCATAATCAAGTGCCTGATAAGCCGCGATAGTGTCACTGCCAATACCTGCATCATGGACACTTGTTAATCCCTGCTTAGCCAGCGAAGTAAGAGCTGTTAGCAGTATTTCTTGTTGCTCGTCGATAGAAGGTTGTGGGATTTTAGTAGTGATCAGGCTCATGGCATTATCAATAAATACCCCTGTCGGCTGACCATCAGCATATTTGATAATTTCACCACCTTCAGGGCTGGTGGTGGCAGAGCTAATACCAGCGATTTTCATCGCAGCGCTATTTGCCCAGCCAGCATGGCCATCAATGCGAACTAACCATACAGGGGTATCGGGAAAGACTTTATCCAGTGATGCAGCCACGGGAAAGTTTTGTTGTGGCCATAACACTTGGTTCCAGCCGCGTCCTTGTATCCATTGCATTGTTGGTTGTAATTGCCTAAATGCTACAACAGTTTCAACGGCTTGTTGTTCAGTCACGCTGCCACGTAACTGGGCTCGCATCAGGCTTAATCCATAGCTTAAAACATGACCATGCGCATCGATAAGGCCTGGTAGTAAGGTTTTGCCTTGTCCATCAATTCTTACAATACTGGTGTTAGTACTGTAGGGAAGATGTTCATTTTCAAGGTAGATTTTTTCAATGACATCGCCGTTAAATTGTAATGCCTTAAACTCAACTAATTTACCATTACTGACAGTGTAGCCATTGATATTATTGATAAGTTTACTTTGGGCAAGGCTTGTTAACGGGGGAAGGCAAAGGCAAGTAAGTAATAGTAATTTATAGTTCTTAAGCATGATTAAACCGGTCCATGTTCTTATTATTTGTGTTTTTAGCGTATCTTAAATACAAAATGCCACACTGTTACCAAAATGTTAACTGCTTTATTTTGAAAAGAGACCTTTGACTCTAGGGCTGTAGCACTTTGGTGGTTAATATTCATCTCGAAAGCGCAATGCACCCTCTTTATTTAGTAGGCAGTTGGCTAAACCTTGAATATCGATGGTTGCGATGAACTGGTATACTTTAAATTATGTAATAGGTTAATATATAACAATATTTATATTAATTAACCTTATCGTTTTCAGTGAATTCCAACGCCAATGTCTTTTATGGCAAAGAGCTTCGAGAACTGAATAAAATGAATCGAATGTGATTTTGACAACTGTTTGGGTGTGCTATGGATTATGTTGCTTTATTTTTGGTGCTGGTTGGAAGCATCGGGCTGGTGTTATCGTTACGCCCAGCTTATGCCATCTGTGCTTATTCTCAGTTTAGTAATAAAGGCTGGTTGACGCTGTTATTGTTAATTGGATTATTTATTGTCAGTTACCTCAGTTATTTATCTTTATTATTTAGCTCTACCAGTGAGATTGATTTTATACAATTAGTGGTGGCTGGTATTTTCTTCGCTGGCGGCGGGTTTGTGTACTTGGTGACGAACCTAAGTAAGCAAACAATTATGGATATTGATGTGTTATTGCAGCAAAAGCACCATCAAGCGAACCATGATTTGTTAACCACATTAGCCAATCGTCAGCACTTTTATCGCCATATGGATCAAATGTTAGCGCTAAAAAGTGAAGGTTTTTATTGCTTAATGTTAGACATTAACAATTTTAAAATGATTAATGACACGTTTGGGCACCCAGAAGGGGACCGAATTTTAACAGTGATTGCCCAGCGGATCTTGCAAGTCGTACCTGAAAATAGCTTAACGGCCCGTATTGGCGGTGATGAATTTGCGATTATTATTCCTGATACCGCCAATCTGAATATTTCTGATGTGGCGAAAGATATTGAAACTGCACTATTAATTGACATTCCTTGTGCTGGACATTTGATTGTCATTGCCGCCAGTATTGGAATTTCTCAGTATCCAGAAGATGGGCAAGATAGCAAAACCTTAATTAAGCATGCCGATATCGCCATGTATCACGCAAAAAAGAATGAAATGCCCCATCAGTATTATCAATCTCATCTACCGACAACCACACTACCTGAATCTGTTTTAGATGTTGAAAAGAGTTAAGGGATCATTATTCTTAAAACTAGAATCGCGAGTGGTGAATATCGCTCATTCTGAAGAACCTAGGGCTCCTATTAACCAGATATGTATTTACCAAGGTTTTTAAATTATTGCGGTTTTTTGTTGTTAAGGCTTTAATTGGATTAAATCTACCCGCTCAAGCTGATTTGCTCTCACATTGTGGTTAATGAACTGCTATTCTAGTGACGAGATCATTGATAGAGAATTACTATGGAAAAATCAGCTTTTTTAGATGCCATGGGCGTAACCCGTTGGCGCAGCGCTGATAGCCAAGGCAAGCCGTATTTAATTATTCATGATGACGGTGATGATATTAGCCAGCATAGTTTGGTTAAAAGCGTGTTGTCGCTATTACATATTGATGAGTCACAATGTGAGTTTGATACTGAAATGGTCAAAGGCATGCAGGTGATTTGGGATATGCGCAAAATGCGCGTCCGTCCACGAGTGGCTTGGATTATTACCGATCCTATTGAGGCGTTATTGCAAGGCCATCAAGGTAAGAGAGACCTGTGGCAACAGCTTGGTTTGCAGCTTGATAAAACGGCTTCGATTGATACAGATAAGTCAGCTTAGAATTTAGTTACTGACATTGACGATATAAAACAGTGATTATTTAAAGCTTCGATTATTTAAAGCTTCGATTATTTAAAGCTTCGATTATTCAAACTTCCACTATTGAAGAAACCTTATGACTTCAGCTTCTCCTCAAACAAGTTTAACAATTTCGTTATTATCTCCTGAAAACACAGCTGCAATGTTTGAAATTGAGTCTGCTGCACATTCTCACCCTTGGAGTTTAGCAAGCTTAGAAGACTGTTTTGGCCGCTTATATCGCGTTTATGGAGTCTTTGATAAAGATGAGCTTATTGGTTTTGCCATTGTGCAGCAAATTGTCGATGAGCTGACGTTATTAGATATTTGTATTGCGCCGAATCAACAAGGAAAGGGTCTAGGAAAGCAGCTACTTAATCATGTTATCTATGATGCTAAAGTGAAACAGGCAGTGGTGGTGATGTTGGAGGTTCGACAGTCTAATCTTGCTGCAATTGGCTTGTATAATACATTAGGTTTTGTTGAAGCAGGTCGCCGCACGGGTTATTACCCAAGCGTAACTGGCCGTGAAGATGCTATCTTGATGGATTACAGGTTATTGCCAGAATAAATGACTGAATGAATCATATGCTGAGTAAATTAATATTGTTAAACCAATAAAGAGCGTTAAATGAGAGAGTCGTTAAGAGCCAAAATAATCCAAGTGTGCGATAAAAAAATTGCCGCCAAAGGCGATAATGTTGCTTTATCATTTTATGCCTTTTTTGCCAATAAGAACGATGACCCGATATTATTGATGGAAGCTGCGACTTGGTGGATTGAAACTCATCAACTTGATCATTTCGTTAAAGCCCATGTGATTAAAGCAATGGTTCAAGCTGGTAAGTAATACTATTAATAACAGACATTAAAAACGGCGCTCTAGGCGCCGTTTTAGTCTCTTAGGAAGCAAATAAAGCTTACTTCACTTCTTTACCTTGCGCTTGTAAATCCGCATGGTAGCTTGAACGTACAAGCGGGCCACAGGCTGCATGGGTAAAGCCAATCTCGTCAGCTAATGCTTTTAGCTCATCAAACTCTGCTGGTGGCACGTAACGCTCAACCGGTAAGTGGAACTTACTTGGTTGTAAGTATTGACCTAAGGTTAACATCTCGACGTTATGAGCACGTAAATCACGTAATACATCGGCGATTTCTTCGTTTGACTCCCCTAAGCCCATCATTAAACCTGACTTAGTTGGAACATCAGGGTGACGGTCTTTAAAGCGTTTTAGTAAATCCAATGACCACTGGTAATTTGCCCCAGGGCGCGCTTTACGGTAATGCATTGGCGCTGTTTCAAGGTTGTGGTTGAACACATCTGGTGGCTCAGTGGCTAAAATATCTAAAGCGGCGTCAATACGGCCACGGAAATCAGGCACTAAAATTTCAATTTTAATTTCAGGATTTAAGATGCGGATTTCACGAATACAATCAGCAAAGTGCTGTGCGCCGCCGTCACGTAAATCATCACGATCTACAGAGGTGATCACCACATATTTAAGCTTCATATCTTGAATGGTTTGCGCGAGTTTCTTAGGCTCAGCTGCATCAGGCTTTAGTGGACGGCCGTGGGCAACATCACAAAAAGGGCAACGACGAGTACAAATCGCCCCTAAGATCATAAAGGTGGCAGTACCGTGGTTAAAGCATTCAGCAAGGTTAGGGCATGAGGCTTCTTCACATACTGAGTGCAAACCGTTTTTACGCAGTGCTGATTTTATATCAGTAATTCGCTGGTTTGATGCAGGGAGTTTTACTCTTAACCAATCTGGTTTACGCAACATGGTTTCACGTTCAGATGGAACCACTTTAACAGGGATACGCGCGACTTTTTCAGCATCACGCAATTTAACACCGGGTTGTAATCTTTCAGGCCTATTCATTTTATTCTGCTAATCCTTGATGATGTACAAGTTCTTGGTAGCCTAATACTTGGCTTAATGTTTGAATCAGTTTGTCGCCAGCTTCAGTCACGGTTTGTGGGCCGCCTAAGGCTTTGCATTGCACCATTTCAAGTCCGGCATAACCACAAGGATTAATGCGCAGAAATGGTGCTAAATCCATATCGACGTTGAGGGCAAGGCCATGAAAAGAGCAGCCTTTACGAATGCGTAACCCTAATGACGCGAGTTTTCGCTCGTCAACATAGACACCGGGTGCATCTGCTTTGGCGTAAGCATTGACATCGTACATGGCGAGCATATCAACGATGCTTTGCTCGATATTATTCACTAATTGTCTCACACCGAGTTTACTTCTTTTTATGTCAATGAGTGGATAGACAACCAGTTGGCCGGGGCCGTGATAAGTGACTTGTCCGCCGCGATCCACTTGGATCACTGGGATATCGCCAGGATTGAGAATGTGTTCACTTTTGCCTGCTTGGCCTTGGGTGAATACCGGTGAATGTTCAACTATCCATAGCTCGTCGTTGCTGTCACTGTCGCGATTGTCAGTGTAACTTTGCATGGCATGCCAGACCGACTCGTAATCTTGGCGGCCAAGATGCCTGATATGTAACGTCTGAGTTTGCAAGGGCAAGCTCTCCCTCAAAAAAGTTGGCTTATTATACGCACCTATCACTGAAATAACATCAAAGTGATAGGTGGATCACGTTTTATACCATTTTGAGCGGTGTTAAAGTACGCGGTTTACACCTTCAATTGCAGCAAGATCTGTATAAACTTGCTCAATATGTTCTTTACTGGTAACAGTAATACGAATTGATACTGCGTAGTAGGTGCCTTTGCTTGATGCTTTGACTGTTGGCGCATAATCGCCAGGTGCGAGTTTTTGCGCTACAGCAACGATGCGATCAGCTAAGGTATCGTCAGCATTACCGATGACTTTGAATGGGCATGAATTTGGAAAATCCATTAGTTCGCCAAAGTTTGTTTCTAACATGTGTTTGCTCTCTACGGTTGAATGCGCCTGTTTGTAGATATTACAGCAGGTACAGTTGAAGCTGTTATCACTTCTATATGGGGTAATTATACTGTAATACAAGTCTGCGAGCAGCGTTTGATGGTCATTTTTACTGCGCCATTGTAATTTATTACCTAAGGCGTTAGTTTTGCGCTGCTGCTTCGATAACAATAAAGCCACCCGAAGGTGGCTTTATTGTAGATATCAGTTTGTTTAACTGACCATTTTGCTAATTATTTAGAAAATAGCTTAGCTTATTATTCACCAAACCAGCCTTCAAACATTTGCTTGAAGTAATCCATCAATTTGCTAAACCAGCTGCCTTCATTGACTTCATTTAAAGTGACTAATGGGAATTGAGCTATGTCTTTGCCATCTAATTGGAAGAAAACACGGCCAACAGTTTCGCCTTTCGCTAACGGCGCCGTTAGTGGCTTAGTTAGCTCAAAGTTTGCTTGTAAGTTTTTAGCTTGACCGCGATTAATGGTAATAGGCGTGTCGGTAACGACACCTAAATCAACCGTTTCACGATCACCATACCAGATTTTTTGGGTAACAAAGGTGTCGCCAGCTTTATATGGGGTAATGGTTTCAAAGAAACGGAAACCGTAGTTAAGCAGCTTTTTGCTTTCAGCTTTACGGGCTGACTCGCTGTTAGTACCCATCACCACGGTAATGAGACGCATACCGTCATTGGTTGCTGAAGACACTAAGTTGTAACCCGCACCTGATGTATGGCCAGTTTTGATGCCGTCAACATTAAGGCTGTTATCCCACAATAGGCCGTTACGGTTATATTGTTTAATGCCGTTAAAGGTGAAAGATTTTTCTGAATAAACACGGTATTCATCTGGCACATCACGAATTAACGCTGCGCCTAGCAATGCCATATCATAGGCGGTGGTTTTGTGATTATCAGAATCTAAACCATGTGAGTTTTCAAAGTAACTTTGGGTCATGCCCAGTTGCTTTGACCATGAGTTCATTAAGTCAACAAAGCCATCTTCAGTGCCGGCGATATGTTCTGCCATTGCCACACAGGCATCGTTACCTGATTGAATAATAATGCCGCGGTTTAAATCTTCGACCGTGACAGTTTTACCCACTTCAATAAACATTTTTGACGAATCTGGGAAGTTTTTAGACCAAGCTTTTTTACTGATGGTTACTTCATCATCTAAAGAAATATTACCGACTTTAACTTCATGACCAATAACATAACTGGTCATCATTTTAGTTAAGCTAGCAGGGTTAAGTGATTCATAGGCATTGCTTTCAGCAATCACGCGCCCTGAATTGTAATCCATTAGAACATAAGCTTTAGCGGCGACAGTCGGCGCATTAGGCATAACCATAGGTGCATTAGCTGCGTTGGCTGCTTGAGATGAAAAAGATACCGCAGAAAGCAACAGCAAAGATTTTAGGGGAGTGTTAACAATATTCATCATTAAATTGGCACATCTCTGGTCAATGTAGAAGGTGACGTCGTTTAGGGTTTATTTTTAACTTACCGTGTTTGATGTGCTAGTGAAAGCACCAACAAACGCATTTATCAAAAATAGCATAAAAACCAAGCAAGATTATTACTTTAAAGCATCTTTAGTAGGTTTAAATGAATAAACGACATAATTAAAAACATTATATCATTAGTCGCTGACAATTTGACATTAAGCTTCATTAACATAAATAAACTGTCAGGCAGGCTAATTTATTATTTTTCAAAAACTGGTTATTTTTTAGGGTACATCATATAGCTATTAGGGTGGCCATCTTGTTTTAGCTGCACTAATACTTTATTCGCTAAATAACGCTGTCCAATTGGCCCGAGTTGTAGGCGATAAAAGCCATTAGCCGCTTCAACTTTTGCCGGCACTTGGTACTTTTGTTCAAGCTCTTTTGCCAGCACATTAATCCGCAGCAGATCTTTAGAGGCCACCACTTGAATAAAATGCACGCTGGAGTCTTTTAGTTCATCTAGTGCCATTGATTCTGGTGACTCAATATGAATGGCTTCAATGCTGACTTTAGCGGTGCCTTGCTGCAACATACCAATTTTGTAGGCCGCTGCGTAGGATAAATCAATGATGCGCCCTTCATGGAATGGGCCACGATCATTGACTCTGACAATCACTTGTTTGTTATTAGCCTCATTAGTGACTCGCACATAACTTGGTAATGGCAAGGTTTTATGGGCTGCTGACATGGAGTACATATCATAGGTTTCGCCGTTTGATGTTAGGTGGCCATGAAACTTTGACCCATACCAAGATGCGCCGCCCGTTTGTTTAAAACCTTTCGCGCTCGACATCACCTGATATGACTTGCCGCGCACAGTATAGTTTTGCTGGTTTCCTTGGCGACTATAGGGCTCATACTTTGGGTGGGCATCTTCAACCTTACTGACATCGGGGGCACTTTTAGGGGCGCGATCATCTTTGAGCTGATAGCGGTCATCTTGGCTAGTTGGCGTCGGTGAACTTGAACACGCAGCCAATGCACCGCACAACCCAACCACGGCGAGACTAATGAGTGACTTTTTTAGCATGTCATATTTAATGTGACAGTTTATTTGACCGTTCATGTGAGTGCGCATCTTATTTGTTGTCATGTGCAGGGGCTGCACCTGAGTGGTACGCAGCTGCTAATTGCTGGCTAAATTGATATACCGCCATGGCATATAGTGGGCTGCGATTGTAGCGGGTAATCACATAAAAGTTATTAAGCCCTAACCAGTAGTCTGTTGCTTTGGGTTGCTCAAGTTTGATCAGTAATGCAGATTGCGAAGCATCAATATCTTTGGCAACCGCTAGGGATAAACTTGGGGTCAAGATATCAGCCACAGTTTGTGTCGGCTTGCCTTTAAGCCATACCTTGGCTTTAGGCGCGGTTTCAACGGTGTTATTTAATTTAAGGGCAACAGGTGCGCCTTTTTTCCAGCCGTGTTGGTGGAAATAATTAGCAACACTACCAATAGCATCCGGCTTACTATTCAATAGATCTCGGCGGCCATCACCGCTGAAATCAACCGCGTAGTGACGATAGCTTGAAGGAATAAACTGGCCATAACCCATAGCGCCAGCGTAAGAGCCTTTAAGGTTGTCATTATCTAATTGCTCTTCTTTAATTAATGACATCAGGTTGCCAAATTCTTTCCTGAAAAAGGTGGCTCTAGGAGGATAGTAAAAGCCTAATGTATACAGCGCATCTTGTACTTTATAGTTACCCATGTAGCCGCCGTAGTAGGTTTCGATACCGATAATGGCAACAATGATTTGCGGGTCAACTTGGAATTTTTCTGAGGCCTGCTTGATGGTTTCAGCATTTTGTTGCCAAAAGGCTAAGCCTTTTTCTAAACGGGAGTCAGTTAAAAAGATGGGATAGTATTGGTGCCAAGGTTTGGCTTCCCAAGGTTTGGAAATAGCATCAAGTACGGCTTGATTATGATTAGCAGATGATAGGAATTGCTGAACTTCTTGTTCGGTAAAGCCCTTGCTCACTTGTTCAGTGATAAAAGCCTGTTTTAGTGCGCTGACTTCTTGCTCTGTTGGCGGCGTTGGCGCCGCAAAAAGTGTTGTTGAACTGAGAAGTAATGCCAGCGCTGTTGCGATTTTAGTTGTTATTTGCATTTAAGGTCCTGTGTAATTGGACTACCGCTAAGTGATGTCAATTCAGCTGTGCGGCAGTTTTCCTTATTAAGTTATTTCATTAGGTTTGGCTGGGATTACCTATCCACAAAGCGTCTATGGGTTTGAATACTCATCAGAATGCCAAAACCTATCATCAATGTCATCATCGAGGTGCCGCCATAACTGATTAAAGGTAAGGGCACTCCCACAACAGGTAAGATGCCAGATACCATACCAATATTGACGAAAATATAAACAAAGAAGGTTAAGGTAATACTGCCTGCCAGTAAGCGAGCAAAGGAGGTTTGCGCTCGCGATGCGATCACCAAGCCGCGGCCGATGATATACATATACAGGGCAAGTAACAGTAAACTGCCGATCAGGCCAAACTCTTCACCGATAACAGCAAAGATAAAGTCGGTATGGCGCTCTGGTAAAAACTCAAGTTGTGATTGTGAGCCTTGCAGCCAGCCTTTACCCCATAGACCACCTGAGCCAATGGCGATTTTCGATTGAATAATATGATAACCCGCGCCGAGAGGGTCGCGCTCAGGATCAAACAAGGTCATCACCCTAGTGCGCTGATAGTCGTGCATTAAGAAGTACCACAGTACCGGTAAAAAGGCTAAAACCGCGGTCACACAACTGCCGACAATTACCCAGCTCATACCTGATAAAAACAGCACAAAAATCCCCGAAGCGGCGACCAAAATTGAGGTGCCTAAATCAGGTTGCTTAGCAATCAGTAACGTAGGAATTAGCAGAATAACCAAACCACCGGCTAAATAACGTTTTTTCGGTGGTAGCGGAAATTTACTGATGTACCACGCCATAGTAATAGGGAAGGCGAGTTTGATAAGTTCTGATGGCTGAAACTCCATAAAGCCTAAGTTTAGCCAGCGCTGTGCGCCCTTATTAATGGTGCCAAAAAAGTGTACCCCAAGCAGTAGGATGATACCTGCCACGTAAATGGGTAAAGCCCAGCGCCTGAGAATTTCAGGGTTTATTTGGGCAAAGATAAACATGACAAATAATGACAAGCCAAAGCGGGTTAATTGCCTTTCCATCATGGCAAAGTCTTCACCGCTGGCAGAATAAATCACAAACAAGCCAAAAATCATTAGCGCGAGTAGGCCCAACAATAACGGTAAGTCTATGTGTAGTTTTTGCCAAATAGTCTGTTTGTGTGGGTGGTGTGAGGTATTCATTGTTCCACCATCCATTGATCTCGTAACATGTATTCATCCAATAGCGCCCGGGCGACAGGTCCAGCATTGACTCCGCCCCAGCCAGCATTTTCAATAACCACCGCGAGAACAATCTTAGGGTTTTCATAAGGCGCGTAGGCAATAATTAAGGCGTTATCTCGTAAAAACTCTGACACGGTATCAGCATCGTATTTTTCATCTTGGGCAACACTAAATACCTGCGCAGTACCGGTTTTCATTGCTGCGGTATATTTGGCATCAGTAAAGCGAGACTTATCAGCCGTTTTTCGCATCGCTTCGTTAATGATTTCCCAGTTATTATCATCGTTTAATTTTATTGGTTCACGCTCATCAATCGGGGTATCGATTTTAGCGGTGTCATCTTTAAATGATTTTAATAAATGCGGCGTATAACGGGTGCCGTGATTGGCTAAAATGGTGGCGGCATTAGCAAGCTGTAATGGTGTTGAGGTCCAGTAGCCTTGACCAATACCCACCGAAATCGTATCACCAATATACCAAGGCTGATTGTAACGCATGCGCTTCCAATCTTTTGATGGCATGATGCCGTTAGCTTCTTCGTAGATATCAATGCCACTTGATTCGCCAAAACCAAATTGGTTCATGAAATCAGCAATCTTATCGACACCGACTTTATAGGCTAAGTCATAAAAGAAGGTATCACAGGAGTCCATGATGGCACTGTATACATCAACCCAGCCGTGGCCCCAGCGTTTCCAGTCGCGGTATTTACGTTCGACATTGGGGATTTGCCAAAAGCCTGGATCCCAGATGCGGGTTTTTTCGCTAATGGCTTTTTGTTCTAAGCCCAGTAGTGCAATATGCGGTTTTACTGTTGATGCTGGTGAGTATTGGCCTTGGGTTGCACGGTTGATAAGAGGGCGTGATTTATCGTTTAGTAGTGCGTTATACGCCTTGCTGCTAATACCGTGAACAAATAAATTAGGGTCATAACTTGGGCTTGATACCATCGCAAGTACGCCGCCATCTTGTGGATCGATTGCAACCACTGAGCCGCGGCGACCATCTAATAGTTCCATAGCTTTTTGCTGTAGTTTTAAATCTAAGGTGAGGTAAATATCTTGCCCAGGCGTTGGCGGGGTCACCTTCAAGGTGCGGATCACGCGGCCACGGTTATTCACTTCTTCTTCAAGGTGACCAGGGGTGCCTAATAATAGGCTCTCATAGAACTTTTCAATCCCCTGTTTGCCAATATCATTAGTGGCGGCGTAATTTTTCCAGGTACCCGATTTTTCAAGAGATGCGCGATCACGGGTGTTAATTTTACCCACATAACCCAATACGTGAGTCATCAAATCTTCATAGGGGTAATGGCGTTTAAGGCCTGCTTCGACTCTAAAACCGGGGAATTGATGTTGGTTAACACTGAATGCGGCAACTTGCTCTTCAGTTAATCGGCTTTTGATGGTTAATGGTTTAAAGCGGCGATGATAACGTAATCTTTCAGTGATACTTTCACGCTCTTCTTCAGTAAGGGCAATAACCTCATTGAGTTTATCTAGGGTCGCAGTAATATCTTTAGACTTTTCTGGGATGACTTCTAGGGTATAAAACGGCTGGTTTTCAGCAAGCAGTTGGCCGTTACGGTCGTAGATTAAGCCGCGACTCGGGGCTACGGGCACAACGCGGATACGGTTGTCATTAGAGCGGGTTTCATAATCAGTGTATGAGACAACTTGCAGTTGATAAAGGTTAGACAGTAAAACACTGATGAGAATAAACACGCACAGGAAAGTGAACAAAGCACGACGTTTGAATAGCGACGCCTCGGCAGCGTGGTCGTGCATGGCAATGCGCTTTTTTGGCGACACTTAAGCTTTCTCCGATGAGATTCAGGCTAATAAATTCAGATTTGTTATATTAGCTGAATTAGCTTTGCTTTTACCAGAGCCTTGACCAATAAGGTTTACTCTCTATGGTAGGGGTGGTTGTTATTTATACTCCATGCTCGATAAAGGCTTTCGGCAACCAGTACTCGAACTAATGGATGGGGCAAAGTGAGGGCGGATAAACACCAGCTTTGGCTTGCAGCAGCTTTGCATGCTGGCGCAAGACCTTCAGGACCGCCAATCAATAAACTGACATCACGGCCATCAAGCTGCCATTTGCTGAGTTGCTCGGCAAGTTGTGGGGTTTCCCAGTTCTTACCAGGCAAGTCTAGGCTTACAATGTGATTGCCTTTGGGTACTGCTGCTAGCATTAGTTCGCCTTCTTTTTGAAGAATGCGTGCTATATCAGCATTTTTACCGCGCTTTCCTGCGGGGATCTCAATCAACTCTAACGCCATATCACGAGGAAAACGACGTTGGTATTCTTCAAATCCGCGGGTTACCCAATCTGGCATCTTGGTGCCAACAGCAATCAGTTGTAACTTCATTATGCGTTGTTTTCAGACCATAGTTTTTCTAGATCATAAAACTCACGTGTTTGGTCTTGCATTACATGTAAGATTACGCCACCTAGATCAACCAGTACCCATTCACTGCTCTCACGACCTTCAACACCTAATGGTTGTAAGCCTGCAGTTTTAGATTCAACGATCATATTTTCCGCAATTGCGCGAACGTGTGTTTTTGATGTGCCAGAGCAAATAACCATAAAATCAGTGATTTGTGATTGTTCTGCAACGTCTAATACCACAACGTCTTTGGCTTTCAGGTCATCGATTTTATCGATAACAAAATCTTTTAATTCCGTGCTCTGCACGTCACTTACCTCGATATATAAAAATAACGGGGCATTATACGCAAAATACCTATGCGAGCGCAATTGAAGCTGAAATTGATTTTAACAGCAGCGATTTTTGAGGCGGGAATTACGAGGGGTTAACGGTAAAGTTGATGTTGTAAAATATAGGCTTGGATGCACGCTGGGAGTTTTTTATTTAATGAGCCTTTTGCTAATTTCAAAGAGCCATCAGCGGAAAAATGAGTGCTTTGTGCGAGTAGTTTAGTGCTTTGGGTGGGTAAGTGAGTTTCGTTAGCCATTAACTGAGTCAGCTGCGCCCTTATTTCAGTAGAGGAGATATCTTGCAAGGTCACTTCAACTGGGAATATATTGCCAACTTTAGCCTCAATCGACTCAGCTTGCTGACAATCTACTTGCTTTTGTTTAAGCAGTTGCATCATCGGATGGTCATGGCTCGCTGACCAACCTGGGCGGCGACAAACCACCAAATGGCACAGGGCAAATAATTGCTGCCATTGATACCAT
This sequence comes from Shewanella sp. 10N.286.48.A6, assembly GCF_002873135.1. Taxonomy (GTDB): domain Bacteria; phylum Pseudomonadota; class Gammaproteobacteria; order Enterobacterales; family Shewanellaceae; genus Shewanella. Next base: position 125,063 of record NZ_MCVI01000072.1, read on the forward strand.
GACGCTAGCTGAATAAAAGAGTCTGTGCCCATTATGAAATAAAATTGATGCTGGGGATAACGCTGGGTTAATAACTCAAGAGTGGTCACAGTGTAAGATGGACTATCACGATTAATTTCGATATCACACACTTCAAGCTCATCATATTGCTGACAAACTAACTCAGCCATAGCTAAGCGTTGCTCACTGCTAACTTTAGTGGTTTGTTTGTGAGGCGGGATATGATTAGGCATTAGCCAAATTTTGTCTAAATTGAGCTGTTGTTTTACTTCAATGGCAGGTTTGATATGACCATAATGAATGGGATCAAAGGTGCCGCCTAAAATCCCAATCTTCATGTTTGCAGTTCTATATGGGCTAATCGTCTGTGGGCATTAGGATCAAATAACAGACTTAAATGGCTGATAGCGGTCCAATCTTCTACCCCATGCTGCTTGAGGTTGCGCTCAATTTTTGAGGCAAAGGCTAGCATGTGTTCGATTTGACTGAGGCTCAGTCGGGTTAATGCCGCTTGATAAAAGGGTTTACGCTTATCCCAAATACGATGTTTAGACCATAAACTATTCAGTTGCTCGCCTTGCTCTACTGCAGATTTTAAACTGAGTAATACATTTAACTCTTTAAACAATGCCCACATTAGAATTGGCATCGCAGTGCCTTCAGCATTAAGCTGTACCAACATATGCTGGGCATGTTTTTGGTGGTTTCCTAGTAGCGCATCGGTTAACTGAAACACAGTAAAGCGCGACTGATCTTCAAAATAATCGTTTAAATGATCGCTGTGGATTGGCTTATCAGGGCTGAGTAATTGCAATAATTGCAAGGCTTGCTCAGCAGCCAACAAATTACCTTCAAACAAGTTAAACAGCATGGCTTTGGCGTCCATCTGTACCTGTAACTTGTAAAAATGAATGCGATTATCTAACCAGCGCTGAAACTGTTTAGCTTCAGGTGTGGCACAAGGTAAATATATCCCGTCATTATCAAGGGACTTAAACCATTTACTTTTGGTTTCTGCAGAAATCTTTGGCCCATGGATAATCAGAAGAATATCAGGGTTGGGATTTTGCATCATGGCGGTCAGCGCAGCAGAACCTTCAGTGCCTGGTTTTGCTTGGGGAAGCGTCAACTCGATGATGCGGCGACTGGCAAATAAACTCATTGATTGCCACTCTTGCAGCAAATCATTCCAGCTAAAGCTGTTGTCTTGAGTTAAATGTACCCGCTCTTCAAAACCTTGTTTTTTAGCGGCGCTGAGAATTTGTGCTTTGCAGTTTTCAATTAACCACGGGTCGTCACCAAAGAGTAAGTAACAACCATGGATATTTTTGAGATGCTGATTTAATTGATCTGGGTAAACCCGCATCAATTCACCTCGATTGAGGCCAGAGTTTGGATAATATTATCAGCCGCTTGAATACGCATTTCTTTGACTAACATTTCCATTTCTCGGCTTTTTGCGAGTGCAGTACGCGGATCGTCTTGATAATCACGGCGAATTTCAGATACGAATCGCTGTGGCTCGCTGCCTGGTAACATCACAGCGTAATTAACCACATAAATAAGCTCATACTCAGCTACGTTACCCGTAGGATATAAAGATAGGGTAGCACGCTCTAGGGAGTCATTGATGAGGCTTAAAGTCGGTGTTTCATCTGATGCAGGTACGGTTGCCACACGGTGAATACGTAGGCGTTCATTAACTAGACGCGTGAGTTCACTGTATTGGTCATTGGAACGCAGGTGCAATTCTTCAAGTTCGGCAGGAATTGAATAGCTACGTTGTAATTTAAAGCCGCAACCAGCACTGGTCATAATGACGAGCGCCAACAAGGCCAAGTTAATGCGTTTAATTAGCATCACTGTTTTTGGCATCCTTTAACTGTACATGCATAAGATGGGTATTAGGTTACATCTTTAACTTTATGAAGGCGACGAATGACGAGGCTAATTGCTTGTCATTTGTCACCTTCAAGCTATCGTTACTTATAAATGATTAATTAGCAACGATGTTTAGCAGTTTGCCTGGTACATAAATCACTTTGCGTACGGTGACGCCATCAGTGAATTTTTGTACGTTTTCATCAGCTAAACCTAGGGCTTCTACTTCTTCTTTAGCAGCATCTGCAGCTACTGTGATTTTAGCACGCAGCTTACCGTTAACTTGCACGATAATCAGTTTGCTGTCTTCAACTAGTGCTGACTCATCAACTGTTGGCCATAGGCTATCTTCGATATCAGTTTGGTTACCTAAGGCTGTCCACATGCTGAAACAAGTATGTGGGATGATTGGGTAAAGCAAACGTGTTACTGCTGATAATGCTTCTTGCATCAGGGCTCTGTCTTGCTCATTAGCAGACGGGGCTTTTTGCAACTTGTTCATCAGTTCCATGATAGCGGCAATGGCGGTATTGAACATTTGACGGCGTTCAACATCATCACTGACTTTAGCAATGGTTTTATGTAATTCACGACGAAGTGCTTTTTGATTGTTATCAAGTGCTTTAGGGTCAAGTTCAACCACATCACCTTGAGCGATATGATCATGAGCTGTTTTCCAGAAACGCTTAATGAATCGATGTGCGCCTTCAACGCTTGATTCTTGCCACTCAAGGGTTAACTCAGGTGGGGCTGCAAACATCATGAATAAACGCACGGTGTCAGCACCGTATTTATCAACCATTTCTTGTGGGTCGATACCGTTATTCTTAGACTTAGACATCTTGCTCATGCCGGTATAAACCAGTTCATGACCTTCACTGTCTACCGCTTTTACTACACGGCCTTTATTGTCAGTTTCTTGTACTGTAACGTCAGATGGTGAAACCCAAACGCGGGCGCCTTTCTCGTTGTTATAGTAATAAGCATCAGCCAATACCATACCTTGAGTCAGTAAGCGTTTGGCTGGCTCATCAGAGTCAACTAAACCAATATCACGTAGCAACTTGTGGAAGAAGCGGAAGTATAGCAAATGCATACAAGCATGCTCGATACCGCCAATATATTGATCCACTGGTAACCAGTAGTTTGCTTTAGCAGGATCAAGCATTTGATCTGCATGGGGGCTACAGTAACGGGCGTAATACCAAGATGATTCCATAAAGGTATCAAAGGTATCAGTTTCACGCAGTGCTGGCTGGCCATTTACCGTGGTTTTAGCCCACTCTTTGTCAGCTTTTATCGGGCTTTGAATACCATCCATTACCACATCTTCAGGTAATACAACCGGCAGTTGCTCAGCTGGTGTTGGCATTACGGTGCCATCTTCAAGCGTAACCATAGGGATAGGAGCGCCCCAGTAGCGTTGACGCGATACCCCCCAGTCACGCAGACGGAAGTTCACTTGACGCTTACCTTTACCTTCAGCAGTCAGTTTGGCATCAATAGCATCGAATGCAGCTTGGAACTCTAAACCGTCAAACTCACCTGAATTAAATAGCACGCCTTTATCAGTAAAGGCAGCTTCACTGATATCCACATCGCTATCAGCAGGCTTGATCACAGCTTCAATGGTTAAACCGTATTTTTTAGCAAACTCATAATCACGTTGGTCATGGGCTGGAACTGACATTACTGCGCCAGTACCGTAGTTCATTAATACAAAGTTACCGACCCAAATAGGCACTTCTTTGCCGGTTAATGGGTGGATTGCATTAAGACCGGTCGCAACGCCTTTCTTTTCCATTGCAGCCATAGCCGCTTCGGTAGTATCAACGTTTTTACATTCTTCAATGAATGCAGCAAGCTCAGGGTTATTCTTTGCTGCAGCTTCAGCAAGAGGGTGACCACTGGCAATTGCAACATAGGTTACGCCCATCACGGTATCAGGACGAGTGGTATAGATATCAAAGCTATCGTCACTGCCAGCAACACCGAAAGTCATTTCAATCCCTTCACTGCGGCCAATCCAGTTACGTTGCATCGCCTTAACTTGCTCAGGCCATTCATCTAACTTATCGATATCGTTTAATAGCTCTTCAGCGTAATCGGTGATTTTAATGAACCACTGAGGGATTTCTTTTTGAACCACCTCAGTGTCACAACGCCAACAGCAACCGTCTTGTACTTGCTCGTTAGCCAGTACTGTTTCATCGTTTGGACACCAGTTAACTGAGGCGGTCTTTTTGTAGACTAAGCCTTTTTCAAATAACTGGGTGAAGAACCATTGTTCCCACTGGTAATACTCAGGGGTGCAAGTCGCGATTTCACGACTCCAATCATAACCAAAGCCTAATAGCTTAAGTTGGTTCTTCATGTAGTCGATATTTTCATAAGTCCATGGCGCAGGCGCAGTCTTATTATTGATTGCGGCATTCTCTGCAGGTAGACCAAATGAGTCCCAACCGATAGGTTGTAACACATTTTTACCTTGCAAACGTTGGTAACGAGCAACAACATCACCTATGGTGTAGTTACGCACGTGTCCCATGTGAAGTCGGCCTGATGGATAAGGGAACATAGAGAGACAGTAAAATTTCTCTTTGTTTGCATCTTCAGTTACTTCGAAGGTTTTTTTGTCTTCCCAGTGCTTTTGCACCAAGGCTTCAATTTCTGAGGGATTATATTGCTCTTGCATCACTCTATTCCGGCCAATGCCGCCCATTGTTTGATCTAGCGCTAAAAAGCGCGAGTAAGATCTGCATAGAATAAACTAGAAGTGATGCATTAAAAAGGTTCAGATGAAGGAGTATTTACTATGAGTGGACGAAGTTCAGCGTTATTAGCACTATATAAGACGCTTTTTGAGCAAGTTAAGAAACAATATGATGAAGATAACTCATTGACGGCAAAGAGCCTTTTTGCTTCTGTGACCCAGTGTAAAGATTATTTGCAATTAAAGTCAGCCGCCGATGCCGAGGAGCTTGCTTTAGCAGAAGATTTTTTAAAGCGTGACATCGCCAGCTACATAAAAGAGGAAAATGCCGATAACCTCAGTTTTAGCCCAACTGTCATTGGTATTGAAAACACCTTATGGCACTGGCTGGGTGAAATTACTGATCGCAGCCAAGTAGAGTGGCATGAAATTGCCCAAGACTTTAAGCATCAGGGTTTTTATATGTCAGGGGAGGTGATTAATCAAGGTAAAGTGATTTGTACTGAGTGTAATCATGAAATGAAAATTGAATTCCCCAGTATTATTCCAGATTGCCCACAATGCGATAATGAAATGTTCACTCGAGAAGCGCTAACGCCTTAAAGCGCTGCCTATTTCAAACAATAGCACGATTTTAGAGATTGTTTGAGACAGCAACTATGCTAGCTGACTTAAGTGGCATAGTGTTTTACGGCTTATGTTTATGTAATAGTGTTTTACGGCTTATGTTTATGCAATAGTGTTTTATGGTCAATTTTTTATCGATTAACTGAGTTTAAAGCGCATATTTAGCAACCCGAGGTGCTAACTTGGTATGTTGGCGGGTTAGCTTCACTACTGGCCTGGGTGTACAAAAAATAGCAGTTGTCATCACGCACATCACCATCGTCATTGAGATCATATCCAATATAGGTTTCAGGTGCACCTCGATATTGGATTTCCCAATCGTCCATCGACACAATCCATTTTTCGATATCAGTATTATCAAGATAACCGTTTATTAAACGGGTATTGAAACTGCCATCGCCTTCTAAATCGATATCGGTTAAATCATCACGACCTGGAACACTTCGGGTAGAAATACTGGGCATTTGCGTGCGTGCATAAACGAGGGTATTAGCTGCTTTAACGCTGCTCTGTAATTGTGATAATGCGTTAATTCGGGCTTCAGTGGCAAAGTTGATAAACTTTGGCGCAGCAATAATGGCAATGACGGCCAAAATGATAATGACCACCACTAACTCAATTAATGTAAATCCATTTGGATTGAATATATTTGGCTTAACTGGCAATGCTTGCTGCAATCATGGCCTCCTTGCTATTTTTTTCTGCCTTTCTTTAATAATAGTTGATATATAAAACTAAATAAAATTATCAAGCTACATAATATGAGTAACGGTGTTTGGCCTATTCGCTTAAACCAAGTTTCACCGTTATATAAGGCAACGTCAGCCACTAATACTCCAGATTTGAACTGTGGCAGTTGGTGAGTAATACGGCCTTTAATATCGACCACAGCGGTAACACCGTTGTTGGTGGCTCTGACTAAGGGGCGCCCCAACTCAATTGCGCGCATTTGGGCTATTTCCATGTGTTGCAGTGGCCCGATAGAGTCACCAAACCAGGCATCATTAGACACTGTGAGTAAAAAATCAGTGTCTTTATTCACATTGGCGCGTAATTGCTCAGGAAAGACGATTTCGTAGCATAAAGCCGGTGCCACTTGATAGCCTAAAGCATTAAGGTTTTTTTGCTCATAGGTACCACGTGCAAAAGATGACATGGGTAAATTAAAAAACGGGGCTATTGGGCGTAAAAGGCTTTCAAAAGGGACAAACTCACCTATTGGTAATAGATGATGTTTCTTGTAATCATTAATGCCACTTCCAACGTAATCGCCCTCAGTCTGCTGAGGATGATAGGCATTGCCCAATACAATTAATGAGTTATAAAAGTCATTTTGTTGCATGCTAATAATACCGGTAATGATGGCGCTATTATTTAAATTAGCCACCTTGTCGGTATTATGTAAAAAGTCTGCCACCATAGCTTCAGGCGCTGGAATCGCGGCTTCAGGCCAAATGATGATATCAGCATCAAAATTAGGCCGACTTAAATCCATATACTTGAGTAAAGTTGGCCATAGTGCGTCAGGCTCCCACTTCATACTTTGCTCAATATTGCCTTGTACTAAAGCCACTTTAACCGTTTCATTTCGTGGGCTTATGTCGGAGATGTGCGGCGCAAGGTAAGTGCTGATAAATATCAAAGAGAATATGATGATAACACTGGCAAAACGTTGATATAACACCAGTGCGATACTGCCACAAACCAGTGCGATAACATAACTTAAGCCTAATGCGCCAATTATACTGCCAAGCTCTGACAATGGCCCTTGGGTTTGACTGTAGCCTGCCCATAACCAAGGGAAACCTGTGAGAACCCAACCGCGCATCCACTCGGTAAATACCCACAGTGCGGGGAATAACCCTAAGTAACGAAAATAAACTTGCCAGCCTTGAGTTTGCTGATATTGGGACAGTTTCGCAGTGAGATAACCTGCTAGCGCTGGAAATAAGGCCAGATAAAGCGCCAATATTGCCATTAATGCCATTGATACTATTAGCGGTAAACCACCAAAGGTATCAATGCTGACATGTACCCAACTAATGCCAAATGCAAAACAGCCAAAGCCGAAGCTTAACCAATGAAAGAAGTTTTCTTTCGGGGTTAGGCTGCGACTTTGCCATAAAACAAACAGCATTGCTGCGGGGTAAAAAGCCCAAATAGCGTAGGGGGCAAAAGCAAGTGTGGTTGAAGCACCTGCAACAAATGCAGTCACCATTTTAATCACTGATGACTTGGAAAGTTTATTTTTTAGCACAGAGTTAGTCGTCGAGTTCTTCTAGCAGTTTTTGATCGGGTAACTTCACACTAAGTTGAATTAAACGTCTGGTGTCAGCATTGGTGACTTTAAACTCGATATTATCGATAACGACAGTTTCATTTCGCTCTGGTAAGTGACCAAATGCGTGTGAAACTAAGCCGCCTACGGTATCAAATTCTTCGTCGCTAAATTGGGTGCCACAAGCGTCATTAAATTCATCAATCGGTGTACGTGCTTTAATCATAAACACGGTGTTACTGATCTTTTTGATTTCGGTATCTTCTACTGAACTATGATCGAACTCGTCTTCGATTTCACCGACGATTTCTTCTAAGATATCTTCAATCGTCACTAGACCGGATACACCGCCATATTCATCGACCACGATGGCCATATGATATCGCTGGGAGCGGAATTCTTTTAGCAGTACATCAACGCGTTTGCTTTCAGGCACAACAACCGCAGGCCTGATGACTTGATGCAATGAGAAAGGTTGAGCTGATTGTTTGAAACCATATTTAAGTAAATCTTTTGCAAGCAAAATACCTTCAATATGATCTTTATCCTCGTTGACCACAGGAAAACGGGAGTGTGCAGACTCAATGACTGTTTCTAGTAGCTCTTCAACAGTGCTATCGATTTGCAATGTGACTATTTGGCTTCGAGGGATCATGATGTCGCGTACCCGCAACCCTGATACTTCTAATACGCCATTCATCATTTCGCGGGTGTCTTCAGTAATTAAAGAGCGCTCTTCTGCGCCAGCAATTACATCAACTAAGTCTTCGCGATTTTGAGGTTCGCCCTGAAACATCTGACTAATTTTGCCAATCCAGTTCTTCTTACGGGCGTTAGTACTCGGTGGGATGTCGTCACTCATAATATTTTACTAAATCAAAATCAGCATGTTATATGCAGTCGTCTGATTTATTTACGCTTCCTTATATGGATTTGAAAAACCTAAGCCTTCAATGAGTTGAGTCTCTAATGACTCCATTTCTTCAGCTTCATTATCGATAATATGGTCATAGCCTAGTAAATGCAAGCAGCCGTGAATAACCATATGGGCCCAATGTGCGACAAGGGGCTTATTTTGTTGATTTGCTTCAAGTTCTACCACCTCAGCACTAATGATGAGATCGCCTAATAGCGGTAACTCAATCCCTGGAGGCGCTTCAAAGGGGAAAGACAATACATTAGTCGGCTTGTCTTTACCACGGTAAGTATTATTAAGTTGCTGGCTTTCAGTATTTTCAACAATTCTGATGGTCAGTTCAGCTTGCGCCATAGTGTTACCAAGGGCTGTCGCTACCCATAGCTCAAATTCACTTCGGCTGGGGAGCTTACTGCTGTCAGTAACGGCAATTTGCAGATCTAAATCAAGTTTAAGACTCATTATTTATTGCTCCGTCTTTACTGATCTCGTTGGCGTTAACGTCCACATTGGCCATTTGTTCATTAAAGGCCGTTTGACGTTGTTTATACTGGCGCTCTTTTTCAGCTTTTTGTGCTAGCTCTTTTGAATCAAAGGCTTCATAAGCTTCGACAATTCTTGCCACAATCGGATGACGCACCACATCTTGAGACATAAAGAAGTTGAAGCTGATTTCATCGACCTCACTCAATACTTCAATGGCTTGGCGAAGCCCTGATTTTTGACTGCGAGGCAAATCTATCTGGGTAATATCACCGGTGATCACCGCTTTCGAGTTAAAGCCGATACGGGTTAAGAACATTTTCATTTGCTCAACAGTAGTATTTTGGCTTTCATCCAATATAACAAACGCATCATTTAGGGTTCGACCACGCATATAGGCTAAAGGCGCGACTTCAATAATATTACGTTCAAGTAGCTTTTCAACTTTCTCAAAGCCCATCATTTCAAATAAGGCATCATAAAGCGGGCGTAAATAGGGATCGACTTTCTGACTTAAATCCCCTGGTAAAAAACCTAATTTTTCGCCAGCCTCAACAGCTGGGCGGGTAAGGAGTATTCGTCTTACTTCTTGTCTTTCAAGGGCATCAACAGCTGCGGCAACTGCTAAAAAGGTTTTACCGGTACCGGCAGGTCCCACACCAAAGGTAATGTCGTGTTTGGCCATATTCGCCACATACACAGACTGGTTTGGGTTGCGAGGTTTGATGATGCCGCGTTTAGTTTTGATATGCAGGGTGTCATCTTCAGCCGATGATTCAGCTTCGAGGTTAATGACCTCCTGAATGGCTAAATGCACTCGCTCTGGCTCTAAATCTGGGGTGCTACCTTTAACAGTTTGGGTTTCAATGTATAGCTGTTTCAGTAAATTATTAGCATTAAAGGCATGTCTTGGCAGGCCAATGATTTTGAAATGATTATTCTTATGGATAATCTCAACACCTAAACGACGTTCAAGCTGTTTAATGTTGTCATCATATGGACCACATAATGAGGCAATTCTTCGAGTTTCAGCAGGCTCGAGGTATAAATTCATGGTAGTAACTTTAGTGGACAAAAATAATGCTCCAAAAGAAAAAGAATGCGAATAGGTATAAAAGTTAAAATACCACGGTATTAACTGAAAAGCACAATAAAGGCGGCTCGAGGCCGCCTTTATTAAATAATGATAAACCCGTTTTATGGCTAAATTAGCTGCCTGGGGTAAATTGGCTTACACCAATATCATCATCAGTTTTGTGTTTGGCTACGATATCTGACGGACGTAAACTTCGACGTAAATCCATCTCGTCTTCGCCACGAATAAATACGCCGCGCAGCGAGTTTGTATATACATCAACAATTTCAACATCCACAAAACCGCCAATACACTTAGGATCAGCTTCAAAGTTCACTACGCGGTTATTTTCAGTACGGCCGCGAAGCTCCATAGGGTTCTTAACTGAAGGGCCTTCAACTAAAATACGTTGAACAGTGCCTAACATTTGGCGGCTGTAGCGCATGGCTTGTTGGGTAATACGGTCTTGTAAAATCGCTAAGCGCTTTTTCTTTTCTTCCATGGTGACATCATCTGGCAAATCAGCCGCTGGTGTTCCTGGACGGGCGCTGTAGATAAAGCTAAAGCTGTGGTCAAAACTGACATCTTCAATCAACTTCATGGTGTCTTCAAATTCAGCATTTGACTCACCAGGGAAGCCGACAATGAAGTCGGAACTGATTTGGATATCAGGGCGCGCTTTACGTAAACGACGAATAATTGATTTATATTCAATTGCCATATGACCACGTTTCATATTAGTTAGAATGCGGTCTGATCCCGATTGCACTGGTAAATGTAAGAAACTCACCACTTCAGGGGTGTCTTCATAAACATCGATAATGTCTTGTGAAAACTCAATGGGGTTACTCGTTGTGTAACGCACACGGTCGATACCATCAATTGATGCCACTAGACGCAATAACTCTGCGAAGGTGCAAATATCATCATCATGGGTAGCACCGCGAAACGCATTCACGTTTTGACCAAGCAGGTTTACTTCACGTACACCTTGTTCAGCAAGTTGTGCGATTTCTAAAATGACATCATCAACCGGGCGGCTAACTTCTTCACCGCGGGTGTACGGCACTACGCAGAATGAACAGTATTTACTGCAGCCTTCCATAATAGACACAAACGCCGATGGACCGTCAGCGCGAGGCTCAGGTAGGCGATCGAATTTTTCAATTTCAGGAAAGCTCACATCAATAACTGCTTTATCGCCATTATTAATTTGGGTGATCATCTCAGGTAAGCGATGTAAGGTTTGTGGGCCAAAAATAATATCAACGCACTGAGCACGTTCTTTAATGGCTTTACCTTCTTGTGAGGCAACACAACCACCTACACCGATAATTAGATTAGGTTTTTTGTCTTTGAGGGTTTTCCAGCGACCAAGCTGATGAAACACTTTTTCCTGCGCTTTTTCGCGAATTGAACATGTGTTTAGTAGCAGTACGTCTGCTTCTTCAGCATCCTCAGTCAAGGTATAACCTTGATAATCGTCCAGCAAGTCAGCCATTTTAGATGAATCATATTCATTCATCTGACAGCCCCAGGTCTTTATGTGTAGTTTTTTACTCATCAGTTACGCCGTTCTATTACCACAGAAAAATAGCCGAGTATTTTAACTGCACAAAGGCTCGCTGGCTAGCCTTTGTGCACACTTAAGCGGCATTATTCTGAAATGACTAATACCCCTATATTTTCAGGGTGTTTATCTATTTGGGCTAACTCATTTGATTGATTGGTAAAATAGCCAAATTGTTTCGCCATTGTGACGTTATCTTGTCTTGCTTGAACAATTATTTTTTGCGCTAGCTCTCTATTAAACTGCGTAAGCATTTCCGTGGTTTGTTGATATAAGGCATAATCGAAGGATGAACGGTGAATAACCGTAATGGTTTCCATCGGTTGTACTTCGGCTTGTGCTGTCATTGGCATAATGGCTGCGCCAGCAACAAGCCCTGCAAGTAGCGGCATAGTATAGAGTGACTTAGTAAACTTTTTTACATAACTCATTAACGTATTACGGCTGCTTGTTAGTGATTTAAGGGTTCCATTATTAGATTGTACATAGGTGCTTTGACTGAACATACTATCCTCTCTTACCTTGGCATTTAAGGGGTTGGTTGCAAGGCATGTCATACTAGACAGTCTCAGTATAAGGTAAGGTTTGGTGGTCAAAGTTTAATCAGTGTAAGCAAGTGTTGCTCAAACTCAAGATAGCAACATATCGATACGATTGAGGCGTTACAGACATCTTTGTACATAGTTTAAGTGACGCTTATTGGCACATAATAGTAGCCGCTGTCATGGCGTTTCAGTATTACAGCTTTTTATTAAGGTAAATAAACAATGCATCAAGCATCGAATGTAGTTGAACATGATGTCGTCATCGTTGGCGGAGGTATGGTGGGCGCAGCTGTAGCTGTGGGGTTAGGTCAGCTTGGCTTAAATGTTGCCATGGTTGAAGCATTCGCGCCTAAAGCCTATTTACCTGAGCAGCCCTTAGACTTACGCGTATCAGCTATTAGTGTGGCCTCTGAGCAATTACTTGAACGCTTGGGCGTAATGGAGCAATTACGCACTATGCGTCATGTGGCCTATAAAGGTTTAGAAACCTGGGAGCTCGATGATTGCATTACCCGTTTTCATGCTGATCAGATCGATGAATCACATCTGGGCTATTTTTTTGAGAACCGCTTAATTCAACTGAGTCTGTGGCAGCAAATTGAAAAGATGGACAATGTGCATTGTTATTGCCCTGATAGCGTTGCTAAGTTCGAGCGTATTGAAATGAGCAATAGTGACGTAAAATCATTGTCTCAAGGAATTAAAGCGACCCTTAAAAGTGGCGTTGAATTACATGCATCATTATTAGTTGGCGCAGATGGGGCTAACTCACAAGTAAGACAATGGGCCGGTATTGGTATTACTGGCTGGGATTATGCTCAGTCAGCCATGCTCATTAATGTTGAAACTGACACCGCGCAGCAAGACATAACTTGGCAACAGTTTACCCCTCAAGGGCCACGCTCATTACTGCCATTACCGGGTAATAACGCCTCATTAGTATGGTATGACAGTAATAGTCGCATTAAGCAGCTTATGCAGCTCAATCATAAACAACTGGCTGAGCAAATTAAGCTTAACTTTCCATCAAGGCTTGATGAGAACTTTACCGTTATAGCTAGAGGCAGTTTCCCGCTCACAAGACGTCATGCCCAAGATTATTGCCAAGATAATATTGTGATTTTAGGTGATGCAGCCCATACCATTAACCCGCTTGCAGGGCAGGGCGTCAATATTGGTTTTAAAGATGTCGATGTATTGATTGCAACCATTGCCGATGCAGTAGGCAATGATAAACCTTGGTGGACAGCATCTTGTTTAAAGCAGTATCAATGCAAACGTTATAGCGATAATTTATTGATGATGTCAGCAATGGATGCATTCTATGCAGGCTTTAGTAATGATTTATTACCAATAAAACTGTTAAGAAATGGGTTGTTGAAACTGGCAAACTACGATAATCCGATCAAACAGAAAGTGCTTAAATACGCATTGGGTTTAGCGTAACTTATTCTATTTAATCAGCAATCACGCCTTCCCCCACCACGCAATTTCTAATGGCGGTTAACTATATTCACTGTGAACTTTTTCACAGTGAGGTTATCCCCATTCTGTCTAATTATCACAGTGTATTTGTTGAGTTCAGTTTTGAGTGTTAAAATGCCGCGCTTTAGCGCCTTCAAATCACAAAATCTTAGTCTATAACTATTAAGATGGATAAATGATATTGAAGATAACGCAGTCATTTAACCACTGAAATTGAGTGCTAATGAGTCAAATAAAACTAATTGTCGGCCTTGCTAACCCAGGTGCAGAATACGCCCACACTCGTCATAATGCGGGTGCATGGTATGTACAAGAGTTAGCGCGTTTATGTGGCGCCACCTTAGCGCCAGACAGTAAATATTTTGGCTTAACCGCCAGAGTCACTATTGATGGTAAAGATGTGCGTCTACTTATACCTACTACGTTTATGAATTTAAGCGGTAAGTCAGTGGGCGCATTAGCGAACTTTTTTCGTATTTTACCTGAAGAGATATTAGTGGCCCATGATGAGCTTGATATGGAGCCGGGCGTTGCCAAGTTTAAATTGGGCGGTGGTCATGGTGGTCATAACGGCTTAAAAGATATTATTGCTAAGCTTGCCAATGAAAAAGGCTTTTACCGATTACGTATTGGTATTGGTCACCCTGGAGATAAAAACCGCGTCAGTGGTTATGTCTTAGGTAAAGCGCCAGCGAGCGATCAAGAAAAGATGGACGCAGCAATAGATGAAGCGGTGCGTTCAACTGAAATATTGTTTAAACAAGACATGGCGAAAGCGATGCACCGATTACACACATTCAAAGCGCTCTAATTAGCCGCGCTTTGATTATTGATTTGACACAACTTACCACTTCCTAGGTGAGTTTAATTATATAAAGGTAAAAATATGGGTTTTAAATGCGGCATTGTGGGTTTGCCAAATGTTGGTAAGTCAACACTATTTAATGCGTTAACTAAAGCAGGAATCGAAGCTGCTAACTTCCCGTTTTGTACCATTGAGCCAAATACGGGTGTGGTTCCAGTACCTGATCCACGTTTAGATGCATTAGCAGCGATTGTTAATCCAGAACGTATTTTACCGACTACAATGGAATTTGTGGATATTGCAGGTTTAGTTGCTGGCGCATCAAAAGGTGAAGGTTTAGGTAACAAGTTCCTAGCTAACATTCGTGAAACGGATGCCATTGGTCACGTTGTACGTTGTTTTGAAGATGACAACATCGTTCATGTTGCTAACAAGGTTGACCCTGCAGGCGATATTGATGTTATCAACACTGAACTTGCGTTAGCGGATTTAGACAGCTTAGAGCGTGCTATCTTCCGTCAGCAAAAGCGCGCTAAAGGCGGCGACAAAGATGCTAAGTTTGAAGTAGAAGTACTTGAAAAAATGCGTCCAACTTTAGATGAAGGCCAAATGCTGCGTTCATTAGAGTTAAGCAAAGAAGAAATGGCTGCAATTGCCTACCTTAACTTCTTAACCCTAAAGCCAACCATGTACATTGCTAACGTATCTGAAGATGGATTTGAGAATAATCCACATTTAGATGCTGTTAAAGCCATTGCCGCGACAGAAAACGCCGTGGTGGTTGCAGTATGTGCCGCTATTGAGTCTGAGCTTGCTGAGATGGACGCTGAAGAGCGTGATGAGTTTATGGCAGACCTTGGTCTTGATGAGCCAGGGCTTGATCGCGTTATTCGTGGTGGTTATGAATTATTGGACTTACAGACTTACTTTACTGCAGGTGTAAAAGAA
This sequence comes from Shewanella sp. 10N.286.48.A6, assembly GCF_002873135.1. Taxonomy (GTDB): domain Bacteria; phylum Pseudomonadota; class Gammaproteobacteria; order Enterobacterales; family Shewanellaceae; genus Shewanella. The sequence goes on from NZ_MCVI01000072.1 coordinate 140,389, forward strand.
GTAAGAGCATGGACTGTGCCAGTAGGCGCCAGTGCGCCACAAGCTGCTGGTGTGATCCACACCGACTTTGAGCGTGGCTTTATTCGCGCCCAAGTAATGGCCTATGATGACTTTATCGAGTTTAATGGTGAAGCAGGTGCTAAAGAAGCAGGTAAGTTACGCGTAGAAGGTAAAGCTTATATCGTTAAAGATGGCGATGTAATGCATTTCTTATTCAACGTATAAATAGTATTTGTAGACTTTAATTAGTCAAACAAGCGGTCGAGGTTAACTTTTTTGGTCAAATATGCCGATTTGCTACGCAGTTTGGTGAACTTATAGCCGAACAGTGCCAATTGATGAAAATAGCTAAAAAAAGCAGTTGACCTCGATACGCTGAATAAGCATAATACGCCCCGTCCTCACGACGAGGGCAACGAAAGATAAAGTGGCAATGTAGCTCAGCTGGTTAGAGCACAGCATTCATAATGCTGGGGTCGCAGGTTCAAGTCCCGCCATTGCTACCATCTTCTCAAGATGTCAAACTAGAGATTCGCTGGTTAGTTAAAGCCGCAAGGTTTTAGAAATATGACTGGCTACCTTCTCAAGGTTAAATGAGCATCGTGTTCTGGATGTTAAACAGAGTCAGTGCGGGAGTGGTGGAATTGGTAGACACGCCAGATTTAGGTTCTGGTGCCGTAAGGTGTGAGAGTTCAAGTCTCTCTTCCCGTACCATTATATAGAAAGGCTGGCATTAGCGGGTTTTTCGAAAAAGCTTTAGATTGGGATATCGCCAAGTGGTAAGGCACCGGGTTTTGATCTCGGCATCCCCAGGTTCGAATCCTGGTATCCCAGCCATTTTAAAGTAAGTAGACAAGATTATTGGGATATCGCCAAGTGGTAAGGCACCGGGTTTTGATCTCGGCATCCCCAGGTTCGAATCCTGGTATCCCAGCCATCTTAGGCAATGTAGCTCAGCTGGTTAGAGCACAGCATTCATAATGCTGGGGTCGCAGGTTCAAGTCCCGCCATTGCTACCATGTTTAAAGGTAGATTAGTGGGTAACGCTATGCTACTTAGTTAGAAAAGAGCAACAACAGAGTTTACACTATATATAATTAGTGTATATTCTGAGAAAGATTTGATGCGGGAGTGGTGGAATTGGTAGACACGCCAGATTTAGGTTCTGGTGCCGTAAGGTGTGAGAGTTCAAGTCTCTCTTCCCGTACCATCAAATTTTTTCAATATGTAAACCTTCCTTTATGAAAAGTTATACATAACCAATTTTGGGATATCGCCAAGTGGTAAGGCACCGGGTTTTGATCTCGGCATCCCCAGGTTCGAATCCTGGTATCCCAGCCAAATTTAGCCTCACGGTTAAAGCAAGAGCCCGTCTTATGACGGGCTTTTTGTTGCCTGAAATTTATGATTTATCTTCTTATATTTATCCATTATCACTTATCGATTGAGGCATATGATTATTTTTGTATGATGGATAAGTCATACGTTCCAAATTATTACTTTCTAAATTATTACATTCAGAGTCTGCCCGAAATGCCAATTAATCCAATTACAGAGTCAATGTGGCCTGAAATCTATAAACTCCAATCGCAAGTGTATGTGGATATTGAACCAGAGCCGCTCGAAGTCCTTCGGGATAAATGGCAGCATTCTGCTCACTGCTGTTTTGTCTATCAAAATGAAGAGCAAAAGGTAATGGCTTATCTATTGGCTCATGTTTGGGCTAATGAAACGCCTCCTAAGCTCTATCAGACACTTTCTGAGAAAAAGGAGGGTAATAAATTGTTTCTACATGATTTAGCGGTATCTGCTCTATTAAAAGGCTCAGGAGTCGGTAAGCAAATGGTTGAGCAGTTAAAATTAATTGCTAAGCAATACAATTACTCACAAATACAACTTGTGGCAATACAAGGCTCAGTCCCTTTTTGGCAAAAAATGGGCTTTGAGATTGATCATGAGCAGGCGGCTAACGCAAGTTATGGCCCTGATGCTAAGATTATGAAGCAAGTGCTTTAATCTGTTTTACTTTCTAAGCCTTAAGCAAATAAAAAAATACGGCCAATTGGCCGTATTGTTAACTGATAAAAATTAATTAATCATTTATCGCTTACTTCTGTCTAGCTGGGTAAGAAGTCGATCGCCCAAATGGTTGTCATTGTTGCAACATCTTCTGCTGGGAAGGTGATTGAACGTAACACAACCTTTAGTTGGCGCTCTAATTTGGCATTGTTAAGCTGGCTTGATTGAATATCAACCCGACTAATGCTGCCATTAGGCAGGATCTCAATCTCAAACATGACTTTACCTTTGAGGAAAGGGTCTTTACGCAGAGCTCGATTATACAAGGCATATAAACGTGCTTTGTTCGCCTCAAGTGTGCGGCGTAATGCTGCCTCTGAACGTTGGCTTCCCGCAGAAGCCAGTTGCTCTTCCTCGGCAATAGCCCCTTGAGTAGCTAACACTTCCTCTTCTGCCAACCTAATTTGTTGGGTGTTTTTAGTGCTTAAAGCATCTGACGCAACGGTTTGATTGACGGTAGAGGTGGTTAAACTCTCACTTTGGGTATTGGCCGAAGCTGCTAACATCTTACGTTTGACTTTCACTTCTTGCGCCTGCGTTTGTTCAAGGGCACTTTGAGATGCCGGCTTGATATCAAACGCTTCACGCATTGAAAAAAGCTCATCTTTCATGGCTGCTAGCCCTGAAGTTTGTGCTTTTTCTTTTGCGGCCTCACGGGTCATTGTCGGCTGTACTATTGGTTTTTCAACAGGTTTATCGACAGGCTTCTCTTCAACCTTTTCCGGTTCTTTTTCAAGTTCTGGCTCAGGCTCAGGAATAACCTCTGGCTTTTCAGGCACTGGAAGTTGTTTTTCTTTAAGCATTATTTTCGCTAACTGCGGGGGTAATTGCTCTTTAACTTCTCTTGGCACTTCAACTTGCTCAAGTAAAGGCACACCGATGCCGAACACAGCGTAAATGACCAGTAGTAACACTAAGATCTGTTTAAATAACCTATCTTGTTTACTGGGCTTAAATAAATCACCTATGTCGTTAAAGCTATTACCATTTGGGCTACTGCCATTAAACGAATGGGATAAGCTTGCTGCTGTCATGCTAACTCTCCTCAGCCGTTTTACTGGCTTGGCGCTCAACGGCTAATGACATATTTCTATATCCCGTTTCAGCACAAGCAGCCATAATTTGCTTTAACGCCATATAAGGTGTGCTGCTATCGCCAATAATGGTGACGGCACGGCCTTTTTCCTGTTCTGACTCTGTTAACTCAGTACGTTTACTCGCTTGGTATGTAAGCTCTGTAGTCATCGCTTCAATAAACTCAAGGTTTTCTTGTTCACTGAAGTTAGGCTTATCAGCACTATTTTGCCAAACAGCTCGCTCTTGGATAAGCACTGTATCTTCAAGTACTGTGATAACCAGGTTTTCAACTGGCAGTTCTTCAGCAATAGAGACAGGTAACTTTATCTTTTCGATATTTTGTAGAACGCGTACTTCAGATTGATTCACAATCAAGAAGAATACCAAAATCGTAAAGATATCCATCAAGGCAACTAAGTTAAGTTTGCCACCTGATTTAAAGCGCTTATGGTGCTTAGCAAGTCGTTTGGCTCTGGGTGATTGCTTCATGATTTGCCTCCTGTGGTTTCACTTACTTGTGTTTCAGCAAGTGATTCTTCAGGTGCATCGCCTAATGAGATAAGCGGAAACAGTTCAGCATCGACTAGGTTAGCCGCAACCACTGCTTTGTATGAGCGCACGGTATCCATTGCAGTCACAATGGTCTGATAATCGATATCAGATTCAAGCAAAAGCACTATGTCATTTTTATCGATTTCTTGTTGTTGAAAAGTCAGTTTAAGGTCTTGTAAGTACACAGACAAAGCCTTGAAATCATAACCTTTCTCTGTTGTTTTAAAACGTTTAAGTAATATGCCTGCAGGGTAGTTGAGCTCAAGACTTTGCTGAGTAATGACCAGTTCCAATACTTTGGGTTCTTGATCATCTTCAGCTTGTTGAGACTCTGACATAACAGGCAATTGCAGATTTAGTATCCGTACTTGTGAAAATACCAAACTCAGTAATAACACAGGCACGAGCACGATCATCAAATTCATAAATGAAGTGATATCGAGTTCTGCATCTTCGGTATTAGGGCGACGACGGCGTCTCATAATTATTAGCCTCGGTCCGAATCCGCTTGCTTAGAAAATGACAGTGAATTAAGTAATTTAATGCCAGCCATTTCAATTGAATCAACAATAGTCGCAGTTTTAGTTTGCAGTGTTGAGTGAAATAGAATTAGCGGAATAGCGGTAATAAGACCAAATGCAGTGGTGTTCATTGCAACAGAAATACTGGAAGACAGCAGGTTAGCTTTTTCAGCTGGATCTGCACTGGCTACCGCAGAGAACGCTGCAATCAGCCCCATAATGGTACCCAGTAGACCAAGTAGCGTAGCAATATTGGCTAAGGTAGCAATAAATGGCGTGCGCTTTTCAAGTCTCAACATGTACTCCATGATGGTTTCTTCCATGGCGTATTCCACATCTTCACGGCGATTAGCTTGTGAAATTCTGACGATACCAGATTGCAATACATCAAATACAGGGGCTTTATTATTTTGCGCATGTTGACTGATTGTCGCGACATCACCGCTTTTAAGTGCTTCTTTGATTAACGAGAATGCTTTTTGGTTAGTGCGATGAGCTGAACTGAGATATAACCAGCGTTCGATAGTGATGGCCAAACCGACGACTAATACTAGGGCGATAGGGTATATGAACGGGCCACCATTTTGTAAAAATGCAATAATATGGTCGGTAAAACTCATGATATTTTCCTTTTTATAGAGTCGAACGAAGTTGTTTTTGACTCGTCCTAAATGTAGTTATTTTTTGTTACTGCTTTGGGTTAAACTTTTATCTTGGTGAATACACCCTTTATTGTTTTGATGAAGTATTCACACTGAAATCACGTACCTCTTGTTGGAACTTTTTAGGGTTAATCGGTTTGAATTGCGGCAAGATGATTTGCATATTGTTATCTTGTATTGCTACAGGGTTGGTAATTCCTTGCCAAGGCATGATGTAAAGCACTTTGGGTTGCTCTTGCGTGCCGGTCACTTTACTTTCAATTAATACGGGTTTGTTTGCTGTGCTGACGGTTTCAGCGGCATTAAGCTGGCCAATGCTAATGACTGATAGCAGCAAGAGTGTCATAACAGCAATAACCGCTGCGTTTACACGGTATGTTGTCATCGGGGTTAATGAACTAACCATCTTATCCTTCTCCTTCTTGCAAATTGAGCCCAGCGCGCTGAATTTTTATTTCAACGCCAGCCAACCATCGCTGGGCTTGAACATCATCAGGTTTTAGCAATAAATAGGATTGATAATAACGTCTCGAATCTAATAGTTTTCCTCGGTATAGCTCGAGCAAAATAGCCAGGTTAACTTGTGCTTCTGGATAATTAGGCCAAATAGATAATGCGGTTAAATAATCTTTTTCTGCCTGTTCAAATTGACCTTGCTTTCTTGCTACAAGAGCCTTCAACTGAAAGGCGTAAGGGTTTTTATGGTTAACGGCAATGGCTTGATTTAACAAAGATTCAGCCTGACTAAAGTCACTTTTATTAATGGCGATTAAGGCTTTGTTTACTAATGCACCTGATAGGGTTGGCTGCGCCAAGAGTACTTGATCGAATAATACATCAGCTTGATCAAATTGCTGTTGTTTCATCAGAGCAAGCGCATCTTGATACTGAGTTAACACCGTACTGGGTACATTGGCTAAACGTTGCTGTGCTTGCTCAGCATGTAAGTTGTAATTGTTGGCTGTTATGTCATTTAAAGCGCCATTACTTGCCGTTTGCTTGTTCGAGCTGTTCCCTACAGAGCCATTTGCCACAGAGCTAGCATTGCCATCATCTGTGTTAACCATATCCACCATACTGCTATCTAGGGCATCAATACAGTTAGCTTCGGCGTTTTCACTCGCTTGATCATTAGTCATCGTTGAGCATGCAGACAAGATCATTAGGCTGAAACCCATTAATAACTTGATGGTGACATGAGCTGAGGAAAGTGTGTTATTCACTTTATTATTCACCCGACTGTTTACTCTCTTACTTAAAGGTTTAGTGAATTGATTCAACGACATCATGTGTCACCTCCTGTTTGTTATATAACGCAGGTGACAGTTCAGTTAAGGTTGTGAAACTTTTGCCAATCCATTGGTCATAGATATTTTGCCAAGCTCGCTCAGTGTTACTGATATGAATTTCAATAGCCTTTTCCTCAAATGGATAGGCGAGCTCTTCAAGCAATATTTCGTACTCTTCCAGCGCTAATTCATCTAGGTCACTAGGGCGCTCAGAGTCCATAACATCAGCCGCTAACTGGCGATACATTTCAGCTAAGTTAAAGGTTGCTTGCGGCACATATTGTGCTCGTTGAAAGTCCAACACTTGCTGGTAATAACCAATAGCTTGTTTCATCGCGTCTTGTTTACGCTTCAAGGTTTTATTTAATGGCGCGGTTAGCTTAATCGCGATAAATGTTTGCTGGTGTGCTTGGGCTAATTCAGAAGCTGCAATAGAGGCAATTTCAATTTCTCGCCCAGCAAAGGTATTCGCTTTAGCTTGCTGCTTGGCGTGGAAGGTTAATATCTGGCGATACCAGTAATATTCCTTGTTGGGCTCGTTAGAAACTTGATAAAACTCGCTCATTTTAAGGCGTACTTCTTGTGCTACATCAAAAGGCTCAGGGTAATCTTTAGCGTATGTTCGATAGGTTAAGCGGGCTTTTTCGGTTTCGCCTGCTTTGAGGTAGTACTCCGCAGCAGTATATTGCGCCTCACGCTTTAGCGCTCCTTTGGGTTCATTGGCAACAATAATCAACAGTTGCTCAGCAGCCAATTCCCATTGTTCTAATGCTTCATATGACTGAGCAAGTTTTGCTGGGATTGATGCACTGAAGTGATGTTTAGGGTAACGCTTTTGAAATGGCACCAATACCGTAATAGCTTGTTGCCATTGCTGTTGCGAAAGCAAGATATTCGCCGCTTCAAACTCGCCACTGACTGCATATTTTGATTCAGGCACAGCTTTGCTAATCCGTAATAAATCGACAACAGCAAGTTGCGGATTGTCGTTCTTGTTAGCCTGTGCTTGGAAGTAAATGCTTGATGCTAATAAATCGCGCATTTCAACTCGTGATGTCGCTTGCTGCGCTGTCGGTGTTTGACTGACACTTAAATATTTTAACGCCAGATTATAAGATTGCTCAGCAAGGGCATATTGGCTTTGCTGATATAACCCGTGAGCATATAACTGAGTCACAAGTTGTACTTGTTTTAATTGAGTTTTAGGCAGCTGTTTACCGTGCTCTACTGGATTGATAACACTTGATTTATCTAGGGCGATATAAGCCTGAGGTTTTTGTACACTGGCTAATTCATCAGGTGTTTGTCGCGCTACTACCGCTATTTGTTCTGAACTTTTCTCAGAGGGTTGATTAATGACACCGTGAGTCACTAATACAAATTCGCTGAACTGGGCTAAATCCAGGTAATTTTTCGATGCAAATGAATATTGGGCGCCGTGAGTTGCAAGCTCTAGAGCGCGTTTATCATCTGGATAGTTGGCGATAAACTGTTTATCTAAGGCGACCCTCTCTTGGACAACGACCTGAGTGCTATCCAAATTTGCATTAGCTTGATTTTGCAGCGGCGTTAGGATTTCTCGAATTGTGATTGTAGTTGCATAAGCTGCCTGCTTTTTGAGGGCTATCTGCTCTTGGTTTAGCTGCTTATTTGGTTGGCTTAAGTGATCAGCTTGTTGGTTTGGCTGGTCTGCTTGAACCGAATCATCAATAGAACTGATTTCACCATAAGCGATAGTTTTATAACTGTTAAGTGCTTGTCTAAATTGCTGGGCTTCAAAATTAGCATCAGCAAACAGGTATTCATCAATGTGAATATCTTTGCTGAGTAAGCTGCTTGCTTGTGGCAATTTTGCGAGTTGTAAGTAAGTACTTAATGCATTTGCAGCCGCTTTAAAAGCGCTTACTCGGCCAATGCCTGCAGGCTGATTTTGCGCGTTGGCGTAAACTCTGCGGCTATGCTCATCACTAAATGCCAGTAAATGAGGCAGTAACTCTTGTTGATGCTTTGCACTTGCTTGACTCCAAAAAGTGCTATTTAACCCGTACTGGTTAATATAATCATTTTTGAGTTTATGCATTGAAGCAAATTTACCTTGGCGCTGATAAAGCTCAAGTAAAGCCAATGAGTAACGAGCAGACCAAATGTTATCTTGTGCCAAATCGATATAGGCTTGATAGGCCAGCTCTGCATCATGTTGCAGCTCTTGTTTCAGTAAGAATTTTGCTAAGTTATCAAATAGAACATGTTGATAAATAGGTAAGTAACGCGTGTCTTGTTTTGATGTCACCAGTGCAACTAAGGATACGGATTGTTGCTGCTGACTGAGTGAAATACTTAAAACTCGCTGCGCATCAATTGCTAGGTTTTGCTCGCGACTGCTCAAACTGGCAAAACTGAAATCCGTTGCGGTTAACTCATTTTGCTTTGGTTTATGGTTAGCTAAAATCGTATCGAACACGGCTAAAAAGGTACTATCAGCCTCAGGTAAGCGATTCAGTTTAAACAGTGACCAGCCAGACATATAAATGCTGTTGAGTAAATATTTATCATTGTTATCAGCTGATTGAACCTGTTTATAAGCGCTTATCGCAGCAGGGTAATCTTGCAAGTTGTAATAGATTTCGCCGCGCCTAAAGTTAAGCTCCGCTAAATATTGAGTGTTAGGGTAGCGGGATAATAACGATTCCATCTCGATTAAGCTTTCATCTAGCTGGCCTTGCAAATCTAGCGCTTTTGCCAGTTGATACTGCAGATGCTCGTTATCAGCGCGATTAGGGTAGCGCTGTAATAGTGTTTGATACTCAGCGATTAATTTTACTAGCTGTTGATCGTTTTGCTTGAATTGTTGCAAAGCTTTTTGCTCTGCAGCTAACGGGTTAACCCCTGTATCTTCATCAAGAACTGTGGTTTCAAGCTCACCAAACATTTGCTCTTCAAGATTTTCAGTCTTAATTTGAACCAGACGATATTCAACGTGTGTTCTGACTTCTGGGTTGGGTTCTAATGTCAGTAATTGCTGATAAATTTGCGCAAGTTTTTGGCTTCGCTGCGCTTTTGTCAGAGCAAGTGAGTCCAATGAAACTTGGGGTTGTTGTTTGGCTAAATCAGTTAATGTCGCTCTTTTGGGATTGTTATTAGCTTGAGTATCTAGGGTGCTTTTACAACCGCTGACGCCAGCAATGATCATGCAGCTAACGAGTAGAGATAGCGTTGGTTTTGATGGGGTCATTATAATTTCTCCCCATTTATAACAGGTTGGGACATTTGCTCTAATACAGCCGCCATTTCATGGCGAGAGGCCAGTAATAACTGTTCAAGCTGAATTTGTTGCTCAGAAACAAAGGCTGAGATTTTTTGTTGAATTTGAGCTTTGGTTGAGGATTCAAGTGCTGCGATATTTTGAATTGTTGTAACCAGTCTCGTTTCTGCTTGAGCTTGGCGCTGCTCAAACGCAGTGGTTTGTTGCTGAGAATTGGCTAACTGAGCAAAGCGTTGTTGCTGCAGACTTACCAGTACGAGTTGTTGGTCGACTTGTTTAAGTAATTTTTTATGTTGCCATAACCTTTGAGGAAATTGCTGTTGCAACTCCCAGTTAAGGACTGCTTTAACGCGGTTTAGTCTTTGTTGATACTCTTCAGTGCTGCGCTGACCACGAATAGCCTTGATAACGTTTTCACTTTCATTGACGCGTTTAAGCCATGCTTGCTCTGCGTCATTGGCAAAAATATCCGCGTTTTCTTGTGCCTCAGCCTCAGTAATCATTTGTGCTAACAGCTGCTTTTGATTGGTTAACTGCTGAATCAATTCAGGATACTGGGTTTGGCTTTGCTGTTCGATGATGCGAGCTTGACGCTGTTTATTGAGTGTTAAGCTCTCTTTTATCCAGGCATTTTTTTGCTGCTGACGGTCAATATTGCTCGTTAACAGTGATAACTCAGATAAGGTATTGATATCGTGTTTCAGCTCTGGATTTTCTAAGGCTTTTTGCAGCCATTGACCATTAGCTCCCGTTTGAGCGTTTACATTACTGTTGAACAATAATGGCGTTAATTCTGTTTGCTTAATATCGGTATGAAAGCGTGCTAAGTCAGCTAATTGTTCAACATAGAGTTGCTCGGCTTGTTGATAGCTATATAGGCTCTCAGAAAGTGTGTTTTGCTGTTTGATTTGAGCAGAAATGAGTAATGCTGATTGCCAACCGAGCTGGGAGTATTGATAGTCACGTTTTAATAAATCAAGCAATGCCAGTGAAGTGTCATATCGCTTGATCTGCTGAGCTGAGAAGGCAAATAGAAATAGTGCAGACTCAGTGTAAGGACTGTGCTCAGGAAAATCTTGTAATTGATCGAATGCTGCTTGGTATAGACCTTGTTTAACATACAGTTGGGCTAACAATAATTGAGCATAATCATTAATGGCTTGCTGCTGGATTTGTTTGTCTGCCTTTAATTCATCAGCTGTCATTATGCTTATGTCAGTGATTTCTTTATTAACATTTTTACTAGAAACTTGAGCTCGTTGTTGTGGACTCTTTTCGGTAAATAAGCTTTGCCAGAAATTCGTTTCAGTTGCTGCTACGTTTATGTTTTTAATGCGTACCAGCAGTGTTTCTGCGCGTTGATAATCCTTTGCTTGCATCAATTGCAGTGCTTGGTTAAGCATGACGTAAGCAGATAATGCTGACTTTGCAGTTAATTCAGTATCTGCTTGGTTTGATCCCGCGGCTGACTCATCAAGTATTTTCGCTGAAGGAGTCACAGATGCAGGCCAATATGCCAATTGATGTAGGATCTGATATTGCTCAGCATATGAAGCAGGCAGTTGAGTGATATTAGCGAGGGTTTGCTGGGCAGCACTGTGTTTACCTTGCTCTATTTGTTGTTCTGACAACTGTAGTAGCGCGATAAGCTTTAGCTCATCAGCAGAGGTGGCAGTTTTATTGCCTTGTTTATCTTCGGTTGGTGGCTCAATACCTGCCAACTTATCGTCTGCTTGTTGTTGAATTAATGCTTGCTCGAACGTGGCCAACGTCTCTGTAGCTTGATGATGTAAACCGATGGATACCTGTAAGCCAGCTTCAAACAAATGGCTTTTTGCGGTATCAGCATCAAAGCGCTGTCTGTTTAGGCTAACTTGGCTTAATGCGGCGTTGTAATCACCTTCAAAATAAAAGTATAAGGCTTGGCGATAAAGTTTATTGCGCAGGTTAGCTTGCTGAGCAAGGGTTAAATTAGTTGCAGTCGTTGCATTAGCAACTTCAGTTGGTTGCTTATTTAGTTCATCAGTTGAGACATCAGTGGGCATATCAGCACTGATAGCTGCAGTTGAAAAACAGCCGCTAACGATAAGCAGTAATATCGCTTTTAGCTGAGGCGTTGCTACTGCATAGCGGCTAAAGTCAGGGAAAGCTTGGTTCATATTAACTGGCATAACCGTTATAAAACCCACTCTTCAACTTTCACATCTGCACGATAACTGGATTCATTATCTTCAAGTTTCAATTCCACCATCACGGTTTCATCTGTCTTTTCAAATTGATGAGTCACTGCTCTTTGTACGGTGCGACCTTCTGCATCAACACCGGTAAAAATAGCGGTAAGCTGATGCTGTCCCATTTTCAAATTTCCCATATAGACTTTTTGAATGCCGCCTTTTTCCAGTGCACGACGTTGGCGTTGGGTATATAAAAAACCGGCTACATTTTGCTGATTAATTTTTAGCTCGACACTGTCTAGGGTAAAAAAACGTCCAATATCCACTGACACAAATACAGCTATTTGAGTGCTTGCGGGGAACAATAAGTCTTCTTCAAGAATGAATAAATCACGATTTAATTTAATGACTTGGCTTTTGATGTTTTCAAGATCGCTTGCTACCTGACTCTGACTATCAGCGCTACCATTACCATTACCATTA
>NZ_MCVI01000072.1:153308-166623 GCF_002873135.1 Shewanella sp. 10N.286.48.A6
TACCATTAGTCATTGCATTAGCACTCGCGTCACTATTAGTATTGGCTAACGCGGCACTTGGCTGCATCGCGCTCCAGAACACGGTTATAAATAGCCCCAAAGTGAGCCATATTTTAAAATTTGTAGATGACTTAACAGTGTTACCCTGCGCTGTACCTTGTCCAGTACCTTGATCTGTGTTGTTCATATTCCTACCTTGAAAATGGGCTAAATCGCTAACATTACGCAAAATGATTAAAAGTAAACGCTATAAAAAGCGCGGATGACGTTAGCGGAAAAATTGTAAAACGGTTCGTTACCTACGCCACCATCAGCAGTGGGATCTCTAAAGTTGTTGTAGTCGAAGGTGATGTAGTCCCATTGAATACTGGCTTCTGAGCGAGTATCTCCAAAAGATAAGCTTTCAGGCATTAAATAAGTGACACCTAGGCCTAAGGTTAAGTCATTAAAGTCACTTAACTCTTTATCGCGGGCTAGGTAGTTTTGTGCATCTTGATAAGGGAATAAGTCACTATAAAATTCAGCTTGAGTTTGCTGGTAGTAACGCACTTTAAATTCAAGTTCTAAGAAGTCACCAATAGGGTGGCGGTATCCGAGTTCGACATCATTAGCATCAATTTCCCAGCTGTCGTTGAAGTAGCGATAATGAAAAAATAACGCCGCGCGATAGGGCAGAAAGTAGCTTGCCGATAATTTGGTTGAAAACGAGTTACGAGTCTCTGGATAGATTTCTGACTGATAGCCAACACCGGATGGGTTAGTTGTATCTATGTAGCGTACCGTACGGTATGGGTTATTGAGGTAACCTTCGTCAGCAATGGCTTCAAAGTTAAGTTGCGCGGTTAAGTTGCGAGTTAAAATTTGACTTATGCCTGCGCGAATACGGTACTGCTGGCTTTGTTCTTCAAATTGGTCATCGCCATTGCGGCGTATTTCATTATCACCATATGACACACCAAGACTTAAATTGGTTAAATCGCCAAAGGTATCTTGAGATACATTAACACTAAAGGATTGTGCGAGGTAATCGTCTTCATCACTCTGGCGGGCATTAAAGGTCATTAAGGTCTTATCGTTGAGGTATTCGACCCCAATTTGGCCTTCATGGCGCTTTTCGCTATATGGACTTGCTGTACTGAGCACATCTACAGAGGCCGAAGAAATGCTATCGAGGTAGTAGTAGCCAGTAAACGCCAATGATTCTGAGGTCTTTTTTCGAAGCAATACCGAAGGACCGTCAATTTTCATCCCGCCGCCTTCATAGCTGTGATAAAGCACATCAGCGCGATCAGGCTCTAGCACTGCTGCTAGGCTGAGTGGCGAGCAGAGAATTAATCCTGTCAGTGTGGCTGTCTTTAATAAGCACTTGAGCATCTTAGTTACAACCACAGCCACCGCCTCCAGTTCCTTCTGCTCCGCGAGCAGACTCACGGGCCTCCAATACATGCGCTACGTGCATATTGGCAATAGGGTGCCTACCAAATCGCATAATAGGATCGGCAAGGTTTTGGCGTTCATAAGGTTTTACCCAAGGTTCTATGTCTAAACTTGAGCAGCCCGATATTATGAATAGTGACGACAGGGCCGTTATGAGCATGAGCATTTTTTTGATTGGATTCATCATAGGGTTACTCTCTGATCAGCTTTTTAATCGCAGCGGCGTATTTTTTCTCGTAACCGTCTTGATAACCTAAGAACACATATCGCACTTTGCCGTCGCGATCGACAATCACAGTCGTTGGCATGGCTTTTACATCGTAGGTCTGAGATAGGCTGTTTGTTTCGTCAAAAAAGATGTCAAAACTTAAATTAAGATCGGCTAGAAAGTCTTTACCTGCTTGGTTTTCTTGCTCAACATTGACGCCCCAAACGGCAACGCCTAAATCTCGATATTTGTCTTCAAGCTTTTGCAGTACTGGCATCTCTTTTCTACAAGGTCCACACCAAGATGCCCAGAAGTTAATCAGGATGATATTGCCGCGCTGCTCAGAGAGTTTAAGGTTCTCACCTTGCATGTTTTTTAAGGTGAAATCTGGTGCCATATCGCCTTCTGATAACGCATTGGCTTGAATCGATACACTTAAAGTAAATAGGGTAAACAGGGCAATGAACCCACGCTTAAATAACATCATTGATAATCCTTTTTTTCTTACTATTTAATTTTTGTTTAACTCTTTTTCGAGCTAGGTTGTGACCAACGGCTATAGATTAAAAATAAACAGCAATACCGGTAGAAAAGGTTAAATTGTGCGTCGTTTTTGATGAGCCTGTTATTTGAGTGTCAAAGATGTAGTCACTCATCGCCAGATCCCATGCAACCCAGTCATTGAGAAAAACACGGTAGTTAGCGGTTAAGTTCACCGTAAATTGTTCATCACCGGCAAACTCAGTGTTACCACCACCGACTTCAATGGAGAACACACTGTTAAAGACTAAATCTTCACTGAAAAATATTTCACCAGGCAGAAGGTTATAACCAATATTGAGGCCGTAGTAGGTCATTTCGCGCTCTTCATCTGTCAGTAAAGGCGCGGTATTAGCAAGCTTCTCAAAACTGGTATATCCGCCTTCAGCGACTGCATATCTGCCTTTGACATAAAAGTGTTCACTGATGTGATACCCCAGATGTGCACTAATCCAAGGGCTATTTTCAAAGTCCTCAATTGACATCAAGCCACCTTGAATACCGACCTCGAAATTTTCGGTATCCAATACATCATCGAGTACTTCGCGGCGCTCAACATCGGCTTTAACTCCGACGGTATTTGATTGGCTAGCTTCAGCTGAAAGTGCAATGGCGCTATAGCCCATGCCTAAAGTGACGATACTTAGGGTTAAACAAGATTTAATTGCGTTTTTTACCATGGTATTAATGCTTATTTTTGTTGTTATCGCTGTTTTCATCATTGCCTTCATTATTCCCATGCCCATTAGAAAAAGACGCTAAAGCCGACTTTCCAAGATTGAAGTTGTTCATTTTCATCTCTGTCGGTTAAGGCCAACGAGAGTTTATATTCGGCGCGTAAGATAAAGTTACGTGCGAGATGGTATTTAACCCCAGCCGCTGCACTCATTAAGGTGCTTTGACGTGATTCAGAATCCGCGATAACACTGTGAGGCTTAGTGTTGATAATGCCGCCACCTATGCCAATGTAAGGGACCAAGGTAAATTCAGGAAAAGGATGGCTGTAAAGCATGGCTTCAAATAAGTCACTATCAGAAATGCTACCTAAGGCTTTACCTGCAGATATTTCAGCACTAAAAACAGGGGTGAAAACATAGCCTAAGTGCACGTTATAAAAGTTAGCGCCTTCAAGGTCGCCATACATTACGCCCGATTCCCAGTCTCTTTGCATAAAGGCTTCAGTGCCAATGACATGCTGGTTAACCGCTTCACCATGTTGGCTGAGTCCGCGTAAGTCATCTTCATGAAACCAACCTTCAATGCCACGCTTATCACGGACTTTGAGCCAAGATGTTCGTTTGAGTAGTACACTGACCTGTTCATGTTGCTCAACAACATGTACGACGGGATAGCCTGCACTTGGGCCTGAATGAAGCTCAACAAAGGGAACATCAATGGTTAACTGCGCCGCCGAGGATTCAGCGTGAGCAAGGTTGGAGTTCAATAACGTTAAACAGAGTAATGTACCTGCCAACATGAATTTGAATGGGCAGGCGAAATTAAACATAGTTTCCTTTTTGTAACATCATCAGTCCTTGTTTATTGTTGTTTTTATTTGGCTTTTAACTTTGTTGTTATCAAGGTTTTTCTTATCAAGCCGTCTCTTACCAAGGTTGCTCTTATTATGGCGGCTGTTATCAAAAGTCTTTTCGACTAATCTTGAGCGTAAAAAGGGGTGTTGTAATACTGAGCCCCAATATCTATCCATTCGCTTAATAATTTAAGTTCGTCGGCTGTCAGCATATTTTGATGGGTTTCATCATTCATGGTATTAAAAAACCTGCTACTGGCTCTGGCACCATTAGTCGAGATAATTGCTGGTACATTCACTGTGGTTAATACAGGAATTGGATTACCTTCGGCATCGAGTATCAATTCACCATCGGCATCCAGTTGATAAACCACGTTACCATCGGCATCTAGCACTTCGACTAGTTTGTCGATAACGATCCCATCCACTTCTTCTTGTTCGACATCATTAAAAAATAACTCACGATAACTCGTTAGGTGAGCGATTTGATCTATTGATGGAGCTGCAATCAATTCAAGCTGACCAGCTGGCACCTGGGCAAGGTTATTATCATCGACATTGCTATGGCACACGGTGCAAGTGTTATCCGCAAGGACCTCTAAGGTGTCTTCGTCTATGGCTAAACGAGGTAAATCCCAAAGGGGCTGAATATGTTCTTCATAGTTGATTTGAATGCGGCAATATGGGGTCCAATTATTAAAACATTCACTGCCATTTGGTGCAGGGGTTGTTAAGTTTTCATAACTCAGATTCATACTCGGGTTTGGCGCTGAGATAGCTGGATTAGTCCAAATATCATCGTAACGTAGGCTCGCCGATAGCTCTGCAATACCATTGACCATGGCATCGGCCTGCGCCATGGTTTGACCTTGTATTGGAATAATATTGCTGCTGGCATTAGGGTATGCAGAGCCACCAATCGCCCCTGTGTTAATGCTGTCTGCTTGGGCATCATAACGGCCATGAGGTAATTGGCTGTTAGCCGTGTGACAACCCATACATTGCAGGGTTTCACCGGCTTGTAAACTTATCCATTGGCTGTGGCGACCACCAATGCGTTGGCCGTTGCTATCTAAGACACTGATGGCCAATGGCACATTTGCAGGGACTTTAATTTTCACTGAGCCGTCTGGCTGAATTGGGGTGTAGCCAATAACTTCGCGCATTAATTGATTTCGGCTGCGGCCAAAATCGGTATTGGCAATATCTCGAACTTCATCAGGTGGCATAGGTACGCCGCGGACGACTTTTAAAAAGCGCGCTGGTAATTCACTGGCTGGGGTTAATGAAGGATCGCTTAATCGACTAATACCGCCTTGATTACTGCTGCTGTCTTGACCATCAAAATCATATACGCTGCGAATGTGAATTGCCGCAGCGAGCTCTTGGTGCAACTGTGGATCAAGTTCATTACCAACCACTTGATCGGCGATAAAGGCTTTAGGTTGCGATGAAGGCTGCATCACTAACGCTTCAGTAATCACTTTACCTTCTTCGCTATTGGCGACTAACTGCTGAGTACCGTCGGCATCGTTAAGTAGCCAAAGCTCATATAAGGGATCGGCAAGTGTTAAGGTTTGATCCAGTAACTGTTCATCAGTTAATTGACCACATGCACGGATTTGTTCTTCAACAACAACCCGACAAAGATCCCAACTCAATAAATAACGTTGGCTGTTATCAGGTAATGGATATAAATGAGTTAAGCGCCCAGAAGGAGATAGCGCGTCTGCGAAGTTAAATTTAAAATCAAAACTGAGCGGTAAATCGCTTATGGCATTGTTAGTTGTGTTGTCGGTTTCGCCCGATACCGCAGTGGCTTGCTGGTTATCAATATACTCATCGATATTGATTGTCACAGGCCTTTTTTGATAACTCATTTCATCCTGTGATGACAGCAGCATTAGTATATTGCCATTTGGTAATTGCTGCGGTTTAACAAACTCAATTTGTTCATCTTGCTCATCGAGAGTCATTTGATGAGAATGCCAGCCGAACATTAATTCATTCTCAGTGCCATCTGGATTCATTTTGTAGAGGTTAATACCATGGTCGCTACCCATGTCATCCCAACGGCTATAGAGGATTTGTCCATCTTGCAATACCAGTGGGTAGAAATCATGACTAAGATTGAAGGTCAGTTGCTCAATACCGCTACCATCATCGTTCATTAAATGGATGTTGAACGTTTCGTTATCGCGGCTTTCATCGAGAGCGGTGTATTGCGGTTTACCTTCATCGAGTAAAATGGCTCGTGATAAGCGCTGGCGGGTTGAGGCAAATATAATCCGTCCATCAGGGAGAAAGGATGCCATCAAGTCATCACCTTGTTCGGCAGTCGTATCACTGTCTATTAATCGGGTCAGTGATTGGTCAGATAATTGGTAACGCCATATATTCCAACTTGGTTGCTCATCTTCGTCGGCATCAGCAATTTCTGGCGCGCGAATAGAGACTAAAAATTGTTGACCATCATCAGAGACTGATAAATCACGAATATCTATGCGTTGGATAGTGTCAGGATCTTCGGTGATTAAATCGGCAAAAAGTTCGGCGGTGATATTGGTAACGGGTGAGTCAGTAAACGCATTTCGTTTTACAAATAATTGTGCGCCAGGATTAAATTGGCTTGGGTTTCTACTTTGAAAACTAGCGGATTCTGGGTTGTCATCACTGGGCTGGGTAATGAGATCGCGCTGAATGTAAACCACAGGGTATTCAACTAAAACAGGATCAGGCTGTTCATCCTTAAGCGTGGTATCCGTGTTACAACCGCTAACAAGAAGAAACGCCATTAATGCTTGATAACTAAAAGCTTTATAGCCTAAAACTTTATTGTCAAAAGTTTTACGGCCTAATCCCTTTAAGCCGAAAAATGGCTTCATTTATTACCCTTAATATATAATTGTTATTATTGTTATCGTTACATAGTTAAAACGTAATAACTCTTGACATTATTGCCGCCTAGTCTCAGTGTTTCAATACTTTTTAATAAAAATTATTTTGCCAAGTAAAAATAAAGTTAACAAAAATAAAAACAACAAGCTTTATGATTCCCGAAATACTTATCATTGTCTGCGTTTTTATAACTCTGCCGCTTAAGGCGTTTGTTGGCTGAAATAACGACAAGGAGACAGTATGAAGAGGCAACTTTGTACGGTGAAAAGTCAACGATTTTCAAATAAATTCAATGTGCTAAGAACGCAATTAAGACTGAATAAAACCCGAGCCTTTTTGCATAAATTAACACTAGGTTCAATAATTGTTTTTGCTCCTTTGTCTCATGCTGGGACGTTAGAGCAAGCAAAGCAGTTACATGATCGTATCGCCGGTGTTCCCGCATCTGAACAAACCCTCAATGATATAGCGCAATTACTCGACGATAGTAAACCGATAGAAGCGGCTTATTTAGCAATGGAAACCCCAGCTTTTTATTCCACGACTTTAAAATTGTTCGCCACCCCCTGGACTAATATCGATCAAGACAGTTTTGCACCACTAAATGATTACAGTGCAACTGTAATTGGTGCGGTACGAGATGACGTTGATTTCAGGCAGGTACTGCAAGCCGATATGGTGTATGTGGGGAAGAACAGCCTTAATTTACCAGCCTATAGCACCAGTAATAACCAACATTACCAATCATTAGAAGATCAGTTTATTGATTTAAAAGATGGCTTGGAGCGAACCAGTCAGTCTAGCTTAAATGGTTTGCCAAGTGATGCTACAGCAGGCGTTCTAACCAGTAGAGCGGCTGCCAAAGCATTCTTTTATTTAGGTACAAACAGAGCCATGGTGCGTTTTACCTTAATGAATCATTTGTGCACTGATTTAGAGCCCCTAAAAGATAATACCCGTTCACCCGATAGAATCCGCCAAGATGTTAGCCGCAGCCCTGGTGGCGATAGTCGCTTATTTATCAATAACTGTTTAGGTTGCCACAGTGGCATGGATCCATTGGCTCAAGCGTTTGCATTTTATCAATATGATTTTAACCTTGAAGCCGATCCGGTTGGTGATAATGGGGCTATTGCTTACAACCAAAGTGGCCAAGTTGATCCCGATACAGGCACCAGGGTGCAAGGTAAATACCATATTAACTCGACCAGTTTCCCTTACGGTTATGTCACTGAAGATGATGAATGGCATAACTATTGGCGTGAGGGGGTTAACCAAAAGCTTGGCTGGGATGAAACCCTTGAAGGTAAAGGCTTTGGTGCTAAGTCATTAGGTGAGGAGTTTGCTAATAGCCAAGCTTTCGCTCAATGCCAAGTAAAGAAAGTATTTAAAACCGTGTGCTTACGAGATGCAGAGTCCAATGAGGATATTAACCAAATTGCGGCGACCACTGAGTCTTTTCAACAAAACTCATATCAACTTAAGCGTGTATTCGCTGAAGTTGGCAACTACTGCATGGGAGAGTAACGGTGAAATTATCTCAAAAAACCTTATCTAGCCTCTCGGTGCTGAGTTTATGTTTAACCCTCACGGCATGTGGCGGCGGTGACGTAGAAAGTAATCCGCCTCAACAGCAAGAACCAGACTCTGGCGTGTATACCGGTCCTGCACCTGCCACTGAAGACATTCAAAAATATAAAGTCTCATTGTGGGATAATATCTCAACTCAAAATCGCTGTGGAGCCTGTCATACAGAAGGAAATCAAGCGCCATATTTTGCCAGTCGAGAAGACGTTAACGACGCGTATGCTGCGACTAATCCGCTGGTTGATTTAACTGATCCAGCTTCATCTCGCTTAGTTGAAAAAGTGGCTGGTGGCCATAATTGTTGGCTAGACAGCGATAGTGCCTGTGGTGAAACCATGACTTCGTGGATCAAATTGTGGTCAGATGAACGGGTCAGTAGCGCCAATACAATTGAGTTAACTGCGCCAGTCATTCGAGAGCCAGGTTCAAGCAAAAGTTTCCCAGATGACAGTGCGCTATTTAGCCAACATGTTTACCCCATTGTTAGTCAGTACTGCGTTGATTGTCATAACGAAGGAGCGACTTTTGCTCAGTCACCTTTCTTTGCAAGTAACGATATAACTCAAGCTTACGAGTCGGCTAAAAATGTCATCAACATCGATGAGCCATCTCAGTCTAGATTAGTGGTTCGTTTAGGCAGTGAGTTTCATAACTGTTGGACAAATTGCCAAGAAAATAGCAATGTAATGCTTGCGGCTGTTACAGCGATGAGTGATGCAATTGCTGTCGATGAAATTTCACCAGAAATGGTGGTGTCTAAATCACTACGATTAACGGATGGTATTACCGCTTCAAGTGGTGGTCGATTTGAAACGGATGTCATTGCCTTATACCAGTTCAAAACTGGCGAGGGTTCTACTGCATACGATACCTCTGGTATCGCGCCAGAAGCGAATTTATCGCTGACGGGTGATGTTGAATGGCTCGGCAGTTGGGGCTTATCTTTTACTAATGGTAAAGCGCAGGCCAGTACCGCCAACAGTAAGAAACTCCATGATTTAATCACCTCTACTGGTGAGTTTTCAGTTGAAGCTTGGGTAACACCAAATAATGTCACCCAAGAAGGGCCTGCAAGAATCGTCACTTATTCAGCAGGTGATGATGCACGTAACTTCACATTAGGCCAGAGCCAATATAACTATGACTTTATGCTGCGCACTGAAGCTTCAAGCACCAATGGCGAACCAGCCTTAAGTACGCCAGATGCCGATGAAGTGTTGCAAGCGACACTGCAGCATGTGGTATTAACTTATAACGCTACAGAAGGGCGAAAAATTTACGTCAATGGTAACTTAATTGAAGTGGCTGATGAAGATATTGCGCCGTTGGCATCTTGGGATGACAGCTTTGCGTTGATTTTAGGACGAGAGGCTTCAAACCAACATGTCTGGCAGGGTGATATTCGTTTGTTGGCGATTTATAACCGCGTCCTAGAGCAAGAACAAATCAGCCAAAACTATGATGTCGGTGTAGGTGAGAAATTCTTCTTGCTGTTCTCGGTAAGTCATTTAATTGATTTGCCCAATACCTATGTGATGTTTGAAGTCAGCCAATTTGATAATTACAGCTATTTATTTACTGGCGCTTCATTGGTGAATATCGATGGGACGCCAGTGGCTGAAGCATTTGATATGCGTTCAGTTCGTATCGGGATTAATGGTAAAGAAAGTGCCCAAGGACAAGCTTATTCTAACGTCGATTTAGCCATTGAAAGCGGTCAGGCGTTAGCTGAACCTATGTCGCTGTCTGCATTAGGCACTATTATTGGTCTCGAAAAAGGTGCCAGTCAGGATGAGTTTTTCCTCACTTTTGAGCAAATCGGTGAACATGAAAATGTGGTTGTGCCTGGCGTGATAATCACACCTGATGAGTTACCCGCAAGTACTGAAACCGCGCAAATAGGCTTAAGAAACTTTGCTGAAATTAACCACTCAATGAGTGAGTTAACTGGTGTACCTCAGCAAACAACCAAAGTGTTTGATACCTATGGGCTAGTAAAAAGCCAACTGCCGAGTGTCGAAAATATCGATACCTTTATTTCTGCACAGCAAATGGGGGTGACGCAACTGGCAATTGCCTATTGCGATGTCGCCATTGATGACGATAGCTTACGCAGCGCTTGGTTCCCTGATATTGACTTCACGCAAGAGCCAAACGTGGCATTAAGCAGCGCAGAAAGACCTAACTTGCTCAACCCGTTAATTGGTCAACTTATGCCGCTGAATTTATCGAGTCAGCCTGATGCTAACTTGGTTTATAACGAGCTGGATTCACTAGTCAGTAATTTGTCTGTGTGTGGCACAAACTGTAATGCAGAGCGAACCCAAACTATTGCTAAAGCATCATGTGCAGCAGTGTTGGCAAGTGCTGTGATGTTGATTCAATAGGAGCGTAATGATGATAAAAATACCCACACAGATCACGACGTTTCCAATATTGAATATCGACAATCAAGCGGCGGCAAAAAAGAGTTTAAAAGGACTTCAACATGACTAAACGTACTCATCTTCACCCTGACAGTCCTTTATTGTTTTCCGATCATCGTAAACCCATGACTCGGCGTGAGTTTATCTCAACGGGCCTGGCAAAAGGTGGCCAAGCGGTCGCGGGTTTATCATTAATGAGCATGTTTGCTAACCCAAACCAAGCCAATGCTGCGTTGTCATCTGACCTAGAAGCATTGCGAGACTCATGCGGTATTAGCGTACAAGGGGCGGGTAAAATTCCGTTTATCAGTTTCGATTTAGCCGGCGGCGCCAATATTGCTGGCTCAAATGTGCTGGTTGGTGGCGCAGGAGGTCAGCAAGATTTCTTATCGACAGCTGGCTATAACAAGCTGGGTTTGCCTGGTGATATGGCACCATCGATTGCAAACCCTGATGTTGGTATGTCTGATTTTATTAATACTGATTTAGGGCTCGCGTTCCACTCTGATTCAGCGTTTTTACGTGGCATATTGGAAAAGGTTTCAGCCGATACCGCATCACGGATTAATGGTGCGGTGATCCCTTGTCGTTCTGATAACGATACGGGTAATAACCCACATAATCCTATGTATGCTATTGCGGCGGCTGGTGCTAATGGCTCGCTGATGCCACTCATTGGTTCGCGCAGCACTGACTCTGGTGGCAACTCAATGGCAGCGGCTAATTTTGTCGATTTGAGTATGCGCCCAACTAAAATCGATCGACCGTCTGATGTGACTGGGCTTGTGGATGTGGGGGATTTGTTTAACTTATTATCTCAGCGCGATGCCGTAACGGTAATGGAAAGCATCCAGCGCATTAGCGCCCAGAAAATGGCCTCGGTGAACACTCAAGTGACTCGTGATGATGTGATTAAAGACTTAGTCAATTGTGGCTATGTGAAAAGTGCTGATTTAGCCGATCGCTTTGGTGATCCATCGACGCTTAATCCTGTGTTAGATCCTGACATTGTGGGCCCAAGCGGTATCTTTACCATTAATGAATTTGATTCAGAATCAGAGTTCCAAAAAACCGCTTCTATTATGAAGTTGGTGGTCAATGGATTCTCTGGTGCTGGCACTGTCACTATGGGTGGTTTTGACTATCACACAGGTGAGCGTGGTACCGGTGAGTTACGAGATTTACGCGCAGGGCGTTGTATGGGCGCATGTTTGGAATATGCCGCTCGTCGCAATCAACCTTTGATGATGTATGTATTCAGTGATGGCTCGGTTGCCAGTAATGGCCGCATCGATGACTCAATGGAAGGACGAGGCAAGGGCGAATGGACGGGAGATAACTCATCTACAGGTGCATCTTTCTTCTTGGTGTATAACCCAGCGGGTAAGCCACAATTGATGGGCGCAAGTGCTGATCAAATGGCACAAAACCAACAAATCGGCTTTATGCGCTCTGATGCCTCAGTGGATACCGCATCGGCGCCATCGGCAAATAACGTGAACTTGCTGGTGGATACGGTGTTGCTTAACTACATGGCACTGCATGGTGAACAAGGCCAGTTCAATATGGTGGCACCAAGACAAGGTTTGGGCAACAGTGCGATGTTAGATTCGCTAACAGCGTTTCAACCAATAGTTTGATTAAAATATTGGTTTATTTTACTGGTTAAATTGAAAGTCTCAGAGGTTTTATCTGAGCTTTTTTGTTTTTATATTTGTTTTTATATTTGTTTTTATATTTGTTTTTAAATTTGTTTTTAATTTTAACTGAAAACCAAAACTAGAATCAAAGTCGTGGCGCTTCGCCCACACCCGACGAAAGGGAAACAACAGCATTTCCCTTCTCGACATCCCTTGCCGCCCCTACGAAATTGCTCTTAAAAGCGAGCAAGCCTCATGCTTATTCAAAAATAGCTAACGCTTTAGATAGGCCATCCATGGCCAACTAAAGCTAGCCTGACTTCCTGTCAGGCTTACACTATTTTCTTCAACGCATTTTAGCAATTTCAATGGTGTCCTTGTGTCGGCTGATTAATTTGTTCAGCCCAAACTCTTAGAGTGTCTTTTTAGATTATGAATGTTCAATTTGAATTGAGGTAAGCAAGAAAATCGCGTGAGTCCAGACATGGATGTCAGGCTAGCTTTCGAGGGGAAGGGACGCCCCATCGGAAGCGTTAGCGATTTTTGCAGCTTAGTGAAGCAGGCTCAAAATATAGGTTAAAGCTGGATGATTCTCCGTTGGAAATTTTGCTTTTTAAATTTCGCCGGAGCGGCGAGGGTGATGCAAGAGGGAGTTGCCGTCCACTCCCTTTTGCTCTGGTGTGGGCGAAGCGCCACGACGTTGATCTTTAACAGCTAAGTTCATCAAAGAAAGAGTTTGGTATACCTATAACTTTTATATGTAATAGGAACTGTTTATAATCTAATAGTTTAAATAGTCTATTTAAAAGAGAATGCCAATGTTAGAGCAAAACACGGTAGGGATAAAAATTTCACAAAAGAAAGATAAACATCTTTACCAGTTAGCTTCAGTGGAGACTGTAACTAATTTTGTGTAACTGCTTATCAACACGTACTCTATAGAGAGTCAAGGATAGGCAGATACTCATGAACAAAAAAGATATTGAAGCTTTTGCTAAAGAAGCTGCTAAAAGCATTAAAACACCAGAAGACTTAAATCAATTCAGTC
>NZ_MCVI01000073.1 GCF_002873135.1 Shewanella sp. 10N.286.48.A6
GCTTGGCGCATGGATGATGTTATTTGACCATCATAAGCCTGATTAAAGGCATCGAGGTGGTCGCGTAAAAGTTCAATGAACTTCATAGGTTACACTCCCACTTGAGCACCAAATTATCAGTCAGTTGGTTAACGGACAGAGCAGTGTTTTTTCGAGTGATAGTGGTGAGGCGGGTATAACGGGCGGTGGTATTAAGGCTGTTGTGACCGAGCAAAGTTTGCACTGAGCGCAAATCTAACCCTTGCTCTAACAGATGAGTGGCGTAGCTGTGACGCAGGTTATGTGGGCTGATGGACTTATGAATATTGCACTCACGGATAACCCGTTTTAAGGCTTTTTGAATGCC
>NZ_MCVI01000074.1 GCF_002873135.1 Shewanella sp. 10N.286.48.A6
GCTTGGCGCATGGATGATGTAATTTGACCATCATAAGCCTGATTAAAAGCGTCAAGGTGGTCGCGTAAAAGTTCAATGAACTTCATAGGTCACACTCCCACTTGAGCACCAAATTATCAGTCAGTTGGTTAACGGACAGAGCAGTATTTTTTCGAGTAATAGTGGTGAGGCGGGTATAACGGGCGGTGGTATTAAGGCTATTGTGACCGAGCAGGCTTTGCACTGAGCGCAAATCTAACCCTTGCTCTAACAGATGAGTGGCGTAGCTGTGGCGCAGATTATGTGGGCTGATGGACTTATGAATATTGCACTCTGCAATGACTCGTTTTAAGGCTTTCTGAATGCCGCCTTTATCTATCAAGGTATCAGGCTGGCTATCTTTACCAGGAAAAATCAGCTGTGGGTGGCGATGAGTTTGCCAGTAATATCGCAGCGCTAACAAGGTACGTTGTGGCAAGGGAACCAGTCTGTCTTTACCACCTTTAGCATTGCGAATGTGCACCTGCATCATCTGTGAATCGATATCGCCAACCTGCAGTGAAATGGCTTCACCGAGGCGCAACCCCATACTGTATAAGGCGAGAAAACACACTTGATATCGCAGCTTATGGGTAAGGCTAATGACGATAGAAACTTCAGCAGGGGTAAGAATATCAGGCAGTCTTTGGACTTGTGGTGGCTTAACAATATTAAGCCACTCCCAGTGTTGATTAAGCACATGTCGATAGAAAAACTGTAGCCCATTACGGTCGAGTTTCACGGTGCTCCACGAGTGTGAATCAATCAAACTGGCAAAGTAGCGCTTCAGGTCATTAGTGGAAAGATTATCAGGACAAGCGTCGAAATACGCACTAATGCGCCTAACGGCGCGGCTGTA
>NZ_MCVI01000075.1 GCF_002873135.1 Shewanella sp. 10N.286.48.A6
CCGGCGCCATCGGTCATGGTGACCGTGTAATCGCCGCTGTTCGGGGTGGTCTCAAAGTCATTGACCGCAGAGCTTGCGCCTAAGGCGGTAATGGTGATCGCGCCGCTGCTATCAATGCTGTAGAAGCCATCTTCACTGGTGGCGCTTAAGGTGCCATCACTGTGCTGGAATTGGTAATTAACCACACCATCATCGTCGTCGCCAGCGAGGGTCGCAACGGTTGCGCCCGCATCTTGGTTCTCGGCGTAGCTGAAGGTTTGATCGCCAAAGCTGCCATCTTCATTGAGGTTGGTTTCAGACAAGGTGATGGTGGCATCGGTGGTGTCACC
>NZ_MCVI01000076.1 GCF_002873135.1 Shewanella sp. 10N.286.48.A6
ACATCATCCATGCGCCAAGCTATTTTCGCCATGCTTAATTGTCGCAGCAATACTGAGCGAACCAGCCAGTGGGCATGTCAGGGCTGCACTCATACTGCTGATTTCCCGCTATCATGTGGTCATCGCAGTTGCCCGCAATGCCAGCACAACACCACGACAGACTGGCTTAACAAACAGCAAGCTAAACTCCTGCCTGTCGAGTATTACATGGTGACGTTTACCTTGCCTTATGA
>NZ_MCVI01000077.1 GCF_002873135.1 Shewanella sp. 10N.286.48.A6
CTGTAGGAAGGTCACCGTTTATTAACATGCTGTTATTAAACGTTAACTACTAGCGAATGGCAAGGGCTTATCCGCGAGGATTGGTCTGGAGGAAGCCGCTAGCAAATTTGCGAGCTGATGAACAAGAACATCATATGAGGCGTAGGCTAGAGGTGAGTTGGCAGGGGCTGCCCCGCGAAGCAAGGGTACAAGACGACGAAACCACGTGATCTAATGGCCACCGTAAATGATGCAGCAGTGCAAAGAAAGTTCATGTTCTTATCTGGGGAGATCTACTTAACACGCGATCGGTAATTAACCAGTAAGGCTCTGGTTTATAAGTGCCTTGGCTTTTCAGCGCCATCGACTGAAAAGAGCGAATCAGATGGAAACCGATAGCGCATGACGGGGCAACTCGGCATGTGATTATGCAGAAGTCAGCAGACGGCATACGACTGCATGGATGCAGGAGGTAGAGCAACGCAGGAGCAGTTGCCGAGTAGCCCAACGCCCATCGTAATGGTTGGGATATGGTGAAGGCCTGAACCTGAAGATCAGTGAGGAGTCTGTACAACTCAATATTCCATACCCGACCGGGTTCGAGGAGTGTTGGCGTTGATAATACAGCAGCCAGCATTGGGATATGTCGGAGCTAATCGGCCAACATGTTCTGAAAATCTTTGGGAACCGCCCTGTGCGGAGCCGCATGCAGGGTGGTGTGGGGGCTGGAGGCTAGATACCTCCGGCTACCCGATTATATTTTATTTTTCACTAATCTTGAATGGTATGCATCTAACTCTTTGCATACCTCACGGTGTTTACTATCTGCCTCAGCAAACTTGTTACGACAAGCTTGAGAGAAACCATCATCTTTGCCCCAATCTTTCGCCGCCTGCATTTGTTGACTCATTTCATTCAAGTAGCCACTTTTTAAATCTAAAAGTGCTTTAAAACGATTGAGTTCATTTGCCTTTTTAGACTCACCGACAGCCCATCGTGCGTACAAGGCGGATAAACCTGATATCAATAGTGCGCTCACTGACAGTACTTCAGTTGAAATTTCGATAGTGCCTCCAAAAAAATATAACGTCGCGCTAAGCGGACTAAAAATGTGGGTTATAATGTGTAGCGAAGCGAAACCTAACCCACTGTTTTAGTTCCGTTTTAAGCGCCTTGTTAGGTGCTTTCTTCGAGTAAGTAGTTACATTGCTCAATAATTACATCAATTTTTATTGTACTAACATTCTGCTTCAATTCTTGCCAACGATTAGGCTCTGCCCAACCAAACGCTTTAACTTGCGCAATTTTACATAGCTGTGGATCAATTTGGTGTAAAGCCTCGGAAGCTTTAAGCCAGACTTTAGATAAATCAGCCTCTCTAATTCTGTCTTGCTCTCCAGTTTGATTACTATCGTATAAATAAACTCGAGTTAGACGAGCAGCCTCCAAAGTTAAATTTATTGCAGATTTTCGTTTTTCAGATAGCTTAGAATCATCAGGTTGAGGTTTCATATCTTTATAGAATGATAAAGTTGAAACAATCCCACCAATTGCGCTACCTAATGCCCCAAGTTCATTCAATGTCATTCAACATCCTTTAAATTTAAAGTAAATATAAGGCTAATATTCACAATAGCAACTAACGCCGCCAACACGCGCAGCTTTTTAGTGAAGGCGGAGCCGCAACGAAAAAGTTGTCGCAGTGATTGGCCTTGTTATTTGCCATTACTCGTGTGCCTCCAGCGTGCTGAATATTTCTTGTGATAATGCGCCAAATGCAATGTTAACAGATTCAGATAGCCCTGTAATATTGTCGAAATCTGGATCAGCTAGAAGCGTAACTTCGAAAATTGAATATTCAGGCATTGCTTCATGATTGACCCACGGTACACCCTTTAGCTTCTCCCAATAACGAATTTGCACATCTTTCGTTTGTCCTAGAAGCCACAGTTCGAAGTGTGCCTGCTGGTGGTTAAACACAATCGCAAACTTAAGCTTGTTCCTTTTTAGATAATCATTTTGCAAATAGAAGTACGTTACGTCTATGTAACCATGCAATACGCTTGCTACCGAGAACTCTCCTTTGTACTTTTTAGAGAATTCAGTTCGAAGGTTTTGAACAATACCGACCAACCTTTGGTAGGTTTCCTGGATTTCTCCACTGGCGAGTGCCTTTTTGTAGGAGGATATCCGCGCGTTTAAACTTTTATCTGACATTATCCGTGTCCTCCAACTTTAACTGGCACATAACGCCCCAAGCAGGGGATTTTATGAGCGCTTTTCAGCGAGTAAAATTCCCGCTGACTTGGCTTGTTATACCCTTGCACTATTCT
>NZ_MCVI01000078.1 GCF_002873135.1 Shewanella sp. 10N.286.48.A6
ACAAGACGACGAAATCACGTGATCTAATGGCCACCGTAAATGATGCAGCAGTGCAAAGAAAGTTCATGTTCTTATCTGGGGAGATCTACTTAACACGCGATCGGTCATTAACCAGTGAGGCTCTGGTTTATAAGTGCCTTGGCTTTTCAGCGTCATCGACTGAAAAGAGCGAACCAGATGAAAACCGATAGCGCATAACGGGGTAACTCGGGATGTGATTAAGCAGAAGTCAGCAGACGGCATAGTAGCCGAACGCCCATCGTAATGGTTGGGACATGGTGAAGGCCTGAACCTAAAGATCAGTGAGGAGCCTGTGCAACTCAATATTTCATGCCCGACCGGGTTTAGGAGTGTTGGCGTTGATAATACAGAAGCCAGCATTGGGATATGTCGGAGCTAATCGGCCAACCTGTTCTGAAAGTCTTTGGGAACCGCCCTGTGCGGAGCCGCATGCAGGGTGGTGTGGGGGCTGGAGGCTAGATACCTCCGGCTACCCGATTA
>NZ_MCVI01000079.1 GCF_002873135.1 Shewanella sp. 10N.286.48.A6
TCTGAAGTATCATTAAAACAACTAGAAAAGGACATTTCAGAAATTGGTTACCCTTGTGGCATTGCAACATAACAAGCTAATAAATAAGGACAAAAAACAGTTGGCTGTTTTCGTTCCTCAACATTTTAGCCAACAACTTTTGCCCATTATTAGGGCGTTATGTTGTTCAAGGAGGTTTGAGTCTATGGATAGATTACGTTTAATATCACTTGTCATTCTTTTACTCTTTCCACTATCAGCATATGCAGAGGTTATGGACAAAGAGCCTTCTCTGTTTCTAGTTATTTTATTGGGTGTTTTCGGTTCTGTAGCAACATTATTAACTGCTAGGTTCAAACCTATACTTTTACTCATTGTCGCACCTTTATTTCTTATTTATTTTTCTGCGCTGTTAGTTGAAATCAATGATCCTTTTGTTGGTCCCGCTATCCTAAAAGAAGCTGGGTCCTTTTACGTAAATAGTGCATATTTTTTTACTTGTTTTATCGTGTTGTCTATTCCTCTTGGACTGCTTTGGCTTAGGTGGTATAAACAACATAACAAGCTAATAAATAAGGACTAAAAACTGTTTGCTGTTTTCGTTCCTCAACATTTTAGCAAACAATTTTTAGCCCATTATTAGGGCGTTAGCTTTGTCAAGGACTCGGCATGTTTGTCTATATAAAGTATCAAGTAAAAATTATAAAAAATCTTTCCTATTTTATAGCCATATTATTGCCTGTTAGCTCTTTTGCCAATAATCTTCCATTGATGAAAGATGACATTCATCGCATTGAATACCCAGAGGGGATGCAGGTCTTAAGTACTGTTATTCAGTCGCAAGACTCTCTAAATGTAATTTATTCACATTTTTATAATTATGATTGGAAAGCTGGCGAACTGAGAAATAGTAAGCTTGAATTGACTCCAACTTCTATCTTGTCATCGAAGCCCATGACTCTTGGCTTTGAAAATAATAAACCAGTTAATTTTAGAACAGGTGTTAGTAGCATTAATAAAACCAGTACTGAATGGTTATATTTTGTTGAATCTGAAACTACTTATCATAAATCCGCATCAGCTTTCAGAGCACAATGGAAAAACGGTGAATTAGTACATAAACAATTACTTTCCCTACCTACGGCTATTGCAGCAGCAAGTTCACCCAAATGGTATTTACTTAATAATGGTAAAGTTGCGCTAGTTTACCGAACAGAGCCTTACCCAGGATGTTGTCAATTATTATTCAGCTTAAGCGATGATGGGGTAAATTTTGACTCTCCCGTAAATATTGGGAGTGGAGGAGCAATGCCTGCGTTAGCAATGTTTTCATCCAACGAACTTATTTATACATTTCAAACTCGATTTGTTAGTAAGAAAAAGGATTCTGATGGAAAAGAAAAATCAGGCATGAGAACCCATTTTAGACTGTCTTCAAATCAGGGAGCTAATTGGCGTGAACCAATACCAATCACAACGAGAGTTGAAGAGGTTCATGACGCAAGTCCTATTCGTCGTAGAGATGGATATGTTGACGTATATTATTCATCGGTTGATAGTCATGAAAATGATGTTTTCTCATTATGGCGAAGGTGTGTTTCTACTTCAGGAAAGTTAGGACCTGAAGAATTAGTTGTTGATAAAAGCTTTGGCAATGTTGCAAAAGTATCACCGCATCGGTTAGGTGACGGCTCTTTATTGCTAACATTTGTTGAGCAAGGTAAAGTTTATTCAGAAGGGGAACATAACCTTCATTCAGCCAAAGTCCTGAGTGATGCGAAGTGCGGTGTATAACAAAGCTAACAAGGTTTTAAAGTCGGACTCGCAACAGCTTGCTCGGTTCCACTTCGTTTCACATTTTAGCAAGCTATTTCACGCCGCTTAAAACGGCGTTATACCCAAATTAACATAGGAGGTTATTTTGAAAAGACTGTATTTATTTTTGTTATCCCTTTCGATTTCTCTATCACTTAGTGCAGGTGAAATTGATTTAACAGAATTTGGAAAATCGTACTTTACAGCATGGAAAGCTACCCAAGCACCAAATGCGACTAAAAAGGACATAGAACATTATTTGTCGTTTTTAAAAGATGATATAGGGCACCAACACCTACCTTACGATCCAGATGATTCGCGCTTATCGGACGGAAAAGACAGCATGCGAAATGGTATGTCATATTATCTCGGCTCCCATACAGACTATTCAGCCGAACTTTTTCAAGTTGTCCCAGCCTATAATGTTGTTGTTATCACTTACTCAACCAAAAGCAGTGGTATTCATCCCCAAACTAAAGAAATGATGCATCAGAGTTACGACACTATGGAAGTATTAGAAATAGAAGACGGCAAGGTGTCGGTCATTAGGAAGTATTCAGAATAGTGCAAGGGTATAA
>NZ_MCVI01000080.1 GCF_002873135.1 Shewanella sp. 10N.286.48.A6
GAGGCAATATCATGACGTTTTTGCGATACAGGTAGCGAGTCAGGGTAACTCACTTTAGGAATGTTATTAAGCCTATATTGGGCTTTATCAAACGCTTTAACGGCTTGCTCTGATAACTTAGCCAGGAGTTGATCTTTCTTTTCAGATTGCGGCTCTTTTTTTAACTGAAACAACCGACGACGAATTTTAGCCGCATCGGTTTGATAACATGAGTTTAGGTATGCTTTAGAGAGCGGGTGT
>NZ_MCVI01000081.1 GCF_002873135.1 Shewanella sp. 10N.286.48.A6
ACCCTATTTTAATTGAAACCTTAGTTGAAGCAATGGCAACTGATGGCCCTAAACTTCACACTCATAGTATTCCAAAATCAGTGACTAAAAATACTGATGGCAGCTTAACGTTAGAGCTTGAAAACGGTGAGTCACTCACGATTGATTGCCTAATTTGGGCCATTGGTCGCAGCCCATCAACAGGCACTATCGGCCTAGAACACACTGATGTCACCCTCAACCCTAAAGGTTACGTTGTGACTGACGCGCAGCAAAATACTACCGCAAAAGGTATTTATTGTGTTGGTGACATCATGGAAGGCGGTGTTGAGTTAACGCCCGTTGCAGTTAAAGCTGGGCGCTTATTATCAGAGCGTCTATTTAACGGCATGACAGATGCCAAAATGGATTACTCAGTGATCCCTACCGTGGTATTTAGCCATCCGCCAATTGGTACTATGGGCTTAACCGAGCCTGAAGCCATTGAGCAGTATGGTGAAGCAAACGTTACAGTATACAGCTCAGGCTTTACCTCTATGTACACAGCGGTAACGGCGCATCGTCAAGCCTGCAAAATGAAGCTCATTTGCGCTGGCGACACCGAAGTGGTTGTGGGTATTCACGGTATCGGCTTTGGTATGGATGAAATCTTACAAGGTTTCGGCGTAGCCATGAAAATGGGCGCAACTAAAGCTGACTTTGACGCCGTGGTAGCGATTCATCCAACTGGTGCTGAAGAGTTTGTTACCATGAGATAAGTCATCGTTAAATAATGATTTAAAGCAAAGCGAGAAGTCATTTCTCGCTTTTTTATCGCTTTTTTTAACTACAAAATCAAAATCGCTTATTTTTGACAGCTTAATGTGCAGTATGCACTTTGGTTTTCAGCCAGCTTTTAAAATCTTTTTCTGTGGGGATACGTTTTGCTGAGTGACCTAGCAATTGCGTTAACGCATAACTAAATTGATGATATAACTTAGGATCGTCATGCTGCTTATGGCCATCATCGATATTAATTACTGCGCCGCGTAAGTAATTCATCACCAACTCAACCCGGTCAAAGCCTGCCACTTCACCTATTTCACGTATGGTATTTTCATTCCAGCGATAAGACTCAGCGGTCAATTTCTCATAACGTTGACGATAATAATCGCTGCAATTATTCAGTAGAGTTTCATTGGGCAGAACCCGCTCAATGACAAAATGTTGCTCAGATAAAATACTAAACAAACGCTGGCAGTGATGGAAAATAAAACGTTGATAGGGATCGGGGTACATTGCTGTATCTGACTCAATTTGCGCTAACCACTGCTCGAACTGGGCACAGCCAACTGCCACTATCAAATCAGCCTCAGTGGTGAAGTGATTGTAGATTGTCCCTTTGGATATTTGACTTGCTTTCACCAAGTGAGAACGGCATAAATCAAAGATTTTATGTCCTTTTAAGCACCTTTGAGAAACCTCAACTAAATAGTCTCCCCGCTGATCCCAACTGCTCATCCTGACCTCGGTATACTTTATGTAAATTTATTGTTTCAACTTCACATTCAAACAATAACAAGCTTTAAGGAAACCCTATACTGAGTAATACTAATACCACTATGAACAATTGTAATAGCCAATGTTAAAAGTTGAATTGTTAGAAAGTTTTATTGCGGTTGCCGAGTGTGGCAATTTATCTAAAGCTGCAGAAAAAATTTGCCGCACCCAATCAGCTTTAAGCCTACAAATCAAAAAGCTTGAAGAAAGTGTCGGTCAAACTTTGCTACTTAGAGATAACAAAGGGGTGTCACTGACTGAATCCGGTGAAACCCTACTTAATTACGCCTATAAAATGATCCAACTCAATTCACAAATATTGGATGAACTTAAAGATAATTCCAACAAACAAACTATTCGCTTTGGCGTCCCAACTGATTACATTAAACGTTATTTAAATAGTTGTTTATTAGAATTTATTCGTGAATTTACCCGCATTGAATTAGTGATCGATACCGATGTTAGCGGCAACTTATATAAGCGGCTGCAACAGGGTGAATTTGATGTGATTGTGGCCACCCACTGGCAGGCTCCCGTTAATGGTGAGTTGTTATTTGAACGCCAATTTCATTGGGTCGCAGCTAAAAATGGCAATGCCCATTTGCACAGTACCATTCCAATGGCGCTGTATCCTGAAAACTGCCCAATTCGAGCGCAAGTTTTTGCTAATCATCAATTATCGATGCGACCAATCAATGTATTGCTGTCTTCACCCTCACCTAATGCGCTGTGCATGGCGGTGGAAAATGACTTAGCCATTGCCCCTATTGCTGAATTTCGCATTAACGATAAGATGCAAATATTGGATCCTATTGAGCATGGTTTGCCGCCATTGCCGGTATTTAATGAGTCGGTGTACGTTAATCCAGAAACTCAAAGCCCTGTCACGGAGCAATTAGTCAACTTGATCAAAGCCAATGTGGTATCACTGGCATCTGCAAAGGTTTAACCCTCTCTTAAAACGTCTTTTTAAACACCTGCTACCGAAATAAAAACATAAAAAAGGAGCGATAAACGCTCCTTTTGTTTGGGGATAACACTAAGCTGTAAGCTTATTCTTTATGCTTGCCGTACTCAAAGGTGTGACAATTACTGCACAGTGGCTTTTTCGCTTTATGCTCGCTGTGACACTCTTGGCAAGGTAGCTCTTTACCATAGTGCAGATTGTTATGCGGGTTTTGCCACTTATCTTCTTCACTGCGAGCAGTTTGTTCAGCTAAATCATCTACATTGTGGCACGCTAAACACGATTCATCAGATGGATATTGCTTCATGCCTTGGTCATGGCACGCTTTACAATCTTTACCGATAACGTCTTTATGGTAGTCACGTATTTCTACTGCTTGAGCTGATAAGCTGGCGAAACTAAGCATAGTCAGTGCAAGCATAATCTTTAATGTTTTCATCAATAATTCCTCTTGTTTACTTGCTATGTTAAGCATTCATCATGCTACGAGCGGCAGTCATACCCATCACCATACATTCAGGTATCGAACAACTTCCTAAACGGCTGACCCCATGGATCCCACCACACACTTCACCTGCAGCAAATAAACCTGTTATCGCTTGTCCTGTGAAACTGTCTTTCACTTCAGCTTTAGTAGTAATTTGCACTCCACCTTGGCAGTAATGCACTTTTGGCCATAAACGCACCACGGTAAATGGTGCTTCAATGTACTTACCAGCAGCCTTGGTCATGTTCTTACCAAACTGCTTATCCTCACCAGATTTAACATATTGATTATATTCTTTAATCTGCGCTTTGAGTGCTTTAAGTGGCACATTGAAATGGGTCGCTAATTCATCAACCGACTCAAACTTCCAACCGACGTTATACTTAATCACCTTCTTGGTATTTGGATGCTTTTTAGAATCCTTATAGCTGGTGATCAGCAATGGAGGATATGGATTACCTTGCTCGTCACGACAACTTAACTCAGCATCGGCACGTGTTTTACGGTCCGCAATTTCATTCATGAAACGCTTACCGGTTAAGCGGTTTACCGCCATTGAATGTGGGAAATTATAAATTGAGTAGTTAGACACATAGCCAAAACCCCCTTCATCAGGAGATGCCCATGGGCCAGATTGAATATGAGCTAAATGAACTGGCACCGCGCCTAAGCGGAACATTTCGTACATGCCTTCACCTGTTGCGCCGGGTGCGTTGGTACAACCCACTTCAG
>NZ_MCVI01000082.1 GCF_002873135.1 Shewanella sp. 10N.286.48.A6
GCCTATCCTTATCTGTTATGCGTAATTTTTGACGTACTTTGTCATTGCTGTTTCCGAGACTGACAAACAGTCGATTCTATATTGATCTTTGAACTCTCCAACAACATTGAACCCTGCTCTTAGGTAGAGGTTCTTTGCTGGGAAATTCTCTGATAATACACAAAGATCAAGCCAGTCAATTTCAGCTTTTTCTTGGCAGAAATTTATAACAGCATCAATGAGTCTTTGACCAAGACCTTGCTTCCGGCAAGAAACATCTACGCCCATACCTAATAGAACTCTGTGACAACGGTTTTCATCACTGTGGTGGCGAAGATCAATATGACCTTTAATATTTCCAGAGGTGTCTTTTACAACCCAAAGTTTTCTCCAACCTAAGTCGCCAAACTGATGAGAAAAGCCTTGGATAAACTTATCTTTTGTTGCTTCTGGAATTTCACTTTGCTCTCTGGACATTGGCTGGAAAAGAGGAACTTCTCCATTACCATTTTCAGACAGCTGATTTTCTAGATACACAAAGAATGAATCTAAATCCAATTTTTCCGCTTCTACTACTTCCATCTAATTCTCGGTACTCCATCGATTACGCATAACGACCAAAGCAACGGCCCCACGTTAGTGCGTCTGATTGCCTTTGTTTGTTAGCTTTTGATGTGTGGGATTTTTACTGCCAGAAGTAATTTTAAATGCTTTTCGGTGCTCTTGCTGACAGATTCGCTCACCACACACCCTTTCCAGTTTATATCAAAAGCGTCATGGCTCTTCCATTTTTCATACGCCTCTTGCATATTTCTATCATCACTTAGCCACATTGATGCCAGTATCACCCTATAAATAGCGTTGGTTTTGCTTGCTGAGACAACTGGTTCTGACTCATCTATCTCTATCAGTCTTTTTGTGTCATTTCGTATCGATTTAATTGCAATACTTGAGTTAAAAGACCCTCGTGTCTTTCCTTGTCTTATCCGCTTTGCTTCTAAAAGAATAATTATATTTTCATTTTTTAACTTGATTGCAGCATCGAGCCTAGCTGACCGCTTTCGCTTTTTATGAAGGCATTGTACCTCAGTCCAAGCAACAACATTGTCATAACCAGATAAATTTTGCAGAGCTTCAATAAAAGTCAAAACATGATTAAATTCATGAATGCCGCCATTGCCTTTCCCTGGAAAATACTCAGACATTCTGTGTTCATGGATTTCATGGCACTTTATAACAGCCCTTTCTAGAAGCTTAACAACACTGCTCAATGAGTTCTCCTTAACGTGATAAGAAAGCTAACGCCCTAATCAGCCACGCCGCTTTTTGGCGTCGGATGAATTTGCTTGTTAGCCATGCTGGCCTCGACTTTTACTTTTACACCCGACATATAATCTTGGTTGAACCAAAGTAACTTATCTAATGGAAAGTCACTAAAAGTTAATTCTATATCTGATGTCCATAGCACTTTTAAATTTTCAGGCTTGCCGTCCAACCCAAAGAATCCGTTATACTCTTTGCCTGATTTCACATCTACGATGTTTACCCCAGTTTGCCAGTTAGTTGTTGCTCCACAATCCGAATAGCCAACCTTTGCAATCTTTTTACCATTAGGGGAAGCAAATTCTGCTACGTCGGTATATGAGCATAACGATGGGCCTTCAACTCCTAGAATATCCATCCCATACCCTATGGCCTTAAATCCAAACCATATAAAAAATATAATAGCGCCAAGATTCCAGACTAATTTTTTAACCTTTGCTACAACGCTCATGCAGATCCTTATGTATGGCTAACGCTTTGCCAAGGGGCAAATGCGAACGTTGTTGGGCGAAGCCCAGTGAGTATTTGTCCCAGCCGCGTTGTTTGCGGCGATTTTCGGCAACTTGTTATATGCCCATATATATACTGCCATTAACGTTTTGCTTTGAGTTTGAACAAGTAAAACGTTGAACCCAAATATGTAGCCAGTGACGCTAACCCAAGCCAGAAAGATAACAAATAGTAGACGACGGTAGCGCCTCCATTATGGAGTGTAAATATACCGCAGTCATAACCACATGTTTCCATCCGATAAAATGCCCACAGAAATACTACTAAGCAAAATATACAGGTAGATAACGCTATCTTTCTAAGTCTCATAATATTCATTTAAAGAAGCTAAAAACTCATGGGCATATAACGCCCTGCTAATAAGTGAACCGAGTGCTGGCGGGCGATTTGCTCAGCAAATGGCATGACAGCCTTGGTGAATCTGAATTTAGCAGCTTGTTATGATTACCTTATAGACCAACACACTTTCCTTCTAGCTGGAGGTTACTCAGCTTTTCTCTCGCTTTCGAAACCGAGTTTGCTAGTTGCTTCTCATATAAATAGCCTTTTTCAGTCCCATACTTTTCTATTGTACGTGAGGCAAAAGCTATTGATTTGCAATTCTCTTCAATGAGTTTATTCAACTGGTTCGATTCTGCCAATTCTATATTTTGAATAGAATCATCGATGAAAACACTATAACTAATTTGATGTAACTGAATGTCGATGGCTTTGTTTACAGTAAATGAGTCTACTGCATTTTGGAGTAAATATGAGGCAGAAGTAATCGCTGTAACTAGACCTAAAATAACGGTTACTACGTACGTGATAATGAGCTTCTTCATACATTCCCTTGTGATCATAACGCCCAATTCAGCTGCGCCGTAGGCGTTAGCTGGAATTGCTTGTGTACGCCCAGCATGG
>NZ_MCVI01000083.1 GCF_002873135.1 Shewanella sp. 10N.286.48.A6
TTAAGGGCTTGGATGGTTAATTGCTTGGATGATTAAGGGCTTGGCAGGTGAGTAGCTAAGCGCTAATTTTGGCCATAAAAAAACCACCATTGAGGTGGTTTGTTTTAAATTAAATTGCTCCCCAGAATACCGACCGTCGGTGCAGCCCTTGAACCGTAGGTTCAAGGCGGGAAAATGTTCATATCCTAAGGTTTCTCGATACGAGCCGAGCATACGCAATGTCAATGAAAGCATTCACCCTGGGTTTGTAAATATCGGCACAGGGACATAACCTACAAGCGAATATCCCAGGGAGCAAAACAGGGTTGAACCAGGTACCGTTAGCCATTACTAGCGGCAGTACATAATTCTAAAATTGTTAACCTTTCTTGGTGGTTCGTTCAAGCAACGAGTTTTCTAACGTTGATTGTAATAACGAGATACGCTCATCCATTTGCGCCATATACTGCTGATTTTTTTGCTGCTCTTCATACAACTCATGACCAATATTTAACGCGGCCATAATGGCTAATTCTTCGCGACTCAAATTGTTGGTACGTGTTTTTAATGTAGAAAGCTGCTGCTCGACACCCTTGGCAATCGCACGCAAAGCATCCTCTTGTCCCTTAGGACAATTAATCGAGTAGGTGCGCCCTAACAGGGAGATATCAATAGCACTATTACTCATGCTTCGCTGAAGATCCTTATTTGTCGAAAAATAAAAATTGTAGCAGGTTAACGACTTACCTCGCGATAACGCCTTAGCATTACGCTTTTACCACAGTTGATAACGGTATCAGTCTATTTGCGGACTATATAGCGCTACTATTAAAAGTGCAAGGTAACTCGCCGCCTTTACGATTATTTGCTTGTTGTCTGAGCATAATTAATCTTAAAGCATAATTATGGCTAAACTCTCTACACGTTCCCTACACGTCAGGCAGGATAACTCGTTAAGCGCCTAGCTCAAGGCTAATACAAGCCGTCATTGCAATAGGCGTTACAATCGTCATTTCTATTTTTACAAATTAATGGCATCGAACAGTTTACCGTTTAAGAATACTCGCTTTGGTGCAAAACGCTTAGTTGATTGCGTTATAGACAAGACAGTTAATATCAGCTTTAGCTTTATAGCGGCGGGGTTAGTGAAGCTTTGGTCAATTTGCTATTATACTTAGCAAATCGCAATGAACAATTTGGTGGCAGTTATTAACTCTGCTAGCATTGCATCTGATTGAATATAACTGGAACAATATCATGGCAACCCCTCCTTCTTTATGTATTGAAAAACTAAAACAAGCGTTAGATTCAGCTGAAATTGGTCAGCATCCTGTTGAGGTGCATGGCGCATTAGTTGGTTTAATTTGTGGTGGGGTAGATCAAGCAAAATTAGCTTGGCAAAAGCCATTACTTGAATTGATGAATGACGGTCAAGCAGTCAGCACTGAACTGCAACAACTTATTAACGAATTATTCCAA
Organism: Shewanella sp. 10N.286.48.A6; assembly: GCF_002873135.1. Lineage (GTDB taxonomy): Bacteria > Pseudomonadota > Gammaproteobacteria > Enterobacterales > Shewanellaceae > Shewanella. The sequence continues at coordinate 1,459 of NZ_MCVI01000083.1, forward strand.
GACACAGCAACTCGCTTAAGTGATGCCGAATTTGGTTTTACGCCGTTATTACCAGAAGAAGAAGAGCTACTCAGCTTGCGCTTAGAGTGCTTAGCCCTATGGGTACAAAGCTACTTAACCGCTATTGCGCTTATTCAGCCAAAGCTTAACGGCGCATCAACTGATGTGCGCGAAATTATCCAAGATTTAGGCGCTATTGCTCAAGTGGAATTTGATGTCAGCGATGATGATGAATCAGAAGCTGCATTTATCGAGTTGCACGAGTTTGTCAGAATGGCGGCTATTTTATGCTACTCAGAGTTTGGCCCTGAAATGCCATTAGATGAAGAATCCCCATTAGCGCCGCTGCACTAATTAGAATGTAGCTTTCGCCTTGGGCCGTGTTGGCTCGGGGTGAAAAGTCCTCTGGCATCACAGATACTTGAGCTCAGCCAGAACACGAACCAGAGCTGAACTAGCTACATGGCCAATAGCAATACCATCATAACAATATTCAATTCATATCATAATTAACAAAAACAATAAGAACAGGCTTTATGACTGAGTTAAACGCGAAGACAGATAGCAAACAGGCAAGTGCCCAATTACCACAGCTACCACAACAGCCACCACAACAGGTGGATATCACTATTGTTGGCGGCGCTATGGCTGGTGCCAGTTTAGCGCTGGGTTTAGCAAAATTATCAGAAAAATTATCCGCTAAACATGCAGGTCTTTTAAATCGTCCTTTATCTATCGCCTTAATTGAAGCGCAAAAAACTGATGATAATCACCCAGGGTTTGACTCGCGTTCAATCGCCATTGCCCATGGCTCAGTATTTGAGTTAACTCAGTTAGGGATCTGGCCAAGTATCGCCAGCCTTGGCAGCGATATTGAAAATATTCATATCTCAGATCGCGGTCACTTTGGCATGACCGAGCTTAACGCTGAGCAATTTGGCCTGCCATCAATGGGGCAAGTGGTTGAGCTAGCGAAAGTCGGTAAAGTCTTGTTTGATCAACTTCAACAAGCGGATATTAAATTGCACTGCCCAGCAAGCCTAACTAAGCTTGAAACCGATATGGATGGTCACACGATAACCCTTGATAACGGCCAGCAAATTCGCAGCAAGTTGTTAGTGGCTGCAGATGGTGCTCACTCCAAAGTGCGCCAAGCGTTAAAACAAGATGTGACTCAAGTTGAATTTGAACAAGTGGCGCTGGTGGCCAATGTCCAAACTGATAAACCTCACAATAGTTGGGCCTATGAGCGTTTCACTGACACTGGCCCATTAGCCTTATTACCCATGGCGCCAATAAATGGTAAAACTCGGCTGTCATTAGTGTGGGCGCTAGATGCTGAGCAAGCCCATCAGTTTAAACACTGTGACAAAGTCGACTTTTTAGCCGCGTTGCAACAGGCTTTTGGCAATCGCGCCGGGCGCTTTACTGATGTCGGCTTACGGGTCAGTTATCCATTAACCTTATCTTACATGCCAAGACCGATTTATCATCGCACTGTGTTTATTGGCAATGCGGCGCAAACTTTACATCCCATTGCAGGTCAAGGCTTTAACCTAGGTCTACGTGATGTGGTTGGATTAATCGATGCTGTCGAAACAAGTATTGAAACCAGCATTAAAAGCAGTATTGATACAAGTATTGAAGCTGGCATTGAAAGTTTAGATCTTGGCCACAACTCGCTTATTCATCATTATCTTGCATCAAGACAGCAAGATAGAATGGCCACCATCAACAATGTTGAGTTTTTAGTGCGTGGCTTCTCAAATCAGTATTGGCCGCTAGTGGCTGGGCGCAGTTTAGGGTTAAGATTATTGTCATGGTGTCCGCCGCTTAAAGCGCCGATTGCCCATAAAGCCATGGGCTGGAAAAGCGTCTAAAGATTGCAAGTGCAGTAATAAAGCATCTCAGTAAACCGATTGAAGATTAAGGATTAACATGTTTCAAACTCAGACCTATGATGTAGCCATAGTTGGCGGTGGTATGGTTGGCTTGGCAACGGCAATCGGTTTAGCCGAGGCAAACTTAAACGTGGTGGTGATTGATGCGGGCCAAACAGAGGCTGTGTCAGGTGAGCCACGCCTTCGAGTGAGTGCCATTAACAAAGCCAGTGAGCGACTACTTACCAACTTAGGTACTTGGCAGTACATTGATAGCGCCCGCGCTACCCCATATTCAAAAATGGCGGTGTGGGACAAAGACGGTTTAGGTAAAATTGCCTTTGATGCCGCCAGCATTAGCGAGCCATCCCTTGGGGCGATTATCGAAAACCAAGCCATCAGCTTTGCCTTAGCAAAACGCGCCGCTGAACTCTCGAACATCACCCACCTAGAAGGTCAGCGACTAGAACGCATCGCCTTTGGTGAGCGTGAATCATGGCTTACCCTAGATAACGGTGACAACTTAAGCGCCGCCCTAGTGATTGCCGCTGACGGCGCCAATTCTTGGGTGCGTAGCCAATGCCAAATCCCATTAACCTTTTGGGATTATGGTCATCACGCCATTGTCGCCACTATTCGCACCAGTGAGCCCCACGATGCTACCGCCCGCCAAGTGTTTTTAGCCGATGGCCCATTAGCTTTATTGCCATTGTATGAAGACAATTTATGCTCAATCGTGTGGTCAGTATCGCCCCAGCAAGCAGAAGAATTATTAGCGCTATCAAGTGATGAGTTCTCAAAAGCCTTAACCGCAGCATCAGATGGTCGTTTAGGCATTTGTGAACTGGTCAGCTCGCGCCAATCGCACCCATTACGGATGCGTTATGCCCGTCATTTTGCCCGTCATCGTTTGATTTTAGCCGGTGACGCCGCCCATACAATCCATCCGTTAGCAGGTCAGGGGGTTAACTTAGGCTTTTTAGATGCGGCCAGTATTATCGAAACCGTTAGCGAGTTACATGAAGCGGGTAAAGATCTCGGTGATTACGCCAACCTTCGCGCCCTTGAGCGCTGGCGAAAAGCTGATGCCATTGAAATGATTAGCGCAATGGAAGGGTTTAAAAGACTATTTTCCGGTAGCAATCCAGTTAAAAAAGCCTTTAGAGATCTGGGTTTAAACCTAGTTGATAATGTCGCAGGACTAAAAACAGTGTTCATCAAACAGGCTATAGGCAATAAAGTGAAACTTCCTAAGCTTTGTCGAGATTAAATTTTTTAGCTAATTCGGCCTAAAAATCCTTATATATCAGGGGATGGGCCGAGTTGGCGTAAATAAAGATATTAAAACGCCTATAGTCGCATTAGCTAAACTAATGACAAAGTCTCAGATTAGAAAATTTCCTACTATACAAAATTAACCCTGTGGGTATAATTTTGGCGCATTTATAAAATACCTTCATTAGTTTTACCCTCAGAAGGTTCATAAAAAAGAGATAATAATGGCTAATAAAACTGTACTCTTTAACAAGCACTTAGAATCAAATGGCAAGATGGTAGACTTCCACGGTTGGGACATGCCACTTAACTACGGTTCACAAATCGAAGAACATAACGCTGTGCGTCAAAACGCAGGTATGTTCGATGTATCACACATGACAGTGGTTGATGTGACGGGTACCGATGCTTGTGCATTTCTACGCAAATTATTAGCAAATGATATTGCTAAGCTTAAAGTTGCTGGCAAGGCGCTATACAGCGGCATGTTAGATGACAATGCTGGCGTAATTGACGACCTTATCACTTATTATCTTACCGATACCCATTACCGCGTTGTGGTTAACTCAGCAACTCGGGTAAAAGATTTAGCATGGATGGAAAAACAATCTGCAGGCTTTGAGGTGACGATTACTGAGCGCCCTGAACTTGCGATGATTGCCGTTCAAGGCCCTAACGCTAAAGCCAAAGCCGCCACTGTATTCAGCGCTGAGCAAAACGCCGCCGTTGAAGGCATGAAGCCATTCTTTGGCGTGCAAGCAGGTTCACTGTTTATTGCTACCACGGGTTACACCGGTGAAGTTGGCTACGAAATTATCGTACCTGAAGCAGAGGCTGAAAACTTATGGCAAGCACTACTCGAAGCAGGCGTACAGCCTTGTGGACTAGGCGCACGTGACACCCTGCGTTTAGAAGCAGGCATGAACCTTTATGGTTTAGATATGGATGAAACCGTTAACCCATTAGCCGCTAACATGGGCTGGACTATCGCATGGGAACCAAGCGAGCGCGACTTTATTGGCCGCGAAGCATTAACGGCTATTAAAGCCGCTGGACCTGACAAATTAGTTGGCCTAGTCATGGAACAAAAAGGCGTACTGCGTCACGGCATGCCAGTATTCTTTACTGATGCAGACGGCGTAGAGCACCAAGGCTCAATTACTAGCGGCACATTCTCGCCAACCTTAGGCTACTCAATTGCCATGGCAAGAGTACCCCAAGGCATTAGCGATACCGCTGAAGTGGAAATGCGTAAAAAGCGCGTAGCTGTTAAAGTAATAGCGCCAAGCTTTGTCAGAAATGGTAAACAGGCATTCTAACCAAAGTGTTATAAATGCTTGTATTGAAGTCACTGAATAATAAAAGTGTTGCTAATGAGGTTGTTAGCCAGCACTTAAATAACACTAACGATTACGCTTTAAATTTATAGATATAGGAATTACGACAATGAGCAACATTCCAGCTGAACTTAAATATGCATCATCTCATGAGTGGATCCGCAAAGAAGAAGACGGCACTTACACTGTCGGTATCACTGAGCATGCACAAGAGCTATTAGGTGACATGGTATTCGTTGAATTACCAGAAGTTGGCGACACAGTGACAGCCGGTGAAGATTGCGCCGTAGCTGAATCAGTAAAAGCTGCATCAGACATCTATGCACCGATTTCAGGTGAAGTAATTGCCGTAAACGAAGCATTAGAAGACTCACCAGAGCTAGTAAACAGCGAAGCATTTGGCGAAGGTTGGTTCTTCCGCGTTCAGCCTTCAGACGAAGCTGAAGTGGCTAACTTGTTAGACGCTGACGGTTACCAAGAAGTGATTGACGAAGAATAATCGTCGACGCTACTAGAAGCTCCCTTGGGAGCTTCTTTTGTTTTACCTTTAAATATTTAAAGGCATTAGCGATCCTTACGTCCCGCGTATAAGTATTGCATTACAACATTTTTTTCCTAGACCAGCTATTGATGCCCTACCGCAAAATACTGGCAGATTTGGAACACGATTTCTCATGACAAAGCAGACCCTAACTCAATTAGAGCAACACGAATTGTTTTTAAGCCGTCATATCGGCCCAAGCCAAACTCAACAGCAAGAAATGTTGAATTTTGTTGGCGCAGAATCGCTCGAAGACTTAACCGCACAAACAGTGCCTGGTTCAATTCGTTTACCGCAAGAATTGACCATTGGTGATTCATGTGGCGAAGCAGAAGGCACCGCTTACATCCGCGGCATAGCTGACAAAAACAAAGTCTTTAAAAGCTATATCGGTATGGGCTACTACGGTACAGAAGTACCCAATGTCATTTTACGAAACGTGTTTGAAAATCCGGGTTGGTATACAGCGTACACCCCGTACCAGCCAGAAATCGCCCAAGGCCGTTTAGAAGCCATTCTTAACTTCCAACAAGTGTCTATGGACTTAACTGGACTTGATCTCGCCTCAGCATCATTACTTGATGAAGCAACCGCCGCCGCTGAAGCAATGGCCATGGCCAAGCGCGTATCAAAAGCCAAAAAAGCCAACATCTTTTTCGTGGCAGATGACGTATTCCCACAAACATTAGACGTAGTGCAAACTCGCGCAGAATGCTTTGGTTTTGAAGTTATCGTTGGCCCAGCAAGCGAAGCCGCAAACTACGAGCTATTCGGCGCATTATTCCAGTACACTAACCGTTTTGGTGAAATCACCGACAACACTGAACTGTTCGCTAAGCTTGCTGAAAAGAAAGCGATTGTGACTGTTGCTGCTGACATCATGTCACTGGTACTGCTTAAGTCACCGGGTTCAATGGGCGCAGATATCGTATTTGGTAGCGCTCAGCGTTTTGGCGTACCAATGGGCTACGGCGGACCACATGCGGCATTCTTCGTTGCACGTGATGCACACAAACGTTCAATGCCAGGTCGTATTATTGGCGTATCAAAAGATACCCGCGGTAATAAAGCCCTGCGTATGGCGATGCAAACTCGTGAGCAACATATCCGCCGCGAAAAAGCCAACTCAAACATTTGTACTGCGCAAATCTTATTAGCCAATATGGCGTCGTTTTACGCGGTATTCCACGGCGCCGTTGGCCTTAAAAATATCGCCAGCCGTATTAACCGTTTAACAGACATCTTAGCCGTCGGCCTAAAAGCCAAAGGCGTTGAGTTAGTTAACAGCACTTGGTTTGACACCCTTTCATTATCAGGCCTTGATGTTGATGCGGTTAACGCACGTGCATTATCTGCTGAAATGAACCTACGTATCGACCACGACGGTATCGTCGGCATCAGCCTTGACGAAACCACCACCCGTGACGATATCGCTCAGTTATTTGATGTCATCTTAGGTGCTGACCACGGTCTAGATGTAGCAACACTCGATGCTGAAATCATTGGCGGCGCTGCTTTTGGCGAAGGCGAGGGATCAATTCCTGCTCATCTCATCCGTCACGACAAGATATTGTCTCACCCAACATTTAGTAGCTACCAAAGCGAAACTGAAATGATGCGTTACATCAAGCGTCTTGAGAATAAAGATTTAGCCTTAAATCACTCAATGATTTCGCTGGGTTCTTGCACCATGAAGTTAAACGCCGCCGTTGAAATGCTACCAGTAAGCTGGCCTGAATTTGCCAACATGCACCCATTCTGCCCGCTTGTACAAGCCCAAGGTTACACTCAGTTAATCAACGAATTGTCAGATTTTCTCGTTAACATTACGGGCTACGACGAAGTGTGTATTCAGCCAAACTCTGGCGCGCAGGGCGAGTACGCTGGCCTGTTAGCGATTAAGAAATATCACGAGTCTCGCGGCGAAGGGCACAGAGACATCTGTTTAATCCCCCAATCTGCTCACGGTACTAACCCCGCTTCTGCCCAGCTTGCTGGCATGAAAGTAGTCGTTACAGCCTGTGATAAAGACGGTAACGTTGATTTAGAAGACTTAAAAGCGAAAGCGGCAGAGCTTGCTGATAACTTATCGTGCATTATGATCACCTACCCATCGACCCACGGTGTGTATGAAGAATCAATCAGCGAAATCTGTGAAATCGTTCATCAACATGGCGGTCAAGTTTACCTTGATGGCGCCAACATGAACGCACAGGTAGGTCTTACATCACCGGGCTTTATCGGCGCTGATGTATCACACCTTAACCTACACAAAACCTTTGCTATTCCACATGGCGGCGGCGGACCAGGAATGGGCCCAATCGGCATTAAAAAGCATTTAGCGCCGTTTGTTGCAGGCCATAAAGTTGTCAAACCAGGCCGCGAAAGCGACCATAATGGCGCAGTATCAGCCGCGCCATACGGCAGTGCTAGCATCCTACCTATTAGCTGGATGTACATTAAGCTGTTAGGCACAAAAGGGGTTAAGCAATCAACCCAAATGGCGCTACTTAACGCTAACTATGTGATGAAGAAGCTGTCGGCCCATTACCCAGTATTATTTACTGGCCGTAATGATCGCGTAGCCCACGAGTGCATTATCGATTTACGTCCACTTAAAGAAGCATCTGGCGTCACTGAGATGGACATTGCTAAGCGTCTAAATGACTACGGCTTCCACGCCCCAACCATGAGCTTCCCTGTAGCAGGTACGTTAATGATTGAGCCAACAGAGTCAGAGTCAAAAGTAGAGCTAGACCGCTTTATCGAAGCGATGATCGCTATTCGTGGCGAGATTGCCAAAGTCGAAGCAGGCGAGTGGCCAAGCGATAACAACCCACTGCACAATGCACCACACACCATGGCTGACATTATGGATCCTGAGTTTGACTCACGTCCATACAGCCGCGAAGTGGCCGTATTCCCATCAGCAGCGGTTAAAGCGAATAAGTTCTGGCCAACGGTTAACCGTATTGATGATGTTTATGGGGATCGTAATTTGATGTGTTCTTGTGTGCCAATTGGTGACTACGAATAAAGATAATGGCTACTGGTAACTGATAATAAAGTTTGTGACTATTTTAATAAAGGTTGTGACCGAAATAGAGATTGTGACTAACTAAATCAGTTATCAGACGATTAATTAAAAAGCGAACCGGTCGGTTCGCTTTTTTTTTGCTTAATAATTTACTCTTCAATAACTTCTCAAAGCCTGTAATTTCCATCCTCTTCCCATTAACAGCTAAATTTAGATTTACAATGAACTTTCAAAGTAAATAGTCTGCATCTTAGTTAGAATAATATTTTGATATAGCTATTGTTGATTTTTAGTATGAATGATTTAAACCTTTGTTCGTTATAAATCACTTTATATCGAATTATGATTTAAAACCCCGTGTTTTATAAATCATATGGAGAGGGATTTTGATTTATAAAGTGAAGATGTATAAATCAAATTAATCTTTTTGGGCAGGGTTGAATTATTTAAACGTCCGCTTTGTAGAAATCTTCAAGTCATTGTAAATGATAGCAACGATCTCTTGATTGCTCATAACTAACTGTCAGATAAAGTCCAAACCTATTCATCGAAACTGTAAGATCAGATATGAGCTACAACAAATTAGACAAACTATAAAAACGTTTTTATAGTTTGTCTAAATTTTAAATAGATTTCAATGGAGTCTTTAAGGCTAAATTAGGACATCTTAAAAGTACTTTGTCTGAGTTTTAAATATGCAGACACATTTCGTCATTATTACAAATTTAGTTATGTTCTATACCACCATCATTTTATTGTAATGCTCTTCAAAGTCAGTCCTGATGAATACATCTTTAAATTTGGTAATAAATCTATCCGAGTCGATCTCCCCTAAATCATTTATATTTACAGAGTCAGAATGTGATTCTCTGTTAATAAACCTAAAGAAAGGGGAAAATTCAGCATCTGCTTCTTCAAGTGCATCTAGAGCGGCTTTGAGCGCATCTGTTTTATGTACAAAAGAAAAATAATATTCGAGTATATTTCTCATTATGTTAGGTAAAACAATGTTATTAGTACTGCCATTTTGAGCGTCTTTTATAATCTGCCAGTATGACTGGTAATCATTTTTTATATCACTTCTTCCCATAGGAACAATACTACTATTAGTATTTTTAAGAACTCTAAATAAATTACATTTATTATCAAATTTATCATTACCTGCATTGTCTTTCCCTTTAGGCAAATACTTTAACATTTCATGCAGATAATAAAGGCTGTGAGTAAGTAATATTACTTGTGCATATTGGTAGCCTCGAATTAATTTTTTATGCGTAAGAGCTCCTATCTCATAAATATAATTATGAGATAGGCTTGATATAGGGTCATCAACGACAATAATCTTCTTATTTTTTGGGGTTGAAGAATCACTGTTTACGCTTCCTTGGCATAGCTCTAAAAAGTAAAGGTAAGTAATAAGTGTTTTTTCACCTTCACTAAGCGATTTATAGACATCATTCCCGCTCGAAGAAGGACCACGGCAAAGGTAATAATGGTTATTTTCACCTGGCTGTTGTTTGATCTCAAAACCCTCTAAACCTATCGATTTAATTTGATTATTTATGCTAATGACCGATGTTTCAATATTGGTGATTTTTTTACGGTTTTCAGCAATAATTTCGTTTTGAGCTTGTATCGCTGAAGTAAGGTCACGTTCTTCTGTTTTAGTCGTTTTAATATCTGTTTCTATTGATTCAATTAAAGTATCGTGGGCTTTTATTTCAGCATCATACTTAATACGAACCAAAGACCAAAACTTCTTTTTAATTGCGGTGAGAGATTCTTTTTTCTTTGATAATCTAGCGTTAAATGTTCGTCTAGAAGCATTATGAATATTGATGATATCATTAATTGGTTGTACTAAATCAATAGTAGATTCCAGGGTGATTTTAATACTTGGATCTGCTAGTTTTTGATTCAGTTTTGTAAGGTTTGCTTGAAGCACACCTGAAAGTTTTTCTTTAGCTAGGTCGAATTTTGTATCGTTAAGCGTCGTGTAGTGAGTTCCTGATAGTGTCTCGTTTAAAGTTTCAATTGCTTGCTTATATCCACTCTGTAGAATTTTTAACTCACTTTTTTTTTCTTCATACGAAACGTCGAAAAGATTGTTAATATTTTCAACTAATTCATTATCAATTGCCTGTTGGCAAAACGGGCATTTTCTCTCAGCATCATCGAGATAAATACGTCCATTATCTACCCAAGTTGAGTTTTGGAGTTTATCGACTAACTCAGCTAAATAACTATCACTAGAGCCTACAATTACTTCACTTAAAATAGTATTTGATTCGCTTGAAGCCAGGTTTAGAGCTACGGTCGGAATCATAGTTTTTGGTACAGCGCTCTTATTATTTAGTTCTTTAGATTCTGTAGATAAACTTTGAAACGTATATTCAGGTTTTTCAATTAGGGTTGTTTTTAGAAGCTCATCATAAAACGAAGCAGCCGAGCCCTTAAAGCCAACTAAGCAGTGATCTAAATCTTTTTTGTCATGCTCTTTTTTAATTTCAAAGCATTTGTTTTTAATTGCTTTTACTTGGGTGTTTTTTTTCTCTTCATGTTGAGTGCTAATTGTTTGCTTTTGAACTCTTTGTTCTTCTAATGCTTTTATCTCTAATTCTGCTGTGCTTATAGCTTGCTCAGCCGCAACATTAGTCTCCCCTAAAGTAAATACACCCTCGAAGCTATCTTGCGAGAAGTTTTTTTCAACGAAATCAGTATTGTAAACTAAGGTCTCATAATCTTGTGAATTAGGTAACACATAGCTGCAATTACTATAGTTAATACGTGTTTTATCCTGAAGGTATCTTGCTACTGTGGATTTCCCCGTGCCGTTATGACCATAAAACAGCACTATTTTCTTATTTGTATTGAGTGATACAGGGGTAGGGTTTTGAAAACTTGCCACTCCTTGTATAGAAATTGATTCAATCATATATTTCTTCCGTGATTAAGGGGAATGCCTATGAGCAATGATTCAACTTAAACTTTATCATGCAAGGAACATTCTGCGGTTTTATTCTGAGCTTAATTTATAGATGAAAATTTTAGAGCATTAACACATTAAAAAGATAGTCCTATTTAGTAATAGGGTGTTTTCCCTCAAAGAATTAGCTGATATATACCGTTTTATATCGACCTAAAAAATAAATTGATTTTGGGATAGAATATTTTGGAATAGGTACACTGTTGATATAACTAATATGAATATCTGGAAGGTTTTTTATTAAATGCCATTATAGATACTTATTAATATGCTAAATCAGCCTGATTTTTCATTTTTTATACTCATCAATTACTTACCTACTTTTACTTAAACTTTATTTTTTTAACATTTAATGTTTAATGACATTTTAGCCGATACCGTATAATAAAGTCTAATTATATCATGTTCTTAGCTTGTTGTGCAGTCTTCCGTGAGTAGATTGTTTTTGCTACATTTTGCCTTTTTAAAAGAGGTGGGAAATGAGCAAAGTAAAAAGAAGAACTGAGGTAACAGTAAACAAAGAAACTGTTACAAAATTGAATAAATGGAAGAAGGATCTTCTTGAAAAATACCGACCTTATCTTACCGTGCGAGATGTTAATCAAATTGGTCGACGTCATTGGTTATTTTGTCCTATTCAAAAGCGGCATGTACACCTGCTATCAGACGGTGAATACCGAACCTATAAGAAGATCCTTTCATCTAAAAGTGTTGTAAAAATTGAAGAGCAGTATGCTCTTGATATTGATGAGACGCTTGATATTGCTATAGCTTTAAATGCAATTCACCCACGTGATTGGGAAACGAATTTAGGTTATGTAATGACAACTGACTTTGTTGTTACATATAGAAATAAAAGTGGCTCAACATACCGTGTCGCATACACTTTTAAGTACTGGGAGCAAATTTATGAAGAAGTAGATGCTAAGGTAAAAAAAATCAAACCTCGTACATGGCAGAAGTTTGATATCGAGCGGCAATATTGGAAAGCAAGAGGTGTTGATTATCGTGTGCTTACCGAGCGAGATGCCACAAAGGCTGAAGCATGGAATTTTGATTACTTCGAATTAGCGTATGATTTTGTGGCTTCAAAAAGTGAGCTAACTGAATTTGCTATTGGATTTGTTGAAGCTTGGTTGTTAGCACCACACAATTGGTTGCAAGATCATTTTAGGACGTTAGAAGTTAAAACTGGTAAGTCTTTTCAGCATATCCAGAGCCTTTTTCAGTATATGGGGTTGCATAATTTACTACCTATCAATTGTGATAAACATATTCGGTTGTTCCGCCCAGTGGAGCTCGAATTATGATTTATGTAGGTCAATTGATTAAAGTTACTAACCCTCAGCAAGAACTCTTAGTTTGTCATGTGAGCCTTGATTATCGCTTCGCTGCCGTTGCAGATGCTAAACATGTTAGTAGTAAGGATAACTTTTCTAAACCTAAACCCTGGAAAGTAACAGACTTAGTAGCTCTTATACGTAAAAAAGGCGTTGAATCTGAGCAGTTTGATTATCCAGGAGAGATGTCCTTTAGTGATAAAGAGCTTATTAAACAGAAGCGTGAGACATGGCTCATTAATCGGGATTGGAAGCACTGGTTAACTGCACCTTTAACGACTCCTGAGCTAATTAATCAATATATCTATGGTGACGGTGTTGCTGATGAGCTTGAGGAACTGATTAAAAGTAATTTAGCTAACGCTGATTTACTAAAAGCTAAATTACTTAAGGTTAATTCCGATAAGAAGAAAGAGGTATGGACAACAAAAGGCGCTTATTACAATGCCTTGAATCGTTATATTGTCTTTGGTTGTCATCCTAATGCATTGTTGCCCTGTAAGCTTAAAAATTCTGGCAGTAATTATAAAGTCCCTCTAAAAATTGAAGATAGAAATATTAAAAGAGGCCGTAAACCCGTTAGACAGGCAAGGATTTCAGCCCCTAATATTGGTATTACTGCTGAGCACAAAAGCAATATTGCGAAGCTAGTTAAATTTTTAAAGTCTGAAAAAGGTAAAAAAGAATATCCTAACTTTACTTTTAAGAAAGCGATTGAGCTTTATCAGTTTAACTTTGAAACAACCATTCTAGAACGGGAAATTGAAGGTGAAATTCACCAAATTAGAATTCCGTTCGAAAGAGAAGAAGACTGCTTATCTGAAGAGCAGGTTTATTATCATTTAAAACGCATTATTGATAAACAGTTATACCTTCAAATTAAACACGGAAATATTAGTTACGAAAAAGATTTCGCTGATAGACAAGGCTCTGCATTAGAGGGGGTTATCGGATCAACTTATCGCTATGAAATTGATGCTACTGTACTTGATGTTTATGTGAGATATCCATTCGATACTACAGGCCAATACAGTATGGGGCGTCCTGTCCTTTATTTAGTTATTGATGTTTACTCAACAATGATTGTTGGGTTCTATTTAGGGTTTGATGGACCTAATTGGGAAGGGGCAGCACAAGCTTTAGTTAATGCTTGCTCATGTAAAGTTGAATTTGCTGCACGGTTTAATTACTCAATAACTGAGGATGATTGGCCAGCTCATCACGTTCCAGTGCAAGCAGCAGTAGATAATGGAACTGAGCAGCCCGATAAAGTGATTAGTACCGTCTTGCAGGCTGAGCTTGGTATTCGAGGTTATAGCTTTGCAGCTGTTTACAGAGGGGATGCAAAAGGTACAGTAGAAGGCGCTTTCAGGTGCTTAGAAAATAAAGGGGTTCACTTTATTCCAGGAGCTTTAAATCAACATGCCCAGCGTGGAGATCAACATGCGTCTCAGCAGGCACTTCTTGATTACGACTCAATAAATATACAGTTAATAGACCTAATCATTAAGAATAATAAATCAGCAGATAGACTTCACCGATTTGATATTAATGCGATTCAATCAGGTATTGATATCACACCAGAAGCCCTTTTTCTGCATGGACTAAAGCAAGAAATGAATGGTGGAAGAGATGGTCGTGAAATAGCCCCTGGCCGTATCCATTGGGCTTTTCTTCCTGAGGAAGAAGCAACTGTCAGAGGGGACGGGATCTACTTTAAAGGTTTAGTGTACTTATCCGATTATGCAAAAGAAGCTGACTGGTTCAAAGTTGCCAACCTAAATGGTTCTTTCAAGATTATTGTTAAGAGACCTAAATCTTGGACTTCAAGTTTGTGGCATAAAACGGCAGACGGTCAATATATTCGTTTCGACTTGAAAAATGTTAACAACGGTAGCCCTTTTATTGGCCAGCATTGGGAGCCAGTACAGCATTTATTAGAGCAGTTTAAAGATAAACGGCATCAAAATAAGCTAAATACTAAAAAGCTGACAATCCAAAGAAACAACTTATTAGCCGAGCTTAAGCGATTAAATGAGGATGCCATCGAAGGTGCTGATACAAACACTTCTAAAAGCGTGCAAAGAGATATTAAGCAGCGCCAAAAGGTATTCGTTGCCGTTCAGCATGTAATCAAAGCAATTGACCATCAATTGGCTTTGCAGGGCGATCTTTTATCGCAAGCACCTACCCAAATTCAACCTCAATTAGATTCTGACAACGATGCGTTGTTATAGGAGACATCATGTTATTACCTGCAAGTTATAATAAGCACCTTGATTTAAATTTAAATAATAATCCTTTGTCGGAATCGATTCAGATTGAGCTATCGAATGAGAAGCTGATTGATTCATTAACAATTTTACCCAATGCTCAGGAGAATTTTTGGCAGCTACCTGAAGTTTATCAAATGTCGCAACTCAGACAATTATCAGTTGTTAATTCACCTCATCCTTATACCCAGGCTTTATATAATAAAATCATGAGTCTGAAGCTTTTTGGTTATGTTCATAGGAACCCATTCTCAGCGGACACAGTAAAAATACATACCAATATTTCACACTCATTACGTGAAAAAAAACTGTATAAACCTGAAAACTACCCTGGGTTAGCTCCTACAACAGCACCGTCTGTTCTTGTCTCAGGTGAATCAGGAAGTGGTAAAACTACGTTGATCAGAAGTGTACTAAGCAAGACTCCACAAGCTGTACAGCATAGCAGCTATAAGGGAACCCCTTTTAATAAAAAGCAATTGAATTGGTTATCGATTGATATGCCGGCTACAGGCTCCCCTAAAGCTTTGTGTGCTAATTTTTTTAAAGCGGTAGATGATGTACTTGGTACTGAGCATAAAAAAGAATGGGTAGATAAAAATAAATTTGGTGCTGATGTTATGTTTGGCGCTGTTCAACATGTAGCGATGAAGCATTTCTTAGGCTTAATTCACATTGATGAATTACAATTTATTTTAGGCTATAAAAAAGCTGAACATAGCCCTTCATTGCAATTACTGGAAAGCTTATTTAATAAAATCGGCATTCCCGTTATTTTAAGCTGTACCCGGCAAGGTGTTGATTTGTTTCAAACACTCAAAGAGGATGACCATCGTATAGGACATGATATTACTATTGTTAGACGTATGCTTAGCGATAGACAATTCGTCCTTGGTTTAAATAAGTTTGATTCTAAACATTTTAATACCCTGTTTAATGCTTTATTTCCCAGTGAATTCATATTAGATAATAATCCTACTCGCTTCGAAGAGTTTCGATCTGAATTTCATCGATTATCATGTGGGCTTCCTGCCATTATGACTCGCTTAGCGCTTTTGCATCATGAAGCAGTGCAGCATGATTTTAATAAAGTCACCGACCAATCAAAAGGTTTCACAACACTCAGCCCTGAATTATTAAGAGTTGTTTATGATCAGCAATTTAGTTTGATTGATCCTGCGTTAATTGCTTTGAGGAAGCACAACGCTGAAAAGTTTGAATCTTTAATACGTGATAAGTCGACTAAAAAACCTACCTATTCTAATAGCGAAAAGCTTGAAGCTGAAAATGTAGCTAAGTTACAACAAAGCAACCCTACAAAAGTTTTGAAAACAGATGATAATTCAAAAGGCACAGTTGCTAGCGTATCTAGTGACTTGTCTTCTGATGAATTTTTACAGGGGATAGGTAACGATGAACAATAATGTTGAGTTGCCGTATTTATTCCCTAACGAGCATTTGCTAAGTGTCTTGGCTCGGTGGTTTGATTTAACAGGGCGAAATGATTTTTTGATGACTTGCAAAAAAGTATCGTCAAACCTGACAAAATTAACGCCTTCAGCAGTTTGGCGTCCTGTTTTTCGTGATTTAGCTAGTCATTATAAAGAGACTATGCCGCTTGAGGTTATACTTAAAGAACATACTCTACTTCCTTATTATCGCTCATTCTTAACATCAACAGAACTTGGGTTGTTTAATGATGAACTATTAAATAGCGGGGAGAGTTTCAAGTTGCTGCCTAAGTTACAGCAAAACCTTAAGCATGCTCATTATTGGCGGTGGTGTAAGCAATGTGCTCATGATGATTATCAAGAATATGGTACGACCTATTGGCATACCAACCACCAAGTTCCAACACTGCTTAAATGCTATAAACACGGCTGCGCCCTACAAACAACTTGCGCTGACTGCGGCTTTAATTTTCAAACATTTCAAAGATTCTGGTTACCGCATCATGACGGGTTGTGTCCTGCTTGTAATAGTGTGTGGGTAGCAAAAGAGTTACCCACTTCAGTATTGATTAATTGGATTGAATCTATAAGTTTATATCTTCAACAAAATACCTCCGCTGTTCCCGTTGAATCACTTATTGGCTTGATGAAGCGTCACTTTGGTTTTGATTCTTTTCCTAGAAATCTTCCTTTATCTTTACGTAAAGATGTTACTAATATGCAGCTGGACTTTAACCAATGGCTTAATGATGGCGTCATAGAGGCATATTTTAATCGAGATAAGCTATCGATATTAAAACCAAACCAAAAGTTATTAAATATTGTCACTACGGTTTTTCGAGGTAACAAGGTTCCACCTATTAGTCTGTTACTAATGCTCAAGTCTCTTGGCTTAGAACATGAGTTTTTGAAATTGGTGATGGGAGATGAGCCCGATGAATAAGGACTTAGTTCAATATTGCCCGGCATTATTTGAAGATGAGACTTTATATAGCTGGGTTTCTCGCTGGGTTATTGATACACCAAAACCTTATCTTGGACGAATTCTAACTGAACTTTTGGGGAGTAGAGGTAAGCAGGTTGACTCTACATTCCCAAGCTTTATCCCAGAACTTGAGAAACTGTCGGGAATCAATGCTCATAAACTATTAAATGAACATACTGTTATTCCGTTTTTTCGAAGCTTCGTCTGTGAGAGTAATTACCACAAAGTCATATCCTTAATTTACTCCGGTGATACTAAACGTATTCATAAATATCTCTCTATTACAGCCAATAGAGTTAATGATACAAGTGAATTACTTTATTGCCCTAAATGTTCAAAATGCGACATAGAAAATAAAGGTGTTGCATACTGGCATGTAAAGCATCAATTACCTGGAGTATCTGCATGCGTTAAGCATGGACTAAAGCTAATACCTTATGTAAAGCAACGTAGAAGCCTTCAACTACCTCCTCAAGACCTAAGTAGCTCTGTATTGACTATCGCAAGCCCTGAGTCCTTAAAGTTGGCTAAAGTGACTGAATACTTGTTGGCTAATAGCTTTCATCAATTAGAAGGGGAAAGGCTTGCCGATATTTATCGTTACAAGCTTTTAAATATTGGTTTAGCTTCTAAATCCCTTTCTGTTAATCAAACTGAGCTTAGAACTTTACTTGAAGGTTTCTGGGCTCCAGTGATGGATGATGAAGCCATTGCAGATATATTTGAACTAGGAAAATCACGTACATTTCCTGCAAGTATATTCTATCATTCAGAATCACAGCACCACCCATTAAAGCACATTTTGATTATTGCCATGCTATTTGAAGGTATGGAAGAACTTCTGATGTTTGAACAAAGTGTTTTTGATTATAGAACTAAGCCAAAAACACTTACAGAGCACGAATTTGATGATAATGAAAATGTAGCGCTTAATACTTTGAGAAAAGGACATAGCTTACGCGAAGCAAGTAGGAACAGTAGCCTGAGTGTAGGGAAAGTAAAGCAAATTGCGGTTATAAATAATATAAAAATCGATAGGCGAGAGCAGTGTATTTTTGAGGGTGAAAGAGTACTGATTCTTGAAAAGTTAAAGCGTCATGAAAAAACTAAGTCTGTAGCGATAGATATGGGTTTCTCAGTTGGGGCTGTAGAGCAAATTCTATCCCAAAACCCTGATGTTGTAGAAGCTCGTTTTAAGCGCCGATATTGGATGAAGCGTTATATCCGCAGAGCTAAGCTACTCATTGCAATGAGAAATGAACCACTTAATACAAGACATGCAATCCAAAAGGCTGCGTCTGTACATTACAACTGGCTATTTAGGTATGACAAAAAGTGGCTATACCGCCATTTACCACCGAAGCAACCATGGCATAAAAGGAATAAATCATGAAGAAAAAAATTCAAGGTGTCGAAATACCACAACAGGTAATTGATGAACTGATGTACTTTTTTAAAGGTAATGAAGGTATGGTTGAGGATTGGTTAATTAGGCCTAAAGTGCCGCTAGGTGGTGTTTCACCTTTATCATTATTAGATTCAGGTGAAGGAATTAATGAGGTTTTAGGGATGTTAGATCGTATGAAAACAGGAGATTTTTCGTAGATGAATATTCTTTTTTTGTGTACATCGAATATGCATCGCTCTCGGACTGCTGAAGATTATTTCAAAAAACAGCACCCTGATTTTGAATTCAAGTCGGCAGGCTTGAGTGAGAAATATTGTAAACAATATGGCAGTACGCTTTGTACAGTCGATTTATTAAATTGGGCTGATAAAATTTTTGTAATGGAACCTATGCATGCTGATAGGATTTCAGAGTATGCGGGAAAACATTACCTTCAAAAAGTTGAAGTCCTCAATATTGATGATATTTATCAGTATATGCAGGCAGAGCTTATAGCTACGCTTAGTTAAAAGGTTTTTTAATGTATTAAAAAACCTTTTTCACCGGGCTTTAAACGTAATTAGGTTTTTGCTAATGAGTTAAATTATGAATAAAAGCATTGCTAGAATTTAACTCAAAAATGGAGTTTTAATCTTTTCGAACGAAATTCTCTTTATTTAGCGGTGGGTAAGTGTTGATTGCGCCATGATTTGAACCTAAGTACTCCAAGTATTCAGGAGTTAACCATATAAACGGCTTATTTAAAACTTCAATAATACCTTGATCTTTATTGACTGAGACATAATTTGGACAGTTCGTTTGAAGTGAAAGAATATTGTTATTTAGGAAAAGGTTAATAACTAGACCTTGAAATGTTTTCTTTTTACCTGACTCCAAATCTTTAACTTGTTTAAGGTATTCTTGTTTTGCGCTCATTGCACTGAGTAAATATGGCTCCATTAATTGATTAAAGTTTAAATTGTAGTGATCTGAAGGTAATGTGTTTAATGCCTTTTTAGTAATATCAGTGCGCTTTGCATTACTATTTGGTTCTCCTAACTTAAGCCATCTAGAATCATTCATTCCTAAATTTAGTATCGATTGAACATCTTTGTTTTTATTTGGCAGGTAGATCCCTTGTTTTCCTAGCCACTTTGAAGCCAGTGTATAAGCTAATTTTTCTAATTCATCATCATTTCCTCCGCCAATATCGCTGTGTACGCCTGGTAGATCTATTTCTACCAATTTTTCTTCGTATGAAGGTTGTAATTGCTTCTTATTGAGGCGAATAATAGGAAAAAAAAGCCTTTCTTCTGATGCTGCAACAAAGTGTATTGTAGAAGTAACAGTATTTGGTATTTCAAGCTTTAAAGCATCAACTTGTCCTGTTGCTACTGTATCAAAAAGCATAGAATACAGACGGGGTGTTGAAAATAATGAGTTTGTATTTGATGAAGTATTTTGAAAGTAGTAATCATCCACTAAATTTAAAAAGTGTCTTGCTGTTGCTGCTCCTCTGCTAAAACCAATCGCATATATATGTGGTTTTTGGTTTGTTGTACTAATATGATTTTTTAATTCGGCTAAAGCTTTTATTGCTCTTTCTTTGGAGCCTTTACCTGATATACCTTCTTGCAACTTACCAAAAGAGGTTGTTTTAGTGCCAACACCGGAGTAATACTGAACATTAATTCTAGAGTCTTTAGGGCTTAGGTTGATTAACTCTTTGTAAATTTCGGCAGGTATCGTTTTGGGTTTACTACTATCTTTGTCGTTCCAAGTTCCGTCAAAGATAAAGAAATATACTTGTCTGTTACTTTGTGAATCGAAAATTACTGGAGGGTGAAGACTATCTATATGATTGAATGTATGTAGCCATTCATTCATTTGAGGTACAGATAAAGATATATTATCAACATTTGAACTTTTATCTGAATCTGGGATTAAAATGCCATTTTTAACATTTATTATTGTTTGTAAATCTTCATTATTTATAGGGCATTCTGAAAAACCAACAACTTGATAGTTATTAGGTAAAATTGTTTTATCAATTTCTATATCTTGTGATGAATTCGCTTGATCGCTTTTAATATTTTGACAGCCAATTAATAGAAATAGTGAAATAACTAAAAATTTTTTCATATGACATTCCTTTGTGATTTATTTTGCAGGTCAATATAAGGTAACTTTATATTAATACTGTTTATTTAAACTTTTGGGTTTAATTGTTTTAATGGAAATAATTGCGTTGGTAAATTAAGGTGTTCTTTTGGAGCTATGTTCCAATCCATTAGAAAAAAAGGAACTATTGCCTTTTTCAATTTAATTTCTATTGTGTCACTCTTAAAACCATAATCAAACTTAATGGTCTCTTTTTCTTTACCATCGCTATTGATTCCTATGATTATTTTTACCTCTGTATTCCAATCATGGTCCTTGTCCATAACTTCATTTCCTTTAGGTTTTTCATTTACAAATTTAGCCGTGAATATACGACTAAGTTTGAATGTTCGATGTTCGTTTTCATTATGATCAAATGCTCTGACGTAATCGAAGCAACCTGTTTTTATCAACGAGTGTGGTGACAGTTTCCTTTTTGTTTTCCCTTTTGAGCGTGAAAAATATTCTATATCGACTTGTTTATTTAAGCTGATAGCTCTTAAAACAGGATAAATAGTTTTTAGTTCTGGCATTACGCTAGGTATTTTGCAGCTATATGACTTACTTGCAAAACTAGGCTCACAAACGATTGTTTGACTACCATTACTGAGAAGTTGAATTGCAGTAGCTGATTCATGTTCAAAAATAGGCGAAAAAGAATCAATAGGTTTGTAGGCTTTGAGTCCATGATCATAAATTAAGCCTTCATTAGATCTAACTTGATAGGTTTTAAAGTCATTCGTTGCCCAAGCTTCTTTTACATCAAAGCGATTCATTAATATTTTTCTATTCACGAACCCCATCACATAAGCGCATAAATCGATGTATTTGAGTCTTTCTTCTTGTCGTTGGGTTTTAAGATCTGACATGTTTTCTAAAATTTATTTTGAATTTAGTAGATAATAATATATAGTGGCTACAAATGTATAGTGCCTATTAATAAACACTAAATGAGTTTGAAACAAATAAAGCGATATTTAGACAATATTGAAAATAACAAACCAATAAACCTTTCAAAGTTTTTTAAGGTAGTTGATGCGTTGTCTTTAGAAATCTCAAGAGCGAGTGATGATGTCAAAGCATACAAGCACAGTGGTGATCTTTATATTGTCACAGAGATTGAGGCTAAATTAAAAGAAGAACTGTATTTGCTTACTTCCTCTAATGATTGGGGTAGAGAAGGTCTTGCACAGCAGAATCGAAGCCACGATGCTAATGTTGATGGTTCATTTATCATTATTCGAAGTTCTAACCACTTACCATCATTAATTACTATTTGTGGTAATGGTGAGGTTTTATCAGATTTCGAACAACAAAAGCAGGCTTTGCTTATCGAGAATAGGCAGAATTTTTTAAAAATAAATGAAACGATGAAGTTTATAAAAGAGTATACGAATACTAACTTAGGACCTGAATTAGATATTATTTTTACTGAAGGGAATGCAATAAGCAATGCATTACATGAACCATTTTTATCTGGCTATGAACACCTTTCTTTATTGCTGGATTTGGATTTAGGTGGTTTGACAATAGCTAAAAACCTAACTGAACTTTTACCAAATATCCCTATGAAATTAATACTCCCTTTAGATATTGAAGAAAGGCTTTCAAAAGTAGTTGAAGTAAAGGCTCATGATTATTTGGAAAAAGTGTTCGGGTTAGGTAGCAACTACCCACTTTTAACTGTTGCTGCCTCAATAATTCATAAACATAAGAAAATTTTGGAACAAGAGAGTTATTTAAATGACGTCTGAAAATGAAATTAACATGGAACTGTTAGCACCGTCAGAATATATTTTGAGCCGTATGGTTTACATAAATTCAGCGGGACACGCTTATTCTGAAATTAGCATAGCATGTAATATTGCTATGTTTGGTGATAATAACAAAGGAAAGACTGCCTCGTTAGCAGGGACAAAATTATTACTGTTTCCCGAAACCGATTTTTATAATTGTGAAAGAAAATTCAAGTTTGAAGGGAAGAAGGGACTTTATTCAGCAGAAGAGTCTTATGATTTTTATTTTCCAGATCCTCGTTCATTTATAATCCTTGAGGTAGAAAACCCTCGTGGACATTTTTGTATGGTGCTCTACAAAATGAGCAATTATGGTTATGGACGTTTCTTTATTCCAGTTGAATATGAAGAGCTGAAACCCTTATTTTGGGATACAGAGAACAATACGTTTAACACTTCAATTAGCATTAATAGCGTAAGTCAATTTTGTAAAAAGCATAAAGGTGAGCAATTATCCGATACATCAAAAATAGCTGACTTAATGTTTGCAAGTTATCGTCAAGGGCCTGATAGAAGCCGTTTTTGCGTAGTACCGTTGAAAGATGCTAGAAAAGAATCTATTGATGCTTTTAGAAATATATTTCAACTTGCTTTTGAAACAGGGCAATCTGAAGTCGATTCCATGCCTGAAGCTATGGCGACATTATTAGAAATGGGGCGGAGTCGCGACCAAGAAAGACTTGATGCTAATTTAACACAACTTGCAGATGAACATAGTGTATTAGTACAAAAACGAGACTGGCTTCAGCAGGTTAAGAATACGGAACAACAATTCTCGTTAGTCACTGATTTAGCTACAACAGCTCAACAGAAACTTGAAGAGTACTCAATTGGATTCCACTCTATTAATTCTGCTTTGATTTCAGCTAAAGAAAAATTTGTACCTGAACATAGCGATATTAGTCAAAAACACTCTGATAAAGCTACAGAGCTAACAACATTAGAAACATCAATAAGTACTTTAATTCTAGAAGTTGAGAAACTAGGCGCAGTAAATACATCGAAATCTACGACTCTAGTTAATAAAAATAAACAACTTTTGAAAGGTAAGAAAATAGTTGAGAAATACCCTAGCTATAGTATGTCAGAGGTAATGGCTGTTTTTGAAGAGTCATTAAAAAGTGAGCAAGATAATCTAGTTAATTACCAAACCGAAGAAGGACGAACGAAAAGCCTTCAAGAAAATATCAATAAAAAAAATCGATTAATTAAAGATATAAAAATACTTGAAGGGCTATTAGAAAATAAAAACAGTTCTTTATTCCATCAGCTTAACGATGACTTTGCAGCAAATGTTTTATACACCTTAAATAATGAATTTAGAAACATAACTCTCAATTTGTCAGATGAACAACGAAATGTGATTTTATCCTTTGTAGGGCTATTTGAAAGCAATGAAGCTGACGGTCTTGAGTTTTTAGGGCAAACATTGAGCGGTAGTAAACTATTAAAAGCTGATATGGAAACGTCCGCTAAAGATTGGGAAGAGTCTCTAACTAAAAAGCAAAATCAAATCGATGATGTTACAGGTGAAATCGATGACTTAACGAAAGCTATTAAAAATGAAAATATTGAAAAGCTTATCCAAGATACACAAGCTGAAATAACTAAAATTGAGAATGAAAAAGCGGCTATTGGTGCTATTGAACAATTAGAAAGAGAATTAGTTGAAATTGAAAATGAAATTACCAATAACACTAATAAGATTAGTGAAAAAGAGACTAAGCTCAAAGCTGAAGAAGATTTGAGTGTAAAAATTAGAGCAGAGTCTTCAACACTGCATAATCAGCTTCAAAAGCTTGAAGGTCAAAAATCTAATTTTGATTTTATTGAAAACCAGTTAAAGTCGGCAAGTAATACTTCAACAGCAAATCCAATTGATCAAAATAGCTTGGTTCAAATAGAGCTTACACAACAAGTTGCAATTGATGTAGTTTCATCAGCCAACACTTATAAACATAGCTTTAATAAGCTTAACAGTGAGCTTATTAGGTTGCAGAGTACATTGCCACACCCTGATTTAGATAATCATAAAGAGCATGGTTGTTTAAGAGATTGCCAAATGGTAATCGACAGTTATCAAAATTCATTTGCTACACTCCAGTACGACTTTAAACAGCTAAATGACTCAATCAGGAGCCACAATCAATTTTTAAATAATCAACTTAACGAGCTTAAGGATGCTAAAGACTTATTAGCTACGTTCATTTCAGGTATTAATCTGGAGTTAAATACAAAAACTGTTTCGAATTTATCTGAAATTGAATTGAACATAGAATTAAACACTAGCTTTGAGTCACTGATGGAAACGTTAGGTGAACATAGTATTTTAGATGATTCCCTATTAGAGCCAGAATTCTACAATTTACTATCTACCTTTATTCATAAGTATTTCAACAAAAAAACTCGTAGATTAAAAATGAAAGATATTATTGCTGCCGTCAATTACCAGTATCGCTTGGCTGATACTGGAGAGTTGGTCACTAAGAGTCAATCTGGCGGAACAACTACTGCAATCACAGCTTTTGTCTTATCAGTACTGTTACAGCGAATAACCTCAAATGATACCGTGTTAAGAATGCCAATCATTGTTGATGAAATTGGAACTTTAGACGCAAAAAATACCGATGCGATTATTAATCAGATAACGACTCATGGCTTTTCTATCTATTGTGCAACACCTAAGTTTGATGCTTTGGTAAGTAAAAAGGTTGGTCATTATGTAATGATTGATCAATCAATGATTAAGGAGCCTATGGTTAAAGCTTGTCACATGAATATACTGCCAGAGCACATAGAAAGGTTTGGAGCGAATAGCAGTGAAACTTAATCGAGATGTTTTAATCCATGCAATTATCAAGCATCAAAATGTATTTTTAAGATTGCTTGATCATATTGCATTAAATGATGGTGCCAATGAGGTACCAGAGAGCCTTTATTTACAGTTGTACAACAATGTTATTTGTAAAGACTCTGATGAGAAAGTACATAGTTACCTAAGTATTGAATCGTTGAGTGAGAATGGTGTTTTTATTCATAACGATCCGAATACAGGTCAGATTACGCTTGAAAGAGTTATTGTTGATTTACTAAGTTTTTTAGATGTAAAAAGGGCTAGAGAGCTAGACCATGCAGAATTTGAAAATATTCGCGTTGCTATTGTTGCCGCTTGTGAACAAATTAAAAAGTATGAAATTAGTTCAATCGATTATAAAGAAGCTAAAGGTACATTTAATCGATTGATGAGTGATATACATTCTAAGATAAAAGAGAATGTTTTAGCTCTGACCCACCAAGTTGATAGTATTGCTTTAGAGTATAAGTCATATGACCAAGGCGATAATGCCGTTAATGTTATAGAGCTTTATAACAAAGTTTCAAAACTTTATAGCCGTTATGTAATGCCATGTTATGACTTCATTAACCCTTCGATGGAAATGGCGCAAACACAAAGTTTCTCTATGGCGGTTGATGGATTAATTTCACATTATAAGAGTGAATTAAACCTTTATGATGAAGCAACGTTGGTTCAATTTAGAAAGAAAGCGATTACTAGCTATTACAAAGATATAGGTGTCTTAGTACGGAAACTCGATCAATACTCAAATCACTTAAGCCAAGATCGTAGTTTCTATTTATCAATTGAAAGTGCTTTCTCACACCTTATGGAAAGTATTGAGCCGCTAAGGCACGGACTAAAAAGGAATATTTATTTAACTAGTAAATCTGAAGTGTTTAACAATCATACGGCTCTAGATGGCCTTACAAGGCTAAAATCTAAATTTAAACCAAAGTTACAATGGCACGCAAATAAAACTAGATTACGTTTCAAAGAGTATTTATTAACCGTCAATGAAACTTCTTTTAAAAAAAAGGATCGTCAACTTAAGCCTTTAGCAGTTGAGTGTAATGTAAGCGATGAGCGAAAGCAGGTTATTAGCTTTATCATTGATAAGTTTGATGAGACTAAATCCTTACCAGATGTTCACCAGTTTTTATATAGCGAGCTAAGTAAAGCACTTTCTGACTTTGAACTCTCAGATGTTCTGTACGGCTTAGAAGTTTTTTTACCTTTCTATAGCGGGGCTGAGCGGAGTTTTCCTATCAAAAAAAAGCAAATAAATGATGAAATTCATTATTTGGAGTATGTACAGTTGAGTTATTCAGGGAGTACTGAAAATGTATGATAAACAGTTAAGTAAAGAAATTTTTGATCAACTTACAAACGGTAAAGTAATAAATAAAACCATTCTTAATAATGCTGGTGAATTTGTTGAAAACCACTTGTTTAATGAAGTTATGGGAAATTTGAAGGATTATCGGCAGCAATATGAAATGTCTGGTTGTGACTTCGTAGAATCACCGACATTCATATTCATTAGAGACTTAGCGAGCAATCAAGAAGACTTAAAAACTGATGTTACGATGAAAGCATGCGTGTTGTTGCTGTTGATAGGCAAGTACATTACTGAAAACAATTATCGGATAACTAAATTAACTGAATCGTCAGGTGGGCTTACAGAAGCAGATATTGAAGCCATTGAACAAATGGATGATACAAGAGAAGTGTTAGAAAGATCTTCAATTAAAAATGGTTTTAGTAGTGCAATAAAAAATATCTTAATTGACCGCAATATATTGCTGAAAAAAACTAGCGTTAATGCTTATTTATTATCTGATGCAGGTAAAGCATTTTTCGATGAAATATCAGAGCGCTTTCAAAAATAAAGTCGATTAGGAATTTTTTATGGAAATTTATATTAAAGCATGCGGAGTTTTAGTTGCATTTATTGCACTCGTATACACCAGCATAAATAGTAAAAGGAATGCAGAAAAGCACCAAGTTGAGATGTTAAAATTGGAACTTGAAATTTTGGATAAGCTAAGCTCTAGCGAGAGTAATGCTTATTATCAAAAGGCTATTAATTCAGCCTCAATAAGAGCCGATAATGTATATAGAGACTTTAAACCATATTACCCTGTATATTTTAGAGTTGGATTAATTGTATATATTGGTTTTGCATTAAATGGCTTTGTTTTAATGTATTCAGAATACAGTGTATGGTGGGTGATAGCTTCTTATTCACTCTCTTTGATAGGCTTTGAAATGCAAAGAAGAGGTCTTACTCCAAATATGTCAGGAAAGCCTGCTAAATTAAAATTAAAATCTTAACAACTATATTAGAGATTAACCTTAGGAGGTTTATATGGATATTCTTAGTGCATCTATTTTATCAGGACTTATTTATGACGGTGTAAAGGGGGGAGCTGTTATAGGGTTTGATATGTTAAAGTCAAAATTAAAGGACTGGCTTATTGATGACTCACAAATAGAAAAAATAACCGAGTACCTTCAAGAAGCTGGTGTAAATGAAGATCTAGCACCCCATGCGATAGAAAGAAAGATAGGTGAACATCAAGGTTTACTGGAGTTATTGAGTAATATTAAAGCTTCAGAAAATACAGTTGTTGTTGAGCAAACATCCAATATAGGTCACAACATAAATAGCATGGGCAGTGGAAATATTTCTGTAGGTAATATAGTTAATTCAAAGGATTCATAGTAGATGGGGGATTCTATTGTAACCCAAACGTCGGGTGTAGGTCATATTATCAATGCAGCTGAAAATGCGAATGTATCGATAGGTGATTTAAATATTACTAGTTTATCTTCTAGTGATTTACTTACTTTCACGAAGCAATTACTTAAATTTATTACATATCGTGATTGGGTTATGGTTAAAGCATACATAGCTAGCCTTAAGTCTTTGGGATCTTTAGATGATGAATGTAACTCACTCATTGAAATTTTGGAGTTCAGGTTTTTTCAATTAACTGGTGCTAATACAGATATAGATCCGGATTTATTTATAGATTTATTGCGTAGCCCTCGTTCAGTGAGCTTAGTTAAAGATGTTGTAGAGTCTATTTGCATTCATCACCTTTCTATTGAATCAAAAGATAATGCTAAAAACAGGTATGTTAACTCTAGTCATAAAGGCAGCTTTTCATTCGAGGTCTTTTATGAACTGATTGCTGATAGTAAAGATTTAGATGCAATATTAGAAGGTGGAATATCAGAATTTCTTGAGCATGAATTATGCTCATTAGTTCGATGTGCCATTAGGTGTAAGAATTTTGAAATAGCAACACAGCTTTCGAAAGCTATGTTTAATAAATACAAAAATATTAATAGTGAAATACTATTTTCACTTTCTTTAGCATATGAGCTATATGAAGAAATTGATGGAAAGCACTATTGGCTTATTAATCATGATGTCATGGAGACGTTAGAGGAAAGAATTAGTCATTGCATATGTTTGTATAAAGAAAACTCGGATAAGCGAATAGTTCAAATAGCAGCAGTTTTATTAGCATCCACTTGGTTTCAAGCTGTTGGGTTGAGAGATATTTGCGTTGATAATATTGAAGAAGCAGAAAAGGTTACCCCTAATATACGGGACTTTATATCTCTAAATAAGGAAGAAGATAACAACATTGTTTCGATAAAGGATATGTTGAATAAAGATGAATTAGCAATAAGTGAACAAGAGTTTACTAAGATATCTTCAGCATTCATCGAAGGCAATTTAAATGAACGGCAAATCAAAAAATGGATTAATAGTGGCGGGAAGGTTACCTCGACAAGCGATGTTGCCGAAGAATTTATCCAAATAATTTTAAACTCAATGGTTTGTAGTAACGATGACCGCCAACATAAGTTTGATTTATCTAAAAGGCTAGAGTCGTTTATTGAGGTCAACCAAAACACTCTCAGTGAGCTAAATATTCATGCAATTTATGAGCTCTCTTTGAATCTCTATCGCATAGACCTATCATTACATGTAGTTAAATTAGTAGAGCCTTTAATACATATTAATCCTTGGGCATCTCCAATTGTTGATATTTATGCACAATCTTTATTGGCATCTGATCAATTAGGAAAATTGGATGAATTGTTAACAAATATTAGTAAAGATAGTTTTCGGTTACTCGCTGTTAGAATTGAACGAGCACATATTTCTAATGACTTTAAAAGAGCAATTTCATTAGCAAATATTGGAGTTAGTAAGTACAAAAAGTCATGTTTTTATTGGTCTCATTTACTTAGAGCTTATTATGCCGAAAACTTAGAGCTCGATAAAACTCAAATTGTTGTTTCTAGAATCCCCAAAGAAATTATCAATGAGTTTAGTTTTGATGGTCTTAACTTAATTCATTTAATTGCTAAGACTGACTTGAGTTTAGCTGAATCTGTAATTTTGGAATGGTTTATTGATGATCCTGTAGGTGTAGCCACTCACCTAACTAACCTTCATTTTAATAACTTGAAAAGAGACAGTAATCATACTAAGAACGTATACCCCTCGAAGAGGTGTTCAACAGCTTTTGTTTATACAAAAGGGGGAAGAACATTCACAAAATTATTAGTTGATGATTGTAAAGCAAGTGAATACCTACTAAACCCTGAAAGTCCATTGGGGGAACTGTTAAATGACCTGGAAGTAGGGGAAGAAGCTAAAGAAGGGATATCGACTATAAAGCTAATTGAAAAACTACCGGCAATTGTCGGAGCATTTAGGATTTCTACCAATATTCGAGATGATATAAACCCTGGAGATGATTGTTTTTATTCACTATCCATAAATGAAGATGATGGTGTTGAAGGAATGCTAAAGCAAATTGATTCAATTTCTCAAGAAAAACAAACAATCGAACATGAAATTGATGGGAAGGCTATACCAATTCTTATGAGGCTTAAGCACTCACATGAAGCTGATATAGTAAAAGGAGCTTTCATCTACTTATGTGATGGTACTAGCAATAAGTCACTTAGTCTTTTCTCAGAAGGTAAGGTTGTTGATGATGCTGTTATTCTTGACGTTCTTTCATTAGCTTATTTTTGTTTGACAGGTTTAAGCAAGGGGTTAATGAAAGCAGGTGTTAAAGTTTATGTCACCAAAGAGACTCATGACTTGGTTAATTTTTGGTTGGATGATATGGGCAGAGTAGATTTTTTGTCTATAGCTAAAGTTGGTGATGAATTTATAAAAACAACGGCAAATGACATTGCAAAAGACAGCAATATTAGTAATCTAAAAGAGCTTATTGAAAGTTGTGAAGTATTGATACCTTCAAGCTTAAATATGCCAGAAATGTTAGCAAGTTTGAAAGATGTTGTTGATATATGTCACTATAGCTCCCTTAAAGCTTCTATCTCCCATTCTATTCCATTCTGTTGTGTAGATCCTGCTTTCTGTCAGCTTTATACTCAACTGGATGTTATTTTAGCGGATGTATATAAGTTGGCTGTTGATGCAAAATCGGCGTCTAAATCAACAAACCTTTCTTTGGCTGAGTGCAATATACAGTTTAACTTGCCTGTACCCCTTTCTCATCAAGATGTTATTGAACTTTGCTCTAAAGAAGGCAAAGGACAATATTTAGCATCGGAGGTTATCAAGAAATATCCAGAAGGTTATTCTTCTTCTGAAAATGCCCTTTATGTACTTACTAATATTTGCCTTAAGTCAATTAGCTCAGCTTATTTAGGTTTAAAGGGAAGGTTTGATTTATCTGATTGGAAATATACAGAGCATATTGTATATGCTTGTTCTAGTTCATCGATGAGATCTCTGAAAGGTGATACCTGTGAAAAAAGGCTAGCTTTACTCATATATCACGTACTAGAAAGCTTTGAAACAATGGAGGACGTGACAAAATTTACTTTAACTTTCTTCAGGAGGTTTGTGCATGGACACTTTCTTGATGTAAAACAAATAGATCTTGAATTGAACGTTTTAAAGGATTCTAAAAAGGATTCAAAAAGTTAAAGTAACTACAATGCAAAGAAGTATGTTGTGCTTAAATTATTTTGGAAACACAGTTAAAAGCGTTGTTTATCAACTTTAAAAGTGAAATGAAACATAATTTAAACTTAGCATATAATTCTGCCATTTCATGAAATTCAGTTTTTTTGTTTAAAAAGTAACTAACTGAACTTTTTTACTGTAAAAATTACAAAACAGGTGCTCTTTATCTAATTGAGGACAATAAAACTAAAAATTACTGAGATTTATTCTTCTAGGTAATAGAAGTTAAACTTGTGGGGGTCTTCTCATTTCAAAGAAATGAGGTATACCGACGCTTCGCGTCGAAAATATCCAGCTTTGTTTTTACCTATTTGCAAGGTCATAACTTAAGGAAAAGCATCAATAAATAGGTTTTTACAAAAATAAAAATTTCTCAGCCAGTCACATAACTGACGGTTATTAATTTTCTTTATAGATTACACATCACCCAATGTTGGGTTAATTAAATCTCGGAGAAAATTATGTCTAAGTCAAAATCAAATCAAACACCAATGACCACAAAAGCTGTTGCTCGCATTCAAAGTAGCGAGGCAAAAGCAAGTGGCGGTCAAGTGTCATCAAAAGGCTTTGCTGCAAGAGCAGCTCGTGCTGCCGCTAATAATAACAAAAACGGTTAAGGAGTAAGGACTAGGAAGTTGTTGACTTCCTAGTCCTTTATTTTGATTATGTCCGCATACAGTAAAGATAAAGAAATTAGTAAGCTGGTAAAACACTTAATTAAATCTGGTTGGGTGTTCAAACAAGGAAAGAAGCACGGCTTAATATATGCGCCTAAAGGTGGTCGCATTGCAGTTCCTTGTACGCCGAGTGATAGACGATCACATCTTAACTTTAAACGAAACCTTAAAAGAATTATGACAATGGAAGTTGATTATGCTTAAAGAAAAGCGCCAACCATTTATGACACCTGTTGAAATAGTACGCATTATCGCGAGTGCAATAGGAATTAAAGCATCGAATAAGCAGCTAGATACTTTTGCTTTCAAATATGACCAACCCTACACCTTAGCTTCAAGTTTATTCAAAGAATCTATTTCAGTTCCTCTTTCTAAGTTCATCAATAACGACTTCTCTAAAAAATTAGAAGCTAAATTTGAATCAATGATGCGGGACTATATTGAATTGGTTAACTCAACTCCTATGGACGGTATAACCAGAGTTGAGACTGAAGCAATTCTTGCCCGGTGGATCCTCGATACTGTTGCTGTTGAATTCAATCTTTTTATGGGAAAAGTAATTGAAGGGCCAAATTATTTAATGAGAGATAACCTTCACCCTAATGGGATCACCCAGGCGTTTGATTGGTTATCTTCAAATGTTGAGTGGTGGGATAGCTTTCTTAAATTTATTCCAAAAGAAAAACGTCATCGCTTCAAGCTTTGGAAAAGTAATGATGAACTGCCAAAGCTATCTAATATAACAAATATTCCAGATTATCTTCCTAATTCTGAAGTTGAGGGGCATGAATGGGAAAAAATTAAAGTTGTTATTTTAGCAGCCCGTTTTATCGATAATTTACAGCGAAATTATACCGATATTTACCCTGAAAAATTAGTCAATGTTGCTGTACTGGGCTTAAGTCAAGTTGAGCAATATATATGGCATTTGAAGAGTAACAATCAAGATTGGCTAAAACCGCTAGGGGAGCAGGGGTTAGAGATTGATTACATTTTTTATAAAAAGGATAAAAATAAAGGGCTCTCTGATGCAGAGCGAAAACAACGCTCAAAAACGTTGATTGACGAGCTTGAAGCCTCAACATTTAAGTATTCCAAATTTAATATGGGGTATTGGCTGAACTGGTATCGTGCTCGATGGCATGCTCTGAATGGTGAGCTTAAAGAAGCAAATAGCCATTTTAAAACAACGTTTGAACAAGCTTTATTTTTTGCAGGTCCATCGATGCCTGAAATTATAAAAGAAGCCCTTAGTATTGCTTCTAGCCTTAAACCTACACCAGATAAAGCTTTCATTAAGAGGTTGAAAAACTCTGCAATCCTATTTGGTATTGATATACCTTTGCATAAGGAAGATCAAAGCCAATTAGAAGCTAATCGCTTTGATAGTGTAGTTGAGGATTGGGAATTAAAATTATATGCAGCAACATTTCAAAAACACTTTCCATCGACTTTACAGTTCAATGTAAGTTCCTCAAATGAAGCGCAACGGATAGGACCATTACTAGGTACTTTTGAGCAAAGCATTAAGCCAAACTTCCGAAGCCCAAATAAAAAAATAGTGGTTGGGGATACCTGGGGTAAGCAGGTGCCTCAAATAGTCTACTTTTCATGGATGAATTGCGTGGAAATAGTGTCTCAGTTGATTAATAAAGGTGTAAATGTAAATGCACTATCTGATTCCGATGAATCTGCATTGCTTTTTTCTATCTTGCAAATGGATGTACTGGATCATGGTTCAAGCATGGACGATAGGCTATTCAAGCTAATAAGCTCTATTAAGCATCGTGAAAGTGTTGTTAATACGAAAACATCCAAAAAAGAACTATTACCTCTAGTCTGTGCTGTGGATACTGGCAGGCCAGAAGTAGTAGTAAAGGTTATAGAGATGGGAGCTAACGTTAACTTAAGAGGGAATACTGATAAACAATCTGCACTCTTTGCAACACTATCTAGGATTGGAATGATAAAAAGGCCTGATGTCAGTAGGGAGTTGATAAAAAACCACCCTTTAAATAATGAACTATTAGATACTATTAGGAGGCATTCCAACGGCCTTATGGGCGCTACGTTGGATGAAGTTAAAAGAAATTATGAGAGGCAATTACAAGATCCTTTGTTTAAAAAATTTACAGACTCTGGGCATAACTTGATAGTAGACAGAGTAAAAGAGTTTATGACACTAGGTAACATGAGAGAAATCGCTAAGCTACTTATTCATTCTGGTGCTGACGCTAATGCTCGTCATAAAACCAGAATTAATGGGTTTACACCTTTGATGCTTGCGGCTGAGCTAGATGAAGTTGAACTGTTTGAAGCTATGATTTTGCATGATGGAGACCCTAAATTAACTTCTGAACATCCTGAAACAGGGAGACCATTAGATTGTAGATATATTGCTTTTGCTCATCAATCAAATCAAGTATTAAGGTACTTAGCCTCCCAACAGAAAAGGGCATAAGCGTAATATCGATTTATTGGTCACAAACTTTATTAAATAACAGAGCGAATTTATTTTAAATGAAGAAGTTTAGTCACAGACTTTATTAAAGGTAAGTGTAAAAATTAGCTTTAAAATTTAGCCGCTGTAGTCACAATCTTTATTACCGCTAACCAGCTACTTGGCCTCGATAATACGGCTTCAGTTTAAGCTTTTCGCTGCTCATTGACACCAGTCAACTCCGCGGCGAAAACCTCAAACTTCCTTGTCTTATCATCGGCAGTAACGCCATTATTAGTAGCTGGCTTTGTTTGACGTTTAGCTATTTATCAAAGTGAAAAAGCGACCTAAGGGTCGCTTTTTTGTTGGCAGGGTTTAAGTTTACTCTGACCCCACTTTTTATACTTTTTGACCCGATATTCGAAAGCTTGTACGTGACCATACTCACCATTCAAGGTTTCGCATTTTTGAAGCTTGTCCCAATAAGGTGGTGGAGTATTATTTGACTGTGCATTACTACTTAGTAGTGCGGTTAAAAATATAACTATTATGCTAATTCTCACAGATTATCCTTAATCTATTTCGCCTAGAACTTTAGGTAATAACATGGCCACCTATGATTATTGGCTTTACGAGAGCATGGTTGAGTTTGCTCTCGTATTTATACCGGTTTTAATAAGTGGGGGTCAGAGTAAACTTAATTTTTTGTTTATAGGCTACTTAAAACTTTACTTTAATTCTTGTTCTTTTTTTCTATAGTACCAGCGGTTCCAAACCACACAAAGAAAAACGAAAAAGCGCAGTATTTTATTAATACACTATAAAACAATTGATTATCTTCACCTTTGACAGCCAAATTCCCATGGGAATAAGCAAAACCAGAAGACCAAATATCAAACGTATGAAGAATCAAAGGTATTGATATAACAAAACAAGCAGCTCTTATTGGCTATACATATTTCTTTTTCACGTCTAATTTAACCAGCATAATAATACCTTGTTTCTAATAGTGGTTCTGGTCTTCTGTTCCCGAACAAGGGTCTTAAAGAAGTGGGATCAGACTTTGACCCCACATATTTTATTACGCTATCGCCCTGATGATTTGCATGCGGGCAGTTATTAAACTGGAATATGAAGTCGCAAACGTAATGCATTTTAATAAGTGGGGTTCCGTCATACTCTGACCCACTTGTTAATTAACTCCTAGGGCATCTGCTTTTTTTGAACTCGAAAGCTGAAAGCCTGTAAACCAGGCTAAAACAGTATCACGGTTGTTATTTAGCCAAATATTGGCTGCTTCCTCAGGGCTGTGTCCTTCGTTTTGTAGCGCAAGCAGCGCGATTAAATCATCATTTTTAATCGTAAATGAGTTGAGCAATGTTTCCAGTTCTTGAAAGTCTTGCAGCAGATCGCTACGGAAACCAATATGAATTTCGGTTTTAGGCCAGCTGATCCCATGGGCATTTGGGGGCTGGATCTTTTGATAAATAATTTCTTCCCAGGTTTGGCTATCATGTTTTACATCATTAACCCTGTGGACATTCTCCATAGTAAAAATCTGATCTGGGTAATAACAAAAGAATAAACTGGGAATGTGTTTTTTGTTATTGCGCTTTAATAGTTGGGTAAATACCTCTGCATCAAAAATACGGTATTCATAGTGGTTATCTAGTCCATAGGCAGATAATCGTCGTTGCTCTATTTTCGTAGCCTCCCAGTTTTTAGGGCCTACCCAGATGTCTCCTTTTCCATTACCGGAAAGGTCGAACATGCTTATTTTTTCAGGCGTTTTTAAGTCATCCATAGAAAGCTGATGCTGCTTGATATTCGATTTTTGGGTGTCAAATTCGGTATAGCATAGGCCTTGACTGCCATATGAGAATGTATCACCTATGGTGATGGTACCGTAGGCATTAACATAGCGACGAACAAGAGCCTGATTGTTTTCCATCCAAATATCAGGATGAATATCGACTAACCCGTCACTTTCGTCCATTTCATTAAACGCATTCTTATTCGAAATACGTATTAATTTGGCATCATATTCCGTATAACGGTTGATAATTTCACTAAGAATATGCCCCTTAATTTGAGCGCCAGGCCAATCCATTAATGCGATATTAATTTCTGTTTTATGACCATTATGACTGCTAGCGAATGGGGATTTTTCTAAGGTATTTTCTTTATCTATGGACTCTATAAAAAAGGCATAGGCAAACCCGGCCAAAATTAAGGTAAATACGCTAAATATGCCATAGGAGCTAGCTCGTGACTCTCGAGCTGATAACTTAATATTAATCGTGTTAAGGACCCCTTTCTCGATGTTAACTTGCCCCTGTGTGCCAGCGTCATTTTCGCATGAAGCGGTAATCTTACTTTGCACGTAACGGATCAAGTTTGAACATAATAAACCGTGGTCATAGCGTATTCTGGTGTATTTATCCCTTTCAATAATCAACAGTAATAGGTACATAATTGAGCTGGATACAACGAGGGCAAATAAACTCGCTGCGAGTGTTTCAGGGCGAAAAACGAGAGAGAAGAATACATTTGCCATACCAAGGAAAAAGAGAATAACCAACTCTTCTGGCGGGATCCGGTCACTTTCTAGGGTTTGTAATTTATCTCCTGTATTAAACAGTTCTAATAAACTGTCCCGGTTTTTTCTTTGCTCATCAAACAAAGGTAAGGTGGCATATTTTAATTTTTCAACTCTATCTTGTGTTTGGTGAAGCTCAGACTCGTTTGAAAACGCCCTAACAAAGCTATGCAAGGTCAGTAAAACATAGGACTTCATGTTAGGAAGAATGACATCTGAATGGGGATTTTTGTCATTTTCTTCAATAAAACTGATAACCTGCTTGTTAAAGCTGCCTAATAGTTTTTCCCTTTCTCTGTTTAATGACGTGGCCCTTTCAAGGGCGAACGTGGCTAAAAGAACAAAAAATATGGTTGAAACAGCCAGCACATC
Organism: Shewanella sp. 10N.286.48.A6; assembly: GCF_002873135.1. Lineage (GTDB taxonomy): Bacteria > Pseudomonadota > Gammaproteobacteria > Enterobacterales > Shewanellaceae > Shewanella. The sequence continues at coordinate 38,868 of NZ_MCVI01000083.1, forward strand.
ATAATAGGTTTCAATAGGCGATACGGGGCTAAACAGGATCCACATACCAACACTACAAACAAACACAAATAGAATTGTTAGCGACGAGCGGTGTGAATATTTCAGGCCTAAAAATATGTTAGACGCGACAATCAACACTGCGGCAACTGCCTCGTATTGGGTAAGCAGTCTACTTTGTGACAACGCAATCACAGCTACAGCCCCGACGGGCATTAAATACCATAGAGTACTGATAGACGCGTTTTCTGCTCGGTAAACAGATAGGTCGTACAGCAAGCTACCAATAGCAAGTATGCCTATACCGACAAATGCTAATAGAATAAATATCGTTGGCGTTATAGTCGGTAGTGCCTCACCCGAATAAGCAAATGTCACAGCTAAAAGCACCGCAGACGTGATACGCGACCCAGCTTCAGTCAGGATTCCTTTCTGCAAAACATTTAAGCCTAAATTCTCTTTTTCAGAGATCTCGCTCCATACATCCATACACTTCATGCGGAAATAGCATGTCACTGCCATCGTAAAGCCACCGAGCAAAGCAAGTCCCATGGTTTTAAGCATTGGGCTGTCTAATAGTATCCAGTCGGCTAAATCTAGGTTTGGTGCGGTTAATACGACAAAACCAGAAAATGCAGCCCCTGAAAAAATAAAATCATTGATTGATACTTTAGTGCGGTCACGCCTTAAAAAACTATCAATAATAAAAAAGAGAATTGGCCAAGTTTCATAAATTAAAATGGCGATAACATCAAACTCTGTTGATAGGTCCAAAGATGCATACAGCAATAGATGGGTACTAAAACTTAACGAGCCCGTTAGTAAAGCAAGAAGGAGGATTTTTTGCTTACCTTTCACTAGGGAGGAAAGGTTAAAACTGAATTGATACTTTTTGAATAAAATAATAAAGGTTAACAGTAACGTTGCGACTGCCGCAATAAAGTGGGCACTAGCGGCAACATAAAGTACGCTTGTGACATCAATAAGGTAATTTACAATCGGGGGGTATAACATCCAAAGTACAACGGAGGTGATCATTAAGGTGACAGGATGATATGTATATTGTTTTAACCTCGTTTGCACTTCATTTAGCCTTATTTAGTATAATCAGTGGCATACAATACCATAGCCACCCTCAAGCATCACCTTACAAATAACAGCTAACTTAATATTTTTTTATTGATATCGGCTTCTAATAAGTGGGTACCGTCAGACTCTTGTGACTAACATTGCCACCCACTTCAAGTGTCTAATTTTTAAGCTAATCATTCCCGATTGTTATGCCAGTGTTGGTTGCTTAGCAAAAAACTTTGATGATTTTACTATCTAGATGAAGCTTGAATAAACTGCTATAGGATTCTTGTCTAGCAGATGTTTGATGATGGATTGAAAGGTAAGCCTGATGAGGAGTGCAAGTTCATTATGTCACCGCAGCCGCCACAGAATGTCGCTATAGGAAATAAAGTAAGCCCACAGTTTTTCTATGGGCTTACTCGAGTTTTAAAACAATTTATTACCCGCTAGATCTTCAACGGTGCCACTTTTGAGGTTGATATAGAAATGATCGGCAGGTTGTGCCTTGCGGAATTGATAATATATGCGTGCGAGTGATGCAAAGCGGGTTTTTAATGTAGAAAGCGTTACTGTTTCTAGCGTTATTGAGCCACCACTGGCTGGGTTTTGATCGATATAATCGGTTTCCAAACAATAACATGGCCACCCACTCCAAGTGGCTAAATTATCAACACTGAACTAGGCTTTATTTATTGCTTAATAATCGGTGATAGATGATGGCCAGACCAAGAGAAACACTCGTGAGTTTAGAAGATACGCCTTACTACCACTGCTGTTCTAGAGTGGTGCGTAAAGCCTTTCTATGTGGTTTTGATGCAAGCTCTGGTGATAACTATGAGCATCGCCGTGAGTGGGTTGATTCTCGGATATTAGAGCTTGCGACGATTTTTGCCATTGATATTTGTGCTTATTCGGTGATGAGTAATCATTTACATGTGGTGCTAAAAGTGGATATTGATACCGCCAAAAACTGGTCTGATTTCGAGGTGCTTACCCAATGGCATAAAGGCTTTAAAGGCACATTGCTGACCAATAAGTTTGTTAAAGGTGAAGTGCTTAATGAGTTTGAGTTACAGGCTGTGAATGACTGTATTACTCAATACCGACTACGCTTGACTGATATCAGTTGGTTTATGCGTTCACTGTGTGAACCTATTGCCCGAATGGCCAATAAAGAAGATAACTGCACTGGTCGATTTTGGGAGGGGCGCTTTAAATCCCAAGCATTATTAGATGAAGCTGCAGTACTTGCGTGCATGGCCTATGTGGACTTAAACCCTATCCGCGCCAAGATGGCTACAGCCCCTGAAAGCTCCGATTACACCAGCATTCAGCGCCGGATCAACTCAGCCATGAAAGGTGAGCAACCCGCGGAGTTACTGCCTTTTGTGGGCAATGAACGTTTGGATATGCCTAATGGTTTGATGTTTAGCGTCAAAGATTACATTGTGCTGGTTGAAGATACAGGGCGGATTATTCGTGATGACAAACGCGGTGCCATAAGCGCGAGTAGCCAGGATATTCTCAATAGATTGAATATTCCTGCTGAAAACTGGTTAAAAATCACTACTGAGTTTGGTGCATTATTTAAAGGAGCTGTAGGGGCGTTACCTGCATTAACTGAATATTGTGAACATTTAGACCGTAAACGACGACAAGGCGCAGCTAACTGTCAGCGCTGGTTGTGCGCTTCATAAATCATTTCTTAATTTAAAATAACAGCATTTCCCACTTGATTGATATCAAGCTTTTCTGCTGTGTTGAATTTAGTTTATGAGTTAATTTTGGCGATTAATGATGAAATATTCAGTCCTTTGGCAAGAATCACCCCATTAGTAAATGATTGTTGGTGTTAGCAACTCAAAATGAAAGGCGTTATGTTATAACTTCAAAATAATGGGTGGCTATGTATTTTTTAATGATTGTTGGTGTTAGCAACTCAAAATGAAAGGCGTTATGTTATAACTTCAAAATAATGGGTGGCTATGTATTTTTTCTTAAAAGATGAAAGAATTGAACAAAAATGAGATAAAAATTGTAACAGGTGGCTTACCCGTTGCACCAATTATAGTTGCCACTGTTGCTGCCGATTTGGGGTTGATAGCAGCATTTTCTACTTGGTATTATGCTAAAACGGCGTAGTAATATGTTTGAACAACATTGAGGGAGTGTTCCCTCAATGTTTATAGGGGACGCAATGAGACAGGTAATATTGTTTGTAGCTTTATCTTTAAATTCCATTTTTTTATTGTATAAGATCACCATATCAATGGATTTACTATTGTTTGCATCACTTCTGGTAAACATTTTTGCCATGATGTTTTATCTTTTAACTAAAAGCTCAGTAAAGTCTTCTTGATTTGTTACGGGGTCTCAAATCAAGTGCACCCACTCTTAATGGCGTAGAGGCCAACTTTCTAATCGGCTTTGATTGAGCATTAAACAAGTAGGTTAAGATGCCACGCCCTATTAGAATGCAAGTGAGCTTACAAGGCAATCCTTATTGCCACTGCTGTAGCCGTGCAGTACACCGCACCGGGCATGAGTTATATAAAGAGTATTAGGTGATGAGCAGTATATAGATGGCAAATATGATTACAGAGCTGTTTATTGGTACAGGGTGAGATCGCGGACACTTACTGACCACTTCACTTTTAATTTGACGGGCGCCTCAACCTATGATCTTATACTCTTTTTGATGAGTATTAATCATGAGCATAGATGCTTTTAGCCTGTATTTCGGCCCGCATTTAATTTTCTACACATAAATAGTCCTTAATTTAATTTGCTTATCCGCACAACAAGGGAAGAGTGAGTCTTGATTAAATTAGCCTTATATTCTATTGGTTAATATGATAAGTGCTTAACATGCAACACTCATTATTAAGTCCAAAAGTTACTGTTTATTTTGCATTTTCACAGTGAGCTTTAAATTGATTTTTGGGAATAAAAATGTTTATTGCTGACAACAAGTTCCTAAATAACTTCACAGATGACTTAGTCTCGAAAATTGGTACATTAACGCCCGGTATATCCCAACTGATTAGAAAAATAACATGGCCATATTATTTCGTGGTGGGCGTCAGACTTCCCACCATTTATTTCAAAACAAAATGCATTATCTAGTGGCTATATCGGCGCATTATCATTGTTGATGAGTCGGTATTCTCCATAAACTTTGCAGCAGCGGGGGCTTCCATAAAGGTACTCATCGATGCGTTTGCATCTTCTAAGGAGTCCCAATGAACGATAACTCGCCAGTACCCCTGTGTCGTCATACCTGATCTACGTGAAATAAAACCGGGTTGTTTAGACACATGGCTTTCTGCAACGGCTCTATCTAGAGGCGTAAAGTCATTAGCTGTAACACCATCGCGTAAATCGAATGTCGCGACTTCTACAACGTAATCAGAAGTGAAACCAAATTTCCCATTGTTATTCTTCCACTGGTCTTTGCTTGGTATTGTTTCTAAAGTATCCCAATGCTCAACTATTTTTCCATTATCAATTCTAAATAGATCATAAAACGAGGTGGGTTTACCCATAAAAGTGCCTTCGCCAACGCTTAGGACAAAATTACCTTCGCCCAATATTTTATGGTTAACGCTGTAAACCATGGGGGTTCCTGCTTGAGCTAAGGCTTTCATAGCCTCACTAAAACCACCAAGACCATCCCCAACCATCGAATTGTGTTGCAAGTAATCTTCTGCTGCACTGTCGATATACATGCCGATTTTACTCATATCACCTTGAATAAAAATGGTTTGGATAAAATCTGCGACCAGAGCTTTGTTTTCTTCTGTTTTGTCTATATCTGTAATGTCTGTAGGCCCATCTAACTGCGAACGGCCACTAGGATTCTTGCCTGTCAGTTCCTGTAAGTTATCCCAATGCTCTACTATTAACCCATTCTCAAAACGGAAAATATCAAAACCTACTTTGGGGCCAAAGAAGTTATATTCGGTATGGAGGAACACATAATCTCCATCTTCTGCGGCTCTAACGGTATTCGCTTTTGCTGACCCCTTAGGTAGGGCACTGAGAATTTTTCCGAAACCTTCTAAACCATCTTCAACGGCTAGGTTATGCTGAATGTAGTGGGTTGAATTGATATAACCGATAGCGTTTTGATCACCCGTTTCAATACTAGAGATGACAGCAATGGCCTTTTCTTTATTCGACATTTCTTCGGATGCTGTAACTGATGCAGCGCACAAAATGCTTGTTAATATTACTGTTGAGGCTGTAATGCGTTGTTTTAAATGATGCATGGTGGCTTTCCTTCATAAATTGTTCAATAAATGGTAGCCCAACCTTATCCTTTAGCTATACTTGAAATAGGTACGCGGTGTTAACAAAAATGGAACAGTATGGATGATATAGCGAATCACAGAGCACTTATCTTTGTATCAAAAACTGGATCATATAGTGTTGCAGCCGAACGTTTAGGGATTTCTAAAGTGATGATATCTCGCGCTATTAAGACGTTAGAAACTGATCTTGGGTTTCGTTTGCTAGACAGAACGACTAAAGGATCAAAGTTGACACCAAAAGGTAAAGCCTATGTAGACTTCTGCGAACCAACGATACGTAATATTGAGGAGAGTGTTCAAGCGCTGGTGGGTTATAAGAGGGATTTCAAACAAAAAGGGAGTAACCCGGCGATACGACTTAAGCTATCAAGCCCCAATACATTCGGGTCAATAGTTATAAGTCAAGTGATTAGTGATTTTCATCAAGCCTATCCGAATATTCTGGTTGAGCTCATTACTGACGATGCGTTTAAAGATATTTTTGAGCATCAGTTAGACATAGCTATCCGCGCTCACTTAACGTCAGAGTCGATACTTGAGAATACGATTTCGCGAAAACTAATAAAGCTACCTTTTACTTTTTGTTGTACGCCAGATTATTTAACTCATCACGGCCAGCCAGAGAGTATAGAAGCTTTATTTGTAAAGCACGCATTTGTTGCCTGGACATACTTAAATCAACAAGAGAGTGTCACTATTAACCATGCTGACAATTTGGCATTTATACCGAAAAAAATCGCTTTCATAAGCAATAATTCACTTGCTTGTTTAAACAGCATTTTGACTTCTCATGGTATTGGATTTTTGCCGTACCACGTTATAAGAGACTCGTTAAAACGTGGAGAACTTGTCGCACTGTTTTGTGAGCAAACCTGTTTTGAAGCTGATATACGAGTAACTTATCTTAATTCTCAAGGACCACAATCAGTCACAGCTATGTTTGTGGACTACTTAATTTCCAGTCCTTGGTTTACCGAGTTAAAAAATGAGATAGTCGCTTTCAACCAAAAACAGGCGCCCATTCTGCATCGATTATGAAGCGCTACTGAGGCATAAACGTTTAAGTGTTCCCAATTCATAACTTAAGCGAGAAAGAGCAATAGCTTCCTTAGGAGCAAAGAATAAGTGAGGTCAGAATCTGAGGGAGCCCCACGAATTTAATAGATGATTGTGGATCCTTGATTAACGATTGCCGCGCCTTAATTCTTGCGCGCCAGTGAGACTTTAGCAGCCTCAAAGATTGATCTTTGTAAGCTCTTCATCCTATAAATTGATTTGATAAAACATTAATTAACATGGCCACCCACTCCAAGTGGCTGAATATCTAACGATCTCCTTTGCTTTCAATCAGTGGGTGCCGTTATGGTGAACGTAGGCTTAATCTCATCCCCCAACTTGAACATTCAAAAAAGCCCTAATCTTTGCAAGATCAGGGCTTATTGATTGAGTGACTACATAAACACAGAGCCAGTATTAACGCTAAAGATTAACCTGCTTTAGCTTGGATCCTGTATGCATGTAGTAAAGGCTCTGTATAACCAGAAGGTTGCGATTTACCTTTAAATATAAGGTCGCAAGCCGCTTTAAAGGCTACCCCGTCAAAATTAGGGGCCATATTAATGTACAGTGGATCGCCTGCATTTTGAGCATCTACCACTGCAGCCATTTTTTTCAGTGCCGCCATCACTTCTTCTGCACTGCATAAGCCATGTTCAAGCCAATTAGCTAAGTATTGCGACGAGATCCGCAAAGTCGCTCTGTCTTCCATTAAACCTACATTATTAATATCAGGTACTTTCGAGCAACCGACGCCTTGGTCAATCCAGCGCACCACATAGCCCAGTATACCCTGAGCATTATTTTCTAGCTCAAAGGTAATTTGTTGCTGGGTTAATGTTGTCGTGTCATCAAGCAATGGAATCGTCAACAAGTCATCGATGCTAGCACGCTTACGATGCTTAAGTTGCTGTTGAACTTCCGCCACATTTATTTGATGATAATGGATAGAATGCAGTACGGCACCATTGGGCGATGGTACCCAAGCCGTGTTTGCCCCCGCTTTTGGGTGAGCCACTTTTTGTTCTAGCATGGCAGCCATTTCATCTGGCATCGGCCACATACCCTTACCAATCTGAGAGCGACCTTGTAAGCCACATTCAAGTCCAATATCGACATTCCAGTCTTCATAAGCCTTAATCCATTTTTGCTGCTTCATCACAGATTTGGGGACAAAGGCGCCCGCTAACATTGAGGTATGGAGTTCGTCACCGGTACGGTCAAGAAAGCCGGTATTAATAAAGACAACGCGCTGTTGCGCGACCCTGATACACTCTTTTAAGTTGAGTGTGGTTCTGCGCTCTTCATCCATAATGCCGACTTTAATGGTATTACGGGGGAGGTTGAGTGCATCTTCTATCTTGGTAAATAAGTCACAAGTAAATTGCACTTCTTCTGGGCCATGCATTTTAGGTTTGACAATATTCACCGATCCTTTGCGGCTATTACTGCGACCATTATTGTTACCTTTAAGGTCATGCATAGCGGCAAGCACAGTGATCATGCCATCCAATATTCCTTCTGGTACTTCATTGCCATGTTTATCTAGTACGGCATCAATCGTCATCAAGTGGCCAACATTACGTACAAAGAGTAAGCTTCTGCCGGGTAACGTTACGGTGTTAGCGTCTGTACTAGCATTAACATTAGCAGCGGTATAAACCCTATCATCATTAAGCTCTCTAAGGATTTGTTTACCATTTTTAGTCAGTGAGGCAGCTAAGTTACCTTGCATCAAACCTAACCAATTGCGATAAACTTCAACTTTGTCTTCAGCATCAACCGCCGCAACAGAGTCTTCGCAATCCATAATGGTGGTAACAGCGGCTTCAACTAACAAGTCTTTTACGCCAGCACTATCGCTGCTGCCAATAACACTGTCTGGATCAATTTGGATCTCAATATGCAAACCATTATTAACCAGCAAAATCGCACTGGGCGCATCTGCACTACCTTGGTAACCGACACACTTTTGTGCTTGGGTTAAGCTTGTGATTGTGCCATCAGTTAACTGCATACGTAGTTGGCCTGCATCAATATAATACCGCGTTACATCAGCATGGCTGCCTTGCACTAATGGGGCTGCGGTATCTAAGTGATGTTTTGCAAATGCGATAACTTTATTGCCCCTTATGGGGTTGTATTGTTTGGTCAGCTCGGCGCCGTCTTGTGGTGATATGGCATCAGTACCATATAGCGCATCATATAAACTGCCCCAACGTGCATTGGCGGCGTTAAGGGCAAAACGTGCATTTTTTACTGGCACAACTAATTGTGGCCCAGCTTGCGCTGCAATTTCATGATCAACATTTTCAGTGCTAATTTGAAAATCGTCACCCTCAGGTACTAGGTAGCCGATTTCGGATAGAAAAGCTTTGTATTGGTCTGGGTTAACGTCTTTAGCTGGGTGCTTTGTATGCCATTGATCAATTTGTTGCTGCAATTGCTGCCTTTTTTCTAACAAGGCCACATTAATGGGAGCAAATTCGGTAATGATGTCCTCAAATTTTGCCCAGAAAGTTGCTGAATCAATGCCTGTACCTGGACAAATGTCACTATCGACCAGTTGCCACAATGCTTGTGCTACTTGTAATCCACCTACTTGAATACGTGCTGTCATGTTTATCCCTACCTTTAATTCCTGTGCGCTGAACTTAAAAACCACTCAAATCTATTATTAATCGTTAATTCGCAGCAAGACTTTACTCTAAATCAAATTAAGCTTATTTATCCAATTTATACTTGTTATCACCAATATTCATCAAATCTATGGTAAATCACCCTTTTTTGGTTAATTTGCAACGTATCAGTAATTAAAAATCAAAATAACAACAAGATTAAACGTCGCCTCTATTTATTTCATCTGCCGTTTTAGTGATTAATTGGCGCATCCATTGATGTGCTGGATTATGTTGAAGCAAGGGGCTCCAAGCCATAGTTAATGCAATGGGGGGAATAATAAATGGCGGCGGAACAATACTCACCCGATCATTATTGTTGTGATGACGAGCCATCTTACTTGGTATGGTTGCGATCAAATCCTGTTGCTCAGCCAACAAACACGCGGCTTGGTAATGGCGAGTAAAAACCGTGATTTGCCGTTTTACGCCAATTCGAGTTAATGCTTCATCCACCCAACCTAAGCGCTGAACATCAGCAGGATCCATCCCTACACCAACGCCCATTCCGGTTTTACTCACCCACACGTGTTTGGCTTGCAAATAACTGTCTAAAGAAAACTTGTGTAAAACTGGATTCGTCTTACTAATCAAGCAGCTGAAGTCGTCATTCCACAAAACTTTCTGGTGAAATGATTGCGGAATAGTGTCGAATCGATTGATCACCATATCGACTCTTCCTTGTTCTACATCAGGGAAACTGACATCACTTGGGGTCATGATGTCTAAAATAATGTTGGGTGCTTGAGTCCGAAGTTTTGCAATTAGCGGAGGTAGTAAGGTCGCTTCAGCATAATCACTAGCCATGACTCGAAAGACTTTGTCACTTTCTTGTGGGTCAAATTTGGCGCGAGGCTGTACGGCTTTTTCTAGCCCGATAATCAAGGTACTGATTATGGGTTGCAACTCTTTAGCACGTTCTGTCGGCGTCATGCCCTGACTGGTGCGAATAAGTAAGGGATCATCAAACAAGGTTCTTAAGCGTTTTAGGCCGTTACTCATTGCAGGCTGGCTAATACCAAGTTGGTCAGCTGCTTTAGTTACATTTCTTTCACGTAGCAAAACATCTAAATAAACAAGGAGGTTCAAGTCGATACGAGATACATTCATAAGATGAATACCGAAAATAGTAAGTATAAATTAGACTTATTTAACCAAATCTAACTATTATTTTCAACGTAATCATTTGCCGCTAATCAATTTGTTAAAGGAATATACACATGACTAACTACAGAAGTAATATCGATGAAGCTGCTACCTTGATTAATTCAGAAGGTAGTGCATGGAATGCCATCAACCCAGAATCAGTCGCTCGTATGCGTCTACAGAATCGTTTCCAAACTGGGTTAGACATCGCAAAGTACACTGCTAAGATTATGCGTGAAGACATGGATAACTACGATAAAGATTCATCGCAGTACACTCAGTCTCTAGGTTGCTGGCATGGTTTTATTGGCCAACAAAAAATGATCTCTATTAAAAAGCATCTTTTAACCACCAAACGTCGTTACTTATACCTTTCAGGTTGGATGGTTGCAGCACTGCGCAGTGAGTTTGGCCCATTACCTGACCAATCTATGCATGAAAAGACCTCTGTCGCTGCGTTAATTAAAGAGCTGTACACTTTTCTGCGTCAAGCTGACGCACGTGAATTGGGTGGCCTGTTCAGCCAATTAGATAATGCCAGCGAGTCAGAAAAAGCGGCGATTCAAGACAAAATTAATAACTTCGAAACCCATGTTGTACCGATTATTGCTGATATTGACGCAGGTTTTGGTAACGAAGAAGCCACTTACTTGATGGCAAAGCAGATGATTGAAGCCGGTGCTTGTTGTATTCAATTAGAAAACCAAGTGTCTGATGTTAAACAGTGTGGCCACCAAGACGGTAAAGTGACCGTGCCCCATGTTGAATTTCTAGCGAAAATTAATGCGGTTCGTTATGCCTTTTTAGAATTGGGTATTGATGACGGTGTGATTGTTGCCCGTACCGATTCACTAGGTGCTGGTCTAACACAAAAAATTGCCGTAACCAATGAAGCTGGTGACTTAGGTGATAAATACAATAGTTTCCTTGAAGTGGAAGCGGTTGATGCAGCAACACTTAAAAATGGCGATGTGGTATTCCAACAAGGTGGAAAGTTGGTAAAACCTGCTCGTCTACCCAATGGCTTATTTAAGTTCCGTGCGGGTACGGGTGAAGAGCGTTGTGTACTTGATTGTATTACTTCACTGCAAAATGGTGCTGACTTACTGTGGATTGAAACTGAAAAGCCTCATGTATCTCAAATCGGCGGCATGGTTAACGAAATCCGTAAGGTGATACCTAACGCTAAACTTGTGTATAACAACTCACCATCGTTTAACTGGACACTTAACTTCCGTCAGCAAGTATTTGATTCAATGCAAGCAGCAGGACAAGATGTTTCAGCTTACAACCGCGATCAATTGATGAGTGTTGATTACGATACAACTGAGCTTGCTATTCAAGCTGATGAAAAAATTCGTACTTTCCAAGCTGATGCTGCACGTGAAGCGGGTATTTTCCATCACCTTATCACGCTACCAACTTATCATACCGCAGCACTATCAACTGATAACTTGGCTAAAGAGTACTTCGGTGACCAAGGCATGTTGGGTTATGTTGCTAATGTTCAACGTAAGGAAATCCGTCAAGGTATTGCCTGTGTTAAACACCAAAACATGGCAGGTTCTGATATGGGTGATGCACATAAAGAGTACTTCTCTGGTGACCAAGCGCTTAAAGCGTCAGGTAAAGACAACACAATGAACCAGTTTTAACGACTCGTTTTACAAACGATAGCAAGTGTTAAACTGGCTATCGTTTACACCAAAAAGCCTGAAGTATAGCTTCAGGCTTTTTTTATATTTTAATTTCCCGAACTAAATCACTTGGGTCTGTCTCTGAAAATAACATGGGCAGCCATGATTAATGGCTTGTTGCCGTTTCAGGGCTTAAGGCAATGTATTTATTTCTGCCACTGTTTTTCGCCATGTAACATGCATCATCTGCTCGTTTAATCAGTTTGTTAATATCTTCGTTTTTATCCCACTGGGCAATGCCGATTGAAAGGGTATTTACTCTGTCCAGTGATGCAATTTTGAGCGCTCTGCAATTTTCTAGGATACGGTTAGCCAATATGAACGAATCGGTTAACGATTGCCCTGTAAGGACAACGACAAACTCTTCTCCTCCAAAGCGAGAAATAACATCTTCAAGTCTAAGGGTCTTTTTAAGCATACTTGCTATCGCCACAAGTAGTATATCTCCGATATTATGCCCCCAATTATCATTAACCGATTTGAAAAAATCTAAATCAATAAAGAACAGGGTTACCTCCATGTTTTGTCGTTTGGCTAACGACAACTTGGGATTAATGATGTCAAAAAATGCTCGTCGGTTTAGCAAGGATGTCAGTGGGTCTTCACGTGCAATTCTTTCTATGTCTTTTTGGGCTTTAATAAGTTGCCGTTTTTCGCGACGAAGCTGAAAATTGAGTTGCGCCATTAGATTACTAAGACTGCTTATTTCTTCAATTAGCTTTTCATCTTTTAGCTCCAACATTTCAGCAATACAATAGAACGAGGACTCCATTTTACGAAACGAACATAAAAGCCCTTGACCTTTTGTGGTTTTAAGTAGTTGCGGATCTGAGTCAAGGTCTTTTATTTGTGTCACTCGAGGGGCACCGGCAAAAAAGTCATGCCAATTGTTTGTTTCAGATAGAAAAATAGCAAACAGTAAGTGAAAGCCCCGGTTGTGACTGATTAATGTGCCATCGTAAGCAAACTCAGCGATAGCCAATACGTGCGAATTTTCTGCGATATCTATTGCAAGTTCACTGGGGATATTCATTAAGCTAACCAGGTGTTGAGCTTTTGAATCGCTTCTTTGTAATCGCTGGTGATGAAATCGGCTTTAAGCACTTCTTGCGGTTCATGGAAAAAAGACAGCGCCTGACCGCCTACAATGGTTTTAATATTTGGGTATAAGGCGTCGATTTCTTGGAGGATCTCTCGAGCCTTTTTGATATTGTAAGGCATGGTAACGCTGATGATTACGGCTTTAGGTGACTCATTTGTAATATAATCAAGAATGGCATCTTTAGGTGCGTCGGCACCAAGATAGGTTGTATCCCATTCATTTGCTTCTAACGCTGTGGCAACCATCCATGAGCCAATTTGGTGTTGTTCAGATGCCGCGCAAGTTACCAATATCTTTGGTTTAGTTATTTCTGGAAGGTCTAGGTGCATTAGCAGCCCAGTGAGCACACGATTGGTAATGGCTGTGGCTAAATGTTCGGTGGATACTGATACGTCACCATTTTGCCAAAGCAAACCTATTTGATAGAGAGCGGGCTGAGCCTCGTTATTAAAAAAACGCTCAAAGTCTTCCCATGTAGCGACTTTATTGAATGCATAGCTGTAGGCGTTACGGTGATCACCTGTAATAATATAGTGGAGAAAGGGGTTATCCATTGCAATAAACTCTTCTTCTCGGTCGCCTTTTATTAGGCTACAGCACTCATCATGGGCCCTAAGCATCCAATCGTATATTTGCACTAATTGTGCAGCCTCAATTGGTGGAATTGTCTTTAAAATCAATTGCTGCCATTTTTCGAGTTCTTCTTTAAAGTAGAGAAATGGCACCCCTTGGGAGTGATAAGCTTGATAGACCCAGGGAAGTGCTTTCACTAAAGCGGTTCCATCACGGGATTCAATAACCTGGGAGATAAACCCAAGGTGGTTGCGGTGATTATTGATTAACAAGTCCAGCGAATTGCCATTTAAAAAACGACTTTGTTCGGGTTTTGAAATCCAGCGATTAATTTCTACCAGCATTTCTTCACCGAATTGACAATATGCATTAATGGCTTTGTCAGTCACAGTGGCAAGTAGTGTATTGAGTTTTTGGCTATCCATAGTTAATCCTCAATTGAACAGATACAAATTGAACTTATGCGCAAGGTTAAAAGTCGACAAAACCTAATGCTATTATAGTCATAATAAAGCTCATTGCTGGTTATCATTGAAGCAAAAGTAGTAAAAAATTAGGCAAGTTTAAGTGATGACTGTGCCTTTGTTTGAAATGCGTTGATGAGATAACTGAGGGCCTTTAGCGCTGTTGGTTAATGCTTCGACTTAGCAAGCACCTTGCTGACTTATAGGCTAACACTTGACCTTTAACCATTACTGCTAATTTACAGTTATCTCCCCATGTTTAATTCAACAATAACTGATATTATTGGTTTTTTTCAATATTTAATTGTGGTTTATGTGATTTTTTAGAGTCAATATAAGCGCTTATGGCTAAGCCATTTGTTACTGGCGCTTGACGCTGAAAGCTTGCCTTATGGCGGCTATTAACACCATAGGGCAAGATTTTATCGCTGAGGACTATTTATTTAGCACAAATTGATCAATTTGATTTTGGGCTAAGGCTTGATCCATGGTGCCCTTTAGCAGTTTGTACATCAAAATTGAGGCATCAATTTCAGTTTTACGATTAGTTAAACTTTCAATATTGAGCCCTAATGGGATATTAAGCGGAATAACAGCAGCCAAAATTTGCAGCAGGTTACTGTGGTTAATCTTAATTGACTCATACAGAGGATCTTCTGCCGACAAAATACGCTGGCTGGTAGCTTCGGGTACCGACACACCTAACCAGTTGATAAATTCTAAGGTTTTAGCACTGCCGCAAGGTGAAAATGTCAGGATGATGCGATTAGGCTTGATATTGTTTAACGCACATTCTTTGGCGTAGCTGGTTAACATATCAATGGTTGCTTGGGCGTTATACACCGCCTGAGTGATGTAGTATTCACAGCCTTGGTTTGATTTACCTAACAGGCGAATATGTTCATTTTTTTTACTTAAATGGCGCTCTGCAATGGCCACGCCACCAAGGTAGAATGCTTGAGAGTGCGCCGCTAATACGCGGTAAGCGTCATTTAATGGTAATGAACTTGCAACCTGAGTCGATGGGGATCCCACTAATACCAAGTCTCTGACATTATTTTGATACCAAGCGCGGGACAACCACTCACTAAAGCCCTGTTCATCAAGACCGGCAACGCTCTTATAAGCAATAACTGGCTTGCCTGACTTTTGATTGATTAGCTGAGCGTAAGTACCAGAGTCATGAGTGGCTTTAAAGGGAAAAGGCCTTGGGGTATCAATGCGGCTGGTTTCATCCTGAATATCGTAGATGATCAAACCATCAAAGTTTATCTCATCAAGGCGAGCTAACAATTTATCAGCGATAATACTGACCGATTCAAAATCAGTATCGATTTTTGGTGGGGTTGTACCAATAAAATAGATCCCACGGTGATGATCGGATGAACGCTGTTTTAATGATTTCTTCATGTTTAGCCGTCTAGATGGATGTTATCTCCATTGTGTCTTAAATTTTGACCCTTGTTAAGGCCGAAAAAGGGTATTTTTTGAAATAATTAATAACCACTTAAATTAGTCGGCGATAAGTTTTAACTCAGATGATTTTATCTGTCTGTGGGTTTGAATATAGAGCAAGCAGAGTCACATTTTCCCTATTAGTTGTGGTTAATGTACTTGGCTGAGGAGGTGATTTTATTGAGTTATCGCTGCGCCGTTTAATGCCGCAATTCTGGCATCGGTTGATAAATTGATGAATTTAGGTGCGGCAGTAACCGCTAGAATGGCAAGAATAATGATAACGACTACGAGCTCAATTAAGGTAAAACCCTTATTATGGTTAAGCGCCATGGCTCAAAAATCCATTTATTCAGTTTATTATTTGGCAGCGATGTTATTTCAAATGGGCTGCTACCCCTACTTATCTACTTGAATAAAAGGTTTTTTATTTATAAGAGTTTAGTATTTTTGACCTCCCTTTAATTAGCCTGTGACATAGTGTCGCAGTTTGTTGGTTTTAAGTTGAAACCTGTTCTGGTTAATTTATAAATGTCCGCACAAATATTATAGGTTTGTCATAGGACTGTTTATGTACCACTCTAAATTGATGATTTCTATCGCTGTCGCTTTAGGTTTTTTATCCACTTCCTTCGTTCAAGCCACTGAGGCTAATCCCACAGACACTCAGGCTGTTGAAACCACCCAAGAAAAAAAACACAAGCAGCACTGCGATAATAAAAGCTGTGATGACTACCTTGTGGTGACTGGGGAGTTAATGCGCGATCCTGCCAAAGTTGTCACCGATCCCAAAAAGCCCAGATTACCGCTGCCCGCTTATGACGGTGCAGGTTACTTAAAAACCATCCCCGGTTTTAGTATCGCCAGAAAAGGCGGCGCAGGTGGCGACCCTTCTTTAAGAGGCATGGGCGGTTCACGCATCAGTATTGTTGATGATGGCCAGCATGTTTATGGCACCTGTGGCGGACGTATGGATCCGCCAACAGCTTATATTTATCCAGAAGCCTATGATGCCATTACAGTGATTAAAGGCCCACAAACAGTAAAATATGGCCCAGTAGGTTCCGCAGGGACGGTATTATTTGAAAAAGATCGCCATAGCTTTAGTGAGAAAAGCCTTGAAGGTCGCGCCAGCGTAACCGGTGGCAGTTTTGGCCGTGAAGATTACTTAGTCGAAATAAAAGCAGGTACTGAAACCCATTACATTGATTTTGATGCTAATAAGTCTAAAAGCGATCATTATCAAGACGGTGATGGTACCACCATTCAATCCCTTTATGACCGTAATAATTACAATTTTGCTTTAGGTTGGACCCCCGACGAGTCAACCGTGGTTGAGCTTGCTTATGGCAGCTCAAGCGGTGAGGCTGAGTACGCTGACAGAACCAATAAAGCTCGTGTGATCGATAATGAAAATGTCACCTTTCTGCTGCAAAAGGATGTTGATTTTTACTGGCTGAATAATATTGATTTTCAGTTATATAGTAATGAAAACGATCACGTTATGGATCAGTTTGACCGCGGCGTAAATGCAGGCACTAATGTCAGACGAAAAACCGCAGGTGGTCATTTATCGTTTGATATTTCAGCCAATGTAAAATGGGAAACCATTGTCGGGCTTGACTATATGGACAGTAAGCACAAAGGACGCAGCATCAATCAAGCAGAAGATAATGGCCTAGATGATTTATTAGCAAAACCCTTTATGCAGGACATGGCTTATATCAATACCGGCTTATTTGTTGAATCAAGTTATCAGCTTAACCAAGGTAAAATCTTGACGGGGCTAAGAATGGATCAATGGCAAACCAGTTTATATGTGGCCCACCAAGGCAGCCGTGATGATGACTTATTCAGTGGCTTTGTTCGCTACGAGTTTGAGACTGATAAAAGCCAATATTATATTGGCGGCGGCCATGCCCAACGTATTCCTGACTATTGGGAGTTCATGAAGGCAGACAATAATGATTTGTCACTTAAGGCATTTGATTTAGATGCTGAAAAAACCACCCAGCTTGATGTTGGCTGGATTTATCAAGACGATATTGAAATATCCACGGCGTTTTATTACGGCAAAGTGGCAGACTACATCTTAATTGATGCTAATACTGCCAAGACCGCAGCTTACAATATTGATGCAACGATTTGGGGCGGCGAATTAGGCCTGCTATATCCATTTACTGATCAATGGTCGGCGCAAACCACCGTCAGTTATAGCCATGGTGAGAATGACACTGACAATACACCACTAGGGCAAATATCCCCTTTAGAGGGTCGTATTTCAGTGAATTATGAAGCTGAAAATTGGACCGCTGGGTTATTTTGGCGGATGGTTGCGGCGCAAGATAGAGTCGCAATTGGTCAAGGTAATATCTCAGGACAAGATCTGGCTGAAAGCAGTGGTTTTGGCACATTGGCCATCAATGGCTCTTGGAAGCATGATGATATTTTAGTGAGTTTTGGTATTGAGAACTTATTTGATATTACCTATGCCGAACATGTTAGTCGCTCTGGAGCGGGTAATGACATTCCTGGTAGTTCACCACTATTTCAAGTTAATGAGCCGGGTCGAACCGCTTGGGTAAAACTTGATTACAATTTTTAATAAAAACCGGCAGGCTTGTTACATTTAATAAGCCTGCATCATTGCGCACTTTGGGTGAAACCTCTGCTTTAATGATTGATACAGCTGCCGACAAACTTGTCCCTAGCTGCAATACATTGCTTTTATTCACATAACCTATGTAAAGCTATGCAAAGTTACCCTTTGGCAGTTTTCTTTATAAAGTGATCTAATTAAAATCAATCACGTAACATCTAAATAATATTAAATCATATTAAATCATATTAAATAATAATAAACGAAAATGGATTTCCAGTTAATGAAAACACGCTATACGCTAGTGGCGGTTGCAACTTCGCTATTCATTTTATCTGCCTGCAGCAGTTCATCCTATCTTGACGAGTCTTTGGTTAAACCTGAGCTGCCTGCGTCGTGGCATACCGACGCCAAATCATTAAAAGACAATCAAAGTTGGGTAACACCAATCGCTACCGATCAGTTATTAGAACTTATCAGTATTGGCCTGAACACCAACCAGCAGTTAATTCAGTTAGCTCTTGAAGTCGAGGTTAACAAGCAGCAGCTTAATGTCAGTGATGCCAGCTTTTGGCCAGAGTTAAGCTTATCGGCTAATAGTGCTAGAGGGGGAAATAGTGATGCAACGTCTAGCTCCAATAGTCTTAGTCTTGATGTTAGCTATGAGCTAGATATTTGGGGCAAGTTATCCGATAGCGCTAAAGCCTCAAAACTGAATTTACTCACTGCTGAGGCCAATTATCAGCAAGCAAGGGATGCACTGGTTGCTGATGTGGTGATTGCCTACTACAAGGTAGTGACCTCAACAGAGCTCGTTAAGCTATTTGAGCGTCGCACCGAAAATGCCAAACTTAATTTTGACATCATTGAGTCGGGTTACCTGCAAGGGTTAAACACCGCGCTGGATGTGTATTTAACTCAAAATGAGTTTCACAGTGAAAACTCAAACCTGTTGGCACAGCGCAGTCAGCGCAATAAAGATATTAGAACCTTAGAGCGCTTATTAGGCGGCTATCCAGCAGGTAAATTACTGATAGATGAAACACTGCCGCTATTGCCACAAGGGATTAAAATTGGCGTCCCCAGCGAGCTCGTTAAACGTAAACCACAACTGCAAGCCGCTTGGTATCAGTTGCTCGCTCAAGATGCCGTCGTGGCCTTTACTCAAAAGCAGCGTTATCCAGCCTTACGTTTAGGGGCTGATATTGGCACCGCCAGTAATGATATTGCTAACTTATTAAGTGGTGATTACAGTTCATGGTCAGTATTTGCCGGTATTACCGCACCGATTTTTAACGCCGGTCGCTTAAAGTCACAAACCGAGCAGCAAAAGCTGAAATTAAAGCAGCAAGAGCAGCAGTATTTAAATACTTTGTTTAGTGCCTTTGAGCTAGTTGAAAACAACCTTGATCTTGATGCCAGTTTGCAGCAGCAATATCGCTCAACTTTACAAGCGCAAGACAATGCCCTCCAAGCTGAAACCCTATCATTTGAGCAATACCAAATCGGCCTTGTCAGCTATACCACAGTACTGGATGCCCAAAATCGTGCCTTTGTGGCCCAAAGTTCGGTTATCAGCTTAAAAAACCAAATCATTGCCAACCGTATCGGATTACACCTTGCTTTAGGTGGCGATTTAGATGCCAGTGTGACAGAAGAAGAAAAATATGATGAATAAGAAATACCTGATCCCAGTAAGCATTGTTGCGGTTGCGGTTGCCACTATTATGGTGATTACCTCAAACCCACCTACCACTAAGCGTGGCAAACCGATGGCTGTAGCTGCCATGTCGGTTGAAACTCAGGTGCTTAAGCCACAAGATTATCAAATTCAGGTGAGCAGTTTTGGGGTGGTAAAACCGCGCACCCAAAGCTCGTTAGTGACGCAGGCTTCAGGTCAAATTCTATCTATTAGCCCCAACTTTCGTGAAGGTGGTTTTTTTGAAACTGGCGAAGTGTTAGTTGAGCTTGATGATAGAGATTATCAAGCTGAAGTTAAAATTGCTGAAGCTGGGTTAATGTTGGCTAGGCAACAATTATTAGAAGAACAAGCACGTACTAATCAAGCCTTAGCAGATTGGCAGCGCCTGAGTAATGGCCGCGAGCCGACATCGCTGGTGTTGCGTGAGCCGCAATTAGCTGCAGCGCGAGCGGCAATGCTATCTAACCAAGCGAAACTTGAACAAGCCAACTTGGCCTTGGAACGTACCCAAGTTGTTGCCCCCTTTTCTGGGCGAATTTTAGAAAAACATGTTGATGTAGGCCGGGTGGTTTCGACCAATAGTCAGCTGGCAACGATTTACGCCACCGATTATGTGGAAATACGTTTACCAATCAATAACAGTGATTTAGCACTGGTAGAACTACCTGAGCAAGGTAAGTCTGTGGTGGCTAAAGTGAGTTTTGAGTCTGACTTAATAGGCCTGCAAAAATGGGAAGGGCAGTTGATTCGCACCGAAGGTGCAATCGATAGTAACTCGCAGCAGTTGTATGTGGTAGCGCAAATTGATGATCCATTTGATTATCAAGCTAATCAGCAAATGCCACTGAAAATTGGTCAATACCTGACAGCCAATATTGCCGGTAAAAAGCTGAGCCAAGCGATCGTAATCCCGACTAAAGCAATCTATCAAGGTAGCTATGTGTATGTGGTTAATGATGGCAAGTTATTACGCAGAGAAGTGACCATTAGATGGCAAAACAGCCAAGATTCGGTAGTTAGAACAGGTTTGAAAAGTGGCGATGAACTGGTTATTACCTCCCTTGGACAAGTGAGTTCAGGCACCCCTGTCACTGTTGTTGGCGCAACGAATAAAGTTAAACCACAGCGAGGCCCAAGAGGTGAGGGCAGAGCCGATGGCAAGTCTCGCAGTAAGCCTGATGGCGAGCGTAAAACCAAACCTGCTAGTAAAGAGGAGTCACAGCCATGATTGCTTGGTTTGCTAAAAATCACGTAGCGGCCAATTTATTAATGTTGTTGCTGCTGGTATTAGGTTTAGGTTCACTGTCAACGCAGATCCCACTTGAAGTGTTTCCGACAGTTGAGTCTGAAAGGATCTCTGTTCGAGTATCGCTTCGTGGCGCGACCCCTGAAGATGTTGAAAAGGGGGTAACAATTCGTATTGAAGAGGCGGTGCAAGACCTTGAAGGTATAGAAAAAATCACTTCTAGCTCTTCAGAGGCATCATCGCAGGTCACCATTGAAGTTGACAGTGGTTACGACCCCCGAGAAATGCTAGCGGACATTAAAAGCCGCGTCGATGCCATTAACACCTTTCCGGTTGATGCCGAAAAACCTGTCATTGCCCTTGCCCAGCGTAAGCGTGAAGTCATCGCAGTAACGGTAACCGGCAAATATAGCGAAAAAGAAACCATCGAGTTTGCTGAAGTGGTGCGCGATGAATTGTTGCGCCTAGAGGGTGTCACCCAACTAGATTTAAGCGGGGTGCGTAACTATGAAGTGTCATTAGCCTTATCGCAAAACAAATTACGCCAGTACAACTTAACTCTGAGTGAAGTATCACGGGCGATTAATGCCTCTAGTACTGATATCTCTGCGGGTAATTTAAAAACTCAGGGTGGCGACATTTTACTGCGCTCTAAAGGCCAAGCTTATTACAAAGATGAGTTTGCCAATATTGCCATTAAATCTGCCGCTGACGGCACCATTATTCGTTTAGGCGATATTGCAAATGTGGTTGATGGCTTTGAAGAAACCCCTGTAAGAACTCGCTTTAATGGTCAACAAGCAGCATTTATCGATGTGTATCGTATTGGTCAGCAAAGCGCGATTGATGTGGCTGATAAAGTGAAAGACTACATTGATTCTCGTCAGGCAACCTTGCCTGAAGGCTATGGCCTTAGCTATTGGGATGACGATTCAGAAATCGTTAAAAACCGTATTGCTACCCTAACAGGCAGTGCGCTGCAGGGCGGCATACTTGTGTTGCTATTACTGACATTGTTTTTACGTCCTTCAATCGCCATATGGGTATTTATTGGTATTCCAGTTTCGTTTATGGGCGCATTCATTGTGATGCCATTTTTTGATGTGTCGTTAAACGTCATCAGCCTGTTTGGTTTTATCTTGGTATTGGGGATTGTGGTCGATGACGCCATTGTCACTGGCGAGAATATTTACACCCACCTTAAGACTGCGCCCAATGGCGAGCAAGCGGCGATTCTTGGTACCCAAGAAGTGGCCGCACCAGTGACCTTTGGCATCTTAACCACAGTGACCGCTTTCTTACCTATGTTGTTTATCGAAGGCACTCGCGGGGCGATATTTGGTCAAATTGCGATAGTGGTGATCCCAGTATTATTGTTTTCGTTAATCGAATCTAAGTTTGTGCTACCCGCTCACCTTAAATATATTAAGATGCGCAGCGAGAAGGAAAATTATAATAAGTTTGAGATTTTTCAGCAAAAGTTTGCTGATGGATTTGAACGAGCAATCATTCAGTTCTATCAACCATTTTTACGCATAGCGCTAAAGCATAAAACCGCCACCTTGAGCTTATTTCTCAGTGTGTTGTTAGTGATAGCGGCACTGTTGGCCACGGGGTGGACTAAGTTTACCTTCTTCCCGCGCATTCCCAGTGAAACCGTCAGGCTTAACTTGACCATGCCAGCGGGTACCCCATTTGAAGTGACCAATGGCCATATCATTAGCATTGCTGCAAAAGCGGAGGCGCTGCAAGAAAAGTATCGTGATGAAGAAACCGGTGAAAGCGTGATCATTAATATTTTGGCCACAACGGGTGGTCGCGGCGGTAGCTCAAATGCAGGTGGGGTTCGTTTTGAAATAACCCCAGCAGAGAAGCGTGAATCAGATATTACCTCTAGGCAACTATTAACTGAATGGCGTAAAAGTGTTGGTGAAATTCCTGGGGCTGAGTCAGTGACTTACCGCGCTGAAATTGGCCGAAGCTCTGATCCTATTGATGTGCAGCTCAGTGCAAACTCCCTTGATACCTTACGTGAGATTGCCGATCAGGTTAAACAGCATTTAAAAACTTACCCGACAGTATTTGATATTGCCGACAGTTTATCTAACGGTAAAGAAGAGCTGCTAATTGAGTTAACCGAGCAAGGTAAAGCGCTAGGGCTCACTCGACAGGAAGTATCAAGTCAAATAAGAAGCTTTTATTTTGGCTCAGAAGTGCAGCGCATCCAGCGTGGCCGTGATGATGTGCGAGTAATGCTGCGCTTGCCGCTAGATGAACGTCAGTCATTAGATGACCTTAAAAAGGTCCTGATTACCACCAGTCAGGGCGCGCAAGTGCCGCTTGGTCATGTGGCTAAAATGACCTCAGGTAAGAGCCCATCAAGTATTCAACGCATCGATCGTTATCGGGTGTTAAATGTCACTGCCGACGTGGATAAAGACAATACCAATATGACTGTGCTACAAGCAGATCTTAAGGTGTACCTTGATGGTTTAGTGCAGCAATACCCTGGAGTAAGGCACTCACTTGAAGGCGAAGCTCGTGAACAGCGAGACAGCTTTGGGTCGTTGCAATGGGGCCTAGTGTTTGTGTTGTTTATGATTTATAGCCTACTCGCAATTCCGTTTAAGTCTTACATTCAGCCATTAATTGTGATGAGCGTGATCCCCTTTGGCTTAATTGGCGCAGTACTCGGTCATTGGTTAATGGGCTCGCCACTGACCATTTTCAGTATATTGGGGATGTTGGCGCTAGTGGGCGTTGTGGTCAATGACTCTTTAGTGCTGGTGGACTTTATTAACAAAAAACGCGCCGATGGTATGCCATTAGCGGAGGCGGTATTAACCGCAGGTACCAAACGCTTTAGACCGGTTATGCTCACCAGTTTAACCACGTTTATCGGCCTAATGCCGCTATTATTAGAGAAGTCGACCCAAGCGCAGTTCTTAATTCCAATGGCGATATCATTGGGCTTTGGGATTATCTTTGCCACCTTTATCACCTTGATTTTGGTTCCGGTAAATTACCTTGTGGTTGAGCGCTTAAAGGGCAATAAAGTTGATAATGCCAGTCTAGATCAAGAGTTTGAAAATAGCTTTGGCGCTGCTAAGGTTAAGGTATAGCTCAGGTTATAATTCAGTGGCGATTTTAATCGCAAAATATAGCGTTGCCAGTAATGAAATGCCCTGCTGGCGACGCTTTAAGCGTGATAAATGTGTCGGCCTAAAAAGTTCAAAATATTTATCACGAGATAAAAAACAAAAGTAAAAACAAAAATTATTGCAGCAGAAACGCTTAATATGAAGGTAATTGATAGCGATTAGTGATTTTTCGATGTTTGGTTGCATCTCAAGATAATCAGCAAATCAGGCATTCATACAATCAGGTAATCAGCCAATTATATAATCAGATATTTATACAGTCAGCAAATCAGGCATTTATACAATCAGCTTATTGGTGTTAGCCTAAATTCAATTACTGCAAATACTCTTACAGCTAACCTGCAAGCTTGGTGACCTGTTTTATTTTCTCGATAAGAACATGCTTTTCAAATGGTTTTGCCAAATAATCATCCATTCCTGATTCATAACATTTCTCAATATCTTGATCCAGTACACTGGCGGTAAGTGCAATGATTGGCAGCCGTTGCACAGATGGGTTTATTTGCTCCCACTCTCTGATTTTTTGGGTGGCAGTAAAACCATCCATAATGGGCATCATACAATCCATTAAGATTGCATCAAATATTTTGCCATCACTAATAAAATCAAACGCCTCAAGCCCATTATTAGCAATTACGAAGTTATAGCCCGCTTGCTTGACTAGCACTGAGGCGACCTTTTGATTAACGAGGTTATCTTCAACAATCAAAATCATGCCGTGAATGGTGCGTGGTTGTTCTTGCTTATCAATACCATCATTGGCGGCTTTTTTTTCAGCTGGGGTGACTTTGTTGCGCAGAGTACGACTTTCGATGCCATTACGAATGGCATCGCTAAAGCGCCTGCCAAGCAGTGGTATGGTGATAGAGGCGTCAATGTTATCTAATGTTCGCTGCTCTGAGGGGCTATTAATGGCAATGGAAAAGCTATCTTGCAGCATGAGTAATTCGGGTAATGCTTTTAAAGCCTCTCGGTTCATTGAGGCATTATCAATAAATAACAGATCAAACTTTTGCTTATCCTGTAACAAGTCAAACGGTGATGGGTAACGGTAATTTATGCTAAATTCATGTTTACTACAGGCAGCATCAATAGCATCAATAATATCATTATTACTGGAAATAATTGCCGTAGTCAGGTGTTTAAACTCGTCTCTTTTAGGCTGCTCTTTGGTAATGATGCGGGCTTTAAGTTCAACGCTGAAACAACTGCCTTTACCTTTTTCTGAGCTAACTTTTATATCGCCGCCCATTAACCCCACTAGCTGTTTACAAATTGCCAGCCCAAGCCCTGTACCACCAAATTCACGAGTGATGGTGCCATCCTCTTGGATAAAAGGTGAAAAGATTTGTTGTTGATTTTCTTCTTTAATACCAATACCGCTATCGTATATTTTAATTTTCATATTGGCATAGTTAGCTTCGTCGTAATCGCAGCTCACAGCGACTTTAATAAAGCCGTTATTGGTAAATTTAACTGCATTTGACAGAAGGTTCATTAATACTTGGCGCATTCTATGTTCGTCAAGTGATACTAGGTGAGGCATATGTTCAGGGATTTCAATTTTAAGGTCCAGTTGCTTTTCAACGACTTTAGCTAACACCATAGTGAGGGTGTCATAGATGACCTCGGTAATATTAGTGTCGTTGTAAGCAATAGACAGGTTACCCGACTCAATTTTAGAAAGATCCAGAATATCGTTAATCAATAGTAATAAGGTATGTGAGGATGTTTCTATGGTTTGCAGGTACTCGTTTTGCAAAGGAGTTAACCTTGTGCCTGACATTATCTCCGACATGCCAATAATGCCATTTAACGGTGTTCTAATCTCATGGGACATATTGGCCAAAAAAGAACTTTTGGCTTGGTTAGCTCTTTCTGCATCTGATTTTGCTTGCAAGATTTTGGCATCATTTAAAAAGCGTTCATGAATTAGGTTATTGAGCTTTTTAGAGAAGTAGCTTAATTCATCTTTACCACTTTCGTTTATCTTATTTGAGTAATCATGTGTTTTTTCAATTTTTGACATGGTTTTAATCACATGATGCAGATACTTTAGAATGCGGCGGTAAAGGTTTGCGCCAATGGTGCCAATAGTAACGAGCGATATTAGCAATGCAACGCAGAACATAATAATAAGCTGTTTAGACTTTGCTATTTCAGAGTGAATATTGGTGGATAATTGCTCTGAAATGGAAGTGACAACATATTGAATTAAGTTCAAACGCTGATTAAACACCTCCAAGTTAGCATCTGTATTATCAACAATTTCATTCCCTTGCAGAAATTGGCTGCGCAGCTGATAACTTTGTTGGAATGCTTGATCTGAAAAGGTAGTTAATAACAGGTCTACTTGCTCAGGCTTGGCGCTAATATTAATAAAGCGATCGACATACAGTTGTTGTCTTTCAGCGCTCATATTCAATTGACTCAGCAGATCTTCGTCGCCTCGATTCGTTATCAGTTGATCCATTAGCCATTTTTCTTCTGCAGACCACAGTGATAGCCATTGCAATTGAAATAAAATCGTCAAGTTCTGGTTAATTTTTTCAGGTACATCAAGCTTATCTTTTTCTAGCGTCATCAACCCTTGGTTTTGCAATTCGTTCATCCAAATTGACCAATCAAATAAATCCTCTTTGGTAAGGGCTGGCGATTCAGCTAAGGCTTCTTCAGTGCTGTTAAACCATGCTTGAATATCTTCACTGTGTTGAGCGCTGAAGCTTGTGGGTAATAACGCAGACAGTTGCTCAGTAATAGATGTGAATTGGGATAATACAAAGGGCTCATCTTGGCCGCTGAGCGCGTCTTGCGCTTGAGTAATTTGCCGATTAAGCTGGGAAAATAACTCTAAAAAGGTCACTTTGTTGTTAAGGCTGTTTAAAGCTTGCACATTATCAGTTTGTTTTTGGATTTCTAACGCTGATAAAAAACCTGCAAAAACCAATGGTAACAAGACTAGTGCCAACATCCTTGCTTTTATTGAAATACGATTCAATAAATTCATCTCAGCTCCTTGAGTAAAATTAGCCATAAAAAAGTTAGCTATAAAGTTGTATATCGTAGGGTTCTTGGCTAAGTTTAGATTAGTAAAACTTCTGACTATGTTTAGCATAGTACAAAAACTATCTAGGAATGAAGGTTTTTATATGATTAATGGATTAAACCACAAAGCCTTTTTATTGAGCCTGAAGCATTTTTTTTTGAGTAGATTGTGCACAAGGCGGCTTATCTTTCTTACTGCATTAATTTTATCCCCATCAACTTGGGCTTTAGAGGCTGATACCAGCAAAAGCTCTGAGGTCGAATTCGCTATTTTTAGCCTTAATGATGACATGCCGCCTTTAAGTAAAAGTAAGGCGAGAATGTTATATCGAGGTAAGTCTAAAAAAGTCGGAGGTAGCTTTAAAATTGTCTTAGTTGATCTACCTGAAACCTCCATGCACCGCGAAGAGTTTTATAGCATGTTGCTGGGTAAATCGGTCTCACAAATGAATGGTTATTGGGCCGGGTTGGCTTTCTCCGGCAAAGGCTCGCCACCAGAAGAGTTAGACAGTGATGATATAAAGAAGATCCTCAAATGGCTGAACGACAATCCTAATGGTATTGCATATGCTCCGATAGAGTCGGTGCCTGAAGAAGTTAATATCTTAATCACAGTGCCACAAGGAGAGTAGCCATGTTATTAAACCGAAAATACATAATTTTACTATTAACCCTTGGCATGGCAACCAATGCACAAGCTGCGATAGAGCTGACTGACAACTTTTCCATCAGTGGTTTTGGTTCAACATCTATCAGTAAATCAGACAATAAAGCGCCATTATTTATTAACCGGGAAATAACAGATGAAACCTGTTATGACTGTGATACTTTATTTGGAATACAACTTGATTTAGATGTGTTTGAGGGCTTTGATGCATCAGCTCAAGTGGTTAAGCGCACCCAAGATAAATGGAGCGAACCTGAGTTAGAATGGGCCTACCTAAGTTATGAATTTAGTGACTTTAAAGTAAGGGCTGGCCGATTGCGCTTACCCTTGTTTTTAGTCTCTGAGTTTTATTTTGTTGGCCAAGCCTATGCGTGGGCAAGGCCGCCGGGTGAGATTTACGACTCGATTTTAGGTACCACCTCATACGATGGTGTTTCGCTGGCTTGGCAATATGAATTATCTGATGAAATATCACTTACAGTTTCACCTTATTATGGTTTCGGCCGCTTAACTGAGGTGAATTTAGGGCCGATATTGATGCAATTTGATTCTGACTATACCACCGGAATATATGTCGATTTAGTTGGGTTTAATTATCGTATCCATACTGGATTTTTACGGTCTAAATATACTTTACGCCCAGCCCCTACTGCTGATGAGTTAAGTGTATTTACTTTGGGGGCAGAATACAGTTTAGATGCTTGGCAGTTTATGGCTGAATTTGAACATGATGAGCTGCAAAGTAATTGGTACGCCAGTATTGGTTATGCAATCGATGATTTTACTCCCTATGTGGTTTATGCCGAGAGTCGTGAGCTTAGAGAGAGTCAAGGGGTGACTATAGGGCTTCGCTATGATGTGACTTCATCGATTTCACTTAATGCTGAGTACCAGTCCATTTTAGGGGATAATCCAATAAACCGAGCGCAATTTGCCGCACCACCAATTATTTGGGGTGAAAGTACCGATGTTGAGTTATTAAGCTTGACGGTGAACTTTGTCTTTTGATGCTAGCTAAAGGTTTTGAGGCTAGGCTGTTAACTGCCTAGCCTTTTTAAATAGTTAACACTTTACCGCGATACTTATTTTTAGCTGTTTTGCTCGCAAAGATAGCTGCTTTGG
Source organism: Shewanella sp. 10N.286.48.A6 (assembly GCF_002873135.1). Lineage (GTDB taxonomy): Bacteria > Pseudomonadota > Gammaproteobacteria > Enterobacterales > Shewanellaceae > Shewanella. The sequence continues at coordinate 67,965 of NZ_MCVI01000083.1, forward strand.
CTTAATTGACTATTTAGTTTGCTATGTTGAATAATACGGCAAAGCGCCATCATTCATAACGCTTTTCGTAAAAAGAGCTTTAGATCAATCTCATGTAGTACACCAGCCGCCCCCTTAGCGGATATTCTTATTCAATCGCCCTAGTTAATTACCTCTTTTGGACTATATAGCTAGGTCTCACTTCTGACTTGTAGTTGTTTGATTGTTGAACAACGCCCTTTATAATGCCGCCGTTTAATAGATGACGCTTTTTAGAGGATGTAACTTGAGCACTTTGTATACAGAAACCCACATTGGCAGCATGCAGTTAAAGAACCGCTTTATCCGCAGTGCGACTTGGGAAAATATGGCAACTGAAGATGGCCATATGACAGAAAAGTTATACGCCATATACAAAGAGCTTGCTCAAGGTGAAGTCGGCCTGATCATCACAGGTTATGCCAATATCGTCGCAGAAGAAAAACCCAATGCGGGCATGATGGGCATATACGACGACTCCTTTATCGAGGAATATAAACAGCTAACGGATTTAGTTCACCGTAATGGCGCCAAAATAGCCATGCAGCTGGCCTATGGTGGCACCAAAACCACTTACAACGTGGGCGAAAGAGTGATTTTTGCCCCAAGTGAGGTTTGCGAGCGTGGCACAAAAACCTTAGGTAAAGCCATGACCATTGCCGAGATAGATTACATAGTGCAGGCATTTGCGAAAGCGAGTTTACGGGCAAAACAATCAGGTTTTGATGGGGTTGAAATTCATGGGGCCCACAGCTATTTAATTAATCAGTTTTTAAGCCCTTATTACAATCAAAGAGATGATCAATATGGTGGCAGCCTAGAAAACCGCCTGCGCTTTTTAGTTGAAATCTATACGGAAACCAGAAAGCTGGTGGGTGATGATTACCCGATACTGGTGAAATTAACCGCCTGTGATTTTTTTGAAGGTGGCTTAACCTTTGCTGAAACCCGTGTTATTTGTAAAAAGCTTGCAGCCATTGGCGTTGATGCCATTATCATTTCTGGCAATATTCATGGTAAAGCTAATGACATGATTGGTGAGTCGTTTGAGGGGCATACCATTCAGCCACAGGGTTATTTTCATCAATATGGCGATGTGATAAGTCGTGAAGTGAATATACCAGTTATTACTGTAGGCGGGCTAACGGACATTGATGCCATAGAAACCATTGCCGCGAATACCAATATTCAATACTTTGCCCTATCAAGACCATTATTGTCAGAGCCTGATCTAGTGAAGCGTTGGCACAATGGTGATAGAGCACAAGCCCTATGTGAAACCTGCTCAAAATGCCGCACTAAGCGCGGTAATTTTTGCATTGTAAATAAACAGCGAAAAGCAACTATTGCGGGTTTTTAACTTTTATTCTGTCCATTAAAACTTGTCGATTAAAAAGCGAACCAGATGGTTCGCTTTTTTACGCGATGTTAATTGACTTACTGATGTGAGTTCATCAACTGCAGCTTATCTGAGCCAATCTGATTTAGTCGATGTCGTCAAAATACCAGTAACCAGCATTGACCCAAGCGGTTAATTGCTCAAGCACATCGTTATCGTTTAACCATGGACTTAGGTCTTGTGCACTAAGCTCTTGGGTATCACATAGCAGTGCGATTAAGGCTTCTTTATCTGCTGATAATTGAAGTTGCTCGCCATTGATATACAGCACGCCATCAGCAACGCTGGTTTCAAAGTACAGCGTGCGCAGGCCGCCAAGCTTTACTAGAGGTTGCAGCTTAAGCTGCTCAGTCACATCTAAGCTTTGAAACCCTAAACTCTCTTCGGGTAAATCAAGTTCACATTTAGACTGTGTTAGGTAGCGACCGCTAAATTCACTGACTAGCTTGTCATCAAGGGTGGCAAAAAGTTGCTGTTTAATTCGCTCAAGATCGCTGCTGTTCACAATACCTGAGTGTTCGCTTAAGGCGCGGTCAGGATCGGCAATTTGCTCATTGCACAAATCTTTGTCGATAATGTGATCGGCCATTGAACTGATCATATCTTTTGCCGATGCAGTGCGGTAACCCACAGAAAAGCTCATTGATGGCTCAAGGGTTACCCCATCATGAGGGTAGCCTGGTGGCAGATACAAGATATCGCCAGGGAGTAATTCAACATCAATGATCGGGTCGAATGCTTCGGTGTGCAGTAATGCCGGATGAGCTGCAAACTCTTTGTGCGGCCCAAGATCGCCAACTCTCCAACGACGTCGGCCAGAACCTTGGCAGATAAATACGTCATAGAGATCGATATGAGGACCAACTCCGCCACCCGGTGTCGCATAACTGACCATGACGTCATCTAAGCGCCAGCGAGGGATAAAATCAAAACATTTGAGCAGTTCTTCAGCTTCTGGCACCCAGTTGTTAAGGGCTTGGACAATTAAGGTCCAGTCAGTTTCACCGAGCTCTTCATAGGATTCAAATGGGCCAAACTCAGCTTGCCATTCATCGTTTGCTTTAAACACGCGGCGCGATTCAACCACGTCTTCGCAAGCAAGGCCTGCCATTTCTTCTGGTGAAAGCAGGTCTTCAAAGTGTTTAAAGCCTTGACGGATCACCAGTGGTTTCTTTTGCCAATACTGTTCAAGAAACTGTTGTGGCGTCATACCATTTAAATCTAATTGCATATTTATTACTCAGTGAAATTTGCCGCGATACTAGCAAGTATTAGCATTTGGTAATTTGGCCGAGATCATAAAATGGTGGATTAGCTGGTAAAGGCAATAAATCTGCCTAGCTCAATAGCGCCTGAAAAAATCTAAACCTGTTGAGTGTATCAATTCTCTACTTGTCACTGACAATAGCAGCACTTTGTAGACAAAGGTTTTAGTCATACATCAATGCTTGGGCTTTTTTATGATCGAACTCTTTTAGCGACTTTCTGGCGAGTTGCCTAAACGGCAGGGCTTTAACGACTTCTTCAAATGGCTGAATAGCAAAGGCCCAAAAAATTGACCCATCAAAGACTAAAATGATCAGTGCACATAAGGGGATTGAAATCACCCATTGGCCAGTAAAGTTAATTTTGAATACAGCGGTAGTTTTACCCACTGCTCGTAATATATTGCCATGAACCGTGTTGTAACCACGCACGATGGGCAAAAAGATATATAACGGCGCAATGACAGCTAACGCTTGATAGGTTGCTGCATCTAAATGTGGGTAAATATCGGCAATAAAAATGCTCATAAGACCAAACAGCATTGCGCAAATCACTGAAATAACCACCGCAATATCGATACTGGTATCAACGTTTTTACTCAAATCATCCATCTTATTAGAACCAATCGCTTGGCTAATGGTAATGGCTGATGAGTGCGACCAAGCCGCAATAAATTGGGTTCCCGCTTTAATCCAAGGCATCACCAAGGTGATGGCGACATAGGCATTAATGTCGAGCTGTGAGTACAGCAACTGATACACAGTCACCCCTATCATCAGCATAGTGACGTTGGCTGCAATCGGGAATATCTCAATAAAATGCAGCCGAATATTGCGGCTCATTGAGGTGTTTTTATCTGGCAGCGTGATTTCGATTACAGGGCTGAATTTCATATATGATCCCAGATACATAAGCCGCACGCTTATGGCAATAATGCTACCTAGTGCGGCGCCTTGAACGCCCATAGCTTCAATTGCGATCGTATCGCTAAACTGATAACCATGAATAAGTAAATAGGACAAGACGGCGTTAATGGGCAACTCAATGAGATACCCTTTAAAGGGAATTTTAGTGCGACCCAAGCCATTAAACAGGGCAATCATCACCTGGGTTAGTGCAGTGTAAAGTATGATGTATTTTGAAATCACTAAGTAACTGGCAACTTCTTGTTGTAACAACACATTGTCTGTCAGCAGGCCAATTAAAGGGCGATCAAACAGGGTTAGCAATATCCAAAAAAGCAAGCCCACCGAGCAGTTAATCATCATCCCAGACCAGAATGCTTTTGATAGTGTTTGATTATTGCCAGAGCCAACGGCGCGACTCAACACCAATTGGGTACCATTGGCCAATGCCATTTGAATACCCAAAATAGCAGCAACAATAGCAGTGGCTATGCCCATAGCCGCTAAGGGGATTTCGCCTAAAGGCGATACTAATAAGGTATCTATCATCAACATGGACTGCATCAGCAGTCCATTTAATGCTAATGGCCAAGCAAGGGAAAGGTTCTTTTTTACATAGGACTGAGAGGGCACGGCTAGACCTTAAATGCGGTTAAGTTAAATCAGTTAAAAACAGAATAAGTTGTAAATTTAATCAAGTTATAGAAGGCGTTAACGTTGAATAATAGGCTAAATAACCATATTTCAATCTTGAATAATCGCTCCAATAAGCTTATTGACAGGCGCTTAGCTCACACTGCATTACTAACGTTTACAGGGACTATCATCGAGTTATACCTATTTGTACTACAATAACTTAAATCGTTTTTGGTTGCTATGGGGGAGGTTTTAGTTTTTCGGGTTATAAATGACAAGATCAGCTATTGGTACTCTGGTAAACAAAGACGCAGGAAGTTATAAGGGCTGGTGCAGTTGAATGGTCGATTCGATAAAGAGAAAAGCAACACAACTTACTTTTGCTATGGCTTAAGTAAGTTGTGGATTGAGGATGTTACAGTTCGGCTGTGGCAATTAATTACCAGCGCAAGGTATTAATCCTTAGGATTTTAGCTTCATGTTGTGGGAACGAAACTTTAAAAAGCGCGATATTGAACTGACAAAAGTCATAATTCCAAAACACAACACAGCCGGTATCAGTGTTAACAAGGTGACTTTGACAAGTGAAATAACACCGATAAGTAATGGTGAAATATTCGGTTCTGAGTGGGGTTCACTAATAACCATATTGATAGTTGTCGCCCACTCACTCAGGGATACTGTCCACAATAAAGCGGTGAATAGTAGTGAAATTGACAGAATAATAAAACTACGACTTTTCCATTTGTGGCTAAGGTATTTCATAATTTAGGCCTTTTTTGCTGTTTGTTTTTTGAAAAACTTTTTACTCATACCCTTAATCCATTTCCAGTGCATTGCTAAGTGGATCCCTAGCATTGGCATCAATAGATTGCCTAGGTCGTGATGTATTTTTGACCATACCGGAAGGATGTCAAAATGAATCCCTAGCTGAGGTAGCATCACTTCTGACACCAAAAAGCCACTTAAAATAACCATCACCATTGCTAGGTAGAAAATAAAATCCCACACAGCATTAAAACGGGCTTCACCAGATAATTGGCTGACAAACTTTTTAGGCAGTGACTTTAACCAGTCCCAGTGCAGTAATAGGTGAATAACCAAAGGGACTATAAACAATAAACTTAACCATTCGTGCAATAAAACCCCTGTGGCTTTAGGGGCGCAAACTAATATAAATCCAATTAACAGTAGTGCATCCATGACGTAGAGTGTTTTACCTAAATCGTCTTTCCAAGTTTTCATTTACCAAGTTTCCATTAACCATCATTGATGACATTTTATTATTCACATTTAGCGATTCATATTCATTGACTGACATGAAAATAGATTGCTGCAATCAGCGCAATTTACCCTAAGTTGATTGACTTTATCAACTAACTTTACTTTGGTTTACACTTGGTATTTTTCACATTCGTAGTCGACTTTTCGTCGTGGTTAATGGTGATACAGTGATGTTATGCGCAGAAGTGATAGAGGGGGCTATTGAATTGCCCGCCACCTTGCGTGGATAGGCTTTTTTATGGCTGAACATTAACAAAAAGAAAAAAAGGCCAACGTTAATAGTTGGCCTTGCTATCGTAAGTACTTGCTATCGTAAGCAAGGGTATTAAATCGCCCAACCACCCATGTAGAAAACAACTAAACCAAGGGTTATGGCGATAACGCCCACTCGAAGTTTACGCCACTCACCGCTGCATATTCGGCCAATGACTAAGGTGGCAAACCCTAGCATAATTCCGGTGACGATATTACAACTTAAAATAATAAAGATTGCGCAAGTTAGCCCAGCCATAGCATCGACTTTATCGTCAAAATCAAGCTTACTGACATTACTTAACATCAGCAGGCCAACATACATCAGCGCGGGCGCGGTGGCATATGCAGGCACTAAATAGCTTAATGGCGCCAAAAACATCATCAGTAAAAATAATACACCAACGATGGTTGCGGTTAGTCCTGTTTTACCCCCTGCCGCTGTACCTGCAGCTGATTCAATATACACTGCAGCGGGGGCGCCACCGACTGCGCCTGCAAAAATACTGCTTACAGAATCTGAGGTAAGTGCCTTACCTCCACTAATAATATTACCTTTGTCATCAAGTAATTCTGCTTGGCCTGCAACGGCACGTATGGTACCTGTGGCATCAAAAATAGCGGTCATCACCAAAGCCAAGACAATGGGTAGTACTACAGGGTTTAATGCGCCCATAATATCGAGCTGACCAATTAATGATTTATCAGACATTAAATCAGGTAAGGCAAACAAGCCTTGATAGGTCACGTTGGGATCAAACAATAACCCAAATAGCGATAAGCCAATGATCACCAGTAAAATACCGCCTGGTATCCCGCGTCGTTCAAGGCCAATGGTGGCCGCAAGTCCAATAATGGTAGCAATAACGGGCAGGCTATTGATGTCACCTAATTTTACCGGTAAGCCAGCATTGTTAGAGACGATTAATTGCACGCTATTGGTGGCAATCAAAAGTAAGAACAAACCAATACCAATACCTGTACCGTGAGCAATACCTTTAGGTAAATTAGTCAGTACCCACTGACGGATCCCTGTAACACTCACAAAAGTAAATATGAGACCCATAAGAAAAATAGCGCCCAATGTCACCGGAATTGATATCCCCTGACCCAGTACCATACTGAATGCCGTAAATGCTGTGAGTGAGATAGCACAACCAATGGCCATGGGTAAATTAGCCCATAACCCCATGAGTAAAGAACCAAAAGCGGCAATTAAGCAAGTGGAGATAAATACTGCCTCAGGGTCGAAGCCTGCTGTGCTAAGCATATTTGGCACCACAATAACCGAGTACACCATGGCTAAAAAAGTTGTTAAACCAGCAATGATTTCTTGTTTTAAGGTACTTCCACGAGCAGAAATGTTGAAATAGCGATCGATAAATGGAGCAGAGGCTGCAGTAGCCTTGGTGGTCTGTTTAGACGTCATAGTAGATAACCTTTGATCTCTTAAATATCAGTTAACCAATGAGTATTCATTGGCTACATAGCTACGGCAGGTAGAGCCCCAAAACCTTATGGTATTGGGTGAGAGATCCACTTAGCGCTATAAGCGTTAGTGACCTGCGATTATTGTAGTAAACAAATGTAGTAAACAAATTTGTTATACACATTATCTGGTAAAATTTACTCTTACCAACATAGCTTTTGTTGGCGCGAAGTTTACAGGATTAACCAATAGCGAAATTTGAAACAGCTAACAGTTTTACGCAACAAGTGTGAAAGTTACGTGAATGATTTGACCTAAGCGATATCGATAGTTAAACAAATCTTTTGATTTGAAAGTCTATGCTATTTAGTTAGTTGATATTTATGACTGCTGCGCTTGAGCAAAACGGCGCTATTGCCTACAATAGCGGATATATTTATTACTACAGATAGCAGACCATGACTGACTCAACTGAGAAACTCGCTTTACCTGATCGCCTTTCCGTTAACCCACGTAGCCCACATCATGTGGCTGCCATTTTCGATCACGACATTGGTATTACCGTTAACGGTAAAGAGCGTTTTGACGTTGAAGAATATTGCATCAGTGAAGGTTGGGTTAAAGTACCGTCTCACAAAGCGTTAGACCGTCGCGGTCAACCGTTAATGATGACAGTTAAAGGCACTATTGAAGCCTTTTACAAGTAAGCTGATTAATCTTTAAATCAGTAGCTTGAGTTAAGAGCAAAAAGCATTAGCTTGAGTTGTTAACTTAAAGCATAAAAAAGCGAATCGATTGATTCGCTTTTTTGTTTTTTAATCTCGACGCTTTGTTAGCATTAGACTTAAATTGCGTTCATGCCTGTTTACGACTTAGATTAAATCAAAACGATCAGCGTTCATCACCTTTGCCCACGCTGTAATAAAGTCGCGAACGAATCGTTTTTTATTGTCATCTTGGGCATACATTTCAGCATAGGCACGCAGCTGTGAGTTTGAGCCAAAAATCAAATCTACCCGTGTTGCCGTCCACTTGAGTTTGCCTGTTTGACGTTCACAAATATCGAACAGATTATCTGATTTTGGTTGCCAGCTATAATTCATGTCGGTGAGGTTGACAAAAAAGTCATTACTGAGCACGCCAACATTATCGGTAAATACCCCATGTAATGTATTGCCGTAGTTGGTGCCAAGCACCCGCATACCGCCCACAAGTACCGTCATTTCAGGGGCAGTGAGCCCCATCAGTTGACTGCGATCAAGCATTAACTCTTCGGCGCTGACAATATAATCATTCTTTAACCAGTTACGAAATGCATCATGAAGCGGCTCCAAATCGGCAAAGGAGTCAATATCGGTCATCGCTTGGCTTGCATCACCACGGCCGCGAAAAAACGGCACTATCATCTCATAACCTGCCGCTTTGGCAGCTTGTTCAACCCCGACATTACCTGCTAGAACAATCACATCGGCGATACTGGCGCCGGTATCTGTCGCGATTTGGGCAAGTATAGTTAATACCTTACACAGGCGTGTCGGCTCATTGCCTTGCCACATATTTTGTGGTGCTAAACGAATACGGGCACCATTGGCTCCGCCGCGCATATCTGAGCCTCTAAAGGTTCTGGCGCTGTCCCATGCTGTTGTTACCATTTCGCTAACACTTAACCCGCTGGCGCTGATTTGCTCTTTTACCAATTGAATATCGTAGTGGCGGTTTCCTGCGGGAATAGGATCTTGCCAAATCAACTCCTCATCTGGCACATCAGGGCCGACATAACGGGTTTTAGGCCCCATGTCTCTGTGAGTCAGCTTGAACCAAGCTCTGGCAAAAGCATCAGAAAACTCATCAGGATTATGATAGAAACGCTCGGAGATTTTTCGGTATTCAGGATCCATTTTCATCGCCATATCAGCATCAGTCATCATGGGGTTGTAACGTTTGCTTGGGTCTTCAACATCAACAGGTTTATCTTGTTCTTTAATATTGATGGGCTGCCACTGCCAAGCACCTGCTGGGCTTTTTGTGAGCTCCCAATCGTAGTTAAGTAACAGTTGAAAGTAGCCATTATCCCACTGGGTTGGGTGAGTCGTCCATGCGCCTTCTATACCACTGGAAACCGTATCACGACCAATACCGCGGTTCGCTTGGTTATTCCAGCCCATGCCTTGTTGTTCAATGTCAGCGGCTTCTGGCTCTGGGCCCAGTAGACTTGCGTCTCCGTTACCATGTGCTTTACCCACGGTATGGCCGCCAGCGGTAAGGGCCACTGTTTCTTCATCGTCCATGGCCATACGTTTAAAGGTCACCCGTATATCATGGGCGGTTTTTAGTGGGTCAGGGTTACCATCAACGCCTTCTGGGTTGACGTAAATTAACCCCATCATCACTGCCGCTAGTGGGTTTTCGAGATTACGCTCACCTGAGTAGCGACTGCCTTCACTGCCACTTGGAGCCAGCCAATCTTTTTCAGCTCCCCAATAAATGTCTTTTTCAGGATGCCATATATCTTCACGGCCAAAGCCGAAACCGAAGGTTTTAAGCCCCATGGATTCATAGGCTATGGTGCCTGCGTAGGCAATTAAATCTGCCCAACTGAGCTTGTTGCCGTACTTTTTCTTAATTGGCCACAGTAGCCGACGGGCTTTATCGAGGTTGACGTTGTCAGGCCAGGAGTTAAGCGGAGCAAAGCGCTGATTACCTGTGCCAGCACCGCCGCGGCCATCAGCAGTGCGATAAGTGCCCGCCGCATGCCAAGACATACGGATCATTAAGCCGCCGTAGTGCCCCCAGTCAGCAGGCCACCATGGCTGACTATCTGTCATCAGTGCATGCATATCTAGTTTTAGCTCGGCGACATCGAGTTTTTTAATTTCCTCTTGATAATTGAAGCGATCGCCCATGGGGTTGGTCTTAGCATCATGTTGATGCAAAATATCCAGATTAAGCGCTTTAGGCCACCACTTGGTATTTGGCATGCTGTTGTCGGTCGTAGCACCGTGCATTACTGGACATTTGCCACCAGTATTTGTGGTGTTTTTATTCATAGCTTAACTTCCTTAGTATGTAGAACCCTAAGCCGCTTTTAGCAGCATAGCTTGCACAATATGATTGCCATAAGGCGCAGTACATTAGGTGTTCAGGTTGAATGACTACCCACTTTTTACCTCCCACAATTGGCGTATGATGAAAGCGATAGTCATTGCTTTTCGATATGGCTATCTATCAAGTTAGTTCATAAAGTCAGACTTTGGCGCTTTTAAGCTCAATCGTTTTGATGGTTTTTATCTGAATGGGGGTAAACAAAACATGGCTATCTTTAGTGTTGCCAATTTTTAGGGCATCTACGGTTTGTTGTTCGGTTTAGTCTTTGCTCGTGTCATTGCGGATGGTTAGACGAATAAACTGATAGTGAGTCCAATAGGTGGGATTCACCATTATGAGGTATTTGCACCTCTTGGTTTGCTGAAAAATAACTAAGCATTTGAAATGCAGTCTTGCCATCCGTTGGCGGCACATTAATTTGGTGATTTGATCAGGTCGTCCCCGATTCCGGTACGGCAATTAATTCGAACTCATTTGAGGTGAGTAACAGCAGTTGTAGCACTGATGGTACACAAATCATTTTAGCTAACGATTATTATGAATGTCAGTTCGATGTGCATCTGCTTGCCACTGAAAATGACGCCGCTGAAAATGTGTTTAAATATGACACCAGTGACGTTACCCCTTATGCCAGTAACCTTGCCGATCTCGTTGAGGTGGTGGTTAAAGATAATGAAGGTAACGAGGCAAATGATGTTGCTAACGTCACCGTTCAGTTGAACGAAGACTAATTTAAAGGAGTTACCCCCAAAAAGCGCTAGTTATCACTGGCGCTTTTTATTTTTGGCTTAGAGGGGCAATCATTGGGTCGATAGGTGCCGGTTGCCTACTGTATTAATATGCTGTTATCAATGAGTGCTAAAATTTTAGCTTCAAACAATAACAAGCATGCAACTAAAGTACATATAAGACTCTATTATCTTGTACTACTTATGTATGTAATTTCAGTTACTAAAGTGAGTCAGCAACATTTACGCTTAGCGCGTATATCGCCTGATATGGCCGCTTTAGAGTCATTTTCCTGTGATAAACACCGCTGAATCAAGGGGCTCACATGGTTTGCGCAATATACAAAACCTACCTAGACTGAACATTCAGTTTAATATCAAGTTTCTCCCCATTTAACAGTGAAGTTTCCGCATAATCAAGCGAATATTAGAATCTATAAGGCTCAATTTTTATGGACTCAAAGGGCAGAAATCAAAGCGATATGGAAGGAATCGACCCTAACTTACGTCAAGGTTTTGTGTTAAATGACATTGTGGTATTACCCGACGATGGTGAAGTGATTGTTCATGGGGAACGGCGTCATTTGCCTCCTAAAGCTTTTGAAATCTTATTATATTTATGTTCAAACCCTGAGCAGTTGCTTTCAAGTCAGCGATTGCTCGCTTTTGGTTGGGGGAAACTTAATCGAAAGCGTAGAAATTTGAGCCATGTAATTAGCGAAATTCGCCACGCCTTAGATGATCACAAAGAGTCCCCTGTTTTTATCCAAACCATTACCCGAAAGGGCTATCGATTAATCGCGACAGTCGCCCCCCTTGATGAAGAGGCGCTTAACCGAAAGCGTGTGGCGTTAAAAGCGCCGTTGTCTACCACGCATTCTGCCGATAGCACACATACACCGCAATGGCACTTAAATATTGCCCTGTTAAAAAACTCTAATTTATTTCGTGTTAGCGTGGCTTTTTCGATTATGACTTGGCTCATTATTCAAATTATAGCCATTATCTTTCCGATTTTTAATGTGCCTGATTGGGGCATTAAAATTGTTGTTTTAGTACTGGTTGTCGGTTTTCCAATATTACTTATTTACACATGGTTTCAGGATATTAAGGTCAAAAAAGACTTATTTAAAGCTGATAGAAATCATCCGAAGAAAAAGGTGTTTTACAAACAGTTGGCGTTTGATTTTTTCTTTATTGGCGCGTTGTCCATTTTAGGTGGCTTTTTATCGCTGCATTTAATTGACTCTATTTATAATGAAAAACCCAAGGTCGCAGCGCTGAAAACTAGCCTACCTATTCAAGATAATCTCATTGCGGTTATCCCTTTTGTGTTTGATGAGCAAAGCCAATTACCACATTATTTTGAATCCACCTTTCAAGGCGAAGTGATTAGCGCCTTAAGCAAGCAAAGCGCTTTTAATTTAATGTCTCAGCGGGCAGTAAATGAAATTCCCCAAAACAGCAAACTATCCACCTATGCCGAAAAACTCGGGGTGCGATATTTAGTCGATGGCGCCATTACTGAAAATGCAGGTGAATTTTCAATAATATTACATATTACTGATATCAAAACGTATTTACAGGTGTGGTCTTCGGTTGTTAAAGGTGATGTCGGCAATATTTTGTTGGTGCAAAAACAAATATATCGTGAGCTTTTTAATGCCTTATCACTGATTGCACAGTCGAGTGAATTAGATAGTCAGGACCTTATCAGCACCGATGATTTCAAAGCTTATGACAGTTATATACAAGGTAAAAGCGAGCTGTTTAAAGCTCCCACTCAGGCCACATTAGCCCAAGCTGAATTTCATTTTATGAAGGCGTTGGCATTTGATGGGGAATTTACCTTAGCCAGCGCTGGTTTATGCCAAACCTATCTAAATCAATACCAGATAAATAAAAAACTTGCGACGTTTGAATCAGCCCAGCAAATTTGTAATGCACTGACTCAGGTGTCGAATTTAAAAGAAGAAGGCTTAGTTGCCTTAGGTAACCTAGAGCGCTTAAGTGGCCGTTATTCACAATCTATTGCGTTTTTTGACGAGGCATTAACCCTTAACCCTAAAAATATTGAAGCAATTATTGGCGCAGCCGACAGTCAGACTCAACTGGGTCACAATGATAAGGCGGTGGATTTATTTGCTAATGCGATTCAATTAGAGCCGGGATACTGGAAAAATTATCAGCGCTTTGGCAATTATTACTTTAATAATGGTCAATATAAAAAAGCCAAAGATAAATACCTTAAAGTCACATTATTAAAGCCTAACTACGCTAATGGCTACAGTAGTTTAGGCGGCGCCTATTTTCTTGATGATGAATTAGAAAAGGCCACTATGGCGTGGCAAACCGCATTATCTTTAGCACCTAATGCGTTAACTTACTCAAACCTTGGGACAGCACTCTTTTTTAGATATGAGTTTACTGATGCAGCCCAAAGTTATCGTAAAGCCATTAAGCTGAGCCCCAACGACCCTGTGTTGTGGGCTAATTTAGCGGATGCAGAAAAGTTTTCCGGTGATACCACTCAAGCCCTTCAAAGCTATCAACAAGCCTATAAATTAGCTCGTGAGCAATTTGTAGTTAATCCTAACGACCATGTTATGCAAGCCATGTTTGCCAGATATCAATCAGAGCTTGGGGAGTGTGAACCGGCATTGCAAAAAATAACCTCAACTCAATTACAAGATAGCCCCGATCCATATCTTTTTTATGATATGGCCATAGCGGCGATAAATTGTGATGAAAAACAACTGGCTATTCAGTATATCGATAATGCCCTTAAATTAGGCTATTCGAAAAAGTTGCTGGCTAGAGATATTCAGTTTCAAGGTGTTTACGTCAACATGGCGATGCCATAACGCAATAAAACAAGGAAGAAGGCAATGAATATTACTATAAAACCATTACTCACAGCTCGAGCATTAACCTTAGTTACACTCATAGGTCTATTGGGGATGTTTTCACGACAAAGTCTTGCTGAAGATCAAACCATTAGTTTGGTTGCCAGTGAGTGCGCTGTCACGGTAACACCTAATGAAGGTAGCGGCTGTGAGCAAGGGCAATGTGAAGGGGTTGAAGCGTGTATCTGCGCTAAGCGAGGTGACTTTATCACTTGGGAAATGAGCGATAATAATAGAGCCAAATTTAAGTTAAAGTTTAGCGAAAATTCGCCGCTTAAAGAACAATGTGGTAAGAATTTTAAAAAAGGTAAAGTAAAGTGCAAAGTGAAAGAAGAGCTTGACGTTGGGGAAAGCTTTGACTATTTGGTGATGCTTGAAGGCTGTGATGAAGGCACAGATCCACGTATTGTTATTTCGAAATAATAACGACTCAGTGAAAGTCAGAGTATGCATAATAGGCTGATTTATATGTTAGTTTATAGCTTGTTTTATATTTGGATTTATAAAAATCTGGGCTGGCATGACTTTTATGGGCGCGAAATTGATTATCAATAAACAAATATTACAGATTTTAAGGTCAATGGTCTTACTCCCATTGGCCTGTTTTTCAGCGTCGGCAGCTGAAACTCAAAGGTTTACTTGGCCTAACGGCGAAAAACTAGCAGTGAGCCTTTCTTATGATGATGCCTTAAACAGCCATTTAGATAATGTGTTGCCAGCACTGAATAAGCATCATTTTAAGGGCTCTTTTTATGTTATCTCCACGTCTTCGGTATTAGCGCAGCGAAAGAGTGAGTGGCAAGCTGCAGTTAAACAAGGTCATGAGCTAGGTAATCACAGTATGCAGCATCCTTGCCGCGCCTCATTGCCCAATAGGGGCTGGGTTAAGGTAGAGCAAGACCTTGATCATTATAGTGTCACACAGATGATTGATGAGCTTAGCGCTGCTAATACTTTTTTAAATGCTATTGATGGTAAAACTGAGCGCACCTATACCGTCCCTTGCGGTGATTTACTGGTGGGCAGTGCTTTACGCTTAGATGATGACTCGACTGGTGGTCAAGAGTACCTTAACAAAGTAAACCACCTCTTTACCGCGATTAAAGGCCACGGCGCTGACACACGCTTTAACCCCATCATTTACCCAACCGGCGAAACCGGTAAAGCGTTAATTGCTTATATTAATAATACCTCTACAGATACCTTGCTGATTAACTTAGTTTTTCATGGGGTGGGCGGTGATTACTTATCGGTATCATCCAAAGCTCATGCTGAACTATTGGCTTATTTAGCGGCCAACCGTGACAAGTACTATGTCGATTCATACCTTAACCTGATGAACTATGCAGCCGCTCAGCAATAACACTTTTTTAGATTTGGGTGTTTTAAGCTTTGGCTATATTTAGTGAGAGGCAGTGACAAGTATCATGTGGATTCATACCGTAATTTGATGAACTATGCAGCTGCGAAGTAATAGCAGCTAATTCTATTTAGCTTGTTTCAGCTTACGCTATCTTTAGCTTAATTCAGCCTTTAACATCAGCCTCTAATATTAGCTGTAAATAAACTCTGCCAACTCAAGATCTCATTTAAACACAAGATGACTTTTATTCATGTTGGATAACTGTAGAATCCGCGGCTGTTTTATCACTAATTTTGTATTTATCATGATTGATCTGGCTTTACTTCCTGTTTATTTAACCACTGTGGTCGCTTTACTGCTAATACCTGGGCCTGACATGCTGCTGATCGCCAGCTCGAGTTTAAGTTATGGCCGCAAGGTGGGCGTGTATGCAAGCTTTGGCAATGCGACCTCTGGGCTTATTTTAACCTTGCTGGCAGCTATGGGTGTGTCGGCGTTAGTGGCAATGAACCCGATGGCATTAGAAGTGCTGCGGGTGCTAGGCGGCGCTTATTTATTAAAAATGGGCTGGGATTGTATGCGCAGCAGCGCAGCTGATGCCCCTGAAATTGAGCAGCAAAATAATTTAGCCAAATTACTTTATCGCCGCGCGGTAATGAGTAACCTGCTTAATCCCAAGGCGCTGATATTTTTTGTGTTATTTTTGCCGCAGTTTGTCTCTACCCAGCTTAGTGCCAGCTCAGGCGAGCAGATGTTGACTCTTGGGCTGATACTGAACGTCATGGGGCTCGCTTTTAATTTACTGCTGGTGGCTTTAGTGGGCAGTTTAGGTAAGCCGCTGCTTAAAAATGACAAGTTTAGAACCTATCAAAATAAGTTTATGGGATTGATATTTTTTGCCTTAGCCATTTGGTTGTTAGCTTCTCAAGTGCAAAGCATTAGTTAGGCCAATATAAGGTATTGAATTTTAAAGCGACTTTGCTTAAAAATAAAAAACGGAATGAGCTGCCACTCATTCCGTTTTTTGTTTTAGAGAACAAACCATTAATATTCATAGCGTGTTCTTGATATCTGCTTTTAAGCCGCTTTAACGTTTTCAGAGATGTAATTCATTAAGTACTGCGCATCCTTGTAAACGCCGCCTAGGGTGGCAGAGCCTCGGGTATAAAGCCACGGCAAGCCAATAAAATACAAGCCCTCAATATCATTACTGACACCGCGATAATTGCTGGGGTAGTTCATTTCATCAAATGAGATACCGTCAATCCAAAAAAAGTTGGGTTTAAAGCCTGTAGCCCAAATAATATTTCTGATGCTACTCACACTGCCTTTTTGAAATTTAATACTGCTTTCATCGGCTGACAAGGTTCTGCCCATGTGGATGACATTGTCTTTTGCTAGTAGTGATTTTACGTCAGTGCCAATGACAGGTTGCACGCCGCTGCTCAACCACTTGCCAATTTTGCTAAAACGGTTAACCGATAAAAAGCCGATTTTGGTGAACCACCACCATAGGGTTTTACCTAAAAAGGCTTGGGGAATGGCTTTGATTTTATTGGTGCCAGAAAAATGCACTGTGCGGCCGGTATCGGCTATTTCAGATAATATTTGCACTCCAGAATCACCCGCACCCACGACTAAACAATCACCTTGTTGCAGTTGAGATGGGCTTTTATAGTTTTCACTGTGCAGTTGAACAACATCTTTGGCAATATCAGCATGACAAGGTGGGGTGTAAGGGGTATGAAACGGCCCGGTGGCAATGATGACTTGTTTGGCTTTATAGCTTGTGCTGGCAGTAGTTATGTCAAAAATACCATTCACTTTTTTAATCGAGGTGACCTTTTGCTTAAACTCAATCGGTATCGAGAACTTATCTACATAACTTTTTAAGTAGTCTGCCACTTCATATTTATTGGGGTAATAACCTTTGGGAAAAGGAAATTTCATACCCGGTAGATGGTTATATTCAGTGGGAGTAAACAGGGTTAAAGAGTCCCAGCGCTTGAGCCATGGAGCCCCTATATATTCATTGGCATCGAGAATGAGATAGTCTTTATTATTGCTCGATAAGTTATACGCCATAGCCAGGCCAGACTGCCCTGCGCCAATGATGATAAATTCTTTCATGGAACCCCAATAAATACATATGGTTATTATTATGGGCTGCATTCTAACAGAACATCAGCGCTGAATCGGCTGTGGCCTTAAAAGAGTTAACGGCGTTACTGTAAACCTTGGTCGCTTTTTAGCGTTGAAATTAAACTCTAAAGGTTTAATTTCAATAAAAAACCACGGTAAATACCGTGGTTTTTTGTTTGTGACTAGCCTTAGCTATATTACTTCTTAAACGCAGCTATTTCTTGCTCAACAGCTGCCACCACAGTATGCGGGCTACTGATGTATTTTGAGTGATCGATAAATATGGCGTTATCACCTACAGTCATCACTAATGCTGGAAAACTGTTAGTACCAATGACCTGTTGGATTTCGGCAATGCCTTCGAGTACGTATTCAGCGTCCATACTCAGCTCATCTTTAAAGACTTTATTTGATGGCGACAGTTTAAACTTTTCAACGATAGCATTGAAATCATGCTTAGTATCAAGCGGGTTACCTTCGATAAAGTGTGCTCTTTGAATCGCATTAAGTACAGGCAGTTGTTTATTCGCTTGCTTGCTTTGCAACCATCCCATTAGGTTAGCGGTTTTGACTGAGTTTTTAGGGCTATTGGCATAACGAATATGATCTCTGCCAAACTTAAGTCCACTCATTCTTGCTGCCGCTTCCATTTGCTCTTCGCCAGCACTGTCTTTGCCGATGAAATTGGCGCAATGTAATAAGTTTACATTCATTTCAGGGTAGGCTTCTTGTAATGCATTCACCAAAGGTGTTGCGGCGTAGCTCCAAGGGCAATGTGAGTCGTAGATGAAATAAAGCTCGGTGGTCATAGGAAAATTCTTGTTTGCTATCTGATGAGTTGATCCTAGTGAGTTTGTGGCCATTATTCAATGATTGAAAGCATACATAGCTAATAAGTTGGCTGTTTACATCTTGCAGAGGGGCTGACCCATTACAATCGATATCGTGCTTTGAATTTTTCCTTATACAATTCAACCATCAAACGACAGCACATATCGATGGTAGGGCTTGATTTAATCGAAGCAGACGTTTAAGTCCTAAGTAATCTTTTTGAGGTACAAAATGAAGCTAGCAAGTAACTTAAAACCTTTGGTCATAGCAATGGCATTAATCTGCCAAGCGATGTGGCACCACTAAAACGTTACTGCGAACTCGCTCTAAGATCGACTCAGCGGTATTTCCGAGCATAAATCCAATAATGCCTTCTCGCTGGCGAGCGCCTATAACAAGATATTGAGCTTTTAGGCGACAACTTAATTCGAACAGGCATAGATCGGCATTGCCTGTCAGGATATGCACATGCTCCTTATCTAGGCCAAGCTTTGCAATCTTGCTGTCATAACGCTGGTAAGCTTCTTTCACTAAGGTGTGAGTATTGACGATATCCATATCCCGCAGTATTTGCGGAAAACGCACCACGTAGCCTAGGTGTAAATCACAACCCGTAGCCTTAGCAAGTTGCTGGGCTTGGGTAATTACATCTTGGTTGAGGGCTTGTTTTAGTGGATCGCTAGTGCCCAAGTCCAGCGCCATTAAAATTGAATTTGCCTTATGCAAGGGGTGATTACTCAATAACATCAACGGTACTTTGATATGACGAATAAGCTGCCAATCTAAAGGGCGAAAACAGGCTGATTCATGAATAGATTTTAGCATCATGGCGTACTTGTCGGGGGTGACATACTCACATACATGTTCAACTAAATGCTTACACCACATATTAGTAAACTGTACCTCATTGGCATTGAGAACACTCAGTTGTTGCTTCACTGCGGCGCTATCATCGGCGCGAACTTGCTCTCGAACCACGCCGGCAATACGGGGATTATAGTAAGCATCGCCACTTAAGGACTCATAACTGTAGGACATGATTTCAGGAACTAAGCCTAACTGTTTAGCGAGGTTAATCCCTTCTTTTATGGCATTAGTTTGCTGCTGATGCTGTTGTGAAATAATAAATAATTTACTCATTTTCATTTCCTCTGACACTAAGTATAAGCTTAGCAGTTGGTTAAAAATCAACCTTGATCTTTGTCATCTAAGCGCTCAATATTTAATCAATAACAATAAAAAGATTAAGGTTAATATGAACGTTGACCAGTTTGTTATTTCACTTTGCCTGATTTTGTTTTTGGGCAAACTTTTTGGCGAGATTTTTCAACGCTTCGAACTGCCAGAGGTGGTGGGAGAGATTCTTGCGGGCTTATTATTGGGCCCGTCGCTTACTAATGTTATCAGCCCTGATCCTACTTTGACTGTATTGGCAGAGCTTGGGGTGATCTTGCTGCTGTTTTCCATTGGCTGTGAAAGCTCAATTAAAAGACTTTATCAAGCTGGTGGTCGCGCGGTAAGCGTGGCCTTAGTGGGAATTATTGTTCCGGCTATTGTGATGGGCGTGAGTGGTGCCTACTATCTTACCGACTCAATATTCACCGCTATTTTTCTTGGGTGTGCCTTAACAGCGACGAGTATTGGCATTTCATTACGGGTGTTGGTTAATGCCAATCATGCAAAAACGACCGCGGGACATATTATCTTAGGCGCCGCCGTGTTTGATGATATCGGCGGAGTGATTTTGCTCAGCATTTTGTTCAACTTTGCAGCCCATGGGGAGTTTGATGTATTTAGCACGCTATTACTTATCACTAAAGTGCTGGTGTTTTTGTTACTGACGCCGCCCGTGGCTAGGGTGTTATTGTATTTTGCACGAGTACTAAAACCGGCTAGCGATAATTCAGGTTATGAAGTTATCATCACTATGATTTTAGTGTGCTTGTTTGCATGGCTAGCACACTTATTCGGTGCGCCAGCCTTGTTAGGCGGCTTTGCGGTTGGCTTAGCACTTAGCCGCCAATTTACCTCACCACTCAATCGCTACCTAGTTAACCCTTTTGCCTTTACCCACAAAATGGAGCAATCAAGTAAGGCATTAGTTGACGTTTTTACCCCGATATTTTTTGTTTACGTTGGAATAAGCTTAGATCTGAGCCAGCTAGATTACAGTACTAGCGGGGTATTGTTGTTGCTGTCATTGTTAGCCATTGCCAGCAAACTGGTTGCCGGCACGGTTGCTGGTGGTAACTGGCAAAAGAAACTTATTGTGGGTAGCGCTATGGTGCCGCGAGGGGAGGTCGGCTTAGTGTTTGCTGAAATGGGGCTGAAGACGAACATTATCGACAATAAATTATTTACCGAGTTAGTGGTGATCATAGCAATCACCACGTTAATCGGCCCCATGTTGCTCAAATGGAGTTTGAACAAGCATGGTCATCATTCGCAAGTAGAATAAACCTTAGTCAGCTTGGTCATTAACCACTGTCAGGGTAAAAGTTAATTTTTGCACCGACTGTGACGGCTGGTTATTGACCATAGAATACGATGGCATTGGGAAGGTGACATAGGGTTGCCCTGATTGTCCATCTACGCTTATTTGGCCTTTATCGTCAAAGGTAAACGATAACAGCTCGCCGTTCCAAAGCTGCAGTTCTTTTCCTTGATTATCTTCTCGCCATTGGGTGACCCATTTCATCACTAGCGTCGCCTTACCTAGGCGAGCATTATTTTGAAAGACACTGGCTTTTACTGACTCAATATCAGTTTTATTGCTGTGGATCTCAAGTACAGGGCTGCCTTTATCTAATGATAAATATAGAGGTAGCGTTAATGTTTTGCTGGCATCTGCTTTATCGGTAAAGGTCATATCTAATTGGGTGCTGACACAAAGTTGACTCCAGCTGGCATCTTCGCTTTGGTATATATCTTTGATGACAATGTCGGTTTGGTATTGCTGAATATGGGCTTTAGCATATTGGTCAAATTTATTATCAACGATATAGCCTGATAGGGTATTGGCTGTAAATACGCTGAGTGAGCCGATATTGGCATTGTTATCCGTCACGCACCTGCCAGTGTTTTGTGTCACGCTGATATCGAGGTCTTTTTTAGCGCTGATGACAGAGGTGGTTGATTGACAGCCACAAAGCGCAAGTAGTGTTGCTAAGGCAACTCCTGTTAATTTTACCCTTGAATGATTCTTAGCAGTTATCCCCATACCTATTTCCTTATGTAAGTAATTTTTATTTACAACAATAAGCATAGACGCTGTTAGCGGTTAAGTTGCTTACAAATGGAGGTTTATTTATCAAAGAGCCGCTAGAGGATGTTTATTGAGGAAGCGAGAGCCGACAACACTGAGACTCTAGGCCTCAGTGTTGAGGATATTCTTATCTTGTTTAATATCAGTAAAGGTTAATGTTAACCGAGCTCAGCTTGTGGATCTGGCGCGCGCATGCGCTGCCACCATTCATCGCTAGCATCAATTTGCCCTTGCAGATCGATAGCTGGGTATGGGATGTTTTTTCTACGGCAGGCCTTGGCGAATATTGGGTGACCTTGTTCAAATAACATGGTTTGGCAGTAGCTGTGATCAAGCTGGCGGCTACCGTACATATTAGCTTGTTGGCGTTGACGCTGGGCTTCATACATGACTAAGGCTGCAGCGACTGATACATTCAGTGATTGCACCATGCCAATCATAGGGATGATGATATGTTGATCGGCGGCTGCGATGGCTTCAGGGCTGACACCATCACGCTCGTTACCCATGATGATGGCGGTTGGACGGGTATAATCGATTTCGCGAAAATCTACCGCAGTGTCTGAAAATGTGGTGGCTAACACCTGCATTTTTTGCGCTTTAAATAGCTTATTTGCATCATCAAAATTGCGGTGATTGACGGTATTAACCCACTGCTGACTACCAGATGCAGTATTGCCTGAAACCCAAAGGCTGTTATCGGGCATAACCGCATGAATTTGATGGATGCCAACGCTATCAGCGGTGCGCACCACGGCTGCAATATTTTGCGATTTATGGACTTTATCGAGGCAAACTGTCAGGTCGACTTGGCGATTATCAAGCATCTGATTTATTCGGGCTAAACGTTCTGGGCTCATGGGGCTGTTCTACTTGGTTTTATCTAAGAAAAAGCGAATTAATAAAAGGCGTATAATCCGTCCGTAACTGCTGAGTTAATATCTGCGTCATTATAACGCTTAATTGCTAAAGCTAAAATGCTATTCAGTTGTACATGTTTGATTTTAGTTATTAATCTTAGTTAGGGGACAAAACCTTAAATAATTCATTTTAAATTACTCCCCCCGTACACATGATGAGTTGACGCAAGGTATTAATTTATTTGGCTAACCGTCTCGTTGTACTTTTTGGGCTGCGTTGGTCAATAGCATTAATGACTTGCGGAGTTATTATGTGCTTTACATTGGTGGGTATGTCATTTTTCAGGGACGAACTTTCTCTAGGTTGACTTGTTTTCAATAAATAATAAAAGGATTTAAAAATGAATTATTAATTACTGTTTTGATGCTGAAATTTTATCGCCAAAATTGCATCTGGCCATTTGAGTGCTAAGATTAATTCAGTGCAGGTAAGCACATAAGGAATTTATTATTTTAAGCTCATACAGGGAGTTAGCATGAGTCGCTTCACAAGGATGCCTCGTCTACTTTTAGTAAGCCACTTTGCAATGAAATTGAGGTTAGCTTGCCTATTCCTCGGTTTTTTTTGTCCTTTTTTCTGTCACCTTACGGCAGCAGCTGAAGCTGAAGCAATTCCTAATGATGAGCAAGTAGTGCGTATTGCTTACCGAACTGATAGCACTCCGTTGCAATATCTTAATGACAAAGGCCAAGCTGCTGGTATTTTAATTGATTATTGGCGTACTTGGTCGCAAATCACAGGTAAAGCCGTTGAATTTGTACCAGGCTCTAATGCAGAAGGGCAAACTTGGTTAGCGCAGAATAAAGTCGATTTGTTGGCTGGGGTATTTCAAAATGAAAAACGCGCTAAAAGTATGTCTTTTTCTGCGCCACTGTTACATAGTGAATATTTCTTATATGCCAATACTTTAGAGCAAGGTATTGAATTTATTAAACAAATACCACAATACCGTATTGGTGTTACCCACAATAGTTTTCATCATAATTGGCTAAAAAAATATTTCCCCAATGCCGACATCAGGACTTTCAAAGGCTATAAAGCATTATTTGATGCTGCAATTAATGGCGAAATAAGCCTGTTTATCTGCCAGCCGCTTTACCTTGACACCTATTTAAAACAAACACCTGCAACGACTAAATTCAAAACCATTGAATCCGCATTATATTCACATCCTTTTCGCGCAGCAGTGAAGAAGGGAAACGTTGAATTACTGCAAACAATAGATACAGGCATACAACAAATAGATAATAAGAAAAAAGATGCGATATCTGCTAAGTGGAGTGGTTTTCATTGGGAGTATCAAAATTTAGCTGAACCGTTATTAGTGACACAGCCAATTATTACCCTTACAGAAGAAGAAAAAGCATGGCTAGCTGCTCATCCGATTATTCCTATTGGCGTAGACGGTCGTTGGCCGCCGGTAGATTTTATCGACCCTAATGGTGAGCACTCGGGAATTTTACATGACTATTTAACCCTTTTTGAAAAGCAGTTAGGAGTGAGCTTTGACACTCGAGTGTTTGGTAGTTTCCAAGATATGCTTTCTGCGGTTAGTTCTGGAAATTTAAAACTAGGTGCAACATTAGTAAAAAAACCAGACCGTGCCAAAAACCTGTGGTTTAGTGCGCCTTATTTTAGTGCGATTAAGGTGATTGTTTCTAAAACTGGCGCACAACAATATTCCAAATTGACAGAATTGTATGGCAAGAGATTAGCATTAGAGAAAGGCTTTTATTTAGTCGATGAAATTAGCAATAATCATCCCGAGATTAATCTAATGACCTTTTCAACAACTGAAGAGGCATTGAAAGCGGTCTCTTTCGGTACAGTTGATGCGTATATTGGCAATCAAGCGGTTGTCACTTGGCTTATGGATAGTTTGCAGCTGACTAATTTAACCTTTAGTGGCGATCCTATGTTTGCGCCCGCTCATCAAAGATTTGCCATTTATAAAGATCCTGAATGGGAGCCCTTGCTTGGCATTCTCAATAAAGCCCTCGATTCGATAAGTGTGTCAAGACGCCAGCAGATACATACTGATTGGATTAATCAAGACAGTAAAATTAGCAGTCCACTTATTTTTACTCAAAAACAGCATGCATGGTTGGAGGCTCATCCCACTTGGCGACTAGGAGTTGATAACAGCTGGCCGCCTTTTGAATTTATTGATGATAACGGTGTTTATTCTGGGATGTCGGCAGATGTGATGTCCAGATTGACAAATTTAATTGGTGCAGAGTTTATTTCCCCTGTTAACAAACCCTGGTCCCAAGTGTTGGCAGAGTTTTCCGCTGGAGAGCTAGATATTTTACCTGCTGTAACCCCCACACCTGAACGGCGCGAGGTGATGCTGTTTTCTACCCCTTATTTGGAAAGTCCATATATGGTGTTAGTTCATCAAGATACCCGTTTTGTGACCAGTCTTGATGATCTTGATAATAAGCAAGTCGGTGTGGTTAAAGGCTATGCCATCGAAGAGACATTAAAACATGATTATCCACAATTTAATTTAGTACCATTTTCATCCAATAAAGAGGCACTGATTGCACTAAGCGCTGGTGAAATTGATGGCTATATTGGTAATTTAAATGCCTCATCTTGGACATTAGAAGAACTCGGTATTCGTAATGTAAAAGTGACCGCAACCACGCCTTATACCTTTAAACAATCAATCGGTATTCGCAAAGATTGGCCTGAATTGTTGGAAATTGTCAATCTCGCGATTGCGAGAATTGACCCTCAGCAACGGCAAGCTATCGAAAATAAGTGGTTTTCTGTGCAGTTTGAACATCAGGATAATCATTATCAGATTTGGCGGGCTATCTTAATTACCTGTGGCATATTGTTGCCAATGATACTGTATACCCTTGTTTGGAATAGAAAGCTTAATAAAGCAAGGCTTAAATTAACACAAAGTAGTAAAAAACTTGAGGAGGCAAAGCGTGATGCATTACAGGCTAGCGCTTTTAAAAGTCAGTTTCTTGCCAATATGTCCCATGAAATTCGCACCCCCATGAATGCCATTATTGGTATGACGCATTTATTGCAAGGGACAGAATTAAATCATAAACAACAGGATTATTCTGAAAAAATAAGACGAGCGTCTTTAAGTTTGTTGGGGATTATTAATGACATACTCGATTTTTCAAAAGTAGAGGCGGGTAAACTCGAAATTGAACAGAGCGAGTTTCTCTTACATGAAGTATTTACTAACATTGCCAACCTATTGGGGATAAAAGCCGTCGATAAAGGCATTGAGCTGCAGTTTGAGTTAGACCCTAAAATACCAGAAACAATTATTGGTGATGCGTTACGCATTGAGCAAGTGCTAATAAACCTAACCCAAAATGCGATAAAGTTTACCGAAAAAGGTGAGGTATTGCTGCGTACTAAAATGCTGTCGCAAACAGACGAGCAAGTAGCCATAGAATTTTCAGTTAAAGACACAGGTATAGGGATTGAACCAGCTAATTTAACTAGTATTTTCAATGCCTTCACTCAGGCTGATGGCAGTATTACTCGGCTCCATGGTGGTACTGGTTTAGGCTTGAGCATCAGTAAGCAATTAGTTGAATTAATGCAAGGTGATATTTCTGCAACCAGTCAACCCGATCAAGGTAGCACCTTTAGCTTTAGGCTTAATCTTGCAGTGCCTAAAGTCACTTCTAGTCGAAAATCAGTCATTACGGAATGTGCTTCCCTTAAAGGGATGAGAGTGCTTGTGGTTGATGATAATGACAATGCCAGAGAAATTTTAAAAGAGCTGCTGGAGTCATTTTCCTTTGAAGTTGAGACCGCAGTCAGTGGTGCGCAAGCGATTGAAATGCTTAGCGTGATCAACAATATGGAAGATGAGCGGCCATATCAATTAGTGTTAATGGATTGGCAGATGCCAAAAATGAATGGCATTGAGGCTAGCCGAAGCATTAAATACTTACCGCTGCGTAAGCAACCGTCAATAATCTTAATTACCGCTTACGGGCGTGAAGATGTGATGAATGAGGTGGAAAATGATTTGCTGGATGCATTTTTAATTAAACCGCTTAATGCGTCAGTGCTATTTGATACCTTGATGAAAATCTTTGAGCCTTCGCAGCCCATGGGGCCAGCAACAGAGAAGAATACGATTGAGCAGTTAGAGGGCCATGTGTTATTGGTAGAAGATCAATCGATTAATCAACAGGTCGCTACTGAATTTTTACAGCGTATGGGGTTAACCTCAGCAGTAGCCGACAATGGTAAGCAAGCAATAGAAATGGTTGATGAGCAGACATTTGATGTTGTTTTGATGGATGTACAAATGCCGATTATGGATGGTTTCGAAGCCACCGAAATCCTCCGCAGTCGTTTTGATAAAAAACAACTCCCGATTATTGCGATGACCGCCCATGCTATGAAAGGGGATCGCGATAAGTGCTTACAAGTTGGGATGAACGCTCACCTGGCTAAACCCGTTGAGCCCGATCAGCTTTATTTAGCCCTTAGCCCCTACCTTACCCATAAACAAAGCCAGAAAGTTCAGGGGCAGCAAAATATGTCGCTTGCCCCCATAGAGGGAGTTGATGTGCACTGGGGTATTAAGCGATTAGGGGGCAACCAACAGCTTTATGCGCAACTTATTGGTGAGTTTTATCAGCGTCACAAAGATCAGTTGCACTTGTTGCAGAGTTATCAAGATGCTGACGATTTAAAATCAACCATACGAGCCGTTCATACTTTAAGAGGTGTTGCTGGCAATATTGGCGCTAAACAACTAGAGCAGGCGTCGGCTAATCTAGAAAGCCAACTGCATAGTCACCCATCCCCCTTTGATGTCCCTGAGTGGCAAGCTTTTACCGATAGTCTTACGGTATTAATCGCAGGGCTTGAGCAATGCCAATGGATTAATCAATCCGTAAGTAATAGCACTGACATAAGACAGCCGTTTAAAGTATCAGCCAATTTAAGCAGGGTTTTATCACCGCTTGATGAGCTATTAGCAGCTGGAAATCCGCAAGCTAAAGAAAACATATTAGCCCTCGATGGCGAGGTCGATAGTCATCTGATTGAGAAACTTATCGAGCAGGTCAATGAATTTGAGTTTGATAATGCTAGAGAATTAATCGCCCAAGTCATAGCCCAAGCAGAACAGGAAACTGAACATGTCACCATATCTTAAAGATAAAATATTAATTGTTGATGATGAAGTATTTTACATTAGTGTATTGATCGAGGTTTTGGGGAGTAAATACCATGTTTCTGTGGCGAAAAGTGGCGAACAAGCACTGGAGCGTATAGCCCAAGGCTTTATGCCTGATTTAGTGTTACTGGATATTTTGATGCCTGGATTAGACGGCTATGAGGTATGTAAAAAGTTAAAAAGTAACCCTGACACTAGCAACATACCGATAATTTTTTTGACGGTAAAGGCTGAAATAGAAGAAGAAATATTGGGCTTTGAATTGGGTGCTGTTGATTACATCACCAAACCTTTTAGCCTTCCCATTATTCGAGCTCGAGTTAAAACCCATTTGGCCTTAACTTCGGCAAATAGAGCTCTGGCAGAGCAAAACCATGACTTAGAAGCCAAAGTGCTTGAGCGAACGGCTGAAATATCTCGAACCCAAGATGTCGCTATTTACTGTATGGCCTCGCTAGCAGAAACTCGTGATAATGAAACCGGTAAACATATTCGTCGCACTCAATATTACGTTAAAGCCTTAGCTGAATATTTAAGAGAAAACTCACCTTATTCTGCGAGTATTGATGATGCTTACATTGACCTATTGTTTAAATCAGCGCCGTTACACGATATTGGTAAAGTGGGGGTTCCGGATGCCGTTTTACTAAAGCCAGGCAAGCTTGATGAAGGCGAATGGAGTGAAATGAAAAAGCATGCCGAATATGGTAAATCAGCAATGGAAAGTGCTGAAAATGAATACGGAAATTCAAGCTATTTAAGCATCGCCAAAGAGATAGCTTATAGTCACCATGAGCGTTGGGATGGCAGCGGCTATCCAGAAGGTTTAGCTGAAGAAGATATTCCCTTGTCGGCACGGATTATGGCCATTGCCGATTGTTATGATGCACTTATTTGTCGTCGAGTTTACAAGCCGCCTTTTACACACGAACAGGCTACAAGCATAATCAAAGAAGGCCGCGGCTGTCATTTCGACCCACATATAGCAGATGCCTTTGATGCGCTTCAAGAAGAGTTTATTAAAATTGCCGATCGCTTTCAGGATGATGATTAACCTTAACGATTAAGCAATAAAAGAGGCGTGACAAGCCTAATGCACTTTAAGTCTTAGGCTAACGTTCTATTTTAAATCAATTTATAACATTGTCGTTATTTTAAAGAGCCTATGTTGTTTGGCGGATTTGCTATCTCAAAAAAGGGTCAGCGGATTGTTGAGGGGGAATAAAGACTACTGCGTGACAGTGGCGCTAATCGTTAAATAGGCTTTTTGGCTATTGGGTACAAGCATTATTGTAAAACTCGTCATCTAATTTAAAGCAAGATATTGGATTTATTATATATTTCTAATGATTTCTCACGTTGCCCTCATTATAATAATTAACATATTAGACTTAAGGTGTATGAGTTTTATGAGTGATAAACAATATCATCACGGTGACTTAAAGGCGTCTTTGATTGCTGCAGCCAATACTATCTTGCAACGCGATGGCGCTAATGCCTTGTCACTGCGGGCGATAGCGGCTGAAGTGGGTGTTTCTCATATGGCACCTTATGCGCATTTCAAAAACAAAAAACAATTGCTGAGTCATATTATTGAGTCTGGTTTTGTACTCATGGCTGATGCGATGGAACACTGCACGGCACATCTAGATAAAAATGATGCTGCGGTAGCGGGAGAGTTAGTGTTGGCTTATGGGGTGAGCTACTTAGAGTTTGCCATCGCGAATCCACAACTATACCGTTTGATGCTTGGTCAAGTTGAGGCTTCAGCAATGAAAACGCCAGCATTAAAGACAAGTTCGTCGACTGAACAAAATAACCATAGTGAGAATAGTCATAATGAAAATGAGCAACTAAGACGACCATTTAATTTGCTTCGCTCCGCCTTTGCCTTACAAAATGAAGACAACCAAAAAGTAAAAGCCCAAGCAATTGGCGCTTGGGCTATGGTACACGGCATGGCGGCACTTATGACCGAAGGCCATATTCAGTTACCGCAAGGGGTTAACTTAAAACAATATTTAGCTGACGCCAGCTCGGTTTATTTCAAGCTTAAATCATAATTTCAATGTCGCTTAAGGGAAAAGCCACACAAGAATGACACCAGCCATAAGCTTCATCGGTTGAGCGTAGCTTTGCTTCTGCGGGGTTAAATACCGCGCCGTTTAACACCTTCACTCGACATAAGCTGCATTCACCAGAGCGGCAGGCATTCTCGGCGCTAAAGCCATAACGCTCCATGCTGTTGAGTAATGGCTCATCCACTCTGGCTTCAAAACTGCATTGGCCTTTAATCGTCACCTTAATCACATCTGAGGCGTTAACATTGCTCGGCCATCCCGCTAAGTTTTGTGGGTTTTTAGGCGGGCCATTACATTCTATTCGTACTCGTCTGGCTTTGACGTTAAGTAGCCTGAGTTGCTCAGCGCAGTGGTCATGAAAGCTGGTAGGCCCGCATACATAGAACATCTTCTGTGATAATTTTTCAGCGTCATCCCCTAACAATTGTGTCAGCCGCTCAACATTAATCCGTCCTGTCATCCCTTGGTATTGCTCGTTGGGACGGGTAATGATCCAACTGATGCGCAAAAAATCATGCTCTTTTTCAAGTTGCTTTAATTCTTCATCAAAAATCACATCAGCTTGATAACTGCTGGTATAGATAAGATGCAGCTTTTGGTTTTTCTTACGCTCAACTAAGGTGTTGGCAACAATGTCTTTGAGCATACTTCTGGCTGGGGCAATGCCTGA
This sequence comes from Shewanella sp. 10N.286.48.A6, assembly GCF_002873135.1. Classification (GTDB taxonomy): domain Bacteria; phylum Pseudomonadota; class Gammaproteobacteria; order Enterobacterales; family Shewanellaceae; genus Shewanella. Next base: position 98,345 of record NZ_MCVI01000083.1, read on the forward strand.
ACCGCCTGCAATGAAGACTAAGTCATCACCGTGAAATAGCGGGTTATGGTAAAAGGTGCCCATGGGACCTGTGCTTTCAAAGCTATCGCCTGTTTTCACTTGATCTAGTAAATAGTTAGATACAAAGCCACCCTCAACCCGTTTGATGGTTAAATCATAATATTCTCGCTGCTGGGGCGCTGAGGATATGGCGTAAGGTCTAGCGGTTTTAGTGCCGTTAATATCGACAAATAAATTAATATATTGGCCTGCCTGAAATGGCGGCAGGGTTTGGGTGTTTGAGGTTAAGCGCAAGGTGACTGTGCTTGGGGTATCGACAATCACCTCACTGACAGTGAGCTTTAATCTTTTAGGATGTAACCGAGCGATAGTTTGGGCCACATTGCCTTTTTGTTCGTTAAAGTCGGTGCCTGCCTGATACAAGTTTTTTTGGTGTGCTAGCGCTTCATTGTAACCGTCGACCGCATGCAAAATATTCACCACGGTGCGTTGTTCTTTTTCGATGACTGAATTAGGCATGTGATAACTCCTGTTGTGGTTGCGAGGCCGCTTTAGGCTTTGATAATTGCTTTAGTACTTCTTTGGCGGTGCTTTGACCGACCATATAGGTTGGCTGGAAGCCGCCCATGCCATTCCAGCAACCTGCTAAGTTGAGACCGGCTACTTCACTGACGCGGCGACGAAATATATTGGCATCTTGGGTGTTTTGCTGGAAACCATATATCGCCCCATGGGGGGTATTTAAGTAACGCATCATGGTTAATGGGGTGGCCACTTCTACTTCTTCAATATGCTCACGAATGTGAGGAAATACTCGCTCGGCGTGATCAAGGAGTTTTTCTGCAAACTGGTATTTGGTACGAGCATAATCTTCAGGGCTGAGTGCTTGCCAAGGTTCGCCATACTGCAAACAAAGTAAAGATAATGCCGACTTACCTTGCGGGGCAAAACTGGGATCATCATGGTTATAGCAGGTCATCATGGTGTGTTTTGGCGGCGTTAACGATTGCATGATCTCATGAGCCACTTCTTCATCTCGATCATCAATAATAAAGTTGGATGCCGCAGTCACGCCGATATCACTTGGGGAGCAATCTAACCCTAGGTAAAGCACAAAAGCAGAGGTGCCAATACGGCGCGACTTCATATCAAATGCGGCTTGTTTCGGCGTTGGGATATCCAGCAGTTCATTGAAGGTGTGTAATGGGCTGGTATTGGAGATAACTTGCTTACAAGTAAATATCTCATTGTGCTCAGTTTTAACCCCAACAACTTGGTTTTTATCAGTAATAATTTTGTCAGCGCCGCAGTTAAAACGAACCTCGCCACCCGCATTAAGGAATGATTCCAATAAGGCGCTAGAAATAGCTTGTGAGCCGCCTTTAATATGACAAGGTTTGAATGATGCGTAGGCATATAGCATCACTGCCAAGTCACGAAACGGGAAGTCTTTTGGCGGTAAACCCAGATAGCACCAGTAGGCGGCGATAACGGCTTTAAGATCTTTATTGGTAAAAAATTGATCCAGTAATTCTTTGGCTGGCCTTAAGCCGTACTTCACAAATAACGGGCAGCTTGCTTTTAAAACTGCTTCATCATTTGAATGCCTTACTTTAGGCATGACCATAAAGCATTCCATGGCAAGGCCTGCACATAAATCTAAAAACTTGCCAATATTGTCTGCTTCTTCTGGATAGTGACTCACCAGTGTTTTACCCAGCGCTTTCCAATGTGCTGGCAAAGTAATATCAATTTCAGGCTTAGCGCCGTTAGCTGATGGCATCACAAAGCGATATAGCTCGCGCTCTTCAACCACATCAAGTTGATCCATGATGCCCAGTTCAGTGAATATTTGACGCATGATAAACGGATTTTGCTCAGTGCCCATGCCGCTAAGTTGGTGCAGAGCCACTTCAAATTCAAAATTACCGCGCACAAAAGAGGTGGCACAACCTCCAGGAATATTATGGCGTTCGAGCAATAATGTTCTTGCTCCGCCTCTTTGCAAGGTGGTTGCTGCGGTTAAGCCAGCGTTCCCTGCTCCAATTACAATCGCATCAAAATCTGTCATTGTGGTTTCAGCTCCATTGTTAGTATCAATTTGTTATATCGACTTGCGGTATAAATCCCTTGTGTCCCTTTGAACAGATAAGGCTCGAACGAGTAAGGCAAAGTTAAAAAGCAATCCTTACGGTGTAAACTTTATACTGTAAAGATATGTGTGTTATGTGTGCTTTGTCAAGATTGATTCAGTTAATCATCTCTGTTTTTTTGATCAATTAACTGGCTTTTGGACAATGGCTGTTGGTTTAGTTATCGGTTGAGCTGTCAGTTTTGTTATCGGCACTTGTAACGTCAGTGTTAACTCAGGCGTACAGTAAGGCATGACGTTAATATTCAGTCCTCACTGACTTGAGGCAGTGTTCGTGATTAAATAAATCGTTTTTGAGGCATAAAAATAATAACCGGAGCGATAAACATGAGTTGTCCCCACAGTAACTATCGGGCGATGGAAGAGGATATTCACACCGACTTTAAAGATGATATGTCCTATGGCGATTATCTACAGTTAAATCAAGTGTTGTCGGCGCAGCAGCCATTATCAGATCAACATGATGAGATGTTGTTTATTGTTATCCATCAATCCAGTGAATTGTGGCTAAAGCTAGCAGGGCATGAACTCAGTGTGGCGATTACCAATATCCAGCAGGGCGATTTTGGTCATGCTTTTAAAGTGATTTCTCGGGTCAAACAGATTTTTAACCAGTTAACTCAGTCGTGGAATATTCTTTCAACACTTACCCCTGTGGATTACCTTAAATTTCGAGATTCTTTAGGCCACTCATCGGGATTTCAGTCTTATGGTTATCGTAAGTTGGAGTTTTTATTGGGTAACAAGAACGCCTCTTTACTAAAAGTGCATGAAAGCGATCCTGTGGTGCATCAAGAGTTAACGCAAATTCTCGAAGCGCCTAGTTTGTATGATGTCACTTTAAAAGTATTGCATGAGCGTGGTTTACATATTGAAGCATTGCAGTTAAATCGTGATTTTAGCCAGCCCTATGAGCGTAATGATTCAGTGTTAAATGCATGGCTAAACGTCTACCAAAATGCCGACGAGCACTTTCAACTGTATGAACTCGCCGAAAAGTTAATTGATATCGAAGACAGTTTTCAGCAGTGGCGCTTTAAGCATATGTATACCGTGCAGCGCATAATTGGCAATAAAATGGGTACGGGCGGCTCATCTGGGGTGGGCTTCTTGAAAAAAGCCCTGGATATTAGCTTTTTCCCTGAGCTGTTTGAGTTACGCACCCATCTGTAAATTTGATTACGGGTTTACTACTATATTTACAACCCTGCTAGCACAAGTACGAGCGCGGGCAGCAATATCAGTAGCGATATCAGTAATAGTATCAGTTACAAATAACACAAGATTACCAATAAAAATAATCGGTTTTGGAGAGCAAGCATGGATCAGGATTTTGCGCTAACACTACAAACTCACTATCAAAGCTTTAAGGTGAGCGAGCGTATTTTATTGTCGGGCCACTCTCATCAAGCCTGGCCTGATGTAGCAAAGCTGGGCTTAGTAAAGTGCTTTGATGATGCCGCAAAACACATAGATGAAAAATGGTTACTAGCCTTTGAAAAAGCTGACCGGGTGCGTGACTTTTACCGTGGTTTATTGGGTGAGCCCCAAGCGCAAATTGCCTTAGGCGCTTCAACCCATGAACTGATCTTACGCTTTTTGTCCGACTTGCATTGCTTTAAACAGCCCCTTAAACGCCCGATTAAGATTGTCACTACAGATGGTGAATTTCACTCCTTGAGGCGCCAGCTGAGCCGTTTAAAAGACATCAATGTTGATATTGAAGTGGTTGAGGTGCAGCCAAGTGACACTTTAGCTGAGCGCATCATCAACAAGCTTGATAGCGATACCGATGCCGTAATGTTATCAGCAGTATTTTTTGGCACCAGTGAGATATTTAACGACGTTGGCTTGGTGGCAAAAGCGGCACAAGATTTAAACATCCCTTGTTTGGTTGATGCCTATCATGCCCTTAATGTAGTGCCATTTAATCTCGATGCTTGGCAGCTCACATCGGCATTTATCGTGGCTGGTGGCTACAAATATTGTCAGGCAGGTGAAGGCAATTGCATGCTGCGCATTCCTGCAGATTATCAGGGCAGCCCGATTATCACTGGCTGGTATGCGGAATTTGAGGTACTTGATCACGTACCGGGGAAAGTGGGTTATGGCCCGGGTCAAAGCGCTTTTGCAGGCTCGACTTATGATCCCGCCAGCCATTACCGCGCCGCTGAAGTGTTTGATTTTTTTGAGCAACATAAGCTTACTGACATCAAGCTGAGGGCGATAAGTCAGCAACAAATTAGCGTTTTATGGCAAGGGATTGAAACTATGGGCTTAAGCCGTGACGTTTTAGCTTTGCCGTCACATAACATCATTGATAATGCTGGATTTTTGTCTTTAACCACCGCCAAAGCCAATCAGTGGGTTGTGGCGCTGGGGAAACAAGGTATTTTATGTGACAGTCGCGGCAATCAGTTACGCTTTGGCCCCGCACCTTATTTATCTAATGCGCAGTTATCTAATGCGCTGAATGTGATTGAGGACTTGGCTAAAAGCTTGAGCTAGTTTTTAACTTAACTTTTTTACTAAATTTCTGTTACTAAAGTTTTTTAGCTTCGTTTTTGCAGCGCTTGTTTGCTTAGCTTGCCTGCTTAAAAGGTTAACCAGCCATGCTACTTGGTTGGTTAATATTGAGGAGTTAATTTTGAGCGCTTCACTTTATTTACTGGGGAGTTAATGTTTACAGAGGTGTTATCGTTTGTTGAGGGATAAATTGTGACGAATAGCTTGTCGTATCTGGGTGTGAAGCTCGAAGACGCGGCTGAGATCATTTAGATTTAAGGATATGTTTTCTAACATGACCAAATCTACATTATATTCTGGGTAGTGGAGTGACATAGACATGTAGCCAGATAAGTAGCCAGTATGGCTGTACTCTAAAATGCCATCTTCTTTATTGATCCTAAGCCCGTAGCCATAACTCATGTCCGGCCATAAAAATTTAATCTTGCTATGAGACTGTGTCATAAGCCCATAACTTTTTGGGCTGATAAACTTACCAGAATGTAATTTATGCTGAAATGAGGCAAAAGCTTTTGTGGATGCAATTAACCCTCCTGCAGGGAGAAGTGCTTCGTCAATCACTAAATCTGTAGCTGTAAGAACATCTGATTCATTTAGGCCGACAGCCAGTGAAGTCACTTTTCGTCGAATACTATCAATACTGCCCACTTCTGCATAAAGCTCGTCTAGCTTATTATTTTGTGAAAACTGCACAATCTGTTGAGCAAATGATTGTTGGTTTACCTGTTCGAGTAGTTGCCCTAAAAGAGAATAACCAAAGTTAGAGTATTGAAATTGACTGCCAGGTTCAAATTTATTGGGCTGGCCTAACTTGTCAACTCCAGAGGTGTGACTAAGGAGGTGATGTATGGTAATTGTTTCGTTATATCGTTTAGGATCAAAATGAGTTTTTTCGATTGAGCTCGACTCAATACTGTTGTGCTGTTTGGGTTGATTAGGGGCAGCCTCATCAAAAAGATAACTATTCAGTGAACCCTTTAAGTCTAGCTGACCAGCATCGACAGCTTGCAGAATCAAAGTGGCGGTAATTTGTTTAGAAAGAGATGCTATAACAAAGCTAGAACCTTGGGTAATTTCTTTGCCTTTTTGTAACTTGAGTAGTGGCTTACCATTTTCTAGTAAAATGACGCTGCCACTAAATGGCTGAGGTGAATCATCTATGGTGTCCTTGATTAACCTTGCTATTGATGTAGTTGTAATGCTGACTTTTTTAGGCGCTGTATTACCTAATAACGAGGAGGCATAGCCATAGCTTTGACTAGTTAGTAATAATAAAAAACAGATTAATTTGGTGGTGTTTACACAAACGGTCATTAGTTGTCCTTAACATTATTGGGCAGCATATTTTTTGGGGGTAACTATCTTGTTATCTCAACATTCAAATAAAAAAATCAGTTGCTTAACCTTAATTGCGAAGGCTGATTTTATTTTTCACTTTTTGCCTTAATTTTATATGCTCATCATTATGTAAAAATGATCGATGATAAAGCATCGAGATGGGCGCTTTATTCATTTTCATTGGGCAAGCAAGTAGCTTTACGCCAAGTTTTGCTGCAATCGAAGTAAATCGTTTCGGGGTGATGGATATGGCATCAGTATGGGCAACATAGGCAAGCTGCGAGACTAGCGAAGTGGCCTCATGAGCAATATCTCTGGGTTTTGGCGCGTCACTTAATAGCATAAATAAGTTCGACTTTTCGCGCCTGACATTGATGGATACATGGCGCTCATTATAAAACTCTTGTTCAGTGATTGAGTCTACAATCCGAGGATGATCTTGTCTTACGGCAACCATCACTTCTTCTTCAGATACCTTTTCACTCACCACGCTTGGGTCGTTAATGGTGACAAAGTCTAATACCAAGTCGACCTTTCGATTTCTGATATCAGTAAAAATCTGCTCTTGATTCAGCGGTGGGGTATACACGTCAATGTCGAGGCTGGCTAAGTCATAAACCAATAAATCAGGGGCATAAATTTTATGGCCGACTTTAAATAGGGCTTCATAAACTAAATCTGACGCTGGCGCGAGTTTAGTCATCATGTAATTGGCATGGGCAGTAGGCTCAATAGAGCGGCCTTTGCGGATAAATAACGTATTAGCGATATCGGCTTCAAGTTGTTTTATGCGCATACTCACCGCCGCCTGACTGATATTAAAATGCTCGGCAGCTTTAGTGTATGACTGTAATTCATACACTTTCATGAAGGTGTTTAGCAGATTCAAATCCATATTACGGCCTCTTTAATATAAGTCAGGCTTATGTTTAACATCACTTGTAGCTTATTCATCGTTGTCACAGCTTATATATAATACACCTATTGATGATATTTAGTCCCCTTAAACTGATATCTGGCTTTACTTTAAACCGAGGTGTTTATGAAAAAATCAATTATTACTACAGTAATTTTGTCTGTATGTTCTTCAGCTGTCGTGGCGCACGATCATGACCATAGCGCAGGCACTGATGAGCATGCGCTTACTACCACATTCGAATACCAAGGAAAGCCAGCCACCAAAGCGACGATTGCAGCCAATAAAGCTTTTGCCAAAACCTTAGACTTTAACAATACCAAGGGTTTTGAAGAAACCCGTAAAGGCTTAATCGCCGAATTTGATGAAACGACCGCAGCCATCATTTGGAATGACTATCGATTTTTAGAAGGTAAAACCCCTGATACGGTGAATCCATCATTATGGCGTCAAGGACAAGTGAACCATGAAGCGGCAGGCTTGTATCAAGTCTCAGATAAAATCTTTCAGGTACGCGGCACCGACCTTGCCAATATGAGCCTTGTTAGAGGTGAAACAGGCTGGATTATTTTAGATCCGTTAACGACCCCAGAGGCTGCTGAAGCATCGCTTCGTTTTGCGTTAAACAACTTACCAGAAGACGGCGATTTACCTGTGGTAGCGATGATCTATTCCCACTCCCATGGCGATCATTTTGGCGGGGCGCGTGGTATTCAAAAAATGTTCCCTGATGTAGTGGCTTATGGCTCTAAAAACATCACCAAAGAAATAGTTGATGAAAACGTGCTAGCGGGTAATGCCATGTCACGCCGCGTGTCTTATCAATATGGCACCGTATTGCCAATTGGTGAAACCGGTATTGTTGATGCAGCGCTATCAAATGCGGTCACTAAAGGCGAGCTAAGCTACGTCAAACCAATTGAAACTAATCATAAAGCTGATATTGAGTCTTGGACTATTGATGGACTTGAATTTATTTTCATGAATGCGTCTGGTACAGAGGCGACCTCAGAAGCTGTGGCCTATATTCCAAGTATGAACGCCATTTGGGCAGCAGAGCTGACCTATAAAGGCATGCATAACATTTACACCTTACGCGGTGCGAAAACCAGAGATGCGCTACTGTGGTCAAAGAAAATTAATGAGGTGATCACTGAGTTTGGTGCTGAAGCGGATGTGTTATTTGCTGCGCACTCAGCGCCGATTTGGGGCAATGAAGATTTAAATGATTTTCTTAAACTGCAACGAGACAACTATGGCTTTGTTCATAATCAGTCGCTGCGTTTAGCCAATAACGGCGTAGTGATGCAAGACATTGGCTGGGAGATCCAAAACCTGATCCCAGAAACCATTCAAAGTGCATGGCATACCAATGGGTACCACGGTACCTACAGCCATAATGCCAGAGCAGTATATAACTTATATCTTGGCTATTTTGATATGAATCCGGCAAACCTTAACCCACTGCCAACCCAAGCTGAAGCGGCTAAGTTTGTTGAGTACATGGGAGGCTGTAAAGCGGTGTTAACCAAAGCGCAGGGCGACTTTGATAAAGGCGAATATAATTTTGTTGCCACGGCAATGAATAAAGTCGTAACCGCTTGCCCTGAGCTACAACAAGGCCGCGACTTACTGGCTGATACCTACGAGCAACTGGGTTATCAAAGTGAAGGCGCGGGCTGGCGCAACGTGTATTTAAGTGGTGCTTATGAACTGCGCCATGGCATTCAAGAAACGGTATTAAAAGGCAATTCTGCTGATGTCATCAGTGAAATGGATATGGGGATGATTTTAGATTATCTGGCAGTGCAAATCGATGCGACGATTGCCCAGCACAATAGCTTTACCATGAATATCGTACTGCCTGATATTAACGAAACTTACTATGTTGAAATGAGTAACGGTAATCTCAACAACATCAAAGTGACTAACAAGAGTGCTGCAGATGCAACCTTTACCATCAACAAAGAAGATGTTGATAAGTTTAGTTTACAGCAGGTGAGCATCGCGGAATTACTGAAAACCAAGCAAGCCAGTTTACAAGGCGATCAGACAGTAATTCAAAAACTCGCTAAGTCGCTAACCCAAGCAAACCCATCGTTTAAAATTGTGCCATAGGGGAACGAGTATAATCGATTTGTAACATTCAATGTTAAAGGCAGACGAGTTAGTTCACCAACAAAAAATCCCTAGCTATCTAAGCTAGGGATTTTTTCGCTTAGGCTGGCTTAAATGCTAAATATCTCTTGGTTAACTAGATGCGCATTAGTGAAACTATTATTTTATGGCGATTATTTAAGGTATGTATCATGGCAACATGCCTAATAATAAATTATATATTACGTTTAGCTAAGCATTGAAAACCCGAATTCAAATAATAACTGCACACTCTTAATTGAGGTATAGAGGAGGAAGAGAAAAGTACTTTTTATAT
>NZ_MCVI01000084.1 GCF_002873135.1 Shewanella sp. 10N.286.48.A6
ATCACCATTACCGCCTTAGGGGCCGCATCGCAGGTCAATGACTTTGAACAAGATCCGAATTCAGGTGATTACTTAGTCACCATGACCGATGGCGCGGGTGACACCACCGATGCCACCATCACCTTGTCTGAGAATAACCTCAACGAAGACGGTGAGTTCAACAACCAAAGCTTCAGCTATGATGAGAACCAAATCGAAGGCGCGACTGTCGCCACCCTAGTGGGCAGTGATGATGACGGCGTAGTGAGCTACCAGTTCCAGCATACCAATGGCAGCTTAAGCAACACCAGTGAAGATGGCTTCTACAG
>NZ_MCVI01000085.1 GCF_002873135.1 Shewanella sp. 10N.286.48.A6
TAACTTGAGTTATTAGCTGCTAGATAATATCGTGAGTGGTGAGTGGTGAGTGGTGAGTGGTGAGTGGTGAGTGGTGAGTGGTGAGTGGTGAGTGGTGAGTGGTGAGTGGTGAGTGTGGACGAATCCGCATGTAAAAGTAGGGGGGTAATGTCTGTGGTTATAAAGCAACACTTTATACAAACATGAAACGCGAAATACTTATCCGCAGCTAAATAGCGCCAAGCGCTTAATCTGGATTAAGAAGGCTATTGTTGTTCGCTTTTAGGATAATAGTGAACATGAGTTAGTGGCTGATATCTATTATGATTTTTTTGCTATAAACAATTGTTAGTGGTGTCTGTGAATTACATAGCTAGAGCAGCTAAAGGATTGTTGTTTCACTGTTGTTTAGAATAATTGATTAAAGCACTCATTAACATAGTGCTTTATATACTTTCTAATAGCGATGGAACTGTTGCTGTTACGCGAGTAGAGGGTGTAACAGATTCTGT
>NZ_MCVI01000086.1 GCF_002873135.1 Shewanella sp. 10N.286.48.A6
AATCATTTACATGTGGTGCTAAAAGTCGATGTGGATAAAGCCAAAGAATGGTCTGATATAGATGTGCTTACCCAATGGCATAAAGGCTTTAAAGGCACCCTGTTGACGCATAAATTTGTTAAAGCTGAAGTCCTTAATGAGTTTGAATTAAAGACGGTTAATGATTGTATTGGGCTATATCGAGAACGTTTAACCGATATTAGTTGGTTTATGCGTTCCTTGAGTGAACCGATTGCTAGAATGGCCAATAAAGAAGATAAGTGTACAGGCCGTTTTTGGGAAGGGCGGTTTAAATCTCAAGCCTTGTTAGATGATGCGGCCGTACTCGCCTGTATGGCGTATGTTGATTTGAATCCAATTCGCGGGCAAATGGCTGCAACACCTGAAACTTCAGATTACACCAGTATTCAACGACGCATAAATTCAGCGATTAAAGGTGAGCAACCAAAAGAGTTAATACCATTTGTAGGAAATGAACGTTTAGATATGCCTAATGGACTGATG
>NZ_MCVI01000087.1 GCF_002873135.1 Shewanella sp. 10N.286.48.A6
TTTTGGTTGCTCACCTTTAATCGCTGAATTTATGCGTCGTTGAATACTTGTGTAATCTGAAGTTTCAGGTGTTGCAGCCATTTGTGCGCGAATTGGATTCAAATCAACATACGCCATACAGGCGAGTACGGCCGCATCATCTAACAAGGCTTGCGATTTAAAGCGCCCTTCCCAAAAACGGCCTGTACACTTGTCTTCTTTATTGGCCATTCTAGCAATCGGTTCACTCAAGGAACGCGTAAACCAACTAATATCGGTTAAACGTTCTCGATATAGCCCAATACAATCATTAACCGTCTTTAATTCAAACTCATTAAGGACTTCACCTTTAACAAATTTATGCGTCAACAGGGTGCCTTTAAAGCCTTTATGCCATTGGGTAAGCACATCTATATCAGACCATTCTTTGGCTTTATCCACATCGACTTTAAGCACCACATGTAAATGATT
>NZ_MCVI01000088.1 GCF_002873135.1 Shewanella sp. 10N.286.48.A6
TTATCTTTTCTGCCGCAGAGTGCTTCGTTCAACAAGCTAATTAATAAGGACAAAAAACAGTTGGCTGTTTTCGTTCCTCAACATTTTAGCCAACAATTTTTTGCCCATTATTAGGGCGTTAGCCTTCTAGGAGAGTTAAGTGGATCAAATTCCAAATACATTTTTAAGTAAAGCATCTGATGTACTTGGTGATACATCAAATGGGCTTTCAGGTTCTAACATTGTTAAAGCATTTACTGATTATGCCTTTGACTATGATATAGAAATACCTCATAGCTCATATCCATTTGATTCGCCCAACAAACGCTCCGCGCTTCTGGATAATTTACGTCGGTTTGAGCCAGAACAACAATATAAGATTATTCGTGAATTATGTGATCACGCAAAACTTCCTCAACCAGTAAGCGATGATGTTAATAACTTAAAAATTCAGCTCATAGCAAGATATGCATCTGTATTTGGAACAAATACGGATACTACGCTCAACCAACCTTTGGTTGAGGAAGTCAAATCATTCATAACTGATTTTCCAGATAGTGAAGCTGTTTATTTAAGTGCTCTTACCAAATTTAACAACGGTGTTTTCGAACGAAATTTAGTAGACGACTTACGCCTTTCATTAGAATTATTACTTAAAAGTGTGTTTGGGAATGGCAAGTCTCTTGAAAACCAGATTCCAGATATTGGTAAGTTTATTAGCTCAAATGGTGGCTCCAAGCACTTTTCAAATATGTTTAGAACCCTCGTTGACTATTACACTAAATATCAAAATGCATTTGTAAAACATAATGATGCAGTTATTGAAGAGGAAGTGGAATTCATATTTGAAATGACATCTTCTTTCATGAAACACCTAATAAAAATGCATCACAAAGGCTAACAGATAAGGATAGGCCGCGCGTAGCCGCGTCCTTATCCCAAGTGTTGAACAAGCCCGAGTGATACCTTTATAGTGTAAATATCGGCGTAAGATCTTACGCTTTTTCGATGTGTGCAGAGCAGTTACATTTTTCACTAGCCGCATCGATCCCTTAGCATCGTCAGCTAATTTCGCTACCTCAAAATATCAATGCCTTAGCACCTCCTGATACTTTTTTTGTTCCGCATCATAAGTGTTAACTTTTTAATCCTTCCGCTTAAACAGTGGCGTTAGGTGTCGTTGATTTAAGTGTTTAAGGTGGTATGCAGCGACTTCGGTATTGCGTTGCTCACAACTTAATGCGGCGTTACCACATATCAGGTCACCATACTTTACCTAATGGAAGTCGTTGCTTTCAGAGTTTTAGCTCTAAATGATTTTTGTCCAAAAATGGGTTAGGGCGACTGAGTCGTTTCTACCCCAAAACGTAATTGAAATGGATATCCCGAAGCTTAGCCGTTTGTATATACCCTCAAAAACCAAATATAACCTTCAATTGCGTGGCAAATTATCTATACCACTACAGTTAACTGAGTTCTATTATAAGGCTACTATGTAGCCTTTTTGAGTTAGCTCAACTTTCTGTTGTTACCAGTATAGCCATCATCTTAAATCTAAGTTGAGTTTAAAATGATAAAAAAATTTGTCGTAAAAGTGTAATAACTGCAGTTGCTAAAAAAGCTGAATTAATACCCGAGTCTTCATTTATTGCTATTGTAATCCACCCTTTTAAAAAACCAAAACTATGCAAGTAACTAATAGTATTTATGTTATTTCCTGTTATGGCAGTGATAAGAGAAAATTGAATAGATCTATTCAGAGCTCTAAAACGTTTAAGGAGGCTAATACTTTTATAGAAATAACTTTTGTAAAAAAGGGTCTTGTTAATTAATTAAAAACTAAATTTGGATGTGACTTTGAGACTGACAACTGTAGTAGATTACTTTAACTAGGCACTAGTTTGTAGGTGAAACTTGTGCTTTGTTATAGCTGAGGTTATCTGAAATATGGAAGCTTTCAGAACTTCGTACAGTGTTATTGTCCTGGAACACGTTAGACAACCACTGAGGCAGTGGCCAGTTTATGCGCAGGAATGGACCCAGTATAAACAAAATGGATTAGGGGACTTATCTGTTCTTTTGACTATTCATTTTAAATTATGACAACTCAAATTACTGCAAATTTAAGCTTCCATGTCCTTGTATATAGTTAACTGAACAAAACATCAAACTCGCAATAGGAATTTCTCAATGTAGATTCATTCAATATCACCAAATCATTATTAACTCTACTGGCAATGCATTGCTTTGATGAGGCCTTCGATAAATTTATAGAAGTAAAACTTGAAGTGTTTCCGAATTGGCGCATTGATAATACATGTAATCTTAATCACGGTAAAAACGAACAAACTGATTTTTGAACTTCATAAATTTTTAAGCTGTTCCAGGACAATTTATACGTCCCAGCTTTAATTCTATAGGTCAACGCCTTAGACAAAGTCTCAGATTTCACGTAGCGACGCCCAATAAGCGAGCATTTAATCATTAGAGGTCGTTTGAAAATCATAATACTTTCATTAAAAGGTTAAGCACTATAAATTTTATCGATATTATTCAATACCTTGTGTAATTCACATAAAAATGGGTCATGGTGATAGAGTTTACAAAATACACTTGAAAACATGTTTCTATAGAACGAGTGTATGTTTAGGTGTAGTGAATCAATAAATGGAACTAGAGTTAAAAGCTTACAATCTGGTTTATAAGACGACAACTAGAAAGCAAACTTGGCTTTAATTTGAATACACCCATAAGCTATTATTTCATCAGGCTCTTATATCATCAAGGACAAGCTATACTGGCACTCACTGCGCTCGCAACCTTGTCAATATAAGGCCTGAAGAAGATTGGCTTAGTATGAAGTGAATGGATCACCCTGTGAAGTTCATAATCCGTACAGTTCAAATAACAGACATACTAATTGACGCGACATACTGGTTTCAGTTCAAACGGCAGTTATCCTATATAGCACATAGTTATTGATACATGGGCAAAGGAAAATCTCATACTGCCGTGAAAACACAATTTAACTGTATAAGTCACATTACTTAATAGAGAAGGATAATAAAGAACAAATTCTCATATAGACCTGAAATCTCAAGTTAAAGGTTCCTGATCAAATTTTTTATTATAACTAAACGTTTAAATGCTATTTAACATAATATACATTGTGCGTAGTTGTGTGTGGATATTTTTATATGCTTTTAAAGCTACATTAGACAACTAACATAGCTTTTAAATATGACCTTATTTTAAATTCTGAGCCATATTACCTTGATTATATCTTCAGATTTCACATAGCGTTGCCTGTTAAATATGCATATTTGATGACATTAATTAGCTAAATGATTAAATGGTTTATTTTGTGCACTTTGATCACGTTCTGTCTGGCTAGTATGTAAATATTGTGACGTGGTATCAATACTTTCATGGCCTGCATCAGCTTGAACATGTGATAATGGTCTTTGGTTTAAATTGATGTCATGAGTTATACCGGTATGACGAATATTATGTGCGGTTAGTTTCCTCATGAGTTGACTGTCATAATCAAAACCATCTTCAAACGCTTTATCTGCTGCGAGATTTATTAAGGTATTAATTTCTTCACGAATTTGTCTTATCCCTAGGTTAGCATTTAGCATTCCAGAATCTCGACCATGACCAGCGGCTTTATGTCTAACAAAAATCGGATGCGTTTCATTGGCACTTGGTAATGCTGACAGGCCTAGATATTCTCTATAGGATTTAAGACCTGTTAGTAGTGATTTCGAAATAGCAATATTTCTTGCTTTGCCACTTTTAGAAAATGGTACATAAAAATACCAAATACCAGTATGCGGATTCTTTTTAAATTGACTCATTAATGGCGAGTATCCAGCTCTAGCGCTGATTTCAGAAATTCTAAGATAGCAACTATAGAGTAAATTAATTAAAAACAAGCTACGTTGATGTTTTTCTGGCTGCGATATTGCTAACTCAGAAACTGTAGAAACCACGTATGACCATTGTAGTTCAGTAAAAGCATGATGATTATCATCGTCATCTTTTATGTATTTTTTCTTAACAGCAAAACGACTGTATTTGAGCCATAATTGTGCAGGATTTTTCTCTGTGTATTCTTCACTAATTAAATAGCTATACATAGATGATACTATTGCTATTTTGGTTTTTAGTGCGTTATCACTCAAACTATATGGTTGTGGTTTTCCAAGTATTTTTTTACCTACAAATGGCCGCCATTGTGGATTTGGTATTCTTTCATTTATGCTTTTTTCTAGCTTAAATTGTGGCACATTAAAATAACCAATAAATTCGTTGGGAGGTGTTTCGCAGTATGCAATATACCTGGCGATATCTTTTCTAGTTACCATTATTGGCGATATTACAGCCACATCAAAACACCAATGTAGAAATGTGGTTAATTCACTTCGGTAGGCTTTATAGTTATTTTCACTATGCCGTTGCTCATATAACCAATCAGAGCAATGTTCAATAATTAAACCGGCATCAGTTACATTATCAAGAGAAATTTGAGTGATGTATTGATTAACGACACTATTACCTTCAAGTAAGAAGTCAGCAGAGTCAAAAAGCGGTAATACTGGTGGTAGAGTGTAATCCATATATTTTATATCTAATTAAAACATGTACTTATTCTAGCATTATCATGATGCCGATAACGTTATTTATCGGCATTAAAATCAATATTTTACTACTACAATCCCATTATTTGCTTACGAATCTTTGATTTGTAAAATTCCACGTTTAACTAATAAGTTCTTTATTCTTAGTGTTTCACTCTCAATTGTATGCAGTTTTTGTTTGATATCGTCAATTTTTGATGCGTTTTGCTCAATCCATTTAAACGTTTCCCCAATAACAGCAGCACCTGTCGAAAACGATATCCCTTTCAATGCGTGCGCTCTGGTTCTTATCAAATCAGATTGCCCTTCCTCTACTGCTTCAATCAATTTTTTAGTGTCTTGGGTAACACTATTCCAATACATTAATAAAATTTCGTCAGTTATTGTTTTATCATTGGTACCGATAATTTTAATTAAGTGCTTAAAATCAATACTATCATTAGCCTTATGGCGCTCAGTACAATCTACAACCTCCCCTATAGCTTGTGTGTTTTTGTCCCGACTCATATATTTACTTAGGGCAATTTTGAGCATTTTTAATTCAACAGGCTTAGCAATATAATCATTCATCCCTGCCCTAATACAATTTTCAAATTCACCTACAAGCCCATTGGCAGTTACTGCAATAATCGTCGTTGGGCTTAGCCCTTTGCGACTTTCTTCTTTACGGATTTTTTTTGTTAGCGCAAATCCATCCATATTAGGCATATGACAATCAGTAAGTATTAAGTTGAACCTGCCTGTTATCCATAATTTATATGCAGCATTTCCATCTACTGCTATTTCATGTTCATATCCTAGACTTTCCAATTGATTACTTAATACTAATCTATTCGTTGGCTCATCTTCTGCGAGTAAAATCAGATTACGATTTCGCTTTTTATCTACTTTAAGCGCTACCTCTACCCTATGGTTTTCCTCTATTTCTTTGTTTAGATCTAGTGTTGGGCTTTCAAGTTCACATAAAATAGCTAAACCATGAATTAAGTCGCTGGGTTTTAACGGCTCACACTTGACGACATAGGTCAGTGGATCAATGTAGCCATTATTTTTTATCTGATGTGGATTTAAAATTATTGTATTTAAGCTTGTTGATTCTAAAATATTAGTTTTATCGACTGCAGATGTAATCACTACAACTTGTTCATCTTTTATGGCGCACAAATTCTCTAGCTTATCAATTCCAACTTGGCTGACATGTAAAGGGTTTAATTGGGCTATAATGTCCTGACAACACTTCGAAAGTTCTTTTGATTCATGAATAATATAAAAACGGTATTCACTAAAATCTAAATGTTCAAATTCATATTTCGTATTTTTATTTTTAGTTATAGGGATTGACAGTCTAAAACAACTGCCCTTTCCTAATTGACTTGTTAATTTAATTTCACCACTCATTAATTCACTAAATGATTTACAAATACTTAACCCTAAACCTGTGCCACCAAATTTTCTTGTAGTCGATGTGTCAGCTTGAATAAAAGGTGTAAATAATTTTTGTTGTTGTAACTCTGAGATCCCAATACCGTTATCTATGACATCAACAACCAAAGAAACACTAATCCAATCAAATCTTGTTTTTATAATCACAACACCTTTTCTTTCTAAGCTTGAAAATTTTATTGCATTGCCTACCAAGTTAAGAATTATCTGTCTGAAGCGTACGGCATCAATTTTAACTTTATCTGGGATTTTTAAATCAGGACAAATATATAGCTGTATATTTTTATTATTTGCATTGATACAGAGTGCATCTACAGCTCTTTCTATTAAAGAAAGAATGCTTACTGATGTCAGTTCTAGTTCAATTTGTCCCGATTCAATTTTTGAAAAATCTAAAATGTCATTAATAATATCTAATAACGAAAACGAAGAATCCTTTATGGTTGCCGTCATACGCTTTTGTTCTGTATCTAAGTGAGTTTGTCTGAGTAAATCAATCATACCGATTACACCATTCATTGGTGTTCTGATCTCATGACTCATAGTTGCTAGAAATCTAGATTTGGCTTCGTTAGCATGTTTTGCCGCTTGGGTTTCTTTTTCTAACTCGATTTGAATTAATTTTTCATGGGTAATATCAATATTGATGCCAAACATCATTGTGGGTTTATTATTTTCATTACAAGATACATTCGCCGCGCACCGAACCCAAACTAACTCATTGGTTTCAAGGTTAAAAACTCTAAACTCAATTTTAAAAGAGCAGATGTTATGAATAGCAGCTAAGATATGATGTTTAATTTCTTCAACGTCTTCTGGGTGAACAGCATTAAGCCAATCTTGGTAAACAAGCTGTTGGTCTAAATTGATCCCATATAGCAGTCGCGTACCTTCATCCCACTTTAATTTATTCGTAACTAAATCTAACGACCAATTATTTACACCTCCTGCCTCTGATGCGATAGTGAGTCCGGCTAATAGCTCTTCTCTTTCTTTACTTATATTTATTAGCGCTGTTTCTATATTTTTTCTATCTGATATATCTTCAATTACAGCGATCATATAAATAGGTTGGTTTGTGACATTATCACACACTAATGATACTGATATGTTAGCCCAAAACTCACTTTTATCTTTCCTAACATACTGTTTATCTAGGTTAAAAAAATAAATTTCTTTACGAAGCAGTTGCCTAATTAGCATCTCTGATTTTTCTATATCAGTATCAACAGTCAAGTCTTTTATTGATAACTTACAAAACTCTTTCTCGCTGTAACCAAAAATTTTGCATAGCATTGGGTTAACTTCAACAATGTATGAATCAACATTTACTCTTGCGATACCAATTGCAGCTTGATTAAAAGCTGATTTGTAAATCATTTCTTTATTAAATAGTTTTACATACAAATCTATTTCGCGTTGTAATTGTTCTTGTTCCGCGGTGATATCTCTTATTAGTGCGAGGTACAATGTTTCATTTTCATGTGGTAGTTTACTAATTGAAATTTCTATAGGGATATATAATCCAACTTTATTTAAAAAATATAACTTTTCAGGTTTACTCACTAATTTTTTAATCCGCTCAATCATAGTGTCAGTTGATTTTTGATGAGTAGGTTCCGTAAAAAACAAAAATAGTGATAAATGGCTTGTTATTATGTCGTCTTTACAACAGACCAAAATCCTTTCCACTCGTTCACTAACATTCAAAATAACACCGTCTTTGTCTATTAGAATATAACCGTCTTTACTTAATTGTGATAAAACATTTTTATTAAAAACATAAAATATTTTCTCTATTAGGTCGTTATTCAGTTTTTCAGGAATGACTTCTTTCCTACAATGGGTAGTTGGAGTTTCGATAATAGCTAGCTCATGCTTATTCAATTTACTTAAATGTAGATAAAGGATTAGCAGCCAACATGTAGCGAAAAAAGTGAGTGTTATCATATGGCCAGCTAAAACAACAATAGCAGCAAGTAACAAAACCCCATATATTATAAAAATGGAACCAACCCTTTTAAGTCCGTTCACATGTTAATTCCCTTTGAAATTTTACCCCGTAATCAAGCCCCTCCTTATTAATAACCGTTATTATTTTATTGGCTGGAAAAGGTTTACAAAAATAGAATCCTTGAGCAATATTGCACCCCAGTTTCTTAATTACATCTACAGTTTCTTTTGATTCAACACCTTCTGCAATCGCTGTCATTTTAAGATCATTGGCAAGTAAAATACTTCGTGTAAACAAAGCTTGAGACTTAGTATTTGTAACAATATTTTCAACAAAGCATCTGTCTATTTTCAGTTCATGAAAAGGTAACATATGTAATTGTTCTAGTGAGGCAAAGCCTGTACCAAAGTCATCGATTGATAGTTTAAATTTCATCATGCGTAATCTCAGTAAAGCTACAATCATCACTGATGGGTTTGAAGGGATTGCAGTTTCAGTTAGCTCGCAAGTAATCGAACTGCAAGATATTTTATTTTTACTGGTTACTTCTTCTAACCAAAAAGGTAAGTCCTCTTCATCAAGCACTTTACCTGAGATGTTAATTGATAAACTCAACGAACGATATTTTACATCCAATTTAGCAAAGTTTTTTATGGCATCTTCAACAACAGCTTTGGTAATGCGTAGAATAAATTTATTTTCTTCTGCTGCATGTATAAATTGAGAAGGCGAAATCACTTTATCACCATCAACTATTCTAGCTAATGCTTCAAAGCCACAAATTTGCATGGTGTCAAGATTATATTGTGGTTGTAAGTAAGCGCGAACATTACCTTTATTTAAGTGATACTCTAATTGTTTAGATGTGAGGGTTGCTATGACTTGTGTTTGAGGCATGCTATCAGCATTAGTGGCTTTAACCAAAAACTCACTCAGCATTGTTGCGGTGATGGGTTTACGAACTACACCAAGAATATTAAGATGATAATAAGTGGCTAATACTTTAGCAGAATTAAGTAAAGTTTCACCTTCTCCGCTGAATAATACAATAGCACTGGTATATTGAATTTCTATGAGTCGTTGAAGTAAATATAATCCGTCTTTTACGGGCATATTTAAGTCACAAAATATCAAATCAAAATGTTTTTGTTTGATTAAATTAAATGCTTCTAATCCATCAGCCGCCTCGATAATTTCATAGGTCCCTAGTTGTTCTAGACTTCTTGTGAAAATTCGTCTGACTATTGGCTGGTCATCTACTACTAAAATTGAGTTAATGTGCTTTTTCACTCAGATCCCACCCATCGAATGTCCATTTCTTACTATGAGTATAGACCACTTATACAAAACAGGTAGATAAACTAATTTCTATATTTTTAGTATTTTACAGGCAGCAAACATACCCGAGTATTCTTTAAATTAATTAACGAATTTTAAATAATCATTATTAATAATTGTATGTTATTAAACATTTATTTTTCTAACC
>NZ_MCVI01000089.1 GCF_002873135.1 Shewanella sp. 10N.286.48.A6
TCTGCTTCCATATCCATGCTAAGTTCTAGCATTTCTGTTGGGTAACCGGTTTTTTCGGCAACCACTGCTAGCATGGTATTCAATACAGTTTCAGCCGATAAACCTGAAACGACATTAGAAGCAACTGGCGCAACTGAAGCTGTAACGGCTCCAGCGGCAGGCAGTTTAGAGTTCATGTAAGATACGATTTCGCCAAGAGTACGACACTCAGCTA
>NZ_MCVI01000090.1 GCF_002873135.1 Shewanella sp. 10N.286.48.A6
GGGCTGTGAGCTAACTCAGTCGTTGCTTCTGAGTACTTAATATAAGGGCTATGCGCTAACTCAGTCGTTGCTTCTGAGTACTTAATATAAGGGCTGTGAGCTAATTCAGTAGTCGCTTCAGAGTACTTAATATAAGGGCTATGGGCTAATTCAGTGGTCGCTTCAGAGTACTTGATATAAGGGCTATGGGCTAATTCAGTTGTCGCTTCAGAGTACTTGATATAAGGGCTATGGGC
>NZ_MCVI01000091.1 GCF_002873135.1 Shewanella sp. 10N.286.48.A6
TACAGCCGCGCCGTTAGGCGTATTAGTGCTTATTTCGACACTTGTCCTGATAACCTTTCAACTAATGACCTAAAGCGCTATTTTGCCAGTTTGATAGCGTCACATTCATGGAGCACCGTGAAACTCGACCGTAATGGGCTACAGTTTTTCTATCGACACGTCCTTAACCAGCACTGGGAGTGGCTTAATATCGTTAAGCCACCACAAGTCCATAGACTGCCCGACATTCTAACGCCCGCTGAAGTTTCTATCGTCATTAGCCTTACCCATAAGCTGCGATATCAAGTGTGCTTTCTCGCCTTATACAGTATGGGATTGCGCCTCGGTGAGGCCATTTCACTGCAGGTTGGCGATATCGATTCACAGATGATGCAGGTGCACATTCGTAACGCTAAAGGCGGTAAGGACAGGTTAGTTCCGCTACCACAACGTACCTTATTAGCACTGCGATATTACTGGCAAACGCATCGCCACCCACGGCTGATTTTTCCAGGAAAAGATAGCAAACCTGATTCATTGATAGATAAAGGTGGCATTCAAAAAGCCTTAAA
>NZ_MCVI01000092.1 GCF_002873135.1 Shewanella sp. 10N.286.48.A6
CTGCAAGGCAAGCGGCCTGCGACCATCGATGCCTACAGCCGCGCCGTTAGGCGTATTAGTGCTTATTTCGACACTTGTCCTGATAACCTTTCAACTAATGACCTAAAGCGCTATTTTGCCAGTTTGATAGCGTCACACTCATGGAGCACCGTGAAACTCGACCGTAATGGGCTACAGTTTTTCTATCGACATGTGCTTAATCAACACTGGGAGTGGCTTAATATTGTTAAGCCACCACAAGTCCAAAGACTGCCTGATATTCTTACCCCTGCTGAAGTTTCTATCGTCATTAGCCTTACCCATAAACTGCGATATCAAGTGTGCTTTCTCGCCTTATACAGTATGGGATTGCGCCTCGGTGAGGCCATTTCACTGGAGGTTGGCGATATCGATTCACAGATGATGCAGGTGCACATTCGCAATGCTAAAGGCGGTAAGGACAGGTTAGTTCCGCTACCACAACGTACCTTATTAGCACTGCGATATTACTGGCAAACGCATCGCCACCCACGGTTGATTTTTCCAGGAAAAGATGGCAAACCTGATTCATTGATAGATAAAGGCGGCATTCAAAAAGCCTTAAA
>NZ_MCVI01000093.1 GCF_002873135.1 Shewanella sp. 10N.286.48.A6
AGTAGCCCAACGCCCATCGTAATGGTTGGGATATGGTGAAGGCCTGAACATTTAGAAGAAGGAGGAGTCTTGTCAAACTTGTCGATACCCACTACGTCGCCAGACGATTACTATCAGCAGCGTATTGATCTGCAACCCGCCTTCAACAGCGATTTATTCCAGCAACTACTCGAACCTGAAAATCTACACCGAGCGTGGCGTCAAGTTAAAGCCAATAAAGGCGCACCAGGCATCGATGGCATGACCATCGAAGC
>NZ_MCVI01000094.1:0-50007 GCF_002873135.1 Shewanella sp. 10N.286.48.A6
TTTTTATCCTCAAATTTAAAGCATAAAAAAACCGCTGTAAGCATTAGCTTGCAGCGGTTTTTATTAAAGCTTAAACGCTAGAATTACTTCTTAGCAGCAGCTTCACGTTCTTTAACGTCAGCAATTACTTTTTCAGCAACACTGTTAGGACATGGGTTGTAGTGAGCGAATTCCATAGAGAATTGGCCACGACCTGATGTCATAGTACGTAGTGAACCGATGTAACCGAACATTTCTGATAACGGTACGTCAGCTTTAATACGAACGCCAGTAACACCAGCCATTTGGTCTTTAATCATGCCACGACGACGGTTAAGGTCACCAATAACATCACCAACGTTGTCATCTGGGCTGAATACGTCAACGTTCATGATAGGCTCAAGAAGTTGTGCGCCAGCTTTAGGCATAGATTGACGGAATGCGCCTTTAGCAGCGATTTCGAACGCGATAGCTGACGAATCAACTGCGTGGAAAGCACCATCTGTAAGTTCTAGTTCAACGTCTAACACAGGGAAACCAGCAACAGTACCGGTATTCATCATGCTAGCAAAGCCCTTCTCAACTGCAGGCCAGAATTCCTTAGGAACGTTACCACCAACAACTGAAGACTTGAAAGTAAAGCCAGTATTTTGCTCGCCAGGACGGATAACATAGTCAATTTTACCAAACTGACCAGAACCACCAGACTGTTTCTTATGCGTGTAGCTATCTTCTGTAACCTTAGTGATAGTTTCACGGTAAGCAACTTGAGGTTCACCAACGATTAAGTCAACACCGTAAGTACGCTTAAGGATGTCTACTTTAATGTCTAAGTGAAGCTCACCCATACCTTTAAGGATGGTTTCGCCTGAGTCTTCGTCAGTTTCTACGCGGAAAGATGGATCTTCTGCAATCATTTTACCGATAGCGATACCCATTTTCTCACTGCCGCCTTTATCTTTTGGCGCTACAGCGATAGAGATTACTGGCTCTGGGAATACCATTGCTTCAAGAGTACAAGGATGTTTAACATCACATAAAGTGTGACCAGTTTGAACATTCTTCATACCAACGATAGCGATAATGTCACCAGCTTGCGCTGAATCTAATTCGTTACGCTCATCAGCTTGCATTTCAACCATACGACCAACACGCTCAGTTTTACCTGTAAACGAGTTAAGGATGGTGTCACCTTTGTTGATCTTACCAGAGTAGATACGTACGAAGGTTAGTGCACCAAAACGGTCATCCATGATTTTGAATGCTAACGCTTTGAATGGCTCGTCAACTGAAACTAAAGCGTGTTCGCCAGTTTCGTTACCTTCTTCATCAGTAAGAGGTTGTGGGTCAACTTCAACTGGGTTAGGTAGGTAGTCAACAACAGCATCAAGAAGAAGCTGCATACCTTTGTTCTTGAACGCAGAACCACAGTATGTAGGGAAGAATGACATATCACGGGTACCCTGACGGATACAACGCTTGATTTCTTCCATAGATGGCTCTTCGCCTTCCATGTAAGCTTCCATTAGGTCATCGTCTTGCTCTACAGCAGTTTCGATTAGCATTTCACGGTATTCTTCTACCATGTCTACCATGTCAGCTGGAACGTCTTCGATTTTGTAGTTCTCAGCTTCGCCAGTTTCGTCCCATACCCAAGCTTTACGAGTTAGTAGGTCAACAACACCACTAAACTCATCTTCGATACCAATAGGAAGAACCATAACTAGTGGGTTAGCAGCTAGAACATCTTTAGTTTGCTTAACAACACGTAAGAAATCAGCACCCATACGGTCTAATTTGTTTACGAAGATGATACGAGCAACTTCTGATTCGTTAGCATAACGCCAGTTAGTTTCTGACTGAGGCTCAACACCACCAGATCCACAGAATACACCAACACCGCCATCAAGCACTTTTAGTGAACGATAAACTTCAACAGTGAAGTCAACGTGACCAGGAGTGTCAATAACGTTAAAACGGTGGTCATTCCAGAAACAGCTTACTGCTGCTGACTGAATAGTAATACCGCGCTCAGCTTCCTGTTCCATGAAGTCAGTAGTAGATTCACCATCATGAACTTCACCGATCTTATGGATCTTACCGGTTAGCTTTAGGATACGCTCGGTGGTCGTGGTTTTACCCGCGTCAACGTGAGCGAAGATACCAATGTTTCTGTATTTGGATAATTCGGTCATGATTCAACTTTAATGATTAGTTAAGAGGTAGACGGAGCGTGTAAAAACTTAGACACACCGCACATCAGGTTATTTAAGGCGCATATTGTAAGTTGGAACCTGCAATAGCGCAAATAGGACTTGCAATTTTTATCGCATTTTACGTAAATAAATTCGATAAAAATACACATTTCTTATATAAAACAGAGAAATAAAACTTATCGTTTATTTTTCGAACAATAGTGTTTTTTTACTTCTAAGCTGTTTAAATTGACCTTAGGTTACTACAACAAGGTTAATATTGACTTAATAGCCTTCATTTAGGTGAATTTAAGTTGTTCTTCGTCGACTGATGCAAAAGTATTTAATTCGCTGTCGGACATAAAAAAATCCCTAAAAAAGCTTTAGGGATTTTTGTGTCATCAAGCAATCAAGCGTTAAGCTTATTCGCCATCAAGGGGCAAAATCACAAACAGTAAGTCACCTTGAGAAACTTGCTGACCATTACCGTTTAGAATGCGCTCAATGCGATACTTTTTATCTTCAGGGTACAGCACTGCATTTTGACGGTTAAAGCCGGCTAAGCTTACTTGAGAGAACATCTTCATCGCTTCAGTTAGCGCTAATGTTTGCTCTACTGTGACTATGTCACCTTCTTTAACAAAGTCAGGCTCACCCGGTGCTGGTGAGGTATAGAAAATACCAGCGCCTTGGGCTAACACTTTAAGCTCGTTACTTTCAGCAACCCGTAAAGACTCGGTATCTAAACCAACAGTTTCGGCCGCCGCTTCCATTTCAGCAATCAAGGCAGGTACATCTAACTCAGCCATCAAGCGTGGTAGATAGTTAGTATCGTAAACACCTTGATTGAAGGTCGCATCCTTAAGGATAAGCTTCAATAATGGAATGTTAGTGGCAATACCTTTGATGTAAGCTTCATCTAAGTAAGCAGACATCTTAGTGATCACATCTTCACGAGACTCACCGCGAATAATAATTTGCGCGATTAAGCTGTCGTAATATGGCGATACTTCTTTACCCGTTTCAGCAATTGAGATGATTTCAACATCGTCTCTTTCAGGCATGAAGCACTCACTGATCTTGCCAGGGTTTGGCAACAACTGCAGTACACCATCACTATCAAGGGCTGCTTTTTCAGCAGTAATACGCACTTCCATGGCGTAACCTTGTTCAACTGGCTCTAAATCTTCAATTGAGCGACCCGCAGCAATATCAAACTGGGCACTAACAATATCGATTCCTGAGGTTGCTTCAGTCACTGGATGCTCAACTTGCAGACGGGTATTCATTTCCATGAAGTACACTTCGTTAGCATCAAGGTTGTAGATAAACTCAACCGTACCCGCACCCATGTAATCAGTGGCGTCACCTAATGCACGAGTGTATTCAAGTACCCGTTGCTTAAGCTCTTCAGGCAACATGGTTGAACCCGATTCTTCAATCACTTTTTGGTTATTACGTTGCACTGAACAGTCACGAATACCCAACACTTTGGTGTTACCAAACTTATCACGCAGTAACTGCACTTCGATATGACGCAATGAGGTGACGTATTTCTCAAGGTAAAGGTCACCGTTACCAAATGCTGCAGCCGCTTCAGTTGAAGTCTTTTGGAACAAACCAATCATGTCCTCAGCTTTAGTTACCACTTGGATGCCTTTACCACCACCACCTTGTACCGCTTTAAGCAATACAGGGTAACCAATTTCAAGCGCTACGTTTACCGCTTGCTCGGCGTTGGTCAAAATACCGTGGCTACCCGGCACAACAGGCACGTTTTGGCCTTGTGAGGTTTTAATCGCGTTTGATTTGTTACCCATAGTCGTCATCGAATGCACGCTTGGGCCAACAAAGTTTACGCCATTGTTAACACATAAAGCAGCAAATTGCGGGCTTTCTGACAAGAAGCCAATACCAGGGTGAAGCGCATCAACGTTTTCGTAATCTGCCACTTTCAGGACAGAGTAGGCATTTAAGTAACTCTCATCAGAGGTGTTACCACCAATACAAACCAGCTTATCGTTCACTTTAAGCATGTCTGCAGGCACTGAGGTCATATCAGGATCTGATGCCACCAAAACAACATTAATTTTGTTGTCATGGGCTTTACGGATCAACTTAACCGCAGTACAACCACGTGCATGGATAAGCACTTTATCAATCGGCTTCATTAACGCACGAGGATCGTCTTGAACAATCTTCTCTTCAATGGCTTTAACTTCAGGCACTAAGGTTGATACCGCTTTAGCAATGATCTCTTGGGCATGCAATGTTGGCAGTGGCATTAACGGATCAATACTTGATAATTGGCTATCAAGAGTATCGGTGAATGGGTTATGCACTAAGCCCGTCATCGCACCCGGTACTTTAGATAAGTAGTTAGATAGCGTTGCTGTTGATGGCAAGTATGCAGGCACCACCATTTGACCAGCAAATGGCATATTAGTGCCTGATAGGTAATAAGTTTGCACTAACGGATGGGTCACAAAACTTGCCTGTGCGCCACCGGTACAATCACCAAAACCAAACATCAATACCGGTAATTCATTATCACGTACAAAACGGGTGATACGGTCATTAACCACAGCCATTGAGAATAGTGCCGCTGCACCTTCTTTGGTTTGCATACCACCAGAACTGATAAAACAAACCACTGGCAATTTACGCTTAGCACATTCAATTAATAGCGCGCTGAACTTCTCAGCACTGGCCATATCAAACGCACCAGCCTGGAAGGCAATGTTTGATACCGCAACACCGACACGCAGTGTTTGACCGTTATTATCAAAGTCAGCTAAACCGGTAATTAAACCACATGGGCGAATGCCTTTGTCTAATGCATCTTCAATAGATAAACGGAAACCTGGGAAGTTGAGCAAGTTGGCAGACATCTTATCGCCATTAAGCTCTTCAAATTCGGTGAAGAACTTACCAATAATATTTTCCCAACCCATTTTCCCTTGGCGCTTTTCATCACGAAGGACTTTTTGGATCAGTAGATCTTGGTAGCCCATGGTGAGGCGGTTCCAGAAATCTTTACGACGACCAATACGCACAGGGTTGATAGCACCTGTGTACTTAGATTGATCTTCTTCACTGTCGAAATACTCTGGCAATAAACGCTCAAAGAAGTAGGTTAAGATAACAAATAAACTGTCGTTTAATTGCGGGAAACCGACACTCTTCCATTGCTCTACACGGGTTAACAGTTCTGCACGGTTAGATTGCGCCATGAAGAATTTAAGCCATTTATAGAACTTGCTCTTATCGTTGGCTTCATCATTATTTGATAACGCAGTATCGATGGCGTTATGCAATAACTTATCAACTGATTCACGTGACAAGCTCTTAGACATCATCGCTTCTTTGGAAATCGACGCTAAGTTAACCACCACATTGTCATATAGTGCATTAAAGATTAATACGTTATGACATTGCCAAATGAAGTCTTCACGCAACTCATCATTGACCACAATATCAAGTACAGTCAGTTGATTCAGCTCAGGCCAAGGCGCTTGAGTAGTAGATGATGGCAATGATTCAAGGTGCTTAATTAAGCCTTTGAAGTTGTTAGCTGAGTTACCTTTCCAGCGATGATACAAAGACCAGCCGATGTTAAAGAGCAATGCCTTACGGGCTTTCTTATAGTTCTCTTTCGGCTCACCTAAGATGAAACGAGTGATCACGTTACGTTCAGCTGAAATCTCGCTACGTTTGGCATCAAAAGTGCCCCAAAGCTTATTCAACTCTTCGTCGTAAACTAATTTATCAGGCGTCGCTAACCAAGATTGAAATACACTGTCTTGCTCTTGCTGAATACGCGCCAGTAAATCACCTTCAGGTACACTCACTTTCGACAAACGGCCATACTGTTCAACCGAAATTGAATGAATACGACTGCGCACAGTGAGATAACGCAAATAACGATAGGCACTACCAAACACATTGTGGTGCATGGTTGGACTGTTCGCCACAGCTAAGCCTTGGTTATTTTCTAAGGCTGAAAGGTTTTTAGAGGGGTCTAAATAGCGCGCTAAACTACGATCATAATGCTCTCGTAAATCGTCAGATTCACGTACAAAAGTGATGGCTGCATTTTCTACCGCTTCAATACCACTGATAATCGCGCGGCGCAGGTTATGCTGACGCTCGTCTTTATCATAAGGAGAAAAATCAACTATACCGTCAATACAACCAGCAGAAAGCAACTCTTCTGGTGATACCCCCACAGACTTAGCACATTCTTGCCATGACAAGTTGTACTTGCGGGCAATGCTTTGTAAGCCTTGCGGTTGAATAGTGTTAAAAATACCGTCACGTAATGACAATAAGATGTTTGCCGCCGCTAATGGAATCGCGCCACCAGAGTAACCTGCGCCGATCACGATACCGACAGTTGGGACGTCAACATTGGCACTTTCTGCAATGGCTTTTGAAATGGTATGGGCTTGGTTTTGGCTGTTAGCCACTTCCCCCGCATCGGCGCCAGGAGTATCAATTAAGTAAACGATTGGCATTGATAACTCAGCAAAGTGACGGATCGCTTTACATGCAGCTAAATGATGCTCAGGCATCCACGCACCGTTTGCCGAGGTTCTTTCTTGGGCGATAAAACCAATGCGGCGAGTACGTGAACCGAAATTTAATTCAATTTCAGCACTGTAAAAAGAACCTAAGTGAAACTCAGTGATCAACTTACCTTTTAGATCAGCGATAACACGTTTTGCACTTGGGCGGTTTTTATCTAAAGTCGGTTGAATAACTTTAGCCACATAACTATCGACATCTAAGGTCGACAGTTCTTTTAAATTTGCTTGGAGCGCATCTTCAGATAACAATCCTTTGATTTCTTCAGCTAAAGTTTGCTTACTGTGAGCTGGAAATAATGAAAAATCTTTAGCTAAATGCTCCGCTTTAAGAAAGAGCGGGTCAGCCGATTGTGCCGATGTCTTGTGTACGGGCTGCTTTTTGCTAGTCATCCTTAGATCCTCTGCTTATATAGCCTCTAAAATTTTTAGTCGGTAAATATAACTTTGTTCCCTGTACAATTACCATTAAACTATTGGGGACGCTTTGTTCCATTTTTGAGACAGTGAGGCTAAGGTGCCTGATTTAAACGGTATGATGCTGTTTGCAGCAGTAGTTAGAGCAAAAGGTTTCTCCCAAGCGGCCAGAGATATTGGCCAGCCAAAATCAACCATAAGTCGTAAAGTCGCTCAGCTAGAAGAGCAACTTGGTGTACGCTTGCTGCAACGTGATACCCGTAATTTAAGTCTGACTCAAATTGGTGCTTTGTTCTATCAACATTGTGATTCTATCCGCCAAGAAATTGAAGCCGCCAAAGCCATTATCGAAAATACCCATAGCGATATCTCCGGTTCATTGCGGATTGCCATTCCGGTGTCATTCTCTCAAGACGTCATTGCCACCCTTTGCAGTAGCTTCATGCGCCTTTATCCCAACATCGAGCTCGACGTTCAATTCACCGACAGTAATGTTGGCTTAGTCGGCGAAGGTTATGATATTGCCATAAAATATGGCCCATTAGAATCTTCTGACTTAGTGGCGCGGTTATTGTTTGAACGCCAACCTATATTAGTTGCAAGCCCTGGATATCTCAAAAAATCAGGCACACCAGCAACCCCTCAAGAGCTGGCCCAGCACAGTGGCATATTATTAGGCACCAGCATGTCGGCGCCTATTTGGCCGGTAGGTAAAGGCAATCGCAAAACCATGGCCACCTTTAAACGCAAGGTCAGGGTCAATAGTGCCAGTATGGTCAAACGCCTCGCTCAAGATGATTTTGGTATCGCCATGCTATCCAATAATAGCTGTAAGCAAGAACTGGCAGCAGGCAGTTTAGTGCCATTACTGCAAGAGTGGCCTATGGAACCCTTCAAAGTGTACGGGGTGTATTCAAGTAGACGGCAATTAGCCAGTAATATTAGCGCCTTTTTAGATTTTTTCGCGAAACGATATGGTAGCCAAGAGTCATTACAATCAATAATGAATTAGTGCTAAAGCCGTGTTAAATTAAACTCATAAAAATAAAACATCCTAAAGGAATAGTCATGTTCAAGCCCTTGTTTGCCCCCTTATTTAACCGTACTGCTTTGGCAGCTTTTACTGCCTTATTGCTAACTTCAGCCCCTACTGTTGCCCAAGGCTTCAGCATACAACGAGACGTTGAAGAGTTACGTTTACCCACAGCGCTGAGCTCAATGCCTGCCGTGGTTAATCAATATGAACACTTTAATAGCAGCTTAGGTAACAAGCTGGTTAACTCAACTGATGAGCTAGTCATTACCCAAATGGTCGCAGCCCAAGGCACCCAACTATGGCAGCAAGCGGTAGCCGATGTTCAGTCAGGCAAACACGATGATCGCGGCCTATATTGGAGTCGCCTTGCTATGCGAGAGACCTTAAAAACCGCCCATGCGGGTTATAATATTGTCCCTTGGCAGCGTGACATCTTGATTAAAGCGTTTGAGAAGTCTTCAAGAGGCTTAAGCGACATTCAGTTTTTACCCGAAAGCCAAATTAAAATTCTCGTCACAGGTTTTGACCCATTCTTTTTAGATAAGCATATTGATCAAAGTAACCCATCAGGATTAACAGCCTTGGCTTTAGATGGCGTCACTTTTAATGTTAATGGCAAACAAGCTCAAATCGAAACGGTGATGATCCCGGTGCGTTTTGCCGACTTTGATAACGGCATGATCGAATCACTATTAACGCCTATGTATCGTGATAATAGTGTTGATATGATTTTTACTGTCAGTATGGGGCGTGATAATTTTGATTTAGAGCGCTTCCCCGCAAGAGGTCGCAGCGCAGCAGCACCTGACAATTTGAACGTTTATACTGGTGCAAATAAAACCACCCCAATGGCTCCACTTTTTAATGGCGGTAACTTAAACGGTCCCGAGTTTGTGGAGTTTTCACTGCCTGTCTCTGCCATGAAGCAAGCCCAAGGTGACTGGAGCATCAATGACAATCATCAAGTGACCAGCATTAGCAGAGGTCAATTTGATGCTAAGTCAATTTACGAACTGGCTAACGAGCAATCGGTAGAAGGCTCTGGCGGCGGTTATTTATCTAATGAGATTTCATATCGCAGCATTTTATTAAAGCAACAATTTAACCGTACTTTACCGGTTGGCCATATTCATACTCCCAGAGTCGCAGGTTTTGATGCAGAAATGGAATGGAAAATGGTGCAGCAAATCCGCGAAATGGTAAAACTTGCTGCGGGTTCGCTTTAGCAATAGTTTTATGCCCTGCTGATAATGCTATTATAGCCTTATCAGCAGGCGATTTCGCCTACAGCAACTTACAACTCTTTACGATTAGCTTATTATGTTCAAATCTATTTTCGCACGCCGAACATCAACCCCCATAGCAAATACCTGTACTAAACATCTTGCTTCAGAGGCTCGTATTCCATTACCGAAAACCGAAGCCCAACAGCAAGTATTATTGAAAATAGAATCCGACTATCAATTGGCCGAGCAGCAACTGCAGCGAAAATTTCCCCGTCCGAGCATTCTATTTAGCTTAAGAGGCAAAAGCGCTGGCACTGCGCATCTACAATTGAATAAACTGCGCTTTAACCCAGTATTACTAGAAGAGAATGTCGATGCATTTGTAACCCAAGTGGTGCCCCATGAAATTAGTCATTTATTGTGCTTTCAACTGTTTGGCAAAGTGAAGCCCCACGGTAAAGAGTGGCAACAGTTAATGAACGGCATTTATCAAATACCTGCAGACACCACCCATCAATTGGACACTAAATCCGTTGCAGGTAAACAGTTTCAGTATCATTGTCAGTGCGGCCCGGTCATGCTCAGTATTCGCCGTCACAACAAAGTCACTCGCAATCAAACTCAATACCGTTGTATCCGCTGTTCACAGGTACTAACAGCCAAAACATAGCCGTAAATAATTTTACTTTATCCTAATATTTATCATTCACTTATAGTGATATTTGCCATTGTTAGCATTGAAATAACACAATTGATTGCATCCCCAGTTTCAATCCCTTACCATCCTTCGCAAATATCAGGCTATACCACCCGTATAACGCCTGTGCCGTATATAAAAATCAGGGTCTTTTGTGCAACAGTATTTAAAACATATTTTACAGCCTCTGTGGCTGTTAGTGCTTTTCACCGCTATCATTTTAACGTCATCAAATTTACACGCAGCTGAACACCCGAAAAGTTTTCGAAGTGCTAAAAAAATTGCTCAGCAGATTTATAGTAGCTCGCTCCCCATGAGCAGTTTTTATTGTGGCTGCGACATTAAGGTGGTCGGTAAGCAGTGGAAACCCGATTTAGAAAGCTGTGGTTATCAGGTTAGGAAACAAATCCCTAGAGCTAACAGAATTGAATGGGAACATGTAGTTTCTGCTTGGGAGTTTGGCCATCAGGAACAATGCTGGCAAGATGGTGGCAGAAAAAACTGCGGCAGAGTTAGCCCAGAATTTAAGAAAATGGAAGCCGACTTACACAACCTCACTCCAACCGTGGGTGAAGTCAACGGCGACAGAAGCAATTACCGTTTTAGTCAGTGGAATGCAAAGTCTACCCTATATGGCCAATGTGATATGGTAGTCGACTTTAAGGGCCGAAAGGTGCAACCACCTGAGCAAAGCCGCGGCGCTATTGCCAGAACCTATTTTTACATGCAAGACACTTATGGGTTGTCGATTTCATCTAGCCAACAACGCTTGTTTGAAGTTTGGAACAGCTATTACCCTGTCAACGAAACAGAATGCCTGCGGGATCGTTTAATTGCAGAAAAACAGGGTAACCATAATAAAATTGTCTTAAAACAATGCCAAACCCTCAGCCTCATTGATTAAGGATTGTTATTTATGCGAGTTCCAAGAATTTATCAGCCCGTCAATGAGCTAGCGCTCAACCAACAAGTAAAGCTTGATGAAGACGGTGCAGCCCACATTGGCCGAGTGCTGCGTATGACACAAGGTGAGCAAATCAGTTTATTCAGCGGTGATGGTTATGACTATTTAGCCAATATCATCAGCGCCAATAAAAAGAATGTCACTGTGGAAATCATTACAAAAACGGCAAATGATTCAGAGTCACCGTTAGATTTACATTTAGGCCAGGTTATTTCTCGTGGTGACCGCATGGACTTTACTATTCAAAAGTCTGTTGAATTGGGTGTCAGCACCATAACCCCGCTATTTTCAGATCGCTGTGGAGTCAAACTTAATAGCGAACGGCTCGATAAAAAAATCGCTCAATGGCAAAAAATTGTCATTAGTGCTTGCGAGCAATCAGGGCGAAGCGTGGTCCCTGTTGTGCGCCCAGCCATGACCTTAAGTCAGTGGTGCGCTGAGCAAACCGATGCGCTAAAGTTGAACCTACACCCAAGAGCGGCACATGGTATTAATGGTCTGTCATTGGATGAGAGTAAAGATAGCCATAAAGTTCGTTTGCTAATTGGTCCTGAAGGCGGTTTATCAGAAGAAGAGATCGCCATGACAGAAACCCAACAATTTACCGATGTATTGCTCGGTCCAAGAGTATTACGAACAGAAACCGCTTCGCTAACGGCTATCACCGCCTTGCAACTTAGGTTTGGTGATATTGGTTAATCAATGATGCATGCATTGAGAATATAAGGATAAAAGTATGATTAAGCTCGGCATAGTAATGGATCCAATTAGTGAGATTAACATTAAAAAAGATTCTAGTTTCGCCATGTTAATGGCAGCGCAAGCTCGCGGTTATCAGTTGTTTTATATGGAAATGAATGATCTTGCTATGGTTAATGGCGAGGCTACTGCCACCATGCGTTCATTGACTGTTGCAGCAAATTCTGAAAAATGGTTTGAATTAGGCGACAGTATTGATACGCCACTGGCTGACCTTGATGTCATCTTAATGCGTAAAGACCCACCATTTGATACTGAGTTTATCTATGCAACTTATATGCTTGAGCGCGCTGAAGAGCAAGGTACACTGATCGTTAATAAGCCACAAAGTTTACGTGATGCCAATGAAAAGCTGTTTACTGCGTGGTTCTCAGAATTCACCCCAGAAACCATAGTCACCAGAGATGAGCAACGCATCCGCGCTTTCCATAAAGCCAAAGGCGATATCATTTTAAAACCACTTGATGGTATGGGTGGCAGTTCAATTTTCCGCGTTAAGAAAGATGATCCTAACTTAGGCGTTATTATTGAAACCTTAACCAATGAAGGTCAGCAATACGCCATGGCACAAGCCTTTATTCCAGATATTACTTCTGGTGATAAGCGCATTTTAGTGGTCGATGGCCAGCCAGTGCCCTTCTCACTGGCACGCATTCCACAAAAAGGCGAAACCCGTGGCAATTTAGCCGCTGGCGGCCGTGGTGTGGCGCAGCCGTTATCGGAATCTGATTGGCATATTGCTAACACTATCGGACCTGAGCTTAAAAAGCGTGGGCTTATCTTTGTTGGTCTTGACGTGATTGGCGACAAGCTAACTGAAATTAACGTCACCAGCCCAACTTGTATCAAAGAAATTGAAGCCGCATTTGATGTGGATATTACTGGGATGTTGATGGACTCAATTGAAGCGCGTATCAATAAAAAAGCATAAATCAAAAGGATAGCAGCAGTGGAGATCATTGCTGCTGATATTGTCGAACACATTTGGGACTACACATGCATTTAAGACGTACGCTAGGCTTACTGCTTAGCTTAACCCTGTGGTTTTCTAATACCACTGTTGCCAATGAACTTATCGCTGAAGCCGCCATTAATACTGATACTGCTAGCCAAACTCAAGCTGAAGCTGCTGTTACTTCCGAAGCCATTTCGGAAAAAGCAGCAATTGAACAGGTTGTAATTGATGACCCCGTAATCGTCGCGCCAATTACAGCACTAAAAAGCACTAACAAAGCTTCAACTACAGCAGCTAAACCTAAAAACATGGTCATCATGGTGGGAGATGGCATGGGCCCAGCTTACACCAGCGCCTACCGCTACTTTAAAGACAACCCCAATACCCAAGAAATCGAGCAAACCGTATTCGATCGGCTGTTAGTGGGCATGGCAAGTACCTACCCTGCTCGCAGTAGCGGTTATGTGACTGACTCTGCCGCCTCGGCAACCGCGTTAGCCACAGGATTTAAAACCTATAATGGCGCGATTTCAGTCGATGAAAATAAACGCCCACTGACCACTATTATGGAACTTGCCAAAGCGGCAGGCTTATCCACGGGTGTCGCGGTATCAAGTCAGGTGAACCACGCTACTCCTGCGGCGTTTTTAACGCACAATGAGCACCGCAAAAACTATAAAGCCATCGCACAATCATATTTAAACACCGATGCTGATGTCATTTTAGGCGGCGGCCAACAGTATTTTTCAGCTGAACTGTTGCTGCAATTTAAAGACAAAGGCTATCAACACATTACCGAGTTTGAGCAACTTGATAGTATCACTGAGCCAAAAGTACTGGGTTTATTTGCCCCAGTGCAACTGCCATGGGTCATTGATGATAAGCAAGGCCATAAACTTAGCAGCTTAACGAAAAAGGCCTTAGAGCTATTAGCTCAAAACGACCAAGGCTTTGTGTTACTGGTTGAAGGCAGCCTGATAGATTGGGCTGGACATGATAATGATATCGCCTCAGTGATGGGCGAAATGGATGAATTTGCCAATGCCATTGAAGTGGTTGAGCAATTTGTTCGTCAACGTAAAGACACCTTGATGGTGGTTACCGCCGATCACAACACCGGCGGACTTTCTATTGGTACTAATGGTGAGTATGAGTGGCAGCCACAACTCATTCACGCCATCAATGCCTCACCAACGAATATTGCTCAGCAGTTAATTGCTACTGATGACTGGCAAACTAAGTTTAATCAACTGATTGGCTTTGACGCCAGCCAAGAAGAATTGACTCAATTAAGTAACGCCCGTATGCAGGGTGAAAAGCAGCTTACTGCCACTATATTAACAATCATTGATGCCCGCACTAATACCGGCTGGACCACACTGGGTCACACTGGATTAGACGTGCAGGTTTTTGCCGCAGGTCCAGGAGAAAGACTGTTCAGTGGCCATCAAAACAACACTGATATTGCCACTAAGATGATGAGTTTATTACCCCAAAGCCAAACTGTTATTATCAGTAATTAATTACTGATGAAGAAAGCTTAAAGGGTGACAATTTTGTCACCCTTTTTATTGCCGGTATTTGCTATAATCGACAGATTATTTTTTCAAAGGTTAATCTCGTGCTTACTAACGCTTCTCAAGTCATTTTAAGAAATGCTGAATTCATTGAAAACCAAGATGTTTTAATTCTAAATCATGAAGCTGATACCTTGGCGGCTGAGTTGCTTAACAGCGCTGCATCTGTGACGAGCTTAGCATTAGACTTTAACCATTATTTATTATTGCCGCAAAAACAACAAAAAGGCTTAAGCAGTCACTTTGGTCATCAGCTGCCAACTACCGATGCAGAAAAACGCTTTGATGTCGCTATTATCTATTTCCCAAAAGCTAAGCCCCTAGCGCCTTATTTATTTAACCTCGCCGCCAAGCATTTAAAGCAAGGCGGGCACTTAATTGTGGTTGGCGAAAATAAAGGTGGGGTTAAATCGTTAGCAAAACTATTGCCGGGTTATTTCTCAACCCCAAGTAAGCGCGATAATGCCCGCCATTGTTTATTATTTGTCAGTGAGTTAATCGCCCAAGCACCTGTATTTGACCTTAATAATTGGGTAAGCCAATACTTATTATCAACCCCTCAAGGGGAGATCACTATTTGTAACCTTGTGGGCGTATTTAGTGAAAAACGTCTTGATCAAGGCACTGAATTATTGCTATCTCATTTGCCGACATTGGAAAAACGCGTATTGGACTTTGGCTGTGGTGCTGGGGTTATTAGCGCAGCCTTATTAAAAGCAAACCCGAGTTTATCTGTTGAGTGTATTGATATTAATGCCATGGCTTTAAAAGCCTGTGAACTCACTCTGGCCGCAAATGGCATGCAAGCAAAGGTTTATCCATCTGATGGCTTTAATCAAATTAGTGGCCAATTTAATGGCATCATTGCTAACCCACCATTTCATGACGGTTTAGCCGCAACCACCCAAATAGCCAAAAACTTTGTTAAATCAAGCGCGTCAAGTCTTGCAAAAGGTGGGGTGTGGCAAATTGTCGCTAACCGAAACCTGCCTTATGCAGACACCATTGCCACCGAATTTGGCCAAGTAAATGTACCAGCAGAAAACAATAAATATAAATTATATCAATTTAATAAATAACAAAAACGGCTCCACGGCTATGGAGTTCACAAATTATTTGATTTAGTTATAAAACAACCAATTACTGACTAGTTTTTATCCCTAAAAAAAGCTACATTTTGTTAGCTAATAATAAACGTCATCTAAGGCGTAGGGTTCTATATTTGGACAGCCTAATAAGCGCAAATATAGAACATAGAAATAAGGGAATTTATGCTAGCCTCAGATTTAGCGGTTTTTAATGTAGATCAAACTCAAGTTGAGCTCCGTATTACTCCTAATCTTCACGGCCCAATCACTGAAGATGATATAACCCAGTTACTTAATCAGCCTGAATTTGCCATGCTGCGGCCCTTAGAGCAAAACATTGCTAAGGCGACCGCTGAAGTAAATAGTCACTGCAGTGTCGATAGCGGTAAACACGAATTATTTTTTATTATTGCTGAGCGCCTTGATGGTAAAGTCATCATCGAGATCAGCGAAGATAAAATGTCAGCCTCAATGAGCTTGGTGTCTGCCTATGGCGGCCAAGACCCAACACTGCCAACCATTTTAAATGCGCTTAAATTCCATAAGGTTAAAATGGGCTTAAGCAAACCCAACATCCTATCGCTACTACAACAATTAGACACCTTACCGCCAGGTGAGCAATGTCGCTCGCTGATCGCCCACGGTAAACAGCCCCAAAATGGCACCAATGCCAGCCTAGCAAGGCAAGTGCCATTAGCCCGCGAGCGCTTATTGCAACCCCAAGAGCGAGAAGATGGATCGGTGGATATGCGCGATTTGGGCGCCATGATCATGGTAAAACCAAACGATGTATTAATGATTAAAACCCCTGCTACAGATGGTGTTGCAGGTTATAACGTCAATGGTGATGTTTTGCCGCAAATCCCCGGCAAAGACATGATTATGCAGCCAGGTAATGGCACTCAACTGGCCGTCAATGATCCTAACTTATTAATTGCGACAGTTTCAGGTCAGCCAGTTGAAACCCGCCTTGGCATGCAAGTGGATGATGTACTACAAATTAAAGACGTTGATGTCAATTTTGGCCATGTGAACTTTGAAGGCAGCGTGTTAATTAGCGGTGATGTCCATGAAGGCATGCAAGTGAAAAGTAGCGGCGATATTACCGTCATGGGGTTTGTGGACTCAGCAACACTGGATGCCAAAGGCGATATCATTGTCAGTAAAGGCATCATTGGTCGCCAAATTAAAGAGCATCAACTTAGCACCACAATTAATGCCCAAGGACAAATTTGCGCACAATTCGTGCAATACTCAAGCCTTAATGCTGACAATGATATCTTAGTGACCAAGCAATTACTTCATAGTCACGCATGTTCAAACGGTGTCATCACAGTGAGTGATCCTAGCGGCAGACGAGGCGATCTGGTTGGTGGCAAGGCGAGCGCTAGCAAAGGCATTCATGCGGTGGCAATTGGCGCTACAGCAGGCACTAAAACCGCATTATTTTGCGCCATGGATCAAGCTCAAATTCGCGCAGAAGTCAAAACTACCCATGATAAAATCAAACAGCTTGTCATTGCAGGCCTTGATATTGAAGCTAGATTACGCAAGCTGCCACCTAAAAGCGAATGGCAAACCGATGCAGGCATGATAGAGCAAGTAAAAATGATGCTGGATGAAAAGAAACAACTCGCCAGCAATCGTGCGCAGTTAGAAGCGCAGTTCAAGCAATTACAGCAAGATGCCGATGGCTACTATAATAAGCATTTTATTCAGGCCAAAAAGCATATCTTTACCAACGTTAAAATTAATATTGGCCCGTCTAAAAATACAACCCAACGGGAGCACGGCCCTTGCCTCGTCATGAATAAGCAAAATGAAATTAGTTTTGATTATGGCAACCGATAGTTGCACTATGTAACGGGTACATACTTCAAGCGGCAATAGTGTGGCCTTAAATCATTGAGTTTATCAATGGTTACTCAGTGTCACCGCCTACAGGTTTTATCATGCAAAGTATTTGTTGGCCCGCAGTCATCAAGCAGCAAAGCTGTGACGAGCTTATTTATCTAGCTAGTGATAGAGACTGGCTAGAGTTTTGCTGCTTAACTCCTCATATTGCAGGTACCTGCGATAAGTTACTCGACAGTGAAGGCAATACTTTCGATATTTCCATCAACTCAGCAACAGATACCAGCCAACCTATAACCGTAGCCGCATTGCCTCAATTAGCATTAAGCACTCAGGCTATCGACTTAATGACTTTCATTCATTATGTACGCCAACATGCCCAGCTAAATGGTCATTGCTGCAGCGCAAAGCTTATTTTCAGTACTATTAGACAAGGAATTGAAACGGTTGAATTTCTTGAGTCTGAATTTTCTTGAGTCAGCCTCACGACTCAGGCAAAATGCTGTTCCACATTTTATCCCGTAATACGAGTATCAAGCATGGAACTGTTAAACATAGAATGCCTAGGAAAACGCCTACGATTAGAGGGCTCCATGGCTGGCTGGCAACAGCTCTATTGGGATAATCAACTGGTTTCGCAAAAGTCGGCTTCTGCTGATAATCAAAGCTTTACTATCCACGAATTTGAGTTGTC
Organism: Shewanella sp. 10N.286.48.A6; assembly: GCF_002873135.1. Taxonomy (GTDB): domain Bacteria; phylum Pseudomonadota; class Gammaproteobacteria; order Enterobacterales; family Shewanellaceae; genus Shewanella. Next base: position 18,028 of record NZ_MCVI01000094.1, read on the forward strand.
TAGACCGAGTTCACTAGCAGAACCCAGTCATGATGATGTCATCACCCAAACCAACCGCCAAGTCATGAAAGTGCGCTTAGAGTCTGATGTGCAGTGGCAACCATTTATCATCAACTATACGGTTTTGGTGGACAATAACACCATTGCCGATGGCCAGCGTAACAGCAAGGACATAGAACGACAAACCCCTGAAGTGGCCCCAGTTAAACAACAAAAATTCAGTTTTGTTGGCTTAGCCTCTCTAGGTTTTAAGTTACTTAAAAGCGCCAAAGTGATTAAAGCCATGCTCGCTGCAGCCAGTGTGGCGGCCTACTCTTGGCTATTTTCAATTGAGTTTGCATTAGCCTTGATTGCCTGTTTGGTTATCCATGAATATGGTCATATCAAAGCAATGAAACACTTTGGCATGAAAACCAAAGGGATTTATTTGATCCCATTTATGGGCGGCCTTGCTGTTAGTGACGAGCGTATTAATACCCGTTGGCAGAACGTGGTGATCTCTATTATGGGGCCGACTTTTGGCCTGTTTATGTCCATCGGCTGTATGCTGGCTTATTGGCTGACGGGTAATATCTTTTTTGCCGGACTGGCCAGCTTTAACGCCCTATTAAACCTCTTTAATTTATTGCCGATACTGCCTTTAGATGGTGGTCATATTTTAAAAAGTATCACCTTTTCGATGAATAGCATGGTGGGTCTAATCGCCTGTATCGCAGGCGCAGCCGCTGGGGTATTCATTAGCTACAGCCTTGGACTGGCATTACTGGGCTTCTTATTATTAATTGGCAGTCTTGAGATTGTATTTGAATGGAAAAGCCGTCATCAAAGTCATTTATTGCCCCTTGACCGTTATGGGCAAATCTTCTCGACCTTGTGGTACTTCATTACGGTTGGCTTACTGATTGCTATTATTTGGTATTTTGCTGCATCTGGCGATGAAATGCTGTCGATGCCATTAGAAATATTAAGAAGCTAGTCAAATAAATAGCAGTGCTTAACATCAACTAAGCTAGCAAGAACTAAGCTAGCAAGAACTAAGCCTGAGAGAACTAAGTCCGTAAAAACTAAGCCCGTAAGAACTAGCTACGGGCTTAACTTGCTGAAAAAAATTAACTTATCTATTTAGCTTATGGAATTTCAAATACCTTAGTCATGACTTTATACAGCTCAGTGCCTTGATGGACTGAAGCTGAAGCAAAATGCAGCACTGGCACGCAATCTATCGGCAAACTCACCGAAGTGACGGCATTATCACTGCCGTACTGATCTAACCTTAATAAGGTCACTAAAGGCTCGCCAGCAGCTAACGGCTCACCAACCGCTGCGCAGTATTCCACTAAACCCGCTTTAGGGGCATGAAACTTTTTATAATCCTTTAAGTAACAGCCCCAGCGTTTCATGCTGGCAGGAGCAACATGCTCTTTGATCACTCCCCGATGGCTCAAATAGGCCAAAATACCTAGGGCATCATTTTTAGCATCTGCCATATCAATACGTTCTTGGCTTGCTAGCTCTAAGGTAAAAGCCGCCACAGGCACATCGAATATGCGCCCTTTTAACGCTGCATATTCAGTTAATTGCCACCATGGACAAAAAACCGCTTCATCCATGGCGCCGCCAAATTCATTAGGGATAATTAACGATAAGGGGATCGAGAAAAACGCGGCTGCGGCTGCATCATACTCAGGGCAATAAAGGTGCTTTGCAGATTTAGGCCCGGTATGTAAATCAAGCACTATATCAGCGCCATGGGCCATATGTTGTAATGTCACCGCTAAGCGATGCCCGGTACTAATACCCCAAAGGTTGGCTAAACGTTGCTGGCAATTATTGACTAAGGTTTGCCTAAAAGCACTAAACAAGTCCTTGTCGGCAAAGTGTTGATGCTCAGTGAACCAGCTCGCAATATCAAGTGACTGATCATAATACTCTCGGTTCCAATTCACCCCAGTGATAGGATCAAATCGCCCTAAGGTAAACTCGCCACTTTTTTGATTAATGCCTAAAGGGTTGGCTAATGGCACGCAGTGAATATCGCCTAATACAGTGTAGTCTTGCAGTAAAGTCATCAGCTGATGTATCACCGCATTACCCTGCACTTCAGCCCCATGAACATTGGCCTGAATATAAACACTGGGCGCGGCGTCATCTGAGCCTTTAAAGCTAAACAGTGGCGCCGTTAAAGCTTGGCCTGTGGCAAGCTCTCCCACTTCAACCCGAGACATGGTGGCTGAATAATCGTTAGCCTGTTCTGTAATTGAATTCACTGATGTCATACCTGCCACGTTAGCAATTATTCAAATAAGTTTTGGTGCAGAGAGTTAACCACATCTGCGGCTTCAGATTCAGCGACGAGAACACATAAGTTATGTGGGCTAGCCCCTTGGCAAATCATGCGCACATTATGCTGTTCAAGTACCCCAAAAACTCGGCTGCAAATACCTGCTGTTGACGCTATTTGATTACCAATAATCGCCACTAAAGCTAATTTATCTTCCACTCTTACACGGCAATTTTGTGATAGTTCTTGCAGTAATGACTCGCTTAATAACCCCTGCCCGCTGGAGTCAGAACCGGTTTTATCAAGCGTTAGTGACACATTAACTTCTGAGGTGGTAATCAAATCAACTGAAATTTTATGCTTAGCAAGCGTGGCAAAGGTGTGCGCTAAAAAGCCCTGAGCATGGAGCATTTGTAAGCTATGCAGGTTTAATAAAGTTTGATCGCGTCTTAGAGCCACAGCTCGATAAACCGGGGCATCTTCTACTTGATGACGGATCCAAGTTCCACCTTGCTCAGGCGCTTTACTTGAACCAACAAAGACCTGAATTTGCTGACGCACGGCCGGTAAAATCGTTGCAGGGTGTAATACTTTAGCGCCAAAGGTAGCCATTTCAGCCGCTTCATTAAAGCTAATTTCAGCGATAGGTCTCGCATTAGGCGCTAAACGTGGGTCAGTGGTATAAATTCCGGCCACATCAGTCCAAATCTCTACCGCATCTGCTTTTAAGGCTTCAGCTAATAACGCAGCTGAATAATCACTGCCGCCACGGCCTAAGGTGGTGGTGTTGCCTGCTTCATCAGCGCCAATAAAACCTTGAGTCACGATCACTTGCTGAGCCAATAACGGCTGTAAATGCTCCGCGCCTAGGAGCGCAATTTGCTCAATTTGCGGCTCTGCTTTACCAAAATGGCTATCGGTTCTTAATACTTGGCGCACATCAAATGAACTTGATGGCGTGCCTTTTTGGCGAATAACCGCAGAGAACAATAATGATGAACATTGCTCACCCATGGATAACAGCTCATCAATGATGGCTTTGCTTCTATCGAGCACTAACTTATCACTAAGCACTGCCATTCTGCTTAATAGCTTATCAATCGTAGCAGCTACATCTTGTGGACGCGCCAGCTTATCAACAATGTCATATTGAATTTTAGCAATTTGAGTGACTAAACTTAAGCGGCGTTGGTCGTTCACATTGGCTTGAGTTAACTCAACCAGTAAATTAGTGACACCGCTAGAAGCACTAACAACAACGACGCGGGTATTGGCATTGGCTAAAATAATGTCCGCACAGCGGTTCATGGCGTCAAAATCAGCAACTGAGGTGCCACCGAACTTAGCAACAACTAAACTCATGCTGATACCTCCACGACATTCGCAGACGAACTTTTACTAGACAAAGTTTTAGCAGACAAACTTTGACTAAACATACTTTCAGTAGACATGGACTGAGTAGACATAAACTGAGTACACAGTATTGGAACAACTTGAAATTTAATACGTAAAAACATGATTACACTCCGAACTTACTTCGTTCGAAGAGCCTGGTGCAGTGATAACGCACCCTTAAAGAAGGGAAACAGCAATCTTTCACCAGAAGCTCTCCACCAAAAAATAGGTGACAATCGCTAGGATTCAACCTAAACGACCGATACCGAATGCCAACCAAACATACCAGTACCTCGGCGCTAATCTCCCTCATAAGCTGTCATAGGAATTGGTTTTCCTCGAACTTACTACCTAGCTAACGCTCCTCTTCTGTTTCTTCCCACAGGAAGAGCATGAAAATACCAATAAATAACAACTCAAGTCAATTGGGATATGCCATAAAATCGTCAAATAACACAATACGTAAATAGAGACACTGAGCTCAAAATAGTATCATGTAAGCTGTTATTTATAATTTGAAACAAAAAAGTGATATAAAACAATAGTGATTAAAAAATAAAAAGTAATAACCTCAATGTAAATTCGAGGTTATTGAGTTAAAACCTTCAACTAAACTGCACAATTAAGCTTCAATATTAACAATCAAGTTTCAACAGTATATAAATAGCCATTGCCCTAATAAAAATATAAAAATAACAATAAAAAAAGGCACTTAACTAAGTACCTATAGAAGGAGTTACTGATATTAAACATCCTCGATAACTGATACAAATGTCACTTAATCGCCGATCATGTTATTCATCGTGCAAATCAGGTAATTCATTAACTAAAACCGTTCGTGGGCCAAACTCGCCAATTAACACTTCCTTGTCAGGTGCTTCACCACAGGCAAGTAATGACAACACCCCATTATCAACATAGTAAATAGCGAGCTGTTTAAACTCTCGGCCTAACGCTAACGCTTGGTCTTTTTCTATAAAGACTGCCCAACTTTTTTCCATATGAGATAAGTCTGGCGCCGCGCCAATTAAGCAACGATAGGGGCTATTAAATTGCTGAATTTTCCGTTGAAGTCGCCTATCTAACAAACGGTTTTGACACGGATTCAATTGGCTGCCTAAGGGATTATGGGCGGTGACAATGGCGAAGGGGACAGCGTAAGAAAGGCGCTGAGTAAGTAGAAATTGGGTCCCTTGATACTTAAACCAAAGGTTATCTATTGAATTATTCATCATTTATTTTTCTCAATTAAGACCAATTCAGTGTAGCAAACCAAGACTTGGACCAACACCCTGTGTGATGTAAGTCACAAGAACAATAATTATATTTGACTTAAAAATCATAAGCTTACACCAAAAAGCATTTTTGTAACAAATCTTCCCCGTAAATTTGTTAACATTTCATTTGTTAACAAATGCCTAAAACGAGTACAATATCTCACACTAGCTAGATTTTGCTACATAACGCTAAGTTGTGACACAAGCGACTACATTTACTGAAATTAAATCTTGGTAAAGTGTTCAAGCTTTTAAAATGTGTTCTACATTTTAAAAGACTGAATATAAATGTAGGACAAAATTAGGTTGCGAAGGAACTTTAATCAGCAATTTAATCTCTTAGTTTATATGAATCATCGGTTTTACAGATATTTTGACAGGTTGTGAGCTTACTCAAGCTCAGCATACGATCTGAATATTGATTTTTTATGATCAAAATTTACGTCACGTATAACTCTTTTATAGAAGTGCGATAAATATTAGTGCCTTAAACTGGTTTATATAATGTAGTTAGTCATGAAGCGTGTTTTGTTCAGGGCAGACATAGATAAACACCTATCGTGAATTTATAAATTATCGGCGTTTTCTTAGCTATATAACGCCACAGCCCTAGTGCAACATGACTAGAATCGAATTGTTTTTAATTTAGGTAAATGACATGCAAAACCCACACATTCTTATTGTTGAAGATGAAGCTGTAACCCGTAATACTCTACGTAGTATTTTTGAAGCCGAAGGGTATGTAGTAACTGAAGCAAACGATGGCGCAGAAATGCATAAAGCCATGCAGGATAATAAGATTAATCTTGTTGTTATGGATATCAACCTTCCTGGTAAAAACGGTTTATTATTAGCCCGTGAACTTCGTGAAATTAATAACATTGGCCTTATTTTCCTTACTGGCCGTGATAACGAAGTTGATAAGATCCTTGGTTTAGAAATTGGCGCTGATGACTACATCACTAAGCCATTTAACCCACGTGAATTAACTATCCGTGCTCGTAACCTATTAACTCGTGTAAACAGCGCTGGCGCTGAAACCGAAGAAAAAGGTTCAGTTGAGTTTTACCGTTTCAACGGTTGGAGCTTAGAAATCAACAGCCGTTCTTTAGTTAGCCCACAAGGTGAGTCTTACAAATTACCTCGCAGTGAATTCCGTGCGATGCTTCACTTTGTAGAAAACCCAGGCAAAATCTTAACTCGTGCAGACTTGTTAATGAAAATGACTGGCCGTGAGCTTAAGCCACATGACCGTACTGTTGACGTGACTATCCGTCGTATCCGTAAGCACTTCGAAAGTTTACCAGACACGCCAGAAATCATCGCAACTATCCACGGTGAAGGTTACCGTTTTTGTGGTAACTTAGAAGATTAATTTCGTCTGCAATTAATGTGCTTATTTGATTAAGCTCATTGGGTAGCAAATGAAAATAAAAGCCAAGTCAGTGACTTGGCTTTTTTATGGGCTATTAAAAATGAACTATCACTCATGGACGATAACAAGTGATCTATAACTAATGGGCTATTATTGCCAACCCATTACCTATTACCCATTTGCTATAAACAGCGCTACTTAAGCTCGCGTTCTAAAAAGGCAGCTAAGGATTTATACAAATGATTCCTCACCTTTTCACCGCGCATAGAATGCTTTGAGCCAGGGTAGTCTATCATTTGAAATAACTTGCCTTCATCTTGCAGCGCTTTATATACGCGGGTGCTATTTTCAAACAACACATTATCGTCAGCCATACCGTGATACATCAGCAAACCAGACTGATAATTTTCCACATAAGGGGTAATGCTGCTGGCATCGTAACCTTGTTTATTCTTAGCAGGGTGACCCATATAGCGCTCGGTATAATGGGTGTCATACAAACGCCAATCGGTCACGGGCGCACCTGAAATTGCCGCTTTGAAATAATCAGGGGCTTTAAACTGGCTCATTAACGCCATATAGCCGCCATAACTATGACCATAAATAGCGATATTATCGCCATCAATAAATGGCAGACTTCTTAAGTAATCTACGCCCACTTTTTGATCGTTAACTTCTGCATCACCCATATTCTGGTAAATAACGTATTCAAACTTAGTACCACGATGGGCTGAGCCGCGGTTGTCTAATTGAAATACAGCAAAGCCTTGTTGTAATAGATATTGGGTAAAGTAATCCGCTTCACTCCAGCTATTAACCACTAATTGCGCATGTGGCCCACCGTATACTCGAACAACTACTGGGTATTTTTTGCTGGCATCAAAATCAGTGGGTTTAAATAATCGGTACTGCAGATTTTGGCCATCTTCAGCCTTTAATTGGCCAAAATCTGGTATTTGCCATAAACCCGCAACGTCATACAAAGGATGGGTTTGGTTAATTTCATTTTGTTCTACCCACATTAAATGCTCGCCAGTGTCATTGTGCAAACTCACCTGTGGCGGCTGAATTAAACTATTGAAGTAATCTAAATAAATTGGTTTTTTATCAGCAAAGACTGCTGAGTGCATCCCGGCTTTAGTTGATAGTTTTTCAATCTTGTCACTGGTTAATGACACTCTATATAAATGGCGTTCAACAACTGTGTCTTTTCGGCCTGAAAAATACACCCAGCCCGCCTGCTCATCCACAAACTCAAGATCATCAACCGCCCACAGCCCTGTGGTTAATTGCTTTATTTGTTTACCCGACAGGTCAAATAAATAAAGGTGCTTAAAACCATCACGCTCTGAGGCCCAAATAAACGCTTGTTGTTGTTTTAAGAAATGTAAGTCATCGTTAAGGTTTACCCATGCTTGGCTGCGCTCTTTGACAACCGTGTTAGCTTTAACGTCTGAACCAGGTTTTGAACCAAGGTTAATGATGCGTAAGTCCAATGCCTGCTGATCGCGGCTTTGCCATTGAAATGATAACTGCTTGCTATCTGGCAGCCATTTTACTCGCGGTAAATACATATCCTTCTCTTTACCTAAATCAATCCACTGCACTGCTTTACTCGCCAGCTCAATCACGCCAAGTTCAATCTCAACATTGGCTTTACCCGCATAAGGATAACGCTGCTCAGTCAGTTTTATACCGTCAGCATAAATCTCATTACGGGTGACTAATTCAACACCTGACTCATCAATACGAGTAAAGGCGATAGCTGATTCATCTGGCGACCACCAGTAACCTGTCATTCGGCCCATTTCTTCTTGGGCGACAAACTCTGCCATGCCGTTTTTAATCGGCCCTTTACCATCAAACGTCAGCTGAGTTAGCTTTTCTGTTGCCAGCTCCAGTACAAAAATATTTTGCTCGCGCACAAATGACACATAACGGCCTTTAGGGGACAAACGCGCATCAGTGACAAAGCCTTCACCGGTATTTAATGCCTGCGCCTTTTGATCCGCCAAGGTATAAAAATACAGCTTGCCTGCAGCTGGAATTAATAACGCTTGGCCATCATCAGCCCAAAAGTACTCCATGATCCCTTGACCATAAATACGTTGACGTTCGCGGCGGGCTTTTTCTTCATCAGATAATTCGCCCCCAGCCAGCTTATCGGCATTAAGCAACATACTGCGCTTTGCAGTGCTGATATCCATTTGCCATAAGTCATAAAAATGCTGGTTATCTTCACGGCTAGCAAGATACGTCACTCGGCTACCATCGGGAGACAGTTTTAATCCCCGAGGGCTAGCGCCGGCCAAGGCTGGTGATGCATGAATTCTTTCTATGGTCAGTGGAGTGGTATTGCCGGATATTTTCATGGTAGAGGCCATTGCATGATCTGAAATAAGAGCGCCAGTAAGCACTAGCGGAATTGCCGACAACATCAACGCTGCGGTCGATTTCCATTTTTTAGTCATTATCAATCCTTGGGAAGCCATAAATTTATATTTATCGTTATTATTATTTTCGCTGCCAATATTAATTTAACCAAAAATCAACTGAAAGCATTATTTACCAGCGAGTTTATAACAAATCTACTGCAAGTCATATATTGCTCATCTTTTTCACGCTGTAATATGGACAAATCTGAGGTATTATCCTTGATAATAAAATAAAACATTAACCACTGGTTACCGACCTTAACCTCTACTGTCTTAGGAACAAGCATGCAAACTTTGACACAAACCCTGACCAACCAAGCAGTATCAGCTTCGCTTTCACAATTAGTACTTAGCCTTGCCGATTGCTCAAAAGCAATTAGTAAAGCAGTGCAACATGGTGCATTAGCTGGTGTTTTGGGCGCTACTGAACAAGAAAATGTTCAAGGCGAAACCCAAAAGAAACTCGACGTGATTACCAATGACATGCTCAAAGATGCACTTAAAGCTGAAGGCAATGTTCGCGGTCTTGCATCTGAAGAAGAAGATTATGTTGTTGAAGTCAATCAAGACGGCGAATACTTAGTTTGTTTTGATCCTCTAGACGGTTCATCAAATATCGATATCAACTCACTGGTAGGGACGATTTTCTCAGTGCTACCTGCTGGCGAAGGCGAGTTTAACGAGCAAAGCTTTTTACAAAGTGGCCGCAAACAAGTTGCCGCAGGTTATGTGCTTTACGGCCCATCAACCATGATGGCGCTCACCACAGGTCAAGGTACTCAACTTTATACCTTAGATCCTGACACTAACGAGTTCCTGCTCACCACAGCAGAAGTGAGTATCAGTAAAGATACCGCTGAATTTGCGATCAATATGTCCAATCAGCGCTTTTGGGAAGCACCAATGCAAACTTACATTGCTGACTTAGTATTAGGCACTATTGGGCCCCGTGAAAAGTCATTCAATATGCGCTGGATTGCTGCAATGGTGGGTGATGTTCACCGCGTATTATGTCGTGGCGGTATCTTTGCTTACCCAACCGATAATAAGAACCCTGAAAAGCCGTACAAGCTGCGTTTAATGTATGAAGCCAACCCTATGGCTTTATTGGTTGAACAAGCCGGTGGTAAAGCATCTACAGGCTATGGTGATATCCTAGATATCGAACCAACAGCTATCCATCAACGTGTTGCTGTTATTCTTGGTAGCGCCAACGAAGTGGATACTTGCTTAAGCTACCATGATGTTGATTACAGCCAAGAGCCGACAATTGATTAATTGCGCTTTTAGCTACTATTAAAAAACCGCCTGCTGGCGGTTTTTTTGATCTTGCTAGCTATTAGTGATTAGTAATGATTGAGCTAATAGAGAGCTAAGTTTTAAAAACAACATAGCCTGCAATTGCAGGCTATGTAATGTTAGCGCTTTAGCTACGATTAAATAGCGAGCTTATGCCTCAGCATTAAGCTGATGTGGTTTTTCCGTTTGATCCACTATGGTTAATACCGCAGTATCACCCACTACGTTACAAGATGTCAGTACCATATCAATAATACGATCAAGTGCTGCCACAATGGCAAAGGCTTCGACTGGTAAACCTAATTGGTAGATAAGCACACCAATCATCACCATGCCGCCGCCGGGTACGCCACCAGCGCCCACTGACAATAAAAACACACTAAATAACAATGCTGGAATTTGCTCTGCTGTAATTGGCATACCAAAAGCATTGGCCACAAAGAAAATCGCGATAGTAATGTAAATTGACACTCCGCCCATGTTCATCGTTGCCCCGAGTGGCACCCCGAATCCAGCGACAGCGCGGCTAACAGCTAACTTATCGGTTAAGGTACGCATGGTCACAGGGATGGTCGCATTTGAACTGGCGGTAGAAAGCGAGAATAAAATCTGCTCTTTGGTTTTTTCACGAAAGCTCGAGGCTGATACCGGGGTGAAAATCGACACTGCTGTAGGGTAAACCACAAAAATCCATAACAACAGCAATGCTAAGATGATAACCAGGTATTCAACCACGCTGACAAAAATAGCCGGCTCAAGGGTTGCCGCTAATTTAAACATCAAGGCAAACACACCAATTGGCGCAAGGCTCATTACCACAGTGATTAAGCGCATCATGATTTTATTGGCTGTTTGAAAACCTTGCACTGCGCCGCTAACGCTCTCACCCATTGATTTAATCACGCCGCCTAACAGCAAGGCCATGAAAATAACTTGCAGCATATTACCTGAAGTAAATGCGGCAAATGGGTTATTAGGCACTATGCTAACAATCAGCTGCATTAAGTTAGGTAACTCAGTTGCAGTAATGCTCACGCCGCCATCGCTAGACATATCAACGCCTTTACCTGGCTCCAGTAACATGGCGACTAAAAATGCCGCTGTGATAGCCACCAAGGTATTAATAATATAAAAGCTAAAGGTTTTACCGCCCAAACGGCCAAAGCTCTTTAAATCTTGCAGTTCACACACGCCGCAAACAATACTGACAAATACCAGTGGCACCACTAGCATCATGATCATATTAACGAACATGGTACCAATACCGCTGGCAGCATTGACTAAGGTGCCTGAGAAGAAGCTGACATCATTGAGGGCAAATTGGACAATACTGCCCAATATTAGTCCAAAGAATAATCCGATAAAAATGCGGCTTGATAATGATTTGGTCATATCGCGAACGTTCCTAATAAAAGTCAAATTAACGCTGATTTCGCTGTTGTAACGACTTACACAGGCTCAATACTGAGGTTAATTCGACTGAAAATTTGTTTTAATTATTTTTAACGACAAGGATACTGGGACAAGAAGCAATTTAATTCAATGCTATCGATCAATTAGTTTGAGCGGCCACTGAGCAGCAGCATTTACAACTACCACCAAACTGTTGAATTAAAACAACTTAAACTAAAACGGTTGAATTATAAATATTTTTAGCAGGATTCAAGACTAAAAAACACAACACTAACAGTATTATACACTGCTGCAAGAGTACTAATGAGTTGAGAACACTACAACTCTGACGACAATTTAAGCTAATAACTAGCGTTTTATAAAAGCGCAACATTTGCTTCTATTTATCCCATGCTGGCAGCATTAACCAGCGCCCAACAAAGATAACATTAATGCAAACAAAACATTTAATTACCACAACATTACAGCTTATTCTATTATCGGTTAATGCTGCTTTGAAGCTCGGGCTGTAGCGCTAATGAAATGACATAAAAAAGCTGCTTGGTTGGCACCAAACAGCTTTTTTGTAAATCAGTTCTGGGATGATTCACTTATCAAGTTTAAGCCAGCCATAACTCCACATCATGGATCATAAAGTTACCGTTATAAACAGGATCAGGATGGCCTATGGGCTCAAGTTCAAAATAAGCTTTGTGCTCATCGGGCAAACCTTCGTAGCCGCCAATCACTTGATAAAGCCAATTCTCAGATGCCCAGTGCAACTTATGCTCTTCTAAGTATTCCAGTGCTGATTGACGAACTCCTGAATCAATCACGGCGCAGAAGTATTCATCTACCGCTAGCTTTAGTGGATTATCAGGAATATCAAAATCCTCCACCGCAGTCATGGTCATGGACACATCGTGCTCACGCACTTTTGCCGGCAATAAGTCGCGGCTAATGGTTTTAATTCTCGCCACCGTATCGAGCAAGATAAGCTCATGGCTGGCGTTATTAACGTCGACACTGGCAGGCTTAATGATGGCTTCAGCGCAGTTAAACAATTTCGGCACAAACTTATGCGCCACATGATCATCAGGTTGATAATCAGGATGCAAATCTGTGTGCAGTAAAAAGCCTTTTAATAATCGAGTACGCCCCTGAATTTGACGAAAACGCCCCAGTAGCTCTAGCAAGCGCCCTTGCACTGCACTAATTTCTTGAATGCACTGACTTAAGGTTTCTTGCAGATTGGTCACCAGTAAGCGTCTTAGCTCGCGAATATCACCGGCGGTATCACTAAGCTCACTAAACTGGAACATTTCTAAGCCGTTGAGTAATTCAGACACCTGACTTTGGGCTAATTCATTTTCACGAATTTTGGCACTAATACTACCAACATAACCAAACTCATTATTAATACGGCCCCACAATACCCGAATGGAGTAGCGCAGGCTGTCGGTAAAGCTGTAAACGTGCTCGTTTAAGTCAGCTAAATACGCCTCTGCTGCGCCATAATCAATATTGTGCCTTGCTTCTTTGTAATGATCAGCCAGTGTTTTAATGGTGCTAAACGCCGAGCCGACATTGGCATCAATTTGCCGATTACGCTCATCACTTAAAGCTTCTTCAAGTAACGCCCGTACCGAGCGTTTTAAGCGCAGTTCTTCATCGGGCTCTGGGCGCCATAAAATGCCACTTTTTCTGAGTTTCTCAATCACTGCTGCGTCATGGGTTTGCTCATTCACTGAGCCAGCAAGATAGGCATCCATAACCACATCAGAATGGCGACTCAGCTGTTTTAGTAGCTTAACCCCCGCTTGATGTAAATTATTGCTCATAATAAATCCTTTTGGGTAGCTGTTTCAGCTTGCGCTTCAAGGCTTAACCCTTCAGTTTCATCAATAAAGCGAATCACTTCGTACAAATAATCAAGCTTGCCGGTGGCAATATAAATTTGTTTCTCGCTATTAGGTTTTACCAAATACCCCAACTCCACTAAGCGCTTAAACACCAATTTAATTTGGTTGTCGGCATTGCTACTGGTTGAGCCAAATAAGCGATATTGGCTCAACTTAGCGAGCTGCTCCATAAACGCTGGCGTATCTTCAATACGCGCTTGCAGCTCAGTTAAGCGTATTGGCGCACCTTCACTTAAAGGCGCATCTTGGCCGCTACTTTCTTGTACTAGCACCAACCATTCCACCAGCGGAATAAGCGCCGAGCAAATATCTTTAAACTGGCTAGAAATCACTTTACGTTCTTGCTCACCCAGTTGCTGATAGCCGCAAAAGAACACATCACCTTCTGCTGCAGAAGAAATCGTGCGGTTGATTTGATTTAAATACTGCTCCACTTTATCAAAGGTGGCACTGCTTTTCAGGGCGCGCCAGCCATCTTCATTGGTGGTGCGACAAATAAACTCACCACGAAGCAGTTGCTCAATCAGCATGCCAGTGCCAACCAGTGTTGTTTCGGTACTTGCCGTAACCTCAGACATTAAATAGTCTCCTTATTGGCATGTTGACTTAAGCGTGCAGCCAATGGGTTGGCTTTAGGTTTCACCACTTGTAATTTACGGGTTTGCTTATTGATAATGTAGCGATTAGCAAACAAGTTCAGCACTTCAGATTCTGGGTTAGGAAACGCCCCTAATACGCTGATATTGTTATTAACGCAGGCATCAAATATCTTCTTCACGTTGGTGTGGTGCAAGGTGCCCAACTCATCAATAGGCCAATGAATAGTGACATCGGCTTTACCCCGTAATAGGCGAGTAAAGGCCAGTAAGAACTTACATAAAATCAGATAAGCCATACCATGACTTGAAGATTCATTAAGCTGTCTATCGGTGCGAATAATTAAGTCGCTGTTGCCTTCTTTTAAGCGCAGCTCAATTTCCAGCAGTTTAGCAATGCCGCCACTTAACGCCGAGCGACCAATAATATCTAAGGCGCGGCGCATACTTGAGGTGTAATGCTCATCAGGCAGCTCACTAAAGCCATCTGCTTTCCACTGTTTAAAGGCTTTAACAAACACTTCAAGCTCAGGCCAAAACTCAAGTTCGCTAATGCGAGAACGAATCTTAACCGCGGATTCAGATACCCCATCAAGAAACAACTCTTCACCCACTTCGCGAGTAATACGCGCGCTTTGGGAGGCGATACGTCTGTCGATGTCTGCTAATACATCGTAATAAGCGGTTAAGTCGATACCAAAAATACGCCCTTGCTCGCGAATGGCCATCAAGGATTGCGGCACCATCACATTCAATAACTGTTCAAGTTGTGGAACCAACTTGCGATAATCCAGTAGGCGGATACCTTTATCATTGCTAAAGCTTGATTCATCTCGGGCACGTTCCCAAAACTCAGCTAAGCTCGAGCCTGACTTACTGGCAATAACCGAATCAAAATGCTCAACGTATTGTTTTACTGAGCCCAGTAAATAATCACGCTGTAGTAATAATTCTTCACCTTGTCTTAAGCGCTCACCAATGCCACCAGCGGCTTCATCTTTAGTTGGCGGCAATTTAAGCTCAGCCAGTTTTCGCATCACAGCCCGCAGCTTGGTGAGATTTTCAGAAGCCTCAACTTGCGCAGCATCCGAGGCTTTTTTCAAGCTTTCAAAGTGTTGTTTACGCTGCTTAACGTCAGTGGTTTTATTGGCAAGCTGCTGTTCTAACTCAAGGGCTGCTTGCTTAACTTTGGATAAATCGGTTTGCAATTTCGGCTTGGCAATTAGCCAGGCATTTTGATACCAATGTTCATAACGCAATACATCACTGCGACGCTTTTCCGCATTACTGATTTGGGTTTCAAGATCCCGAATTTGCCCTTTTAATGCCACGATAGCCGCTTCATCAACCCCGCGAGATTTAAGCTCGTTTTTGTACCATGATTCACAGGCTTTTTGCTCTTGCTTAGCATTACTACGGCGAGTGTCGATATTGGCTTTAATTTGCCCTAGCTGATTATCTAGCGCACCGACCACATCTTGCCAATAGGCATTTTTTTCCATGCGGGCTTCAAGGGCTTGCTCTTTTTGCTCACTAAGCCACTCTAGGTGCTTATTGTGCTGCTGCTTGAGCTCGTTTTCTAATTGAATCAGACGCTTGCTGGCATGGGCTTTACGCTCGGATAACGCTTGATTGATTTGCTCTTGTGAGCTGCGCTTTTCATCAAATAAACGCCGCACATCTTCACGGCTATTTTTATAAGCAGTGCGAGCAAAAGTCAGCTCTTTATTAAGCGTGTCTAATTGATCGTTAATGGCTACCAGTTGATCTTCGTTTTCCGACTTTAACTCTTCAGCTTGAGCTAAGGCTTCTTCAGCTTTAGCTAAGCGCAGGCGTAAATCTTGCTCTGAGGCAGCATAATCAGGCACATCAATGGCTTTAAGATCTAAGCCAATACCAAATAATACCTCGCCATTACTGTCTGCAACATGGGGATGGAGATCGGTGCGGTGTAATAGTTCAGGAGCAATAACCTTACCAAAGCTTTGCTCCCAACCTGAGGACTCTTTACGCAAAAACTCTAATAGAGTGTGTGATTGTGGAAATAACACCCCTTTGACATCATCAACATCAGCTAAGCGCTCATTCACTCTCACACTGGCGATTCGAAGTGCCTCAGAGACTTGATCGCGTTTGGCGCGCAGTTTTCTTTCTTCTATTGATAAGCGATCGACTTTTTGATTACAGCTTTCTTGTTCTTCATCAGCGCGGCTAATGCGCTCATCAAACACTGCTAAGCTCATTTTCTCTTCTTCGGTGTAGCTGACACCGTCGATTTGATGTTTCAGCTCACCTTGGCTGAGCTTGAGTTTAAATTCTTGTTCAGCAAACTGCGCTTTACCGGCATCGGTTTTTTCACGCCATAAGCTGTCGAGTTGAGTTAAATCATCGTTAGCAGATTCACGCTGGGCATCACGGGTTTCACGAATGCTATCTTGCTCTTGATGCAGTGACTCAAGCTCTCGGTGTAACTGCTCAGCAATTTTACTACGGCGGGTACTGTAAGCCGCTTCAATGTCTTGGTGCTTTTCAGTTTGTAACTTATGACGCTCTGATAAGTTTTCTAAATCACTGCGCCAATTATCTAAACTGTCTAAGTCGGCTTTAGCTTGTTCAATATTGGCATTTAAAAAGCCTTCATATTGATCTTCAATGCCATCAAGCTCAGCTTCATATTTGCGGATATCACCTTGGGCGAATGACAATTCTTGGCTGATCTCATCGCGGGCTTCTTTCCATTCTTCGTCCAGAAGGCGCAGTTGTAAACTGGTCTCTTTAGACTGATTTTCACTGCGCTCTTGGCGCTGTGCTTCAAAGGTTTCATCGGCGCGATAGCCTTTAGCTAAACTGCCTAGTCGAAGCTCGGCGCTCAGTAACTGATTAAACTCTTGTTCTAGCTTTTCAAATTCAGGGCGAATTTGCTCAAAGCCTTGGACTAACTGACTTTCACGGATCCAGCTTTCTACTCGCTGTGGGTTTAAGCGTGAGGTTGGCGGGTTAACACCATCTTCTTCTAAAATGGCGGCTACCATCGACTTAACGGTTTCCATTTTGCCTTCTTTAGAATGCACCG
Source organism: Shewanella sp. 10N.286.48.A6 (assembly GCF_002873135.1). Taxonomy (GTDB): domain Bacteria; phylum Pseudomonadota; class Gammaproteobacteria; order Enterobacterales; family Shewanellaceae; genus Shewanella. Next base: position 35,073 of record NZ_MCVI01000094.1, read on the forward strand.
CTTTGGCCAGTTTTTCGATATGGCGTAGCGAGTATTCGCTATCACACAATGAGAACTGATGGGCGTAATTACGTAGCTCGCTTTTATTGCCGCCGGTGGACAATAAACTGCGATCATGTTGAATAATCGCGCGGTATTCTCGGGTATTCAGCAAGTTAGTATGCGGCACCGACTGGCGCTTCATTTCACGGCCTAACTCCGCCATGGTATGACAAATGATGGTATCGCCATTACGGTTTTTAACGTAATCATCAAGCTCGAAACCTTTGGCAATAAAGCGGTAATTCACCCCTTTACCGTCACCGGCGGATGCCATTAGCGCTTGATAAAGCTGGCCGTCACTCTTTTGATATTCATAGATGATGTAACTTGAATCATGGGGAAGATACCAACGCTCAAAACTATCACGGGTTGAAGGCACGACTCGGCTAGGGTACTCACCATAAAACACTGGGACTAATCGCTGCAGTGTGGTTTTACCTGAAGCATTGGTACCACAAATGTTGGTGTGTCCATCTAGCTGCAGTTCCACCACACCAGGAAGGTGAGTATTAATTAACACTATTCTGATCAAGCTTGGCATTGGCATCCTTTTGCGTACTTTCCGCAACGGCTAAAAACAAGATTTTAGGGAATTTATTTTAATGAGCTATAAGTTAAATCAAAGCGCTGAATGAAGCAATTTAGCTGATAACAAAGCGTGAAATAATAACCGATAAAGGCTGCTTTACTCGCCTAACAAAGCAGCAAACGGCCAGTATATTGTTTTTACCAGCATGAAGTTGTGGGATATCACTTAGGTTTTATGCGAGGCTAAGGCGGATAAGCTGATTCAGAGATAAAAAAACCACCTTTGCGATGGCGTTAAAAATGAATATAACCAAATAAAATTTCACTATTAGTCAGCAGCTCCCCCCCCTTTTCACTGATTCAGGTGCTTCTTTAATAACCATTCCAGTGCGTTATTTTTAACAGCGCTAAACACAAAAAAAGCCAGCTTATTTAAATAAGCTGGCTTTTTGTCAAAATTCAATAATGCGTTAAGCACTTTATAAACGCTTTTCTATCAGCGCTTTTCGATTAAGAGCACGAACAAAGTGATTCGTTTTCGTTACAACACTGTCATTGCGACTAATTAAGCCGCTTCTGTCTCAGTTTTTTCAGACTCAAGCTCAACTTGCTCAGCCGCTGACATGTCAGCTTCACTGTGTCTAATCAGATAATCAAAGGCACCGAGTGAGGCAGTCGCGCCGCTACCCATGGCAATAATGATTTGTTTATAGGCTGAGTTAGTGACATCACCTGCGGCAAATACCCCTGGTATGGAAGTTTGGCCTTTGCCATCAACAATAATTTCACCACGATTAGTTAACTCTACAGTGTCTTTTAACCATTCAGTATTTGGCACTAAACCAATTTGAACGAAAATCCCTTCAAGCGCGACATTATGCGATTCGTTAGTACTGCGATCGGTATAAGTGAGCCCGGTAACGCGTTTGCCATCACCTAGCACTTCTGTGGTCATCGCTTCAGTGATGATGGTGATATTACCCATTGAGTTGGCTTTGCGCTGCAAAACTTCATCAGCGCGAAGGCTAGTATCAAACTCAAGTACAGTAACGTGCTCAACGATATTCGCTAAATCGATAGCCGCTTCAATACCAGAATTACCGCCGCCAATCACAGCGACGCGCTTACCTTTAAATAACGGCCCATCACAATGTGGGCAATAGGCTACGCCGCTGCCGCGGTATTCTTGCTCACCAGGGACGTTCATTTCACGCCAGCGCGCGCCGGTTGCTAACAATATGGTCTTACTTGATAAAATCGCGCCGCTTTCAAGTTCGATTTCAAAACGCTCACCCGATTTAAGGGATAGCGCCCGTTGGTTGTCCATGACATCAACATCGTAATCTTTCACGTGAGCTTCAAGATTGGCAACTAATTTTGGCCCTTCGGTTTTTGACACTGAGATAAAGTTTTCAATGCCGACAGTTTCTGCCACTTGACCGCCAAACTTATCAGCCACTATGCCAGTGCGCAGGCCTTTACGCGCCGCGTAAATGGCAGCAGATGCGCCTGCAGGGCCACCACCAACCACTAATACATCAAAGCTTTGTTTATTATTTAGTTGTTCTGCTTGTCGTGCTACAGCATTGACGTCTAACTTATTTAAAATTTCTACTACGCTAATGGCGCCAACAGAAAATGGCTCGCCATTCATATATACCGTCGGTACTGACATGATATTACGGTCATTAATCTCATCTTGGAATAATGCACCATCAATCATCACGTTAGTAATATTGGGGTTAATCGCTGCCATCATATTCAGTGCTTGTACCACTTCAGGACATGTCTGACAGCTTAGTGATACGTAGGTTTCAAACTTAAACTCACCGGGCAGATCTTTAATTTGCCCAATAACCTCATCGGTTAATTTAATTGGGTGGCCACCTGAGTGCAGTAGTGCCAACACTAACGAGGTAAATTCATGGCCCATAGGTAAACCAGCAAAGCTAATGTTGCTACCAAGTTCTGGGTTAATGATACTCATTGATGGGGTTCGGATCCCTTGCTGCTCTTTAAGGCTTACAAGGTTTGATAAGCCAACAATATCATTGGCTAAAGAGCTCAATTCTTTTGCTTTCGGGCTATCGTCTGCTGACACGACAAGTTCAACTGGTCGTTTAAGGTTTTGCAGATAAGTCTTCAGTTGATTTTTAATATTCGCATCTAACATACGTGTGCTCCTAGTATTGAAGTTGAGCCAAAAAAAAGCCTAATTCATAAATGCTAAACCCATTTAGCATTAACAAAGAACCAGGCAGATTGGAGTGTGATGAAACTTAGCTGAACCGTGGATGAGGCGACTCAGCTATTGGAGAGAATTAACGCCAGTGGTTTAGATTTTACCTACTAGGTCAATTGATGGTGCTAATGTGTCTTCACCTGGCTGCCATGCTGCTGGACATACTTCGCCGTCATGTGATGCAACATATTGTGCTGCTTGAATTTTACGAACTAATTCAGCTGCGCTACGGCCAATACCTAGGTCATGAATTTCAGCAACTTTGACTTCGCCTTCCGGGTTCATTACGAACGTACCACGAAGTGCTAAACCGTCTTCTTCAATCATCACACCGAAGTTGCGAGTAATTGCGCCAGTTGGGTCACCAATCATTGGGTAGTTAATTTTACCGATAGTGTCTGAACTTGAGTGCCATGCTTTATGAGTGAAGTGGGTATCTGTTGATACTGAGTAAACTTCAACACCCATTTCTTGTAACTTAGCGTAATGGTCTGCCATGTCGCCTAATTCAGTAGGACATACAAAAGTAAAATCAGCTGGATAGAAAAATACTACTGACCATTTGCCCAGTAAATCTTGTTCAGTTACTGAAACAAAGTCACCATTGTGAAAAGCAGTTGCAGAAAATGGCTTGATAGTTGAATTAATAATTGATTGAGTCATGGGTGTGCTCCGTTATATTTAAAGTAAATTCTAATTTAGTGTGTAGCTGTATCTGTTTGATGGAATAGATAATAGCGACAAGTTAGAATTAAATATAACGGGTAAAAACTATCACCCTAATCGATTTTTTAGAAAGTGAACACTAAATAAACCTTGGCAATCGAAATGCTCGATAAGCGAGCATTCGTTGGTGTAAAGGTGAGCAATGGCTATTAATTAAAGCAAAAAATAAACAATTAGCAGGATAGCCAAACTGTTGAGGCAAAGGCTGTCATTAATCGGTTGCTTGTTCGTTCGTTAGTTATTAGTACTAGCACCGCAAGTGCCACTATCATTTGCTAACAGCTATTCCCATTGAGTGAAACGTGTCAGTGAACGTCTTGTTGGATAGCCAGGCTGTTGAGGCAAAGGCTGTCATTAATCGGTTGCTTGTTAGTTAGTTATTAGTACTAGCACCGCAAGTGCCACTATCATTTGCTAACAGCTATTCCCATTGAGTGAAACGTGTCAGTGAACGCCCTACTGGGTAATCAAGCTGTTGCGATAATTGCTGCAACTGCTGTTTGTTATAAGCTGAGCTAAAAGAATGTGGCTGCTTACTGGCGTAAACCACCCAATTTCCCCCTCCTGTTAAAGTGGCATAAACATTGGCAAAGTGCGCTGATAACACTTGCTTTAGCAGCTCACTTTTACTGTGCTCTTTCCAGCAGTTAAGCACTAAAAAACCTTCCGCTTTAAGGCCTTTATGACAAGTGCCAATGAACTCGCTGGTTAATTGCTTTTCATCAACCCCTTGCTCGATATACATATCAGCAAAAATAATATCCACTTTTTTGTGTTCAGCTCTGGCTAAAAATGTGCCGCCATCATCAAGTTCAATTTTAAGCTTTTTGCCAATAGGCAATTGAAAATAGCGTTTAGCAATCTCAATCACATCAGCGCGCAACTCAACTGCAGTCAGCTTAATCCCGGCATCAAAACGTCTAAGTGCATGCACCAGCCCGCCGCCACCAAGGCCAAATATGATGGCACTTTTAGGTTTGGTAAATAGCAGTACCGCTAGCATGGCCTGAACATAGGTATGCTGAGGGATATGGGGCGCCGCTTTCAGTATTTTACTCTGCTCGTCATTGTCACCAAAAGATAACACGCGAAAATCGCCATCATCTAATACATAGATGGGGCCGATATCGTCACTGACATGGTGTAACAGCTGGTACTCTGACATGGAGTTCTCATGGTTTATAGGCAGGATATTCGGCGAAATTATACCGCATAAATAGATCTTTTAAGCAGTTTTTATTGCCCCTAAAACCCCAACATTTAGCTCACCAATCGTTAAAAACAACCAAGCAATAGCAACAGTTAGCCAACCTGCACACAGTAAACAAACTAGTTCAACATTTCAGATACTTAGCCATAAATAACCCAACACACTGACGTGACAGCCATCACATACTCCAAGGGAGAAATGCCTATAATCCGCAGCTGATAAAAAAATAAGAGATTGATGAAATGAAAAAGAAGTTTTTAGCAACTGCTGCAATGATCGTAACTTGTAGCCAACTATCTGGCTGTATGGGACAAATGGCCACAAGCCAAATGGTCACTAAGTTAAATTTAGATACTGTCGACAACCGTTATGGTCGTGCGGGTTTATTCGCATTATTGTCGCCAGTTTATGGTTTAGCAGCTACAGCTGATCTTTTTGTATTTAACAGCATTGAGTTCTGGACCGGGACTAACCCATTAACAGATAAAGAAGCGGTAGTTGATTTACCAACTGATGCTATTTTTAAAATGAATAAGCACGTTAGCGACGACTTTAAAACGGCGCCAGTTAAACTATCAAGTGCACAAATTAGTCAACAGGATGAGCGCACTCTGGTGATGACCTTGGCTTATGAAGATGGCTCTAAGCAAGAGTTGATTGGCAGTAAAGGCGAAGAGCATATCGATTTTTATCTTGATGACATGCTAGTGGCTCAAGTAAGCCTTGCTGAATTAGCGCAATATCAACAAGCGGCTTAAGCCATAATTCATTTGCGATTATGTCGTGAATTAATAAGCCCTGAGTATCACTCAGGGCTTATTTTTTTACTGATCCTAACAAGGTTTTACTTTAAGGTGCGCTGAAAAAAGCTCACCGCTTGCAAATACATTTGCAGTGCTAATGCCGCATCATAACGCTCGCCTTCATCACGCATAAAGGCATGCTGAGCATTCACCTCTAACCAGCTAAAGTTGGTATCAAGCTGCTCTAACTTTTGATAAATGGCTTTTCGGCCTGCTTTAGATACATGAGGATCTTGCTTGCCAAAGACTAATACCAGCTCACCATTAATATCACCACAGCGAGTTAATGAATCGTTCTCAGGCTCACAAGGTAAGGTATTTGAATGGATATCTGTGGGATATAAGCAAAAAGCACCGCTGATATCGGGGTTTAACGCTGCACGAAAAGCCAAATGGCCACCTATGCACACGCCCATCGCGCCCACTTTACAGCTGCAATATGCTTGGCTACGGGCAAAGTCGATAATCGCCTGAGTATCGCTATCATGTTGCTCTAAGGGCTTAGCAAATTTATCAGCATTGCCCTTATCTTTACCCACATCGTCATACTCAAGCACAGTGCCTAGCGGATTCAGTTCATGAAACACTTCTGGCACTAACACCACAAAACCATGTCCGGCTAAGATGGCTGCACTTCTGGCAATAGGCGCAGTTTGTTGAAAAATCTCAGAGTAGAATATGATACTGGCAAATTGCCCAGGGGCATCTGGGCGATATACATAAGTCCGCATATCACCTGTTGGGGTTTCAATATCGTGGACTTCTTTGGTAATGATCATATTGCTGATTCCTTGTTAAGTAACCTAAGCTTGGGTTAAGTCGATTTTTCTCAATCCTTTACAAACTCGAGCGACAACGGCACTAGTTGGTGAGTTCATTTACGCAGCGCTGACCATCAAGCAAGTCGGTGACATTTTGCAAGGTCGTTTGGGCAATCGCATTAAGCGCTTCAACGGTTAAGAACGCCTGATGTCCGGTAAAAATAACATTATGGCAAGCAGAAAGCCTTCTAAAGACATCATCTTGAATAATTTCATTAGAGTTATCTTGGAAAAACAGCTCTTTTTCATTTTCATAAACATCTAACGCCAATGAACCAATTTTACCGGTTTTTAACGCTTCCATGGCATCAATGGCATTGAGCAAGCCACCACGACTGGTATTAACCACCATCACCCCAGGCTTCATTTTTTCAAATGTCTTAGCAGATAACAGGTGATGATTTTCAGGTGTTAATGGACAATGTAAACTAATTACATCACATTGAGGATAGAGTGCTTCTAAGTCAATATACTCAACGCCTAATGCCTCAACTGCAGGATTAGGGTACGGATCGTAAGCCACCACTTTACAGCCAAAGCCTTGCAATATTTTGATGGTAGCAAGACCAATTTTACCGGTGCCAATCACTCCAACGGTCTTACCTTGCATATTAAAGCCCACCAGGCCAGTTAAGGCAAAATTCGCGTCTCTAGTACGTTGGTAAGCTTTATGAATTTTACGGTTTAGGGTTAACATTAAGGCAATGGTATGTTCAGCCACAGACTCTGGCGAATAGGCAGGAACGTTAACCACTGTGATACCTAAGCGCTTAGCGGCATCTAAATCAACATTATTAAAGCCTGCACAGCGCATGGCGATAATCTTAGTACCGCCATTGGCAAGCTCAACCAATACCTCTTCACATAGGGAGTCATTGACAAAAGCACAAACCACTTCAAAACCATCAGCCAGTTTTACTGTTTGCATACAAAGTCGATAATCGAAATATTCAATCTCTGCGTTAAAGCCTGTATTCATGGCATCAAAATGCTGAATATCGTAGTGCTTAGCACTAAAGAACCCGATTTTCATCCTTAACTCCTGTGTTGTTTATTTGGCTCATTAAAAATGGATTGCCCGACTTTACCTATGTCAGTGCAATTGAGCGTTTGGTTAAAGCATAACAATAATTGAGTTTTTGCTACAGATCGCTGAACATTTTAGATCTTCTTGTTAAGCTGAGACATTACTCACAGGAATATGTGTATAGACATGTCAAAAAAGCAGCAGCAAGCAGTTTCAGAAGTTCAGTTTTGGATTCAACGTCTAGGAAAAACCAGCCTGAGAGCATTACATATTGTTGGTGTAGTCGGCGCTGGCGGTGGTATTCTGCTTGGCTTAGAGCAACCACTTTGGCTCAATTACTGGATCTTAGCCATGGTCAGTGGACTTGCATTATTGTCATGGGAAGTCATCAGAGATTGGCGCTGGCTTATCCAGCTAAAAGGAGTACTGACTATTTTTAAAGTACTGCTATTACTGCTGTTTATCCCTATGGCCAACTGGAAACCTGAAATTACTATTTTTATCATCCTATTATCTGTCATCGTATCCCATGGCCCTGCGGGTTTAAGACATTATTCAGTGGTTCATAGAAAAGTAATACATGGCAAAAAGGAAATAAAAGGTTAACCTAGGGTTACAACACATCAAACTTAAGGTTAACAAATGTTCCCTTACCCAGAACAATATCGATTAGCAACACCGCCTTTAACCACAAGTTTTATGGTTTTTTGGGCTTTACTCAGCCACAGTATTTTTGCTGATGCGAGCCCATTTGCACTCTACCCTTTAATGGCGTTATTTCCGCTAGTGGTGTTCAGTCATGTGTTTTTAATTTGGAACGCCCAAGGGTTATCACGCTTAGATCAAGGTTTTTATGCCTTAGTCCATATTCCGCTAGCCTTTGTGGTGTGGACATTCACCATCATGCACGTTAACGGCAATGCATTTTCATAAAAGCTTTTTAATAAACCATTAGTTCAAGTTTTGTATAAAAGCTATAACCCTCTTAAATAGGCTCAGATGACTTGCACTCACGCCAAGGGATAGGTATCTTTGCCGCGCATTCTCTATTAAGGCTAGGCGCAACACATGGCAGACTTTATCTATACTCCCCCAACCGATCCTTGGTTAGATATTATTCATGAAGATAAAGATATTATCGTTTTGAATAAGCCATCTGGATTGCTGTCTATTCCTGGCCGCCAAGCCCAATATCATGACAGCATCTATAGCCGAGTGCTTGAACGCTTTCCTAATTCACACATTGTCCATCGACTTGATATGGCTACCTCAGGGGTCATTGTAGTGGCGTTAAGGCGTAACGCTGAGCGTGAACTGAAACGGCAATTTCGCGATCGTGAAACCGCCAAAACATACTATGCCAGAGTCGCAGGCCATGTCAGTCCTGCCGTTAAGCAAGTTGATTATCCCTTAATTTGTGACTGGCCTAATAGACCAAAACAGAAAGTCGATCACCTTGTGGGGAAACCGTCTTTAACCCATGTTGAAGTGGTAAGCTATGGGAAAAAATCAACACTGGTTAAGCTAACGCCTATTACAGGGCGGTCCCATCAACTTAGAGTACATATGATGGCAATTGGCCACCCAATTTTAGGTGATGGCTTTTATGCTGATCCTTGGGCCAAAAGTCTATCAAACAGGCTGTTATTGCACGCAGCTGAATTAACCATAAAGCATCCTTACCATCAAACGCCATTAACCTTTAATGCTGAAGTGCCGTTTATAACGCCCTTAGATACACAATAATATCAGTCACAATTGACGATAAGTGCTTAGTAAAAAACTAATCATGAGAACTTTTTGATAGCCAATTATCACATTTATCCGTAAATTAATGTCTAATTATAATTTAATTAGGCATTTTACTATGGAAACTCCATTTCAGCGTGACCAGCTAGATAACCAAATCCTAGAAGCATTAATGCAAGAGGCCAGAACCCCATTTGCAGAGCTGGCAAAGCGTTTTGCAGTAAGTGCCGGCACCATTCATGTACGAGTGGAAAAAATGAAGCAAGCCGGCATTATCACTGGCGCGCGCATTACAGTAGACCCCAAAGCTCTAGGTTATGACGTTTGCTGTTTTATTGGGATTAACTTAAAAAGTGCCGGCGATTACCCTGCCGCGATCTCCAAACTCAATGCCCTTGAAGAAGTGGTAGAAGCCTATTACACCACGGGTAATTACAGTGTTTTTGTCAAAGTGATGTGCCAATCAATCGATGGCTTACAGCACGTGTTAATTAACCGCATTCAATCAATCGATGAAATTCAATCGACAGAAACCTTGATAAGCCTGCAAAATCCTATCGTTCGCGGTGTTAAGCCTTAAGCACTGAATTGTCGATACAAAAATGCCCAGCAATTGCTGGGCATTTTTGTCAGTTAATCTGGCGATAGACTAATGGTTTATCACCACTGTTGATAGGAAGTAGCCTAATACTGTTGCGGTACTCACCCCAATAAATCCAGGCACAATAAAGCTGTGATTTAGGACGTACTTACCAATATTAGTGGTACCAGAGCGGTCAAAACTGATTGCCGCTAAATCACTTGGATAAAACGGGAAAAAGAAATAAGCATAACAGGCTGGAATAACCCCAATCAGCACAGGGGCAGGAATGCCTAATGCAAAGCCCAGCGGAAACATAATGGTTAGCACGGCTGCCTGACTTTTTAAGAATATTGATGCCATAAACATCGCAATGGCAAACGACCAAGGGTAAGCACTAACTAAATCACTCAATGAGCTCACTAAGTAACTCTTATGGTGGCCAATAATGGTGTCACTTAACCATGCGATACCAAAGATAATCACCACCGCGGTCATACCCGCTGTAAACACATTGCTGCTAACGATTTTTTGCGGCGAGACTTTTGTTGCCAGTAAAATAATGGCGCCAACGGATAGCATCATAAACTGAATGGCTACCGACATTTTTACGCCTTCAGGCAGTAATTCTTTGCTGAACATTGCCAACATGATCACAGATAAAATACCGCCTAAAAACAGCATTAAGCCTCTTTTCGCTATGGTATCGGTATGGGCTTGATCATCCGTTTCAATTTCTGGGTCAATTAAGTTGTTTTTAAACTCGTCATCTTTTAAACGCGCTTGAAAGTCTTCATCTTTATCAAGATCTTTACCGCGATTTAAGCTCCAAGCACAACCTGCTAATACGCCCACTAAAGTCGCCGGGATAGTGACAGATAAAACATTGATTAAGCTAATATCAAGATGATTATCCATTGCCGTTGCCATAACCACTGCGGCGGCTGCGGCAATTGGGCTGGCTGTAATGCCCATTTGTGATGCCACGGTAGCCATTGCTAAAGGACGCTCAGGGCGGATACCTTTTTTATAGGCCACGTCATAAATAACCGGTAATAATGGATAAACCGAATGACCCGTACCCACTAACACAGTTAATGAATAAGTACATAATGGCCCTAAAAAGGTAATTTGATTGGGGTGTTTTCTTAATAGTTTTTCAGCATACTTAACCAATAATTTCAGGCCACCAGTTGCTTCTAACGTCGCTGATGCCGCGACAACCGCTAAAATAATTAACATCACGCTGACAGGCGGTGAACCGGGGGCGACTCCGAAAGCAAACGCTAATACGGAAACCCCTAAGCCTCCTAATAACCCAAATGCGACCCCGCCATGACGGATCCCCACAAAGATCACTGCAAGCAATAACAACATGTGAACATAAAACATTAGCCAATCTCCTTAGCAAAACCCTATCGTTTTCGAACTTGACTTGGGACAACTAAGCCATTAGCTAACTCAACAACAGCGTTAATTATCGACAAAGTCATATCGATACAATTTTAAAAATATGTTTCAATTATCTGAATTTATAGCTTAAATTTTAGTTATCTTTCTTACTTAGCCACATACAAGGTTATACATGAAAAATCATCCTCAAAAGTGGGCTAAAAAACAATAAAGTGACAAAGCGCATACAATCCCATAACTATCTTTCATATTTGTGATCTACCAATAATTAAGTCATATGTGATATGGCACCTCGATTCAAAAATTAATTCGATTGCAGTTTCCCAGAGCCTATTTAAGCCAAAACATTGCCAGCAAAAAACCAGTGATAAAACCAGTTCTACCCTGGTAAAAAATACATAACTCTTCTAAGCGATATGAAAATAGCAACGATTTCATTCAGTAACGATTCAGCTAGCTCGCACTATGGTGACCTCAACAGCAAAAAAACACTGTGAGAAATTATTAATAGTGATTATTTACACTTGGAGTAAAAAATGAAAACGAAGCATCTTGTTCTAGCGGGTTTAATCTCATCGGTAATGTCAGTTCCTGCTATGGCATCAGATTGGTTTGTGGGTGGCGCAGCAGGTTATCAGCAAGATACCTATAAAATGAAATCTAGTGCAGAAAGTAATCAGAGAAATATAGAAGAAGATATAAGCTACCAATTTAGAGTGGGTAACTACCTCAATGATAACAACCGTATATACGCCACCTACGGCTATAACTCTGATGATATAGCAAGACAACAAACCTTTTTATTATCATATGATTACCTTGTTGGCTTAGGTGACAGTAATAAAATGAACTGGTTTGTTGGTGCAACTGCAGGTATGACGCATAACGGGATTAAAGACAGTGGCTTTGACTCTAAAAATACCTTTGTATGGGGCGGTCAAACAGGTTTGATGTATAACATTAATAACAGCTGGTCTACTGAAGTGGGTTACCGCTATTTAAAACAAGATTATGATGTAAACGCATCTAATGGGGCGAATAGTGCCAGCTACTCATTAAATGATACACAGCAAGTGTATTTGGCTATTGATTATAAGTTCTAAGCTTAACGCCAATTTAAAGTCTCTATAGCCGATGAAACAAATAAGGATGCCTTGGCATCCTTTTTCATTAGCTGAAAATAAGAACACTATTATTCAACTTTATTTACGCGATCGCATCCATTCCACATAGGTCACGATTGAAAGGATTAAAGACTCAGAGCTTGTCTGAGCAATCACCCCAATAATAACTAACCTTGCTAAGTTTCATCGCTGACCAAATCAGTTCGCCCGAGTATCAGAATAGTTTTACAACATTCCTGTTTATCTAAAAAAACTGCGATTAACTGCAGAGTAATGTCATTTTATGCCTATACTCAATACAAAGACATTAATTAAAGATGATTATGAAGGGTATTATTTTTTCTGAGTTTTTAGAACTTGTTGAAACCACATTTGGTTTAGAAGTATGCCAAAAAATACTTGATGAAAATGCAGATGAAGGAGTGTATACCTCCGCTGGCACCTACGATCATAAGGATTTAGTAAAACTGATTATCTCTTTAAGTAAAATAACAGGTATCAGTATTGAAGAATTACAGGCTGTATATGGTAAATCAGTATTCACTAATTTACTAGACAGTATGCCAGAGCTTAAAATTAACTCGAGCTCGACTTTTCAATTTATTACCCAAGTCGAAGAATATATTCATCTTGAAGTTAAAAAGCTTTACGGCGATGCAAAGCCACCCAAGTTTGACCTTATTTCAAGCAGTGAATATGACATGGTGTTAGATTATATTTCTGCCCGTTGTTTTTCTCATGTTTGTTTTGGCCTCATTGAAGGCTGCGCTGAATATTTTAATGAAAAAATTGATATCCAAATGAAACCGATTCAAGCGGACGGTTCTCAGGTTCGCTTTACATTGACCAAAGTTTAGGCTTTATAAATGGATAGTGAAAAAACAATAGAACTGCTTAAGAAAAAGATTCAACGAGAAACTAAAATTCGCAAAGCAGCTGAATCGCTATTGGAAGAAAAAAGTACCGAACTGTATTTCGCAAAATTACTTGTGGAAGACTCTTTAGTTGTTGCAAAAAAACAAGCTGAACAAGATGAACAACTGCTGATCTTCATCAATAAATTAGAATCCACCCTGTCACATTATAACTCGCAGTTATTACAAGTCCCTCCCAGTGAGCAGGTGATCCAACAATTACTTGAAGATCTGATGGATACTGCCAGTATTAAAGCAATCCGGCTGTCTTCCAGCTTGGATATATTAGAAAATGAACACTTACAATCCGGTGAAGCAACCACCTTTGATGAGTTTCCAACCCCGAAAAATAACTTCCAATGGAATCAAGATAAAACCGAGCTAGTAGTATATCTGCAATTTGGACCTAAAAAAGTGGGCCGATTACATTTTATTTTCCGTACCAGCCCTCAAGAAAGCTGGCATCGCGTGATTGAAAAACAGTACTGTTTAATTGCCGATATGATAAGTGCCTCTTTTCAGCGCCAATTATTACTTAACAAAACCATTAAGGAAAAAATAAGAGCGGAACACTCTGAAAAGTCGACCCGTGACTTTGTGGCAATGATTAACCATGAATTAAGAACCCCCTTAAATGGCTTACTTGGGGCAGCGGAGCTCATGGAGGACACCTCCATTACCAGCTACCAAAAAAAATTACTCATGAGCGTACATCAAGCGGGAGAAATGCTTCGAGTTATTATTAATGACTTACTTGATATCAGCAAAATGAACGCTGGTATGCTTGAGTTGAAATTAGCCACTTTCAGCCCGCAAACCCTAATTGATACCATAGAACAAATTTTTACTGAGAAAATCAAAGCCAAGGGACTGACATTCAGTTGCGAAAATGACCAATCAATACCTACCACCCTGCTTGGGGATGCAGACAGGATTAAACAAATCCTAATTAACCTAATCGGCAATTCAGTTAAATTTACCAATCAAGGATCGATTCATCTACACACATCATGGCAAGACACGTCATTGATTTTTATTATCTCTGACACTGGCTGCGGCATCCCCCAAAATAAGCAAGCAAGCTTATTTGAGCCCTTCACCCAAGTCGATAACTCTAGCCAAAGAAAGTTTGAAGGAACAGGTTTAGGGCTATCCATTTGTAAGCAGTTGATTGAATTGATGAATGGTGAGGTCAGCTTCGTCAGTACCCTTGATAAAGGGACAGAGTTTACCGTTAAGCTTCCCCTTGAACTTGCCGTAGAAAATAACCAAAGTGTTATTGAGGTAAACAGGAATACTCACAGTATCAATCATCTACGCATTTTAGCCGTAGAAGACATCAAGACCAATCAAGTTATTTTAGGGATGATGCTAGATAAATTTAGCATTAACTATCAGTTCGCTGATAATGGAGAACTAGCCCTTGAAGTCTTAAAAAATAATGAATTTGATATCATTTTAATGGATTGCCGTATGCCCATTTTAGATGGATTTCAAACAACAAAGTACTTACGTAAACAGGGTTATACTAAACCGATAATTGCACTAACGGCTGGCACAACATCCACTGAAGTCGCTGAGTGCGTTGAATCAGGCATGAATGACATTTTACACAAACCTTATAAACTTAAAGAGTTGGAGGCCGCGTTAAAAAAATGGAGCTATGGGCTACAACACTATGATATTTAGCTTTCGAAGCTAGCGCTTTAGCGGGTAATTGTGTCTCATACAACAAAGCAATGAACGCAATGAACGA
>NZ_MCVI01000094.1:50772-109031 GCF_002873135.1 Shewanella sp. 10N.286.48.A6
ATGAACGAAATGAACGAAATCAACACAATTACTAATAGGAAATTAAACCTGGCTTGGTAAATTTCAAGCACAAAAAAACCGACTTACGTCGGTTTTATCCTCAAAGAGGAGATGGTACCAGCGGTCGGACTCGAACCGACACGTCTTTCGACAGGGGATTTTGAATCCCCCATGTATACCAATTTCATCACGCTGGCATCATATTGTAGTCAATCAAGCTTGGCTCAATTGAGTGACGGAATTATACCTAGGCCAATGACAATGGCAAGCCCTTTCATAAGCAAAATGATCAAATCAATCTCAATAGCTTAAATCTCATTCAAGTAGAGTAAATTTGCGCTAATCGACATTAATAAATCTTCCCCATTAAAAAGCACTGACTT
This sequence comes from Shewanella sp. 10N.286.48.A6, assembly GCF_002873135.1. GTDB lineage: Bacteria > Pseudomonadota > Gammaproteobacteria > Enterobacterales > Shewanellaceae > Shewanella. The sequence continues at coordinate 51,156 of NZ_MCVI01000094.1, forward strand.
TATTGATCAAGATCATAAATGTTAAAAAATGAAAATAGTATGTTAAGGCTAGTTTTACAATGAAAGGATAATGATTATGGCTTTTTGGTTAGATTTAATGTTTGGTAACGCAATCGGATTGCTGTCAATGATTGTTATCTTCTGCACCATGGGGATCATGTCTTACATGATGTGGATGTTTATTGTGAAATCTGCTCCTAAGGAATAGTTACTACCCTCCTTCTATAATTTTTGTTATTTGTTATTTGTTTCTTTAGGGGGCTTTCGCCCCCATTTTTATGTTTATTAAACCTAATTTTTAGATTACGCGGCATGCTTTCTAGATTGCACTAGACCATTTACAAACTGTGGTCGCGCTTTAATAAGGTGATTAAGCTCTTCCTTACTTGGCTCGCCTGCGGGTAATCTCAATACTTCACGATTTAAATACAAACGCGCTTTCATTGAAATTTTATACTCAGCAGTCGGTCCTTGAATCGCATAGTGACGCTCATTACCCACTAACTCTAAAATATTACTGTCCACTAGACCTTTAACTGCCAATTCGTTTTGCGGTAGCGCCAAAATTGTCGCTCCCTGTAAAAAGAACTCTCGCAGTAACGCTCGCTCAGCGGGATCGAGTAACTTAACTTTGGCTTCTATGGTTTCAACAGCGCGTTTTTCTTTTAAAATCCCAATCGACTCGTCAACCACAAAGGTGAATAATTGGCTTAAGAAAAAAGCGGCACCAACAATGAGCCCTAAGCCAATAAAATGGCCATAATCTGACACCAGAGCCGACAAAGAAAGCGTCTCAAGCACGTGCTGAGGTGCAACTAATAATACCGCACAAGCGATCACTAACCACAGCATAGTGCTGACTAAAACGCGTTTGATATTCACTAAATTTACAGCCTTTAATTTCATTTTCATCATCATGCTATCCACAGTGTCAGATTTTTGAATCTAGACTTAGTAAAGCAATTTCAATGCCAATAAAATGAGAAATGAATAAAAGCAGTTAACGCAATGACTTATTTAGAGGGAAGAGCAAACAACGGCAGTTAGGCGCATCAAATAAGCTGTTTAATGCGCCATGAAGATCGAAACTAAGCTATAGGTTAAATGAGATTGATAAGCTAAACGTTAAGCTTAAAAATATTGGCATTCTGTATACATTATTTGGCTGCCAATTTGGCTAATACTCGACTTGCAGCAATAAAACCAAAAGTGCCAGTAACCATAGTCACTGCGCCAAAGCCTGACGCACAATCCATTCTCATACTGCCATCGGCGCTATTTTTAGTACTGCAGACGCTACCATCATTTTGAGGATATACCAGTTGTTGCGTTGAAAACACTGCGTCAACGGCAAACCTGCGGGCAACATTTTTTGAAAAGTTATATTCTCTACGCAAAATGTTTCTGACTTTCGCTAATAATGGGTCTTGATAAGTTTTAGCTAAATCGGTTAACTGAATTTGAGTGGGATCGGTTTGACCTCCCGCGCCACCTACGGTGACAATTTTCAGCTTATTTCTTTTACACCATGCAATTAACGCCGCTTTTTGTTTGACGGCATCAATACAGTCAACCACATAATCAATCGCTAACGGACTGGCTTTACTACCCAGATGCTCCGCCAAATTATCGACAGTGATAAAGTCTTCGACTTCATTCACCACGCACTCAGGATTAATTTCAATAATTCGCTGCGCCATTACTTCAACTTTGGACTGGCCGATGGTGGATGCAATTGCGTGAGATTGACGATTGGTATTAGTGACACATATGTCATCTAAATCAATCAGTGTTATTTGCCCTATACCACTTCGAGCCAGCGATTCAGCGACCCAAGTCCCTACCCCACCAATACCGATGATCACGACATGTGCATTAGCAAAGTTTTCCAATGCCGCTTGACCGTATAGTCGACCTATACCACCAAAACGATTTAAGTATGATTCAGACAACATGTATTGCTCTTTAAACTCTCAATGTGGGGGCGGTATTTTATACGAAATCAACGCAGATCTGAATGTATTCCTCAATTAAACCTTAGTTAAACCCTAGTTAAACCCTAGTTACACACTGAAACACCTATTACCTAAACCCGCAACATGCAGCAAAAACAAAGAAAGCCAGTTAACCGCACCAATAAAACTGTTAACTACGATTTAAGTCATTGTAAATCATAATGATACGTATAAATTAAATCCAACCTAAAGTGACATAGATCACACTTTGGTATGAGCTTTTTGTGGCAATATCCTCCACAGAACAGGAATTACTATGAATAACGATAAGGTTGATAACCCAGTCGTTATTTTCTATCAATATCAGCAAGCATAGCTGATAAAAATCAAGCCCTTACCAAAGGAAGATTAAGATGATGAAAAAAAACCTGATCACTGCAGCTATTTTATCTTGCACTGCAATGACCTCTTTTACTGCTCTAGCTGATGGCCCAAATTTTTATGGCCGCGCCGATCTTGCAATCACTAACTCTAGTGAAGGTATTGCAACTCAAAACCAAAAAGATGGCACTGTCCTTGAAAATAACTTTTCATGGTTAGGTGTTAAAGGTTCTGAAAAAATCAGTGATGACGTAGAAATCTTATATCAAATGGAGTTCGGCGTTTCTAACTTTGATAACTCTGGTAATACTTTTGCTGCTCGTAACAGCTTTTTAGGTATTAAAACAGTTGCAGGTACTGCATTAGTGGGTCGTAACGACACTGTGTTCAAAGCAGCAGAAGGTGGATTTGATTTATTTGGTAACAGTAACTCTGATATCGATTTATTAGTTGTTGGTCAAAACCGTGAAGCTGATGGCATTAGCTATTACTCACCAAAAATTGCAGATTTAGTGACATTAAATGCGACTTATTTAATGGATGATAATCACGAATCAACTAGCAGTTCTATGTATGCATTAAGCGCAACTGTTGGTGATAAAGCATTTAAAACACATAACTTTTATGCAGCTGCAGCATACCAAGATGGTATCAGCGATGTAGAAGCATACCGTGGTGTAGTACAAGCTAAATTTGGTGACTTTATTGTTGGCGGTTTATACCAAAACAGTAAAAGCCAAAAAGCTGAACTGGCTCATCTTGAAGGTGATAGCTACTACGTAAACCTAGCTTACCTAATGGGTAACCTAAAGCTTAAAGCCGCTTACGGTTATGATGATTCAGGTCTTGGTAAGTACGCTAGCCGTTTTGCTAATGATACTTCTAGCTTAGAAAACATGAGCGATTTCGAAATCAACCAGTTCAGTGTTGGTGCAGATTACCGCGTTAGCCCAAGTACCTTAGTATATGGTCACTACACTAAGTATGATGGCGACATGGTACTAAACCAAACTAGCCAAAGCTTAAATGACGATATCGTGACTGTGGGTTTACGCTACGATTTCTAACTCATCACAGCGACTTATTAACGGCTTAATCATCGTTTTTAAGCGTTAATTTATCTACCGATATGATGATTAAAAACGGTCTATTTAGGCCGTTTTTTTTGTTTTAGTCATTAGAGGTTGATTTTAATGACCTAATAGCTAAAAAAACTGCAATAACAACACTTCAAAGCTCCCACTTAAGCAATCCCTAAACCTGATGTAGATCTCATAAATTACTGGGCTAGCGCATTTTTAATTAGATGTGAACCTCTCTAAATAGGTATAACGCTATAAAAGTGTTAACCAAAACCCAAATACACAGCATTTATCACATCTTTTACACACCAATTTCACCTCAAAACAAAAAACTTGATCTAGGCCACAACTTTTTAACGATAAACCTGTAAATATTGCAACAAGTTTGTTACGCAGAGTGTTCTGCGAAAAATACCACTAAAACAATCCCATATAAATGGGGATAGAACATCATGTTCTAAAGGGAGTATGAAAGATGAAAAAGACATTATTATCTGCATCAGTTGTATCGGTTTTAACCCTCACTTCGTTCGCTGCGCTAGCCGACGGTCCTGATTTTTACGGTCGCTTAGATTTATCTATCACCAACTCCGAAACCGGCGCAACCCTGCAAGGCGGCACTAACGGTGTAACCCTAGGTGAAAGTGGCACTTACATTGAAAATAACTTCTCGCTATTGGGTGTGAAGGGCAGTGAAAAAATTACTGATGGCGTTGAAGTGCTATACCAAATGGAATTTCAGGTAGAGAACACGTCTGGCAAAGGTGATGTTTTCAAAGCGCGTAACACCTACTTAGGAATTAAAACTGAAGGCGGCTCAGTGCTAGTCGGCCGTAACGATACCGTATTTAAAGCTGCTGAAGGTGGTGTGGATATTTTTGGTAACACCAATGCCGATATGGATCGTTTAGTTGGCGGCCAAACCCGTAGTGCCGATGGTTTTTGGTACTATTCACCGCTGATTGCTGACATGTTTACCATTAATGCCACTTATTTAATGGAAGATAATCAAGCCTCTGATGACTCTCAATATGCCTTAAGCGTGACCTTTGGTGACAAAGGCCTTAAAAAACACAATTACTATGTTGCTGGTGCTTATAACAAAGCCATTGGTGGTATTGATGCATACCGCGCAGTAGCACAATTTAAAGCCGGCGATTTTAAAATTGGTGGTTTATTCCAAAACTCAGAAAGTGTGACTAATTCAGATCAAGACGGCAATACTTACTTTATTAATCTAGCTTACAACTTAAATGGCGTAAACTTGAAAGTAGAGTACGGTGCTGATGAAGCAGGTTTTGGTAACTACTACAAAAATCTAGGTGAAGCAGGCGCAGATGATGTCAATGTGCAAAATATCACAGTGGGTGCTGATTATCGCGTTGCTAAATCAACCTTAGTGTTTGCTCATTACGCTATGTATGAAGGTGATTACACCATGGCTAATGCTAAGACAGATCTTGAAGACGATAATGTCTTCAGTGTTGGTATGCGTTACGACTTCTAACAACGAGTTAGTCTACAACTGAAAAGCGACCTGATGGTCGCTTTTTTATTGTCTGCAGCTCACTAAAACAATAGAGAAAAGTTTATGATGATTTGCGGGTTAACAAATAAGCCGCTTCATTTAGCCAAGAAACATTCTTATTAATAAAGCGTGGGTTTTCCGCTAATACATCAGCACACTCGAGTAATTCAATCTCGAAATATGGCGCCAGGTATTGTTCAATCCACTGCGGGCTCACCGCAAATGGCGGGCCATTAAGCTCGGCTTGTGGGTAATCTAAGGTAATCAATAACCCTTTAACTTTAGCCGGAATTAACTTGGCAAGCTGTTGTGCATATTGCTGGCGCATTTGCTCTGGCCAAGCAATTAAGGCGGCGCGATCGTAAAAAGCCTGAATCGACTTTGTCGCCGTTAATGGTAGGGTAAAAATATCACCTTGAATAAGGGTTACTTGATCAGCACAAAAAAATTGATGCTCAGCTTGCGAAGTCATGCTCACAGGCAAATTATTGTCGCTAAAAAAGTCCTCAACAGCGGTTTGGCTTAGCTCACAGCCAACAACATCATGGCCTTGCTCTGCAAGGTAACACATGTCTAATGACTTGCCACATAAAGGTACAAACACCTCTGCGCTGTTATCGACGGCAAGTGTAGACCAATACTTTACTAAAAATGGATTCACTTGCGGCTGATGAAAACCGATTTGTTGTAACTGCCACTTCTCATGCCAAAAACTCGCTTCCATGTAGATAAACTCAAGTCAGTAAATAATGCGTCTAACTCTAATCACTCTAAAAGTGAGATGCAACACTAAAAAGCTTAAACCCGTAAACCACAGTTTGAACCCGACAAACGACAACTTTGATTGACTAAACCTAAGCTATAAAGCAACAGTAATGGCAATGTCTGCTACTCTTGTTCAGCTTTACCTTGAAGCACATGCTGAACTTTTTTAAGCCACTTGCAGTTATCACATTGACAATTACGACGTGATAAATGATGTGGGCTCAAATTCGAGTCAATAAAGTCCACCGCAATCAACAACTGTTGTTTCAGATCTTCCACTGATTTTTTCTCAAGGGCCACCAGTTCATCATTATGATTCATCCAAATGCACTCTTCGCCCTGATGACAAGTAGTACATTGCTCATCACTGGCATTATAAAACACCGCATGTGGACAGTGAGTAACTTCCATCGACTGTAAAATACGTTGCCGTGGAAAAGGAAATAGTGAAATTAAATCCGCTTTGTTAATGGTAGGCATAAGCACTCCTTGATTAAACCGAATATTTTTACTTACTTAAATACTACCTACCTAACGCACAAAACAATTTGACTCACGTCAAAGTTTACAACAGCTAATTTTTACGATAAGTCGGTTTGAGATCTAGGTGAGGTTAATTTGCTTTATAAAGGCTAAAACAGAAAAAAAATCGGCTCAATCAATCCAATAGCTTGCCAGCAATGTGTAAATATGAGTTTATGAGATAAGCCAATACCAATACACTCAACAGGCACCTTGGTACATAGGAAGTTAATTTTGCAAACACCGCAGTTACAGCATTTTTATATCAATGAAGAGCAATCAGTTTACCTGCTCAAGGCTGAAGATGCCCGTAAGCATCGAGCCTGGATCCGTTTATGTAAACAGCAACTAAGCAAGCTTGGTTATCATGATATCGAGTTTATCGGCAAAGGTGCCTATGGCTTTGTGTTTGCGGGTATCAATGATATTAGCCAATCCCATGTGTTTAAGTTTTCCCGCATTACCCTGCCACGAAGCGTGCAAGATAGACTTGAAGAAGAAGCCTTCATGCTCAGTCAATTAGTGCACCCTAATGTCCCTAACGCCATCAAATTTGAGCGGGTCGGCAAGCAAGGCATTATGGTCATGGAGCGAGCCAAAGGTGAAGATCTCGATAAAATCTGTCACCGAATGGGGACGTTACCCATAGCCATGATCATCAGCATTGCACGGCAATTGGCCAATTTATTGTACTACCTGCGCACAGGTAAATGCTTAGTCCATGGCGATATTAAGCCATCAAATTTAGTGTATGACATTGAAAACGACCATTTATCACTCATTGATTGGGGCTCGGCGGTGTTTGCCCAACGTGATGAGCATAATAACTCGGTTGAAGACAATGTGATGTCCTTGATGTCGAGCGATCAACAACACACCAACGCCAGAATGGGCGATGTGTACTTTATCGGTGAAGATCAGCTTAATGGGGCGTTATCCAGTCCAAGATTTGATGAGCAAGGGGTGGCAGCCACCTTATACGCACTGGCATCAGGGCAAATTAGCCGCTTTGGCAGTAAAGTGATCACCGCCAGTAGTTTAGGTTTACCCATTGAGCTGGCCCGCACTTTAGATGGCATGCTTAGCGATGACCCCAGCAGACGTAATTTAGCCGGTGATTATTTTTTAAAGAGCATGCGCCACAATCACCGTATGCACTTGCCACACCTTGGGGCTCAGCCGTTAATTGAAGATATACCACTGTGGGTTTTACCAAAGCAAAAACAAGTCGAAACCGTGAGTTACAGTTCCAGAAAATCATTTTTAAAGGAACATAACACCCAAGACCCCATTACGAAGATGGATGATATTCAATTAGAAAAATATTACCGTAATTTTCTTGCGGGCATGGGTGACACTGAAAAAGGCTTTATTGCCGCAGTGGGTAAATTAGCCCAATACCCGATTGTGGGAGGCCTTGCCATTCATTGGCGTAAAAGCGGCGTCTATATCGACTCTAACCTTGCTATTTATGACCCCGACACTAAGGAAGTGTTAATCCAAGCGGTCAATAATATGGTGACCTTAGCCCGCGGCATTCGACGTATCGGGGTATTTAAAGCCTGCTTTTTTAACGCTAAAGACACCTTACATTTAGAGCGAAACAATCCATCTGAGCCATATAAAATGGTCAACGATGCGCAATTAAGTTTTGAAGTGGGTGATGTGCCCGCATCAGAAGGCCGTTCGCGGCTACATTCTTACTTTGAAGATGGTAAAGATCCTGAAGAGAACCTTGAGCTGCCCACCGAGATCATGACAGAACTGGGTTGGATAAACCAAATTCATCATACCGGCTGTATTATTTTTGAAGCCTTACCTAACCATCTAAAAATACACAGTTATTTGCGCTTATTAAACCCGAGAAAACAAGCAGCTTTTAGAGCTTCTCTGGATAGAATCTTATTTCATGCCAGTAAGATTCAAGGCCATGGGGTCTCAGGTTTTATGAAACTGCCTTATAAAAATACCCGTCAGTTTTCCCATATTGATCATAAAGCGGATCATTTTTACCCTAAAAATCCAAAGCAAATAGCAGAGTGATTATCTGCAGATGTCATCTCATCGGCTAAATTACTGCCAATAAAAAGCCCTGTTAGTCCGAGCATACCGGCTTAACAGGGCATTTTTAGCCACCCACTTATAACGAGCAGTTCATAGCAAAAAACTAAATTGGCGAACCCGGTGGCATCATTAGAGGTTTGGCAATAAAGCGATACTCCGCTGACTCAAGCCCTTTGGCTAAACCTTGCAATAACCATTCAAAATGGGCAGCTTGATAATTACTGGCGCGATTGCTACGGCGCTTTAATTGCTTCTCGGCATACGTTAAGCGCGCTAACAATTGCGCTTTTACTTCAGCTGAGGTGTTGTCGTTATGGTAGCTAGATAGTAACTCATCTAATACCACGGTATTGACACGCATCTGCACAGCTAACAACTGCCCACGCTGTAAATCTTGAAAAAGCGTTTTCGCCAATAACTTATCGATGAGACTCACCACAGATAACTGCTCTGAATCATCCATAAAGCCTTGATTGACACGGTTTAATCTTTCTGGAACTAATATTCGGCTTACCACATGGCGGCTCATCACCTCTGCCATTCCTATGGGGTCGGTTAACACCCCAATGCCAGAATCAAAGCTTTCTCGGGTTTTGCGGTAATTACCTGCTTTAGGCACTAATAACTCAGTGACTTCAGTCGGTACTGCTAAGCTTTCAGCCGATAGTAGCGCTAATAAAGAGCTTAAGGCTTCAGTTTGTAACTTGGGCGATAAATAATGCCAGCGCTCAGCTGAGCCATGCTGCTGATAGCTATAATCACTGCCACCAATCCACTTCGCTGCGGCATCCACTTGAAAACGGGTCAGTAAGTAAATTGGCACAAACACATCGGCAAGTTCACCTAGTGGCTGCTCTTGCAGTAAGGCATTGGCATTAAACTGCTCAATTGCCTTGCGGCGCACTTGCTCTAATCGTGTTAGTTCTGCTGCTGCAGAGTTACCGTTATCCCATAAACTTGCATAGGCATGGCTTGCTGATGCTGAGCGGGAATCTGCTTCACCAATGTAACGCAATCCTGCTGTTCTGGCTTGTTTCACTAGCTCGTCAGCATTAGCTTTATCGCCATAGCCGTAAGCAATAGTAAACTTGTCCCACTCACCAATGCCTTCAACGTATGGCGCTGAAATATCAACTTGCTCCCCTTTAAGGGTAATGTTGGGATGGGGATAATCCATCACCGAAGCATTGTCATTGGTTGAGGCGGCAAAGTTATGATCTAGCCCCAAGGTATGGCCAATCTCGTGAGCTGACAATTGGCGTATACGCGCCAATGCTAAGGCCATTGATGCCTCAGCAGCGGCATCTCGGTCTTGCCAACCTGCGGTTAAACCGCGAGCAATAAGGTGGTCTTGTTTAACCCGCAAACTCCCAAGGGTGACATGGCCTTTAATGATCTCACCGGTGCGCGGATCTTTAATTGACGCGCCATAAGACCAGCCGCGAGTCGCACGATGCACCCATTGGATCATGTTATAACGAATATCTTGTGGGTCGGCATCTTCTGGTAATATCTCCAGCTTAAAACCATTAATAAAGCCTGCTTCATTAAAGGCTTCTTCCCACCAGCGGCCACCATCGAGTAATGCTGAGCGAATAGGCTCTGGCACGCCAGGATCAAGATAATAAGTAATCGGTTTAACCACTTCACTAGGAGCAATACCTGGGGTGACTTTTTCAAGTCGATGACGTAAAAGATATTGTTTGCTTACTGGCGAGTCGATAGGCGCAGAGTAATCAAAATACTCATCTGATAAATAACCACTCATCGGCTGATAAGCGCGGGGCTGATAACCCGCTTCTGGCAAGGCCACAAAAGAGTAGCGCATTCGCACTGAAACAAACTTGCCATCTGGAGTCACCTGCTTAACAAATTCGCCAGCTTTAGCGCTATTGAAAGTCAGTAAAACATCGACATCGGCATTTTGCTCAAATGACTTAACTCCTTGGGGTAAGATAACTGAGCGGGATTTATCCAAGGTATAACTGCCTTGCTTAGTGTCAGCTAAACGCTGAGAAACCCCATGTAAATCATTAATCATTAGATCATTAACCGCAACTAGCGGCGTTTTACCTTCGACCACTTTACCGCGCCATAATACCGATTCAGCAAACGCCTCTTTGACCGCTAGCTGTTCCGCTGGGTTATCGCTTGATGCCCGATAAAAGGTATTTAACTGTTTAAGCAGAATATAAGGACCGTGGCGCTCAAATTGCACCATGCGTGTTTGCCCGAGTTGGCCTCGGTCTAGGCCTATATCATTAGAACCAACGCCATGGGGTAAACTGCTGATCAGTAAAAAGGGCTCATTGAGTCGGTTTGCTTCTAAAAACAATTCCCCAGAGCTATTTTGGAAATAAAAGTTGATAAACCCTTGGGCTTTGTCACTTTGCTTTATCACTTTCTGCGCCGCTGAGGTCGCAGCGTAAGTCATAATTGGGGTTGCCATGAGTACTGGCGTTAATGCCATGACTGAAGCAAGCGCCATACTTTTACGATCCATTCAACACTCTCCCTTGTTGTTGTGCTCAGGTTAATTGTTATTATTGGCGACTTAACTGACGCCATTATTGTTGTTATTTTTGCTGCTGATTTTTATAGTCAATCCAATGCTCTAAGGTATCAAACAATTCATTTAATACTATCGGCTTGGTGATATGGGCATTCATGCCCGCTTGAATACTTTTCTCTCTGTCACCAGACATGGCGTGGGCCGTCATGGCAATAATCGGCATTTGCTCTGTAGTGTAACGCTTACGTAATTCTCTGGCAGCAGTCAAGCCATCCATGACCGGCATTTGAATATCCATCAATACGGCATCAAACGGACGAGTATCGATCATATCTAGTGCTATTTGACCATTATCAGCCACTTCAACTTCATAACCGGCGCTTTTAAGTAGCTCGGTGGCTACCTGCTGATTAATAAAGTTATCTTCAACCAGCAAGACTAATCCGGTTTGTTTGGCAGCTTCGGAATCCTCTTCAACCACAGGCGCTACATTCAATTGAGGCTCAGCGGCAAAGGCGCCAATAATCTCATCAAACAAGGCTGATGCTTTAAAAGGCTTTTGCAATACAGCAAACACACGACTGACATCAAACTCGGCCTCTAACGGCTCAGCACTATAAGCGGTCATTAAAATAATCACCGGACGCTTTTTAATCCGCCCTTCAGCAACCATTTCATCAATGATATTAATCACATCGCCGCCGCCCATTTCAGGCATCATCCAATCAAGCAATAATAAATCTATTGGGCTGTGGGCTAAAACATCTAGTGCCTGTGCACCACTTTGCGCGGTTTTCACCCCAAAGCTAAAGTCGCGCATCAAGGTGGAATATATCTGCAAAGCACTTGGGTTATCATCCACCACTAAGGTAGTTAAGTTATTTAACTGCTTTGGCACCACCAATGGCTCAACCACATTTTCTTCAGCAATTTCAAAACTAATGGTAAAGCTGAAAGTACTCCCTTGATTGAGCTCTGATTCAACGGCCATGGTGCCGCCCATCAGCGAGACTAAATGCTTACTAATAGACAGGCCTAATCCGGTACCACCATATTTTCGAGTGGTAGAACCATCAGCTTGGGAGAAGGCATCAAACAAGTTCGCTTGTTGCTCTTGGCTAATACCAATACCGGTATCGCGTACCCAAAACTTAAGGGTAATACGGTGATCTCGCTCGCCTACATCTTCACAGCCCAGTTCAATCTCACCATTTTGAGTAAATTTAACCGCGTTAGATAATAAGTTAACTAAAATTTGCCCTAAACGCAGAGGGTCACCACTGAGAATTAGCCCAGCGGTAACCGGGGCATATAGTAGTAACTCAACGCCTTTTTCTTGAGCCTTTTGCGCATTCATATCAATGACATGATCAAGCACTTTATCCAGTGGGAATGACACCCTTTCAAGCTCTAATTTACCCGCTTCAATTTTAGAGAAATCCAAAATATCATTAATAATGCGCAGTAATGACTGAGCAGAGAATCCCGCTTTATTTAAATAATCTTTTTGCTGAGCGGTTAACTGAGTTCGCAGCGCCAATTGCAACATACCGATAATGGCATTCATCGGTGTACGAATTTCATGGCTCATATTGGCCAAGAATTCACTCTTATACATGTTGGCTAACTCAGCATCTTGCTTAGCTTCAAGCAAGGCCACTTCGTTACTCTTTTGGCGGGTAATATCTTTATGCGTACCCAGCATTCGCTTAGACTGACCATCGGCAGCAAACTCCACTGCTCGGCCCCGAGACAGCACCCAATGATACTTTCCAGATTTAGAGCGCATACGGTATTCAATCTCATAGGTTCCTTTGGGCTTTAGCGCATATGCACTTCGATACTCTTCGACTCGCATGCGATCGTCTGGGTGAATAAGTGCATCCGTTGCTGAAATAAGCGCTGGAAATTCGTTCGGCTTATAACCTAGCATTGAATAAAATGCGGGGTTACAAATCAGCTGCTCTGAATCTAAATACCAATCCCACAAGCCATCTTCTACTGCATCCATGGCTAAATGGTAACGCTCTTCAGATAATCGTAATTGCTCAGCCGATTCATATTCACGGGTGACATCACGCCATACTGAAATAAGCCCTAATAACTCGCCGCGGCGGTTATAAAATGGCAGTTTTAAGGTATCGAGCAGTACCGTTTTACCACCAATATCGGCTTTTTCTTGATAACGCATCAGTGAGCGTTCGGTTAATACTTTTTGATCTTCTTCGCGGCTACGCACGCCTTGATCGTAACTGGTATCAAGGGACAATTGCCCGATCATGTCACTTTCTTTGCAGCCCAGCATGTACTCAGCCGATTTATTACAGCCTAAATACTTACCTTCTTTATCTTTGTAAACAATCGCCTCTGGGATTGAGTCAATCAATGAGCGTAATAGTGCAAACTCACGTTCTCGGCGCTCAGTAGTATCGCGCAAACGTTGGGTGCGCCTTGCGACTAAGTTATCCAGACGTTTATTTTGCTCGGCTAGATGACCGGTATATTGTTTGTTCTCTTCAAAAATACGACTCACCAGCAAGAACCACGGCTCCCAACCTTCAGTGATTTTTTCAGGTGGCGATTTAGGCTCGCGAGAACACTCTTCCAAATGGGTCAATAAACGTGAGGCAGGGTTAACGAATGAGCGGCGAGTTTGCCAGTGAACAATGGTCACCAGCACTGACAAGGCGAAAACCACCAGTAAGAAACTCACTTTTAACTTATCCCAAGCGTCTTGGAATAACAGGTCTTCATCTTGCAGATATAGCAAGCGCCATGGCGGGTTTTGCAGCGCGACTGAGTGAATATAGTAGCCGTTGCGCAGTATGCCATCATGGGCATCGAACATTTCTGATTCAGGCAAAGAATGCAGCTCTGACGGAATGCGCTGACTGATATGATAAACCCGGTTCATATCGCTGGCTTCAAAATCACTGTGGGACAATATATTGTTATATTGATCCAGCAAAATCACTGTACCCGGCATTTTAAAATACATCCGCATTTGCTTAGCTAACGATGCCAAAGTCATGTCTAAATTGATTGAACCAATAAACTCATCTTCAAGATATACTGGCAGACCTAGGGTGGTTAACAAACCTTGATCGGCTAAATCTACATAAGCTTCACGCCAAAAAACACTGCGCTGCGGATTCATGGCAGGAGTAGCAAGTTGGAATTGTTTTTTATTAAGCAGCTCTTCTCGAAAACGGTACTCGTCATTGGTCCACGGAAATGACGACATGATCCTTTGTTTGGATATGTAATAAATCGAAGAAGCTTTAGGGGCGGCCTCTTTCGCAACAGGGAAAGACAACGACAGCTCAAATAGCATTTCTAATTCTTGATAAAACCTGTCGCTGCGGCCATCAAGGGTACCCATACCGGTAATGCGCCCCATATTGGTAAAGGGCTCACCACTAGTGGCATAACTTGGCTCTAAGGTAAAAAATTGACCATCTTCATTGAATTTTTCGTATTGAGGTAAGCGATCTTTACGGACTAACTCGCCTAAACGTAAGTTATCTACGGCGACGTTACGTAAGCTTTTTACTGCACGGATACTCGACTCCAGCAGTAAATCAATTTGCAAGACATGACGCAATACTTGCTCTTCACGCTCTTTAATTAGCTGGGTTTTTTCACGCTCAAACAATACCCATGCCGATAAAAGTGCCATAACAATTACACCAATATAAGTATAAAAAACGGCTCGGTTATACTTTCTTTGAATAAGCGATTTTAATTGTAATTCTGGCTCGGTCGATTTCATTGAAAACCCTTTGGCTTTTCTTAGCAGCGTAGATATTTAATAAGGTAAAAAAGGAGGTACGCTAACAATGTCTATTTATGCATATTATCAGGAACATATTCGCAATCACACGAATAAATGTTCACAAAACATGACTAATTTATTTTTCACTCCATTCCACTAAAAACATAGCAAAAATCTGACCATTATTCTTGGCAATAACCCGTAAACTGGCCGCTTACATAAAAGGCGCGTTAAAAGAGCTCGTTGAAACAGATTGCTTAAAAATAAAAAATGGCCACCTAACAGGTAGCCATAAACGGTACTTTAAAGCAGAAGTGCTTATAAGTTCTCTTCAGCAAACTCTGCTAAGCGAGATCGCACCACACCATTAAGGTAAATATTGGCACTGCCGTCAAAGTCTTTAAAACGCTCCACAATATAGGTTAAACCTGATGTCACCGCCGTCAAATAGGTTGAGTCTATTTGCGCCAAGTTACCACAACACACTAGTTTGGTGCCCTCGCCCATGCGGGTGATCATGGTTTTGATTTGTGATGCGGTCAGGTTTTGGCATTCATCTAAAATGACCACTGAATTTTGAATCGAGCGGCCACGCATAAAGTTAATCGATTTAAACTGCACGTTCGCCTTCTCCATGATGTAGTTCATGCTGCCGGTGGGGTTAACATCATTTTTATGCAGCACCTCAAGGGTATCAGTAATTGCCGCAAGCCAGGGCGCCATTTTTTCCTCTTCGGTGCCTGGTAAAAAACCGATGGACTCGGCAATTTCAGGGGTGTTACGGGTTACAATGACTTTTTCGTACTGGTTTTGCTCAACCACCAGCTCAAGCGCAGCCGCCATGGCAATTAAGGTTTTACCACAACCGGCGGGGCCGGTGAGGATCACTAAGTCAATATCTGGATCTAGCAAAGCATTTAACGCCATCCCCTGATAAATATTCTTAGGTTTAACACCCCAAGCTTGCAAATGATTAAGCCTTTCGCGGCCATAATCGATGATATTAAGATGTGTTGCGGTTTTGCTGGCAACCTTGCCGCAAAAATCAGAGGTTTCATCGATAAGGTATTGATTACTGTAGAAGGGCTCGTTACCTACGGCATCGATATCCACCTGATGGACGACTTTGCCAGCTTCTCTATCAGTAGAGACTTTATCCACCTTGTCCCAAAAATCACCGTCAAACTGATAAAAGCCTTTCGCCAAAAAGCGAATATCATCAATTAACTGATCGGTGCGATAGTCTTCAACTCGCTCAATACCCGCCCCTTTAGCTTTAAGGCGCATATTAATGTCTTTGGTGACTAATACGACCTGACGAGGCTGATGCAGATTTTGTAGATGAAGTGCGGTGTTAATAATACGATTATCGTTATTATCGCCTGGCAGAGCGCCAATGATAAAGTCGATTTGATGGTCGGGGAAAATAGATAAACTACCTGATACGTCTAAATGTCCTTCGCGGCTTGGGAGTGCAACGCCGTTTAGAATTTGTTCCGGCGAGGTCTTACCGCCAAGTATGTCTTCCAATGCCCTAATCGCGACCCGGGCATCACGGCTAATATCGTGCTTTCTATCCTTTATATTGTCTAATTCTTCTAACACAGTCATGGGAATTATTACGTCATGTTCTTTAAACGAATATATCGCTAAAGGTTCATGTAGTAACACATTGGTATCCAGTACAAACAACTTTCTGTCGTCTCGTTCCATGGCGCCTCCAGAGTGCTCAATACAAAATGTAACTATGGGATTAAAGCAATATAAACTCCTGTTCATAAGCTGGATTAATCGAATCATCATGATTAATTTTCAACCAAACTTAAATTTACTATGCCAGTAATTATATCAAGTCTCAATATCATTTTATTGATTAAAGGTTCGAGTTTAAGTTGTTAAAGTTGGCACTGAGATGACACCAAGATGACACTAAGATGTCAAAAATTCGCTGGCGTAAAAGTGAAATTCCTTCAGATGAATATTTAAATCACTGCTAGAATTTAAATTGAGTAGCGTTTGGTATAACATACGCGCCCTTTGTGTTTATCCGTCCCGAATGAGAGTAAAAAATGCCGTTTTCTTTAGGTCAACGCTGGATTAGTGATACCGAGTCAGAACTTGGTTTAGGAACTGTGGTTGCTGTTGAAGGCCGTATGGTGACAGTATTGTTTCCTGCCGCCGATGAGAACCGTTTGTTCTCCCGCAGTGAAGCGCCATTAACTCGTGTAATTTTTAATCCCGGTGACTCCGTAGAAAGCCATGAAGGCTGGAGCCTAACCATCAGTGAAGTCGAAGAAAAAGATGGTTTAGTCACCTATGTTGGTATCCACAGTGAGACCAACGAGACGGTACGTCTGCGTGAAACCTTACTAAACCACAACATTCGTTTTAATAAACCACAAGACAGATTATTTGCCGGTCAAATTGATCGTCTAGAGCGCTTTGGTATTCGTTACCAAAGCCAAATGCTACGCCATAAACTTGCCACCTCAGATTTGCTTGGGCAACAAGGCCCACGTGTTGGTTTAATTCCACATCAACAGTGGATTGCCCATGAAGTCGGTCGTCGCTATGCCCCTAGAGTACTTTTAGCCGATGAAGTAGGTTTGGGTAAAACCATTGAAGCTGGCCTTATTATCCATCAACAATTATTGACTGGCCGTGCTGAACGTATCTTAGTGATTGTGCCTGACACTTTGCGCCATCAGTGGTTAGTTGAAATGCTGCGCCGCTTTAACTTACGTTTTTCTATTTTCGATGAAGATCGCTGCGTTGAAGCCTATGCCGATAACGACAACCCTTTTTACACTGAACAATTAGTCATTTGTTCATTAGAACTATTACGTAAAAAGCGCCGTTTAGAACAAGCTGTCGATGCCGATTGGGACTTAATGGTAGTGGATGAAGCCCATCACCTTGAGTGGAGCGAAACCGCCCCAAGTCGCGCTTATCAAATCGTAGAAGCCTTAAGTGAAGAAGTGCCTGGAGTGTTATTGCTCACGGCAACGCCAGATCAATTAGGCCATGAAAGTCACTTTGCTCGTTTACGATTACTGGATCCAGATCGCTTCTACGACTACAACGCGTTTCTTGAAGAAGAAAAAAGCTATCAAAGCGTTGCCGAGGCCGCCGAAGCATTAGCTGCCAACGACAAGTTAGCTGACAGTGCTGTTGTCAGCTTAACCGAATTACTCAGCGAGAAAGACATCAGCGCAAGCATTAAGCTTATCCAAGCAGATGATGTCGATGCTGACGCCCAGCAAGCTGCCCGCGCTGAGTTATTACAAGATTTACTCGACCGTCACGGTACTGGCCGCATTTTATACCGTAACAGCCGCGCCTCTGTCAGTGGCTTCCCGACCCGTATTTTTAATCCGCATCCACTGGCTATGCCGCAAGAATACGTCACGGCTGAGCGCGTTAATGCCATGATGGGATCGAAAAAATCAGCTCAAGATCAAGCTAAGCAATCTCTAAGCCCTGAAAAACTGTATCAAGCCTTTGAAACCGATAGTGCCAGTTGGTGGAAGTTTGATCCGCGAGTCGATTGGTTAATTGAATTCTTAAAAGATAATCGCAGTAAAAAAGTGCTGATTATTGCTAGCCAAGCAGAAACGGCATTAAGCCTTGAAGAAGCACTGCGCACCCGTGAAGGTATTCAGGCAACCGTTTTCCATGAAGGGATGTCGATTATTGAACGTGACAAAGCCGGCGCGTACTTTGCTCAAGAAGAAGGCGGCGCTCAGGCGTTAATTTGTTCTGAAATTGGCTCTGAAGGGCGTAACTTCCAATTTGCGAGTCAATTAGTGCTATTTGATTTACCGCTCAACCCTGACTTACTTGAGCAACGTATTGGTCGATTAGATCGTATTGGTCAGCAAAATGATATTCAAATTCATTTGCCATACCTTGAAGACACCGCCCAAGAAAGACTGATGCATTGGTATCATCAAGGCTTAAACTCATTTGAACTTACCTGCCCAAGTGGCCATGTATTGTTCAATGAATTTGCTGATGAGCTAATGAACGTACTCAACGATGACAACCCAGAGCTAATGACAGCGCTGCTTAACGGTACCCAAAGCCGTTACCAAGCACTTAAGCAAGCGATGGAGCAAGGCCGCGATAAGCTGTTAGAGATTAACTCCCATGGCGGCGAGCAATCTAAAAAGTTAGTTGAACGCTTAGCGGAGCGAGACTCAGATACCCACTTAATTGGTTCGGTGATCCGCTTGTGGGACATTATCGGTGTGGATCAAGAAGATCGCGGCGAGAACTCAATCGTATTACGCCCAAGTGAGCACATGCTATTCCCATCGTACCCAGGTCTGCCTGAAGATGGTATTTCTGTGACATTTGATCGTGAAACGGCCCTATCACGTGATGATATTGCCTTTATCTCCCAAGAGCATCCATTAGTGCAAACGGCGTTAGACTTAATCACTGACTCAGAAACCGGAACCACCAGTGTTGCAGTGCTTAAAAACAAAGCCTTACCTGCTGGAACCTTGTTCCTTGAGTTAATTTACATGGCTGATGTTTCGGCACCTAAGTCATCACAGCTTTATCGCTATATGCCACCAACCCCTATCCGAGTGTTATTGGATAAAAGTGGCCAAAACTTAGCTGACAAAGTCGATTATAAGAGCTTTGATAAACAGTTAAGTGCGGTTAACCGTCATATTGCCAGTAAGCTTGTGAATGCATCACAACCTATTTTGCACCCGTTACTGGCCAAAGGTCAGCAACAGGCTGAAATAGAATTAGCCAAACTGGTTGAGCAAGCCCGTGAAAAAATGACCACCCAGCTAACTAGTGAGTTGACCCGACTTGAAGCGCTAAAGGCCGTGAATCCGAATATTCGAGATTCTGAAGTGGACTTTATTCGCAATCAAATGGCTGAATTAAATGGCTATATTGATGATAGTCAATTCCAACTTGACGCTATTAGAATGGTATTAGTTAGCCACGTATAATACACTGCTAATTCGAAGCAAAAAGCCCTGAACTTCAGGGCTTTTTTGTATCTATTTTTTGTCATTGTTTTAAGTGTTTAGCGTAAAAATAAGCTCATAAACATAAGCGCACAAGCCTATAGTGATGACATCGCAAGATTCGTTAAGGAAGCCACATTGCTGCTAAAGCCTCTGTTTGTTTTATCTGTTACCAGTCTTTTTAGCCTCAGCCTTTTCTGTCACAATGCTATGGCAGCCAGTGAGTTGCCTACTGCTAATGCTGGAAAACAATTTATCAGCGTCCAAGATCAACAACAGCCAGTTTGGGTCAAACCTTGGCAAGGCCCGCACCAGCGCGGCGCAGCTATTATCGTCGGTCCAACCGATTCCCCCGCCAGTGGCAGTGGCCTGATTCGCTATTTACGTGATGAGATCCCCGCATTTGGCTGGGCAAGCTTGAGCATAAAACCCACTGAAGGTTTATACCGACCAAATTTTGCCACTGACGCCGAAGAAATTCCCAAAGCCGGTGAAGCGCAGTTAACCCTGAGTCGTCACCAGCAAGCCCCCAAATTTAGCTCAAACCAACTACTTGAACTGCGTAACTTTCAGCAAGAACTTATGGTGGACAGTCTCGACCAATTGCAAGCTATTGAGGCGCAGTTCCCAGGAAAAAGACTATTAATCGTCACCGATGATAGTGCGGGCATGGTCATTAACTTACTTTTTGAAGCTAAGCTAGCCAAGCCCGACTTATTAGTGGTGATCAACCCCTATCGTGAATATGAGCAGATTATTGCGCCGCAACATCGCGGTTTATCCATTGCCCAACAGCTCAGAGAAATCGATATCCCAATACTGGATCTGCAATCAGCCGATGCTCATCAAATATCTATGACTGAAATTGCTAGCAGAAAAGCACTCAATAAAGCTAAATCGAGCCAGTATTACCGCCAATATCAATTAGCGCTTAATCTCGATAATCAAAGTGGTTGGGAGCAAGTGCTGCATCATATTGCAGGCTTTAGTAAAGTCATTACCGCACGATAAAAAGGGCCAGCATATTGCTGCCCCTTAATGGCTATTTGCTTATTTTAAGACTGAGTAATAAAGCGTATTTTCAATTTTTTCAATAACATCGCATAATAATCAATCTCCAATGGCCTTTCAGCTATTCACTAAATTTGTGCAATGCAGTATTGGCCGCACTAGTCTAAAAGCTGATTAACTCACAACTGACTCGCTCATTATCACCACCAAGGCTGACGAGACTGATAAGCTTGCTCGGTTTGCTTTATTTCACGATTAGCGGCAATGATACGGTTTTTACCCGCTAACAGGCGAACTTGGCTTAAAGACTCACGACTTAATAACCGCCTTGTTGAGGCTGACCAACTATGATTAATGCTCATTTTAATGGCCGCATTCACATCAGGAGAGCGGGTCATAAACTGCTCGGCAAGCTCAATAGCACGCTGCAATGGCTGTGAACTTTTCTCGGTCACTAAACCAAAATCTAGCGCCTGTGCGGCTGATAGCACTTCTGCGCTATAGGTAATTTTTAAGGCCTTATCTTTGGGCATCACCTGTCTAAGCGCTGCCAGTCCTGCCATATCAGGCACTAAGCCCCATTTTGATTCCATAATAGACAGCTTGGCATCATCACTTGCAATACGAATATCTGCCCCTAGCGCAATTTGCATACCGCCACCAAAACAGCAGCCATCTAATACTGCAATCACAGGGATGGGTAAACGCTGCCAGCCAATAGACACCCGCTGGGCTAAGTTGGCATTACCTGGTAGCCATTTGAACAGCAATTTGGCAATCATGGAGGGGGATTTAGCAATCGCTTTAACATCTAAGCCCGAAGAGAAATTACCATCGGCGCCGGATAATATGACCGCATTAATTTCGCTATCTTTTCTAATATTTTTAATGGTTTTATCAATGGCTTTAAACATTTCATAATTGAGCGCGTTATATTTATCTGGTCGGTTTAGCGTCACAAAAGCAATACCGTTTTGTTTTTTTAACGCCACTAACTTCTTATTCATTGTTCATCCTTAATATAAATAATAACTGGTCAGTCCAGAAGTTACGTTAGCATAAATTGGCTTACTGGCGAATAGTTAAGCTAATTTGATATTCTTCATAAGCTGCTAAAACTACAACAATATATATGTTCCCGCAGGAACAAAAGTGCCGTCAAAATTCAGATTTACTGAATTTAAGAGCATTTTTTCGTTAAACGCCAAAAAATTGTCGATTTTTGGTGCGAAAAGTCAGCAATAAGTTGTAGTATGTTTGCCCATAAAAAGTAACATTACTCATCGACTCATTTTTCTTGTTTAATCGGAGTTCGTTTAAGTGCTCGATCGAGTAATAGCTAATGAATTCAAAATAATAATACCCTGTAAAAGGATCTGCTGTAGCCATGACTATTCCTATTTTAATCTGTGATGACTCAGGATTAGCCAGAAAACAAATGGCGCGAACACTTCCCAAACATTGGGATGTTGAAATCAGTTACGCCACCAATGGTGAAGAAGGCTTGGAGGTGATCCGTCAAGGAAAAGGGGAAATTGTCTTTCTCGACCTTAATATGCCCGTCATGGATGGCTATGAAGTACTAGAAGCCATTCAGCGAGAAGACTTGCCCGCCTTAGTCATTGTGGTCTCTGGTGATATTCAATTAAAAGCCCATGAGCGAGTAAAAGCCCTTGGCGCATTAGATTTTATTCAAAAGCCGGTTAGTGCTGAGTCCATCAGCAATATCTTAGAAGAATACGGCATTTTAACTTTAGCCCTTAAACAATCAACCAATGACACGCCGATGTTTAAAGTTGATTTACGTGACGCTTGCCAAGAAATTGCCAATGTCGCCATGGGCCGCGCTGCCGACTTATTAGCGAAACTACTCGATGTTTTTGTAAAACTGCCAATCCCCAACGTCAATGTTTTAGAAGTCAGCGAACTGACCATGGCACTTAAAGCCACCGAAGAAAGCTCGAAGATTTCTGCATTATGCCAAGGTTTTATTGGCGCTGGGGTTGCTGGTGAGGCGTTATTACTGTTCCATGACTCAAGCTTTGCTGACATGGCTAAACTCATGGGCCACAGTGATCCTGAAGATGCTAACAATGAAATTGAAGTGCTCATTGATACTGGTAATGTGCTTATTGGGGCATTCTTGAATGGCATTTCAGAGCAGCTTGATATGAAATTTAGTCAAGGTCACCCCGTTGTACTTGGTCGCCACTGCACGGTAAATGAGCTTATCCATGACAACTCAGAAAAATGGCAACGCACCCTTGCCATGGAAATCAATTATCAGATTGAAGACCACAATATTCAGTGTGACTTATTACTGTTATTTACGGAAGACTCAATCCCTACATTGAATGCAAAGCTTCACTATATATATGAATAGATTAAGATAATAATCATATAAACAGTTAGTTAATTGCAATGACTTAACATTGCATATAAAAAGAATAATACAATACGGATGTTAGAGCATGGCTACTGATCAAAGCGCAATGAACGAGCTACACTGGCTTATTGATATGGTACAAACCATTGAAGTTGGCTTGGTGGTGTTAGATCGTGACTACAATATCCGGCTTTGGAATGGTTTCATGGAAAACCATAGCGGTGTGTCACCTAACAGTATTAAAGGTCGCAATCTTTTTGAAGCGTTTAACGATTTACCCTCTGAATGGCTTAAGCAAAAAATGGAGTCGGTATTTCTACTCAAAAACCGATCTTTCATCAGCTGGGAGCAGCGCCCTTATGTCTTCCAGTTTAAAAATTATCGCCCGATCACTGGCCGCGCTGATTACATGTACCAAAACATTACTTTGCTGCCACTGGCGTCGCTAACGGGTGAAATCACCCATATTAGTATTATCGTTTATGATGTGACTGATATCGCCATCAATAAATTACAGCTAAAATCAGTCAATGAGCAACTAGAAACACTCAGCCAAACCGACAGCTTAACCCAGTTGTATAATCGCCGTCATTGGCAAGTTTGCTTTGAAAAAGAATACGAGCGCTTTGCCCGTTATGGTGAAAAAGCCAGTATGATAATGATTGATATCGATCATTTTAAAGCCATCAATGATAAATACGGCCACCCTGCAGGTGACAAAGTCATTCAAAGCCTCGCCAACATATTAAAGCAATCATTACGTGAAACTGATTTTGCCGGCCGCTATGGCGGTGAGGAGTTTGCGGTAGTATTGACTTATACCACCGCTGCTGAATCAAAATACTTCACTGAGCGACTGCGTAAAAAAGTCGAAGCCTCGCAAGTGGTTTATAACAATCAAATCATTAAAATGACCATCAGTATTGGCGTTAATGATTTATCCTCTGCCACCACTAGCAGTGTAAGTTGGTTATCTGGCGCCGATAAAGCTTTATATCAATCGAAAGAAAATGGCCGTAATCAAACCACGGTATTTGAAAAATAACCTGCAGAGGTTCATTTTATCCCCACCGCGATAAGCCATTAAAAAGCCCACAATTAAGTGGGCTTATTTATTAAACGAGTGACGCTAGTTAAGCGATAGTCGTTAATGATTTAGAAACCGTCGTCATCTTGGTCTTCATCTTCATCAAGCTCTTCTTCGTCACCAATAAAGAAGGTGCCCCAGCCGTCATAATCAACTTTTTGCTTGGCAGCAAGCAGCATTAACTGCTCGCATGCTTTATCAAGTAACGATGCTTCAAGAGCATGATTGGCGATAGCATCAAAGCAAATAATGGTTGAGCCATCTTCAAGCTCCATCTCTTCAGCGTCGTTAACTTCAAAACCTAATTTGAAAGCATCAACTGCGGCTTTTTCTAAACGATCAAAGTTAGTCGAAGAGAAATGATGCTCGATAGTATATTCAGCATCAGCTTGTGAACCATCATCAAGCAGCGCCTGAATAATTTCACGGTTCTCGGCAAATTGCTCTTTAAGTTGAGCTTCAATAGACATGGATTCTCTCCGTTAACAAATTTAAATACGCTATAGGGCTAATTATACGTGATAAAGCTACTGAGGTTTAGCCATTAATAGCGATGCTTCTTGATTTAATTCAGCTAAACGCTGTGACATCACTTGATGCACCTTAGCACAAAGCTTTTTCGCATCGGCTTTATCCACGTTTGCGGTCGACATAGGTGCCATCATTTCGACAATGACCACACCATTATTCCACTTGTTAAGTTTAATATGATTTTGGCAAGATGCTAATACTGGCACAATTGACGCTTTGGCGGCAATAGCAGTATGGAATGCGCCGACTTTAAACGGCAGTAGACCGCGCCCTCTAGAGCGTGTCCCCTCAGGGAAAATCCATACAGATAACAGTTTTTCTCTCATTCTCTTAACAGTCTTGGCCATAGTATCAAAGGCACTATGACGGTTTTTACGGTCAATCAGAATATTGCCTGATAGCCAATAAATCTGCCCAAATAATGGCATCCAAGCTAAGCTTTTTTTACCTAAACTCACCGTGGCTTCCGGCACTGCAGAGGTATGGGTAAATAAATCAAAATTATTTTGATGATTCGCTAAATAGATCTTAGGTTGCTTAAGGCTTGCTTCGGTTTCAGTGTCAGTACCAGCGTTAGCCTCAGCGCCAGTGTCTACTTGAGGGTTAATCACCGCGTTACGGGTAATCACTTTAATCCCTAAAATAGGAGCAACAGATGAAAATAGTTTAGCAATCACATGGACATTATCACGATGCATAGGTCTAACAATACAAAGGATGATTGCGAAAAAAAACGCCAGTGTTAGTAACACTGCTAGAATAATTGAACGAGCAATTAACAGCACAGCAGACTCCTACAAATAAAGTGGCGACAGTATAGCCAGCACATCTGCTGGACTCAATAGCTTAAGTTAATTTCGGTGTACAAATGTAAGCTTAAAGTAGTTATACCAAGCGGATTAATGCTCTGAATAGCTCAGATAATTAATATGCTTGGCATTATACACTGCTAAAAGTGAATTAATGATGCCTTAAACATTAACGCATCATTAATTCTGCAGCGTTACATTTCAGCCTTATTAGAACGATTACTGAGCAGTAAACGCATTAATACAGCACTGACCGCTAATGCCGCAACAATGGCTGCGCCACTAGGTAAGTCATAACTAGCCGAAAGTATAAGCCCTGCTAGGTAACCAACAAATCCCACCACATAAGCCAGCAGCAAGGTATATTTACCCACATACTGATTTAACGCTAACGCTGGCAAAATTAAGGTGCTGAAAACAAGATAAACACCCACTAATTCAACCGATAGTGTAATCACTATGGCAAATAGAAAGTAAAAACCTGCGCCTTCGAGGATCTGAGGCTTCAATGCAATTAAAGCGAGGATCGCTACTGACACCAAAGCCGGCAGCACAAGCTGCGACCAATTTACCCACAATATCTGCCCCGACATTAGCTGCTTTAACAGCTCTGCGCCATGGGGATCATTAGACAATAACAACATTGCCCCAACCGCGCTAAGCACATAAAAACAACCAATAAAGGCTTCTAATTCATCGGCAAAACGCTTGGATAACCAAGCAATAAGCCCAGCGCCGCCCAAGGCAAATATGGCAGGCATCCACACATGAGAATAAGGAATATCTTCAATTCTATGATCCATATGAGCCACAATAGCCCCCAGCGCAGCCACTTGGGCAATCGCTAAGTCGATGAAAATAATACCGCGTTTAAGTACTTGTCGACCTAACACCACATGGGTAGACAAAATGATGATTCCGGCAATAAATGCCGGAAACAAAATCAATAGCAGCTCGATATCTAGCATAGGCTTATTGCGCCTCAGTTAATAACGTCAGTACGCTGTCATATAAGCTAATCAAATCCTGACTTTGACTGTTGCCACCTACTGACATTGGCAAAATCACCACAGGCAAATCAGTGCGCTCACCTAACCAATGTGCGCCACGCTCATCCTGATATGAGGCCACTATCACCGCCATCACATCACCTTGTTGGCTGCGACTTACAAGTTTAGCTAAATGGCTACTACTGGGTGGGATGCCCGGCTTCGGCTCAAGATCTGCCACTTGCTCCATGCCGAGCCAGTTAAACAAATATCGAAAGCTTGAGTGGTAAGCAATGACCTTTTTGCCCTTCAGCGATTGCGCTTGCGCTTCCCAGCGCGGAATAGCTTGCTGCCACTGCTCAGTAAACTCAGTTAATGCAACTTGATACTCAGCACTTGAGTTAGGATCTAACTCAATCATTTTCGCTGATAACGCCTGCGCCACTTTAAGGAACTTTCTAGGGTCAAAATGTAAATGCGGATTACCTTTGGCATGGACATCACCCATAGAGCGATCCACTTGCTCAAGTTGATCTAAGGTCTCGATATGATCCGCGGCATAAAAAAGCCCAGTATCAGTTGAAAGCACCTTGTTGTTTGAGGCTTTCATCTGCAACATTGGCAACCAACCAATTTCGAGATCGGCGCCAGCACACACCACTAAGTCAGCTTGACGCATTTTAGCAATTAAGCTTGGACGCGCTTGCACTTGATGTGGATCTTGCTGCGCACTCGTGGCTGAATAGACTTTAGCATCAGGAGCTAATGCCTTTGCTAATGCGCCATACTCAGGCTCACAAGCAAATACATTAAGCGCTGCATTTGCAGAACTCGTTAACAAGCTGGCAAATATGCCAGCTGCTAATATTAATTTTTTAGAATTGATGCGCACCGTGAGCTCCTAATGACATAACATATTGTAGAGTAATGATATTATCGTCTTCAAAACCATCAAAGTTGGTGCCTTTCTGGTTAGTATATTGTAGACGTACGGTGGAGAAATGGCTCTGATGCCACGCCAAACTTAATTCGGTTTCTTTTAGCTTTTGTGGGTCTAAGTGATCGCCGTGGGCTTCAAAGCTATCCACTTCACCATAACGTAAACCAGCAGACCAATTTGGCGAGAACTGATACACGCCACTTAAGTACCAACCTTGATGGTAATCGTCATGGCCTTCAGCACTGAGTATCTCATGTTCATGTTCATCTTCATGATCTTCTTCATGATCTTCTTCAAATGAGAAAATATCAGTTACCCGGAAGTACTCGCCGCTAACAGTTAAGTGTTGGTATTTGTAATTACCATTTGGTGCCCACTTGTAGACAAAGTCTGCAATATAGGTATTTTCACCAGTATAGGCTGCGCTATGGCTATGACCTTCATGGTCGTGATCGTCATCAACATGGGGCTCATGCTCATCTTCTAGATAAGTTTTACCGTTTTCATTACGTAAGTAACTTAAACCCACTTGCCAAGAACTCGAGATACCAATATCACCGCCAAACTTGGTGAATGCCGAATACACCCCTACTGAACTAAAGTCACGTTCGTCATGCTCATCTTCAGCGCGCATTTTTTTACCACTAAAGGCTTCAACACCCATAGTCCAATACAAATCTGTCGGCGCTACATAAGTTAATCTGACACCATCATCAAAGTAATGCCCGCCCATAAAGGCGCGATAAACCCCAGGACGATCAGCAAAAGCGTCGGTATGAATGTGCTGATTATTTAAATAACCCACATCAGACAAGAAACGACCAGCGCGAATACCAAAACCGCCAGGCATACCCATGGTTTGAATAAAGGCTTCTTCAAGCTCAAGTTCAGTTTCGCCGTCATGCACTTCTAATATCGCAGTGACTTTACCGTAGAACATATCATCGATATTAGCGCTGATAGCAAATTCAGTTTCACCCAAACCAAAGCCTTCACTTCTGCCACCTAAACCACGATCACCTGATTGATAAAAACCATCTAACACCGCACTGATATTAGGATTGGTTAAGCTTGAATCTTCTGCAAAAACAGAGCTTGAAGAAAAGGCACACGCGATTGCGACTGCTGACAGTCGTTTATTTGAACTAAACATAAAATCTCCAAAATACAACAAACACCCGGCTATTTTACTTAATAGTCGGGAAATATAATTTATAATTATTAATTAAACTGTTGAATTAAATAAAGATTGGCGGTGCGCGGCTATGGTAATAAGCCTGATGTGAACTAAGAGATTCTGAATTGGCTAACGGTGTGAGTTCATACTCTTGACGTACAACCGGAATGCTAAATTCAATACTTGGAAGGGTTTTGTGAACCTGATGCTTATGAAAACATAAGCTGCAGTGAGTGTTAATGCTTTCATGTTTATGAACAGATCCGTGAGCGGATGCGGCAAAAGACAATAATACGAGCATGGCGCAAAGCCACATCGCAATATTTCGTCTTATGTGCAAAGCAAATCTCACTTAACTAGTCTCATCCATTAAATCATATCAGCGAATACCCAGTAACAATGGCTGCTATTCTTATAAATTAAAACTAAAAAATCAACTACAAGTTTGTTACAAATCACTTCTACTGAAAATTTGTGATCAACAAGGGCGCTTTAACCCTCTCAACATTATGCTATTTTAAGATTAGCTTAAGCTGAAAAGGCTAATATATTTACTATAAATACCAATTTAATCTGCCAATGACAGAGGAATTATCTATGATGAATTTATTAAAAGACAATGTGGGCATTATTTTAACAATGGTGATCATCGGTGTTGTAGTTCTTGGCGGTATTTACTACGTTGAAACATCACTAGAAAATCAAGTTCAAGTAGTAGATTAATTTGTTTGAGAGCCCTCTTCAGGCGCTTCAATAACCAATAAATGATCCATTAAATGCGTTACCCCTGTAAGGATCAGCGACAGCATGATTACGGGGGTAATGATATTGGCTAATCCTGCCACAAAATAGCCTGTCAGCCCCGCACCTACCGCAGTATAAAAGCCAAGTATTTTTAACATCGTAAGATAACGATGGCGACCAAGCCAAGCCTGGCAGTGATAGCACTGAATATGCGATGAGAACCCCTTACCTCGAGTTCCACTGATCTTACTAATCGACATAGGCTTGTGACAATGTGCGCATTGCAGTGCCATGATGAGCAACCTGTAGCTGAAAATAAAAAGTGCGTTAGTCTAGCAAATTATCGTCAAACTTCCTTCAATAACTTATGATAAAGTCATTATCAATATACAGGACGTTTATCATGCCTAGAATCTTGCTTATCTTATGTTGTTTCGTCAGCTTAATGAGCTTTTCACAAAGCAGTGTTGCAGCGCCAGCTGACCCTGCAACCATTAATAAAATAGCCCAACTACAACAACGCATTGATGCCGATGTAAGCTACCTTAAAACCGCAAAAGGTGAATTAAAAGCAATCAGTGAATTCCGCATTCTGAATAAAAACAATCAACTACGAGAAAAATTAGATTCATTAGTTAATCAAGAAAACCCGGATTTAGCCTATCTCACCCCGCAAATACAGCAACAATTGGGCTTTTTAGATAATGTCGGTAAATATTTAGATGATGACATCACAGCCCTGAAACTGGCATTAGATGACGAAAATCAGACTCAAACAATGAAAGCGGTTATTGATCGTGAAGCCGACAGGGATCTTTACTTACAGGCTGAACTACAAACAATCAATTGGGCCAACACCTTAAATATTAATGTCGACAGTGCCAAAACAGCATTAACCAATGAGCTAACCCTGCGGGCTGACTATCTTGAAAGTATCGTCAACTATACCCAAAACCAACTTAAACAAGCGATTAGTGACGCATCAACTGCTGGCGCTGATATCACTGCCGAGCAAAA
The DNA here is from genome assembly GCF_002873135.1 of Shewanella sp. 10N.286.48.A6. Taxonomy (GTDB): domain Bacteria; phylum Pseudomonadota; class Gammaproteobacteria; order Enterobacterales; family Shewanellaceae; genus Shewanella. The sequence goes on from NZ_MCVI01000094.1 coordinate 81,425, forward strand.
ATCCAAAGTTATTGAACTCAAAGAGCGATTATCACAGCACAGCAGCAGTTTAAGTATTGCCGCCGATATGCTTGATGACTTAGGCCAAGACACTGCGCAAATTAAGCAAACGCTATTTAGTGTTTCAGGGGATATTACTCAAGATGTTTTAAACTTTGATGTAGCGTCAAGTTTACTGAATGACTGGATGGATATAGCTAAAAATCAAGCGCTGGAAAATGGCACAGGGCTTACCTTTAAAGTGGTTATCTTCATCATCATTTTATTTTTAACCAGCTTAGTGTCTAAATTAGTTAAAAAAGTGGTTCGCAAAGCAGTTAATTCTTCCCAGCTTAATTTCAGCATGCTATTGCAAGATTTCTTCACCTCTATTTCTGGTAACGTCATCTTCGCGTTAGGTTTGCTTATCGCACTATCACAACTTGGCTTTGAATTAGCACCACTGCTGGCAGGTTTTGGTATCGCTGGTGTGATTATCGGTTTTGCCTTGCAAGATACCTTATCTAACTTTGCCTCAGGAATGATGATTTTAATCTACCGCCCTTACGATGTCGGTGACTTAATCAATGCTGCAGGTGTTACGGGGCGCGTTAGCCATATGAGCTTAGTCTCTACCACAGTGAAAACCTTAGATAACCAACGCTTGATTATTCCTAATAATAAGATTTGGGGCGATACCATCAATAACATCACCGCCGAGCAAGAACGTCGTGTGGATATGACCTTTGGCATTGGCTATGGCGATGATATTCCTAAAGCGGAAAAAATCTTAACCGATATTGTTATGGCTCACCCAAAAGTGAAAAAGTTTCCAGAGCCGACGATTAAGTTACATACACTCGGTGAATCGTCAGTAGACTTTGTGGTTCGCCCTTGGGCAAATCCAGTGGATTACTGGGAAGTCTATTGGGATATTACTCGTGAAGTGAAAATGCAGTTTGATGCCCAAGGCGTCAGTATTCCATTCCCACAACGAGATGTGCATATTTATCATGAAAAGGCGGCAGACTAAGCTGTGACAAGTTAATCTAATAGCCTTAAAATACTAAAAAGCCCGCTGCAATTTCTTGCTGCGGGCTTTTTTGTTATGCATTTACCGATAACGCTAGGGTATCAATCTAAGTACGACATGGTACCCATTAGATGTGGTCTGCGGCCTTTAATATCACGCATTTCAAAACGCTTACCATTTTCTATGCTTTCAAAAGCAAAGGTGACATCCGAAGGCATAAATACTGGCAACTTAAACTCTACGTCCACCTTAAATGGTCTATCACCAATAAATTGCATCAACCCAGCAAGTGAACGGGCTTTAGACCACATTCCATGGGCTAAAACACGATCAAAACCAAAACGCTTAGACACCATTGGGTGCAGGTGGATCAGGTTATAATCACCTGAGGCTTTGGCATACTGACGGCCTAAATTTTCAGCTAATGACCAGGTATTGACGTCTTCCCACACCATATCAGAAGCTCGCGGTGGTCTTGCTCTGCGGCCTTTAGACTCAATACGGTATAGGTAAGTTGATAAGGCTTGCCACACGAGTTCATCACCAACATAGACTTTAGATTCTAGTTCAAATTCAAGTCCTGCATCCGTGGTTTGGCTAGTAATAAGGTTGCACTCAACCTTAAAAACCTCATCAGCGTTAATAGGCCGATACAAGCTAATGCTATTTTTAAGATGGATCATCCCCAATAAAGGAAAGGTAATCGCTTTATGGGTAAAAATGGTGGCATGTAATCTAAATGCAAGCACGTACAAAAATGTTGGCGGTAACACTTTGCCATCATAATCAAACTGACATACCTCAGCATATTGACGAATTTTCTTATCTGATAATCTAATGCCATCCGTCTGTACATGGATCTTTGGTAAAGGTTGCTGATCCCAACCAGGCTTACGCGATAATAATATTTTGCGGTATAAAGACAACAACGACGGCATTGACGTTAATGCTATAGAGTAATCGTTACTCAAGTGGCTTACCTTTTTATACGGTGAAATTACTGTGCAAAATAACGGTATTTCTCCGTTTCACACTACTCACAAATGCTTTAATGCGCGCATTATACTACAGTGTAAAAATACCGCACAGCCCCAAAGTTTACTCACTGGCGTTTATAAACACTGGGCATGCCAACAATCTGTTACCTCAGCCCCTGTTTGCTTTAATATCATCGGCATCGATTGGCGGCCCACCAAGTGGCCTGCACCGACAATGATAAACAGCTGCTGATAATTGCCTTCGTTTAATAGCGCTATGGTGCGCTGACTCATTTGCTGATTCCGCTGCCACAGCAGTTTTTCAACTAATTCTTTGGCTACATCATCGCTTTGATGCTCCATGATATCGGCAAGTTTTTGTTTATCTCCACCGCGCCAAGCGGCCACCATTTCCAGCATTTCTTCATCACTTGTCTCAACCGCTTCATCTAACATTTGCCGTTGCGTTTGCTGACTAAAAGATGAAATCAACTCAAACTGGTAGGCCACACTTTCAAGCTCTAACAAAGTGCGCCCTTGATTTTTAGCTACAAAAGTCACATCCACCCCTTCTTCAGCGCTAAACCCTAACTGACTGAAACGCACTAATGCTACTTGCGCAGCCTGAAGCCATGGCGCTAAAGGCGATAATCCCTGACAAACCGCTAAATTGAGTTTACAAAAAGCTGGATAAGCCTGCCCTAAATCGACGCTGCTTGCTGGAGTTGCTAGGCCATATTGACCTAATAGTTGTTGAGTATCGGCTTTAGTCACATCCGCTTCAATTACCAATGCATCAGCCTGAGAAAAAGCCTGCTCAATAACCGGTGCCATCGGGTAAAAATCAGCTTTGCCCACATGAATTGAGCCTAATATGAATGCCTGTTTACCTTGATAAGTGACTTTATAAAAAGGCGGCGTGTCGGTTTCAGCTGCAGTCGCTAAACCACAGCTTAAAATAGCGACGATTAACAAACTCAAATAAGCAGAGCAACGCTTTGTTGCAGCAAACGTTAATTTAAAATCCATTAGACTTGTTAGTCCCATAGCAGACCCTTATAATTTAGCTTAATTTGAAGATGTTGAATGAGGCTATCATGCCGTATACCAAAGTTATCCAGCAAATAAAAGAAAGCCTGCAAACAGGATACCGTCAAGCCATTGATGCCGATAAAAGACTCGATGAATTACACCAAGTCGGCCACGGTAAGTTTGTAGCAATTTTTACCGAAGAACAAGGCTTTAGCCAAAGTAGTAACCGCTTCTTGCCTTATGTACAAGAATTAGCTGACGAGTTAGATGAGATCCAAGAACTCAGACATATTCCGCCTGAAACCTTAGAGGCTTATGTGAAAAAGCTCGGTGCTTTGCTGCAAACCTTGCACTTATTCAAACAGAACACCAAATAGCTGACATCAGCACTTAGTGATGTTTAGGCACAAAAAAGCGGCTTGTCAATAAGCCGCTTTAGATTTTAAATATAACATAAACTACTGAATCATAGATATTTATAACTTAGGTGCTACGGTTTTCTTTAACCAATCTTCAAGCATTTTAGTCTCATACTCAAACGGCTTTTGATTACGGGTTGAATGGGTGCCATACATAAAGTTCATATCAACTAACTTTTCATCACCGGCCATAATCACTTGCTCACCTTCAGTGATGCTGTAGCTAAAGGTCATACGTGGTGGGTATAAGTCTTTTACAATCCGCAGTTCACTAGCGGAGGTCGCGCCAAATGTTGGCCGCAGATCACCGGCTAAATCCACATCAGAAACCACCATCTCAAGTTTCTGCTCTGGTTTTAAAATCTTTTCAGCTTCTTTGTTGATATTTTTAGTCATAGTGTCGAAAAAGCGCTGCTGAAAACGAGATTTCACTTCATTGGCCGTTTTTAAATCTCGGTACTTTTTAGGTTCTTGCCATTGAATTTTAACCACACCGTCTTCAGTCACTGGGTTGACCACGACTTCGTCCTTAGCTGCAGCAACATTACATACCAATGCACCTGCTAATAGTAAATATTTCATTTTCATCATTTTCCCCTAGCTATGAACCTAGTGTTTAAAAAATCAACAATTCTATACTTGTCGGATTATACAAGCAGTTACCTGAATATAAGCTTAACCTACTCTAGCAATACTTGCTGAAACAACATTTGATAGAGATTAATACCGACCAACCCAAAACCTGCTCAAATAACAAACTAACTGTTCAGTAATCATTCAGTAAAAATAGGTTAATGTGTCTCTCAACAAGTACTAGCGCCTTATTTCCCTTAACAATATCAAGGTGAATATCGCGAAAGACTGACCAACGAATAAAATTTGGACATATATATCGCTCAAGGATTCAGCGCTAATAGCAATTAACGTATCAATACTGGAGTTAATATGAATAACATCGAAACCAATACAGCAATCGGCACAACTACCAGCAATAAGATGATTAAGCCTATCGCTCTCGCAGCGACAGTTTTTATCGCCATGCTGGTGTCATCTTCAAGCTTTGCCCATCAATTTGATATCGATTCAAAAGGCGCCGAAGCGATAAAACAACACCAGCAATTAATGAACCAGCATATACAAGTCGCTGAGCAAGAGTTTAATGCTGAATTAGAGAAAAACCTTGATCAGCAGTTACAAACCGCTGCACACAAGTTTATGACTCAAGCCTGCGCTAAATACGGTTTAGAGTTTGATACTCAATCAGAAACTTGCAGTAGCTAAGTCTGCCGATTGACAGGCTTACATCTCAATTACACTAAAAATGCAGCTATAAAGCTGCATTTTTTGTGGATGCTTAATTAACTTTCAGCGATATTTAAAATGGAAAACGCTGGCTTAATAAAGGATAGTTTTTACGGAGATCTTTTTTCTTGGTACTGAACTTTTTACCTTGAGGAGTATGCTGACCAGAGGGTACAAAAGGCAGCTCTTCACCGCAGCGGTCTTCATAGATTTTTCCGGCAATCAAATCATAATCTTCAATAAAGGGATAAGCATAGTCATCTTTTGTTGGCCATAACTCAAGCTCGCCCAAACAGTCGGGGTTAGCAATAATCTTGTTATACCAGGTCTCACCTAAGGATAAAATAAACCCTCGAAACTCCACAAAGCCATAATCTGAATCACAGCCAGTAACAATGTAAGCTGCGCCCCAAATATCCCAGCGGTAACTGCGGCGCATTTGTTGGCCAAATATCTTATCAAAAGCCGCTAAGTCAGCATCATCGAGCGCCGACAATTTTTCCACTAATTGATCATGGCACGCTTGCTCTGATTGCTCAGGATGGCTACGGGTCACCAAAGACCAAAATTCCGCCTCAGTCATTACTTATCCTAATTTCTTAAAAAACGTTTTCACAAACTATCTCTACTCACGCTATTCTACACCACATGACCACTCACATAGTTCCAATAATGATAATAATACTATGAATAAACCACCGTTAAGATTAACCCTATTAATTGCATTGTACGTGTTACTGTCTATTGTGGCCCTTTGGCGCTCTTATAGCATTCAAAGTATAGATTTATTCAGTATCGGCGTTATCCCTGTGTTGGTTGGCTTATTAATGCGAACACACTGGGCCAGCATTGCCTTAAAGGTATATTTAGCCATTCAAACCTTAGCGATATTAGCACTGTCTACCACTGCTATTATCGCCTATCAAATCACTCCTGAAGATGTAAAAGTGGTGTTCAATGGCTTTAATATCCCTATTCCTGCCATTGCTGCGGTACTATTTTCATTGCTGGTGTTTCAATACTGGGTGGCATTTTGTAAAGAAACAGCGATTTATTTGAAGCCCAAAAGTTAACAAAGGCGCCCTGCTGACTATATTCATCCCTTAGCATAAGTTAATATGCGCCCATAAAACTCAGATCGAATAATAAGAAGCTATATAATGAGCCATTTATCGCCCAGTGAATTATCCATTTTGCTAGTTGAACCATCTGATGTTCAGAGAAAAATAATTATTTCACGCCTGCAACAAGAAGGCGTACATAGCATACAAACCGCCGCTAATCTTGCTCAAGCTAAAGAGATTATTGTTCGACACACGCCAGATCTCATTGTCAGCGCTTTACACTTTACTGACGGTGAAGCGACTGAACTACTCAGTTTTATTAAACAAAACTCTGACTATCAAGATATTCAATTTATGTTGGTATCCAGTGAATGTCGCCGTGAGCAACTGGAAATATTTAGGCAATCTGGAGCCGTCGCGATTTTACCTAAGCCTTTCGATGCCGATCATTTGGCCACAGCACTGAATTCCACTATTGATTTAATCAGTAATGACGAACTGGACCTAAGCCATTTTGATGTTCAGGATATTCGCACTTTAGTGGTTGATGATAGCCGCATGGCGCGAAACATTATCAAACGAACTATTACTAATTTAGGTATTCGGATGATAAGCGAGGCAACTGATGGCGCTGAAGCTATCGAATTAATGCAACAGCAAATGTTTGATTTAGTAATCACCGATTACAATATGCCAAGTGTTGATGGACTGGCATTGACCCAATATATACGCCACCAAAGCCAGCAGTCTCATGTGCCGATTTTGATGGTGTCATCAGAAGCTAACGATACCCACCTAAGCAACGTATCAAGCGCAGGTGTTAATGCGCTATGTGATAAACCCTTTGAACCTAAGTTAGTGAAGCAACTCCTGTATCAACTGTTAGAAGATTGATAGCTAACAAATTTTTGTAGGCCAAAGTTCAAAATGAGCAGCAACAAATCAATAAACTTGATAAAAACGGCAGAAGCAGTTAATTCACTCAGCCGAGTTTAAGCTAACTAGATCACTAAAAAGTTACTTATTTGCAATATAGCAGCACATTTATCAGATAAAATGCTTTCAAAGCCTTATGGCTTATGGCATGTTAATCTAGTTCTAAATAAATACATCTATGGAAAGCAGAGAATACAACATGAACAAAAGTGAATTAATTGCAAAAATTGCAGAAAATGCTGAGTTAACAAAAGCTGAAGCGGGTCGTGCACTAAAGTCTTTTGAAGAAGCGGTAACTGAAGCCATGAAAAACGGCGACAAGATTTCTATCGTAGGTTTTGGTTCTTTCGAAACATCAGTTCGTGCTGCACGTACAGGTCGTAACCCACAAACCGGCCAAGAGATCCAAATTGCTGAAGCAACAGTACCTAAGTTTAAAGCAGGTAAAACGCTAAAAAATAGTGTTAACTAAAAACCGCTAAAACGATAAAACCTCCTTTTTTGGAGGTTTTTTTATGTCTTTTTTTTGCATAAATAAGTAAAAACAACACTTAAACTGCACAATTAAAGTGCAACTACGCATCATTAAGTGGCAACATAAATGCAACATAAATGTGCAGTAATTTTTAAGCTATTGATTAATTTAACTTTATAAACATGGCACATCATTAGCAACACGTACCTCAGATAAAACAACATTTAGCGTTGACCCGACTTTATGCAAGATGCTAATTGAATAATAAAACTTTGAGGGAATGAAAATGAAAAAATCTCTGTATCAAGCTATTGCGCTATCAACAGGTTTACTTTTAAGCACTACAGCTTTAGCTGAAGTCACGGGTAATATTGGCGCGACGTCAGACTATATTTGGCGTGGTGTGTCACAAACTAGTGGTGCTGCGGTTCAGGGGGGCATTGATTATGGCCATGAGTCAGGTTTCTATGTCGGTGGTTGGGCATCAAATGTAGATTTTGGTGACGGCACCTCTTATGAGCTTGATGTGTATGCCGGTTTCGGTGGTGACATTACAGAAGACTTAAGCTACGACATTAACTACCTTTATTACGCTTACCCAGATTCACCGGGCAGTGTTGATTTTGGTGAAGTAACAGTTGGTCTCGCGTGGAAATGGTTAGATGTCGCATACTCTTACACAGTCAATGGCGGTGATGATATTGCTGAAAGCCCATTAGATTCAAAAGATATGATGTATGCTCAAGCTAACCTGACTTTCCCATTAACTGAAAAAGTGTCACTGGGTTTCCATTATGGTTACTCAAACGGTGATGTAATCACCAGCTGGTACGGCACTGATAGCTATTCTGAGTACAACGTATCACTAAGCACTGATACTGATTTCGGTACTATCTCGTTCATGGCAACAGATACTGATTTAGAAGATGATGATGCTAAAATTGTTCTTGGTTACTCATATAGCTTCGATCTATAACCATCAAAAGTATTAAATGATGTTAGCTATTTAATCTAAATTATTAAAAAATCAAAAAACGTCACCTTAGGGTGGCGTTTTTTATTGCTCTGAGCCTCAAAATCCTCACCACAGAAGTGCGCATTTTTTTTATTAGCTGCTACATTCAAATTATGAGGTTATTTTTCTGCTGCCTAGCAAATTATTGCTCAGCAATAAAGTAGCAATATTGTGCTCACGGTTTCAAGCCGTTCAGGCTGTGATTACCGTTTATGTAAAGCCATTAATTATGCTTTACGAGTACCACCCATGTGAGGATAAAGTGATGGCTAATATTACTGAGACTATCCCAAATGATACTGAAATCGAGGCAATGGTTTCACCAAAAAATCAACGCTCCGCTGAAATTATTGAACGTAAAAGGCAGGTTAAACGCCGCTTAGATGATTATCTAGAACAAGCTGAATTGCGAAAAAGCTTAGGGGAAGATGACTTCTTTTAACCCAGTTCCTTGTCCGGGCTCATCAGGCCAATAGTTTTTATAAGCTTAAAGCTTCACTTTAAGATTAAGACTTTAATAAGTATGCAAGACCATTGCACTCTAAATAAATTGAACAGGCTGGGTAAATCTTTTTGCCGCAGTCTGTGATAATGAGTGCATTACCGCCCCTTTGTTGGGTTTGCACTTTTAATTCTTTTTTCAGCATGCTGATACTGGGGACACCAACCTCTATTACTTCAGGTTTGTTAGCGCAATAAGTCGTCACCACCTCACCTAGCGGTTCATTGTCATGGTTATACAATTCACTAGGCTGATAGATTTCAACCGTTGAGGCAATCGCTTGATTAGTAATATATTTATCAGCATTGGTTCTTATAGAGATACCATTACAGCCACCGACGAGCCATAAGCAAAAAACTCAATGGAAATATTTGGTTTGAAAGTTTCATCGATAATATTCCTTCTCAGTAAAGGCATACACTCCCCGTGTATGCCTTCATCATTCATCAACAGCGTTATTAGCTCTCTAATGCCTTAGCTTTTTGCTTGGCAAAATACTCTCGGGTTAAACCAAAGACCACAGGACTTAATAGGACTAGCGCAATTAAGTTAGGAATGGCCATCATTGCATTAAGCGTGTCAGCCAACAGCCAAATAAACTCTAATGAACTCACGGCGCCTATGGGTACCACAAGGGTCCATATTAAACGAAATGTTTTTACCGCTTTATCGCCAAGCAAGTATTGAACACACTTCTCACTATAAAAACTCCACCCTAGAATAGTCGTGAAGGCAAACACAGCAAGTGCTACCGCCACAATATAATTACCCATAGGTAATGCATGTGAAAAGGCATATGAAGTTAATGCGGCGCCGTTCTCGCCTGATGTCCAAGCACCGGAAACAATAATCGCTAAACCAGTAATAGAGCACACAATGATGGTATCAATGAATGTACCTAGCATGGCCACTAAGCCTTGCTTTACCGGATCATTGGTTTGCGCTGCAGCGTGAGCAATGGGCGCACTACCTAAGCCCGCTTCATTGGAGAACACACCACGGGCGACACCAAAACGAATCGCAGCCCAAACAGCTGCGCCAGCAAAACCGCCTTGAGCAGCAACTGGGTTAAACGCACTGTGAATAATTAATTCAAATGCTGCAGGAATTTGGTCTGCATATACCACTAAAACAGCTAAACCCGCGGCAATATAAAACAGGGTCATTAACGGCACGAGTTTACCAGCAACTTCTGCAATACGTTTAATACCGCCCATGAGTACTGCACCGACGAGTACCATTAAGACTAAACCAGTAACCCAGCTCGGCACGCCAAAGTTAGCACTCATGGCATCTGCCACTGAGTTAGTTTGCACGGTATTACCGATCCCAAAACCGGCAATAGAGCCCAGTATCGCAAACGCTGTCCCTAACCAGGCCCATTTGCTGCCTAAGCCATTTTTAATGTAATACATCGGTCCACCGACGTGATTGCCATTACTGTCTTTTTCACGATACTTAACTGCCAATACCGCTTCGGCAAATTTGGTCGCCATACCCACTAATGCGGTGCACCACATCCAAAATAATGCCCCTGGCCCACCAATAAAAATAGCGGTAGCCACACCAGCAATATTACCTGTTCCTATGGTGGCTGAGAGCGATGTCATTAGCGCATTAAAAGGACTAATTTCACCTTTATCAGTGCTATCACTGTCGGTTGCTCGACCCGACCACAGCAGTTTAAAACCAGTGCCTAATTTTAGGATTGGCATTAATTTTAATCCGATAGATAAAAATAATCCCACTCCTAAAATCATCACCAACATGGGTACGCCCCAAACGATGCTGTTTACTGCATTAATAAATGCCGTTAATCCTTCCATTGAAAACCTCATAATGAGTTAAATATTTATAGTTATTATTAATCGTTATCACTAAACGTTATTTTTACGGTTACTGCATTCACACTACTAATACATCAGTGCGTGAATTTCAGATTACCTTCATTGGCACTAAATTGGAAACATCGGTACGATTCAAACCGAACAAATCAGCAAATAACAGTTTTTTATCAGCCAATTAAATTAATTTAATTATAAAAAAAGCGCTAACTAAATTAGCGCTTAAATCTTATTGAACCATTACAACCTAGCCTAAACACCCTGAATAAGCAGTCATTAAGGCCTTCACTGGGACAGTTTTTGATAGCAGCTTTGACAGACGCAGGCTTTGCCCTTTAACTCTGTGCGCAGCTTGTCACTGATCACAGCTTTAGCTGAAGCGCTTAAACACCAGCAGTCTTCAATCGGTTTACCCGCACTAACCGCGCATTGATTAACCTGCTGGCAAACGGGGCAAGCTAATGGCTCAAAAATCGCGTCTTGTGCCTCAGATACTAATGGTTCAATTGCTTGGTTTGGTGAGTATATTTCTACATCTTTCATCTGGTTCACTTTGTTTCGTTAACTGGTTTAATTTCCATAAAATGCTTTATGAGATAAGGCTATGCCTTAACGATTGTAGCTTAAAAGCATAAGCTTGAAACTGGTTAAAGTCCTACTTATTAACAGGAAAATTTGGATAAGCTTCGGCGCCTAAAACATTACCAAGCTGCTGCTTGCCATAAAAACCATCATGTTGATGATAACTTTTTTGGGTTTGTGGCAGGTCTCCTTTAAAACGCGGATCTTGCGGCCTTTCATGGGCATTAACAAAAGCTGCCACATCCCAAGCCTGCTGCACTGTTAGCTGAATACTTTTACCCAGCGGCATATTCTCATAGATAAAATTAGCTGCAGTGTTCACTCTATGCATCCCTGCGCCCCAGTTGTAGCTTTGCGGCCCCCATAATGGCGGTAAAGCGCTCACATTAGCCATTTTAATGCCTTGACCATCAACGCCATGACAAGCCTGACAATGGGTTTGATAAACTATTTCGCCTCGCTCAGTTGAATAAGCTTGTTCTGGCGCTTCTAACTTGGGAAAACCTCGGCCAGCAAGTGAAGTTAAGGCTTTTTGATCCCATTTAGCTTTCACTGCAGCTGGAATTGGGAACTCTTCTCTATTGCCACCTTTTACCAGTTCTACATCACTCAACTCTGCTACTTTGCTATCGAGATTAAATTGATTCAGTAAACCGCTCATGGCTAGCCAATAAGAATAAGCTGAGATAGCCACAAGTTCCTTACTGCCTGATGCGGGGGCTGTACCATTCATTGAATAAGTAAAGCAACCTTGAATCCGTTCCTGGTAGCTATTCACTTTGTCATTTTTCTTTCGATAAGCGGGATAAGCCATATAGGCAGCCCATAGCGGTGAAGCATTGGCTTTATTACCTGCGTTCATATGACAATTAACGCAATTAAGCTCATTGCCGACATATTTATCTCTTAATTGCTGAGTATTAACAAATATCTGATAGCCCAAACGTACTTTGTCGCCAAACTCACCCTCTGGAATAGCTGATAAATCGCTAGGTTGCAGATACTGCGCTGCGGGATCTTTTGCTATAGCGGGAATCTGAGCTTGCCTATCGGGTAATTCTGCAGCGCTAACTGAACTGATAAACACACCTGCGACTAAATAATTAAACAGTTTCATGGTATGTCCTTATTTTTGTGCCAAAGGCTGTTGAGCAGCAGCATTTTGAACCAGAGGTTTTAAAGCTGAAAAGTACGCTGACAATGCGTCAATTTCATCAGCAGTCAGCTTAGCGGCAATATTAGCCATCATATTATCGACATCACCTTTTCTAGTACCATTTTGCCAAGCCAATAGTTGGTTTTTTAAATAGCTAGGTTCTTGGCCTGCAAGTCGAGGGAAGTTGGCTGCGCCAATGCCTGAAGGTCCATGACAGCTAGTACAGGCAGGTATATCGCGGCCCCAATCTCCCTGATAAGCCATTTTTTCCGCCGTATCAGTTATCACAACCTTGTCACCGCGGTATTGCAATGGGATCTCAGCTACTGGTTTAGCGGCAAAGAAATCAGCAACGACTTGGATAGCATCACCTTGTACTGTCGCAGCCATCGCCGACATTGTGGGACTTTGTCGATTACCCATTTGAAAATTAACCAGCTGCGAGGCGATATACTCACTGGATAAACCCGCCAACCTAGGCCCTATAACACCTAAACCCTCACCATTAACACCATGGCAAGTTAAACAAACTTGCGCCTGTGTGGGTACGGTTTGCAATAACTCTTTGGGAGATTGAGCAGGAATATCGGCAATAGCCAAGTTACGACTTGCCCCTATTGCTATTATCGTGATGACTTGTAAAAGGAATTTCATATACCGCCCTCTCCTTGGATGATGTTTAGCTACTGGAATAATAAATGTAGTCCATCAGATCCACTTTATGTGACTTAATTGAATACTCTCCACCAAAGAAAAAGTAACCCAAATACGCTTACCAAAGAACAGACAGCGAACATTTGCAGGCTAAAGACTGATAATGAAAAGGTCGTTGTCGATTAATCATCAGCAAATCGACTGGGAGTGAAGTTAACTCTGAGCTTATGCTTTTAGCGCTATTTTATGACAATAAAAAAGGCCTATTCCGTTAGGGAATAGGCCTTTAAAGTTAATCTTTCAACCACGTTAATCGTCGTTTAACTCGCGCTTAAGGATCACTCCTGCAGTAAATCCTTACAGATTTGTACTAAGTCAGACTGCACAGCTGCTGCGGTAACTTCTCGGCCAGCACCTGGGCCGCGAATAATTAACGGATTGCCCTGATAAAAAGTGCTGCGGATGACAAACACATTATCTCCAGGGGTTAAACTGGCATAGGGATGGTTCGAGTCGACCCATTGAATGCCTACTTCAGCATGCATTTTGCCATCGACTTTATCTAAAGATGCCACATACCTTAAGACTTTATTTTGCTCAAAGGCTGCACTATATTGCTGCAACATAAACTCATCTAACTCGCCAATGCGCGCTAAAAAGTCATCTAACGACAAGTCGGCTAATTCAGCTGGCACTAATGAATTTAATTCAATGGCATCAAGCTCAATCTCAAAGCCAATTTCACGGGCCAGAATAAGTAACTTTCGCTGCATATCTCGGCCAGATAAATCATCTCGAGGATCTGGCTCTGTAATGCCTAATCCGCGGGCTTCAACCACGAGTTCAGAAAAAGATTTTTGCCCATCGTAATGCTCAAACAGCCAACATAAAGTACCTGAAAAAATACCGCCAACAGCTTCGATATTGTCGCCACTATTGCGTAAATCGTTTAGGGCATGCTGTACTGGTAAGCCAGCGCCGCAACTGGCATTGTAACGCCAAAATAAACGCCGGTTACTTAGCTGCTGCTTAAGCTCACGGTAAAAAGGTAACGGCCCTGAGCCTGCAAGTTTATTGGCGCTCACCATATGAATCCCTCGAGCGAAAAACTCTGGGTATTGTAAGGTTAAGCTGGCGCTAGCACTGATATCCAAGGCCACCAGCTCATCGCAGTCGAGCAGCTCAAGCTGCTCAAATAAACTAGGGTAGTCCCATGTTGTTGCTGTGGTATCAAAGTCATCTTGCCAGTTATTGGCATCTATTCCTTGCTGGCAAATGAGCGCCTCTTTTGAACTCACTAAACCCACAAGTTGCACATTGGCTTCTAGTTCACGGTTAAGCATGGTGGATGAGCGCTGAAATAAATCAATCCAGGCTTCACCAATATTACCGACCCCAAGCAATAATACCCCAATACGCAATCGCGGGCCTGCGCAGCGTCGGTGTACTTTTTGGGTGAGTAAGTTAACCTGAGATTTAGGCACTAAGGTCACTAAACTCAAACCATCTTGATACAGGGGTTTGGCATCGCGACTTAATAATCGGGCAAAGCTGCGGCGGTAGTGCTCTGCATCAGCACTAACCAAAGCGACTAAACCTAAATCAGTATGAGCATGGATATCGCTAATTAATAGCTCATGACTATGTAGCTCCAGTAACGCTTGTACCTGCTTTTGGTTTTCAGCAGTGAATGCCAGTTCAACTTTATGATGGGCAGAGCACCAATATGCTAGCGGCGCAATACCGGCTTGCTCAAGTAATTTGAGTGTGGTTTGAATTAGCGCTTGCTGCTTAAAGCGAAACAGCACCACTTCATTTAAACTGGTAACCACTGGAGCACTGGCTGACGAACTTTGGGGCGCAATAAGGGTAAAGTCAGTATGTGATGCGTAACTTGAGCGCACCGCGAGACTAACATTAGTATCAAATAAGGGCTGTAAAGTTCGGCTGTGCAGTACTGGCGAGCCGAGTTTAGCTAAACGATCGGCTTCAGCAAGTGACATGCTTTCAAGTAATTTGGCATCATTAATTTTATTCGGATCAGCGTTAAATACCCCTTCAACATCGGTCCAAATAGTCACTCGTTCAATGTCCGCTAAGCTGGCAATTAAGGTGGCGCTGTAATCTGAGCCATTGCGGCCAAGTAATAATGTATCCCCTTTACTGTTGGCGCAGATAAAGCCGGTGATCACTAAGCGTGTATTTGGATTAGCATCCAGCAGCTTTTGGACTTTTTCGCGGGACTCATCAAGACGAATATTCGGCACAGGCCCTTCATCAGCCACCAGCAGTGAGCAGGCATCAATATTCGCGGCAGCAACGCCAGACTCTCTTAATAAGGCTGCCATTAATCGTGCTGACCAACGCTCACCAAAGCTTAATACATGATTGAGCTGAAATTCATTGCGCTCTTCAAGGGACAATAAACTGACTAATTGCGATTTATCGGTTGATAGGCGCTCACGTAAATCGCGCGCTTGTTCGTTTGAGAGAAGTTGCTCAATCAGGTTTTGCTGATAGCTCACCAGTACTTGTAGCTCTTCTTGCCACAAGTCACCGTTTTCTCTTAAGGAGAGTAATTTATATAAAAAGTTAGTACTTTTACCCGCAGCTGAAACAACGACTAAATCATCACTGTTGCCATGAGTCAGTAAAATATGGGCAACGCGGCGATAGCAATCTGCATCAGCAAGACTTGAACCACCAAATTTATGTAAATGACTGCGGGCCATTTTTCACTCCTTAAACAACATATACCAGCCTGACTACATGAATATAGCCAAGGGAGATTAACTTAAAGCGCAGCGACAGCAGCTAAGCCTACTTCAATATCGGCAACCAAGTCTTCAGCATCTTCAATCCCGACAGATAGTCGCAGTAAAGTATCTTTAATGCCAGCTTCATACCGTGCTGCAGGCGCCATTGCTCTATGGGTCATGGTTGCAGGTACGGCAACTAAGCTTTCCACTCCGCCTAAGCTTTCAGCAACACTGAAAATAGACAGTGCATTTAAAAAGGCGACCACTTCTGCTTCACCACCTTTAAGTTCGAAACTTAACATAGCGCCGAAGCCTTGTTGTTGCTTAGCTGCAATATCGTGACCTGGGTGGTCTTTTAAGCCTGGATAATACACTTTTTCGACAAGATTGCTGGCCTGAAGTACGTCAATAACTTGCTCAGCATTTTTTTGATGCTCGCGAATACGTACAGCTAAAGTACGAATGCCACGTAAGGTTAGGTAACTATCAAAAGCCGAGCCTGTTAGCCCTAAGGTGTTTGACCACCAGTGTAGTAACTCACCCAGTTCAGGGTCTTTTGCCACCACAGCGCCACCTACAACGTCACTATGACCATTGATATATTTGGTGGTGGAATGCATGACGATATCAGCGCCTAGCTCTAATGGCTGTTGCAAAATTGGCGATAAAAAGGTGTTATCAACCACAACTAAGGCATCGACTTTATGGCTTTGCTCAGCAATAGCTTTGATATCAACAACACGTAATAATGGGTTTGACGGCGTTTCTAACCACACCATTTTAGGTTTCTGAGCAATCGCATCACTGAGTGCTTGCTCATCTGTTTGATCAATCACCAGTAATTTAAATTGGCCTTTGTTGGCAAGATTTGTGAACAAACGGTAACTACCGCCATAACAATCGTGAGGCACAATCAGTAAATCATCGGGGCCTAATAAACTAGTGACCAAGGTAATCGCAGCCATACCGGTACAAGTAACCACCCCAGTAGCGCCATGTTCAAGTTTGGCAATGGCTTCACCTAACACGCAGCGCGTCGGGTTTCCTGAACGACTATAATCAAACTCTCTAGGGTTTTTATGGCCATCAAAAGAATAGTTTGTTGATAGATAAATCGGCGGGACTACAGCGCCGTATTGGGTATCTGACTCGATACCTTGGCGTACTGCTAGCGTAGCTGCGCGATGTTTGCTCATTGTAAACTCCTAAAGAATACACACTAAAGAGATGTCTAGATGGCTAAATGTACCTAAGCTAAGTCACATCGTCAATACAAATCAGCCGTTTAGACGTCTAAACATAAAGAAATCTATTTCCATTCGTTATAGAATAACCGCAATAATTTGACTGTTATTATTTAGCGGTTAAAATCTGCCACGAATCTATCGTATAAAGGTGAGTTAATGACTGAATGGAATGGCGACTATATCAGCCCATATGCCGAACATGGCAAAAAAAATGAACAAGTTAAAAAAATCACGGTATCCATACCTTTAAAAGTTTTAAAAGTATTGACTGATGAACGTACCCGCCGCCAGGTTAATAACTTACGTCATGCAACCAATAGTGAACTACTGTGTGAAGCATTTTTGCATGCCTACACTGGGCAACCACTGCCAAATGACGGTGACTTATCAAAAGAAGGGCCTGATAGCATCCCATCTGAAGCAAAAGCTTTGATGGATGCCATGGGAATTGAGTGGGAAGATCTTGATTAAGTCAAGCTAGCGACTAGCGCTGAAGTACTTGCGCTAAAGTACTTGCGCTAAAGTACTTGCGCTAAAGCATAAGCCTGCTCAATTAATCAAACACTGCTCGTCATTTAACGCATCGAGCTCTCAAGCTGAGAGTGAGTTGCAGTATTGCGCCTAAAGAGTCGACAATGGAATTTATCGATCCGCAGACCTTGATGCTTGCATCGGTTATCATTTTTCTAGGCGCATTAACCCAAGGCCTTATCGGTTTTGGGCTTGCGGTTGTTGCCAGTCCACTTCTCTATATCATCGACCCACAATTAGTCCCAGCCCCTGTGATTATGATGGGTTTTTCCATCGCCTTATTGACCTTATTGCGTGAACTTACTCAACTGGAGTTTAATGGGCTGCAATATGCGCTGCTGGGGCGAATACCTGGTGGCTTTATGGGCGCAGGTTTATTACTGTTTGCCCCCCAAGCAGTACTGGGGTTAGCCATTGCCTTTATTGTCGGCGCAGCGGTGTTGCTGAGTATTTTTAAGATCACAGCGCCAGTAAATCGGCTTTCGCTATTTATTGCAGGTGTCTTGTCGGGGGTATTTGGAAATATTGCCGCCATTGGTGGGCCACCATTAGCGATTTTATTAGCCGGTAAAGATGCGCCGCAGTTTAGAGCCGCGCTATCGATCTTTTTTGTTTTCAGCTCAATGATCGCACTGATTATTTTAATGCTTGCAGGCTTAGTGGAAGAAAAGCATCTGTGGTTGTCATTGATGCTATTGCCATCTGTCATACTCGGAAATATTGCCGCAGGAAAGCTAACCAATAAGGTTGATAAAAATAAGACTCGCATCGCCACTATGGTGTTATGTAGCTTAAGTGCATTATTGCTAACCCTTAAGTCGTTAATTGAATTATCAGCAGGCTAGTCGATCATCTTTTTGTGGCAGATATAAATGCAACAATGATGACAGCTAAAAATGATAACGCTTAAAAGTGATAAGAAGTTTGCAGCACAGCGCCAATGGCATCATCACCATAGCTGCCGCTCATATCCAGCTTAAAGGCTTGGCCGATGGCAAAGCCGGTGCCGAAAGAGTAAATATCTACGCTATTATCTTTTAAGTCATGGCGGTAGCCCATGCGTAAAAACAGCCAGTCAGTGGCTTTAACTTCACCGCCCACTCGCCAATACTGCACCGCATCAAACTCGCCAAAACGGCTTTGCTCCACCAGATCAATATCCGTGGTTAAGGTGACTCTGGACCAATCATAAGCAGCTCCCACTGTGACTAACGGCTCAATTTGGTATTCAAATGTCCGTCCTTGAGCTTCAACTGTGGTTATTTTTTTACTGAATAAATTACGAGCAGACAGCCCTAAGGTTAAGCTTTCTGTTGGCTCAATAGCCACCCCAAGATCAAGGTTAAATAAGCTGTCATCATTTCGATATTTATCATCATCAAAATCATCGACATCAAAGTTATTGGCACTGGCACTGTAATGATAGGTATCAATGCGTTGAAACTTAGGTGAAATCCCAACTTTTACAGGCATGTTAACTATAGATAGTGGAAAGCTTAACGCCACCCCAAAATCTGTGACTCCGGCGGCTAATACAATGCCTTGAGAGTCTAAGTCAGTGAGATCTGCAGGAGGGTTGGCGGGATCGAGATTAGTCAGCATATCAATATCACCTTGAGCAATATCAGCAACGCCCATAGCGTCAAGATGACTTTTGTAAAATAGCGCCATTGGCACGGTTTGAGTTGGCAATACTAATGCTGCGCCAATTGCGGCTGATACCGAGGCGTTAGTGCCGTTGAGGGCATTTAAATTAATAACTAAATCATCACGAAAACCAGCAATATCATCAGTATCATTGCCGTTTATGGCCGTTTCTAAGTCATCAAAACTGTCTTGTAGTGAGTCAAACTTATCAAGCATATTGTCGCTATCATCCACTTCAGCAGCCACAACCGGTAACAGTAAGGAGAACTCATTGGTTTTTGGGGCGTAAATAGCCAGTAAAGCGGGATTAATAAAACTTGCGCCGATACGGCTTGATGAGGCTACACCTGTACCGCCCATGCTATCACTGCGAGCTTCAAAATAAAGCTGACCCGCTTGCGTATTTATCGCAAACAGCAGTAAAAACAATAGCAGCGCTAAGGATCTCATCATTCACCATTTTCATTTTTAATTATCTAATAAAGATAGTCGAAAAAATTAAAAATAGGCTTCAATCCCGTTAGACTTTTACGGCATAGATGAATTTAATCAGCCGTTTTTTAAATGTTATTTTATGAATCAGGTAGATAGCGCTTAAAATTTTCCATGGTGAATTGAATAAATTTTTTCAGCCTTTCTGGTTGGAATTTATCTTTATGGTAAAGCATATAAAAAGGCGTGTCGGGAATATGCCAATCATTAAACACATTCACTAATTGACCCGCTGCAATTTCATTAGCGCAATATAAATAAGGTAATCGCACAATGCCATTTCCTGCTAAGGCGCTGGCTTTCATAGCGCGGCCATTTTTACACTTAAAACCGCCCTTAATGGCAACGTCTACAGCTTGAGCATCTTGCCTATGGCCAAAGCGCCAATGGCTGATCGAGCCAGTAATACACAGGTGATTATTAAGCTCGCTTGGATGCTGCGGTTGACCATATTTCGCTAAGTATTCAGGGGCGACTAAAGTGCGGTTTTCGATATCCATCAGCTTTCTGGCCACCAAGCTTGAATCTGCCAGTTCGCCCATGCGAAATACAATATCAAAATGGCCCTCGATTAAATCAACCCGCTGGCTACTAAAATCAAGATCGATGGTAATTTCAGGATACTGTTTAATAAAATCATTCACCAAGGCCACTAAAATATCTTCACCAATCACCCCGCCAACGCAATTAATGTGAATATTGCCCTGTAATGTTTCAGCGCTGTCTAATGTCATTGCCACCACCTGATCGATTTGCGCTAACGCTTGCTGGCATTGCAACAGCAATTGCTGACCTTGCTCTGTCAGTCTTTGGGTTCTGGTGGTTCTAATAATTAGGCTAACACCAAGAAATTTTTCTAAACTTAATAATTGCTTTGATAAATGCGAACGTGAGCAGCCTAATACCTGTGCAGCTTCAGTAAAATTACCTTGCTCAGCAATCACCACAAAGGCTCTGATATCAATCAAATTTATGTCTAAGTTCATAATAATGTCTATTTTAGTTTGTGGTCATCAACAAGCGATTAGGAGCCATGTGTAAACAATGATGTTCTTTGTGGATTATATATCAACAATGAGCCATTACCTATAATGGACACAACTTAACGAACGAGGTAAAAATCATGAAATCACTTGTTGTCATTACTGGCGCATCATCAGGTATTGGCGCCGCTATGGCGAATGCATTTAGCGCTAAAGGTCACCCACTACTTTTACTTGCTCGTCGCGTTGAACCAATGCAAGCACTTAACCTGCCCAACAGCTTATCTGTTAGCGTTGATGTTACTGATGCTGCAGCGATGAAAACAGCGATTGCGACTGCTGAAGCAAAGTTTGGCCCTGTTGGCTGTTTAGTCAATAACGCTGGCGTAATGCTACTTGGTCAAGCAGATGTACAAGATCCTGCCCAGTGGAGCCAAATGCTCAACATCAATGTGATGGGCGTGCTTAATGGTATTCACGCTGTGCTTGCTGATATGAAAGCCCGTAAAACAGGCACTATTATCAACGTAAGCTCTATAGCGGGTCGTAAAACATTCCCTAACCATGCAGCATATTGCGCCAGTAAGTTTGCTGTGCATGCGCTAACTGAAAATATCCGCGAAGAAGTGGCGATGGATGATGTGCGAATGGTGACTATCGCTCCAGGCGCTGTTGAAACGGCCCTGCTTAGCCACACAACCGATGAAGATATTAAAGCCGGCTACCAAGAATGGAAAGAGTTCATGGGCGGCGTTATCGAGCCTACAGCAGTTGCTGATGCGGCTGTATTTGCCTTTGAAATGCCGCAAAATGTTTGTGTACGAGAAATTGTCTTAGCGCCAACTCGCCAACAACCTTAAGAATATATCAAGTCTAGATAGGTCTACATTTCAGCTAAAAACCATGAGTTATTACTCATGGTTTTTTATTATCTTTGCATTAATTTTAATAAGCGGCCTCCCTTTACATACTCCACGCGTACCTCATGCAAACTCATTCTCTTATCCCTCGTAATAATGCCGCCATTTCTAGCAAACTCGCTGCATCTGATTAAAAATCAGTTTAACCCCAAGATGTTATATTGATTGCTTAATATTTAAACTAAGTTAGATTAAGGTAAGGAAAACTGACTAAAACAAGCTACGCTTAAATCATTGGTTTATTGATTGCTTAGTCGTTACGCATTGCGATAAAAAGGACATTTTTTGTATGCAGGAAAACTTCAGTTTATTTTCCAGGAATAAAGCCTTTCCCGAGCTATTATTGTCATCGACATTTATCAATTTATTGTCGCTTGCACTGCCATTCACCATGCTACAAATCTACGATCGTATTCTGCCAAATCAAGGTTATGGTACTGCCACTATTCTTGTTTCTGGTGTGGCGATTGCGATTTTGCTGGAATTATTACTCAGATATGGCCGCAGTTGGCTACTTGCAGCATCAGCAGCCAATTTTGAATTAGAAACCACAACCAAGGTGGTTAACAAGCTCATGCAAGCGGACTATCACCATGTTGAAGCCATGGGAACAGGTAAAGTTACTAATGGTTTAGCCAGTATTGCGAGTATGCGAGAGCTCTATTCAGGGCAAGCAATTGTGGCACTCATGGATTTTCCATTTGTGCTCATTTTTCTTGCATTGGTTGCCTATATTGGTGGCCCGCTGGTATTCATTCCGATAGTCGTCTGGGTACTTGTTGGCGCTCTGGTTTATGTCATTGGCAAAAAACTCGCCATAGCCACTGAGGATCTCGCTCTTTCAGATGCTGAACGAACCCGAATGTTGATACTGGTGTTATCAGGGCTAACCACAGCCAAGGCCCTATCTTTAGAAGACCGATTAGCCAGTATTTATAATAAAATAAACCACCAGCGACTAGCGCAACAGCAACAAGTCGATTGGTTATCAGCTAAGTTACAAGAAGTCATCCAAGCAGCATCGCAAGGAACAACACTAATATTAGTGATGCTAGGTTGTTTAGAAGTCCTTAACGGTTCGCTTACAACGGGTGGACTGGCTGCATGTTCAATATTAGCGGGTCGCGCCATCGCACCATTAAGTGCAATTATTAGCCTTCGTTCTCGACTTGTGAGTGCCAAAACGGCGATGTCACACGTAGATGATTTGACCGCCATTCCAGCCGAAGCGTTTAGTGCTGAAAAAATCTATCAACAAAAAATCCCTAACGGCCCTATTAGGTTTCAAAAAGTCGATAGCAGTAATTTAGGCACTGTCATTCAACAGTTGAATTTAGAGATCCTCCCTAAAACCTTAGTTACCCTGCAATCAAATCCCCTGAGTCATGCTAGCCACTTACTCAGTATCATTGCTGGATTTCAAAAGATAAGTACAGGTGAAGTCGCCATTGATGGGGTTTTACTTCATGCACACGATAGTAAAGAGTTTCGACAGTCCGTTAACTATGTTGCCCCTTGGCCAACCTTATTTGCAGGTAGTTTACTTGAGAATATGACGATGTTCCGAGCAGAGTATGAACCACAAGCAATGGCAATTGCTGACAGTTTAGGCTTAACGGCTAAAATTGCCGAATTGCCCAATGGTTATCAAACTTCAGTCGGTGAAAATGACAACCGAATGCTAAATAAAGGGGCAATTAAACTCATTGCAATAGTCAGAGCGATAGTCCAAAAACCGTCGATATTGCTATTGGATGAGCCGATGATTTCACTTGATGCCGATGCCCAAAATAAACTACTCACTTTATTGGCCCAACTGAAACAACAAATGACCATTGTAGCGGCATCCCACTACCCTGAAATCGGTAAAATTAGTGATGAAGTTGTCACAATTGAGGGACATG
Organism: Shewanella sp. 10N.286.48.A6; assembly: GCF_002873135.1. Classification (GTDB taxonomy): domain Bacteria; phylum Pseudomonadota; class Gammaproteobacteria; order Enterobacterales; family Shewanellaceae; genus Shewanella. The sequence goes on from NZ_MCVI01000094.1 coordinate 104,878, forward strand.
CTCAGCCTAAAGAAACTAATAAATCGCCGCACGTGGATAATAGTGATTCACAGGAGGTGATCCTATGAAGACTTTAGAACTAAAACCATTACTAGTTGAGCTGTTACAACAATTAGGTCTTTACACTCAAGCCAGTAACGTGGCTAGTGGCACTGAAAACGATCTCAATACTCTCGCTGTTTCCCGCTTATTAAAAAAACATCAAATTGGTTTCTCTGTTATTAAACCGTCAGATAGTACCCTGCATTTAACCATCTACCCTTTCTTAGTTGTCCCAGCGAAAGACAATGCCTTTATAGCAAGAAGACAGGGACATCAGTTCGAAAAACTAGAGAATAATCATTGGCAAACGGTCGATATGACTCAGCTAACAGATGATGCATACTTATTTGTTATTGATGCCTTACCTCGTAGTAAAAAGAGTGTTCAAGCATTCGCCGCTCACATGAGTAAGAGAACTAAATGGTATCGTCCCGTTTTCTGGCTGAGTTTACTGTCCAGTATTACAGGGTTAGCAGTACCTCTGTTTACCATGGCTGTATATGACCGAGTCATTGGTGGTCAAACACCCTCCATACTCCCCAGCATAGCCTTAGGTGGAGCGCTTGCTGTTGGCGTATTAGTATCAACCCGCTTAGCGCGGGCGCAAATTCTTGCCACCACCAGTAATCGATTTGCTAGAGACCTTTCCCAGATAACCTTTTATCGACTATTACACATGCCGTTAATGGTACTGTCACGCGTCGGCATTTCAAATCATATCGCTAGAATGCGTAATGCAGAAAAAGTCAGAATGCTCTTATCTGGCCCTGGAGGCGGCGGCTTAGTCGACCTGCCCTTCACTATTATTGCGCTGCTGGCGATTATGTTTTTAAGTGGCTGGCTAGTATTAGTGCCTATTGGCATGTTGATGCTGTATTACTTGGTGATGAAAGTCGTCAGCCGCTATGTTCAGGCAGCCTCGCCAACAATTAGTGGCGAGTATCAAAATACCCTAAGCGAACTAGCGAAAAATCTACTGCAACTCAAAGCGGCTGGTGATACTGAAGGCTGGCAAACAAAATTTATTCGTCAATGCCGTGAAAATAGTCGCCAGAATTTTCTTTATGCTAAACGAAATGGCCTAAATGCAGCCATTGCTCATTCACTGAGTTTATTCACTGCACTCATCACAGTGTTTACGGGAATATTTTTAGTACTAAATCAAACGATTTCCTCCGGTGCATTAATTGCCTGTGTGATGATGATTTGGCGGATTACAGGCCCTGCACAACTGGCATTTTCATCTCAACAAAAATTCACCATGATGGATGTTGCCGTAAAACAGTTTGATCGGTTCATGCAGGCAACAACGGAACAATCAGAATTACGCTTAGACACCCCTGATAACACTCAAGCACCAGCAATTTCATTTCAGCATTTAACCCTGAGATATAAAGCTGAAGGAGAGCCGGCACTATCAGGTGTGAATGTAGACATAGAACCCGGTGAATTAGTTGCCGTTATAGGGCCCAATGCCTGTGGTAAATCAACCTTGCTACTGAGCGCCTTAGGCGTGTTGGAAGCACAAGCTGGATTTGTCACCGTGAATGGGAAAAATTTAAAACAATATGACACTGAAATATTTAGGCATTGGGTGGCTTATAGCCCATCACAACCTGATATTTTCCCAGGGACTTTAGCTGAAAATATTCGGATAGCGAAACCAGATGCTACCGATGATGAAATTAAAACCGCAATAATTGCCGCTGGTGGGGCCAGCTTTTTTAATAGCATCAATAATGACTTATCGGTTGATTTACTCGGTGAGAATAACGCCATGCTTTCCGCTATCGAAGGGAGTTACATCAACCTTGCCCGCGCACTGATAAAACAATCGCCATTGTTATTGCTTGATGAACCATTACCTCATCGAAATCCAGAATCAAAACAGCAGTTGATAAAGACCTTATTAAACTTAAAAGGACAATCAACCGTAATGTTTACTAGCCACGATCAAGATTTAATTAAACACGCTGACAAGGTCATTATTCTTGATAAAGGCGCTGTGGTTTATGCAGGCCCAATTCCAGACCAAGCACCTCAAACGCCAGATGCCACTAACACCGTCATGCAGGAGTCTCCAACCAATGGATAATCGTCAACTAGCTAATCGAGTCTGGCCAGAACATGAATTTGCAGAAGCAATTGAAGCCCCTGCTGAGCGTAAATTAATTCGAAATATCATCTTATTGATCACCGGCTCAATTTTAATCATGTTGGTTTGGTCTGTTTTTACCAGCGTAGAAGAAATTTCAAAATCCAAAGGACAAGTGGTGCCGTTAGGCCATAGGCAGGTTATTCAAAGCCGTGCTGGTGGCACTATTGCTTCTGTCGTAGTCGAAGAAGGTGACGTTGTTAAACAAGGTGATATTTTGGCAAGCTTTGTCTCAATAGACAGCTTGTCAACTGAGGAAGAACTATCCAGTAAACGTGCTAACTTAATGATGCGAATTGAACGTTACGAAGCCTTCATTGATGCTCGCGATGCCAATTTTGATGAGTTCGCCTATGAGTACCCGCAACTGGTTAAGCTGCATCAGTCTTCGCTTAATCGCATGATCGATGAACGAGTGGCAATTGAGCAGCTATCAGAATCTGAAATAGCCAAATCTCAAGCGGAATTGGATGGTTTGAAAACTGAAATACCTCCCCTTAGCGATCAAATCCAAACCGCAGAACAAACGTTAAAAATGATGTTGTCAGTAACAGAAGAGCAAGCCGTTTCAAAGTTACGCATTTTAGAATCACAGCAAAAGCTTGATTCTTACATGCGAGAGCTAAAGGCGATGGAAAGCAAACAACAAGTTCTCACCAAGAACCTGCTAAATCTGCAGCAACAACTCAAACAAAGACAGGCTTCATTATTAAAAGAAGTCGGTGAAAAACGTACTGACACCCAAGCTGAATTATTAGGTGTCACAGCAAGGCTTAAATCATCCAGCTCACTGGTATCTCAAAACACCGTAACCGCGCCTGTTGACGGCATCATTCAATCAATCCCAACATCTTCAACTGGCAGCGTCATTCAACCAGGTGGGACTGTGGCTGTAATTGTTCCCATGACCAAAACGGGTTTGATGGAAATTAAGCTGTCACCAAGAGATATCGGCTTTGTCCATGTTGGTCAATCAGCAAGAATCAAAATCGATGCGTTTGATTACAGCCGTTATGGCGCGTTAGATGGAATCGTAAAACGTATTTCACCAAGCACAGATAAAGATGAAAAAGGCGGTGTATTTTATAAAGTGCAGCTTGCCATTGATAAGCCCTACTTTTTGGATAATCCCGATAGTTTTGCATTAATTCCTGGAATGACTGGCGAAGCAGATATTGTGACAGGTGAAAAAAGTGTCTTCCAGTACTTATGGAAACCAGTGTTCACCAACATTAACGAAGCATTTGGCGAAAGATAAATGGTAGGAGCATCCCATGAGCACGGATAATAAAGATAATAAAAATAAGCCAAATGAAAAAAATAAACTCAAAAAAGATCTGCCCGAAAATAAAATCCAGCAAGCAATAAAGAAAATTGATAATGATGCTAAAAAGTTGCGGGCAAAAGAATCTCGAGATACGGGGAACATAACCCCAAATAGACAAAATGATCTGGTAGCTGACAAGTCTTGGCAGACGAATATAGCGAATGCATCTGAGGATGATAAAGCAACTGAAGCAGATTTTACTCATGCAGCTACTAATCCAGAAGCTACTCAGCAAGACGTTTTAAAAACATCCACAACGCCACAACAGTTAACAAGCTCAACACTTAAAAATGCCAGTCAAATCGCTGATAGCAACCCGATAGAACCGAGTCAGCAGCAGCCATTAAATAAGCTTATTGTAGAAACAGGTTCAACTCAAACAACAGGACTAGCAGCGGGTGCACATTTTCATAATGGTAATGTCACAACCCAAGACATAAGCCAATTTAGAACATCTCAAATTTCGTTACCTGAACAAAACTTTCAGACTGCTTTTACCATTAATTCATCATCTCATTCAGTATCAAATGTAATCACACCACAAACTGCAACACATGAAGTGACTGAGACACTAAAAGGTGCCCCAACACCTGACATTACCCCTCCCTCTACTGGCACTGGCACTGGCAC
>NZ_MCVI01000095.1 GCF_002873135.1 Shewanella sp. 10N.286.48.A6
TGATAAATTGTTAAAGAGCGTGGAATCAATTTTTCAGACTCCGCCGTTAGACGCTAGGTCGTTGGCTTGGGATGCGTATTCTACGCAATTCCTTTTTCGCGTCAAGTCATTTTTAAACTTATTTAAAAACAATTTTCAGCGTCACTTTACAGTGAACTGATTTGGCGTGTAACCCATGCTAGTGCGTGGTTTGCCGTGTCAGTGGATGCGCATTATAGGCAGATTCTGAATTGGTGCAAGGGCTTTTTA
>NZ_MCVI01000096.1 GCF_002873135.1 Shewanella sp. 10N.286.48.A6
AAACGGTGACCTTCCTACAGAGGACTTTCACCTCATTAGTTCATGCCCATGCTGGGCGTACACAAGACAATGCAGGTGACCGCTAACGCGGCGGCTGATTGAAGCGTTATGTGTTTAGGATTATTCACAGTAAATTCAAGGATGGGGAGTCCAAAATGAGATTTAATAATAAGCTCAATCGCGCACAACTTGGTGCTTTAACTATATGTTTAGGTACTTCACTTGGTATGTCATTTCTAGTTGGGAGTTCATCGCCTTTCATAGGGTTAATGCTTGCTACAATTACCATCGGTGTTTATGTCATGATTGTTTCTGGAAAGTGGAGTAAAAAAAACACATAACAGATAAGGATAGG
>NZ_MCVI01000097.1 GCF_002873135.1 Shewanella sp. 10N.286.48.A6
ATGCTTTAGAGAGCGGGTGTGGATCTGAATTCAAATCTAATTCCTAGCAAGTATTTCAAAAAATGCGATCCTAGCAAGGAACTAGACTGAATGGTATTAGTTTAGACTTTTCCTGCCTATGCTGGGGTTAAATAACATTGCTGCATGTACAAATTCATCGCACTTAGTACATTGGTTCGGTTAATGGTGCCAATCACTTTACCGCCTTCTACTACCGGATAAATTTTAGGTTTCGCCCCCAGCATTTGCTCTGCAAGTTGTAAAATACTGCCATCGGGCGATGCGGTTAGTACCTCTGTTTGCATGCAATCTTTCACAGTTTCTGTCATATCGCAGTGATAACTACTTTTAAGCATTACCGACATACAATCTTGCTGAGATAAAA
>NZ_MCVI01000098.1 GCF_002873135.1 Shewanella sp. 10N.286.48.A6
TGATAAATTGTTAAAGAGCGGACTCGGTAACTAGCGTTTAGACGCCTTGTTCCGTGTCAGTGGTGCGCATTATAGGGAAACTAAAATTTCATGCAAGGGCTTTTACAAATTAATTGACAAACATTGATTCAAGTGCTTTTTAATTGAGCGTATTGCGCTAAAATAAAACAACCTGGCTATTTTATCGCTGTTTATTTGGTTTTAATCACTAGTTACAGGCTCTGCTCTATATATGCTGCTACGTCTGCAATACGTCAACTAGCGCTGTAACTTCATTAATACCAGTTTAATGCTTACGGCTAGAACTCGACGATGAGCATGTAATCTCAATGACATTT
>NZ_MCVI01000099.1 GCF_002873135.1 Shewanella sp. 10N.286.48.A6
TCTGAAGTATCATTAAAACAGCTAGAAAAGGACATTTCAGAAATTGGTTACCCTTGTGGCATTGCAACATAACAAGCTAATAAATAAGGACAAAAAACAGTTGGCTGTTTTCGTTCCTCAACATTTTAGCCAACAATTTTTGCCCATTATTAGGGCGTTATATTTTAAAGGAGTATGTATTGAGTTCCCACACAACTGTGATTGTTGACTGGCGAGGTCCATTTTCATACCAAGAAATAGAAGAAAACTCTGATTGGGGTAATGGTTTATACCTTGCCACTGGTAAGTTGAAATATGAAAGAGAAGCAACAATTCAATATTGTGGTATCACAGAGGGTAGTTTTCATGGAAGATTTAAAAACCATCATAAAGTTCATGAGATTAATCGTCAACAAGAATTTTGGATCGGTGAAATAAATTACCCAAATGATGCATCAAGACATTTCCTTGAAATGGCTGAATCTATAATCATATATTTTTGGCAACCAGAGCTTAATGAAAAAAAGAAAATATCAATACCAAAGCCGATCACTTTAATAAGTAAATGGTTTAAGAAAGATTCAACTCCACGTTACAGACAACACTCTATGTGTAAAGAGCTAGACGACGTTTTATCGTTTGATGGTGAATCTTGGCGCACTGGTAACCTTCAAGTGTGGGAAGAATAAAATATAATCGGGTAGCCGGAGG
>NZ_MCVI01000100.1 GCF_002873135.1 Shewanella sp. 10N.286.48.A6
AGGGCTTTTTTCGTTTGGGGGTTTTCAATCTGCATACAGGGTAAGTAAGCGGTGATGCCTGCTTTGGTGAGCTCTGATAGCTCGTTACTAATGTGACCGGCTATTTACGATTGCGTTTATATAAAACTAAAGAGACAATTTGACGCCATATAAGCTGAAATGCGTTGATATTTTTGCTGGACGAATTTATTTAACGGGCAAGTAAAGCTTTCGAACGTTAAGTCAGCGTCATAAACCTACAGGGTCGGTGTTTTGATACTTTTTCCTATTAGATTACTTTCTATGAGCGGTACTCTATGTTACTGGCAAAAAATATATAAGGGCTATTACCAACAAGTTTACCGTTAGCTGGCCAACATGCAGCTCCAATATGACGTTTTTAAGCCTGACAATCACAGTAATGAGTATTAAGGTGCTAGCTCTTAAAATAATGTTGTTTATTTTTCGATTGTTTCACCATATTGAACTAAAATTAAATGCCGCATTGAGAATTGTATAAACAAATTTTGGTCTTTTAGAAAGCCGTAATTTTCATCGTTCGAAAAATTGGGGATAGTTTTACTGCAATCACGCTTAACGAGTGAGCCCAATACTTCATGACTTTGTTGTATTAGCGGGCTTTAGCCCTTTAATCCTTCAGCATTAACGGATATTAAGCTAATAGGTCGTAGCTCTGGTTGACAACATTTATCCTTGATAATGTGGATAACCTTGGGGGTAATAAGTGTGTATCCTGTACTTAAGCAATTAATGATTAAAAACTTCATTTTTATGCATAAAAGCCCTTGCGCTAAATCTTAACTTGCCTATAATGCGCATCCACTGACACGGCGACAGGCCAATAGCCTCAAGGTGTTAGCGTTAATTAAGCTGCTTTTAAAGCGTCATAATTAACCGGT
>NZ_MCVI01000101.1 GCF_002873135.1 Shewanella sp. 10N.286.48.A6
CAACGAATACGCTTGATGCTAGCCGTTGCTGGCACCGTGTTTGCGCCGCTCGAAAACACCACTAAAACTCAAGCCATACGACCTTGCCCTTGTTGCCGACAACCGATGATATTTATGGGGGTGCATGCACGACTGACAAGCTTTCTTAGGCAAAACCAACGACACCTAACGCCACTGTTTAAGCCGAGGAATTAGAAAGTGAACACTTAAGATGCAGAACAATAAAAGTATCAGGAGGTGCTAAGGTATTGATATGTTGAGGTAAAGAAATTAGCTGGCGATGCTAAGGGATCGATGCGGCTAGTAAAAAATGTAACTGCTCAGCACACATCGAAAAAGCGTAAGATCTTACGCCGATATTTACACTATAAAGGTATCACTCGGGCTTGTTCAACACTTGGGATAAGGCCGCGGCTACGCGCGGCCTATCCTTATCTGTTA
>NZ_MCVI01000102.1 GCF_002873135.1 Shewanella sp. 10N.286.48.A6
TAGCCCCATTTACATGCAGTTGAGTAGGATATCAAGGTACCAATTATAGTAATTGGCGAAGCCAAATCGAATTTTAGTAAGTTAATTCAATGCGACGTTTAGTTCACTAAACGAGTATTTAATTAACGCAGATAAAATGAAGATTTTGGTGGGTCAGAGTGGACTTGAACCACCGACCTCACCCTTATCAGGGGTGCGCTCTAACCAGCTGAGCTACAGACCCATTCTTTTTGGTCTTTTAATCGTTACTCAGCGTTGCTTTTGTCGTTCAATCGTCGTGTAGTGTACTACACGTCCTCATTCACTCCTCAAGCGCCTTGATTAACAATCAAAATACTCAAAAATACCTTTCGATATCTTTCTCTTTCTTTCTATCAAGTA
>NZ_MCVI01000103.1 GCF_002873135.1 Shewanella sp. 10N.286.48.A6
TAAAGATGGCCAGACCTAGAAAAACACTCGTGAGTTTAGAAGATACGCCTTACTACCACTGTTGTTCGCGTGTGGTACGTAAGGCATTTTTGTGTGGGTTTGATAAGTCGACAGGCGAAAACTATGAACATCGCCGTGAGTGGGTAGATAACCGAATTATTGAATTATCGACGATTTTCGCGATTGATATTTGTGCTTATGCGGTGATGAGTAATCATTTACATGTGGTGCT
>NZ_MCVI01000104.1 GCF_002873135.1 Shewanella sp. 10N.286.48.A6
AAACCGGGTAAAACATAATTCGGTTAGCGATAATGTCATTCGATATTCAGTCACTGTGATGAAGAGTTTGTGAACATCGCCTTAAAAGCACATTACCTCGTTGCTACAGTTACTCAGAGTGGCTCATTTCAAAAAAGTTCATTACCGCGGTAAATTATTTTAAAGTTTTTTTGGCTAGCTGGTTTGATTGGATTTTATTACTGCAATTTAGCTGTTTAATCAGTCAGCTTGTTCCAGCTTTTGCTCATAGCTCTAATCGAAGAAAATAAATTTAGCGCAAAAAAATGGCAACCCAGTGGGCTGCCAGAAGTATTACTTTGCGGGTTTTGCTAATAATGCGCTAGCGTATTAACAATGCCCTAAATGGGGATGATGATGAACAATGAAAACCGGGTGAAACATAATTCGGTTAGCGATAATGTCATTCGATATTCAGTCACTGTGATGAAGAGTTCGTGAACATCGCCTTAAAAGCACATTACCTCGTTGCTACAGTTACTCAGAGTGGCTCATTTCAAAAAAGTTCATTACCGCGGTAAATTATTTTAAAATTTTTTTGGCTAGCTGGTTTGATTGGATTTTATTACTGCAATTTAGCGGTTTAATCAGTCAGCTTGTTCCAGCTTTTGCTCATAGCTCTATTCAAAGAAAATAAACTTGGCGCAAAAAAAATGGCAACCCAGTGGGCTGCCAGAAGTATTACTTTGCGGGTTTTGCTAATAATGCGCTAGCGTATTAACAATGCCCTAAATGGGGGATGATGATGAACAATGAAAACCGGGTAAAACATAATT